>NZ_MBTG01000056.1 GCF_002027705.1 Paenibacillus ferrarius | reverse complement strand
ACAGACACGATTGAGGCACTCATGAAGCAAAGAAAATTGAAGTTGCACAAGAAAGCGTTCATCCATTCGGATCAAGGGAGTCATTATACGAGTCCCACATACCAAAAACTTTTGAAGCAAAAGGGATTAGGTCAATCGATGTCTAGAAGGGGGAATTGCTGGGACAATGCGCCACAGGAGTCGTTTTACGGTCATATGAAGGACCATGTTGACCATCGCAGCTGCCCAACATTGGCAGAACTACAACGTAAGATTGACGGTTACATCCGCTACTACAACAACAATCGATATCAATGGGGATTAAAAAAGATGACCCCTGTGCAATACAGGAATCATCTATTGTTAGCTGTCTAGATTTAAACTGAGTTTTTTCAAGTGTCCTTGACAAAGGGTCCAGATCAGCTTCCCTCGGGCTTTTTATTTGTTTCTATTCTGAGCAACTTATTTAGATGGCAAAAATAAGTTTAAATAGTTAAACACATTTTGAGCATTATAACTTATTGATTCAGATCCTGACTGAATATTAGTAATTAAAAACTTTGGTTGTGTTGAGATATCCTTTTCGTTGTTACCAATGCACATAATTTTTTCCATAAAAATCACTCCTTAGTTTAGTTTAATTCAAGCCATTATCAAAGTAATGTTTACGTTTTATCCACTTGAATCCTTCATACTTTGTAATAACGGCTATATCAACAGGTCCACCTACTGTTGGTGGTCCTGGTGTGAATTTGACATATTTTTTTGTCAGATCGGCCAAAAAATCAGCGATATCAATTAAATCCTGAATTGGCATTGCTGGCAATATCAATGGCGATTGAAGATTTTGATCAAGTATGGGAATTATGTTGGCCACTTGTTGATCAGTTAAACCAGAGGCTAACAAAAGTTGAGGAAGCATTTGTGAATAACCTTTAATCAACCTAGCGATTGCTTCTGGCGCGCCCTGCCAATCCACTCCACAATCATCTTGATTTCTTACAAGATATGGACCACTTGAAATACCGCCTTCTAAAATATCAATTCTCCATATTTCCGCTAAGGTGGCGCCAGAAGAATAGCCTCCCAATATAAATCCTAAAGATGGTCTTTGAAAAGGCTGCCAACTGGCAAACTCAACCTGATATCTCTCAGTATATATGAATTCATAAAATTTCTCAGCAACTTCTTGCATAGTGTATGATGCTGTATTGAGGAGGTGTTCAGTATGATTTGTAATCTGATCACGAAAATCCTTTACGAGCGTGGAAATTGACGAGACACCAATACTTCCGCATCCCCATGTGATTGCTCCAATGGGGAGTTCTTTGTGTATATTAAATACTTTGTTGGCATTATCATAAACATTGATAACTCCTGAATGTCCTTGGTTATCTCTAATGAGTATTGAAGATGCACTGTCCGCTGCTAAAACTAAGCCGTCATTTACTTTTAAAGATATTGCAATTGTCAAAATATCATGCCCTTCCGTATGGAAATTTATCACTTAGGTAATTTATACCATATTTCCAGCTTATTTCCTACGGAACGTTTGTTTCTTTTTGCCTTAGTATAAACCTGTTACCTCAGCGCCTTTCTACTTCAAATAAATATTTGACCAGATAACTCCAGTTTGAGTCTGTCATTACCCCCCTTTTCATGAATATCCACTCCGAACCTTTGAAAGTTAGGATAGTTATGTTGTTATAATAGCATTGAAGTTTGAAGAAGTACGGTCAAAGTGCGGCCAATCAAATAAGTCCTTTTCTACGGAACACAGTAAGCAACAAGCTGTAAAAATCATAACTTCGGCCCTCTGGCGTGTCAATCAACCCACTGCTTACAGCGGCAGAAACAGCTTCTCGAGCCCATTCAGGCATAGGTATGCTCGCCTTGGCTTCTAATTCATTAATCTTTTCAATGTGCGCATCTGCCGTGTTCAGCAGCGTTTGAACTTGTCCCTTTAGTACTTCTATTTCATTCAACATATTATCTGCCTCCTGATCATATGTGTGTAATCCATTCACTTCAATGAGAGTGTATAGTTTCATCGCATATTGCGGATCGTTGCTACATCTTTATTGATTTCAGCCTGATCTCGAGCTTTTCGTAGAATACGATGTCTTTTTCGATACGATAGTTTCAGATCACGAATACTGCCCAGCCATTTTGTGGGTTGTTCCATTATAATTTGCCCTCTGCTTTATCTAAGATTGAGCGTTTAAGTTCCTTGTAAGTAAGAAGTAAGTCGGGATCGTCTCGCTGAATCAGTTCTTCTTCCGATAAAGCTCCATAAAGCTGGATGAGAAGTTTCAAGGCTTGATCCTTTTGTTCTTGCGTGGGTCTACCTTTCTCACACAATGCGAAAAAAATACTTAATGATTGAAATGTACTGAATCCATCCATTATTGTTCCCATGTTCAATTCACTCCTTTACTTTTTTGAATGCCAGAGATTCCGTACTTCCATCCACTTCTATCCTTCAATTTGGAATATGGAAATTACAAGACGAAGTCGTAAATATATTAAAAATTGACAAACAATGGAATCTATCTTATATTGGTAATGCACTATAAAAATACATATTTTAGGAGAGTGTTGACTATGAATAAAAAATTTTTTTCCATTGCCTTGGCTTCCGTTATGATGGCTAGCTTCTCCGCAAGTTCTGCTTCCGCCGCAGACTTTAATGCAAGCAAGTATAACAATGTGACTTATGATCAATCTGTAAACATGTGTCAAAACAAAAGCAACTACTACCTGGAAAATGAACCCAATGGAAATTTCACCTATGCAGATAATGTTTGTTTGTACGGAAACAACTACAATTATGGAACAATAGGGTCATCTAATGATGTAGATGTGTATTCTTTTAAAACTGGCCCAATGGATGCTGGAAGAACAGTTAGCGTTATATTAAATAATCCAAATGTCAAAACAGCGTCATTTGCATTGAATAAAGAGTATGGGTCAACATTCCCTAAAACCTATTTTGACTTTAGTGACAATAGAAGTGAGGGCGCTACTTTTACTGCTGAGGCAAACACTAGATATAATATCTATGTTAATCCTGCAGACTCAAGCCCAGATCCATCTCAAAGATACTACGTAAGTGTTTCAATTCAATAGGACCTTCGAAGAGATGCCTGCATTGTGGTGGGCGTCTTTCTTTCTTTCTTCCTTTCTTTCTTTCTTTCTTTCATGCAATTCAGCTTCAATGAATCGTGACAATTCATGTCCGAAAAATTGAGGAGGTATAATAGGAGCTTCTATTTGCGAGAAAAGCAGGTTTCCACGCAAAATAAGAGTCCACAAAGGACTCCTATCTGTTGTAAAAAGCAAGAAATAGCAGCTTCTCAAAGGAATAAGAGCCTTCGAGAGCTGCTATTTGCGTTACAAGGAGATATTCGCATGGAATAAGAGTCCCTAAAGACTCCTCTATCGCACCTAAGCGAACTGTACCAGGTAGTAGTTCTTTTTGCCGCGGCGAACGACAAGGTAAGCTTCTCCCAGTTTGCCAAGATCCTTGGCCACCGCTTCAAGGGATGTCACCTTGACACCGTTAACCGTCACAGCGCCGCTTTCAATATCCTGACGTGCTTGACGCTTGGACGGCGCAGCTCCTACGGCGATAAGCAAGTCTATCAGCGCGATGTCGTCTTGCTCCAGCGTTGTGGAAGGAACATCCTTGAATGCCTCTTCAATCTCTTGGCGGGAAAGATCTTGAATGTTGCCGCTGAATAAAGCTGCGGTGATGTTCAAAGCACTTTCCAGCGCTTCTCCCCCATGTACCAGCTGGGTGACCTCACGGGCAAGCTGCTTCTGCGCTTCTCTTTTCTCAGGCTGCGATTTCACTTCTTCTTCCAACCGTTCGATCTCTTCATGCGAGAGGAAAGTGAAATACTTCAGGAAACGAATCACATCGCTGTCCGCAGTGCCTAGCCAGAACTGATAGAACTGGTACGGCGACGTTTTGCTGGCATCCAGCCAGATGGCGCCACCTTCGGTTTTCCCGAACTTTTGACCATCGCTCTTCGTTACAAGCGGCAGAGTTACCCCGTAAGCGCGCTGATCCGTTGTTTTACCGATAAGCTCGAGTCCAGCTGTGATGTTGCCCCATTGGTCACTTCCGCCAATCTGCAAGGAGCAATTTTTCGTCTCATTCAATTTCAAAAAGTCGTAAGATTGCAAAATCATGTAGCTGAATTCCGTGAATGAAATACCTTTCGTAATACGTGAATCCACGGAATCCTTGGCCAGCATGTAATTAACCGTGAAGTTTTTGCCCACATCCCGTAAAAATTCAATGACATTCAGCGAACCCAGCCAGTCATAGTTGTTGACAAGTTCAGCGCTGTTCTCGATCTCCGTTGAGAAATTGAGAAACCGGGAAAGCTGTTCCTTGATGCTTTGCGACCATGCGACTACGGTTTCCGGTCCATTCAGCGTTCTCTCATTCGCTTTGCCGCTAGGATCACCGATTAGACCTGTACCGCCGCCAACGAGGGCAAGCGGAATATGTCCAGCCTGCTGAAAGCGTCTCAATGTTAAAATTGGCAATAAACTCCCAATATGCAAGCTGTCCGCTGTGGGATCAAATCCACAATAAAGCACTACCCGCTCTTCGCTTAGCTTTTTGTCCAAGCCCTCGCGGTCCGTTATTTGGTGAAGCAGTCCACGAAACTCCAAGTCCTTCAAAATTGTCATGTTCATTCGTCTCCTTTTTCATAGAAAATACAAAAAAGCCTTCTTATCCACAAGGGACGAGAAGACTTGACTCGCGGTACCACCCTAATTAAAACAGCAGTTACGTACAACTATAGATAAGTTCTACGGCTCACTATTTTCACTCAAGAACCTGTAACGGGGTTTAGTCGGCAAATACTACTAGTGCAGTTCCAATTGGCTGCAGGTTCCCATTCACTGCTCAAGACCGTAATTCACTAACCTGCAGGTACCGGTTCGCACCCTCCACCGGCTCTCTGAAAGCATCCACAAGCTACCTACTGCTGATCCATCCATGCATTTGTTTCAATTTATAACATAGGACTGCGGTTATTGTCAAACCATGCTGTCGTCGTTTCTTGCATCACCATTACCGCAATAGGTGCAATTATGGTATACTATTAGCGTTCATGTAAGGAGGATATTGGAACTTATGCGCAATTTTTTCGCGAAATGGAATCGACCTTGGGTGAGAACAACATTCAAAGTCACTTGGATTACTCTTAAATGGACCCTCATCAGCGCTTTTTTGGCAGGAGTATTGGGTGGGTCCGCCGCATTCGGATATGTCAGTGCCTTGGTTAAAAAAGATCCTGTACGCTCCGAAGAATCCATTCGTCAGCAGATTCAGGAAAATGCCGTCACAGGCTTCGCTTATTTCAACGATGACACGCCTATTGGCCAATTGCGCACAGAGGAAGATCGGCGCCTCGCCCAGCTCAATGATATTCCGCAAGTCGTGCTCGATGCGGTGTTGTCCATTGAAGACAAAGATTTCAAATCCCATCACGGGATCGATTTCCGCGGTCTTTACCGGGCCGTGACACAGAAACTACTGAACGAAGAAGTTCAAACCGGCGGCAGCACAATTACACAGCAGCTTGCCAGACGGGTATTTCTCACGCTAGACCGCGATGATGGCCGGAAAGCAAGAGAATTACTACTTGCCTTGCGGATGGAACGTCTGATGTCCAAGGATGAAATTCTCCTCGCCTATCTGAACAAGATTCCTTATGGCAATGGAGCTACGGGCTACAACCTCTACGGCATCAAGGCTGCTGCCAAGGGACTGTTCAACATTGACGACTTAGACAAATTGAATGTCGCGCAAGCCGCTTATTTGGCTGGATTGCCGCAATCGCCATCGCAGTATTCCGCTTTTACGAGCAAGCCTGAATTCGATGAAGATGGCTTCAAAAAAGCGGTTACGCGTGAACAATTAGTATTAAAACGGATGCTTGAAGAAAAGAAAATTACGAATGAACAATATCAAGAGGCCCTGAAGTTTGATCTCAAAAAATCAATGGCCCCTGCCGCTCAAAAAGCCTATACGACTTATCCGTATCTGATGATCGAAACCGAGCAGGAAGCCGCCGAAATTTTGCTGAAAATCCAGAAGCCTGAACTTGATCCTAAGACGAATCAAGCCGCTTATAATGAAGCATTAAAAGGCATACATACGCAGCTTTTGCGCGGCGGTTATCAAATCTACACAACCATCGACAAGACCATTTATGATTCGATGCACGAAATTGCAGCAAACGAGAAAAACTTCGCCCCTACCGATGAGAAAAAAGGCGGTATCGAGCAAGTTGGCGCCATTATGATCGACTCCAAATCAGGAGCCATCAAAGGAATGATTGAGGGCCGCAATTTCTTTAATGAACAGCTCAATCATGCCACACAGGCATTCAGACAGCCAGGTTCCACGATGAAGCCGATCGCTGCCTATATCCCTGCTTTGGAAAAAGGAGCCATTCAACCGGCCAGTATCGTTGATGATATTCCGATTATTCTCAAGGATGGCGTTAAGGGCTTCCATCTACCAGAAAACTGGGACCACAAGTTCCATGGTCTCATGACTGCTAGAAAAGCGTTAAACCAATCCTATAACATCCCAGCCATCGATATCTTCCTGAATAAAGTCGGGATCAATGACGCTTGGGATTTCGCCAAGAAACTGGGTATCACTTCGATTCAAAAGGAAGATTATTATGCTCAGACCGGCGTTATCGGCGGACTTAGCCGCGGTACGTCTGTCAAAGAATTAACTGGCGCGTATGCGTCTATACCTAATAAAGGCGTCTATAATGAGACCTTTATGATTCGTGAGATCAAAGATTCCAATGGCAAGATCATTTATAGCCATAATCAGAAGCCTACACAAGTCTACTCACCACAAAGCGCTTATTTGATTACGGATATGATGAAAACGGTCATTAGCCAAGGCACGGCGACTGACCTAATGAAAAATTATAAATCCTATGGCAAAATCGAGATTTCCGGCAAAACAGGTTCTACACAAGATGATGCCGATGCTTGGTTCATGGGATTCACCCCAGACATCACAGTTGGTGTGTGGATTGGTTACGATCAACCGATTAATAAATTGTCATCGTCGACGAAATCAACGCAAGCGCATCAAACGTATCACGCCAAAGACGTATGGGCGCTGATCATGAACAGGACGATTGAGCAGAAGCCAGAGCTCTTCCCAACCAAAACATTTGCCAAACCGGACGGCATCGTCTCAGCAACGGTATCCAGCTTATCAGGGAAACTGCCAAGCGAGTTAACATCCGGTTCAGACCATCAAGTTACCGACATTTTCAACAAGAAGTTCGTCCCAACGGAAGTTGACAATGTCATGGTCAAAATGAAGATCAGCTCCTATAATGGTCTAAATTATATGGCGCAAGACACAACGCCAGCTGATTTCGTCCAAGAGAAAACCGTCATCAAACGGCAGAAATCAATCAGTCAACTGTTGAAAGAAGTTCAAGATGCGATGAACAAGCTTCCAGAGAAAAGCAGAAAATCGATTGACAACTACAAGCCTACAGACTACGACGACGATGCGCCATCAGAGCTCGACCCACGGGTTGACGACGGCAAAGAGCCGCCGGCTCCAACGAATGTCGTCACGACGAAGTCCGGAGATACAGCGACCATTACATTTGCAGCTAACACTAACCCTGACTTGGTCGGTTATCGCCTTTACCGATCAGATAACCGGGGCAAATTCCAGCTCATGGGCGGCAAAGTGGTTATGGCCGGAGAAGAAACGAAATTCGTTGACCATATCTCCGCTTCAAGTTTGGTCGGATATTATGTGACAGCTGTCGACGTTGCTGGCAAAGAATCACCAGCTAGCCGTTCTTCCTTTACCGATGGAAGCTCTATAGATTCCTTATTCGTACCTCCTCTGGACGGAAATGAAATTCCAGGCTCAACCCCTCCTCCTACGAGTACGCCTAATGGTGGAACAGGTGAGAATAACGGAGGAAACGGCACTGGCACTGGCAACGGCAATACCGCGAGTCCGAGCCCGTCAGCCAAAGATCTGCCTGCTGCACCATCAGGCCTCAAAGCCAAAGAAGATGGCGCAGGTATTGCATTGACCTGGAAAGCGAATGCTGCCAAAGACAAAGTGAAGAAATATAACGTTTATTTCAGCGACAAAGAAAAAGGAACCTTCGCGAAGCTCGGTTCTGTGGATAATGCAACCGAATTCCATTACTACGCAGCGGCCTACAACGGCTATTACAAAGTAACCGCCGTGAATGATGCCGGAGAGTCCAAACCGTCTGCTGCCATTGCATTTAATAATTAAAAAAGAAAGAAGATCCGCTCATCGGATCTTCTTTTTTTTCATGAAAAAAAAAGCTTCCCTCACACCAACAATCCCGGTGCAAAGAAAGCTTTCATCCTCTATTTAGTCTTCAATCGTTGATAAGTCGCCTGTTGGCAAATTGAGCTCCCAAGCTTTCAGCACACGGCGCATAATTTTACCGCTGCGTGTTTTGGGCAGCTTGTCTTTAAATTCTATTTCACGAGGCGCTGCATGAGCAGACAGCCCTTCTTTGACGAATTTAGAAATATCGGCCTTGAGTTCATCCGATGGCGTAAAGCCTTCACGCAGAGCGATAAAAGCTTTAATAATCTCTCCCCGCATCGGGTCAGGTTTACCGATTACACCTGCCTCTGCAACAGCAGGATGCTCAACAAGCTTGCTTTCCACTTCAAAAGGACCTACCCGCTCGCCAGCCGTGTTGATAACATCATCCACTCGGCCTTGGAACCAGAAATACCCCTCTTCGTCTTGATAAGCCGAATCACCGGAAACATACCAGCCTGTCAAACGGAAGTATTCCTCGTATTTGGCAGGATTGTTCCAAATTTTGCGCATCATGGATGGCCATGGTGTTCTAATCGCAAGGTTCCCCATGCGGTTAGGAGGCAAGACATTGCCTGCATCATCAATAATCGCGGCTTCGACACCTGGAATCGGACGACCCATAGATCCTGGCTTAATCGTCATCGACGGGTAGTTGCAAATCAACTGTCCGCCTGTCTCCGTCATCCACCATGTATCATGAATACGCTGGTTATACACTTTGAGTCCCCAACGAACGACTTCCGGATTCAACGGCTCGCCTACACTGAGCACATGACGCAGCGAGGATAGATCATATCCGGAAACGACATCATCACCGGCACCCATCAACATACGGAAAGCAGTCGGAGCACTATACCACACGGTAACTTTATACTTCTGCAGCGTGCTGTACCAATCTTGCGGGCTAAAACGTCCGCCACGAATCACATTCGTCGCGCCATTCAACCATGGAGCAAAGATGCCGTAGGAGGTTCCTGTTACCCAACCTGGATCGGCTGTACACCAGTAAATATCATCCTCTTGAAGATCCAATACAACTTGACCTGTATAATAATGCTGAATCATTGCGTTCTGTACGTGAAAGACACCCTTAGGCTTGCCTGTTGATCCCGAGGTGTAGTGGATAATTAAGCCATCTTCCCGATCCAACCACTCGATGTCTAATTCCGTTGACGCTTTCGCCATTTCCTTGTAGAAATCTACTTGACCTTCAGCAAGCTGAACATCTTCGCCTACAACAATGACATGTTTCAGATGAGGAAGTTCGTTATAAGGTACACGGGAAAGCAAGCTTGGCGTAGTAATAATAGCTACAGCTTCACTATCTTCCAAACGGTCTCTCACCGCTGTCTCCATAAAAGCTTCGAACAAAGGACCCACAACGGCTCCAACTTTAAGCGTACCGAGCAAGGCATAATAAAGTTCAGGAGTACGCGGCATGAAAATAAAAACACGCTCGCCTTTGCCAATACCAAGACCGCGCAGCACATTGCCGAATTGGTTTGATTTCTCTTTCATCTGACCAAAGGTAATCGCTTCTTCTCTAACATTATCGCTGTAATAAAGCGCGATTTTGTCCTTTTTGGATGATTCAGCATGGCGGTCGATCGCTTCATAGGCCATGTTCACTTTCCCTGTTTCATACCATGAAAAACTTTTCTCGATGTCTTTCCAGTCAAATGCTGCATGTGTTTGTTCGTAATTTTGCATGTTTGGGTTAGGGGATACCGCTTCAATGAGTTCAACTTTCATTTGATCCATGTACGTAAAACCCTCCTCATCTTATAAACCGCTTTCATTTTACTGATGTATTTGAGCAAAATGTGATCGATTTTTGACATATTCTATTATATCATACTGGGAATTATTCGCATACGTAAAAATTCGGCTTTTAATCCCATGCAAAATTTGGTATAAGAATACTATGACCTAAGGGAAAAGGAAACTTCCATCATGCTGTTTTTCAAAAGGAGAGCTAAAGTTATGCAGCATATCAAAATCTATCACTCACACAGCTTGCAAGCCGCTCCTGATCAACCAGAGATTATCATTGAAGGCCCCGTTTCAGCTGAACATTTGCAAGGTCTAACCATGCATAACAAATTGGACGCGTTCCGCAGACCCAAAGAGCAGCTGGAAGCCTTAATTGAGATCGCACAATTACCGGAAGGACGTATAATAATTGCAAGGGATGCTTCTACGATCGTAGGCTACGTCACCTTCCATTATCCCGATGAAATTGAGCGCTGGTCACAAGGTCATATGCAGGATCTAATTGAATTAGGAGCTATTGAAGTCGCTGACGACTATCGTACGGTTGGCTTGGGTAAAAAGATGATTCGCCTTGCCTTTGCGGGAGATCAAATGGAGAATGTCATCTGTTTCACCACCGAGTACTACTGGCACTGGGATCTAGAAACAAGCAAACTAACGGTATGGGAATATCGTCAAATGATGGAGAAATTAATGAAGAGCGTCGACATGATCTGGTTCGCAACCGACGATCCCGAGATCTGCTCGCATCCGGCTAACTGCCTGATGGTGCGCATTGGCAAGCTGGTGCCTATTTCTTCGGCAGAGCAGTTCGATCGCATTCGCTTCCAACAACGATTTATGTATTAGTTTCTGAACGATCAAGAGATTTCTAGGGCTTCAAGCAAGATTGTTAGCCAATTCGGGGGAATTTGGGATATGAACAAGGGTGCAGCTGGTCCAGTCTTTATTTATGATGAGGAAGAAATTCACTATAAATTCAATGAGAACCATCCGTTCAATCAAGACCGTCTGACGATGACGGTTGATTTGCTGCGCAAGTCAGGCGCCCTGCCTGACAGCGCACTTCGGAAGCCACGATCGGCCACGGATAGCGAGCTATTGCGGGTCCACTCCCAGGCTTATCTGGAAGCTGTGAAAGCACTTAGCTGTTCCGTGCCGGAGGAGCGTTGGGTCCGAGAAGCCGCCCGCTTCGGGCTGGACACCGATGATACGCCTTACTTTGCTGGGATGCATGACATCACAGCCAAGGTTGTAGGCGGTTCCATCACCGCAGTCGATCTGGTGATGTCAGACAAAGCCCCGCACGCCCTCCACCTGGGCGGCGGCTTGCACCATGCGCTGCAAAGCAAGGGTGCCGGCTTCTGCGTCTACAACGACGCTTCTGCGGCGATTGCGCATGCCAAAGAAACGTACGGCGCGAAGGTACTGTACGTCGATACGGACGTGCATCACGGGGATGGTGTGCAGTGGGGCTTCTACACCGATCCCCAGGTATGCACGCTGTCCATTCATGAGACGGGGAAATTTCTGTTCCCCGGCACTGGGGCTGTGAACGAACGCGGCGAAGGCGAAGCGTTCGGTACAAGTATTAACGTTCCGGTGGAGCCCTACACCGAGGACGACTCCTGGCTGGAATGCTTCAGCGAGGTCCTCACGGAGACGATTGCCCGCTTCCAGCCGGACATCATTATCTCGCAGCATGGATGCGACGCCCATGCATTGGACCCGCTCGCGCATGTGCATTGCTCCATGCGCGTGTACAAGGCTATGCCCGAGCTGATCCACCAACTGGCGCACCAATGGTGCGAAGGGCGCTGGGTGGCGCTCGGGGGCGGCGGGTACGACATCTGGCGCGTCGTACCGCGGGCCTGGAGCCTGCTCTGGCTCGTGATGAGCGAGCAGGCGGTCTTGGACCAGCTGGAGGCTCAGCCGCAGCTGGCGCTCCCGCAGGCGTGGCTGGACGCCTGGCAGAGCAAGAGTCCCGTCCAGCTAGCCGATACGTGGCTGGACCCTGTCGAGACTTGGGCGCCGATTCCGAGGCGCCAAGCGATTGCCGAGAAGAATCGGCATACCAAAGAACTGTCCATGCTCTATTTGAAATAAGATACAAAAGCTCAGTAAACGGCCAATTCGGCAAGTACTGAGCTTTTGTATTTGTCATTTTTTATTCGTAATATTTTACCCATATTTTTTTATAATTTTATAAGTGTTTTACAATTTCCTCAACCATCTTGTACGAATTCTCCGATGCCAAAACCGTGAACTCGGCAAAGTTCACATGTGCAGAGCCATCAGCCTTGTCGGACATAGAGCGCAGCACCACGTAAGGAACGGCATTCATTGAGCACACTTGAGCCACCGAAGCTCCTTCCATTTCAACACAAACACCGCCAAGCTCTTGATGAAGACTTGCTACCGCTTCTCGGCTGGCAATGAACTGATCACCGGAAAGCACTCTCCCCTTCTTGACCTTGCCCGCAAACAGCTTCTCACCTGAGGCAACGGCCAGCTCCACCAGCTTAGCATCGGCTTCAAATACAGATTTGGCTTCATAGGGAATAATTCCGCGAGGAAATCCAAGCGCCGTCACATCCATATCATGCTGCATGCATTCGCTGGAAATAACAAGATCCCCAATATTCAGTTCAGGGTCCAACGCTCCCGCAACACCTGTAAAAATAATGGCTTCGACCTGAAAGCTATCAATCAGAATCTGCGTCGTCACGGCCGCATTTACTTTCCCTACCCCTGTTTTGCAAACGACAGCCTGCTTGCCTAAATAAGTGCCTTCTCGAAATGTAATCCCCGCTTTAACTGTTTCACGCACATCGCTCATCTGTGAAACCAGTCGTTCAATTTCCTCATTCATTGCGCCGATAAGCGCGAGCTTCGTCCAAGTCATTTCATTATCCTCTTTTCCTAGTGGTTACATGAGAAAACCTCTACCGCAGCCAGCCCAGAAGGGCTGACCTCGATTAGAGGTTTTTAGATTAAGATTGTTGTGAAACCGAATTACGGTAAATAATTTCGTGCGGCAGAATAACCTGCATATTATCCGTTGACTCTTTGTTCATCAGCTTTGTGAGCAATCGCATCGAGACTGCACCGATATCATACATAGGCTGAGCAACGGTTGTTAATGTCGGTCTAACCATCGACGCCATCCGGATATTATCCACACTGATGACTGCGATATCTTCCGGCACTCTTAATCCGTTATCCTGAATCGTATGAATAGCGCCAATTGCCATTTCGTCAGTTGCCGAGAAGATCGCTGTTGGTCTAGGAGAAAGCTCCAAGAAGTAATTCACAGCATCAACGCTGGACTCATAACGATAGTTGCCAATGCGTACGTACTCATCACGCAGTTCAATTCCAGCTTCATCTAATGCTCTTTTGTAGCCTTGATAACGGGCAAAGCCGTTCGCAGGATCCTGAAGCGTACCGGAAATCATCGCAATATCACGATGTCCCGCTGCGATCAATACATTCACAGCATCGAAAGCGGCTTTCTCATGATCGATATCTACGGAAGCCATCACTTGATTCTCATCCTTCGTTCCGCAAAGCACGACAGGAACGGACGATGTGCGGAATGCTTGCGCATGATCCTCGGTTACAACGCCACCCATGAAAAGCAGTCCATCAACTTGCTTCTCAAGCAACGTGTTAATAACACGAATTTCTTTTTCTTTCTTCTTATCGGCGTTACACAAAATGATATTGTAATGATACATATTCGCAATATCTTCAATCCCACGCGCTACTTCAGCAAAGATCGAATTGGAGATATCGGGAATAACAACGCCAACCGTTGTCGTCTTCTTGCTGGCCAATCCTCTTGCTACCGCATTAGGGCGGTATCCAAGACGTTCAATGGCTTCAAAAACCTTCTTGCGTGTCTGCGGCTTCACGTTCGGATTGTTGTTCACAACCCGTGAAACGGTTGCCATGGAAACTCCTGCTTCTCTTGCTACATCATAAATGGTTACGGTCACGGTTACTCTCTCCATTTTCAAAAGTATTCTGCGATCCTAGTATATTAAAGTTATGATACGACAAATTAATCCATCTTGCAATGTAAATTGAAAATGCTTTGAAAATAATTTCATTTCATTTTCAAAAGTACCACATTTTATGTATAAAAGCCAACCCCAGAGGGATTGGCCGACGATACTTATGTCGAAATAGCACTCTGTGTAATTTGCGATAGCCTTTTGCGAATTTCTTCCGTCCAAGGCTCGTCACCCAGCGATTGTGCTAGCAATAAGATGTCTAACAACTCATTAATTCGTTCTTCCACGATTTTCTCCATGGAATCATTCATATGCTCTTTCTCTGTCACTTTCAGCAGTAGAAAGGCAACCTCTGAAAGCTCATGGAAAAACAGCTGCTGTTTGTCGGGCTTACTTCCCAGCTTACCGATTAAGCTCGTAAGTTCAGGCTTAACGTGAGGCACAACCTCACTTCGACCGCACGCTTCACAGGAGTAAATAGGCACATTCTCAATGTCGACTTTGTTCTGATAAATAACCGTACGCAGACGAAGGTTCATCGTGCGTCCGCACTTGCAATACTTTTGCATTCTAACACTCCTTCACGGGCAGGCGGCATGTACCTTAGTTTCTTGTACTATGATATTCTACTATCTCAGTCAATTTCCTTCCGACTTATGAGTAGTAGTTTTTGCCACCTATGGAAGTGAGATGTTACTTTGCCTGTTCCTTATTGAATTGAATAAGTTCATCCACAAAGCGTTTGGAAAATGCCGGAAGGTCCGGTGGTCTGCGACCAGAAATGATATTGCGGTCAACGACAACTTCTTCATCCAGCCAGATAGCGCCAGCATTCTCAAGATCATCGCGAATCCCCGGTGTAGACGTCATGGTGTAGCCCTTCACGATTTTCGCTGAGATCAACACCCAGCCTGCATGACAAATCTGCGCAATCGGTTTCTCATCCGCATGAAACTCTTGTGTCAACCGAATGACGTCCGGGTATCTGCGCAGCTTGTCAGGCGCCCAGCCTCCCGGAACATAGAGTCCGATATAATCCGATGATTTGACTTCGTCAAACGCATAATCAGTCGTAATGGGCACACCATACTTGCCGTGATAGACGGCTTTGGCTTTAGGCCCAACAATATCCACGACAACCCCAGCTTCACGCAAGCGCAGCACAGGGTACCACATCTCCAAATCTTCAAACTCTTCATCCACAAAAGCCAGTACTTTCGTTCCTGTCAATGCCATGTCTAATTTCCTCCTACAATGGATTCCGTTTGTTCGGTTTGAGCTAGCAGCTCTATGATTTCTTCGCTTGTTTTGCAAACCAGTATTTGATTAACGAGATCTTTGCATTTCTTAGCGTCACTGCTTAAGAGGCGATGTTTCACTTGCAAAAGAGTTTGCACCGAAATGCTCAGCTCTTCAATGCCCAGCCCAAGCCATATCGGCAATGCGCGGATATCCCCTGCCATTTCACCACAGACGCCTACGGGGATTCCTACGCTTTTGGCCGCATCAATCACCAGCTTCAGAAGCCTGATAACGGCGGGATGGTAAGGATTATATAAGTGCGCGATATTCTCATTCATCCTGTCTACAGCGAGCACATATTGAACCAGATCATTTGTCCCAATACTCATGAAATTCACTTCACTCGCCAGAACATCCGCTATTAGTGCCGCGGCAGGTACTTCAATCGTCAAACCTACTTCAATATTCGCGTTAAAAGGAATCCCATTCGCACTCAATTCTGACTTCGCTCTCTCAAGCAGCGCTTTGGCTTGTCTTACCTCGTCAAGGGAAGTGACCATCGGATACATGATTTTGACGTTCCCATAATGGCTCGCTCTTAGAATCGCTCTTAGCTGTATCATGAATAATTCTGTGCGGTCTAAGGAGATGCGAATGGCTCGATACCCAAGAAACGGATTATCTTCTTTGGGAAGTGGCATATAATCCAGCTTTTTATCTCCGCCGATGTCTAAGGTGCGAATGACAATGGGCCGCCCCTTGAGCTGCATTGCAGCATGTCGGTACACTTCAAACTGCTCGTCTTCACCTGGAAGAGAGTCGCGATCCATATACAGGTACTCGGTGCGGAACAAGCCAACGCCTGAAGCTCCATTGCGCAAAACCTGATCGATTTCCAAAACCGAATTAATATTCGCATGCAGATTCACATAGCTGTTATCTACCGTCACAGGCGCAACGTCCGCTATTTCTTGCAGGCTTTCCTTGAACTCCAGCCAATTTCTTTTGCGGGCTTGATAGCGTTCAATGGTTGTCTTATCCGGGTTGATGTACAGTGTACCTTCTTGGCCATCAATGATCAAGAAATCGCCGTTTTGGATAGGACGCAGCAGCTTTCCTTCCAAACCAAGCACATAAGGAACGGACATCGCCCTTGCCATGATGGAAACATGAGAATGCGTGCCTCCAAGAATGGTCAGCAAGCCTAGCACCTTAGTCGGATCCAGATGGGCTAATTGAGACGGCGTCAGCTCTTTTGCCACTAAGATGTAAGGATGATCAATAGGAGGTACAGTCGTGCTGGTATCCCCTAACAAGTGCTTTAGAAGCCGGTTACCGACATCTTTGATATCCAGCGCCCGCTCCTTCATGTATTCATCGTCAATCATATTGAACATGCCGACGAACTTATCAATGACCTCTTTGACAGCGACTTCGGCTGCCTTGTACTGCAGCTCGATAATCCCTTGAATCTCATTCATGAAAATAGGATCTTCCAAAATGGCCAAATGAGCATCAAAAATATACGCTTGATCTTGGCCGACGACATCCTTTATCTCTTGCTTAATCAATTCAAGCTCGTCCTTCGAAGAGCGAATCCCATCATACAAACGTTCGAACTCATACGCCAAATCTGTCACATCAATCATTTTCTCAGGAAAATCCCACTCCCAGGTAGGAATGACAAAAGCCTGACCCATCGCAATACCTGATGACGCACCTATCCCTCTGATCATCCGTTCGTCCCCCCCGTAGATTTAGTAGGCTTTAAGACAACGGACATCACAGAACCTTGGCCTTTTTTGACAGTTTTGAAAGGAGCGTAGCTCCAGGATTTAACAAGATCCGGATTCGTAATAATCATCGGTGTCGCCAAGGATGAAGCAAATTTCTTCACTTTGTTGAAATTGAATTTAATCAGGAGCTGCCCTGACTCTACACGATCGCCTTCTTTCACGACCGCATTAAAACATTTGCCTGGCAAACTCGACGTATCGATCCCGATATGCAGCAGCACTTCCAAGCCTTCCTCCGTCAAAATCCCAAGGGCATGCATCGTCGGATAAATGTGCATAATCGTTCCAGCTACAGGAGAAACAAGCTCCCCCTTTTCAGGTATAAAAGCAACTCCGTTACCTACCAACCGTGAAGCAAAGATACGATCAGGCACTTCCTCAATGGGAATCATACGACCTTGCATTGGCGAGGTGAACAGCACCACATGGATGTCTTTGCGCAGTACTTTCATAATTTCTTCACGAATCAGCTCTGAGAATGTTCCGAACACGACCTGAACATTGCCTCCTCCAAGACGAATGACGCCTGCTGCTCCTAAGTGTCGTAATGCCGTGATGTCCATCAAACGATCATTGACAAGCGTAAGTCGCAATCTGGTAATGCAGGCCTCAATCTTTTTAATATTGTCTTTCCCACCGAGTGCTTGCAAAATAAGCGGAGACCGATAGGGAATATCCCCCGCCCATTCTTCAAGTGAAGAACCTTCTTCCCGGCCTGGTGTAGGAATTTGAAACCGCCTGATAGCCCAGCGAAACAAGAAATAATACAGCAACCCATACACCAAGCCTATCGGGATTAAAAGCAGCCCATTGTGTGATAAATGCAAGTTAATGATGTAATCAATTGCACCTGCGGAATAAGAGAAACCATGTTGAATATGCAGTTCATAAGCCAACCACATCGCTGCACCGGATAAAATAGCATGAATGATAAATAAATACGGCGCTACAAAAAGAAAAGCAAATTCAATAGGCTCTGTCACACCTGTCAAAAAAGAAGCCAGCGCTGCCGTCAAAAAAGTAGCTTTGATTTTCGGCTTCAAATCCTCACGCGCCTCGCCAATGATGGCAAAAGCAATAGCAGGAAGAGCGAACATCATGATCGGATACAAGCCTGCCATGTATGTGCCTGCCGTCGGATCTCCGGCGAAATACCGTGGCAAATCACCATAGGCCATATGACCGGTTGGCGTTTCGTAAGCCCCGACTTGGAACCAGAAAAAGTTGTTCAAAATATGATGCAGGCCCGAAGGGACAAGCAAGCGATGAGCGATGCCATAAACAAATGCACCAAAGCCGCCTAAACCAAGCAGCCAACTGGATAGCTTGCCCATCCCCATTTCCAAATAAGGACCAATTCCTATCATAATATAGGACACGACTAGCGTGGACAGCCCCATGATAAGCGGTACCATCCTGGGTCCACCAAAGAATTGTATGTATTCGGGAAGCTTGATCTCCTTGCAGCGATGATAAATAATGGCAGCGAGCAGCCCTATTAATATTCCGCCTGATACGCCTAATTGAAACTGCGAACCCAGCGCATGTTCAATAAGTCTCGTGAACATAAAATACCCAAGCATAGCCGACAGCCCGGCAATCCCGGCACTTTCCGTCAGGCCAAGCGCCACACCAACAGCAAAAATAATCGGTATATAATCAAAAACCGTATTGCCAGCCAATAGCAGCATATCCCCGAAGCCGGAAGCATGAATGACATCCCAAGGTAAATCCCCCAGACGAAGCAGCACAGCAGCAATAGGAAGCGCAATGGTGGGCAGCATTAAAGAGCGGCCAAGCTGTTGTAAGTTCCCCATCCAGTTCAAACGAATGCTACCTCCTAAAAGTTTTGCTTTTGCAAAATGAAACCGTAAGCATAAGCTCAGCGTTTTCAAAGAAAACTTGCATCTATAAGCATAAGCCCTCTCTTACAAATCGTATAGCTTGTTTGCCGGTTTGTCAAAACAAAATAAGCAGGTCGATTATCGACCTGCTTATGGACATCTACCTAGCGCTTTCGCAATTAGTTGGAGGAGTTATATCCGTATTGTTGTCCAATTCCTGAATTGTTAAATGTTGGTGCACCCGATTGAAAGCCTTGTTGTTGATAGTTTTGTTGAGGTGCGCCGTAGTTGGACTGGTAGGATTGTTGGGAAGGAGAAGAGGAATCACTTCTCAAGTACGCGTCATGTCCAGGCTGATTGCCGCGATAGTTGGCTGTGTGAAACGCATTAGTCGAGATGTTGGATTGGGCATACGGCTGGTTGGACTGCATCGAGCTGCCGTATTGCGTTGGGATATAGGATTGTTGTTGTGTCGTTGCATAACTATATTGCGAAGGATACGTATTCATTTGGCTGTTTATGCCGCTGTTGGAGGAATACCCGCTTTGGTAATTTGTTTGATGCTGTGCTGGTGTAGAAGAATCACTGCGCAGATAAGCATCATGACCTGGTTGATTCCCACGATAATTAGCTGTGTGGAACGCATCCTGAGAAGTAGATTGGTTATAAGCTTGATTGGATTGAATTTGGCTGTTCTGATCATAGAAGGACTGCACCAAGCCAACTGGCTGGTACTGCTTCTGGTAGCCTTGGTATTGCGTATTGTTTCCTTGATATTGATTTTGGTTCCCTTGATACTGCGTATTGGCCGACTGATACCCTTGTGAACTTTGATTGCCTTGATTGCCTTGAGACGCATTCCCAAAAGACGATGCTCCATAGCTGCTGTTATTGTTGTTATACATGTGTAAATCCTCCTCAGAGTTTCATTATTTTGGGCACCTCTTATTAGGGCCTTTTTTATTCTCTCCTCTTGCTAGCTTTTTATGAATGGAAGCGATTGGATATGAAAAGTTAGATTCCATACATTCTAAACACATAAATTGACTAAGTTTATCGGGTATGACATAATCCAAAGTGTAGGTATTCTCTTGAAGGAGGAGTTCCCCCATGGCATACGATGTTATCGTTATTGGCGCTGGTCCCGCGGGAGCAAGTGCAGCCTTATTCACATCTAAAGCAGGCAAAAAAACGCTGGTCATCGACAATGATCAAAGCGTTACCAAGCGAGCATGGATTGAGAACCATTATGGCGTCGCAGAAATTTCAGGACCTGACCTGGTGGAAATCGGCAAGAAACAAGCTGCCAAATTCGGTACTGAATTCGTGCAAGGCAAGGCCACTGGCTTAAGTTCAGTGGAAGCAGGCTTCCAAGTAACGACCGAGAATGGTACATACGAAGGAACCCATGTCATCCTTGCGACAGGCCTTTCTGTAGAGCTTGCTGAAGCTTCAGGCATTCAGACGAAGCCTGGCACAGAACCACGCATCAAAACCGTTGTCGACGCCGATGCACAAGGAAACACAAGCCTCAAAGGCGTGTGGGCAGCAGGAACAATTGCTGGTGTCAGCATGCATACAATCGTTACCGCCGGAGACGGCGCCAAAGTTGCGATTAACGTAATTAGTGAGTTGAATGGCACACGTTATGTTGATCATGATGTACTAAAATCATAATTTTTATTAAATAAAAGAGCTGCCCCTAAGTAGTTGATGCTACTTGCGGACAGCTCCTTTTTATTGTTGTCATGGGCCAATACGATCCGGAGAAGTTGATGAGCGGGCCTCATGGATATTTGCCTCATTGCCTCGATGTCGCCCTGCTCTAGCTCTAGTTGCTGATACAAACCTGCAATTGTGCATCTTTTTTACTAATCCAATAGCCTTAATCATGAAATTCCTGCATTTGTGCATGTATTTGAGGCTTAATCTGGATTAGAGGCCGAAAAAAGTGAAAATACCTGCACAATGGCAGGTATTTTCACTTTTTCGCCGAATTCACCCGAAAATTCCTGCACTTTAGCAGGTTTTTACTGTCAATTGACTAAACTGGGAACCAACAATAGCTTATTAGTTATTTCTCGGGTTTAAAATAGCATCTTCCACTTTAATACAGCGGTCCATGATGACTTCCAGCCCGCCTTCCGTGGCAATTCGTGCTGCTTCTTCATTCACAATCTCCAGCTGCAGCCAAAAGACCTTCGCTTTAATCTTCACCGCTTCTTCGGCGATAGGAACCACTTGATCCGCTCTGCGGAATACATTGACAATGTCCACTGGCTCAGGAATATCGGATAAAGTAGCATAGCACTTTTCGCCTAATATTTCTGTCGCATTTGGATTAACAGGAATAATTCGATAACCTCTGCTTTGCATAGCTGCGGAAACCATGTAAGACGTACGATCTGCTTTATCAGACAAGCCTACGACCGCAATATTGCCGGCACTAGCCAAAATTTCCTTGATGTGTTCCCTTGACGGATTTTCGAAAGCCATGCGCTTCCCTCCTATTTTTTCAAATATGTGAGACCTTGTTTCCCCATAGCGGTCCAGCTGTCGATGAACTGATCTTTGTTCACCTGTACCTGCTTTTTGCCGCTTATCGGATCATTCAAGTATACATTATTCTCATCATACCCAACCAATAATACAGCATGTTCAGCATATGTTGTCTTGAGAGGCCCCAGCGGAGTATCCCACGTAACCCATTTGTAAGGAATATTGAAATCAATGGTCGTCCATACGATAACCGGAATATCCCTAGCTATCTGCTGTTCATACATCTCGAAAGATTCACCTGTAATATCAATAGCTTGAGGGATATAGTTCTTCAGCAATGGGAAAAGTCCGGCATGATAAATGCCAAAGCCTCTTTTCTTGCGCGTAACATCCCCCACGAAGCCTGTATTCGGATTTCCCCATGAAGCGATAGATCCATCCGTATTTAAGACAGCAGGCGTCTCGTCCTTCGGCATTTCAGCAGCAAGCTCCATTTTATTTTTGGCAATCCCCACATAATTCAGGAGCATCGTTAAGCTGGTGATTTCACAACCTGCCGGCAGTTCAGGAAGCTGAGCGAAGACAGGTGCATCAATCATTGCTGATTTCTTTGGTTGGACAGCTGGTACAGGTGTGGCCGTTTGCACTGCTTGGGCAGATTCAGCCGGCTTAGCCATCACAACAGCTGAAGAAACAGATGCGAATAAAGCCGGTTCTTTGCCCGTCGCTTTGGCGTAGAGCAAAACAGCAAACACACTGCTGGCAAACACAAGTCCAGCAACGAGAAAAAACCCAAACGTCACCTTTAATCCCTGCCAAATAATCGTCATGCTGATTCACCCGTTCGTTGTTTTGAAAATCTATTACTCGTTTACAAGTTCAACCTGAGCACCGATCGAACGCAAATGGTCAAAATACTGCGGATAAGATTTGGCTACATGATGAGCATCACGAATAATCAAACCCTTCTCGGAACGCAGGCCAACAACTGTTAAGGCCATAATAACACGGTGATCGAAATGTGCATTGATTTCAACCCCGCCAGTCACCCCTTGCGGTTTGCCATGGACGATAATTTCGCTTTGGCGTTCTTCCACATCGGCGCCAGCTTTACGCAGCTCGTTCAAATAATCGGTAATACGGTCGCACTCTTTGTATCTTAAATTTTCGACATTATAGAATCTTGATGTACCTTCTGCAAATACAGCAGCTGCTACCATCGCCAATACAGCATCTGTGAAATGATCGCCATCGAATTCGCCAGCAATCAACTTCTGATTGCCACGCACATGCACAACGCCATCTTCATGCGTCAAATTAACGCCCATAGCGCGTAACACATCTACACAAGCCTTCTCACCTTGCTTGCTGTTCTCTTCCAAACGAAGCACGCGTACATCTGAATTCGTTACAGCGGCAGCAGCTAGAATAGCCGCAGATCCAGGATAGTCTCCTTGAATCACATATTCTTTGGCTTGATAGGATTGTCCACCTGGAATGCGGTAATGCATCAGGTCTTCGCTGGCATGCACAATAATACCGGCCTGCGCCAGAACTTCCAGCGTTTGACCAACAATAATTTTGGATTTCAAATCATGCAGCACTTCAATCTCGCTATCTTCTTCCAGAAGCGGCGTCATGAATAAGAGAGAGCTTAGGAATTGGGAGCTGACATTCCCTGAGACCGTAAGCTTGCCGCCGCGGGGTTGTCCCCCTTTAATAGTTATCGGCAGACGACCGTTAGAATGTTGCACTTCCACGCCCATTTGCTGCAAAGTGTCGATTAAATCATCATGAGGACGCTTGCCTAAGGATTCCGGATACGTGTTGACGAATGTCACATCAGGACAAAAAGCAGCCGTAGACATCAAAAAGCGCAGTACGGCACCGGCATTACCGACATTAAGCTCCGAAACATGCTTAGGATTCTTGCCGAAACCTGTAATGACGATTTTCTCATCGTCTTCTTCAATAATGGCGCCCAGATCACGGACACAACGTCTCATAGCATCGCTATCTTCGCTATGCGCCGGATAATAGATGGTGCTTGTCCCGTCTGCAAGAGCGCCGATGAGCAAATACCGGGTAGTATAGTTTTTGGAGGACAAAGCATTGATTTCCCCTTGTAGCTGGGAGGTTGGTTTCACGATGGCTTTCATGTCGTTGATAACTCCTTCGTAAGTGTTTATATGTAATATCCGATGAAAAATAATAGAATTCCATCAGGTTCACTATGCATGAAAACTAACCAAAAGATTTATTGTCAGTGTACCATACGGAATAGAACTTGGGAACCTTCACACACCACCCAAAGATCGATCCATAGCCGATTAAGGGCAGGACCCTCAACTGGTTGACATCTCCTTTAATTGTTTCTATCATTACCTGTAATGGGGATGATTCCTCATATTTCAAGCTTGGAGGTCTACCATGGATACGATCATGCCATCCGAAATAAAAGAAAGACTTCACCGCGGCGAAAAGCTTGCAATTATTGACGTTCGCGAAGATGAAGAAGTGGCTGCCGGCATCATTCCCGGAGCGATTCATATTCCGCTGGGTCAACTGCCAGAACGTCTCACGGAAATCCCGCAAGCGGATGAAGTGATTCTGGTATGCCGCAGCGGCGCTCGCAGTGGACGTGCCCTTGGCTTTCTGGAAGCACAAGGCTACCAAGGCCTCAAAAATATGACTGGCGGTATGCTCGAATGGGAGGACTAAGCTTTTTAGCTTGTCCTCTCTTTTCTTGACGCTGCTTCCAACACAATCATCTCTACAATTTGATCCGTCGTTAGTTCCGTAGTGTCAATAACCATATGTGCGAAATCATAGGATGATTTCCGCTGTTCCAATAGAGTATGGACACGTTCCGCCAAATTCCCTTGCAGTAATGGACGATTCGAATCGCTGCTTACTCGGTGAATAATCATCTCCGGTGAAGCTTTCAGCGCCACAACAAAGCCATTGTTCAGCATATGGCTTCGATTCGCCTCCGCCAATACAGCACCGCCGCCTGTGGCTACTACCTGCTTGTTGCCTTCTAGAATATGTGCAAGGGTCTTACTTTCCAATGTACGGAAGTACGATTCCCCATGAATTCGAAATAAATCGGGAATACTTGTCTGCTCCTCAGCCTCTAGAACGGCATCTGAATCCCGAAAAGTCCACTTTAATCGCTCGGCCAGCTGCTTACCAACGGTCGATTTGCCAGTCCCCATAAAACCTACAAGTACAATGTTGCTTGCTGTCACGTTAATCCCCTTTTCCCATATGCTAATCATACAAACATTCCCAACATCATACCATAGCAGACTAATCATGAATACAATCCATCAAAAAATCATATAGTAGAGTAAATAAATCCCAATAATCGCAGTTAAGATTTTAAGAGAGATCTTACATGGACAAGGAGCGATGAAGCTTTGAACCCAACTGTTGCCTATACCAACCGTACTCAAAGCAAACTAGAGCAAATCTTACACCCAAGCTATACCCTTTGCAAAGAAGATGTCGTCTGGATTCTGGAGTTTATTAAGAAAAAAGTGGCTGAAGAAGACCCGCGCATGCAAGGCCTTGCTCAACCACGATTATTAAAAAATTTCCGTTATTTTGCCGAAGTCTCCTTAATGCTCATCCACAGACGGAACGGCTTTGATCAAGAGGCCGATCGTTTGAAAATGTGGCTGCGCGAAGCGGCATATGGGTTGCAGGAAGAAGCTTGAAGCCAAATCCTTTTAGTTTTCCATCCAGTTGAAGTGGAAGGAACCTTCTTTGTCCACACGTTGGAACGTATGCGCACCGAAGTAATCGCGCTGTGCTTGCAGCAGGTTCGCCGGAAGTCTTTCTGTCCGGTAGCTGTCATAGTAAGCAAGGGCGGAAGCGAAAGACGGAACTGCGATACCGCGAGTAACCGCTTCTGCGATAACTTGTCTCCATGATTGTTGATAGTTGTCAACAACACCATTGAAGTAGTTGTCCAGCAGCAAGTTTTTCAATTCTGGATCGCGATCGTACGCATCTTTAATATTTTGAAGGAATCGAGCACGAATGATACAGCCGCCGCGGAAGATCATGGCAATGCTGCCGTATTTCAAATTCCAGTTATATTCTTCGGAAGCTGCTCTCATTTGAGCGAAGCCTTGTGCATAAGAGCAAATTTTGCTTGCGTAAAGCGCTTGGCGAACAGCCTCAATAAACGCTTTGCGATCGCCTGTGAAGGCTGGAGCAGCAGGTCCTTTGAGAACTTTGCTAGCCGCTACGCGCTCCTCTTTCATCGCGGAGATGAAACGGGAGAATACGGATTCTGTGATGATGGAAAGCGGTACACCTAGGTCCAGAGCACTTTGGCTGGTCCATTTTCCTGTTCCCTTCTGACCTGCGGAATCCAGAATCACGTCAACCATTGGCTTGCCGGTTTCAGCGTCATATTTGGTGAAAATATCACGTGTGATTTCGATCAAATAGCTGTCAAGCTCGCCGTTATTCCATTCTGTGAAAATCTCATGAAGCTCTTCCACACTGACATTCAGAACATCCTTGAGCAATTGGTACGCTTCGCAAATCAACTGCATATCCCCGTATTCAATCCCGTTATGCACCATTTTCACATAGTGGCCGGCACCGTCTGGTCCGATATACGTACAGCATGCGTCATCGCCAACTTTAGCGGAAATTGCCGTCAGAATTGGCTCTACCAATTTGTAGGCATCTTCTTGACCGCCTGGCATAATCGACGGGCCTTTCAATGCGCCTTCTTCACCGCCGGAAACGCCTGTTCCAACGAAACGAATACCATGTGCTTCCAAATCTTTGTTACGGCGTTGTGTATCCGGGAAGAATGCGTTGCCTCCATCGATAAGGATATCGCCTTTGTCCAAATGCGGCAGCAATTGGTTGATCGTATCGTCCGTAGGACCGCCAGCTTTAACCATGATCAAAATTTTGCGCGGAACTTCAAGGGATTGCACGAATTCTTCCACACTGTATGTACCTACTAATTGTTTACCCTCAGCTTCCTGCAGAAGCTCTTTTGTTTTTTCGGCAGAACGATTAAATACGGATACAGTGAATCCTCTGCTCTCAATGTTCAAAGCCAAGTTTTTACCCATTACCGCTAGACCGACTACACCAATTTGTTGTTTAGACATGTCTCTCATACACCCTTCCGAAAAAATATAAGTTTTAAATCGTCATCGCGCCAAAACCGCCATCCACTCTTAAGACAGACCCTGTGACAAAACTAGAAGCTTGTTCAGATGCAAGGAACACAGCAGCCCCTTGAAGCTCAGACGCTTCGCCAAATCGATTCATAGGCGTATGGCGCATGATGGATTCAATCCGTTCTGGAGACAAAATCTTGCGATTCTGTTCCGCCGGGAAGAACCCAGGGATAATCGCGTTCACACGCACACGACTTGGAGCGAATTCGCGAGCAAGGTTCTGTGTGATATTATTGACAGCTGCTTTGGAAGCGGAGTAAGTGAATACACGAGAAAGCGGAGGATCTGATGAAACGGATGAAATGTTAATGATGCTTCCGCCTTCGTTCCGCTCAACCATGTATTTCCCAAACACTTGGCAGGCTAACACGACGCTTTTCAAATTAACCTCCATAATAGAATCCCATTCTTCCATGGAAATGTCAAAGAAAGGCGTAGCACTATTTTTGCCGGGACAATTCATCAGAATGTCGGCAGAGCCTGACCAGGCCAAAACTTCTTTGAGAACCAGTTCCAAATCCTCGCGTTTCGTCGCGTCGGCTTGGAACGTATTCGCTTCCCCGCCAATCGCTTCAATACTTTGACGAACTTGATCGCTTTTCTCTTGATTGCGCCCAACGATGGCCACTTTCGCGCCATGCCCGGCTAAAGCAAGGGCCATCGAGCCACCTAATGTACTGTTGCCGCCAATAATTACTGCTGTTTTCCCTGTAAGATCGAATAAATTCATCGTCTTCATCCCCTCTGCATGTTGACTTGGCCATTACTGTTGAATCGCCTAAGCTTGTTTATGATTGAGGACTCCGTAGGTGCTGCCCTTGAAAAGCGGTAATCGCATCGAATTGATCTTTTAATTGATGATATACGCTTGTATAAATAGATGTCAATTGTTGATAAATGCGATAATCGCTTTCATTCACCTCGTGAGCCATTCCTACCTGTATCCATTGATGGGCATGAGAGAGATCGTCAATTTCACCCATCGCGAGCAAACCAAGCAATGCAGCTCCAATACCAGAGCTTTCAATCGAATCCGGCACGGTTACGGACGTGCCCAGCATATCTGTCATCATTTGACGCCAGAACGTAGATCGGGCAAAGCCGCCGGATGCCCGAATGACGGATGCCGGTCCCATCATCCGTTCAAGTGACGCAGCAACGGCTTGGATAGAGAACATCACACCTTCGAGAGCAGCGCGAATCATATGCTTCTTCTGGTGGCTTAAGGAAAGCCCGAAGTATACGCCTCTTGCATTGGCATTCCAGTAAGGGGCGCGCTCCCCGGAAAGGAGCGGCAGGAACAGAAGACCATCCGACCCTGCACTGACTTCAGAGGCTATCTCTGTCAAGTAGTCATAGGGGTCGATGCCTTGACGGCGAGCTTCTTCCGCCTCCGCCGTAGCGATCTGATCTCTCACCCAACGGAACACAATCCCTCCGTTGTTGATCGGTCCACCGACGACCCAGAAGTTCTCTGTGAGCGCATAGCAAAACAGCTTGCCTTCCGGGTCGGTTTGCGGCTTGTTGACTACGGTGCGAACGGCACCGCTCGTACCGATGGTAACGGCGATGACACCTGGCTCGAAAGCGCCGACGCCAAGGTTGGCAAGAACGCCATCCGAGGCGCCAATGACGAACGGCGTGTCCACGGCCAAGCCCATAGCTGCCGCATACTCGCTGCTAAGGCCTTCTACGCGGTAAGTCGTCGGAACAAGCTCTGAGAGCTGTTCCTGCCTCACGCCAGCGTGGCTGAGGGCATCCTCATCCCAGATGAGGTTCTCTAGATTAAATAACCCCGTAGCACTCGCCAGCGAGTGGTCAATCAGATAGCGGCCAAAGAGCTTGGCGAAAACGTATTCCTTGATGCCGATGAATTTATATGTTTCCTTCATCAATTCTGGCTCGTTATCACGGAACCACATGAGCTTGAGAAGCGGAGACATCGGATGAATCGGCGTGCCTGTACGCGAATAAATCTGCTGCCCCAGACCGCTGCGTTTCAATTTCTCCGCATAGCCCGCGCTGCGATTATCAGCCCACGTAATGCAAGCCGTCAGAGGCTTCGCCTGCTCGTCGACCGCAATAAGACTGTGCATCGCTGAGCTAAACGAAACGCATAACACTTGTTCCGGGGTTAGGTTAAGCTTGCGGACCACAGCTCCGATGCCTTGCACAACCGCCTCGAAAATCTGATCCGGATCCTGCTCCGCACGATCTGCGGCTGGCGTAAAAAGCGGATATTCAATCGAATGTGACGCTAAAACCTGTCCTGCTCGGGAGATGACGAGCGTCTTCGTGCTCGTAGTGCCAATGTCAGCCGCGATGATATAAGGCTGGCTGTTGACGGATTCAACAGCTTGCCCCTGCGCTGATGGCTTTGATGATGAGTCGGTCATTTGCTAATATTCCCCTCTGCGTCAAATAAAAGCTCGTAGGGCTCTGACAAAATTTCAATATCTGGGTGCTGACGCGCTGCCTCCAGCAAATTGACTGAAATCTCAATTTCGCCAAGGTGAAGGGTGTCTTGAATTCGCACTAGCTTGCAGGTTGTATAATCCAAGATGTTGCAGGTCTTCACGGCAGCCTTGATCGCGTAGAAATCATTCTCGAGTGTAGTGGCAATCTTCGTTGGCGCACATACTGTTGAAGTTAATCCATTCGCATATGTGAATTCCAGATTCGTTTTGTCCACCAATCGCTGTGTTGTAAAATCAGCCGTACCGACCCCGTTGGCGTTGCCTTTGGTTTCAGGCGTTAAGTCTAATACGACCATTTTGGCAACATCTGGACCACCATGCGCATAAGGCGTCGGATAACGTCCAGTTACGTTAGGATCCATACCGTCACCGCTAATATTTTTACCGATATAATCAATCACCAGTACGTCGATTTCGTCGAACAAAATTTTGGGCAAACGCGATTTCGCCTCAATCAACAGCTGCTCTTCGCGCTCTTCAATTTCTGCCGCAGGCAGCACTTCGACCTGGCATGTTTCATCATAGGCATTCTCAACAAGCGCAACACCGAAAACGATAGGCAGCTTCTGGATCATCAACGTAGCCATGGCAGGCACATTCTCCGCCATATACTTGAAGCCCAGCTGGTGACAAGCTTCTGCTCCCTTTTGCTTCCCGAGCCCGATCGCGATCATCTTCATGATGCCGCTTTCGATCCGTCCACGGAAAGCCGTATGCGGCTTTACGCGGTTAATTACGACGATGGCATCGGCTTCAGAAGCGATGCGATCTACGTACACAGGCAAACCGTTAGGCAGTTGGTCAATCTGCACAACTTCCATCGAAGAACGAATCGGCGCACCCATCGTCGCCTCCGTAATGCCAAAATGCTGCAGGACTTCTGTCTGTCCATCCGCTGTAGCACCACCGTGAGAGCCCATGCAGGGCACGATGAAAGGGAAGGCTCCTCTGTCTTTAATCGCGTCAATCGTTGTTTTCGTAAAACCCGCGATGTTGGCAATCCCTCTGCTTCCTACCGCAACGGCAACCTGTTGGCCAGGATGAATGCTTGCCATAACACCGCTGCTAGCCAGCTTATTCACTAGCTCCAGCTCTGGATTTTCTAGAATCGTGCGGTCAAACTTCTGGCGGATCTTGACCATTTGGGGAATGGGAATATCATTTAATAACTCTCTTAGAATGCTCACAGGCGATCCCTCTTTCTTTATATTGAAAGTGAACGTACGGATTCCCGCACAATCAGTTCTGTTTTCAAGAGCAGCTGCTCCGTTTCGTGCTGTTTGTTTTCTATATTTCCAAGAAGGCGAACAGCTCCTTCTTTGCTAATCTGTTCAATCGGGCGGCGAACCGTTGTAAGCGCGGGAGTGACATAGGCAGCAAATACCGTATCGTCAAACCCAACAACGGACATGTCCTGCGGCACTTGCAAGCCTGCTTCCGAGACCGCTTTCATTGCGCCCAGCGCCATTTCGTCATTACAGCAAAATACTGCGGTCGGCCTTACCTTGAGCGTCAAAAACTGCTGCATCGCTTGATGTCCGCTCTCCAAATCATACAAACCTGGAATCCGGTAAGCCTGAGGTACTTGAATGCGATGATGTTCCATCGCCCGCTCGAAGCCGTCTTTCCGGTTCTGTGCAGATTTGAAGCCTTGTCGGCCTTCAATCAAAGCTATCCGTGTGTGACCCTGTTCGATTAAATAACTGCCTGCAAGGAACGCACCTTGTTCCTCGTCCGAGAGTACATTCAGCACGCCTGACGTAGTCACAGGGCGATTGAGAACTACTAGTGGAATGCCTTTGGCGGCAATGTGATCAATAATTGCTTGATCGTCGTCACTTTGGCTGACAATAATAATGCCATCGAAGCTTTTCCTGGTGATCGAGTGAAAACTCGTATAGTCGTCGATTCCTTTGACAATGAGCTGATAGCGATCCTGAATGACCGAATTGACACCACGTATCGCTTCATAGAAGAAGCCTGCGGATGTCCCCTTGCTGAGTGTGGTAAAAAAGAGTCCTAGGTTATAGGATCGATCGAGCACAAGGCTCTTCGCACTATAATTCGGCGTATAATCCAGCTGTTCGGCAATGAGTCGAATCCGTTCTTTCGTCTCCTCTTGAATGAGCGGGCTGTTGTTCAGCGCTCTGGACACGGTCGTATGCGACACACCTGCCAGCTTGGCAATGTCCTTAATGGTAACGCTCATAGCTTCACCTCTATCAGAAGCATAACACATGTATGCACACGTTAACAATAGTCTTTTTCAACAAAAAAACTCCCTTCTCAGGGAGTTTAGCTTGCCGCATATTTACGCAAAAAATGCAGGCAAATACGGTTTGTTCTTTTCCAACATTTCATCCATCAAGGTTTTAGCCACGGACACGGAAGGCACAAGCGGGTGATGAACAAGCGCCTGAAGCACCAAATCTCTGCTGCCAGTAACCGCGGCTTCAATCGTAAGACGCTCATACGTTTTGACGGCGTGCATTAGCCCCTTCACATGTTCTGGCACTTTGGTTAGTCCAATGGGTATCGGGCCTTGAGCGGTTACAATACAGTTCACTTCAATACAAGCATCTTTTGGCAGAAAATCAATCGTGTTATCGTTCATCACGTTAAGCGTCTGGATGTCTCGCTTGTCATTATAGAGAGAAACCATCAGATTCACAGCCGCTTCCGAATAATAAGCGCCGCCGCGTTTCTCAAGCTGCTTGGGCTTCTCTTGCAAATCCGGATCCTGATAGAGCTCGAATAATTCGTCCTCTACTCGTTTGACGACCTCGGCGCGGGTGCCGTTTTCCTTCAAAGAAGCTAGTTGCTCCTCCAGCATGGCATCGGTCATATAGAAGTATTTTAAATAGTAAGAGGGCAATGCTTGCAATGAACGCAAGAAATCAGCATCCCACTCGCTGGCTGGTACGTTTTTGCCGCTGTATTCTTCTCGGCGATCAAGCAGCTCACTCAGTTTATCCTCACCATTAATTTCGGCGCGAGTAACCCAGTGCAAATGATTCAAGCCTACGAATTCCGTGTAGATCTGGTCAGCTTTAGCCTCATATTTGTTCATCAGCCATTTGTGAAGACCAATTGGCGCATTGCAAAGCCCGATGCTTTTGACCTTCGAATATTTATGAATCGCCTCTGTCACCATGCCGGCAGGATTCGTAAAGTTCAGAAGCCAAGCATTCGGACTTAACTCTTCAATATCTTTGCAAATATCCAGCAGCACGGGAATTGTGCGAAGAGCCTTCATCATACCGCCGGGACCTGTCGTCTCTTGGCCGATAATGCCGTGTTTATTGGGGATATGCTCATCCCATTTGCGCGCCTCCAACAAACCTACTCGCATCTGAGTACTGATGAAATCCGCACCTGCGATGGCTTCTCGACGATTCAGCGTTAAGTGAACCTCGATAGGCAGGCCCGATTTGGCAATCATTCGTTTCGCCAAGTTGCCAACAATCTCCAGCTTATGCTTCCCTTCTTCCACATCAACGAGCCAGAGCTCTCTCACAGGCAACTTTGCATAGCTTAAAATAAATCCTTCCACAATTTCCGGTGTATAGGAGGAACCTCCGCCAATGATCGCTATTTTCAATGCTTCTCTCATTGCACTCACATCCTTGTCTTGTCTAGTAGTTGTATGGATTGATAATCACTTACGGTTTTGAGCTTCTCATAGACCTCAGATGAAAGTGCTTTGCCCCCGGCTTCCATTGCAAGCCAAACGGCCCCTACTACAGGCTCTACATTCAACTTGACCAATGATGCATGAGGAGCGATTTCACTAACCGCTTGTTCGATATAAGCTTGAATGTAAGCTCCTTCGCCTCTAGCGATAACACTGCCAGCCAATACGACGTTAAAGCTCTCTTGTTCCATATTCAATCGCTTTATGATAGCTGTTGCGGCTTTGCCTAGTTCCTCGCCTTGAATACGGAGAATTCGCAAAGCTACTTCATCGCCTTGATGCGCGGCTTGAAACAGCAATTTGGCTGTATGCAGCGGAACGTACTTGTTGTTATCCATAAAATCATCGAACATATCCTTCACTGTACTGAATCCGAGGGCTTCCAAAAGAAGATTGGTCAACAGTGTGGGCGTTTCTCTGCCATCCCAAGCACGGATCACCGATCGGAAAACTTCCACAGCTAAGGTTCCTCCCCCGCCGAAGTCGCCAAATTGATAGTTGAAACCTCCGCATTGGTAGAACTGGCCATGCCGATTTCTCCCGGCACTATTCGTCCCGCTTCCGCAAATAAGCACAACCCCATAAGGCTGTGCCGTCCCTGCCCTAAGTGCAATCATAGTGTCACAATCGATCTCATGTTGCGGAAATCCAAGTTCACCAATCAATGGACGCAGTATTGTATAGTCAATCGGTCGATCTGCACCAGCCAAACCAAAAAAAGCAAATTCAATATCGCTGCGTGTCAGATTAGCTTGCTGAAGCGCCATCTCAACGGAATGCGTGATATTAGCGCGAGCTTGATCCACACCCAATTGATGATTGCCATTCCCGCTGTGCCCTTTGCCGATAATATTTCCTTGCTCATCGGTTATTAACGTATACGTTTTGCTTCCACCTGCATCCACACCCAAATAATACTTCATACTCACAACTCCTGAATGTCCGTCATATCTAGTTTAGTTTTCTACCTGTTGATTCACGGATAATTAATTCTGGTTCCAGCTGCACTGTCGTGTTCCGCTTGACGGTTCCATCAATCCATTTCAACAACAGATCAACGCCATGCCGCCCCATGCTCTCTGCCGGTTGTCGAATGGTCGTCAGCATCGGATGAAACTCAGCCGAAAATATTTGATCGTCAAAACCAATCACCGAAACATCCTGCGGTATTTTGTAGCCCGCATTCTTAAGAGCGTCAATGACGCCAAACGCGGTTAAATCATCGGCAGCAAATACGGCGCTTGGCAGTTTTCCAGATTTTATCCAGCCGCTTGTTGCTTTATAACCGGAAGTAATGCTGAAATCGCCTTGCTCGATCCAAGATGGATTCAAGCCGGCATCCTCCATCGCACTTACAAATCCGCGCAGCCGTTCACTGCTGCTCAAGTAAGGAGCAGGACCGCAAATATGCGCAATCTCCGTATGTCCCAGATCAATTAAATGTTTGGTGGCATCGTATCCGCCTTTATAATTATCAATAATTACCGAGGAAACGGATGGATGGACATGCTGATTGTCCAGCATGACGAAAGGAATCTTCTTCTTTTTCAATTCCATAACATAATCATCCTCATGAACCGGTGAAAGCATAATAACTCCGTCCACACGGTCCTCTTGGAACATAGAATTATCAAAAGAGGCGAATACTTCTGTCGATATCGAAAGAGCCAAGAAATAGCCTTTTTCGGCAAGCCGATCGTTAATCTCTTTGACGACGGCATCCAAGAAAGAATCATTTAAAGTGGTAATGGCAAGGCCAATGATCCCCGTCTTGCCACGAGCCAAGCTGCGTGCAGCTGCATTCGGATGATAATCTAACTCTTTCATGGCATCCAGCACTTTTTGGCGATTTTTCTCACGCACAGTGCCAGCTTGATTAATAACCCGCGAAACGGTGACGACCGACAATCCGCTTCTCTTAGCGACGTCAAAGATGCTTACCTTCATATAAAAACAACTCCTGTAGCTCAATTATTGCAGTAATCACGTGATTCACAGCATAATTCCAAAGTAACACAATTAGCGCTGCAAATATACAGGAGGAAATCCACACCTTGCGATGCATTCCTCCTGCTTGCAGATCAAAGCTATTTATTCACACGTTCCAATAACTTCGTTAGCTTATCTTGAATCACAGGCAAAGCTTCTTCGACCTTCTTGTCACCATTCTCAACGCTGGCAAGCTCATTAATGAACAGCTCATTAATTTGCGAGTAGTTCGAGATCATATGGTTGTAGGATTCGAAGCCGTATTTGAATGCCCCATCATAGACTTGCTGAATTTGTTTAGGATCAATGCCTTCAAAATTCGAATAGTACTTCTCAGCCGCCTTTTGGTTGACCGGAGGGTTGCCGCCGCTAAGCTCAATTGATTTCTCCTGCACGTCTGCCGAAATTAAATACTTGATCCATTCGTAAGCTTCTTTCGGATGCTTGGAATCTTTGAGAACGAACAACGGGTCAACGTACAGGACACTGCGTACTTTAGAGTTAGGACCTTGCGGCACGGCTGCGACACCAACTTTGAAATTGAAATCACTGGATGCCGCCAAGCTCCATGATCCTACGACGGACATCCCGATCTTGCCGGAGAGAAACGGATCGCCGAATTGTCCAGAGACCGATTTGGAGAATGCTGGCGTCGGGGACACCTTTTTATCCCAAATCAACCCATAAATCTTCTTGTAAGCTTCAATGACCTCAGGTTTGTTCAAATTGATCGCAGTTGGCTTTCCGCCATTTTTCCAGGTATCGTCGGAGTAAACATTTCCTCCAAAATACTGCGGCTTCTGATCACGCTCGCCCCACCCAAAATCCAAGCCATATTGGGCTTTGTTCATATCCGTAGAATCTACAGTCAATTTGGTTGCATACTCCACCATTTTGTCATAGGTCCAGCTTTTGTCGTTGTAATCCGTTGGCGGATAAGGAAGCCCCGCTTTGTCGAACAGATCCTTGTTGTATAACATAACAGTGACATAGCTATTGAGTGGTATGCCATAGGACTTCCCATCTACTTTGTAAATATTCATCACATCATCAGGAATGTTGTAATCGGAGGATTTAAAACCGTCCGCTTGCATAATCGAGCTGAGATCTGTTAGCATCCCTTTGTTGTAATACTCCATGAATCCGCCATAACCATAGTGCGAGGTGACGTCAGGAGCATTTTTGGCCGCGATCGCCGATTGCAGCTTGGAGTCGAACTGCTCGTAAGGCGCCTTCGTCACTTTAATTTTAATATTCGGATGCTTCTTCTCAAAATCAGGAATTAATTTCTCCACAAAGGTGCGATCTGGCGAATCAATCGTATAATGCGTAATGGTGACTGTGCCGCCGCTTTTCCCAGAGTATCCTCCATCTGAACATGCTGACAACACCGATGCGCCAGCCATAACAAGACTTAATGCCAAGAAAGCTTTTCTTTTACCGAATTCCATCTTATTTCCTCCCCATGTCTGCTATTTATCATATCAAGTAAACCTCTCATTACTTAATACCGGTAAGCACAATACCTTCTACAAATCGTTTCTGAGCAAACGTAAATAGCGTGATAATCGGCAGCATGGATAAAATCGAAGCGGCCATCAATAAATTCCACGGTGAAATGCGGAACTTGGAAGAAAGCATGGCAGCCATACCGATCGGAAGTGTGAAATGCTCTTGTGAATCCAAATATAAGACAGGAGCTAGCAGATCGTTCCACGACCAAATGAAGGTGAAGATAGATACCGTCGCTAGGACAGGACCTGATAGCGGCAGAGTCAAGTTCCAGAACAAGCGAAACTCGCTGCAGCCATCAATCCTACCCGCATCGAACAATTCATTCGGCAGCGAATAAAAGAACTGTCTAAGCAGGAATATCATATACGCAGAGCCAAAAAAAGCTGGCAGGATAAGCGGCAATAAGGAATCATGCAAGCCTAGTTGGCGAAACAGCAGAAATTGCGGGATCATAATGGCTGGATACGGCAGCATCATTGTACTCAGCAACAGCATGAAGAATAATGACTTCAAACGAGTGTTATAACGTGAGAAGCCAAAGGCAACAAGACTGGACGAAATCGCCGTTCCAATAACAGAGAAGCCTGCCACAATGAAGCTGTTCAAATACTGCTGGCCAAACTTCAGATCCTGATTCGTAAAAAGTGTCTTGAAATTGCTAAATGCAAACGTTTTCGGAATCCAAGTTGGCGGAAAGGCCAGCATCTCTTTCGTTGTCTTCAGCGAAGTTGAGACCATGAACCATAAAGGCGATAACATAATAAACGTTATAATGATTAGTATTAAGAATCCAATGATCTGCATCGGATCAATTCTTGCTTTCGTACTATTCATGTATTCGATCCTCCTTCATAATGCACGAATCGATTGGATGCTTTCATAATGAGGAAGGTGACGAACATAACGGCAAGGAGCAGCAGCCAGGACATGGCGGATGCATAGCCATAGCGGAAATTTTTAAATGCGTTTACATAAATGTTGTAGACATAAAACCATGTGGAATAATTGGGACCGCCCTGCGTCATCGCATACGCTTGTGTGAATACCTGGAAAGAATCGATCATACCAATAATCAGCTGGAATAAAAATACAGGCGAAATGATCGGGAACGTTACATTCCAAAATGATCTCCAGCGTCCTGCGCCATCAAGCCTTGCCGCTTCTAACAAGCTGGCTGGCACACCTTGCAAGCCTGCCAGGAAGATAAGCATTCCAGCACCCATTCCCCAAAAGGACATAATAATAAGCGCCCACATGGCGTACTTCTGATCGAGAAGCCAGTGTATCGGCTCTATACCGAAGAAGGACAGTCCATAATTGAATAATCCGGCTTGCGGGTTAAACACCCAGAAAAACAGCAACGACATGGAAACACCCGAAATCATGCTGGGAAAATACATTGCTGTGCGAAAAAAGCCGCGGAACGGAATTTTTTGATTAATCAGCATCGCAAAAGATAAGGATAGCAAAAGCGTTAGCGGAACACTAAAAAACGTGTACTTTAATGTTACTTTAATCGAGTTCCAGAACTGTTCGTCTTTGAAAAGTTCCGTATAATTCTGCACGCCAACGAACACCGGTGAGTGAATAATATCGTACTCGGTGAAGCTGTAATAAAACGATGCACCAATTGGAAATAAAGCAAAAACGATGAAGCCGATGATCCAGGGTGAAACGAACATATAAAAGTACTTGCTCTCTCGACGACTTCCTCTGCTAGCACTCAGCGAAACCGCTCCCCCTTCTACTGTTTTTCTAAGTAATCATTTCATGTCTTTAAAGTTTAACCGCTTTAACTTTATGTCGTGACATCCCCCTTTTAAAATGAATAAAGGTAACATTTTAAAAAATCAATGAAAGTTTGGATCCGCACAAAGTTTAAGTGCTTTAACTTTCATGAGTTGATTATAGTCGATGCCAATTAAATTCACAAGTATAACTTTTTGTAAACATAAAAGAGAGTCCATATGGTTACATACAGGCTCTCTTTTTACTTAAATCCACTATTCATTCTCACATCTCCAATAAAAGCATTTCTTGTCGTAGTTCAATTAACTTCATTTTGCTCTCCGCGACTGCTTTGACATCGCCTGAAGCCATCGCATCATGAAGTGTAGTGAGTTCATAATCCAACTCCATACGCAAAATAGGAATTCTTTCGTCGGTCCGTTTGGATCGCAGCGCTTGCATGACTTCTTCTACTGTCACGGCAGGCTCCTTCTGATACAGCACTTTATGCTCGATGCCGCTGATTTCTACCATGCGAATAATTTCACCGAACATAATATTCTCAATGAGAATTTGCCGATCCTTGAATCTTTTCACTACAGCGTGACCACGTGTGTCTCCGATCAGCTTCTCCATCATCTCAGCCAGCTTCTCATCCTTGAAGGAATAGTTGCCAACTATTTTATACTTCTCACCGATTCGTTCGAATTTCAGCTTGATGAGCTTCCGTCCGGTACGAATGGAAATGATGAACTGCACGTCGCTTTCGTTCCAATACAGAGAATAACCTTCCTGAATGAGCGCTTTAATGAAGTTCCGGATCAGCCGGCGATCAAATCGTAACTCTAGGTTGCAGTACTCTACTTCATGACTCTTACTCACGGCAATCCCCTCCATAATTGGTGCGTTTTATTTTATTTAAATATTCAGACAACTTCTCTTCTTAATCTTATCTTATTATGAATTCTATGTTTTAGCAACTTGGATTATTGACATTTTTTAAGGAAAAAAGCACAAAAAAAGCTGACGCCTGTTCAAACGGGCTTCAGCCTAATTGGACAGAAAATATTTATCCTATTTCCCCAAATATTCCTTCTTTATTGCCATCCCCAGAAAAAACCGTCACGTTCCCACGCTGCTTTGCCGCCATGTAATTTCTTGAAGATTTTTTTCACTTCTTTGGAGATCGCTTGATTGCCATTTTCATTTACATAAATAAACGATTCCCCATAATGCTGAGTAATATAATCAACGGCTTCTTTTTGATGTAAAATTCCTGCGGACTTGAGCCTCTCCAGCATCCACTCCGCCACTTCATTTGCTGTAACAGCCATTTGAATTCTCACCCTTCCTTCCCCTATTTCAAAAGCCTGCTAGCAGGCAAGTCATGACATCGTTACATTGTATCATATTTCCCCCAAGTTTATCTTCCCTATAGGTACAGGAGCACAATCATCTATGTCAACCTGAAAAGCCCATTCCTTCCGAGTCCTGCTGCCATATGCTAACCATGCAAGACAAACGAAACAGAGATATCAAGCGAAAGGGTGATTTTGAATGGGTTATGAAGCAGGTGTTGGTGGAGTAGGTTATAATTCTTCCGCAGCTATTTTGGTACTCTTCATTTTATTAGTAATTATTTCCAGCGCTTTCTTTATCTAAATCATTTCACATACAAAAGGGCTACCCGCCTTGGCAGGTAGCCCTTTTATTGCTTTTACCCCACCTCAGCATCTGCCGGTCTAAGAATCACCGAACCAATGCCCAGCAGGATCAAAGCAAACAGTGTCAACACGCCCATGTGCATCCACATTTGGGACAAGGTCTGTCCAGAAGCCATCCGCTGAATGGCTTCGATGGCCCATTTCTGAGGCACGAAGTTGGCTATTTTCTGCATCCAGTCCGGCATCAAGCTCACCGGCCAGAAGCAGCCTCCGAGCATGCAGGTGGGAGTCACGACGAGAGAATTGATGACGCTCATGTTGGTCGAGCTTTTCACCATTCCCGCAACGGCACTTGCAATGCCCATACTCGCCAATAAGAAAAATTCCAAAATGATAAATTGCGAAAGGAACGGCAGCCCATATTCATAATGCATTACGTACCGTGTGACGAACAGAATGACCACAACCTGCAATGTTCCTACGAGGAAACTGCCTATGAAATTGCCAAGTATAATTTCGAAGGAGCGAACCGGCGCCGTAAAGGTTCTCGCCAGGGTCCTCATCCTGCGATCCTCCATGATGACGGAGACCGTGTTATTAATGACGCCCATCATGAACATGAGCATGAAACCAATGACTATATGCATATTCGGATTCACATACAAGCCAAGATCCGTCATTTGCGCTTTGACTTGGTGTTTCTCCATTTGGGTTAGAGTCTTCTCCACGGCCTCTCGCAATGCCGCTTCTTGAAGACCTTGTTTGCGAAACAGATCCGTCGTATCTTGATACCTGGCTATTTGGCTATCTAATGTCAGTTTGAGCGTAATGGAGGCCTCATTGCTATTTAATTGGAACATATCAACTTGCGCGGGGGAACCCTGCAGCAGCGACTCGCTAAAGCCGTCAGGAATCTGAAAGGCCGCACTGACTTTTTGTTTTACGACATTATCTTTTAAACTTGCTTCCGATTGCTGCTCTTGCAAACGATAGTCCGGCAATAAGGACAACTCATGAATTAGGTGAGCCCCTAATGTTCCCTGATCTTTGTTGATATAAGCAATGTCTACGCGATTATCGGTTTGTTTTCCCATCACTCCGATAATGAGAGAAACCGCGGCAGTTGGAATGAGCAAGTACATCAAGAACCCTTTTTTCTGAAAAATCGTACGGCGCAGCATATTCATCGCAATATATAAACTATTCATGATATCCCGCCTTTCGGTAAGCAATCAGGGAAACAAGCAGCAAACCGCCGCCCATGCATGCCAAGACGAATAAATGGTGACCAATTACCGCCGGATTGCTTCCAAGCATAATGCGGAGCATTCCCTGCATGCCCCAATAATTCAGTGTGCATGTACCCAGTTGCTGCAACAATCCATCCGGCAAAGGCGTGAATCCTCCGCTTAAGAAAGACATGACCAAGATGATCATTTGGAACGATGTGCTGATGGCTTTGGATGTTTTGGTCAAAAAGGTTATCAATACCGCAAGACTCATGGAACCCAGAATGATTCCCAAGCAAACAAGGAAAAGCAACAAAAAGGAGTTCCCCCAATCCACTCCGTAGAAAACAATCGTAGCCGCAACAATAACAGCTGCTTGGCAGATGGAAACGAGCGTATTTCCCAATACTTTCCCAACTAAAATTTTGTACTCGTGAATTGGCATTGCATTCAGTCTAGATAAGGTATGCTTCTCCTTTTCTGCTTGAAGACTTAACGCCGTAGACATCCCGGAGTACAGCAAAAACATCACTAGCATCGATGCCGCATAATACTGCATAGCCGTATAGCTGGCAGAGGACGTCGTCAGATTGCCAACCTGTACATGGGATGCAGCTTCTCCCTGTGCAGCAGCAGGCACGCCATGCTGCCCAAGCTGTCCCGCCGCACTCGGACCGGCCGCGATAATGGCCGCTTGGCTCAGGTTTACTTGATCCAAAAAGGAGCGAAGCACCATCTGAGCGGTCAGATTTTGGCCGTAATCATTGCCAAGAATCATCTCCCACTGCGCTTCGTTCCCTGCCAGCACCTGTTTGCTGAAATCACTTGGAATGACGAGCGCAAATTCCGAGGTTCCTGTCTTAAGCCGATCCACAGCTTCAGCGCGTGATGCAACGAAGTCAGCCTGAAGCATCTTCTTGATCTCAGGAGCCTCTAGAAAGCTGGTCATCGCCGCATTCATTGGCCCGTTATCGCCTTGAACCACGGTTAATTTCACGGACTTCAAATTGTGATCTCCCACCTTGAATTCACCGGAAAGCGCCGAGCCCAAGATGAAAATAAGCAGCATAGGCATCAAAAATTGAATGATAAATACATATCGCAATCGCAGCATACGCAGCACTTCATATCTCGCTATCGTCCATATCTGCACCCTGAATCCCCCCTAGTCCCTTAAGGTTCTTCCGGTCAAAGACAGGAATAAGGCCTCAAGATCGGGCTCCACCTGTGTGAGCGATTGAATCTTCACATCATATTTGGCCAAAATGAACAGGATATCTTGCAAATAGGCTTGCGAGGAGCCGACCAGCAGCTCAATAAGCTGATCTTGGACCGTTACTTGCTTAATCCGCGGATGCTCTCTAAGCTCCTTGACAGCTTCATCCTTTAAATGGGCAACTTGCAGGACGACTTTGTTGTCCTGTGCCACTTTACTGCGCAGTTCTTCCTGCGTACCGCAAGCAATGAGATGGCCATGATCCATAATGCCCACCCGTGAAGATATCGCAGAGACTTCTTCCATATAGTGAGAGGTGTAGATGATCGTCGAACCCATGCGATTAAGTGATCTTACAGAGTCCAATATGTGATTGCGAGACTGCGGATCAATTCCTACGGTGGGTTCATCCATAATGATTAATTTGGGGTGATGCATAATGGCACAGGCGATATTTAAGCGCCGCTTCATTCCGCCGGAAAAAGAGTTTGGTTTATCACGAGCCCGATCGGATAGTCCAACGAAAGCCAGCGCTTCCTCTACGCGTTCTTTGAGCAGCTTGCCGCTTAACCCGTATAATCTGGCGAAAAAAGTGACATTTTCTCGGGCCGTTAGCGTTTCAAAAATGGCCAGCTCCTGTGGAACAAGACCAATCTTGCGCTTCACTTCCAGCATATCCTTGGCTACGGACAATCCATCCACAATCATCTCACCCTGATCTATTTTCAGAAGGCCGCTTAACATCTTGATCGTTGTGCTTTTGCCCGCGCCATTGGGCCCGAGCAGCCCGAAGATTTCCCCTTCCTGAATAGTTAAATTCAAGTGATCCACTGAAATTTGGTGGCTATATTTTTTAACTACATCTTTTATTTGAACAAAACTCATCGCATTCACTCCTTCTTCCTGCTTCCTTCTCCCTTATTAACCTTATTGTACCTTTGATTGCCTGCTGCAACAGGTAGAAATGGTCATTTCCCAAGGTGACGAAAGTCATACTTTCATGAAAAAAAGGCGTGTAAACCCGCTTCCCATCTATGTTATACTTTGCTTACACTTGCCTCTAAAGGAAGGGAACCGATTGACGCCTTTACTGACCATTACACGATATTTGCTCATACTCATCCCAGCCGTCGCGTCTATGTTTCTTGAAAGCTACATGTCCAACGGCGCCTATGTATTTGTTATTCTCCTATTTCTTTGGATAGCGGAATTGCGCAGGATCGTTTTCTCCAAATCAGCTTGGATGCTTTTGCTCGAAATAGGATTCAGCGGGTGGCTGAGTTATCACTATGACGGCATCTTGTTTATACTCTTCTACTCCACACTGTTGTCTTATATTCCTAGTATGAATCAGGGGACTCGTTTCTCATTCTTAGGTATTCAGATCATCGTACTGAATCTATCGCTGCATAACCAGTCCGGCAATGATTATGTCATAGCAAATTTAATTTTCCTCGCTACAAGCATGCTTCTGCTGCATATGCAGCGTATTAATCAAAATAAAGATGATGTTGAGCTGCTCTATGACCAATTGCGAAGGCAGCACTATGAACTGGATGAAGCGCGTTCGCAGCTGATGGATTATGCCCGACAAGTCGAAAACATTGCACAAATAGAAGAGCGCAATCGGATTTCTCGTGATATTCACGATGAATTAGGCCACAAGCTCATACGCCTAAAAATGATGATGGAGGCCTCCCTTCGGATTATACCGACTCAGCCAAGCAAGGGAATGGAAATGCTGGCATCCGTGCGAGACCAACTAACAGAAGGCATGGAGATGCTGCGCTCTACGGTTCGTCGGTTGAAGCCAGATGAAGATTCCTTGCAAACTTACTCGCTAGATCGACTTATCGAGGATCTGACCCAAGAGAATGGCATCTCGATCGAGGTTGCGCTTGAAGGTATGCCTTACGTGCTGTATCCGAGCCTATCCTTCATTCTATACCGCAATGCGCAAGAAGCCATCACGAATGCAATTCGTCACGGCAGCGCCACTCGCGTGAATATTCAATTGACTTACGAGCCAAAGCAAATTACCATGCGTATAACGAATAATGGCAAGACACCGCAAGCGCCTTATGTCAAAGGCATCGGCATGAAAGGTATGGAAGAGCGCAGCAAGCTCATTGGCGGGCATCTCTTCGTGACGATCGAAGACCACTACGCCATAACGACGGTCTTGCCTACGTTTCGCCACCATGACACCGATTAAGAGAGGATTGATCCGAAAACCATGATCCAAGTACTCATTACAGATGATGATCCCTTTATCCGGGAAAGCTTGAAATTAATTATCGGACTTGATCCAGATATAGATGTCGTCGGCACCTGCATGAACGGCGATGAAGCGCTGGCTTTCCTCCAAAACGGCGGACAGGTTGACGTTATTCTTATGGACATTCGGATGCCTATCTGTGACGGTGTCCAAGGCACACTGAAGATTAAGCAAGCCTATCCTCACGTTGTCGTCCTCATCCTTACCACATTCGACGATGACGAGTTTATCATACAAGCATTGCGAAACGGAGCCAGCGGATATCTGCTCAAAAATATTTCGCCTGATCGGATCGTCCAAGGCATCAAAACGGTGGAACAAGGCAATCTGCTTATTCATGCAGACATCGCCAAAAAATTGACAACGTTCATCAGCCCGAGTTCAGTCCCCTCTGCACGAGCTCCCAAAGCGCTTAGTGACTACGGCTTAACGGCCAGCGAGCAGTCGGTTGTTGTTAAAATCTCCGAAGGCCTTTCGAATAAAGAAATCGCCCAGGAGCTTTTCCTGAGCGAAGGTACGGTAAAGAACTATATTACTGAAATTCTTAGTAAATTGAGTCTCCGTGATCGTACACAAATTGCTATATTTTATTTGAAGCAGCAAACGGGCAATTAATTTATTTGTTCACTCTTGTTACTTCAATGTCTTCTTTGGACGAACTGCCAACCACATACATCGGTTTATCATTGATGTTGTTGTTGTCATTCGTTTGAGTAAGCTTAAGCGTTGTTCTATAGAAATGCCTATTCTCGGAGAGTATGTAGCTGTATGTATTTAATTCAGGCAAAGCATCGATGATGACTGGATTCGTCATGTAAGCCACTTGATTAAGTTCATAGTAGCGGAAGTTTTTTACATACTCCCTGAGTGCCTTGAGCTTTGCGGGATCCTCTTCACCTGTAATGACAATCGGCTCATTAATCATATACGAAATTTGCGGGGTTTCTTTCCAGCTTTTCTTCAGCTCTTGTTCACTAACATAAATTTCTTCCGTGTACTTTTCTTTCGCTTTTCTTAGTCCCGCTGTAGAGACACCCATTCGGTCGAGATCTTTCAGACGGTAATAGTATTGATCAGTCATATTCACCAAAACCGGATAAGTTCTCCCTAAGTAATCCAAATATTGCGGATAAGGATATTGCAGAACAATTTCCGTATAATTCGTCTCATTGCCCTCGGCAGGCTGCTGCGTACTGACGCGCGGATTGATATAAATCGTCTTCGTGCTATCCTGCCAATTAACAGAAGCTCCCAAGTACCCCCCCAATTCCTTTACAGGCAAATAACTCGCATTATTATAAATTAAGGGTGGATTCGCCATACTCACCTGTTTACCGTCAACCATCACTTTAAAGTCACTCCGCAAATAAGCATCCACACGCTGCAGGACATCTTGAGCGTATACCCCCGCTGTGAAGCAAGTACCCATGATTGTGCCAATAACCGCAACTTTGGACCATTTTGTCATGCGCATAAGGTTAAATTCTCCTATCTATCCAAATTCATGTTATTCAACATATTTCGGCAAAAAACCAGCTTTACCTGCTTATTTCAACAAAATAGGTCTAAGTCCCTACGACTCCATCTCGGAAACTTGTCATTCATTGCGGGATAAACCAAATTGCTTTAGAATAGTTGAAAACGCAATGAAAAGAGGAACAGACATGAGTTTTACTGGATTTGCCCAACATGAATTCGATACATTTGCTATAGAAGGCCTTGATGGACGCATGGCCGCTATCCGCGAACGCATACAGCCCAAATTCAAAGCATTAGGTGATTCGTTAGTCGAGGACTTGTCACTTCTGACAGGTACGGAAATGTTCCTGCATATCGCCAAACATTTGAGACGTACGGTTAATCCCCCAGTGGATACGTGGATGGCTATTTGCCCTAACAAACGCGGGTACAAACAAGTTCCCCATTTCCAAGTTGGTCTCTTCGACGATCGTGTGTTTATCTGGCTTGCCTTGATCTATGAGCTCCCTACCAAAGGACAAATTGCAACTTCCTATATGAAAGATATTACACGATTGCAAAAAGAGATTCCTGCTGACTTCGTCCTGTCCTTCGATCATATGAAAAAGGATGTTACACCTGTGTCCGAATTAGATCAAACAGGCTGGAAAGACGCCTTGACGCGCTTCCGTGACGTAAAAAAAGCCGAGCTCCTTATAGGCCGAAATCTCCATTTCCAAGATCCTGTGCTGGTTAACCCAACAGAACTGGAGAATCTAATTAAACAAACCTTTGAGAAACTTATTCCCCTTTATCAAACAGCAGTAGACGCGAAATAATTCTTTTTATGGAAATTTTTATGTGAGACTAAGCTTATTTTAAACTAAAATTAATCCCTCCTGCACAAACTAAGTGCTGTAATTCCTAATCCACAAGGAAAGGAGGTATCACACCAAGATGAATCAGCCTTATATGAAAAAGCTCCTCGTGAGCTCGATCGCCCTCACCCTTGTACTTGGAAGTACTGCGCTTCCTTCCCTCTCCGCTGCCGCTCATTCTTCATCCGGGGACCCGCAAGAGATCATGTCCTTGCAGCAAAATGACGAGAAGGGTCAAGGCCGTCATGGCCGGAAATGGCCGATAATCGAGGAGTCCGCCTCTGTGATCGGCGTTGACAAAGAAGTGCTCGTGAAATCCCTGAAGAGCGGCAAAAGTATCGTAGAAGCCGCCGCAGAAAAAGGGATTAACGAAGTTGACTTAACCGCCAAGCTGCATGAGCTTCGCATCGGCAAGATTGAAGTTGCCGTGAAAGATGGCAAGCTGACAACCGACCAAGGCGAGCATATGAAGCAAAAACTCGATGAGCACCTGAAGTTCATCCTGAACGAGAAAAACTTGCTGGACAGCCATGCCGGACACGGCAAGTGGCACAAATTCGGTCTCAAGCCAGACACAGACAAGCTTGCCACAACGCTGGGTCTTAGCAAGGACGAGCTGCATGCTCAGCTCCATTCAGGCAAGTCACTGGCAGAAATCGCCCAATCCAAGGGCATTTCGAAGGACAAGCTTGTCGCTTCCATCAAAGAGCAGCTAACGCCTTCGATTGAGAAATGGGTAGATCACAAAAAAGATGCAAAAGCTAAAAACTGACAAGCCTGTTGAAAAAGCATTCCTTTAGGGATGCTTTTTGTTTTTTGCTGAGCGCTTTGACGGCTGTAGGCCGAAAGCGATAGCTTCGCCGATGTGCGGCATTGCGCATCGGTGCTTTATCTTGAGCGCGTTTTTCGGCGCTGCAGCGGTGCCAATCGCAGCCGTAAGGCCGAAAAACAGCCTTTCGGGCAAGCTGGTACGCGCGAAAGCGCACCGCGCTGGTTGTTTAGGGCTGTTTTTCAGCCTTAACGTCGCTTCAACCGCGCCAATCGCTGCTGTAAGGCTGTTTTTCGGCGCTAAAGCCTCCGCATTGCTCTGCCTATTTTTTCCTCAATCACGACAAAATGAGTGATTACTCACTTCACAAAATCATAAGATTATCGTATGATGAACATACAAAAATGAGTGATTACTCACTCCCATTCGAGGTGCTAACCATGACAAATGAATTATCCATTCAGGTACAAAACGTCAGCAAGCAATTCGGAGAAAAAATTGTCCTGCAAGACATTACATTGGCTGTTCCGAAAGCCCACATTTTCGGGCTGCTGGGACCATCTGGATCAGGCAAAACCACGTTAGTACGTCTGATTGCCGGAATCGACGCTCCGTCTTCTGGCACTGTTCATGTGCTTGGCCAGCGGATGCCGCAACTAGCGATGTTATCACAAATCGGTTATATGGCTCAATCCGATGCCCTTTACGCAGAATTGACAGCTCTGGAAAATCTGGAATTCTTCGCGGCATTGTATGGGTTGACGGGAACAAAACGCAAAAAGCGCATCCAAGAAGTGATGGAGCTTGTCGATCTAAGCGCCCATATGAAAAAGCAAATTTCAATTTACTCAGGCGGTATGAAGCGCCGCTTATCCCTTGCCGTTTCTTTGCTCCATGAACCGCAAATTCTTATCCTTGACGAGCCTACGGTTGGGATCGACCCGCTATTAAGAAAATCGATCTGGGAAGAACTTACGAATCTCAGTCGGCAAGGAACGACCATACTTGTGACTACTCATGTGATGGATGAGGCCGAGAAATGCCACCAACTCGGGATGATTCGGGACGGTAAGCTTACGGCTGTCGGAAACCCCGAGGCGTTGAAAAAGGCTACGTCCTCTTCCACGATTGAAGAAGCATTTTTATATTACGGAGGTGCTGAAGCATGAGAATCCGTGCCATTGTTATTCGCATTTTGCGCCAGTTTTTTCATGATAAACGGACACTAATGATGATGCTTGTAGCGCCTATGCTCATTCTTTTCCTAATGTCGCTAGTTTTTAACGGCAGTACGTATGTGCCTAAGCTTGGCGCTGTCGAGTTGCCTGCTCCACTCATTCAGAAGCTGCAGGATAGTGGCGCTGAGGTGACATCCTACAATGCCAAAGAAGCCCAAGACGAGCTTAAAAATATGCGGCTGGATGCCATTATCGCCATGAATGGCGCAATCCCTCAAGTGACCTTGGAAGGCAGTGATCCAACCAAGAACAAAGCTGTCATTTTCCTCCTGCAAAAAGCAGTTCAAAACGCATCGCCAGCTGCCGCGCAAGTACAAGCGCCAACCATTCACTACCTCCACGGATCTGCGGATATGGCTTCATTCGATAGCTTTGGCCCCGTTCTGATTGGATTTTTCGTCTTTTTCTTCGTCTTCCTGCTCTCTGGCGTTTCCTTCCTGCGGGAGCGAACAGGCGGTACATTAGAGCGTCTTCTCGCCTCTCCGCTGCGCCGCTGGGAAATTGTCGCTGGCTATATTCTTGGTTTCGGCATATTCACAACCCTGCAAGCTGCTCTTATCGCGTGGTTCGCAACCAGCGTTCTTGGCCTCCTGTTAGTCGGTTCATTCTGGTACGTCCTGCTGATCACTGTCCTGCTTGCTCTTACGGCGTTATCGCTAGGTACGCTTATTTCCGCTTTCGCCAATAATGAATTCCAGATGATTCAGTTCATTCCGCTCATTATCGTACCGCAAGTATTTTTCTCCGGCCTCTTCAGTTTGGATACGATGTCCGTCTATCTGCGATGGATCAGTGTTGTCATGCCGCTTAAATACGGCGCTGAAGCTCTGCGAAACATTATGATTCGCGGTTCAGGCTGGGGGACCATCTGGGTTGATGTTGTCGTATTGGCTGCATTCACAATTTGCTTCATGATTTTGAATATACTGGCACTCAGGAAGCATCGTAAGATATAATATGAAAATGTGCAAAAGACAAGTCTGACATATTGCAAAGGAGGTGAATGCCTTGTCCGAAGTCGAGCCATGGTTACAAGAACTGCTGCGTCTGAATGACGAAGAGGAGAAAATGACCGACAAACAGATTAAGATTGTTCAAGCGGCCGTGGAGATTTTCTCTGAAAAAGGATTCGCAGGCTCCTCTACGAGTGAAATCGCTCAAAAAGCAGGCGTCGCGGAAGGCACCATTTTCCGACATTACAAAACGAAAAAAGAACTGCTGCTCTCGATTGTCGCCCCCATCATGACGAAGCTCATCGCCCCATTCGCGGTGAAAGATTTCACCAAAGTATTGGATGCAGAATACCCAAGCGTGGAACAGTTTCTACGCGCGATAATTGTGAATCGCATGGAATTCGCTCGTAAACATTTTGCTGTTTTGAAAATATTCCTGCATGAAATCCCTTTTCATAACGAGCTTAGAGAACAGTTTCAACAAACGTTTGCCACGCTAGTTTTGGAAAGAGCTTATAAAGCGATTCGGCATTTCCAGGCAGAAGGCCAAATCATTCAGCTCCCTGCGCCTACAACCATGCGCTTGATTATTTCAACCATTGTCGGCTTTCTGGTTACTCGATTTCTATTGGCGCCCAACGCCGATTGGGATGAAGATCTAGAAATCCAATATACGATTGATTTTATTATGAACGGCTTGGCATTAAGGAAATGAATCTTGCCAACTCACAAAAAAGCTGCGCTCAAGGTGATTCCACCTTAGGCGCAGCTTTTTTTATGCGGTCTGTTGCGACTGAGTTTGACGATCCACTTGTACGAAGCGCTGCAGCAGCAGAATCGCAGCCAAGCAGAGCACCCCGCCGATGATGAACGGCAGTGAATGGGCGATGGCGAATACGGCTCCACCGAGAAGCGGGCCAGCAATGCGGCCCAGACTGTCCATAGAGGAGCTCAGGCCCGTTGCGACGCCCTGCCCGACTTTGGTGCGCTGTGTAATCAGCGAAGTCACACAAGGACGTATGAGGGCGTTGCCTGCGCCGAAGACTGATAAGTAGATGGCGGCAGTCACAACGCTGCTCGAGTACAAGAGAAGGAAGAATCCGGCAGCTGAAAGCACCAGGCCAATTCCAATCACGACTTGCTCGGCGCCCTGCTTCACCAAACGGCGTACCACGCCACCTTGGATCAAAGCGCCAACGACGCCGCTGGCAAGGAACATCATGCCGATATCAAATGGCGTTGCGCCGATTTTGTCCATTTGGTAGTACTGAAGCGTCGCTTCAAGGCCTGCCAGTGTAAATGTGACAAAAAACGATAACACGTACAGATACTTGGACGCTCCGGAGAATGCAGTCCAGCGGGAAGCCGCTTTGGTCTTCACGGAAGTTCGCTTATCGGCGGTCAACGACTCTTTCAATATTGCAAAAGCAAACAAAAAGGAAACAAGTGATAAAGCAGAAGCAATGAAGAAAGGCACATAGGTCCCCCATTTGCTAAAAATACCGCCTAGCGCAGGTCCAAAGATAAAACCTAATCCGATGGACATGCCGACCATCCCCATGCCCTTGGTGCGATTCTCTGCAGTCGTGATATCTGCCACATAAGCGACAGCACATGCCGTAGCAGCACCTGAGAATAACCCGCCTAGAATGCGGGACACATACATAATCCACAAATGATCGTTGGCAAATCCAAAAATCAGAAAGCTGATACTAAAACCAAGCAAGCCGATTAGGATAATTGGGCGGCGTCCAATGCGATCGGAAAGAGCGCCCCAAATCGGTGACATGAGAAACGAAGCCGCGGAGTAAACCGATAACAACAGTGCGTTATGATATTCAGAGCCTGCCCCCTTCACCACTTCGGGCAGAATCGGGATAATAATACCGAATCCAATGAATATGGTCATCAACAGCAGCATGATGATTCCAATCTGTTTATTCATGTAGCTTTTAAGCCTCCAAATAAGTCATTTTCCCTTATCGTACCATACCTTTTTTGGGTATGGAAATGAACATTTGAAGAACAAGCAGCAGAACGAGTACGGAACCGCTCATCAGGAATGGAGCATGGTAACCGTACACATCCCATAACTTCCCTGAAACAATAGGGCCGACGATCATGCCCAGTCCCTCAATGGTGAGAAAGAATCCCCATACCGCGCCTCTTTTCTCTGGGGGAATCACGGAAGCAATCAGCGCATTCCACGACGGAATAATGAAGGCATAGCCAATCCCAAGCAAAGCAACCAGCATGTAGAGCAGCAGCATGCTTTTGGCGAAGGTAAAGAATAACAGCGCAGCAGCGCTCAAAGAGAAACCAATTAAAAGAAATGGACGAATCCCTATTCGATCCACCATTTTCCCCATCGGCACTAAAAAGATCACTGTAACAGCTCCTCCTGCAATCAGAAAAAGGCTGTACTGAAAGGATGTAAGCTTTAGCACCTCTTTGGCATAAAGGGTGAGAATGGGAGTTAAGATTCCAAGGGCAAACGTTTGTGCGAACATCGCAGGAAACAATAGAGGACTCACGTTCATAGAACGTCGTACTTCTTTTAGATAAATGGTTACCCGACTCCAGAAGGGAGCGCGGTCTCTGCTTGCCATATCAGCTTTGACAGACTGATTCCCACTTGAGGCGTTCTGTCTTCTTGGCAGCAGAAGAGCAACAAGCACCACAACCGTCATACAGCCGATCAAGATTCGAAATGAAGAACTATAGTGAGCTTCCCCTACAAAAAAGTTGATCGCCACCGGACCTAATCCGACTCCCGACAACCAAGCCATGTAGACCACGCTCATGATTGTAGCTTTCCCTTCTTCTCCCGCCACTTCCGTTGTGCCTGTAATGACACAGGGCCATAATGGCGCTGTGCCGAATCCGAGCAAAGCGCATCCGATGATCATCCAGCTATATTGCGTCGTCGTGGCAATCAGAACCACAGAAACAAAAGTCAAAAGAACACCTGTCAGCATCGTTGTGCGATAGCCTAACTTGTCAATAATCCAGCCAACTGGTGTGCGCAGCACATTATCGCCGATATATTGAGCAGCAAGTGTCCAACCAATAATGAAAGTTGTGGCGCCTAGCGTCGTTTTCATATACACGGGCAAAATGGTTAAAAGCAAAGCTCCCTTCACAAATTCGACGACAAACATAATAATTAACAATTCCATCACAAATGGGGAAAATAAGCGGTTTTTACGCCATTTTTCCATCAAAATCATAGGGTTTCTCCTTATTTTGGCGAATTTTAACACGTTGCTGTTAGTTTTACCTGAATGTGCGCAAACTATTTTGAAAAAATTAACTTGCATGATAGCTCTATTTTGATATACTCATTTTGTTTGTTACATCACGTGACAAGCAATCCACAATAGAAGGGAAGCGATAATCAGGTGGATCATAACCGTACACCACTGTTCACTGCATTGCTCGCACATGCAGAGAGAAATCCTATTCAGTTCCATATTCCTGGCCACAAAAAAGGAGTTGGCATGGACCCGGAATTTCGTTCCTTTATTGGGGACAATGCCTTGTCCATCGACCTCATCAATATAGCACCGCTGGATGACCTACATCAACCAATGGGCGTGATCGAGGAAGCCCAAAGGCTTGCTGCGGATGCCTACGGCGCCGACCACACCTTCTTTTCCGTGCAAGGCACCAGCGGTGCCATCATGACGATGATCATGACGGTATGCTCGGAAGGCGATAAAATCATTGTCCCGCGGAATGTTCATAAATCAGTGCTTGCCGCGATTATTTTCGTCGGCGCTAAGCCGGTATTCATTCAACCTGCGCGTGATAAAAACTTAGGTATTGATCACGGAATTCCAACTCGTTCTGTTCGCAGAGCCTTGGAGAAGCACCCTGACGCCAAAGCTGTGCTGGTTATTAATCCTACTTACTACGGAGTTTGTACGAATTTGAAAGAGATCGTGGATCTTGTTCATAGCTTCAATATGCCAGTTTTGGTTGATGAAGCGCATGGTGTGCTTATTCACTTCCATGACAAGCTGCCCATGTCTGCGATGGAAGCGGGAGCTGATATGGCCGCTACCAGTGTACATAAATTGGGCGGCTCCATGACACAGAGCTCGGTGCTTAATGTAAAAGGAACTCGCGTAAATCCGAAACGCATCCAAACGATTATTTCGATGCTGACGACGACCTCAACTTCCTATATTTTACTAGCTTCGCTAGATACGGCTCGGAGACATTTAGCTTTGAATGGCCGAGAAATGGCTGAACGCACAATTGAATTAGCCCAGTACACGCGCAGACAAATCAATGAAATTCCTAACCTTTATTGCTTTGGAGAAGAAATTCTAGGCGAAGAAGCTACTTTCAACTATGATCCAACGAAAATTTGCGTGCATGTTCGCAAGCTTGGCATTACTGGCTTTGAAGCTGAGAACTGGCTCCGCGATCACTACAATATTGAAGTTGAGATGAGCGATATGTATAACATCCTTTGTCTCATCACACCGGGAGATACCCCGGACAACATCGAAACCTTGCTGCAAGCGCTTCGCGAGCTCTCCCATATCAATGATGATGTGGTTGAAGTCAAAGAAGTCGTCATCAAGGTTCCCGCTATACCTCAGCTGACACTGACTCCACGAGATGCTTTCTACGGGGAAACCGAAATTCTGCCTTTTAAAGACTCGGCCGACCGTATCATTGCTGAATTCATCTATGTGTATCCGCCAGGTATTCCGATCCTGCTTCCAGGTGAAGTTATCACACAAGAGTTGATAGACTACATCGTAGAACATGTGGAAGTCGGCTTGCCTGTGAAGGGACCTGAAGACCGCAGCGTGAAGAATGTCAAAGTCATCGTTGAAACACAAGCTATTTTCTAGCATTCCTCGAATCAGGTAGATATTGTAAAACCGTTTACATGATGCTATGATGTTGTTGATGTTTAGCGAATGAGGTGATCAAGGAATGGCTCAAAGCGCTTATATTAAATTCGTAACAGGCTCCACCGTAGCCGCGCTCACCTTGGAAGAATTGAAGGAAAGACTGCTTCATTATCGTGAGCAGCTTGCCTTGACAGCCAAGCAGCTTGGCTGGGAGTACGACGAAGCCGGCTTCCCTTATACCATTGAAACTAAGCCAGAAGGCGAAGGCAAATGGTTCTATCTGAAAGGTATCAATCCCTTATACAAATACATAGTGATTGGTGTCGGCAATGAGCAGAAGCAAGAGGAAGAACGGCATTATGTTCAAGTTGTACTACCTGATGACGCCACGCACGGCGACAAGAGCAAAGGCAATGAATTCTGTAAATACCTCGGTAAGCTGCTGAAAGCAGAGCTGCATCTTTTCAATGGAAGAATCATGTATTTCAATCCCAGAAAATGAAAGTTTGCAAACAGAAACCCCCTAACAGAGAAATCTGCTAGGGGGTTCTTATGTACAGCTCTTATTCTTCGCCTTCTTGAGCTACGATTTCGTTGTAGATGGTTACTACGCGTTCCCATTCTTGCTCATCTTCAATGTTAACAAGGAAGGCTTCATCGTCTTCTTCCTCAACGCGGAAAATAACACCGTCGGCTTCGGGATCATTACGATCAAGCAATACAGCATACGCTTGCTCTTGAGATTGGAATGTATATACCATAACCATCTCGTGTTCTTCACCGTTCTCGTCCGTTACGATAAAAACATCTTCCCCATGCTCGTGATCGTGGTCACAGTCCGGGCCGTGTACATGATCGTGCTTCTCATCGCTCACAGGCAGAACCTCATTTCGTCGAATAATTAGTTACGTAATTATCCTAACATGTTCATTATAAGAGGTCAAACCACTTTCTATGCCTTTACTGCTATTCCGATTGAATCTGTTTCTCAGAAACGACAGAATAGTCGCTAGCTCCCTCTTGTTTCATCGCGAATTTCACGACGTAGGTTCCCGCTTCATCAAAGGATACACCATACAGAGGAACTTTTAGCCAAAAAGCTTCTTTGGAATCTGATATGGATTTCACCACCGGTGTTACAACGCTTTTCCCACTTGGTGAGAAGATCGAAACTTGAACCGAATTGATAGTGGTCTTCAAATTATCGACTTGCGCAAACACAATAAAATCGGCTTGCTTCCCGCGTTCTACGACACCAAATGGAACGATGGCTGAATCTTTACGCACCTCGGTCGTAAAGAATAAGTGAACGTTTGGTTTGTACATATAAGCCGTCTTGTTGGAGTTATCCCATTTCACCAATGCTTGCAATGCATCACTTACTGCACGTAATGGCAGAACCGTTTTGCCTTCGATAATTAGCGGGGGAACATCTGAATCTCCAAACTCTGAGGTCGTATTGTTGACAACCAAACGCGCAATATTATAACCCTTAAAATCCCCCCATATCGATGAGGCCACCACTGCAGCCGTGCTTAGAACAAAAAACACCAGCATCAACGCAAATATCCGCTGAACTTTCATTCGTTTAACCTCCAGCTCTTGTTAGTAATCTTTGTGTCTGCATCTTTATACTCCGAAGCTCTGGAAGAGTTGCGATGATTTTATAATTTTGATAAAAAAGCAAGAACTCGCTCCGTATAGGCTTCCGGTTGTTTCTGGTAAGAGCCGACATGACTTCCCTGCTCGGTCAGCCAAATCTCAAAAGCTTCAGGATGCCTAAGCCACATAGCTTCGCTGTTCGACCAAGGAATCGCGTCATCACTTTGGCTGTGTATGAAAAGAATCGGTCTCGGATAGATCTGATCAACGGCAGCAAGTGCATCCACATGCCTTGGATTAATACCGATGAGCTTTGGTAGAATGGCTAGAATAAGCGGCGTAAAGGGGAACCTGGGAAGCTTAGACCACACTGGTAGATTATCTTGGAGATAGGGACTAAGCTGACTGAACGCGCTATCCGTAATAACCCCTCTGACAGAAGCTTCTTCCGCTGCAGCTAATAGAGAGGTTGTGCCCCCCATCGAGAACCCAAGCAGGCAGATTTTATCCGAAATATGCTCCTGGACCCACGCAATCGCTCCCCTCACATCCTGTTTCTCCAAATAGCCAACAGTGGTCAGGTTTCCTTCCGAGCGTCCTGAATTCCGAAAGTCAAACATCAACACAGGATAACCCGCTCCTACAATCGCTTCAGCCAGAGCAAGCGCAGGCAAACCCTTCTCGAGACGCGTTCCCGCGTAGCCATGAGACATAATAACGGTTACAGGATTCTCCCTCCTTGCCCCGGCAGGCGGCTTCAAAAGCCACCCATCCAGCTCAACATCCCCAGTCAAACTGGCAAATTTGATGTCCTGCTTCTCTAAGCCATAATGCTCTGGCGAGTCATCCAGCGCCTTGCGTTTGGGATGCGTTAACTGCCAGCCTACATAGGTCGATATACCTACCAAAATGAAACCAATCAGAACGAGCAATACGAAACAAATTATCAACCATAGCATCATTGACATCCTCACCTTTTACTTAATATGACAAATAACTAGCCGATTTAGCGTCATTTCATCGCCTGGGCACGAGATAAAGGTTGATATTCATTAACCTCCCATGCTACATTAGGAAAAGATGATTTTTGTCGAATTCTGGGAGGCTGCTGAATGAGCTTGCAAATTCAAATGTTGGGAACTGGCAGTGCATTTGCCAAAACTCTTTATAATACAAGCGCATTAGTTCGCTCCACTAACGGAAACGTACTAATCGATTGCGGATACTCAACGCCTAAATCGCTTCATGAAATTAATATACAACCAGATCAAATTGATGGCATCATCATTTCTCATATTCACGCCGATCACGTTGGCGGCTTGGAGGAAATGGCCTTTCGACTATTATATGAGTTTAATCACAAGAAAACCAAACTTTTCCTAACCCAATCCATCGCCGCGATCCTTTGGGAGAACACCTTGAAAGGCGGCATGTACAATCCTTCAGACGGCTTCACCCGGATCGAAGATTATTTCGAGATCGTGTTAATTGACGAACATATTCCTACAGAAATACTTCCTGGGTTTACCGTCGAAATGATTACTACCATGCATATTCCTCATAAGCCTAATTACTCCTTGTTCATTAATGATCGGACCTTCTATAGTGCAGACACACAGTTTAATGCAGAACTTTTAATGCAAGAAGTTGTCAACAAGAGGAATTGCCATACGATTCTCCATGATTGCCAATTAAGCGGCTACGGTGCGATTCACGCAACGCTGGAGCAATTGCTGACACTGCCCCATGACATCCAGGAACGAATCTACCTCATGCACTATGGCGACAATATGATGAATTATATCGGGAAAACCGGAAGTATGCGGTTTATCCAACAACATGAAGTTCTTACCCTTTCATAAATAGTGTTTTTTCGAACCTAGGGACATGCGCCCTCAGGTTCTTTTTCGTGATAATCAGTGTTTTTTTGCTAATCTTTTTGGAAATCAGCAGGAATTGGTAAACAGACAGAGAACTTGTCAAATGGGTGTAAAATAAGTCTATACTTACATTCAGGAGATGATACAGTGGTAATCAATTGGATTCTTTTGGCTTATGCAACCGTTTATTTCATGTATACCATGATCTTACATACAGCATCGCATCCAAATTTACTTATTCTGGCCTTTGGCCTTTACCTCATTAGTCTCATAATTCCAACAAAACACCCTGCCATCCCTTGGTTTCGGCTGCTAATCATCGGTTCAATGCATTATTTGGGACATTCAAGTCTCTGTCTTCCTCTTTACATCCTAACGCTTCTTCGAGACATATATTCAGAGGAAAACCAAAAAAAGTCCTGGCTGCTAACCGCTGCCTACACGATCGTTTTTTTGCTTAATGTTTGTTTAATTAAAGGCATCCATCATGTGTCGTGGATCTACTATATTCAGTGTACGCTATATTTTACAACGGTCGCTATACTAACAAGAGCCACTTACTCCACACTCCAAAAAACGGACCGTTTAAAGAAAGAACGTAATTTATATGCGCAGCAAGATTCACTGACGGGCTTGTTCAATTACGAGGAAGCTCATCGCAGGCTTGAGCAGCTAATTCAACAGAAGCAGAAGCTGGTTCTGATTCTCATCGATTGCACGGATCTGAAAGCGATGAACACGACCGGCGGATTTCAAGCCGGAAATTTCATTTTGAAACAAATGGCTGAGCTGTTGCAAATTTTATTCAAAGATGCTTTGTTTATCTCCAGGTACGGCGGCGATGAGTTCGCGGTTGTTATGCCGCTGCATCCCGGTCCTGATCAATTATCTTCAGACTCGCTCAAGCTTAAGCTGGATTCCGAGCTTCCGAAATTGACGGGCATCCAAATCACATACGGAATTGCCTCCTACCCTCTCGAATGTTTAACAAAAGATGATCTAATTCTGCTTGCCGAGCATAATTTATTTATAAGGAAACGTGAATCCTGGCTGAAACGTGAAGAGCATATGCTGAGGTCAGATAAGCTTAGAGTAATCGGAGAATTAGCTTCAGGAATGGCGCATGAGATACGAAATCCATTAACAACAGTGAAAGGATTTCTGCAAATTTCAAAAGCAAACGGTTACAACATTGAGAATTGGTATGGATTGATTATGGATGAAATTGATCGCATGAGTGATTTGACAGGGGAATTTCTCCAATTCTCAAAGCCCCACAGCATCGACTTCCGCATTTATTCTCTTCATGAATGCATTCTCAAAGTCATTGCCCTCATGGAATCGGAAGCCACACGCTTTGGACATCAAATTCATTACAAAGAAGCTTTGGATCCGGTCCCGCTCTGGATGGATCAGGACAAAATCACCCAACTCCTCCTCAACATTGTTAAAAATGCTTGCGAGGCTATGGAAGAAAACGGCATCGTCCGGATGGAATTAAGTCTTGCTCCAAAAACGGCAACCATGATCATTCAAGACAATGGCCCCGGAATTCCCAGTGATCAGCTGGAGAAAATATTCCATCCCTTCTTCACCACCAAATCAAATGGTACGGGGCTAGGCTTATCCATTTGCTACAAAATCGTTCAAGATCATCAAGGTACCATCGAAGTCGAAAGCGAGCCTGGAAAAGGCACTCGATTTATACTTACTTTTCCATTAGCAGAAAGTGAAACCTACATAGAAAAAGCCGCTTTTAGCTAAGCGGCTTTTTCATTCTAACATGGAGAATGCCGGCATCATAAAACGGCTCCTCCGAAATCACCTGATACCCCAATTGGCTGTAAAAGCTTTCTGCTTGGCACTGCGCATCCAGAATCGATGAAGTACACTGCAATTCTTTCGCTTGCTCTTCCATCGCAAGCAGGATTTGTTTGCCTAATGACTGGCCTCTATATTCTTTCAATACCGCAACACGCTGCATCTTCGCTGTCTGAGGCTGGTATTCATACCAGCGGGCTGTCGCAACGGGCTTATCGGCGTCTACAATTAGAAAGTGATGACATGCTTCGGGTGATTCATCCTTCTCATCCATCTCCAAATGCTCAGGAACTTGCTGTTCATCCACAAATACCTTGTAGCGAACTTCAAAACAGCCCTTTAATTGATCTTCAGTAGTAACACGAATGATTTCCATATGAACTTCTTCCTTTCTGAGAACGTCCCTTGATCTTATCTCATTCCAGAAAAGTTGTCCACATCTTCAGCCCTACTTCTTCTCCAACAAATAGCTGCAAGCGCCCACAGCAATGCCTAGGAGCGCCCCTCCCAGAACTTCTCTAGGGAGATGGCCAAGTCGTTCCTTCAGGGCTTTGCGTCTGCGTGCATGATAGATCCCTGGCTGCTGTTTCGCTAATCGCTCGACCTGTTCATCCAGATCATTGACTTCAACCGCAATCTCACCAGCTGCTCGGCGAATCCCCATCGCATCATACATGACAACAGCGCCAAAAACAGAGCTTACCGCAAAATCAATTGCCGAAACGCCTTTTTTCATCGCTATGTACGTGGCAAGGGCGCTTACACCAGAGGAGTGGGAACTAGGCATTCCTCCCGTTTGAACCACTTGCGACCAATCCCACTGCCGGCTTGCCGCATAATGCCATGGAATTTTCATAAGCTGCGCCGTCCCAATTCCTATCAGTGCTGTCGTTAATGCTCGATTCATATGCTTCACCTCTTCATTAGCATCCATCACAGGTTTAGATTCTATTCCTAAACTTTGATACAATAGACATGCTGCCCCAAAGCAAAGATTTCATTATGACCAAGCTGTATCAAGTATGATCTTATACTTTTAATCCATGAAGAAAGTTTTCCCTTGGAAAACTCTAAGGAGTGTGCAAGCATGAATATTGCTTTTTTCTTATTACCCAAATCTGAGGTTATTACGACTACCCTACAAGCAACTCTGCGCCAAACATTAGAACGAATGGAATATCATCGGTATACCGCGGTTCCCATTCTCTCGGACGACGGACACTATGTAGGAACGATAACAGAAGGCGACTTGCTCTGGTTCCTCAAAAATTCAGAAGGATTAAGTTTTCAAAATACGCATCGGCATACCCTTGCCGAAGTTCCTCTGCGTATGAACAATAAGCCGGTTCATATTCACGCCGATATGGAAGATCTCATCGATTTGGCGAAAATTCAGAACTTCGTCCCGATCGTGGACGATGCCGATAAATTTATCGGCATTGTTCGAAGAAGTGAAATCATTGAATACTGCGCAAAGCAAATGATGTTCAGATCCCCTTCCACGGCTACTGCCGGAGAGGTCTAATCACAGAAGCAGGTATCCGTTCCCTAAGGAATGGATCACCTGCTTCTTTTGTTTGAAGTGCTCATTCAAGCCTCAGCCAACCTCCGCATCATGGAAATAAAACGTTGTTCAAATGGATAGATCAGGAAGCAACAAGGCAGACTAAGAGGAAAACTTTGCTTGGAGAGGAAGGATATCCTTGGATCAAACAAGCCAAAACAAGCAGTGGCTTCTTGACAAATTGGGCCCATCGGATGATTTGGAGCATCGCACGATGAAATCAACACGCATGTATGTTGAACTCCTTTTTATTACGAACATCTGTGACAGCGCAGTGATCCGAGAAGAAATTATCCAACCTTTTTTCCAAATGAACAATGAAGATGAGCTGGAAGATTATTTACTCTCCTTTCCTGGCTGCGACAGACCTGCTTCTAATGTTGATTCCCTGAATAAGATCATGTCCGGTTATGTGGCCATCGTGTTCAAAGATCATTTCCTCCTCTTTCAAGCCGCGCAGATTAAAGCCGCCGCTTTAAGCGATGCCCAAGTAGAAGCTACGATCCAAGGCCCGCAAACAGCCTTCAGTGAACATATCGATACGAATATCAACTTGATTAGATTCCGCTACAAAAATAGTTCATTGCGTGTAGAGTCGCGCGAACTTGGCCGCTTGTCCAAATCCAGACTCTGCCTTCTGTATGATGACATGAACGTTGATCACGAGGTTCTGGATCAGCTTAAGAAGAAATTAGATGAAATCAAGGTAGATAACTTGCAATCAGTGACTGAATTGCACCAGTTGTTAACGAAGCAGAAATACACCATTTTCCCTACATTTATCAATACGGAGCGCCCTGACAGAGCCATTCTTAATCTGTCGCAAGGCAAAGTCATTGTCATGCTTGAAGGAACCCCTTTTGTCCTGATCCTGCCTGCTGTTTTCTTTGACTTCTATTCTGCCATGGATGATAACTATCAACTTTCCCTTGTTGGCTATTTTTTGCAATTCCTTCGGTATATCGCCTTATTTCTCAGCCTTGTCTTACCGGCCGCCTACGTCGCTCTAACCGCATATAATCCTGAGATTTTCCGTGTTCAATTAGCGCTCTCCATTGCCGGTAGTAGAGCGTCAGTACCCTATCCAGCCTATGTGGAAGTGCTGCTGATGCTAGGGCTTATGGAACTGCTGTTAGAGGCGAGCATACGCCTTCCCAAATCCGTCGGATCTACAGCGACAACCGTTGGCGGATTGATTCTGGGACAGGCAGCAACTTCGGCAGGGCTAATCAGCAATATCATGATCATTATTGTATCGACTGTAGCCATTTCCAACTTTGTAGTTCCTATCAATTCTATGAGCTTCGCGATGAGAATTATGAAATATCCGCTTGTGCTGCTCGCCTCCATGCTCGGCATTACCGGCCTAGTTCTTGGACTTATCGGGATGATTACCTATATGACAAATCTAAGGAGCTTCGGCGTGCCATATTTGCGTGTTTTTTTCTATAGGAAATAAAGCGAGCTGAGCCTAAGTGGGGTGAATGCACCAATGTATCGTTATTTTTACTATTTGGTTTTTTTGAATATGCTTGCCAATATTATACTCTTCGCTCCTCGGGTTCTGATTTCACACAGATTTGAAGGAAGCACTATGGCTATGCTTCTTTCGATACCGATTGGCTCCACGCTCTTAATTGTATTCGTGAATTCGATTCGGAAGTTTCCAGGACTAGGATTGCCTGAGATTCTAAAAAATCATATGCCAAACTGGATTCGAATTCCCTTTATCATTTATTTCCTGAGCATCTGGTTTGTTGCTGGGATGATTACCGTTATCTCCTTTAGCGAAATTACAAAGAAATATATCAATCCGGATATCTCATCAATGGTTATCGCGTTCGCATTCATATGTATTATCGGGCTAATCGCTCGTCTGCGCTCTGATACCATTCTTTATAGCATGGAAATACTGATTATCATGAATGTCCCTTTCGTTCTTTGGGTGCTTTACAAAGCAGTAACGAACAATTCAATGAATTACGATGCCTGTATGGAGATCGTATCCCATGTCTGGAATGTGCCTACTTGGGACACATTTGCTGCGGGAACCTATATTTTCACTGGCTACACAAACTTAGTTATATTCAATCGTTTAATGGGGACCGCCAAGAAAATGCCATTCCTCTGGACAATTCCGATAGTCGGCACGTGCGTGCTCGCAACCAGCTTTCTTATACCTGTAGGATTCCATGGGACTATGAATGTTAATGCTTATATTTATCCCTGGATTTCAACTTCCGATTCCATGCGAGTGGAATTTGGCTTAGTCGAGAGGGTCTTATTTATCTTTATGTACCTGTATACTAACATCAGCTTGGCAGGTTCTTTTATCCATTGGCATGTATGTTTAGAATTCATTAAAGAGCTAATGCCGCGTAAAAAAGACAAATCCTATTTTTCTTGGATTGTTATTGGCGTCATGGGGTTAACAACTTATTTGTTCAGCTATCTATTTAATGATCAAACCTTATATCAAACCGGCGTGTACTTTTTAAATATACGATTTGCCTCTGAAATAGCCTTAGTTATTACTATGTTTATGCTGGCCAGGAGGAAAAAGCAATGAAGAAATTCGTTGTCATTCTGATTCTCATTTGCCTTTGCAGTGCGTGTGGATTTAAAGATATTGACAGACGTTTCTTCGTAGTTGCGATCGGAATCGATAAATCCGAGAAAAAAGACGCCAAATATCGATTAACCCTCAAACTAGCTGTCCCAGGGAATAACATCGATATGGGTACCGCTAAATTCGAGTTAATTACACAAGACGGAAATTCCATTACCGATTGTGTACGAATTCTCAAATCCAAAGTAGACAAGGAATTGGATTTTGGACATGCCAAAATTGTAATCTTCGGGCAGTCTCTTTTAAAGGAAACTATACGCGAAACGACGGATTGGTTAAATCGCCGCAGAGACATCCAGCTTGTATCCTGGCTGGCTGCCGGAAGTCCTTCCGCAGAAGCCGTATTAGGGACAGAGATCGCCCATGAACGACTCCCAGGCAACGCCCTTCTCCTTAGTTTCGGCAAAACAGGGGTGGAATCTGGCTACATCATTTCTGAATACCTATTCGACTTTTACCGCAAAAAAAAAGAACTGGGCCTAGACCCTATCATTCCGATTATCCAAGCTTCTGATAAACACTACACCATTAATACATCTCTCGTCTTCGATAAAGAGCGGTCTAAATTAGCATTGAACATGCATGAGACAAGGTTGTTTAATATTATGAAAGGAAACCTCAATAAAGTGGAGATTGCGACGCCTTATAATGATTCCAAATTTTTCATATCTGTGGATAATCTGCGTTCCAAATTCCGCGTATATGCTCCGGCTAATCAGCGACCTTATGCAAAAATAGATATTCGAATGCGCGGTGTCATCGAAGAAACCTTTACTCATCTAGATGCTAATCAATTAGCGGCTTACGAGAAAGCCGTCGAAAAAACACAATCAGAGGCTATGTCAAAACTATTAGAGAAACTCCAAAAAGAGAATCTGGATCCCATGGGGTTTGGATTGAATTATCGAGCGCATCATTTTGGCAAGGTTGAGGAGGAATGGCATACGTGGCAAGCCCTCTATCCAGAGTTAGAATTTCATGTGAATATCCAGATGAAGCTTGAAGGAATCGGAGTTATCAAATAAGCGATGTACTTGGGATCAACTCTCAGCAGCCACAGAGCTACCAGGGCCTTCCAAGGCGGAGCTTTGCAGTTCATTATTCTCCACTTGCGTGGAAAGCCATTTATGTAATTGAGCTGGCTCAATGCCTAATTGACGCAGCACTTCAATAATATCGATTTCTCTCATGATTCCTGCACCTCGTCCATGTTTAATCACTTTCTGATCATCTACTCTTACTTTATCGGTCAATCTATCATCTGTAAATATGTACATATTGTCGAATCGGCTAAAAAATAAATTAATTAAATATAAAGAATAGTTAATTTAAGCAAATTGCTTTCGACAAAAAAAGACAAAAGAGCTGCTGTCGGCGGCTCTTTTGTCACTATTATAACTGCATTATTGTAACTGTCCATTTGAGGATGCTTTGGAGGAGACGAACTCACTCGCCCAATCCACCATTCCATTCATTAAAGTCAAAATAAGATTAACCGCATCCTTCTCTGTCAACGTTCCGTTTGATTGGCTGCTGACATATTGCGACGTTTTTTGTTCCAATTTCTCAACTAAATCTTTAATCTTCAATAATTCATTAGCCAAGTCCGTCACTTGCTGTGAGTTTGATCCATTGCCGCCTTGGGCGCTTTGGCTGTTTTGGTTGTTTTGGTTGTTTTGTTGGTTGCTCTGACTGCTTGGACCGCCTTGATTGCTTTGACTGTTTGGACCACCTTGGCTGCTTTGACTGCTTTGACTGCTTTGACTGCTTTGAGTTCCTTGGCTGCCTTGACCGCTTTGACCACCTTGGCTGCTTTGAGTTCCTTGCCCGCCTTGATTGCCTTGGCTTGGATCTTGAAATTGATGCGAGTTCTGGGCTTGACCTTGACTTTGATCCTGCTGTCCTTGAGCTTGTTGCTGTTGATCATCGCCAGACGATTGCTGCTGCTCTTGGGTGCCTTGTGAGCTTTGAGCGCCATTGATCAACATCTTCTTCACTTGTTCGAGCTCTATGAGCACCATATCGTTTTGCTTTGTTAACTCGTCCATTTGCAGCTTGAGATCTTGTGTTTTGATCATGTTGTCAAAATCGCTCCTTCCCTTATTTCACAGCACCGCAAGCAATCCGTTTACCAGAATTGCCGGATGGATCTGTCTTCAGATCATCAGCCTGTTCGTGAATGACGATACTGGTGCCTCCGGGCTTGAATAAAGAGTTAGGTTTGTCCGGTTGAAGAACAACCGTTTTAGTAATAGCAGAGATGGTTCCAATTCCCTTCTCATCAACAATCAAATTAGGAAGATCCCCAGCATGAAACCCTTTGGGATTCAGAAAACCATGCTCTTTCTTCGTCGGATTGAAGTGAGCTCCTGCTGAATCAAAACTTGGTGCCTCACAAATGGCTTTCTCGTGAATATGAAAACCATGAGCACCAGGAGTTAAACCGCTAACCTGAAGGTTAACAAGCACTCCCTCCGGAACAGCGCTTAACTTCGCCATTCCCACTGACTGGCCATTCGTTCCAATCATCGTAACTTCCACATCTTTGGGTGGTGGAACCGCTTCTTTCGTCGAAGCACTTCTAACACTTTGACAACCTGTAAGCACTATTAATCCTAAACTAATCGTCATCAACATCTTCATTGATTTCATGTAGTAAAATCCTCCCGAAACTTGGCATTTGACATATTCTACCCTTAGGATGCACAACTGCCTTAGACTGTAACCGTATATCACAAACAAATTTTTCATTTGCTTGCTTCCATATTAAAAAGCCTGCAATCCAATGATTGCAGACCTCCAGATTCATGCTACCTATAAAATTGTCATGAGCTTGGCAATCGTTTGCAAATTCTCCAGCTTTCGCTTGTAGAAATGGAACTCAACCTTCGTATGCTCAACAGCATCTTCCATCCGCAGTACCTGTTCCTGCAGCTCTTTCGTGTGTGGCCACATTTCCGCTTGGCGTTGAAGCTCATTCTTTCCTGTGACCAATCCATCCCCAATCACTTCACATTCCTTGGCCAAAAGCTGATGCTTTGCCCAGGACAACTCAGACACCGCATCCACATAAATAGCTTCCGCTTGCCTAAGCAATTCGGGTACAAGCTGCAGCTCCAAAATCACATCCGACCGGTTCATTCGGAATCCTCCAATCAGCTTAGCAAATGAAAACCTTTTGCTGCTTCGCCTCATATATATTCATCCGAAAAATAAAACATGCTTCCTACAAAAAGCTGGCGAAAATATACGTTATTACCGCATGGAATGACAACAAATGCTACTCTTATCTTTCATAGAATGACAAACAGATTAAGATTTAATTAAATCTACCAAGATAGCTTTCTACCTACTTGTATAGGCCAATAGACGTGTTAAAATGTTACTATACGTATCAGAGGAGGTGACAATACATGAGCCAAGAGGAAGAAGTAGTATCCCAGAACGAAGAAGAAATCGCCGAAGAGTCCGCCGAAGAAGTGGTGAGCGAAGAAGCGACTGAAGAAGTGGCAGAAGCGCTTGAAGAAGTTGCTGCTGCAGAAGAAAGCGAAGAATCCGAAGAGGAATAATCCTTTTATTTTCAAATATAAATTCCCCCCACCCTTAACAGGATGGGGGTTTATTGCATTTCCGGGGTCATCATTCAGCCATAAGAAAAATAAATTAATTTTTTTTGGTAAAACACGAATAAATAATCTGAACATTCAAATAATACTGGTGTACCAAAAAAAAGGAGATGATTTGAATGGCTAGAAACAACACTTTAGTCGTGCAACAAGCAAAGGCAGCATTGGATCAACTGAAGTACGAAGTCGCTCAGGAAATTGGTGTCCCTCTCTCCCCTAATGGCTACAACGGCAATTTGGCAACACGTGATGCTGGCGCAATTGGCGGCAACATTACGAAACGGTTAGTGCAAATAGCTGAGCAACAACTTTCCAGCTTCAAACGCTAATCCTTTGATGTAGGAGCAAGCTCAAAAAGACTGATTCACTCGATCCTCCTTAGAGTGTTTATCAGTCTTTTTCTTTTATAACCTTCAATATTATCCTATCTTCCTTCAAATTCCTCACCAGTTTGCATGGGCGTATTCTTTTCAGCTTGAAGCTTTAGTATGATGTCTTTGACCGCTATCAGCTAAAGGAGTGTTAACCATGACTGAACAATATGAAATATTCCGTGATCCATACCGAATGCTCATCCTATTGGCTACATTAGTAAGCGAACAAAAAGGTGAACAAGCCCTCCAATTTGACAACGTACCGTATTACGAGAACGATACCTTCCTCATCCAAAACGAAAAATTTGTTTACAAAAAAGTTCCCACCGAAATCACCTGGTTCCAATTCCTTGGAAGAGACATCGCCTGCAACCAAGACTATTCCCGTGAGGAATACAATAAAATGTTCGTCGATTGCCTTGCTTCGCTATACCAAATCAACTAATTAACAAGTTAATGAAGTGTGATGGGAACAAAGAGTGTGATGACAAATAAAAAAAGAGTGTAATGGCAAACAATAAAAGAGTGTAATGGCAAACAAAAAAGAGCTAGTCTCGATGGGTTTTGACCCTCCGGATTAGCTCTTTCGTTTAAGCCTTATTTCTTTTTCACTTCTTCTACAAATACGTCACTTGCGTCACGATTGCTTCCCAATTCAAGAATCGTATATTTCTTATCGCCTATCATAATAACATCTTCCACTTCCGGCAGCGGATCGCCTAAATAGACCGTTCCCAAATAAACATTACTGCTTTTCAAACGTAAATTCCATCGATGCTGTTGTTTCGTCATTTCCTTGTTCCTCCCAAGCCCTAATGACAACAAGTTACCATAAATCTCGCCAAGATGAAAGCCCTACTATTAAACAAGTACCCATCTATGGTACATTAAGGACATGAACGTCAAGAAAGGTTGTCATCGACATGACCTCACAAGGCCTATCCGAAGAAGAAATAAACATCCTGCATGGCAAAAATGATGAAACCCTCTACACTAAGCATCTAAACTCCCCATATCTACCTAGATCTAAAAAGAAACGCAAGACGAATCACCTTATACAGAAAATATTCCCATTTTTGTATCGCTAAATCAAAGCTCAACTGTTGACAATCAGCTAAATCCTTGGTATATTACTAATTGTCTTCAAAAAACGACTTGTTAGCTCAGCTGGGAGAGCACCGTGTAGTAGTATCACAGTAAATTTGGTTAATAAAATCGTTGATATGAAGTCTTAAATTGATTTCAATCCCTTCTTTGCTCACATAAATCGTATCAATTATAGTGGCAAGCATCATTTTCTTTTTTTCAATACTTGCCTTTTCAAAGACATCCTTCCAAATGGGTGTTATTTTTTTTAATTCCTCCATCTCATTTTCCTCAAACTTTTTAGAACTTATCTTTTTCTCCAACAACTCTATCTCGATCCGTAGGCCAGCAATTTCATTATTTTTTGATTCGATTAGATTATTTAATAGTTCGGGCTTAAACGAACTCTTGCCCATAATTGCTCTTGGTACTTCAGCATTTAATGCGGATAATTCTTCGTAGAATTCTTCTATCGAACTTTGAAGTTTTTTTAAATGCTTGTCGTCATCATTGGAATTCTTTTTCTTAAAATTTTGAATCTGAGTAGTTAAGTCGACTGTGTTCAGCTGATCTAAATAACCATATATCTTTTTCATAACAACACCTTCTACTTTTGTCTGTGCAAATGTAGATTGTCCATCACAACCCGTTTTCCCTTGAAGCTTTCCCGAACATCTATAGCTCATTGTTTTGCTATAGATCTTAGCTTTTTCAGCATTCTTGCCACGATACTTATTAGTAAAGTAAGTAGAGGTAAATCTTGAATGACAACATCCACACCTAGCCATACCAATAAACAGCAGCTTTCCTTTAGTACTCATAGGAGTATTGTTTTCTTCTTCGCCGTAATTCTTTGGATTCTTACTTTCACGAATTAATTGAACCTGATTCCACTCTTGTTCTGAAACTATTACGATTTCGGGATTTTCTTGTGAAAGTGTCTCACCTTTTTCGGTGCGATATCTCATTACTCCTTTATAAATAGGATTTTTTAGAATTACATTTACCGTGGGCGATCCCCAACTCTTAGCTTTTCTTGCTGGAACATCAAGCTCGTTTAAATACTTTGCAATTCTGAGTTGACCATAACCCTCATAAAGAGCCAATTCATATATTTTTTTAACTATTTTGCTCTCTTCTTCGTGAAGAGCCATCTTGAGCAATGGTTTGCCTTTTTTATTCGTAACTCCTGAATCGACTCCAATATAACCATAAGGAATTCCACCACCCCTAAAGATGCCATCCTCTACCATCTGTTTATGTTTTTCGGTTACACGCTCTGAAGTTTTTCTGCTCTCTCCACTCGATTGCCAAAACCTTAGATAGTTAACTAGTCTATCCGTATGCTGTTCGATTTTTTGCTGACCTTCATTTACCGACCACATCTCGATTCCTTTGCTAACAAACCATTCTAGGACGAACGGAGTCTCATCATCTTTCCTTCCCAGCCTGTCAAACATGAAGACCAATAAGACATCATACAAGCCATTCTCAGCGTCTTCTTTTGCTTGTTGGATAATATCTCTGTTTGCGGCAGAAACCTTGAATCCTGATACTCCTTTCTCTGTGTACTCTTTAACCAATTTCCATTCTGGTTTTAGATCAATTAAGTTTCTACATGCTCTTTCTTGCATTGGAATATCGTCGCCATCCATTTGTCCTTTGGTTGAAACACGGTACAAAGTGGCTACTCTTTTAATCGCGGTAAATTCCCTCACCATTTCCATTTTACTGCACCCCTTGACCTATATCATTATATCTAGTTTAACATAGCAATTAACGAAAAAGAAGACCGCTAGTGAGCAGTCTTTGAAATAAATTCGGATGTTAATATATTGGTAATAATTGAATTAATATCAGTGCTTTTTGTTGAAAATTTTAATTTAACCCACATTTTGAACTCTTCATCGTATTGTCTTAATACATCTTGTCCGTTCTCAACTGTCCATTCATATGTATCATCACCTATGACAATTTGTTTACTTTCCATCTTTCTCCTTTCATGATATATTATTATTTTTACTTTATATACTATGTATTATCCTTTTATTTTCTTTAATTCCTCGATAACTGATGGAATATGCTTAAATTTACTCTGGCAATAATTCTTTACGTATTCAAATCTATCTTTGTATACGACTCCACTTAAAATCAAACTCTCTACTAGGATTTGAACTTCATATAAAGCTTGATTGCATTCAATTGTTAAATGATTCCGAGTAACATTATCATCCATTTTAAGAAGTTCTCGCAAATCTCCTGCCTTATATCCGAACAGATTCAAGTCAATTAAATCAGCTTCTTTGACCTCGAACCAAGTATGATCTGGCTTCTTACCATCGTGAGTTAAAATGTAGTTATCGTATAATGCTTTTTTTACTCTTGTCCATCCATCTTTTTCTGGCTCTCTTACGCTGATCCATTTATCCATATCTTTTGCTAATAGCTCCATTAGGATGAAATAATCTGCAACTAGATTACCTGCATCGTTATTTTGTCTCATAGCAATTTTCTTCGCACAATTGATAGAGAGCTTGATTTCTGTTTTTGGGCGACCACCAGTACTTTTTCGAGAAATCTCGATAAAGTCTTCTCCTCGAACAAATCTATACTTAATTAATTTCCCCTTTACTTTTGCCCTATCTGCTAAGAGCCATGATGTGAATGGGTCATCCACTCCCATTGCCTCACACAATTCTTCGCTATCAATAGGAAGCTTGTCTTTACTCTCAACAATACTCAAGATAGGGAATTTCGTTTGGTATCGGTCAACCAATTTCCACTCATCGATTGTTCTTCCTAACTTTTCAATTACATCATTCTTTTCAAACAATTTTACTGTATTGCCGTTCTCAAGTTTAATAATTACCATTCAGTCACTCCTATAATTTTTATATTATTTATATTTACTATACAAACTATGTATTAGTTTGATTTTACTTTCTATCTCCTAAATATAGTGAATCTAAGTCTCATATGGTATAATATACCTATTACTACACAAATAAGGAGTGGGCACCATGTCAGAAGAATTAAAACGTTTGATAAGCAATCCAAATCTTTCACCTGCTGAAAAACAAAAACTTATTCTAGAAATTACAGCTCAACAAGAAAATGCTGAACAAGAAGAGAAAGACTTTGACCGTAACTATAAAAATCAAGTGTTGTCACTCTTGCAATCCATTGATGATAAGTTGTCAGTGTTAATTAAACAAATTGACAGAAAATTAATATGACGCCCAAATATGTATTTGGCTCAGTAGTTTTCCTTGGTCTTGTTGCTCTTATGTATTTGGATTATTTAGGGATGTTGAACCTATCAAATTTTAATATTCTATATTTATTTGGTGGAATATTTGTCGCTGGACTTGTAGCTAAAGCGATTCGTAAATATGTATAGGATTAGGAGAGTGGATTGATCACACTCTCCATTTTTATGTATTGCTTTTTACCTCATTTACATGCAGCAGATCGATACCGCATATTTTCAACTTTCCATTCGACCAAGCCTTTAATACGCACATATTCTTGTGCTAAGCCAGCTTGATTGGAATTATTGAAAAGTTGAATCTTAACATCTAAATATGTAACCAGCTCTTTTCTAATTTCCTCCATCGACTCGATGTGGTTTTTCAATTTCTTATTTCCATGACGCTTCTTATTTGAACGTTCAAAAGGTAAGCGTGTCTTCTTCTCACGATGAAAACTTAAGAACTCTTCGACGAGATTATATAGTTTTGTGATATTGTACTCATCTAAATTAGCCATAAATGTTGAGATGTTGAATTTAACTTGTTCGTGTGTCGCGGTATCGGATACAACAACACCATTTCTTCGTAGTTCATCAATAATGTCTGCCACCCAATCAAAAAATTCATCTGATTTTTCAGTTCTAGCCCAACGACAAATCTCTGTAATACCTCTAGCATTGTATAACGTAGTACTGTAATCTTTTTCATCAGTGGTGGTCAGTTTGACTACTACTGATTTATCTTTAAATCGTTCTTCGTGACGTTCGTGGACTTTAGAAATAGCCCTAATTGGATCTCCATACCCCAATGCTGTTCCGATCTGTTCACGTGTAGCCCATGGTTCGCCATTCATATCCATATAGAAATCCATTAACATTGTTCCAAAGTTTACTTGCTTTACTAAAGTTAATTTCATTTATAAATTCTCCGATACCTATTTAGGAAGCCTCTCACCTTACTATGTCCTCACTGTCACACTTGAATAATACACTATGTAATATTAATTTATGTTATTTTTACTTTACAAGCTATGTATTATCAAGCAATCTCATCTTCAAAGTATTTCTTAAAAAACTCATCTAAGAAATCAAACCCTTGATGTGTCGCATATGCAATTGACTGCCATACTAACTTACCTTGCTTGTTCGCTTGCTGCTCTCTAATGACTACGAAATAACCTTTAGTCTCAAACTTACGAGTTGGAATATGTATGTCTGGCTTCTTTTGCTTTCAATTCTAAGAATCGCATAGAATGTTTTCAATCCAATATTCAACAATTTGGCAACTTCGTTTAACTGGATCAAACCGTCAGCATTAAGGTACATATCATACTTGGTTGCTTTGGGTTCTAAGGCAGCGATTTTTTCAATCTGTTCTTTCATTGCGCCAAGAGTTTGCTTGAACAATAATTTTGTAGTTTCATCAGCTTGCGGAATGTATGTATTAATGAACAAATCGTCATTACCGACATATCCACCTGTCTTTTGAATAGATGGCACAACTTCCTCATAAAGCCAATCTTGGAATGGTTCTCTGACTTTCCAAACACGCGATTTAAGGCAAGATTAGTAATGAATGCTTCACCAGTATTATTCAATTTTCGATAAGTGCTTTTCACACTTAATGAAATGTTGGAATTTTTCAAAGTGAGGATTTGATCCTTCTTGCAGAACTTTAACACCTCTTTAGTTGCATTACTTGTCTCATATTCAAGAACGATACCCACGTCTTTCGCTCGGATCAAGAAATCTCCTTTGAAATCAACATTCACGTCCTCTTTTGTGAGAATCATTACCTCTTGCCCTTGAAATACTGTTAATTGATTTGTCATATTTTATATCATACTCCCTTATATTTTTATTTTTACTATATTTACAATACTACTCAACACACAATCAAAAGCAACACCTACCTCCCTTATGAACTAAACGACTTATTTACTTTGATAAAACTCAATTAATTTATCTGCCGCGTCTTTTAGGGTAATGTTTTCAGATTCTAGAATCATCAACAATTCAAATCCATGTTCCTCAATGATCTTCCATTTCTCATGTTCGTTTTCATACCACCATTCCAAGTGTGATGGAGAGTTTGGATTTAAAACGAAAGCATCTGTATCTTGAGATGGATTAATTTTAAGATGGATTAGATAGAAAGGATTCTTCTTATCCTCTTCAGGAAAATTCAATTGTTTTTCTAGTAAACTCCATAGTTCATTATTCCTCATTTCTAGAATACATTCTCCCTTTGTATTAATATCAGATACTTCAATTCCAAAAAAAATATCGTTTTATTCTAGACCACAATGTCTTGTCTTCTATTACAGCCGATACATTCACACCTAATTTACGCAAGCTTTCAATTTTTTCATCTAGTGTTCTTGTATCGCTATTGCCATTGTTTATCAGTCCGTTTATAGTAATTCCACTATTCACTCTTTTCCTTTTCATAACAACTGAAACCTCTTCACGATTGGCTTCATCACCGATTTCCATTCAGGAGAGCACCCAATTACAGTCAGTGATCCTTCAGGTATTTCTGTTCGTCCATTGTCGCAGATATAATACCAGCCTTGTTCAATTAACTTTTCTAGTTCCTTTTGTTTGCCGCGAAGGATGATTTTAGGTTGATTGTGATTTAACCATTTGTAAAACATTTCATATCTTTGATTAATATCATCATCTTCATCGAATTGCACTCTACCCTCATTTAAGATAGACATAGTACACAATGTTTCCACATGTGCCACTTGAGCAGCAATCTTACCTGCTGACATATTGAGTTCTGAGTTAACGATAAAGTATTGGACTAATTCGTCATCATCTGACTTTCTAGAATCTTTATGATTATTAACCATCTCCCTCAACTTATCCCACTCTGCTCCTTGCGACTTTTCTGTTTTGGCAACATATTCTTCAAACTTCTCATATTCATCATTCTTCATTTCGATATACATTCAATTCCTCCAGTTGCCATCCTATTCCTGATTTTCTATTGCCGCGACTAATTCAGTAACATTCCTATATTTACTCACATGAAGCTCGGCTTTACTAATTGCTTCTTCAGCTTCAGCCAAATCACCATAAACACCCATTTCAAAACTTTCGGTACTTTCATTATCGCTTACTACTAAAACTGGCGAGTAATCTTTGAACCTTGGACAATAATTTAAATAACTTGTTGTTTTAATCATAAATCTCCTCTCTATGTTATAATTCCTTATAAAATACAACTTTCAACGGGTGAACAAATGTCTCTCAAACTAAGATACTGCGACGTACACGCAGCCATGTGCTATTACTGTGGTGTAGTAGACGATGAAGAAAAAGTATGTCTAAATGGCTTCGTGCCCTTCCATCCTTCATGCCTCCGAGAATCTAAGTCGTACCTAGTCAAAATGGAATTCATCTGGGACATGCTGAATATCTACTATCTTTATGAGAGTGAATACGCGATACGTGATTTACTCAAACATGAGTTTAATGATGAAAGAATTCTAAACTACAAACTAATTGTTAAAGATAGACGATTCACCATTTATGTATTAAGTGAGAACGATAGATTGTATATGTACTCTGCCCAAGTAGATGGATTCAATTGGGATGAACAACGGGCAGAGTTGAGTAAACAAGATTTGTTTGTGTTTAGTAATTTATTTAATTAATTTTATTTTTAGTTTTCATAAACTATTTCTTTATGTATAGTGTTGGAGAACCCCATGTAATATTTTCGATAGCAAGAATTATTTTTCTTCCTGTTTCCAGTTCTTCTCCATCTCGATAATAGATTATTTTTCGGTAATCGTCTGGATTTTTATCACTGAGCCATGGACTATCATCTAAACATTCCTCCCAGAGAGATTGAAGAATAGATTCTCTTCTTTTCTGATCGTTTTTCCAGATTTCATTCTCAATGACTATTCCACAGTCTAAATACCATTCTACACAATATGAGCCTATTGATTTGTTACGATGTAAAAACCGATCATCAAACATTTTGCTAAAATCCAACGAATTAATCCTCCTTATGAAATCCTTATTTTATTTGCTTCCACTCTTTGTCGAAAGATGTAGACATGGTGATATTTGGTAACTTATAATGTCTCATTATAGATACAGAAAGTTGGAAAATAATGCTTAATCGTATAAAGAGAATTTTTGTAAACAAAGAAATTAATCACCTATTTGGAATCATGTTATTGCTACTATCTGCTGAATTGGCATCGAATGCGAATGTATATTTTAATGTAATTCCGTTAGTTGCAGTATGCACATTGATCTGGTCGCTGTTCAGATTTTCTTTTACTTGCACTAAGTTTGTATTCTCTTTAGTAACCTTGCATTATTCCTTTTATATTTTAGGTAAGATAAGTATTAAATATCAGCAGCACGATGTTAACAAATTTATTGTTTTGACATTTTCGGTATTTGTTCTCTACATTGTTTTTCTTAATATTTTATTCAGGACAAGGAAAGCAACAATTTTAATTAAATTTGCGTTTTACATTTTGATTGCCTTTTTCACGTTCGCTATTGCGTTTAACATTGGACCTTTTGATTTAGGCATAGATTGCAACGAAAAAGCCACATATGAATTATTTCAAAAATGTAAAAAAAGTTTCTCACAATTTGATCTTCTAAAGGCTAACTTGATTAATGTGTTGGTAATCGGCATTTCTATTTTTGAAGCAATTTCAAATGGGTTTGATTTTTTCAAAAAGAACAAGACACAAAATATTGCCGAATAAAATTATGCTTTCATTGGGCTTTCTTCTTGATCAATTATTTATGACAAATTATTCAAAAACATGACATTCAAACCCGCTAATTTGTTATTAAATGTGGTAGAATATACCTATTAAATACAAATGGGGCTGAAATAAAATGGATTTATACAATATCATTACTTGGGTGTTTAGTGGCTTAGGAATAGCGTTATTCAGTAGTAAAAGTAAAATTAAGCTAGTTTTTAATCCATTTACGATAATTACTGCCCCGAAAGAAGAGGAGTTGTTTCTAAGTAGTTCAATAAAAACCTTCAGACAAATAACCTTGTATATTTTCTTTGTTATCTTTGCAACAGCTTACTTTGTATTAATTACAGTATTAGACAAGTCCGAGGGTTCTTCTAACACACCTTTACATATTGTATTTAAATGGTGGTCGTCTATTATTTTCCTCGCTATTTTACTATTTCTTATGACAATCATAATTATTAAAAAATTTAGAAACTATTATTTCAATAAACTTACAGTTGCTATAAGGGATAAAAAGAGATCTGGCTTATTCCTTTTTCTTTTAATAGTTATCTCGATGGTAGTATATTTTATTTTACTTTCACTGATGTATGGGGTTCTTATTAATATAACTATTCTTAATATCGGTGAATCTCATAACAATACTACTTTATCTTCAAGTAAAATGTTATTGGAACTGCCACTAACAGGTTATAAGGAATTGATTTACACTGTATTTGCTTTATCAATAGCATATTTTATTTCTTTAATACCACTTATCAAGACGTTCAGATTAATCTCAAATTCAAAATTAACAGTAACAATCAAGATGAAAAATGGTACTATTTATCATAATAAATATATTATTAATGGAGATATCGATGGTTTCATATTAATTGCTGATGAAAATAAAGCTTCATCAATAGGTAAACAGATGATACAAAAAATTGAGATTGATGAAATTAAGTTTACAACAATCTTAACAAACTTCGGCAAAGTAACAATCTATCCTACTCATTTCACATCTAATATTTTGCTACCACCTCATTACAAATAGCATTTAACTTCCATCACTACCTTCTGGTAGTTTTTTTATTTAAATTATATTTTATTTTTGTTTTACATAACTTCTTTAACTTTTAGGATGTCTTGTGCTGTCTGGTCAATGTTCTGCAACCTGATAAAATTGTCACCGCTGATTAATTCAATGAGTTGTTCATTATAAACTTGAAACATCATTGTTACATACAAACTAACTGTATTGCTTACCATACTTTGGCTCAGTTTAATTTGATCGTCTGTCCAATTCGTCTTCTGCTTAATTCTATTCCAAACTTCATCTTCCACTTTGCGAATATTGATCATCTTCATCTCTCCTTTCTTCAAATATTTTCCTCCGCAAAATTAATATAACACACATTAAATATATTGTATACTGTTATTTTTATTTTATAAAAGCGAAAACAGGGATAATACAAACTACAATAGCACTTGGCCATTCTTAGTTCATATTATCCCTTTTGGTTGTTCTTAGTTCAATCAATATTCAATTAATTCGTAACCCACATATCTGAAACTAATCTTCCAATATAACTCATCGGAAGATAGAAGTAACCTTTGTCCCCCCACTGTTTCGACCACGAGTTACGGCAGATGATATATTCCTCACCATTGATTATCTTCCATCCCATTGCTAAAACAGCGTGATAACCTAACGAATACTCTTTGTTTCTATCAGGAAATGGTACTACGCCTGTACTTGCTACTTCAAAACTCTCAAAACTTTGGAATATCTCTACACCCATAACAACTGGATTCTTTTCAGATAGTGCCTGTTTCAATTGAAGTGCAGTAAACAAGCGCGAATATGAATTAATCTTATGCTCTTTAGCATTTTCATCTGCTTCAATACTAGGTTTATTCTTATAGTTAGATTCAACGTATGGAAAATAGGAAGTTGTACAACATCCAACTTGCTGTAGTACTTTCAGACCATCACGTATTGACGCACCAGAATCAAAGTCAATTGTTCCTTCAATTTCTCGTTCTTTGTAATATAGGTAAAGTTGTGAAAGATAAAAGTATGCATTAATTTGGCTTTCATTTCTTTCTTTAAACTGTTTCAAAGCCGATATTGCGAAAGCGGTACATGAACCTAAGTAACCTTGATCTAGTATTTCAGGGAAATCGTATGGACGAAGATCAATTGGTTTAATTTCTTGAGAACTATAGCTGGCATACTTATAGTCTTTAGGGTCTGGTCTATCTGGCTTGAGTAGATATTGTCTTTCCATACTAAACCTGAATTCCATTTTGACGAGAGAAAACAATTGATTGCAGCCATGCCAAATCACTTAGAGTTAACTCTTGTTTATAGCTTTTCTCTGCCCATTTATAATCTGTAATCCAGCCTTTTCTGTACCAAGCATCGATTGAATCACCAAGCATTTTCCATTGATTTAAATCAAGTTTCATCTCATCCTCATCCTTTACAGTTTCAACTAAATCGGGCAACTTTGCGCCATTTCTCAAGTCATTAATACTCAAACCAAAACTCATCTCAAAATGTGGATAATCTACAATTCCTTCTTTTTCATAAGTCCAATCTCCACCCCAGACAAATCCAAGGCTTTTACCAATTGCTCCGACTCTAAGCCACTTGTCATTAACAGTCCACACTACATTAATACCATCATCAGCTAAAAGGCAGAAATCCAGAGCTACCCCATAGTTGTGCATCGAATATCCAGCCCTAGCATTCGTCACAATTGCACCTGCTGTTGTTCTACCTTGAGCATATAAGGCTGCTTGTTCTTCAAATGTGCGTAATCCTTGAACTATAACAATGTTGATACCTTCATTAAACGCCGCGGTAATAAGTTGACGAGTCTTAGTTGCTACAACGGGATGAAGTTTACTTATTCTTGCTTCACTCTTATTTAGTAATTGTGAGAGTAACATTATTCGTTTCCTCCTAACGAAAAAAAGACGAACCCATTGGATTCGCCTTGTTAATCTAAGCCTCTTATTTAATTTCCCATCAAATCAAAACATATTTCTTTTCCGCTTAATCCATGGTAATATATTCCTATAATTTCGTTCGTTATTAAGAAGGGGTGTTTACTCTGAAATTACTCACTAATTTTTCTACCTTTTTTACGTCTAATAAATCCAATGTAGCAATAGTGCAATCGAGTGATCCAAATGTAGATACTTTAAGATGTCCAAAGTGTCATGTTCTATGGCGAGCTGAAGGGCACTACAACTTCGATGAAGGTGGATGGTCTTATGAACTTAATGAAGACCTATGTCCTCGTAATTGCATTAGCTTCTTTGGTTTTCGAGTTACAGGAAAGCGTCAGTAGCTTAACATTTGCCTATAAACAACTTCAGCAATTCTTTGTGCCCCCGATGGATTTGGATGTGTTCCATCACTTGTAAATAAACTTATGTTTCTAAAATGTAGTCCACTAGTGTTTTGCAGATCAATTACAGGTAAAGCGTATTTAGAACCTATTACTTTTATAGCTGTAGTAGCGGCAGCTGTGCTTGTGATATATGTTGAGTTGAGTGATTGAATTGGAGTCAACAAGTATATTCTAATATTTTGATTTTGGTTCAGTATGTACTCAATACTTCGACACACATTGCCATAAAAAGTATCAGGATATAAATTGAAATCAGTGATCCCTGAAATGTCGTTAATTGTTGAACTTCCAACACCACCATTATGCCCAATGGTCAAAGTCACAATATCAATATTTGAAAAGTCTGGTGCTGTAAATGTAAGTCCTCCACTTGATGTTCCACCACACACAATACATCGTAATCGATTGTTATCTGCGCCAGAGCTTCCAAAATTAGTCATCGTAACATTTAATTTTGTTGCTACATATGTAGGATAGTTGTTTGTTGCACCCACTGATTGTGTTATGCTGTCCCCAAAACAATATAGTTTTTTACCAATATACTTTGAATAGGTAGTATCAGGCGTACCTGAGCTACTTGGAGTTGATGTTTTCTTCAATGTCAATTCAATACGCCCCCTTTCTTAATGAGATGTTATTTTGAAATTGTCTCCTCTTGGTACAGCGGTATTATAGAAAACAAATCCATACTTTGTATTTGACAAGCCTATATTCGCAGTATCTGTATAACTCTGAATCAAAACACCATCAATGTATCCCTTATAGACATTTCCTCTTACTTCTAGTTTCAAACGATATGCTTGCCCTGTATTAAATGTAAAGCTTGCTGTTGCAGGAACAGTAGCTGCACCCGTTAAAGTTGAAAGAAATCCTGCCCTAGTCCCGTTTGAAAGTGCTCCAAATATTAAACCTTGATTATTACCAGCATTCACTCGTGCAGAAACGCCAGAAATATTCCCAGTAGTTAAAGTAGGTAATATTAAGTCCATTTCAATATCAACATTATCAGATAGACTAATGCTAAAGTTAGGATAATTAGTGGAATTAGCAGTGAAACCAATCTGATTACTCATAATGGTAGGTGCAAGGCTTCCCCCTCCACCATTCCATACTTGTCCTGTAACCGCATTGCCAACTGTCCCATCTGAACGATTAAAGTCATCGAATACTTGAACAGTACCCGAAGCTGGAGTGGTTGTTGTTGCTTGAACCGTTGGATTTCCCGACGAACGGTTATTTGATGTGTCAATTGATGCAACTCTGAATGTATAAAGAGTGCTTGCTGTCAATCCAGTAACTGTATATGAGGTTCCAGTAACCGATGCACTAGAGATTGTATAGTTGGTTCCATCTGTGGAAAATGCCACTTCATAATTTGCGATATCTGAAGCAATAGATGCTGTCCAAGTTAACGGAACCGAAGTTGATGTCGGCGTACCTACCGCTAAATTTGTCACTACTTCAGGTGGTGTTGTGTCGGTAGATGCCAAAGTTGATTTATCTACAGTCACACCTGTAGAACGGTTTCCAGCACCATCTATTGCTATCACACGGATTGTATACGACTGGTTAGCTGATAGCCCTGTAACAATGTAAGAGCTAGAACTAGGGTTAATCGCAGAACTAACGATAGTATAACTTGTTCCCCCATTTAAGGAGTAAGCAACTTCTTGGTTGACGACATCTCCTGAATTAGAGACAGTCCAACTAATTGGAATTGTACTCGTTGTTGCTGTGCCAGCCATTAACCCAGTGATAGGATTTGGGGGTGTTGTATCAATAGCTGCTGGCACTCCTTTAACGTATGCGCGAAATGGAATTGTACTATTTACTGTAATCTGAGTAAATGGAGCAAACAAAAACTCCTTAACATCTCCTGCAACTATAGTATTTGATATTCCATTCACCACTAAAGTTAATGGACTTGTGCCATCATTACTTATCCCTACGATGGAACCAGAAATAGTTCTAGTTACATTTGCTGAACCAGAAAAAGCATCTTTAACAGAGCTGGTAGGCGAAACAATGGCACTTCCAACTTTAGCTTCGAATGTACCAGTTGCAGAAATTGTAACTTGTGAGAATTGATCGAAAATATCAAGAAGCTCTTCGTTTGCTTTTATATTTTGAGTGATACCATTAATGTTAAAAGTGAGGTCAGTTGTTCCTGTGTTGATAATGTAAAATGTATCCATGTTTGAAGGAGTTGAGTGTACACCAGATGTATTCCATGAATCCTTTATTACGAATTTATCAAATCCTTGAATTGTGCCAGTACTGCTCCCACCACTTCCTGCAGCTCCTTGAATGCCTTGATCGCCTTTTAATCCTTGAATACCCTGAATTCCCTGATCTCCTTTAAGTCCTTGGATACCTTGGTCGCCTTTTTGCCCCTGAATACCTTGTGAACCTATAGCACCCTGAATTCCTTGCGCTCCCTTTAAAGAATCAATAAATTGTTGAGGTGTTCCTGTATTTCCTAAATCTAGCCAGACTTGATATGCACTTTTGCCAGATGCGCCACCAGAACCGCTACCGCCTACTAATACCCATAAAGATCCACTGAACATTTTAAGTGAGTATGGCTCAGATGTTGTGTCAATCCATAAATCGTAGGTTTTAGGTGAGGTTGGAGGAGTAGATTGTTTAGGAATTTCTTTTTCCTTTCTTGATATTAAAATATCTAGTAAATCCATATTTGTCCCAATAAATACTCTCAAATCTGCACTATCTGAACTTACAGGCTTTTTAAAGCCTAATGGTGTTATTTCCAATTCACATTACTCCTTTCTATTATTATTTTTACTTAACTCTCTAAACCTTACCTTTAAATAATGATTGGATCACTTTACTATCTAGAGTAATACCGAAGATTAGGGTCGCTACAGCGCTAACTACATCTGCCCAAAATTCCAATTCAGCTTCAGGCAACTCATACCCAAAATGTCCAGAAATTTTATTGAAAATTCCTAAAATAATAAATAGAAGTGAAACGTAACGTAGCACTTTAACTTTATCAATATTCATTTTTCATTCTCCTTTTTATTTATAAATAGCAATGATGGCTACAACAACAGCGGCTAGTGATGGCAGTATGCTTAACCAAACAGGCAAATTATTTTTATTTGATTGTTTCTCGGATCTGATATCAACGATGGCTTTTTGTAATCCGTCAATTTTATCATCACGCAACCTGAACTTTTCATCCAATAATACTGTTGTTACAAAATTTTCTTCACGACGATCTAATTTCTCCTCAAGACGAGTAAATGATTTTGTGAGTGAAGCCATTCCTTCTAATACATTCTTTAATTGTGTTTCTACAATTGCTAAGCGTTCACTTTCAGTTAACTCATTCCCCAAAATATTCACCTCGTTTTTGCTCACTCATAGTACTACTGTTCTCAAACATGTTTATTTACGATAAAACTCCTCTTTTATTGGGAATACAAAAAAGCCACTCCATGAGGAAGTGACTTAAAAATCTTGGCTTTCCAAAAAATTATCAATATGAAGTCTAAGACTTATTGGAGCGAAATTTACACCTAAATCTCGCACATCTTGATTTAGATTTTTCTTAAACCCTAAAGCTTCATAATATGATAATCGATGTTGAAAACAATCCAAAGTAAGAAATTTGATACCACAGAAATCTTTTCTCATTAGTAAGGCTTTATAAATGGAGTATTTGAGCAGAAGTTTACCTAATCCCTTTTTTTGAAAGTCTTTGCTTATCGCAAGTCGAGCAACCTTCAGAGAGGGGATTGTTTCATACGGAATATTATCAGAATCTCTTTCCTTTAACTGTAATTTGATGCTATCCGCACATAAAGATATGTATCCTGCCAAATCTCTATTATGGTATAATAAAAAAGTTGTATTAAGTGCTGATTCTTGTTCTATATATGCTTCTTTTACTAAAAAGGAATTCATTTCTTTAGTAATTTTTGAAAGTCTTTTTTTAGTTCTAGGTTCTAGTTTAGAGTATTCTTTTTCATTATAACAATTGAAAGATCTCAATGTTTTTTCATCTTCAATACTTAATCTAGACAACGTATAATTATCAGGAAGATTCAAAACACATTACTTCCCCTTTGTTTCGAAACTCTTAAAAAAATCAATTAGCGCTTGCCCGTTCTTCTTTGACTTCTCGCTTGGTTGATTTTTAATAGATTTCATGATTTCTCTTGCTTTTTTTCCAGTCACAATTGGTGTTGCAGCAATTTGAGTAGCCATTTTTTTCACTCTCCTCTTACTCATAAAACACCTCCTAAGGTAAGTTACCCTAGAACTATGTTTATGATTCAATTTTGATTCTATGCTAGATTCTGTTCTGAATCTCTTTAGAATCTATAGCTAGTAAGAGTATATAAAAAGGGCACTTTTACCAACTAAATTTAGTATATCAAATTACCTATGTCTATGTCCACGATTTTTCATGTCCTGAAATATGAGATTAATGTCTACTAAAATAGTACAATATTTGATATGGTTTTCATACAATAAAAAAGCCACTCAATTTTGAGCAGCTTTAGTCTATAATTTTTAACTACTACTTCTTCTCCAATTCAGCTTTCTTTGCCTCAAACTTAGCAAGTTCAGTGTTGAGTCGTTCAAGTTCTACTTTGGCTGCTGTTACTTCGGAATCGGGACGATTGCTCTTAGACTGTTTTGATAATCAACTACTGCCTGCCTATATTCCTCGTTAGTGATCTCATCAAGAGTATAGACTCCAGCAGTTTTTGGGTTTATTCCTTTGTTCATGATACGCTCTGCTATTACCTGAACCACTAAAGGATTTGTCATAGGATACCTCCGCTTAATTCGTCTGATAAAAGAAGTAGTTGGTCTTCCAGCTTCTTGACATATTTCCCTTGAGCATCATCACTGAACACTAGAGATTTACCTTCCATCAGGTCATTATATACCACCAGAATATTGTTCTTATTCGCGATCATGATTTGGTCAAACTCTGCTTGAGTTTTAAATGGAATTGTTGTTAGTGTATTCTGGATCATGATCTACCTCCCTCTTTAAGATTTGAGGCATTCGTAGGGGATGATAAGGTGTTAGTGATAAGAAAGTTACCCACCGTAGCTCCCCCTGAGGAACTCTCGGCTCTAGCCGAGACCTCAATTACGTCTCCTGCATTTACTGCTATCGATAAACCTACAGCAAGACCGGGATAAGGTTGATTCGAGTAATAACCATCGGGATTTCCAATTCGTAAACCGTTTTTATAAAGAAACAGATATGCATATACCCCATTGTTATAGGTGCTACCGAGGTTCATAGAGATTGATATCTGTCCAGTTACGTTAATTTGGGCAGATTTCAAGATCTCGGAAGTACCATTGAAGTTCTGTACATATCTGGGAGTAGGTAAAGACACATAGACGGGTTTCGGAACGTTTCCAGTAACACCGAGAATTGTAACATCACTTGCAATGTTCGAAGGAATAATAGCAGGCTGATCTTGTGCAACCCACGTAGCACCATCATAGTATCCAGCAGGAGGCATGAGATAGCAACGAACATTTGGATTGCCTGCTGTGTATTGGCCTGCTGAACTGTTAAGTGCTGTAGCGTGACCAGTAGCAGCATTTAGTACTGGCTGATTTGGCATTGTTCCTGCTGTGCCTGCAATTGTAGTTCCGCTCAATACTTTTGAAGCATCTACAGGGACACCTTGAACTGTCGTTGTTGGGCCGTAATAGCCCTCTGCCAAAGTTATATTGCTTCTTGTTGGAACAATCGTGGGTGTTCCGTTATTTGTCATTGTCCCTGCAGTACCAGCTATCGTAGTACCTGTTAATACTTTGTTTGCAGGGACAGAAACTTGTGAAACCACGCTTCCAGAATGAATTCCATCAGGAATTGCAATTTGATTTGTTCCGCTTGGTGTGATTATTACTGCTCCACGATCTGGTACACTCCCCATCAAATCAACATCTGCGTCTGATGAAAAAGTTTTAGTCGCTCTTACATCTCCTGCAGTAGCATTTCCTGTTGCTGTTGTTGGTTTAACAGTCATAGCACTTAGGCGTTTAATACTCATACAATCTCAACTCCTGAAACATAGATAGAAATAGCAGCAGATGTTCCTTGCAAAGCTTGAATAGTATCATTTGATGATACTACGAGTGATACATCCATACTGATAGTATCGTTTCCTTTTACTGTGTAGGCAGCAAGAATCTTGTGTTGATTGCCTACAGTCTGACTATTTGGGACTGCGTAGATAGTGATGTTTGATGAGGTTGCAGTCGTATTTGTAATTAAAATATTCTTAACTATAGTGGTTGTATTTGCTGGAACTGTATATAAAGTTGTAGCTGCTGTTGTTGGTTGACCAACATATAGCCTCTTTGGTGTATTTATCATTTTTTTAAACCCCCATCCAGTAGAGAATTTCTATATTTGCTTTGACTTCTTTGATAGCATTGACCAAAGAAGTTTTATCTGTGGTTGTTAGAGTAGTTAAATCACCCATATCATTGCGAATTGCACCTGCTGTTGTTCCATCCATATAGGCAATAATGTTATTTTTTTTCTGTTCAATTAGTGTAAGCGCAGCATCTTTAGTTGCATTAATTTCATTTTGTTTAGTTGCTACATACCCTGTAATATTTGTAGTGAGAAATTGTTCCATATTAACTAGCGCATCTTGAAACTTATTCCACTCATCAGCAGCAATTAGTTTTGAACGCAACTGATTGGTTAGGTTGGCTAATTCGGTTTCCTCAGATGGTATTCTGCTTGACTTTAGCTTTAATTCTTGAAATCTCTGAATTAATGGCACATCTGATGCTTGAATCTCAGTCTTGAGAGTAAATGCATCTATTTGATTAGGGAAACTAGATAGGTTTGCCACTATTTAACCACCTCTCCTTCTATGTTCATATCTCCGTCTATTTGTTGAATATATACAAAAAAGCCTGAACCAATTAGCTCAGAGCTTACATTATGTGATCTATATCCATACACATCTTTGAATAAGTGGAACTTGTGATCATTCCAATACTGCAAACTGATAGTTCCGCTTTGCCCTTTAATGACTAATAGATCTACGTTACTAGTAATATTTTCAAACCATAGCTTTAATGTGAAATTATTTGTTAACTGAAAGCCTTCACTAAAGGAAAAGACATCATTTCTAACATTTAACTTCTCCCCATTTATAAATATGGGAGCTGACAATGTTGAACCTATAATTTGGATTGTATTCCAAGTTAATTTGATTCCTGCGTTCTCGTTATTTTCTGCAGTAAGGTTGGTGTTAATGTTTGGTTGAGAGTAACTAACTGAGAATGATACTAGTCCACTTGTTCCAACTAATCCTTTATTACTTGTCGTTTGAAATTCAACATAATAATTGGTATTTGATTTTAAACCCGAAATTAAATAATGGATATTTGTGTTTGTTTGAATTTCAGACTGAAATATTTTCAGCTTATTTGCGTCATACAAGTAAAAAATCCATGAGCGCATTGAGACAGACTCTAATTGGGAGTACGTAGCAGTAAAATTATACGTTTGAGAGCCAACCGTTCCTATGGGCGAAACCCCTACAACTGGTCTGGAACTTGTCTGAAATATCTCGTAATCAGAGAAAATGCCTGCTCCTGCATCGTTCCAAATTATAACTTGAATCTTATACTCTAGACCATTCAAAAAGGAATTAGCTGGAATGGAATGAGAATTAGCGAATGATGTAATCTTTGAGCTGTTATAAATTAAAATATTGTCAGAGTTTTTAAACACGCGTACTTGATAAGCAACACTTAAATCGCCTGACACTTGCCAAGTCAGTTTGTTGACTTCACCTGCCGCAATAGTTAACCCTTTGAAACTTATGTTATATGGTTTCTGTAAAGCCAAACTACATTCTCCTTCCTGCTATACTCCTCTTTTAAATGGTACATACTTATCAGTACTTCTCCCATTAATGAACAAAACGAATACCTTAGATCCAACTGAAAACGTCACATCTGGGTTACATGGTATATCTTGAGGAGTCTGTGAGCCATTTACATATACTGAGAGAAGCTTTGCATTTTTAACCTGCACTACCGTTCCGAGATTCCATTGACCTGTAAGCAAGTTCAACTCTTTTAATTTGTTATCAATAATATTTTCAATTAGTGCAATAAATTCTTTATTCTCCATAAATCAACCTTCTTAAATGAAATTCCAATTTGATATCACTTCTCGATATTTTAAACACTCACATGACATCAACTGTGGAGTCAACGGGAGCGAAAAACTTCTAAGCAAGTATTTTCCTGTAACTGAATTTTCGGAGTCCTCCAGATATATAACATCATTAGCTTCATGTAAGAAATTAGGACTTATTTGTAATGAAACTACTTCAGTGTAACCAAGCCTGTTCATCAGTTCATATTTAGCCCTGTATTTACAATCATCTGTAGTTGATAGTAAACTGTCTGGATTGCCTGAATTATGTTCATAAGTGACTTCACCAATCTTTTCAATTGAGTATGGATGACCTGCCCAGATTGGATTGGACTCTGTAACGACAATTTCAAATGAACATTCTGCTGTTTGTGATGAGCCTCCTAAAACGATAATTCTATTTGCGAGATTTGATTCATCTAGTTTGCGTACATTACCCGCATAAAATCTTTCACTTGGGTCTGCATATGAGTAACTCCAAACAGGTGGATATTGTGTAAACTCATTTAAGTCAATTTTTCGAAGCCTCAAATACCCATTCACATCATAATAGATTTCTGATTTGCAAAGCGCTGCTAATTCTGATATTGCTTTATAAATATTGTCAGAAGTTTGATATGTAAGCGTATAAGGAACAGTCTCAGCTACACTATCAAAGTTAAAGAGAGTTTCCCCTACTTTTTGGGCGAGTAACTTTATTACAGAACCAATATTTGCACCAACATCTATTTTTGTTTCAGTACGAAATTTCCCTCTGCGATCTGTACATAAAAACATTTTATCTTGACCGTTTAATGTAGTGATTTTACCCTCAGTGGTATGACTATCCTCTGGTTCTGTTAATATAAAAACACCTTGAGGTATATACTCTACAATTCCGCTTTTCACTTTAAATCCAGTAAAGACCTTTACGCGTTTATCAAGCCAAATTAGATTATTTTCACCAAAGTTGAACTCATTTTTTTTGTTGAATAACTTAAATGAAAAATTCCTTCTAATTGGTCTAGATCCATCTAAAGATATTGAACCACTATCTTTATTTGTAACTTGTTTAGTGTATTCGCTTATATATTTCATGTTAGAATCGTAAAATTCGAACTTCAAATACATCTGCTTAATTGGGCTTTTCATTGCAGCCAGAAAATCTGCTGAGCAGTATTGCATATCTCACCTCTACTCTGCCATATATTCATCGACGGATTGAACCTCAACAAAATCTAAAGTTAGAACACCGTAATCATAGTTTTTCCATGTGTTCAAAGGACTACTTAATCGCGGGTTGCTTACGTCACAGACAAAAGCTCTCCCTGTGTCACTTTTAACTAAAAATGGTCGATGATCTTTAATGAAGGTGTTCAATATTTTTTCATAGCTCTTTCCGCTACGTTCAAATTCACTAGGAATAATTACTGTACTCAGTGAGAAAGACTCATACTCTTTATCAAAATAATACACTTGGGGGTACTTAGATAACGTTTCAATTACAACTCTTCCTTGGTTTAATGTAGCCTCAACATTCCCAACACTTTCCATTGCTTTATCGAATCCTAGGATAGAGTCGCACTTTTTATCCACTAGCCACCATCCTACAAAATCGGATGTCACTGAAACATCAACATTCTTACCCTCTAAGTTGTTTTCTGCAATGGGTACAATGCTATAAACTAAATCTTCATTCGGTTGAGTGTAATCTGTATATACGATTTGCTGATTATTTACAAATGGGAGATGATGTAATGTAATAGAATTTAGTTCACTTGCTTTTCTTCGCTTGATAGCAAAACTTACAATCTCTAGTCCGCTATTTTGTATATTTCCACCTTCAAGATCATTTAAGAACTTAAAGATTGCTCTATGATCGATCTGCCATGCATCTTTGATATTAGTTTTACCAACATCTGTTCGTTCACGAATTTCAATTTCATCATATATGCCATTCTTTAGTTCACCATAATAGATATTATTTACTGAGTTTGACGGACTCCTAAAAAATTCAGTTCCATAGAAGTTTAAGCCCATAATAGTCATTTATTGCAATCCTCCTTTCCATAGAAAAAGGAGAAGGGGTTAGCTTCTCCATGTTTAAGTATGATGCGATTTCACAAGATTTTGAATGCCTTCGAATAATTCTGAAGGGTTGTTGGCCATAATTGTAACTCCCGACAAACTATATGTTGTGGCATTTGAGGTATTTTTTGATGATTGATTAAAAGATGGTAACTTTACACTGCTAATAAGCCCACTTAGGTAATCTAGCGGCTTGATCATGATATCCTGTAGTTTTAAGGACTGCATTTTAGTCAACACGGTTTCCCCTAGTTTTAAAATAGCTGGCATTTCATTCTCTGCTAAGGGAGCACTTCCAACCGAATTAGTGCCAGTATGGTATTTAATAGTTGGTGAGCTACCAGAACTTGAAGAAGAAGATCCACCACCTCCACCTGACATTGCAGACATAGCTGCCATAATCTGCTGCATTTGAATAAGTCTTGCATTTGCTCCAGAAACCATTGAATCAAGTTTAGAAATAGCACTTTTATTCCACTCGTCAACTAATTCATTAAATTTCTTTGAACCAGTTTTCGTGATGTCATTCAAGTCTATCCAATGATTAATCATATTAGTGCGCTCAGTTTCTAATTGGATCTTCAAAGTATCAATCTTAGCCTGAGTATTAGCGACTAGCGTAGCATCCAGTGAACTTAAATACCCAACGTACATATTCATACTAGCTAACTCCTGTTGGTGAACTGCTTGTAACTGAGTCAACCTATCCTGCTCATTTGTTATTTCCTTATCATAAGAGGATTTCAATTTGTCAATTTTACCATTTACATCATTGACAGCAATTTGATACAGGTTTTGCATGTTTTGAATATACAAACGTTGAACATCTAACTCAATTTGATGAATCTGCTTAGTCTTATCTAGTTGATCCTGAAGTTTCTTAATAGTTTCTTGTTTTGCTTTTTCAAGAGTGTCTATATTATCTTGAATAGCTTTCTTTAAATCATCACGCTGATACTGTTTTAACAACTCGTCCCGCTGCTTCTCTAATTCCCCAACTTTACCCTTATCAAAGGTTAGGGTTTCATTTCCGTCTGCACCAATATAAGAGAATCGTTTATCTGCTTTTGTTTTGCTAATCTCATCATTGATATCTTGAAGCTTCTTTAGGCGATCTTCTTTTTCAATTTGTTCGTCAAGGTTTTTTAGAGCTAATTGTTGGGCTGCGATTTGATCATCGTAATATTTGGTTTGAGTAGTGATAAGATTTTCAAGAGCTTTCTCCTCATTTTTATACTGCAACTCAGTATCACGAAGAGTATTGTTAAGTCCATCAATTTTTAATTTCAAGCCATTTACGAATGCAATTTCATTTTGAATAGAATTCTGAGATGGGTTTCCAGCAGCATTTTGATAATCCGATACTGCTTTTGCAATATCTTGAATCTTAGCTTTAAAAGCATCGAGTTCTTCTCTCGTGCCTAGTGTTGATTCAATAAAATTCCCTTTTCCATAAACTCCATCTAATGAATTCAAATCTGAAATGATTGAGTCGATAGAATCCGAAAACTCATCCATGTTAAAGGTGTCTTGAATCTCAAGCTGCTTCTTTAAATTCTCAATAATCAGATCATATTGCTTTTGGTGTAGTTTTATCTGATTAGAAATAGATGCCTCTTGCTGCTGATACATTGTCGTCATACTTGAAATGTATTGTTTCATGCTTGCAATTTGAGACTTCAAATCCTGCGAAAATGCTATTTGTTTCTCAATGTTTGCTTTTGTTTGAGAAGCGTTATTTGAGGACTCTTTAGACATTTCACTAATTACATTCGACAATCCAAGCAATGTATTTTTATAATTGTCTAACTTAGCGCGCGCGTCACTAGAAGTGTCAATGACTTGAAAACCATTCGGGTATCGACCATCAGCTTCATCAAGTTTGGCTAAGATTTCATCAATAGAAATAGTCAAATCTTTGGTATTTAAAATTACATTATCATTGGGATTAGCTTCAAGCTTTTTCTTTAGCTTATCAATTGTCACATCTATTGCCTTAGAAGCAGCGTCCATAACTTTATCTATTTCAGATTTAAATACGTTAGATATATCTCCACTTATACCTTCGATTGAATCCTTAACCTTCTGGATCTCATCTAAATTCCCACTCCAAGATTGTTTAATACCTTGGATTTGGTTGAATATCTTTTGATAAAGTTCCCTTTGATTCTCTAATTCTTTAATTCTGTTTTTGTCAGTATCAGAAAGATTTTTACCGTCACCTTCGATATTTTGCATTGATTTTTCAATAGCGTGGATTGCCTCAATATACTTTGATGAAGCAGAAGCATCATCATTAAACCATGCATCAAATCCAACTCCACCCTTTGAAAATTGATCACTTAAAGATTGATATGTATCCCTAACTGAATCAGCAGATTTTTTTAAATTACTATTAGCTGTAGCAATATCTTCTAGCTTAGCCTTTTGTTCAATGAGTAATTTATTGCTAAGTTCCAACTCTACATTAATATTCCCAGTCTTCTTGGCAACTTCAACTTGCTTTTCAAGAGATTTTATGTTCAAATCGCGCGCTTTTATAACATTGTTGATATTGTCAATTTCCTCTTTTGAAAAATCAGTTAAAATATGTAGATTGGCTTGCGTGTCTTCCTTTTCATTTTTTGGTTTCTCTGTGTTGGTTGAGTTCTTAAAGTTAAAACCAGTTTTAGCTGCATCTTGCAATGCTTTTAATGCTTCTTTAGTTTTAGCAATTTGAAGAATTTGATTACTGAGAGTACCTAAATCTTGCAACTTACCTTTTTGTTCCATTTCACTGCCGTTAGGATTGAAACTATCATTTAAGTTTTTTTCAGCTTCTGCAAGAGATTTTTTTGCTTCTGCTACATTTGAAATTGCATCGATTTCAACTCCATAAGCTGCAAGTTTGGATACTAATGCTTGTTCTTGTGTATCGACCTGTGCCTTTTGTGATTGAATACTTACTTCCAGTTCATTAAGTTTTGCGTTTCTTACTGACTCAATAGCCTCTTTTGTAATGACTAATTGTCCATTCTCGGTGGAAATTTTGTCATACAACTCTGGATATTTTTTAATAAGTTCCATAATAGAACTTGAAGATAGTTGATGCTCTTTATTTAGCGTATCAATTGCATCATTTAAAGGTTTTACCGATTCAGCAGTTTGTTCAAATTGTTGTTGTAACGCTTTTTGAGTGTCATTTAAGTTCTCAAATAACTCATTCGACTTATCAACTGAAGGCTTAACACCGTTCATTACATTTACAAATTTTTTCGCCTGTGAACTGGTTGCATTTAAAGAAGTTGCAAGTAGATCTGTTTGAGTACTCATCATGCTTAATGAATCATTTTTATCTAGCCCATCAGTAGATTGTATCTCCTTGATACGATTCATAATACTAGATATCTGTACTAACTTTTTAACAAGATCGTCTGATGACAATTGAGAAATGTCCATATTCTCGACAAACTTACTCAATTGATTTTTTGCATCATCGCCGAATTTAACACCTGATATCTGCACCAAAACTCCGACCAAACCAGAGAACTTAGCGTGTATTGAATCAGTTGAAGATTCTAATTGAGAGCCTATAGCTTCTGCCTGTAATCTTAAAGTAGCAATTTCTGCCGCGGAGTATGTTTTTACTTTGTAATCCTTTCCTCCAGCAGTCGCAGTTGAATAACCTCTTTCAATATCTCTGTTAATAGTATTTAGTTGAGATTGAAGTACTCGTCTATCATTTAATATTTTCTTGAAATCATCGTTAGCAGTAGCAAGGTCTTTCGCATTTTGAAGCTTAGTAAGTTTTTCAGTGTTAACTAACTCTTTAGAGATTGCATCAGCAGACCTTAAATGTGCAAAACCCTTTTCGTCAATATGGTGGACAAGATTAGGTAACAAATCAGCCAAGTTTTTACTAACTTCATAATATTTTTCTTGTTGGGCGGTATCAGAAAAACTTTTTCCATTATTAGTAGCATTATCAAGTTTGGTGTATTCTGCAACCAACTCTGTAATTTTATCTTTTTGATTAGTCCAATTTGTTGCAATTTTTTTTTGCTGGTCTTCTAGTTGTTTTTGCTGCTCTGCTAATTGTTGATGACGCTCAACTAATTTAGAGATTCCTACTGTAACGGCTGCTACAGCAAGTGCAATACCTCCTGTTAAAGCGACCTGTAATCCTATTGTAGCTACTCTTGCTGCAATCGCAGAACCTGTGTATGCAGTAGTAAAAATACTTAGCGCTTGAATTTGCATTCCTGCTGTTGCCAATGCTGTAAATAATTTTCCACCTGCAAAAGTAGCAATAGATGCTCTCATTGCTGTATTAAAGACTAGGAAAGCTGTAGTGGCAAGAAACATAACAGGTGGAATTAATCCAACAGTCTTAACTACTTTGTCTATACAAAGTGTTAGGCTAGTTAGAGACTGAATAAGACTTCCTATTTCATCTGATTTAAACGAAGACTGAAAGATTCCTGTAAAGGCATTTTTTAGTTTCGTTAATTTTGCTTCTGTGCCATCTTGATATAGGTTGAATTTCTTTTGACTAATACCAGCAGAAGTAAGAGCGATATCATAAAGTTTTACGGAATCACTGTATCCCTCCATAAGATTCATGAATCTACTACTCTGAAACGACCCTGCAGTTGTAGTACTAATATAAGCTTTTTGTCTACTTGTTAAAGTACCCCACTTGGCACCAAGTTCATCCATGACAGTCCCAAAGTTGCGGAAATTCCCTTTTTCATCAACTAATCTAATTCCTACTTCTGCAAGTGCTTTAGAAACTTGATTTATCTTAGTACCGTCTTCTTCGTCAAATCCTTTTTCTTTTAGGCTTTGAACTCTTGCAATGATAGATTTAATACTATTCCCTATTGTGAATGAACTCTCTCTCGTAGACGAACTTAGCTGTCCAATCCAACTTGAGACCTTCTCGAATTCTAATCCAATACTATTCGCGCTACCGCCAACACGCTGCATTGCTTCTCCAACTTCAGAAGCAGAAGTAGCTGCACTATCACCAATTGCGCTAAATACATCAGATGCCCTATTAATATCCACACCCATTGAATTAACTGTAGCCGTTAAAATTTTTGCAGATGAGGTAAAATCAATACTGCTGATCTTTGCATATTGAATAGCAGATGCCATTCTCTTCGCAGTTTCTTCAGGAGACAAACCTTGTCTAGCAAACTCAACAGCACCTTTTGCTAACTCTTGAGTTGCAACCCCCATTTCCATACCCATTTTATGAAACTCTTCACCATACTTAGCTACTTCACCTTGGTTTTTCAAATAAACAATGGAAAGCTCAGTTAATGATTTGTTTAATTCATTCACATAGGTGATGCCTTCTCTTATGAATTGAAAAGGTGCAGAAATCAAGCTGCCGCCAACAATGAACGCAGTCATCTTAACTAGAGATGATTTCAAGGCTTCACCTAACGCAAGGGTATGTCCAGAACTAACTTTCGCAGAGGCACCTATTTTGTTTATCTCGTTTGTTAACCTTGCTGCTTCTTCCCTAAAGTTAGATGTGGCTGGAGTTAATGCTTTAATTTGAGATAAATAATTGTTTAAAGCCGCATTATCGACATTAGAGCCATTAGTGCCATATCTACGATTAAGACTTAATACATCAACTTCTGCTTTATTTTGTGCTGCTAGTAATGCCGCGGCATCTGCTTTTGCTTTCTTTAGAGCTTCATATTCTGCCCTTTTTATTGCCACAAAATCGTTATATCTCTTATTTTCATCTTGAGTTGCTTTATCAGCTAATGCTTTTCTTATCTTATTTGTTTCGTTTGCATTTCTGACACGCTCAGCATCAATTTTCTTTTCTTCTTCAAGCATTTTTTTCTGATTTATAATATCTGTTGTGGTTTGAACAACGCCACCACTTACAAACTTAGTGTCTTTTATTTGTTGATTTACACCATCACCAAAAGTTTCAGTTACTCTTTTGACATTATTTTGAGCATCGGAAACTGTTTTCTTTCTTTCAAGATTCCATCTTTTTTGAGCTTCTGTAGCGTCTTTAACTGCCTGTGTCTCTTGACTTATTGTCTTGATTGTATCTTTCATTGCATTGCTTTGAGAAAGAGTAGATTGTGTTATTTGGTTTATATTTTTATTGAAATTTGATAGTACTTCTAGTATTTTAGAGTCAATTTCAACATTAACTTTTATTTTTTGGAGTGATGGGTTATTTGATAATTCTTTAATTGCTTTATTAATCTCAGTAATTGATGTCGCTTTATTTAATGATGCTTGAATTAATATCCTTAGTGTATCTGGCAATTGTCCTCACTCCTTTTTTAGAAAACAAAAAGAAGCGAAGAAATCATCGCCCCTTTAATGATTGTTATATTTAATTTAGATATAAAAAAAGAGCCAAGTGGAATACCTTGACTCATGCTTTTCTATAGTTTGTACTGCAATTTTAAATCATTTAGTTTCTTATCTATATCACGATTTTGGCTTTCTAATGGTTTTGCTTTTTCACTAAAACTCTTAGAGAGTTTATCATCTCCAACAGAATCTGCTAAAAGTCCATGATAATAGTAATCTAAATAATACAATGACACAAAGCTTTTAAGATCAGCATAAAGTGATTTTAAATTTGGATCATCATTTAGTTTTGCTGCTTCGAGTTTTTTATATGCAGATTGTAATTGAACATTCATAGTTTCAATTTTCTGAATAAACTCATCCTTAGTTGACTTCTTCTCAATAAAATCTTTGTATGCACTAACACCTATGCTTCCAATATCTTTAAATTGCTGTCTAGAATTGATCAAAACGAACGCAAAATCACGGCTTTCCTTTTCAGGATCTACTTTAGTATTCTCACTTTTTACAGCTACAGTTGGTGCTGATCCCACAGTGATGACTTGTTTCTTTTCAGTGTTACTTGAACAGGCCGACAATATTGAAACAGATATACACAAAAATAATAATGCTTTATACACATTAATTCACTCCCTACACACATTAGATGTATTGGTATATTGTACCATATGTCTCAAATGGTTTATAGAGTGTGTTTACAATGAAATATTTATTTTATTATATCGAACTTATATCTAAACCCTGACGTTTCAATCCTTTTGCTAAAGCCGACTCTAATTTGTTACTTTTACGTAAGCTTTGTTTAGTCGCTTCAGTAAATTTTCTACCTCTTGTTAGTACATCAGAAGCACCTCTAAAATAGCCGTTACCTGTTTCCACTATTAAAGGAACATTCTTTTCACCATCATAAGCAATGTTTTCTAGTGATATCGTATTATCATTATGCATTAAAATCTCTATATTGCGAGGATCGATGAGTCCGTCATCATACATCCGTCTTTCATAGGATATTGGAGTATACACGTCATAAACATCCTCTTGGATATGCGTCTGCATCTCATCTCTTGCTGTTTCAGCACCTTCATTTTTCAAAGCACTAGCTATCTTCTTATTCAAATAATCCTCAAGTTGACTCCAATTCGTTACGTCCAACTGTTTCATCTCCAGTCAAATTAAACCCTGACTTAATCACAAGCTCACCAAATTGCTGACCAAAAACTTTACTGTTTTTTTCTAGAGTAGCACTTAATTTTTCAATTTCTGATTTAGAAAATCCCTTTGACTCATCAAATAGTTGTTCCATAATACCTAGATTGAATAACACCTCGGAAACTTTGATGATGGATTCAAGATTATCAATAGTTACTGGAACATCTGAAAAATACTTCACAATTAACGCATTAAGAAGAGAGTTGGCATTATAAAAGGTCTCTGAGGTAACATCTGGATTATTTTGTAATTCATATAGAAGAGAGAGGTAATCAATACTAAGTTTCTGAATATCAGTTGGTTTAAATGTGGTGGCAATTGAATGATCATACTCTTTTGTTTCACCTTCAGGTAGAATTACCGTAATTCGAATTTGTTTACGTTCATTAAATTGTTTTTCAAGTTTATTGTATTCAGTGAGTGATAATTTCTTTGTTTTATTTGACATTATGAAGCCTCCCTTTTGTTTTCAAGCAAGACAGAATTGAACAAGATTCAAAGTTTGAACCCTGTTGAAAAATGTCTTTAATACATATGAAATTGTAGTGAAAAAATAAAACAAGGCTTCGAAGCAGATGTATAATCCGAATCTAGCCTTGTTTTTCATTCTATTTTATTAAGTTAAAGTAGTGCCATCGAATACTGTCATTGTGAAATAGTCAGTTTGTCCTGCTTGTTTTAGGCACTCAATAGGCATAGTATGCGCGGACGGATCTCCGTCAGCCGACATTGAAATAGTCCAATTGTCTTCAGCCTTGCACAAGTAGATGTTAAATTGCACTCTGTAATCTTTCCCATCGTAAGGTGACTTAGCAACAGTGTCTAGGACAAGCCCGAATGCAGAAGGGAATTTATTTGTAGAAACAACAATAGTTTGTGCCAAAGCATCTGTATTAGTCATGTAGTAAACAATGACTTGTTCACCTGCAGCAAAATCTCCAGCAAAGAATCCTAGTGTTTTTGAACTTGAATGAGTGTACTGAGTTGTCGCAACTGTAGAGGCAGTAAAAGTTATTTCTGCACCGTGAGACCCATCAGGATTTCTCTTAAATACGCCAACGATTGCTCCTGTTGTACTTACTGGTGTATATGTCAATGTTGCCGAGTTTGTGGCAACTGTAAGCACCTCACGTTGTTGAATTGCTTTAGCACCTTTAATAATTGGATTACCAGTTTGAAGCGCAATCGCTGTATTATCGAACACAGCGTTAGAGATATTAAATTTTGCTTGTTTGTTACTATTAAACCCAATGATATTTGGATTACCCGATCCACCTTTTGCATAAACCGTATCAGAAGATACCGTCAAATCACTTGTTTTAACATCAGATAAATACGCGAAAGGCTTGCGAGTGACTGGTTCAACAAACGTAGCGAGTGGAACATCTCGAATTACCCATGAATTAATTGCTGCCATTATTAAATTCCTCCTAAATTATGTTTCAATGATTTTTGCCCAATTTAAATCGGACATATTTATTTTTTTAGCATCCACATTGCCAGAATAAATTCCATTCAATGTGTAATGTATAGAATCAATTTTTTCTAATCTTCTAAAGCCATCATAGAGTTGAAAGATTGTCAAATCTAAAATCTTGCTTATATTCATATCAGGAGACTTCCAAGCTATAGCTGAGATAATGCTGTAAAGATTAACTACAGGTTTAGGCTTCGCTTTTTTCTTTCGTCTCTCCAGCATTTCTCTGATAACCTTTGCAGTTTCTTCATCGGCGGGATTGTATTGTTCACTTTCTTCTGAAGAATCGCTGACCCAATTTGCAGTTTTAATAATATCTTGTACATTCTCGAATACAGATTTCCCCATCTTTCCATTCTTAAATAGAAAAAACACATCTTGATCATCGTGGTCTAAATGTACTTCATCTTTGAAAAAGAATGAGATTGATTCAAACAAAATTTTTCTAAACTCTTCATGATGATAAGCGTATGCAAACATCATTTCGAAATTAGATAGTTCTTCTTTGATGTCTGTTTCAATACTGTTTTTGTCAAACAGGAGAGCTGATAAATATTGATTGTAGTTAGATTCACCGATTTCAATAATTTCTCTTACTGTGGGTGAGAATATTTTGCCTACACCTTCAATATTAATTGGCATTCCCGCAAGTAGTTTCAACTCTAGATCCATATCACTCATTGCTCAATCACCTAACTAAAATCAAGAAGTTTGTACGCAATGAACATACCCATATACTTCTCATCAATGTACAATTCGTCCATACTATGAAATTGAGTGTTGCCAATTCCTAGTCCACGAGTATTATTCATCAGCTCATCAATTTTTTGAATAATAAAATCATATCGCAAGGCCCCATAATCTGTCTTTATCAGGTCTTTGTGAGTGATTACATTAAAGTAAACTAATCCTGATTTATAATAACCATCAACAGGCTTATATCCTCTGAAACTGAGAGTGATAAACGTTTTCTGGTGCGTGTTAAGATCGGGGACAAATCTGTACGGATATATGTTTTCATATATAAGAGAAGAGGGGTCAGTTATGATTGGCTGCTCTAAGAAGTTTGATTCATTATAGCCTACAGCCTTGACTAGCTCTTCTGATTCGATAAGTCTGGTCATTATCTCTACTTTTTGTTCACTCAAGTTAATAAAATTCTTAATCTTAATCCCCTCCTCAAATCAGTTTTGTGTTTTCCCCTTAAATTAAACTCTTAATTTGGACTCTTTTCATAGCAGACACCAACACTCTCTCATTAGCCAATTCGCCCACAGTATACATAGCTAAATCTTCAACAGTAAACGAGGCCAATTGTTCCGTTGTTAATCCTAATGAAAATAACTCATCAATTGTGTGTACAGACAGTTCTTCAACTGAATACTCTGCAACCTCTTCAGATATGAATCCAGCATCATGTAACTGATCAACTGTTAACTCTGAAAGGTCTTCAATTGTAAAGGTAGCTAAATCCTCAACCGTGAAATTAGTACCTTCGTAACAGACACCTTTAATCTTCACATACCCTGTATACTTCTTATTAGCCCGTATAGATACTTCATGACCCGACTGGCTTACAATCACACCTAATGTAGTTGGTTGCACTCCTGAGTCATCGTAGAGAGTCCATCTGATTAACTTAGTAGTGTCGGTTACTCCATTGTTTTTAACTGTTCCAATGAACTTCTGAACTTGAGTGATTTTACAGAAGTCACTACCGCTAATATCTAGAGTCCATCCAGAATGAACAGCATCACTTACTACTACATCTAATGTATCTACAACATCTGGGCTATTTGTCAGAGATACTCGAATGTTTGCAATACCGTTTGAGATTGCAGTAATTAATCCAGTCTCATTTACGGTTATAATTGAATCATCAGAAGATAAGTATGTCAGAGGAAGGCTTGTTATTGTTCCATGATCCTTAATTACCAATTCAAGTTGCAAAGTGTCATTTGGTTTTAGATTAACGTTGTTTCCATTGGAAATATGAATTGAGTAATCATGGATGAAATAGTCTGCAATCCTCAAAGCAACATTATCTTTACTCTCGTTTAGTAATGTTTCTTCAAGCTCAAATGTTATTAGATTTTCAGTCAGTGAATTAATCCCTGTTACCCTCCAACATCTACCCTCTTCGAATATAAAGCGTTGCTGCTTATGAATACGAAGAGTATCAATGTTTTTTTGGACAACAATACTTCTACGCTCATCAGACAAAGTAATCACTCTGCCATCGTTTAAGCCTAGATTATGACTTATGTATTCTGCTTCAGTAAAATATACATCTTTAATTGCTCCTAATGAGTCACACCACTTTAACGATGAAATACATCTTTTAATGGTTCCTCGCTTGTAGATGCTTGCCATATCATCAACAATTAGAGTTAGCCATGTCTCATTATTCCAGTGAACATAATTTCCAGAAGTGTAATTTGAGTCTAGTGTTGATAAGAGCTTAAGCTCTTTAGTTTTACTATCATCTACAATTTGAACACCTACGCTTAGGAGAGAATTGTTAAATGTAACTTCCATATAAGATGGTGAATCCTTAATTCCTGCTTGAATAACTCTCTTGGTATTGTTGATGCTATAAGTTCTTGGATCTGCATCAGTTACACTTAATTTTGCATTATAAGCATCATAAAAACTCATTTATCCTATGACACCTCAAATCTTAGAGAAGTCAAAATTTTCATATGTGTACTCAACAATCATTGCATCAGCACGTTCAATAAGTTGATTTTGCAGATCAATTTTAACTTTTAAGTTATTTGATTCTGCATATCGTTTAAAATCAGAAGTGCTCAATGCAAGTCTCATTTCATTAACATTTTTAACTTCCTTCTCTGACCATTCGATTTGCATCAAGAATGCAAGGATTTCTTCCTCTTTTTCAGATAAGGTCTGATTAAACATTTGAGCTGAATCATCCCTATCTGTTAAGTCTTTAACGCATTTCGTAAACTTTGGAATTGCACTTTTCAACCAACCAAGCAAATACAATTCATAATTAGGTATGGATGATCGAAACAATGCGTCCAAAGTGTAATCTTCAACTTTAATTGCGAATCTTTGATATACCTGTTGGTACGGAGTCATTTCTCACCACTCATACCTTTCTTCTTATTAGCGATTTTTTGCTAATTCATTGATGTCTTGACCAATAAATTCACTAATTACATGTAGTTTGTTCATATCAGAATATTTATCATCTTTATCAGCAAGACCTTTAATGATTAAATCAATACTAGTCTTTTGTGCGACTGTTCCGAGTCCCTTTAGAGTTTCGACGATCTGATCCTTTGGAAGATTAATGATATTTTCAATAAACTTCTTACTAACAAATTTCTTGTATTTTTCTTCTAGATACATGTACTTAACAGCTTCTTCACTCTGAATTAATAGCCAGCCATCATCAATAATTTTCGGAGTATGATTATATGCTGCTCTTAAATCTTCGAATGTGATTTGTATTGTGTTCCCAAAATCAGGAATATTAATTTTCTTTCCGTTAGCTTCAAGATTTAGTCCACCAGAAACCATGCTAATAATCTGAATCAACTTATTTGATGGAATCGGATCTTGGATATCTGAAACAAAAATACCGTCTGTATCTTTGGTTTTAGATGTATTTTGATCTTGATTACTTGCCATTGATTCAATTAACTTTTGCATTTCAGCAAGTTGTACTTTTAATTCCTCAACTTCAATTTCTGCTTGTGATTTAGTTACACTTTCCAAAGCCTCGACACTTTTGTCAGAAGTATGCGTATCGTTTTTACTATTTCTCACTTATAAATCCTCCCTGAAATTGTATTAAAGGAGAAAGCACTTTGACTTTCTCCACTTATTTATTGTGATATTAAGCCAATTGATACATCCCGTATTTTGCAGATGTAATGATTTTAGTATCCCATTTCTTTTTGACAGTATAATCAATACTGTTGTCTGCGCTAGAGTTAGAATCAGTTTGGCTAATCATAGTTTCACCTTCGAAAGCGATTTTGACTAGTTTCTCCACAGCTGTAGCAACGATTAAGAGGTATTGATCAGAGATTGCAAGGGTGTCTGTATTTGGAGTTACACGTTGGTCAAATTTAAACAAACCAGTCCCTTGGAAATTACCCAAATATCCTGCTGTGTTGTACTCTTGTCCTAATCCAAAAGTTAGATATTGATTATCTGGAACAACTTTAGAAAGTGCAATTTTTGTACCAAATGCAACGGCTGAAGCGCCATGATTTGCTGCTTCTACAAGTTGAGTAAGGTTATTGAAGCTTCCTTGAGAAAATGCACCACTTTGTTTATATGCAGTACCCAAAGAAGAATAAGAACTAAAAATAGAACTGTAGATATCGATAGTAATTTGAGTTTCGATGGCTTTAGCAACACGATTAACCCAATCGCCCCAGTTTACTTTACCAGCAATTACACGATAGAGATCTTCGCCAATTGTTACTTCACGCATAACAGGATTCAGGATCACATCTGTACCAACCAAACGTTGACGATTACCTTTGCGGATACCATCAGTGAATTTAGATACTACGAACATATCATTATTAGGAACATTAAAAACAAAAGAATCTCCCCAAGTGCCGTTCCGTACTTCTGCAAATTGATAGAAATTATCCAAAACTGTTTCAGGAATAACTACATCAATGATCTCAGAGATAATTGCAAACATAGCAAACTTCACAGTAGGATGTTGCATCATTACAGACTGACTGAATTCTAGACCATCAGGTAAATAAGCAGCGGACATTGCTTGTTTAATCAGATTATCAGAAAAGAGTTTTTGTTTATCCTGATACGATCCACCCTTTTCAGCAAAGTTTCTATATTTGTCCTTGCTTTTTTCATGTGGTTTAGCGTTCTCATACTTCCAGTGATAGAATAGTTCAACACCTGCTTGAACGATATCTTTTTGATCTTTTGAAAAATTATTGAATCTTTGAGTAAAATGTTTATGTAACAATTAGATACAACTCCTTTTTTTTTGTTTAAATTACGCTTTTACAACTTCTAGTTGAGTTGCTGCTACACGAGCAGAACCAATCGAAACAGTTAGTTTCTGAATAACTCTCAACGCTAGGCGAGTGTTACCTGTCAAATCAGCAGCAACAGCAGGTTTCATAGAGCCATTAACTGGAACTACATATTGCAACAATACTGAAGTACCTGTGAAGCCATCATCAGTTGTTGTGTATGTATCGCCAACTCGAAGACGATAAGCACGAGCAGGACGATTTGCGGGATTAGTGAATAGTGTTACATCGGTTAATGGTACACGAAGTCCATTAATTTCAATAATTTCTGGTGAGTGTACTAACAAAATTTCATCTTTTAAAACATCCACTGGAGCTGCAACAACACGAACATCGGGATTCCCTGCTACAATACCTCCAAGTGTAACCAAACTACCGTTATCCATTGGGACTGTATTTTGAACTGCTTTTACTAGGGTGTCGATTTGAAACCCTGACATATCATTTAAATTCACACATGCTGACATCTAAAACATCTCCTTAATTATTATTTTTACTTTTTAGTCTAGACCAAACATTACTTTTATCAATTTCATCAGAAGGATTTCCATCTACATGAATACCTACAAACATATGTCCACCTTTATTATCGTTTGTTTTGGCCAGAAGTTTATCACAAGCAAAAGATTTTAAATCCTTGATAAAATCATCAACATTTTCACAATTGTTTGATTTCTCTTTGAATAAATCCAGCTCATCTTTATCAAGAACATTAGAAAATCTTCGGAAAGCTTCTTTGATTTTCGATTGCTTCTCTTGATTCTCGTACTGGTCTTTAAACTCTTTCAATTGAGTAAAGTTATTTTCAAGTTCTGAATATTTATTATTCATATCGAGAAGTTTTTCTTGAAGTTCTGAAACAGCACATTCTTTTGCAGTTTCAAATTCTTTGCGAAGTTCTGCTTCTTTTACCTTCAGAGAATACTCCATGACTTCAGATGGAACAAAATTAAAATCAATTGTTTCCTCGGTATCGCCTTCTTGTGGCAGACTCATCTTCTTCCACTCGTCTTTATATCTTGACTGACTTTCGTAATTAATGGAAACTACATCACCTATTACAGAGTATTCGTAGCCAAGATAAGTTGATTTTTCGTAATTAAATACAATTACAACTTTTTCTTCTGGCAGAAAGTCTACGAGGTATTCGTCACAGTACTCATATCCCCACGAATCCGTTTTTTTGTTTTGTCTAACGATACGACGAAGTTCATCTTCTAGTTGTTCGCTTGACCATGTAAACTCTTTATTCACTAATTCTTTACCTCCTTTTGCAGAATAAATCCTTTTGAATAATTCAATCTTTTCATTGACCAACTTAGAAAATTCAACTTCTGAAAACTGAACCTCAATAGTTGCATTTTGCATTGCAGGTTTAACATCTGAACCCAATCCGCAAGCACCAAAAAAGCTGAATTTAGTAAAATGGAATAAGCCATCTTCTTTAAACTCACCTTCATAATTATCAGCAAGCTCCATCGATTCTGCCTTAATTAAATCTCTATTAAGGATGTCTACTGGATCATCGAATTTGCGCCAAACGAGACCCTCAACAGTTAAAAAAGACCTAGTAATTCCGTCATCACATAAGCGATCTTCAAATTGAGCATTGTTATCACTTGGTATTACGCCAATAGGCGAACCTAAGTACTTAACAGCATATTTGCCATCTTTTTTAATTAAGGCTTGACGGTGGTCTGAAAAATCTTCATTTCCTTCAGAGTTGTCCTCAATGTATGCTAATATCGGCGTGTTACTCAATGTTGGTACTGCTGCTTCAACTACCTCTTTTGCAAAGTAGCTACCATTTAGATTTTCACCTAAATGCATCAGCCAAATCTTTACTTTGAGGAAACGGACATCATCTTCAACTGAATCATAGTGATTAATTTTCTGAAATAATAAAGGTATAGATTTATTTTTAGGTTCTTTCAATTTTATTTCTCACCTCCTAAACCCTGTTGTCTGATTCGTTGCTTCCGTTATCTCTGCTTTTCTGTCCCTCATCAGTAATATCTTTATCTGATTTTTTACTTGCTCCACCTTCTTTATCACCACTTAAAGTGTGAGATGATATTAATGGTTTCATAATATTCTCAAGTCCCAAGCTAGACTCAAAATTCGATAGATTAACAAGTTGTTGAGGAGTAATTCCAAGAGCACAGGCCACAAGTAGTTTTGGGAAGCCAAAATTAGCTGCTTTTAAATACATATCCATCTTTTCTTCACGATTAAAAATAGTTATATCTGGAAATGTAATTTTGAATCTATATGAGCCAGTTACTTTTCTCAGTTTATAATTGATGAATCTTTCAAACTGCCTATACATGTGCATTACATAAGCTTCATCAGTTTTAATTGAAGCTTTGATTCCAATACCGTTCGTTCCTTTATCACCAAATAGAATTGGAGATGTGCCCGCCGATTCATAGAAATGCTGTTGTCCAATGCCTACAATATCGTTTTTATTTTGAGAATTAGAAAAATCTATTACATCAGAATCTAGAGGCATAGTAACAACTTTTACACCTTCTGGCATCGCGGCTTGCATCAAACTTGAGAATTTACCCGCGGTATCAGCAGCTATGGCAAAGTTATCTTTTTTATTTCCATTCTTTTCTTCTTTATGAAGTGGAATTTTATTTAAAATGATTTTCCAAACATCAAGTTGGGTTTTTGTCTTCAATAGATTCTTATAAGATGCAATCTCAACAGAATCAACAAATAACCCCATCAGTGGAGGAGTTTGACCTGCTCTGTTTTCGTCAAATTTAAAGGCAAATGCGCTAGACGGATCTAATGTTACCCAATGCATGTAACCTTTATTCTTATCTGTGCCGTTTAAAAAGTCGAGGTAATGTTGAGCAAATTCAGGAGCATAATCATTAATGTTAACACCTGCTTGCATAAAATAATCCATGTTAAATGCATACTGATACCCTAACTCTGTCTTATTTACAATTTTACAATAAGCACTAGGCATCTCCTGCAACACAACATCTTCACCTGAATCTCTCACATAATAAAACTTGGCATCTTCCAAAATACACATCGTAGTTATCTCAGGAAGTATTTTTTTAGGATTTAAACTTTCTAGCCATGCACAGGCTTTCTCATAACTTTTCTTGAATTTCTTCGTTGTCATATCCTCTGCATCTGCATTGGTTGGTTCAAGGAAATAATCAAAAGTTAGTATGCGACCATAATGCTGCACCAGTTTATTAAATTGCATGATGTAATTCTGAAGATACTGTGCTAAGTCACGCAATGCTTTTTCATTTGAACGAGGATTAGCTATCAACTCTTCAACTTTTTTACGGTCATATTTTACTGGAGACATGTTGATACTTTTAAGTAATTCATTCTGCCAAATAGGATTGTAGAATATCGAATTATTTCCAGCGTTATTTACAGATTTAGCATATTCAATTGCATAATTTAATAATTCCGCTTGCTCAATTTCTGACTCAGCGTTTTTACCGTTGTCCAATTAATCACCCTCTTCCTGTTTGGACATTTTATACCCATAAATAATCTAGAATATTGGTTTCTTCTTCTTCTCTTTTGTTATCCTCATAGTGTTTTAAGTAGTATAAAATATAAGCAAGAGCAGCCCAAATATCTTTTTCTGTCTTTTTAGCTACCTGCTCAACGCTTAATTTCCCGCCTTGTTTCTGAACCAGTTTTAAGTTAGCAGTTTGGTCAATTAATTGATCTGTTTGAAAGTGAGCTGCTTTAATTTGATTATCATCTTTATTACTTTTAACTCTATCGTTTGACTCTAACAACTTACTTGGTACAAGCAATTTCAGCCTACCACTTTCAACAAAATCAATGAAATTAGTTACAATGTCTGTTTGAATTCCTTGTGCCTTCAAACTAAATATCTTCTTAGGGGACACATCATCTTGAGGGATTTCATCAGTATTGATTGTATCCCAACTTTCATAAGGGTCATTTTGTAAAGGATCAATAGTTTGTTTCATTAGTTCTTCAACAACACCTTGACCAATTCCATTAGCATCCACTACTGTTACATTACCACCATAATGTTTGTCCAGCCGTTTGAGAAACATTGCTTGATCATTAAAATTAGTTCCATTTGGAGGAACAAAAATATTACAAACTGTTGCTGTTTTAATTTTTCCATTGGATGCCCGTTCAACTTCAATAACCACAAATGCCGATTTGTTATTATTGTTTGATTGTGAACGTGCAATATCCGCACCAATAAAATACTCTCGATTTTTACGAGGTTGAATACTCGCGGTAGGAACTGTTCTTAATTCTAATAGTTTGTTGATACTAACTAGTGCTCCATCAGACGCACCGCACCATTTCGACCCATAGTTTTGGTTGAAGGAAACCGAGCTTGTAGTGGGATCGTCCCTCTTGGCTAGAATTTGACTTCTAGTTTCTCCACGTCCATAGTGACAAGGTAATTCCCAACTCGCACCTAAAACCATTTTCCCCTTCAGTTCTGCCATATCGTCAATCATGTTTATCAAACGAATAAACTCATCACTGCCGCGATAGCCACTAGTAGTTAAGTAGTTAATCATGCCGTTTAACTCATATGGATTAATGGTTGATAGTTTACCTATCGTCCTTCTAGGAACATTTACGACAGGTTCCAGTGCATCTTTGAATAATGCATTATTTAGGAGTGCTGATTCCTCAACATTAAGTCTGCGTCTTCTTTGTCCCTTTGAATGTTGAGAATTTGCCAAGACACTATAGATTGCACCAGATGTAAATATAACTTCAACTTGATCTTTGCTGAAACTTGATTTCACAATTTCATTATTCATTAACGGGAACCATTTAATAATTTCATTATGTTTCTCTTCGCTAATAGAACTTGCATTCTCACGAGTCTGAGCACTCATAGCCATAGTTATATCGGGAAAATGTATGCAGGTATGATATATGCTCATTAATTCGAGCATTGTCTTCCCAAAACCCCTCGGAAATACTCCATAGGTGCTTACAAAACGGCTCATAGAGCGAAGAAAGACTCTTTGATCTAAATCTAATCGCATTCCACCTTTTTCTGGAGAAATAAGATCATAGAATAGATCGGGAAACCATTTGCTCCATTGGATAAACTGAATCCATTTTTCTAAATTACGATCAAACGAACTTCCTTTAGACTCATCTAATTTTACATTTGAATTGAATTCAGGATTATCTCCAACACGAGAGCTTTTTCTTGTGTGCTTGAAATTATCACTTTGAAAATTACTATGGCTAGTCACCTACATCATCTTCTTCATCGCCATATCTGGCATCACTCATTTGGCTTTCATAATCTTGCTTTTTCATGTCGTAAAAGGCATAAATTTCTTTATACTCACACTCTGGCAGTCCTTTTAAGTCACGAACATAGTTGATATAACACCATAAAGTCACGTCGACCTTATCTTTTGGTTGCTCAGTAAAGCGGGGGAGAAGCTGCATAATTTCATGATTTTCTTCGACCATTCTAGCAAGTTGCCCAAATGTATCTAAACCACCCGACAAATCGGCCTTGCTCATTTGAGAAGGCTTAAGCTTTCCAGCTTCAGCAACATCCTTTACCATTGCTGCCCATTCTTTGGCTTCTTTAAAGAGTCCCTTTGCTTTAGCTAAAGTTTCTTTGACTTTATTAACACAGAATTCTCTGAAATACTCTTCATGCATAGTAGTGAGTAATTGGAAACTTGTTTTTAATTGTTGATATTTATCCTCGAAAAGATAATACTCATCATCTGGATATCCATATCCATACTTACTTTTAAGTTGCTTCAAATCGTAATTTAATTTCTTAATCTCTAAGATCTCATTATCTTCAATCGAAGTAGATATTTCTATAGTTTCCATGTGAGACGACTCAAAAACACTATCTTTATAGGTTAAGTACTTTGTTGCGTCTGAAAGTATTATATTTTTTACATAGCATCCAATTGGATGTTTATTTGTCTTTCTATGTTCTTCAATAGCAATGTTCCACCTATCTATTAAAAATGGCTTATCTATTGAAAGTAGCCTATCTCTTACATTTTTTAAGTCGGTGAAATCAACATCATTCCGAACACAGAGTTTGCAAATAGGAGTCCGTTTATCACCATGATTTGAGCTATAAGACAAATAGAATTGACTTAAATCTTTACTCTTTACACATGTAATACAATTCTTCTTTTTTCCTATGTTTCCACCATGTCCCACTTCTTTTTGTTGTGAAACATCAGTATCTTTCCTTGGTCTGCCTTTTAGCTTTGTTTCAGTCATCTTTCAACCCTCCCCTTACTCCCATGAAAATTCCGTGTGTGAAAGCAAGATTAAATGTTAGGGAGAGGAACATTAATCCTAGATTGCGTACACACACGAAAACTTACGCTTTAAATTCACCCGTTGAGATGTGCTTAAAGCGTGAGTCTTTATATAAAATTTGTGCAAAAATAAGAAGCCCTAACTTATTTCTAAGTGGCTTCCTGTCTTTGCATTTTCCTATAAACTACACTTATATTTTCTTCTTTTCCTACCGATCCCCATATTAAGCACGTCTTGTGCCTAGCCACTGTGACACTGTGACAACTTCAACTTGACTTCGCTTACTATAGATATGATCTAAAACTGTAGTAAAACTGGCATCAACGTAGATTAGAGGGTCTGTTCCTGTTGGCTCAATTTTATGGTTAGTAAAGACCAATGTACCACCTGTATTGATTAATTCATCGACAAAGCCAGTGAAGTTCGCAGTCGCTCGACCATTTATCATGTTTCGAGTCATAATTCTATGCGGATTAATTAATTTTTCACCTTGTATACCCTCGGTTAGACATCTAGCAGCTCTAATTTCTGACTTTATCGTATCGACTGTGGTCTGATTGTGGCCTCCATATGGGTACGCTAGAAAGTCAGATGCTCGTGTGAACCCCTGTCTATTTAGCCAATCCTTACATTGGACAATCTCGTTTGTTACTTCAGAAGCAGAAAGCGTTGAAAGGTCTGGGTGAGTATAGGTATGGTTAAACATATCCCATCCATAGCTGTACATTTCTTGCAACTGTGCTAATGTACAATAACCTGTGGTTCCAACCTTTGTCGGTATAACCCCAATGTTACCCACAAATCCACGCTCTAATAGAAGTGGGAATGCTTTCGTGTACTGTGTGTCCCATGCATCATCAAAAGTGAATATAATTTTAGGCTTACTATTAGAATCAGCAACAATAGAATCAAAAGTAACCTTCACTGTTTTTCCTGCACCTGCTATGGACTTAGCACGCATTTGGAAAGATACTCGTTTGGTTGAAAGTACATCACCACCTTGGGCAATCAACTTAGTTGTATCAATCAAGATTTCATTCCACCCTTCGACAAAACGGGCATCATCAGCAATAAGTGTGTAATAAGACTGAATGCTAAATCCACCGTTTGCCGAAAAATAAAATTGAAGATCAAAAAGATTAGCTACATTTTCGATGTACACATAAACCCTCAAACTCTTGTATTTATCGAGTCTAAACCCCCTCAATGCAGCAAGTCTCAAAGCCGTATCTACACCATTTGTGGATTGAATATACATGCCTGTAGGCGAGAGGTATGTATGCAAAGAATCGATACCTATGGCATCTCCATATGGCTTAGTCCAAGATGCTGCAATCCCGCTGGTTAGTAGGATTACCCCATCCTTGTTTGATCTGTCATCTTGGTTTGGTTTAGGTTGAAGGTTAGAAACTATCTGAACTGCTTGATTTGCTACACCTCTTGCGACTAAATCTGCCATTAAGCAACAAACCTTCCTTTCACTGAAACATCTCCTCCGCTGATAGCAGATACATCAATTCCCACAGAATCAAGACCAGTCACATCGAATGACCAAGTTTCGCCTGTTGAAGAGGTTGAAGAGGCTACGGTTAAATCAGATAATCTCACTCCTGAAAGTGGATATGGAGTACCACTTACTCCGATTGATTTAAAGTTGATAGTTCTGCTCGAACTTGTTCCAAATATATCGATTATTAATGTTCTATAGTTGCCTACATTATACGTAGTACTTGCTGTAGAAGTAATTTGGTCGTGAAAAGCAATTTTTCCTGTTAATGTTGTATATTGATTCAATATAACTCTCCTTTCTACTTTTACCTGCTTAGTAAAGAAACGCTTTTACAATCTCTGAACTAAAAATGATTCTTTCGAACCTATGAAATTGTGCATTCATTTGAACTAAGTACCGCCTTCGTATCGGTTTAAGGATGCTCCATTGTTCTCATAAAAGTCTTCTTTTATAAGTAGTTCCATAATCTCCTGAAACTTCAACTTATTATCAACATCATATTTATTCTCTAAAAGTTCTACAGCGTTATCTTTAATAGTCCATTTGTGCCCGTTGCCCATTTTATGTACCTAACATTCTAATAAAAGATTCCTTCCATTTGATTAAACATTGATATGTAAAACATCCAATAAACCCAAATCTCTGTCATAGACAAATGATTGGGCTTTCTTTTGACTTCCAACGAAGCCCTGCGAATGATGCCAAGTATCAGTTCCTGTTACGCTACTAATGTGCCGTACAATGATTCCATTCTGCTCTGTGACCGATTGCTCACTATGTAAATGTCCTAAGTGAAACTCTCGATATTCTGTACGACTCCATGCCTCTTTAGCTTCAGTTGGCATAAGAAAAGCAAGTCTCTTTTTCTCATTGTGTCCATGAGCGAATCCAATAAGATTTTTACCAAACTCGATATATTTCCTAGACAAAGGACTATTATCAACTGTTACATTTGGATTGTTCCTGAACCAAGCATATAAATACTCAATTGCATAGTAGCTAATCTGACGGTCATGATTACTTTCAATATAGATTGTCTCAACTGGCGCAACTTGTGATAGGATATCAATAGCTTCAACAAGCATTTGGACACCCATTTTAAACAGTTCGTTCCATCTCAAATCTGTTTCCATTTTTGTTCCACTTGTTGTGGAAGTGGATAATCCTTCATGATGGAAGAAGTCTTGAGAATAGATGAATAATATCTTTTCGAATTTATAGTGTGAAGTACGTGTGATTACATCATTAATAACGTGGAAGAATCTATTTCTCGCAATCTCATGATTATATGTATCGTTTGACGTGCTCAAATCGGCAATCTTGCCTAAGTGAAGATCTGAAATATTTACTTCCAGCATTTTTCCATCTGCATTGTATCTAACTGGATTAAACGTAGGAAGCTTATAGTTGGAACTCATTTCATCAAATACTTCACGAATGTATTCTAAACTCAATACTTCTTTTCGTGGTTTCACTGAAATCTTACTTGAATAAAGAGTTTGAACACCGTCAACCTTACTGTACACATTCCAAATGTTGTTTCTCGCGGAGACAAGTTCCCACGCTTTTGTGTCATAACCATGAGCTTTAAGTAGGTATTCTACGTCCTTGCACTGCTCAGCGGACATTGTAAGCAGTTTATCGCTTGTGTGTGAACCATCCTTATTTATCTCGACAGTCTCTTTGTAGTTAGGCAATGTTGCCTTCTCTACTACAACACCCTTGGATTTAAGTTCACCCTTTTTACGAAGCTGCTCTTTAACCCAACACCTGAAATTTTCACCTGAAGTAAACAATCCATCACTTTGGTCAGCAATTTCCTGCCAACTCATGTTGATCTGCTTGTTGCGTTTTTTAATCCCTAAAGCAAGAAGAGTATCTTTCATCAATTATTCCTCTTCCTCTGAGACTAAAGCTTCTGGTGAAATCTCATACTTCTCTGTTGGAACAAGCGTCACTTTGTCCCCTTCGCAAGTAAACTGAATCTTTACTGCGTTAGGGTAGAGTGCATACAAATCCTCTTTAATTTTGTTTAATTCTTTCAGTTTTTCGATAGCCATTATTTCATCAATCTCCCTTTTGATTAAATATGAAAAGACCATCCAAATTAATGAATGGTCTAATTGGTTATGTATTATCTAAATGTGTTTCAATGCGGCCTTTAGTTTGTTCGAGCCTCTAAACGCTGGAGCACCCATTTCAGGAACATTTACACTAGCCATTTTCTTATATTCTTCTTCGCTATATCCTTGGCTCTTATATTCAGCAGCAAGTAATGGATTAATTCCATTTTCCCTAGCTTTCCGAATGCGCCTAAAGAAAGTGCCAAAATTAATAATCTGGACTTCTTCGCCTGTTTCTAGTGTGCCAAACATTACGTCAAACAAAGCGTTGGCGACTTTCTCTGTTTCTTTTTTAGATACTCCTGATATTTCTGCTGCTTTATTTATGAGTTCTGCCTTATTCATATATTATTATCTCCCAATGTATAATATTATTTTTTATTTTTACTTTATTACCCACATAAGCACTTTTTAAAATTGGCTGAAATAGCCTTTATTTAAAAGAGTTTTTTAGTGATCCAATAAACTCTACATAACTTTTCTTTTCTTATTAATACTTTTTCTTTTGAATTCTAGTTGCTTTTCTTTTTGACAATCCTCACAATATTTATGCCCCTTTGATTTTTTCTGAAAGGTAATTCCACATATCTTGCATTTGGTTATAACCTTGCTACCTCTAAATTGGTCATATGTATAAGCAAAATTCCTAAAATCAGTTATGGTTATTGCTACTTCTGAATCTTCATCTTTATCAGCAAACAAAACTTTGACGAAAATGGATTTGCCATTTTCTTGATTTGGAGATACATGACCAGTTTGTTTCAATTCATTGATTAGCAGCTTATTTTTATAAGAATATGAAAGAAATGCCTCTTCAAATACTTCTCGATTGCAGAATACCCCATAGTTCACATTATCTTGACAGTTATCAGACTTGGCTCTTCCAATCTTGCTCAGAACCAACATTACATAAGCAAGTCTCTCTAATTCAAAATTACTAAGCATCGAAATCTTATAGAGTTCATTCTTAGTTATATGTATTTGATCAATATCTGTTAATCTTAACTCTTTGTTCTCTTTAATCAGTTTCTTCTTCTTCTGAAAGTAGTAGTTCACATTTTTTTTGACAATATCCTCAAGCTCTTCTTCTTCATATCTCTTATTAACCTTATCATTTTTTATTTTATCGACTTTTTTATAAATATTACACGCATATCTTAAAACACAGTTATATACTTTTCTTTTATCCAATCCGTTAACTACATAATACTTAACAAGAAGTCTTATAGGGTTAAATAAATTAGGATCAATATAGTTTTCGAAAATAATTTTATGCAGATACTTCTTCTCATTTAGTATTTTTTCCATCTACACACTCCTAATAAAAGATTTTGTCATTCTAAATCTTTTGCCATTAAAATTAATATCTCCATTCTCATCTAGAACTGGAATATTAATTACGAAATCATTACTTTGACATAGGTTACGAATAATCTGTTCTCCACAAATATCCCATGCAAACTGCTTAGACTTACTCTCATTTAACTTTGAATAGCAAATATCTAACACCATATCTGTTAGTTCGATCATATTGCTACATATTTCTAAAGAGCTATTTCTAAATTCATCAACAAATTGACGACTTTGTTCATTTGACTCTTCTTTATCGATATCATCCTGTTTACTTATTTTCTTATAAGATTGCATAAGTGCATTGTGTTTATTATATAGCTTCTGCAATTGTTTATAATGTTTCTGATTGTATTGAATGCCTGATTTCATTACTGTATAATCAAATTTTTCTTTATTGCTGCCTTTTTTAATACCTTTGAATTCTTCCTCTACTTTCCAACAAATTCGATTCATTGTTGAAGGTGCTAAGGATACTGGGATATAGCTATAATAATTAAATACAAAATTTTCTTCTGCCTTATCCCTGTCTTGCTTGGTCAGCATATCCTGTAGTTTAATCCCATAGTTAAAAATACAGTTATCTTCATGCTTTCTTACGTATTCCTTATATTTTTTGCTTGTTTCAGGGTATCTATAAATAAAGAAGTATGGCTGTTTATCGGCTAGGATCGATATATTAAGTAGCTTTCTTTGAATATCTTCTTCTGTATCGTACTCAATAATCTGATTTGCATTCGCGCTATACCATTCTTTGGGGAATGGGCTCCACTCTGCTCCTTTTGTTTTGTCGATAGCATTTTGCTGATAATGTTGGACACACTTGATTCTATATTGTATCTCATTATATTCAGCAGTTCCCTTTTCGAATTTAGCCAAGACATTGTAGAGAGAAGTTCCCCTGTTTGTTACCTTGCCAATATCATCACCGAATGATAACTTGTTAGCAATTTGCAAGTCATCTTCTTTGGGGACAATTGGCTTTGCCGTACCTTGTTCACATATAATAGGTTTCAATTCCTTAATTACTCGTAATAAAACTGAGTTATTAGTTGTAAGATTGGAATCTGAATCATAATCTTCACCGTTTTGCGCGTGAGGAGTCGTATCAAAAGCATTGAATATATTGACTGTTTTCATGTGTTTGTACCAAAGCTTCATTTTATCTGTATCTTTAAAATTCAAGATTCGAATATTGTTTGCCACAGACATCGGAGCTCTAAAGCAAGCAACCCTATTTACACCATTATCACTCCAATATCTTGAATAATGCTCTCCTGCTTTCAAAAGGCCAGTTACTTTCATATTGAATATTGTTTGGCACAGCGCATACGGATCACCAGATGCAATAGCAAAGTTCCCTCGGACAACTAAGTCTCCTTTCATTGCATCAACTATTCTTTTACTAATCAAATCTTTAACCTTATTCTTAACATATGGGTCATTAATTAATTTTGGTTCAATCATCAGTGCATTAGTATAGTCGAAATTTCCTTTTATTTTATAACCTTTTTCTTTTAAATCTTCACCTTTAAGGTACAATATGGTCTTTCGATAATCACTACTCATAATATCATTAATAGTATCCACTGTTGGCCTTACTAATTCTTCAATATCGGCATCTGAAAGCTCTAAAGATTGAATGAACTGATAATTCAAGTCTCTCTGATTTTCTAGTGATTTCGGTGTCACTTTTGTAATACTGAAAGTAAAACCATTCTTATTACAGCATCCTATGTATTCCTCAATACTTTTATAGGCTTTCCACAACTTCAACATAGATGTGGTCAAAATCAATTGAACATCCCTGATGTCTTTGGCAGTTTTACTCCATACATCAAATACTTCGTATTTTTCCTCTGCCTCAGTTTTTGCAAACTCGTGGAAGTCAAATGGGAAAATCATACCTTTCAGAAATGCATTCCGCATGCAGCCGCCACTATTGATACCCCATTCCTCTGCTAATTTTGGAGATATTAGTCCAAATCCATCAGAAGCATTGTTTTCTATTGTATATCCTTCTACTTCCTCAACAGTTGGATAATTCTTTCCTTTTTCATCATAGATTCGGATAACATCCTCTTTAAATATTGTTTTACAATCGTTTACCACTAGAATTTTCTTTGGATCTAGACTTCCCACAGATAATGAAGATGACGCAACTAGTGATTTATATGCTTCCAGTTTAGCCGCGGGTATTTTTATTTCCATGTCTCTTCCATTTTCAATTCTTCTCACTAACTCACCATATATATTATCTGAAGCATAGAATAAAGTCTTATTCTTTACCCCGCCTGCAGTACCAAATAGACGCTTATATTTAACTCCATCAATGGTAAAGCCTTTTTTACTATTCAATCTATCAAAGTGCTCTGGCTTATTCATGGTGATCATGACTAAATCCTTAATATGTAACATGTCTCTTAATTTCTGATTCAACTCTTTTAGCTTTATTAAATTTGCTTTTGATGACTCATAACTTTTAAGATCAGTAATTTCTGCTTCTAATGTGGTAAGATTATCTCTGAATTCTAGTTCATCGATACCTTCAATACGACGAAGAATTCTAATAAGTGTGCTTTCTGATAGTCCAACCACCTCCTCACTCTTCCGCAACTTAGCAAAGTCTGTGACAAAGTTCCACTTAGTCTTCTTAATGCTTTCAGAGTTGATTTTATAAATTGTATAAGATTTACCTTGCTTCAAATTCAGAATTCCTCCATTCGTTTACTAATGATCCAGTTGTAGTATCAACTCTCTCAATTGTGACTTACATCCCTTTAATTTAAAGCAAGGAATACCAAGCTCCTTGGCGTACTCCACACACATATAAGTCGCATTGTGTGAAGTAGCTGTAAGAACCAAGAATATAGCCTTAGAACGCTTGAGTTTGCCCAATATGCGTTTTGGATGCTCTCCTCCATCATGTATTAACTCAAGATTTAAATCGTCTGTTACTGCCTTATACCACTTTTTCTGGCCGCCTATTATCGTTATGTATTTCATTATTATTTTTATTTTATATTTATTTATTGTTATTATGAGTCAAGCTGATTATACAGTCGATCAATGTATACCTCCATATCATCCCGTACTTCAATTGTATAGAATTCTTCAAGAAGTCCTTTTTTCTCTAACCAATCTTCGATATAATCCATGCAATTTTTATAGTGCCATTGATAAGATTGTTTTTCCTCAAAAATAACTGTCTTAGCATATTTAGGTTTAAACTTATCATATGGTGTTGTTTTTCTTTTGCTTGCTTTTGCTAACCCCACAGCTTTAAACAATCTACCGATTCTATTGGAACTAATTGATACTCTAAACATGTCTCCAAATTCACCTTGATCGACATAATTAGATGATGTTTGTGAAACTCTAGCTGTGCTGATAGCCATCTCCTGTGTTTTGCTAATTTTATCATCAATGCGTTCAATATCTGTTTTGATTTCAGTTTTAACAGTCTGAACAGTTTGATTTAATTCTAACGAGTTTGCTGTTACAACTTGTTTGACTTGCTCTCTAATTTCATCAGTGACAGTGTTCGTTAGTTCACTAATAATTTCGAAAGTATTATTTTGCCCCAAAGCTAGTTTTTCAAGAATTCTTTCCATTTTATTAACTTTTACTTCTAATGAATTTGTCATATATTAAATAACCTCCACGTTTGTTTTTTTAACATCAATAATATTTTTATTAACTCCAATTACATCATCATGTTTCACTTCTTGAAGAATATTCCTAGCCCATTTATATACACCATAAATACTTCTCACATATTCTTTTCTTGTAGCATCGGGAATTTCATTAAAAACCTCAGAAAGATAATCATATCTACTCATTTCTTTGGTAAAATCAAGCATTTTTAAAGTTACTTCGCTTGCTTTTGATACGAGTTGAAAATTAGTGTTTTCACCCATGAACTTATTAATGATTGCATTTTTCTCATTTAATTCTTTTAGTGATTTACGATACTTTTCAACATACCCCTCCTTTTCCTTAATTTGCTCTTCTAATCTAGTAATTTTATCAAGAGTTTCAGGCTTATCCACCATTATATTGTTAGTGATAAACTCAGTCTTAGTCTTTTCATTTTTTAAATTGATTAACTCCAATTCTAGCGTTCTTTTATCTTCAAGTGCATTCGCTATTTTAGTTTCCGTATCCTTACTATTTAGAAGTTGTTTTTTTAATTGTTCATTTTCCTTTCTAAGCTTTTTGGATTCGTCAAGTGTCATTTCACTAATTGCTTCTCCTCTCTCTTCAAATAAAACTTCTTGCTCTTCTTCTGTTAGATATGCTAGTTGCTCTGCTGCTCTCACACTAAACTTTCCAGACGATACAAGTGATTGAAGTTGTGGAATAAGTTCATTTAATTTGGCAAGTCTGCGTGTCGTTCGTTCGTCTTCCCCAATATAATCTGCCATTTCTTTTGAACTTCGGACTTTTGGTCCAAGGTCACTACGACTTCCCTTTTTTATGTTCCAATAATCTTTTAAAAACTGAATAATTCTAGCCTTTTTTATTGGATCTCCTTCGGCTTCTCCGCGGCGTTCAGTATTCTCAGCAATTAACATGTACTCGGCTTTCCACTCATCGACATCAACAATCTCAACTGGGACTTCTGACAATCCTAAATCTCGTGCAATCCTATATCGTTGGTGACCACTGATAATTGTATAAGCTGTCGTAACCTTTAGAGGATCGCGTATACCATATGTATTGATGCTGCGTTTGATTTCTTCATACTTATCACCGACAACATCAGTAAAATAGTATTCATTCTTTGGATGTGGATTTAGTTTTTCAATTTGAATCATTCCCATAATTACTCCTTTTTTATTTATAATATTATTTTTACTTTTAATTAAATGCCTTTAAACCATTTTCAACACCTCCCATTAACAATGTAACACGACTTTTATTTTATGTAAACAGTTATTTTTATTTTATATAAATCATTTTTTATAGATAATTCTTGGATAGCCTACTCCATTTTCTGTAACTGTTGGTGGAATGCCTAGTTCCGCGGATAGCTTCTTGTTAAGTTGAAATTTGATTAACCCATACTTTTGCATAAACTCAAAGATAATCTTCTTCATCTGTCTCTCTTTGCCTGTCTTGGATGTAATAATAGTCAAGTCAACATTCTCCAAAATCTCTTTCTCTGTCGTCCAGCCATTCTCACTGATCAATTTCATACCAACTATCTCAATTTCTGTAGTCATCTTATGGCTTTTTTCTCTAATCTTAGTTTTCTTTCCCCCCATCTGAGGAAACACTCGATTTGCTTCTTCTTCATTAAGTGTTCTTGCTATTGTCTCCCACGACCATGCTTTCATTGTGAACTCACTATTTCTATATTCTAGAGCTTTGTCTTCAGCATCAACTAATACATCTTGAGTAAGTGGGTATGCAACATAATGTTGAATTAAATTATATGAGTCCTGATTGTTTAATGCTTTATTCTTGATTATGTATTTTTTTGATTCCTTCAACATTCTATCTGGGATCTCAGATTCCTTTAATTTTTTAATGTACTTCAAATATGTGAATAGCGATAACCTATCTCCGAGTCTCTTTACACTTTTGTTCTTACCGTAGACTTTGTTAAAATGACCTATGCTTGCATAAAACAATACTTCTGACTGCTCTGAAGAATAGTGTTCAGGTGGGAGGTAGTCCTTTGCAATGCTCCAAAAATTTACTAAATCACCTATGTAGTTTTTGATCAACTTGTATTGAATTGGTTGTGAATACGAAAATTCTTCACTTTGAACATAGCGAATATTCTCATCTAAAAACTCGATTTGTTCCTTTTGCCATTCTGTTTGATGAAATCCAATTTTATAGACCTGTCTGAGAAAACGTAAAGCTTGAAGTCTATTGCATTTTAGCAGCCACTCAACACATTTGATTACATTTCCAGTACCAAACTTACAATTGGAACTGTTGCAGCAGTATAGAATGTCATTTGATTTATCGCTCTTGAATATGCTTGCGCTTGGTGAATTGTCGTCATGAAATATACATCTGAAGGTTGGGGCATTGATTCCTAAGAATAGTCTTAAGTCTTGGCTTTTGATATGTTCGACTGTTTCACTATATGTATAGAAGTCTACAGCATTAGGATTAAGTATTGTATGTAGCCTATCTATATTCTTAGACTTAATGTACTCCAGCATATTGTCTTGTTGGATATTGAGCTGAGTATTACTATTGATGATAACTTTAGATGGGGGGTTTTGGTGACTATTATATTCATTAGATAATACCCTAATGCTATCAAAGTCACATAAACCACCACCATTATTTTTACTCTTATTGATGGACGAGGCTATAACAATGGGTATTCGATTAGAGTAATTTAATTCGAAAAGCTCTTTGCCACCATAGAACATTCGTGCAACCTCAGAGCAATTTGTATCTATGTAAGGATACTTCGATTCAAAATAATTGTATGTTGATATGATATCGTTAGATGAATAACAGACTTTTTCTAATGCAAATACAACACGAAACTTTGGATGATCTGGTTTGTGGCTGAATGATGTGTAAATGAACATTGCAGTATCCTTAAACTCCTCTAACGCGGCCGCTAATGTCATCTTGATATCTTTAACTTTGATTTTCTTTTTGGGATTATCAGGATCAGGAATACTCTTTTCATTGTCAAAATCTAAACAAATTATTTCTTGCGACTTCCAATTTAATTGAGCTCTCTTTTTTTCTCCAACTTCAGTTAGCGTTACTGGAACGAATGTCTTCCCTTTAACTATTTCTTGTGCAAGTTCTGCAGCCGTAATATCTACTGGATATTTGCTAATTCTATTGGATAGCACAGGTATTTCACTTCCTGTTGGCTTCTTGCTAAACGGATATGTATCTAATAATAATTTCAAACAGCGAATCATCTCCCTTATGTAGTTATAAATTCTTCCAATTTCCTCCCTCCAATAAAAATGTAACACATATAATTTATTATGTAAATATTATTTTTAGTTTATAATAAAGAAAAGAAAAAACAGCCTATACTACGGCTGCTTCCTCCTTGATTGCCCAGTGTTCCCAACTTACTGTTTCTACGTTACTTTGAATCCAGCTTATTACATCTTCTGACTCACCAAGACACTGTTTATTCTCGACGTTGTAGAAGTAAACTGGAAAGCCGAAGTACTTCTCCATCTCTTTCTGGAGCTTAGCAACGTAACCTATATCTACTAAATCGGATGAGTTTAACGACACGATAACGAAGGTTCTACCTACTTTGTGCTTTTGGGATAATTTAATGAACATATGATGACCCTCTCTTTCTATCGGACAATTTAATATAGTTTGTATGTCCGTATAATTAATGATAGCCACAATAGATCCATTTTATGCCTATGTAAAACAAAAAAATGAGTTTTATAGTGTCGTATGTTAGGGATAAAGGAGAGTTTAATCATAGAAAGCCTTATGTATCAAGGTTTGAGGGGGATAATGTAGGGGAATATGTTGAAAAAATAAATTTTAGCCGAAAAAGTAGGTATGGAAAATAGTATATAAATAAAGAAAAATATAATAGTTTTATGAGTGGGAACATGATTAAAATTTATGGAATATGGGCATGGATTAGGAGTTAAATTGAGGAGCTGAAGATGAAAGTAAAAGTGGAAAATTGGGAAGATGCTGTGGGATAATCAGTTGCAGCCCCTCACTGTCTCACTTACTTTTTGTAAGGTGTGAACCATCCCCCCACCTATGAAAAGGCTTATATATAAAGGATAGATCCCGATATCTATATATTATCAGGATATATAATAGTAAGTAACTTACATGAATACTCATTGATAATAGCTTGTTTAACAAGGATGTGACGATTAAAAAGGTTTATGTATAAAGGGATATGTATAATACTAGCATAGGGACACTAAACGCCCCAGTTCCCATTCTGTTAATAACAATAACGACTTAGTTCAATTGATAAACTATTGGTATTAGTTTGATGTTAATATATCATCACACTCATATTACATTAACTTACATGTTAACTATATAATTATCCACTCTCTACGTTATAGCCATTACCTATCACCATAATCCATCCAATAACTATCACCTATCAACATGCCATCTACCATTCTCACTATACTATTCACCTAACATGATCCATTCCACTATTCACTCACTCACCTTTCCCTAACCCACTATCATCCATCCTAACGCCTCAGGAAGCCCTAAATACAACGTTACACCACATAACCTCACCTACACTTTCATTAGCACATAATACGCCTGAAACGCCGTTACGAGCCTCATTCTATAAAATAAAAATAACATTTGACTTTAAACTAAAAATAACTTATAATAAAGAAGTACCAAAGAAACACAAATACATAGAAGGGAATGACGCCAATGATATGGTTAGACGTCATTAAAGCCCTAGCACCTGCTTTAATCGGGGCATCGGTTTCCATCTTCCTCTACTTCGCAAATAGGCGAGATAGACGAAATGAACGCGAAGCAGACGAAAGAAAGCAGGACATAGTAAAAAGCGATGCTTCACTCCCGCCAAGAAGTAGAAAGCACCGCAAACGCTAGACAAGCAACTAAGGGAAGGTTGGAGCCTTCCTTTAGTTCCTTTATTATATCATATCCAAGAAAAAGGAGGAATATCACATTGACTAAAAACAACGCGATTGTAATCGCAATACTACTTATACTGGGTTCACTAACGTCACTATTCACAGGTACATTCAATCAACTACCAATGTACATAAAGATAGTCATATACACGCTTATTTGTGTGACGATAGTGTTTAGTGTATTGAATGTAATCAATTCTAAGCCTAAATAATGGTATGCAATGATAATACAAAAATGTTAATATATTCGTAGTTTCCATATTACAACAATGAGGAGAATTACTATGAATGATTATAAAGACGATCTTCGCCAAGTAGTTATAAATTACAGGGACGAACCACTTTCAGGAGATAAGGTTCATGTGATTGCTAGAGTTAATGGTAAAGAAACAATCAACAATTATTACCAAGTGTATGCAAGTGTAGAAACTAACTATAGTCGTATTTACTTTGTATGGGACGAAGATGGTGTTATTCCTGCTGAATTCCAAGAACATTATCCAAATTCAAGCAATAGATATCCTGTATCATTTTCATATTTCGAGAATGAGGACATTTTGCATTTAGAAGGTAACTATTTCGGTAAGTCCTATAAGTTAGTTGTTCAATTACCACCAAAACGTCCAATCTAAATATAAGCACTCACTAAAAAATCTACATTGTACTAAAACACAAAAATGCCAATGCCCATAACCTTATATGGGCTTTTGGCATCTATATAATTATTTTCAGTCAATTTTCAATATAATATTTGTCTTCTCTTTGGATTATGTTGTGAAGTTTGAATATTTCCTGAATTGGTTCTTTCATTATATTAGACAATTTATAAGCAATTTTAATATCAATACTCTCAGAGCTAAAAATTTGACTAATCCTTTGTTTGCTAAGTTCTAAATGGTTTCCAATCTGCTCCTGAGTCAATCCTTTAGCCTTCGCTAGTTCGCGTGTTCTATTTTCGAGTCCCTCTGATTTAAAAATTTTAATTTGATTATCAATATATTCTGATGCTTTCTTGTCAAAATATGATTCATTACAATTGGAGCATTGGATTACTGGAATCCCACTAATCACCAACTTTTTCCCATCAACTTCATATTCCTTCGAAATAAATTTTTCAACAAACACGTCCTTCCTGCAATTAACGCAATTAAAATTCAACATACTTTTACACTCCCTTATACATAATAGAAAACTCTGATATTCTCTAGGTTAAATCTAATATTCTCCAGTACTACATCTGATAAACTCCAGTGTTAAAACTGTATATTCTCCGCATTCTCTAGTGTTTAATCTGTATATATATTATGAAGATAAGGCTAGGATTATTAATCCATAGCCGTTATCACTATAACTACATTTTGGCCTGAAATTTCTACAGCTAACCGTTGCTTTTTAAAACCACCCTCAATTTTATACGTTGATATTGAGTTGATGACATCGGTTCTAATAATTTTAGTAGGGTTACAAAGTACATCTTCAACATCTTGTATGCTCATACCTCTTACTATTCTCTGATCAGTTGCATGATTTGTAAGTATGTATGAACCTAGATCAGACAATTTCTTTATTACCTTTAAGATAGCGTCATCTTGATTCAATGCTTGCACCCCCTTGTCTAACGCTTAATACCATAATACATTGATATATACATTAAGTCAACTATTACTTTACTTTTTATTTTTTCTATATATACTTGTCAATTTCATTGTTTCTCCTTATCTAAAATGTTGATTTAATTATTTTTAGTATAAATGACCTCTAAGCTTACATAACCGTCCTCTAGCTCCTCTGAATAGTCTCTTTGTACAATTGTATTCATTGCCGCGGAATCATGCTTTAGAATGGCATTGTGAAGATCCTCGCTATATATGGACTTCAATAAAATAAAATCGTTTAGTTTTAGCATTAACTAATCTCCTTTATGTCACCTAATAAAAGTGAGGTTTTTATTTTGCTTTATCATCTTCATGTTTTATTTTTGCCTACTCAATACTTCCTGTTACATAAAAGTTTGAAAAAAAAGAACCGACAACTCCACTTTTACAGTGTTTTTGAAGGTTCTTTTTTACGGATTAATAAGTAATCAACTACAATACTACAAATTATCGTAAATTTGCTGATTGCTCTTTTTCCTTTAGTTTTCTTTTTGTAGCTGTTTCTTTCTCTATAGTTGGTTTTGCCTTGGTAACGTTACCTTTGTTGTCGACTTCTTCTTTATCATCTTGAATCCCATCTAATTCTAACCTCGCTAGAAATTTAAATCCTTCCTTAGACGTTTGGATTTTTTCTAATTTTCCTGATTTTACTTTATCAACTAAACCATAGATCATTAATGTGGGAGCTACTTTAAAAAATAATAACTTTGCACTTTCATTCATACCATAAGCATTACTGATTCCTACAGCATAATGATTTTTGACAGACTTGAATAATTGCAAATAACTAATCTCTTTTGTATCAGGATCAACTTCTTTAGGCAAAACAATTTTTGTATCTGTTAATATTTTAATTAATTCATCATATTCGTACCCATTTATTAAATCAGTTTTCGATGATTTAACCTTTAACTTATCAATCTCAAGTAAGTACTTTGCGTTTTCCTTCAATAGTCTCGCATTTTCATTCAATAATCCGTTCACATCTGGAACATCCTTGCCAGATACCCAACCCGATAAATCATTTCTATTTTCAATCTCCCTCAATGATTTGAAGATACTAATCTCTATATCTTTATCGTCATCCACAGGACTAATTAGTTTTGTTCCTAGTAAATCTTCTCTAAAATTCTTAAGTAATTGTGGATTATTTTGTTCTGTAGCATCTTTATATCCAATTTTAACTATTTTGTTTTGTATCGCGGAATCGCTCAAAACAATAGCGAATCGTGGTTTACTTATTTCACCTGCATAGTCATATTCCCAATGTGTGTAACTTTTACCTGTATCTTTGTCTATTGATCCATAACGACCACCTAAAATTAATACGTAGACGTCTGACTCATCTATCCATCTCTTAATTATTTCCTTTTGTGATTCATCTCCAGCTGTAAACAACTCCATACCAGCAGGAATATGTCCAGTGTTTAAGACAGATTTTACAGCAACTTGTCTTTCATCTCTCAAATCTGTAAAAGTCGAAGAGATGAATACTTGTAGTTTTTTCCTCATAGTAGAGTTCCCCTTAAATTTTATAGTCATATTATACTATGTAATGGAAAACATAGGAATATTGACAATATATTTTTGTTAGTTTCTAGTAATATTAATATTCTAATATTTGGTATCTCAAAAACTAGAGTTCTTGATAAAGTTGAATAAAATAGAACCCTTAATAGGCTCCTTAAACCCTAAATTAATTTTTTACTTTAAAATAATTTATCTATATAACTCGCATTAAAATTGTTCTTTCATCAGTTGTTCATCATGTAGGAAAATGATTTTGATGGATACCCTTTAGTGAATACAATTTCCCATTATATGTCAAACTCTAAAGATTAGCCAATTGATAACAATAGAAATCACATAGCAAAAGTAAACACTAAAAACCCTGACACTACAAATGTCAGGGAAATTATTTAAAATGTATAATGGCTTACAATGAATCCCACAAATCGCCTATAGAGTTATCCTCAACCTTAGAATTGTCCTTAATTTTCTTTTCTTTACTATTAATAATATCTTTCAATAGTTCTGCTCGAAGAGTCAACGTATCATACTTTTCATAGGATTGAATCAACTGTTCAATATTTTCCATCCTTGAAATTGCACTAGATCCACTAATTAGTATTAATTCATGTCTATCCAACACACTTCCCAATTCACCAGCTAACGCTTTTAAGCTTATATTGATTTCACTTGGTAATTCCGAATTATTAAAAACTAAAGCTCTATGTCCGTTAGTGTGCCACCACAATTTTTCATCATCAAAATATTTCTCTACATACTCACTAGCATTTTCAATTAGCTTGCGTACATCTTCTTTAAATGCTTTTAATATAGCAGTATCTAGTAATTTGAGCGTTTCTTCATTATCGGTAATCAACTTTCTTGCGTTCTTTTCGTACCAAACACCAATGTAATCCACTACTGCTTTTTTGAACTCGACTTTTTCAACTTCCATGTTAAGAATGTATTTACGCAACGATTCTTTTTCACTTTTACTTTCATCTTCTTGGTTTATTGTCATCTTTGTCGCTCCTTTAGTTGTTGTATATATATTAAAACACTTTCCACTATATGGATCAACATTTTGTGCCTTCTTCTTTAACTTATGCTAGTTTTGGAAGCTTCTATTTTCCATTCCTCTTTTAACCTGTTAATGAGTTTCATCATTTCCCCATCATCACTTTGCTTCGACTGGCCTTGATACTTGACTTTTTTATTGACAACTTTTTGTATAACACAATAAATATATAGTCACCTCGATTTCATTAAAAATGAGTGTGGTTACTTTGCCTATTCATCTAGTAACCACACTTTGTTTATATGTATTATTTTTACTTTACACTACCCTTTTATCATTTCCATATTTAATTGAAAGCTCTTTAACAATACTAAAATAGATTTCTTTTAACTTCTTATCTGCTTCGATTGCATCAAGATTGTTTGCTTTCTTAACGTCTGTCTCTCTAATGCCTTGTTCACGCATCCTATCTTGAATGTTCTTAACCCGTTGTTTTAAGCGACAACTAGCACGTTCTTGAAGTAGTTCATATGATTCCCTTCTAACAGTCACAAAGTCATCATTACGTCCACCCAAATTCTTAGCAGCCTTCTTTATTAGTTGGTTGATTGAATCTCTCCAATCGTCATCACGTTGGACAATCGTCTCGCGGATATCATCAACAACATTCTGTACTTGTTTAATTTCTTGTTTAGCTTCTTTAATCTCTGTTTGATTTTCAAGTGCTATCAACTGAGTTTTAGCTAATCCATCCCATAAGGTTTTGAACATAATCAATTCTGGTGAAAGTTTCGAAAGGTCGAACTGCTGTTGCTCTTTGAAGTTAAAATATTCATTCAATAGCTTATGATATACTTCCCAAGACATATCATCTTCCATAGCCTTGATTAGAATTTTATACCCACGCTCAGATAAGAGGTAGATGTTTTTTGAGTTTGCAATAGATTGCTTTGTGAACCCAAACTCTAAAAGTGAATCCTTCGAAAGGATTGAGATTAAATCAATCAAATCCGTAGCACCTTCAATATTAAACTGCTCAATGTTGTTGTTAATCAACTCATTAACTTTAAACAAATCTCTTTCATGGATCTTCGCAATTGTTTTTGCCAACAACACTGGCTTGTCTTCTCCGAACCCTCCAAATACTTTTGGGATCTCTTTCCCCATAAAACTAACTGTACCTTTTACCTGAATCTCATTTGTCATTCTTCTTATCATTCTCCCTTATGATTAGTTTACAGGATATTCCTGCATGATTAGAATAACACCAAATACAAATTAGCATAATTGTTATTTTTTACTTTACACTCAACGTAAAATGTTTTGTTTTACAAAACAAGTGTTTTATATTACAATACGAATACCGAAATAAGAACAAATGTTCCAAATATAGGAACAAAAAAAGCGGCTTGCTAAGCCACTGAGAACTAAGACTATACTTCTTCAAAATCGTCATCCATTAAATCAATGGGTATTCCATTGACCATTCTTAAAGTGAATTCATATTTAATTAAATCACCTATGGTGTATCTACGTTCGAAGCAATTCTTAAAAGCAATAATATTCAAAGTATCAAGAATTTTGATTAATGTATCAAACTTCACTGCTTGAGTTTTGCCGTGAACCATTTCTAAAAGCGTTGTTGGTCTAACTTTCGCTTCCACCGCTAAATGATTTCTAGTTATTCCAAGCTCATTTAATATTTCATCTAAATGAAGAGTAATTTTTGACATAGCTTCTCACAATGTCCTTTCCTTAAAAAGCGATATATAAAAGATAACATATTACTTTAAAAAAATAAATAAAAATAGTATCACATATAAAGATACACTATTGACGTGTCACTATTTAAGTGATACTATATGAGTATCGAGTTAAACAAACGAAAAATTAAGGAGTTGCCTCAATGAGCAATCGCTACAATCAAATTATTGAAAAGATCAGGCTGGCACGAGAGGCAGGTAACGAAAAGCAAGTTAAAATGTGGCGCAATAAGCTTTCAAAGTGGCGAGCAGAGTACGGAGCTAACCAACCTATAACAAGTTCAAACTACCACAGATACGAATAAAGGAGCTAACCACAATGACACCTTTTCAATTGAAACAAAAAACTGCATGGGACTCTAAGGTGAAGCAAATCATTATTAGCGGTAAAGACCTTGTATCTGTACCACCATTTGGCTTCTACACCAAAGCTGAGTTCCATGAAACGGTTCAAGGCTGGGTTACTGAAGGTTATGTTATTGTATCCTTCACCCATTGCCGCGATACCTTTTACACACAGCTCAAGGATCTACCTTCATACATAGGATCATCATATGAAATTGTTAAAACAAAACCAGTTGACGAAGCGGCTGAACACTACTGTTTCGGAATGGCAATGCAACAAATGTAGCTGTTCTTACGACTCTCTAGTTAGGTAGCAACAACAAAACATATTCTAAAGGAGCGATATACATATGACAAACACTAAAACAGCTAAAGAAGAATTAATTGACTTGGTGGTACTTCACGGAGAAGATCCAGAGTTTGGCGAAGATGAAAATGCAGAGTTTTGGTTGGTCGATATGGTCAAAAAGCATTTCACTGAATTTGATTGTAATGCATTTCTAAATGGATGGACTAAACTTCGTGATTCATTCACTAAAGAGTTATGCAGTTTTAGTGAAGCCATCTTTTAAGCCGCCTGATGAGCTAGTGAGATTCTAGCGAAACGTTTTCCTTCTATGGAAAGCGTAGCGGTAAATTAATCTAAGGAGGTCATCCATATGTTCATGTTATCTAATGAAATAAATCTTTCAGCGATGCCTCAAGCGGATCAAGAAAGAATTGCATCAATATTGGAAAACGCTAAAGCCGCTAACACCAAACTTGCATATGAATCTGATTGGAATAACTTTAAGCAGTTCTGCTCTAAATTCAATTACCTCCCTTTACCTGCTAGTGAAGCAACTTTGATACATTTCATATCTGAAGAATCCAAAACATGCAAACATTCAACCATAAAAAGGAAAATTTCATCCATCTCGAAAGCACATAAAATGGCCAAACTTATGTCAAACACTACTCATCCAATTGTTGAAGAATTAATGGATTCTATTGCACGAACAAAAGGTAATCATTCTACTTCCAAAAAAGCTATGGTATTAGATGATTTAAAGAGAATCATTGATGTGATTGACACCAGTACATTGCAAGGAAAACGGGACAAAGCATTAATTTTACTTGGATGGTCTACTGCCTTAAGACGTGGTGATATTGTTTCAATTAATATGGAAGATTTGGTTTTTACTGATAAAGGCTTGGAGATTGACGTATTCGAGCAAAAGAAGAAAAAGCAAAGAAAAATAGTAATTCTCCCTGCTAACAACAACTATTGTCCAATCGAAACGCTTCTTGTCTGGTTAAAAGAAGCACGAATCAAAAGCGATTCTATATTTCGTGCAGTCAACAAGGCCAATAACGTTGGTGAACGACTTTCGGGTGAATCAGTAGCTGATATTGTAAAAAAACATGCAAAGGCTGCTGGACTCAATCCTGAACTCTACGCTGGGCATTCGCTTAGAAGTGGACACATAACAGCGGCACATGATGAAGGTTTTGATTTATCAACTATCCGTCAACATACTGGACATAGTTCTATTGAAATCATTGATCGTCATTATGTCCAAACAATGAATAATTACAAGAACAATACATCTAGTACGTTGAGTAAACTATAACCGCCTGATGAGCTGCTGATTGGTTATCAGTCGAAACCCATCTTGTCCATCGGGCAATATGGTCGCGGTAAACCGCCCGAGGGAGCGTACTTCTCCCCTTGAAATAGATAATCATTATAATAAAAATAATACTATAATACCAATTAAAAGCTTATTAATCCTGCCCAGAAAGGAGCACTCACAATGAAAAAGTATCGCATTCAACAATTAATCAGTACTAATCCAGATGTATGGAAACTCTACAAGCCAAATGGCAAGGTAATTGAAAGTGATGATTTAGAAGTACTTAAACAGATATGTACCGATGTCGGTATGAAAAAAAGAATTATTGAAACGAGTACCTTCACTGTTGCACATAAGTGTGATCGAATAGGAGTATAAAATAAAAATAACGATATTAAGTTGACTAAAGTAAATGTGCGATGTATATTAGTAATGAAGACGCTGGAAAATAAATGAAATAGAGACGAGGGTTTGAGTGGTAGCATTTTTATCTAATAGAATAGCAAACAAGTTATCCATAGTAGTTGAAATTGGATTGGTAGAAGATATGAAAAAGCTATCTACTAAGATATCTAATGTCATTATCAACTACTCAATACTTCTCATTTCACTAGCTACTGGAATAATGGTTCACAATTTAATAAATACTTTGATTGGTTTAATTGTTTTCGGTTTGTTGCGAACATTAAACGGTGGTTTTCACTTGAGGAAGGCTGAACACTGCATTTTCATTACTAGCAGCTTATTGGTTATCTTACCTTTAGCAGCCCCATTCATAGAAAATCATCGCTACATATTCTTATCGTTAGCAGCAATATTTATATTACTTTTTGCACCAACTAAGCGAAGTCATAGAACAAATGTTAGGAAAAGAAAGTTTCTCTCGATAGCTATATGTCTTGTGGTAATTATTCTAAATAATCAAGTTATAGATGCAGCACTCTTCGTTAGTTCCATGACACTTATACCAATCAGGAAGAAACGGTGAAATCATGATTAACTTTGTTAACTTTATGATCTTCTCTTCAATTGAATTCTTATCCGTCATTATTTTAATGCTCACAATTTTTCAATTTACGATTAAGTATTACATAAAAGAGGTAATTTCAACATCTGTAATTATGTCCCTATTCTCTTATTTTTTTGTCATATATGATGTTGGAGAAATATTCGTAGTTCTACAAATATTTTCGCTAATAATGTTATTTAAGTTTGTTTTTAAAGAACGCAATTGGATGTATTCTATTGTCGTTCCTTCAGTAAGTTATATTATTTTTGTATTCTTGCAAGCTATTCTCATTGGTTTGTTTATATATGCTGGATATTTTAATAGTATGCAAGAGTTAAAAGATGCGTTTACTGTAAAGACGTATACTTTTCAACTAATCGAGTTCATCTTTTGCTTATTTATTTGTATTAGCTTTAAAATCTTTAGACAGCAAGGCTTCGCTTTTAGAGCAGATTCAAAAATAAAAAAAATGAACCATTTCATAGGTACTGTTATTGTTTGTGTAATTCTTTCTACTGCCCTTCTTTATGCTTTTAATCAATCACTAACTATACAATACTTTATTTTTGTTTTTGTTGGGCTGATTATTATAACTTTAATATTAATTTACTTTTCTATAAAGAGAAATGAAGCCGAATATGCTCCTGAAGTATATGGCCTCAAAAATGATAAAAAGGAGGTCTAGCATATATGAAAAAACTAGCTATGGTTTTATTGATTACTTGTCTTGTTGTAATTATTGGAGTAACTAGCAAAGTATTTTTTTTACATGATCCTGAGCAAGTTTAATTAAAAGAAGTTATAAATGATTCTCTCTCATTGAAACTTCTTTTGGGAGAGAATCGTTTTATAATTATAGATAAACAATTAATAGTGATTATTGGGGGATAAGTGTATGCTACAGAGACTAACAGAATTGCTTAATCAACTTCGAAGTAGTGATGTAGAGGAGGAAGTAATTGAAGACATTGCTAATATCATAAACGATAGAAAAACACTACTCGTAACAAATGAGAAGACAAAAGTTGCCGAGTGGTTGCCGATAAATGAAATACTTTATGTAGAATGTACAAGAACAACAAAAGCTGTGATTACAACCAAAACTGATACTTACATATATGTTCACAAAGAAATTGATATTATAGAAATGTTAACTCAGATGAAGAATTTCGTTGTTGCCCACAGTAAGGTTTTAATTAATATGGATAAGGTGTTATATTATGATTCATTTAAATATTGGGCTGTATTCTCTGAGGAGTTTAGCGATAGTAAGGATCTAATTTTCACTCAAGTCTATGCAAAATTTATAGATTCTGCCTTAAAACCTGCACTTGGTAAAGAGAAAGATATTTCTGATATGAAGACATTATCTGCAACAAAAATAAACGTACTTTTACATTAATGCTAACCCGAAAGGGTTATTTTTTTTCCTTTTATTCGACAAAAGTTCGACAAAATATAACACAAATGCATATTATAACTGGAAAATCAATCCTACATTTACCTCTAAAATCACAATTCAGCTAGTTTAAAAATCGCCTAATTGTTGGTAAACTTTAATTATCAAAGGAAACGGATGTGATGACAATTGATTGAATTTATAGGAAGTTTGAGAGTAAATTGCAGCGAACAGTCTACCCTCTTACACTCCAAAACTGAATTATAAAGATTTCTTAATAATCATAACCCACATTTAATAAAAATGAAATAAGACATTGGATATATTCAAAAATTTAATAATTTACATTCGGAGGTAACAAATATATGGAAAACCAATTGAACTCATTAACTCATGAATTAGCAATCATAGATATGGAATTGAGTGGCACTCACTCGGACTACATTGCAAGCTTACTGAAAGGTCATAGAGTGGCGGTAACAAGTCAGATTGAACATATCAACTATATGAACAGTGATGAGCTAGAAACGCTTTATAGAGAGTATTACAGCGAAGATAATGCTTATGTTGAACCAACATGGTTTCCTGTTTACTTTGACCGTAGTTTATCTGATCAAGGCCTCTACCCTTTCATGCTCGGATATGATGGTTTTTACGAAGTAAATAAAGAGCTGGCCAAGATTGAGGAAATAACGGAATGGATTGGTTATGTTGGTGAACAAGCTATTATAAGAGATACGATTCTTAGATGTGTTAATGGCTATTACAAATGGGAGGAAATTGAAACTACAGATGAATGTGGCGAAGAAGATTATAATGGTAAGTATGTGATGGTGTTTATCTGAATGAGCAGAGGGTACCCTAATTAATGAGGTACCCTCTTGTTTCCTACTTTCTGTTAAATTTCAATCATTATAATTTGTTTCATCTTGACTTCTCCTGTTGATATCAACCACTAATTCACAAGAATTACTTACGCCAATTTCCTCTTAACTCTGATTACGTGAAGCCCTTGCTCTAGGTATTGAGAAAGTGGTGTCTTTGAAACCATTTGCTCTATCCTTGTTAGCTTTGTATCACTATTTCTAAATAAAGATTCAACCTTATTTCCAACAATATCATCAACATCGTATCTTTCGTAGAACTCTTCTACTTCTCTATAATAGTCCACTTCGCTCTCGTATCTTTCCCGCGGGATATAATCCTCACGTCCTATGTACATTAATGCCTCAATCAAGATAATATCAGTAAGATCAAACTTACTTAAGTAGCTATTAACTTCTACATCTGCTAAATAGCTTGATACCCCATTATTCAATTTCCTTTGATACTCTTTAGATAAAGCAATTAGCTTTTCAACTTCAGGTAATATAGCTTTAATTCGCTCACGATTCAATAGATATTCTTCCTCTCCTACGTTAATAGTTTAATATTACCATATAAAATTAAGAGGATGGAACGCTGCAGATAGAGTTTATAATTTGTATTAATTCTTTAGTAAGTGGAGTGGAATTGTGGAATCTGTAAGTGGTGAACTTTGTGAATTTGCAGATGAGATTTTGGGGTTATAAGAACTCAGTTATCGACTCTAGAGAGGGTTATTCCCTTTGAAAGTCTTAGTGAAAAAGAATACCTTCTCTATAGTCGATAACGAAACACTTATAAGTTTAATTAGAAGATTTCCCTATTTGAATCAATTTCTTTTTAGCCAATAACAGATTCGGACAAATCCTTATTAGATTTAAGAGATAACACAGCTTCATGTTCGACTACAGTTAGATATTTCTCATCCAGACTGCATAATATCTCAATTTCTTCAGAAGGCAACATAATCTCCTCGACTATATCAGCTTTTGTCTTAACTTTGGCATCAATAAGCATGATGATACCACGTTTAAGTAGGTTAGGTTCACTAATTTCTATGATCTCGTCAAGAGGTTCTCTTTTACGCATTTTTTTCATTGACATTTGCTTTTGAATTGAAGTATATCTACTTTCGCTAATTAATCCAAGATCGCGACTTCTTCGTACCATAGCTCCAATTGACACATTCCATATTTTCTTTAGTTCAATAAATCCTTGAATAGTGGTAGACGTTATTTCTATGCTTTTTCTAAACGTACTCTCAGTTAATAGAAAACAGGATGCAAATTTATCAGCTTGGGCTTCCATAAGTTTAAATTGTTCTTTTGGTAACTCTGTCTGATTATCCACATCAAACTTATGCATTAGAATATGGCCTAATTCATGAGCTGCATCGAATTGTCTTCTAACTGCACTTTCCTTATCTTCCGCTAACACAATCATTGCTTTATCGGGTTGCCTAAATTGACAGAATGCATCAACATTATCAGAATCTAATTTTATTGAAGAAACAATTATGCCATTCTTCTCCAAGACATTTATCAAATTAGTAATAGGTTTATCACTCAGTCCCCAATAGGAACGAACGTGTGCTGCAAGGTGTTCAATTGAAACATCATCCCATATAGAATCTTCATAATTACTCAAATCTGGTAAATTTAATTCTGGGAAGGTAATAAACTTTTCCAAGTAATCCCTGATATGTGCAATCCAATTTGCTCTGATTTTCTGCATATCTCTTAAACGATTTGTAGCAGAGGAATTGGCCCTGAAAAAAGTATTACCTTCAAACCGATTTCCCATGTCTGAATAAAAATAATACCTTGGAAATTTCAATGTATTAATTATTCTCATTAAAACTTCGGCTTTAGGCGGGTTTATATTCGCTTCATACTGAGAGATAGCTTGTTTTGAAACATTAATCATTTTAGAGAGTTCAATCAGAGTATATCCTCTAGCTAGCCTTGCATCTTTTAAAGCCTTACCATTAAATGCTGTCCCCATCTAAATCATTCTCCTTCTTTATAGGAGAAACTACATTCGGTTTAAATTCAAGAGGTATTTCTGTCTCTTGTATGTTTTTCTCTATTGAACTAATGTAAACTACGTTTGTGTCTGATCCGAATGTACTTTCTTCTTCTGGTAAAAGCTCGGCTGGAACATCGTTTACACAAGATCTAAAAAATCCAGTAATATCATCTCGGAATATCCAATTTTCTTGATCAGGAGCTAGTGCGCCAATTTTTATTGTAGAATCAGTATACTTCCGACCATCATATGTAACAATCCAAGTGAAAGGAAGCGTTGTATGATCTAAGACAATGGGTGCAATTGTATCATTAAATGTTTGAAGTATTGCTTCTAGTTGTCCTATTGGTTCTGACTTAATACTATGTATTTTCAAACGATCATTATGATATGCTGAATAATTGCCACGGAATCGAGACTTAGTTGGAAGGTCTTCTCCCTCACGTAAATGCATGACAATTACATTCACATTATTCTCTTCTATCTTTATTACAACGAATTCGTGATTTGCTGAATTTTGGATGACAACAGATAAAGATGAGTCAGTTGCCTCTATTGTTTCCGCAATCTCGTCACTCACATATGTGGCTCTTTGATTTGGAAGATAGTTCTTTGCAGTTCTCTTCTTTTTAGAGTTTTCAATTTTTGCTTTATGCTTCTCCAGACCCTTGTAAAGCCCAATCATGATAGTCTTTAATTGTTTAGTAGCAGGACTTAATTCGGGATGTTTTTCAGTAATCATCATGACTGATCATCTCCCATATGTTTTCCTAACAATTAGAATAAGCCAAATATTAGATGATGTCAATTAAAATCGCTTACTTTTTTCTGTTTTTGTCTAGTAATAATTTATTTAACACTAAAAAGTAAAGAAATCATTACTTTTATAAGATTAAAGATCAAGTTCAATAAGTATTCAACGGGTACCTTCTTTAAGGAAGAACCCTCCCCGATTATGTAAATGAATTGAGAGTTGAAAAAAATTTCTTTTCATTGTATACTGTTAAAGTTCCCATATGCAGGACGGTAGCTCAGTGGGAGAGCATTACCTTGACAGGGTAGGGGTCGTGGGTTCGATCCCCACTCGTCCTATACGAAAAAAACTACTTGCGTATTAAATTGCAGGTAGTTTTTTTCTTTTGTTTGATTTTAATGAGACAAATAGCTTTTGCTCTAGCACCGTTTTTACTGTATATCTACTTACAGTGGGAGAGCACTATCTTGACAGGGTAGGGGTCAGTGGTTCGAGCCCACTACAGGTCATACCACAAAAACGATTAAACCCTTGATGCATAAGGGTTTTTTTGTTGCGTATTTTTCCATTTACATCTACAGTTAATTTCGGGGGCATAGTAGCTAGAACATTAGCTACCACACCCCAAATAAAGTTTTATGCTTTCTTCCGTCTACGTTCATCAATTAAAACTTTAAGTAAGATCAGGTCTTTGTACGTTAATGTCTTATCTCTTGCAGCTTGAACCCACTTCCAGTCTTCAAGATGCCCCTCATTGTAAGCACAACCTAAGTAAGTATTTAACTCATCCCATACCCATTGTTCATATTCAAGTACTTTATTCATTAAATCTTCATCCGCTTCTAATTCAGGTAGCTTTGCACCATTCAATAAATCGTTAATACTCAATCCAAAAGTCATTTCTAAATGTGGATTATCAATCAGCGTTCCTGTCCAATCTCCACCCCAAGAAAACCCCAATGATTTACCTATCTCCGCTACTCGTCTCCACTTAGAATTAACAGTCCAAAGAACATTATATCCATCATCGGCTAATAAGGCGAAATCGATTGCAATTCCATAGTTATGATAACTGAATCCAGCCTTAGCGTTTGTTATGATGGGTCCAGAGGTTGTTCTACCTTGAGCGTATAACGCTGCTTGTTCTTCAAATGTGCGCAATCCTTGAACGATAACAATATTGATACCTTCGTTGAATGCCGCGATAATGAGTTGTCGTGCCCCTTGGGCTACAATAGGATTCAATTTACTTATTCTTGCTTCACTCTTCGATAGGATTTGATTTAGTTGCATTAAACCCCACTCTTACTTTTAAACAATGATTGGATTACTTTACTATCAAGGGTAATCCCAAACACAAGAGTCGCAATAGCACTTACTACATCAGCCCAAAATTCTAATTCAGCTTCAGGTAGTTGATATCCGTAATGACCTGCTACCTTATTGGCAATTCCTAAAATCACAAATAGCAGTGAAACGTAACGTAGTACTTTAACTTTATCAATATTCATTTTTCATTCTCCTTTTTTATTTATAAATAGCAATGATGGCTACAACCACCGCGGCTATAGATGGCAGAATGCCCAACCATACTGGAAGATTTGATTTATTTGATTGTTTCTCTAATCTTATTTGATCTATAGCCTTTTGAAGTCCTTGAACATCTTTGTCTAGTGACTTTAGTTTTTCATCTAATACTTCTTTTGTTATATAATTCTCATGTTGATTCGTGAGCATTTTTTTCATGTCAAATACTGCTTCTTTTACAGCCCCTACTTCAGTTTCTAACTTTACCAAACGTTCACCTTCGTTCATTTCGCTTCCCATTACTGTCAGCCACCTTCTTATTGAAAACAAATAGAGCGTCTGACCGACGCCCCTTAAATTACCACGTATGAACCACACAGTTAATAATTCACCATTAACCAATCAAAAAATTCAAATAGTCTTTTTCATCCTCGCTAATCAGTTCTACATTTGCATAAATCATAATCTGATCTTTAATTTCACTAAAATCTGATTCTCCTGATTCCTTCTTATTAAATATCATTTTCTCTATCTTTTCTTTAATCATTCAGTCAACTCCTACATAATGAACACATAACTTCTCTTCTGCTTACCCTTTCCACCAATAACCAACCTAATTCCAATATCACTAAACCATATCTTTTTAACTTCCATGTAAACCAGCAGGTCTTTAAACTTAGTTACGTGAAGTTCTAAAGGCAAGGAATCAAACTTTCTAACATTCATTTCAAGGTTCTTAAACGATTCCTTATTTTTAAGGACGAACATAGAAACATCTAAATTTCTACTAAACACATCCATGCTAATAAGTAAATCTGAGATAGCTTGTGTTTCAAATTCAATTGGGACTACAGAGTAATCACTTTTGTAGATTGATAGGGTTAAAGGCAATTCATTGAATCTTTTGCCTAATAATAAAAACTCAATCGGAATAGAAGTTCCTTGCTTATAGTAAAATTCAATTGGTATAGAAGTTCGTCCAATGCTAAATGAAACATTGAGATATTCATTTTTTCTCTTTAAAACGTTTGCTTCGATTTTAATAGAACTAGGCTTCATCACTGAAAACTCAATTGGGATGCCTTTTTTACTAACCGACATGTAAATTGGAATTTCACTAAGAGTCCTAACATTTAAACTAACGTCTAAATCTCTCTTACTTACTAAAAGTGAAAGTGGAATTGCCCTGATTGAGATTTTGGATTCCAATAATAATTCACTTATCGCTCTAACGTTGAATCGAGTTGGTAAACTATTCTGAGTCACATTCATTCCAAGTGGAATGACATCTTCCAGCAGATGACTAACCTTGAATTCCACAGGGATAGAATCACTTCTGACCTGTTTTACAGTCAAACTTATTGGTAGCTTATTAACAGTTATTCTTGACTCGACCCAAAGTTCACCTCTTATGCTTTTAACAAGCATGTTAATTGGCACAGTAGAATCTCTCATGTAAGTAATTACATTTACACTAATTGGAATAGACGAACTCTTTTTATTTAGGACAGTTAAAGATATAAGCTTAGTGCTTTGTTTTGGAACTCCAAATGTAGGATCGAAATACTCAACTTCTAAATTGGGAGGATATCCCCCTTCTTTAGAATGGAGTGAGATCAGTTTATCTAATGAGTTGTTAAATTCTTTTAATAGAATGCCATTATTCGTCCTAGAATCCAGATACCACTCTTTTATTACATCCGTTAATGTAAAAATAAGTTTTTCGGAACCTTTATCAACTTCTAAAATATCGATAAATTTTAGTCTTGATGGTTGATTGTCCCAAGTTATCCCATACTCATCAAAACTCTTATTCAATGTCGATATTTCTATATGGTCAATTGAATATATAGGATTTGCTGCATTGAGGTTGAGTTTCGCGCTAACAAAAGTTAAGCCCTTATCTAAAGTAGACAAATCAAACAACAAAAAAGACCTATACTTGTGTCCGTCCATATCAACACCAACACGCAACTGACTTCTATTACCATAGTTTAGTGTTGGAACACTTTCGTTAACATAAGCATCTCTAGCCACTTTAATAATCTTTTTAATTGTAGGTCTGTGAGCTACTTCAACGACACCCTCCATTTGATTGTTTGGAGGAATTGCTACTTGAATTAAGATAGAACTGCTTAACGAAAGACGGATGCCAGCCGTTAAAGGTAAAAATACCTCTAAGGGTCGTTTCACTAGATACTTGCCTTCCATGCTATTAATGATTATATATGCCATCGCTTACCACCAATCCATTGTATTGCATTGGAACTTCTAAACTGAAATATTTGCCTTTGCATTAATTTTGAATAGAGATCCACCATTAGCAAACATTTGAGTTTTAATTCTAATGTAAATTTCTACATACTCTCCACTTTTGAGAACGTTATCATAAATAAGCGTATCAGAGTCTAAAAAACTATCTCCACTGTATTTGCTCATCTTCACATCCGTGTATTGTGCAATTTTGGATTTATCAAATGACAACTCAATATTTTTAACTGGAAAATAGTTCTTATTTACAATCCGAATCGTGGCAATGTCTGAATTGAATCCTGCTACAAGCATACCAAAATCAAGTTGTTTGATAACCGCCCCTGAGTCAGTTGAATAGTATGAACCAGAAGCATCACTAAACATGATCCCATTGTAATCACCTGTAAAAGTAAGTGTAAGAGTAGCCACAACTCCAAACTCATCTTTAACATTAATGGTGCACGTATTACTCTTACCAATTAATACATCTGTTGTATCAAACTTATAAACTATTGGAAATGGGACAGTTTGGGGTGGTGACCAACCACCATCTTCAGGTGTTACGACTTTCCCATTTAATAAAATCTGGTACTGAATGGTGTCACCATCAGGGTCATCAAGTGTGACAGATAAAGTGTTATAAGAGATCGCACCCATTATAAAGACGGGAGACTGATTGAACAATAAAACCTGTCCAATGCTTGAAATAATTTTATTATCAAGTTGCTGAGCTTCAACTTTTATGTTGTATGGATTAAGTTTATGCACGTATCCTGCAGGTACAGTAACAGAAGTATCCGTATTAGTTGTTTTCCAATTAGACCAATCTGAAAGGATATCGTCGGGATTGTTCGGTGTAGAAGTATCATCTATAGTCACTTTGTATTTATAATATCTATCTTTTGGAATACCAGACATGCTTCCATTAACGACTGTATTTGGATTGGTATTATATGCTAAGATAGTTGGGTTTGGAATATTCTTGATTAAATTTCTTCGACCTGTGACGTTCATAGATACTTTCATATTTTGATTTCCTGCTAAAGGATCATCTGTATAGCACAAAACCTCTATTGATTTTCCTTCCCATACATCTGCAAGTGTAAATGGATTAGTTTCAAAGTTGAATTGTACTTCTGCTTTAACAAAATTGTCAGTCCAACAGTCAATTTCAACAATTCCAGTTAATTGTGACCAAGCAGATTCTGGAATTGTTGAAATGTCATCCATACCATTATTTAGATAGTCTGTTTCTGTTGGTGTAGCTGAAACTACTTCCCACGATGTTCCATTGAACTTCCTGTAATAGCCATTAGATAGAACTAATATTTTAAAACTAAAAGTTTTATACAGTTTTATTGTTTTGTTGCTATCAATATCTATTGCATCAAATTCAAATATTCTTTGACCAGTTGCATCAGACACACTTATCTCAACGTTATGCTCAGCGTCAACTAAATCAATCTTTTCAAATAGTAAAGTCGCATTCTGAGCAGAACCATTTGCGGAATAAGTATAGGCGACATCATCAATTTTTAATGTTATTGCACTATTCCTATCCGTTCCCCTGTAAGAAATAATTCTAATCTTACTACCAGTAAAATTAAATTTAACGGAATGAAGCGTAGGGGTTAAAGTGTATTTAGCCGAATTTCCTGAGTAGATCGCACCTGAATTCGACTGCCATGATGCACCTGCATATGTGAAAGAGCTATCCGTTTCTTCATATCTTTTCCATCCTGTTTCGGGTGCGCTTAACGTTTGTCCCACTGTTGCCATTTTATTTCACTCCCCCTTTCAAACATAAATGTCATTATGTTCTACGTGATTGTAACTTTCTTAATTTTAATTTGTGATGTGTCAATCGATTGTTTGAGCACTTTACCACTACCAAGTGCAGTATTATTAGATATTAATGATATTTTTTTTGAAAGATTTTTTGTGAGATCAAATACTGTTGTCTTATCTACCCCTCTATTAATGAAATCATTGTCGCTAGGTGTTTTTGTTCCAAGAGAAATAAAATCAAAATAGGTTTCCATCATTTCTATTTCAGAAATATTTGTATAAGAAGAATGACCATTATTGTTCGAAATATAAACCCTATATCTTGAATAAGCACTACTATTTGAAAATGAAAATACTTTTTTTGTACCTACGACCCAATCTATGACATTTGTTCGTGTGTCCAATGAAATCCAAACAATGCCGTCGTTCGAGCCTTGAAAAGTCCAATCCTTAGGTGCGGCAGAGAAATGATAATTTACAATTAGCGTATATTTTGCAATTATTTTTGGAGTGACAAATTGGTATGAAATCCATTGATTTGCTAATCCTGTAAGCCACCCATTTCCTGTTGTCAATCTATCAAAGGCTTGCCAATCATAATTAGCAGCAACAATCGAACTTGAGGCAACAACACCATTGGGAAGGGTGGTTGAAGTCATTGCTGGAATTGTATTCAAATTGGGGTCAGCAAAATTCATAGAACAAACTTCTCCACCTTCCAATGAAATCAAGAATTTATTATAGTACAAATAAACTCCATATAATGTGTTATTAACATATTCATATTCAACATACGTACTTCTCTTTACAGAATCTACCATTGAAAAAGATGCATTTATTGGTGTCGCTGTATCAAAAATACAATTTTTAAACACCAGATATGTTCCTGAGCCAGTAACACCTAATAAATTAAAAAATACACAGTTAGAAATTTCTGAAACTGTTGTTGTTCCATAGTTTAATTGAACCGACATAGCTGAACCCATATTTTTATATAAATTCTTGATAATGCATCTTTTAAGGATCACTTTATTTGAATTAGTCCAAAAACTCGCGTTTGCTGAATTTGTACCACCATCAATAATACAAGTATCAAAGGTATTTAATATTGTTCCACCACTTGTATTTAGAGCTCCAACATTTTTCAATTCAATACAGTAAAATGATTTATTCTGGGTAAAACTTGCTGATTTTGTTTCTAAATCTATTGTTGCGTAAGTGCGATCAATAGTACTGGATAATTTATAAATTCCAGATGTAAAAACTGTGCTAGTGTACTTGTACACGCTATTTGGTACTAGTCTTATTTCGTCTCCTGCTCCAATAGAAGCAAAAGCCTTATCTAGAGTTTTGAATGCTAATGCTAAACTTGTTCCATTTTTTGAATCTAACCCATTAATTCCATCAACATAATATATTGACATTGGCGCATCATCCCCTAAAAATGCAATCTTAGTAATTTAAGTCCAACCAACCATAATATAGATCTATTAATTCGAATATTGAACTGCGCTAAGCCATATTAATTGTTGCGCATATGTTCCCATTTCCAATCATTCTTTTTAAAGAATATTTTTTTCTTTCGTAAGTATTACTATTTAAACAAATTGAATCGTAGAAAGTCTATCAAATAAATCAGGAACGCTTTTCTTATATATGAATCCACTTCCCAGACCATTGGCATAATTTAAATTCACAGTCGTACTAAGTTCTCCAACAATCGAATTATCTGTAAAACCCTTGCTTAAAAATAAAGACTCCGTTGGATTTCCTGTTCCTACTTGTACAGCAGATTTAGATACGCTATCCACTGAAAATAAAGCGTCAGATCCATCCCCACTTTTAATCAGCAAAGCTGTCCCATTGTTGACTTTTAAATCGGTAAATTTGCTGTATTTTTCTGAGTCTGTCTTAACTTCAGTAACTTTCCCTGTACCTAATGGATAATTTGTAGATTCTAAAACTTTTGTAATAGTCTCTTGTCCATAATTAGGGGCAGTAATTTTGAATGGAAACACATAATTAGCGTTCTTGGGCACTGTGCCATTTATCTTCTCCACGATAATCTGAGCATCTTGTATGCTCATATCACATCACCTCATTCTATATTTCTATATTCCAAGATAGTGCTCCACCAATGTTTTTCTCTAGTGGTGCTTCGAAATCAGCAAATCTAAAACGGTTTTTTCTAACAATTAATTTTCCATCTAAACTTGTATCACTAACCAAATGAAACGTGAAATAAGCGGGTGAATCCAATGGAACATGCATGATAACTTTGAAAATAAATTTTACACCATTCTCTTCAAAAGAAGCCTTATAACCAAAATGGTATTCAGATATATTGCTTACATTCATTTGGCTGCTAAAGTTGGCATCTGAGAACATTGATTTATATGAAATCACATCATTGTAAAACGTATCAGCGCATGATAAATTGTATTCTACATTATCAACCAAATAGGAAAATTGAAATGCATTACCTGCGATATTAAAAATGCCAGTTGGAGTATCATAGTAGAAGCGATACCCACAACCGATATATCCGAATCTAATTAAATAGCCCTTATTAATACGTTCAAAGTCGTTTTTTTCAAAAGTTTGATAATTATACTCTGGATAAAGGCTTCCATCTAAGTACTCTGAAACCCAATAAAAATCCCTACTCACAAATGAATAGGGATGGACTTTTTCTAGCATATTCAATTAATAATTCACCTCAATGAATGAATAAAGTAAATTTTATTCTTAACCAGTGATCTCATATCCTACTCTTAGTTTTGCTTGCACCAGTCCTGCTCCAGAAGAAGCAGGTACAACCATTCTTAACTGGAAGATGCTATAGTTCTTATCATTCCCTGCTGTTGCCATATTCCCATCATTTATGTTACCCTCAACAGTGCCTGTTGCTGCAGCCGATGAAGCAGCTTTAATTGGCATTTCGACAGCCGTTAGAACTCCTGCGTTATCGACAGCTCCAATAGCAAATGGGTTAGCGCCAACTGGAAAGTGTCCCTTTACCCATCTTTCTTTTACAAGAGGTTGATTAAAACCACCACTCGTATCTCTAGTACCAATTGTGCAATTGCGCATCGTTTGCGCGGCTTGAGTCCCACTTTTATTATTCCATATGATAAATTTTTTTAAGGTTAAGTCACTGTTTCCATCTGCTTCAACTGTATTCAACTGCCACATTGACAATGGGCGAGTCCCTTGTGCCGCATCAATTTCACTTACATATTCGTACCAAGATACACTAGGTTCATTAGCCATTATTTAAGTCCTCCTTAGATTTTAACTTCTATTTGTACTACTAAATTCGCTAATCCTGTTCCAATTTTCTTCACGTTAACTCTAAAATAATCGTTCTTGTTTACTTGTGGGATAACAATTTGTCTTTCGTGATCGTCAACTTTCTCTCCATAATGAATAGATACATTTCTAGATAAAATATTTGCCCATGGATTTTTAGCCTTATAGTCAGCTTCACTTGCTTTTTCAATTTCAATTTCTGTGACATCACTACCCTCCGTACTACACGAAGCTGTAATATCTGTAATCTCTCCATGATAAGGAAACTTTATCTCTATTTCTTGTAAACCTGTATCAATTACAGAGGCAAACATAAAAGTAATTGTCTTAGTTCTGAAGTAATCAGGAAGCACATTTTTCGCATCTTCTTGAACAAAGTTGACTTGTGCATTAGGTTCGATTGCTTTCAACTTTACGTAGTCACTGAATCGCATCAATCCATCAAGTGTACTGTTAACAAGTGGAACAGCACCAACCATATTCCCAATATCCTTCCATTCAGTTCCATCGAATCTATAAACAACACCTGTATCATCCATTGAGACAGTCCATCCAGTTTTAGGAGTAGGATATGTCGCTTCTAACACGTCGCGAGATGGAACTGAATGCTGCCATAAGAGAATGGATTGATTCCTAGCATCAATTGCTAAGTCACGTGCATTCAATGCTTCAAGGGCGGCTGATACTGCATTTGTTGTGGCAACTATAGATTTGGATGTTGCAATGTTCGTCTCTTCAGTAGCTAATATTGCGTTATCTCTTGCTTTACTGGCATTATCTGTAGCAGTGTTAGCATTTGTTGTAGCTGCTTCAGCATTGCGAATAGCTACTTTCACATCTTTAATGACCATATTTGCTTGACTGATCTTAAGCAAAGCTTCATCAATAATGTCTTGAAGTGTTTTAACGACATCAGGATTTCGACTCACTATAGCGTAAATTCGAGATGCAGGATATAAGATTAAGCCGCGACCCTTGGATTCGCATAGTAATGTCTTCCCTTCTTCAGAAGGATTAAATTGAATGTTACCATTCGAATAATTCACCAAAAACTCATTGCTATTAATTAAGTTTTGTACTCGGAATATATCATTATTTATTTCTGTATATCCTGAGATCTTTACTTTGTGAAATTCGGATGGAATTTCTAATAAAGTAATTTGATTATTGATTACTGGTAAGGAATCTAAGCGATCTTTATATGGATCATTTGGAGTCCCTGCACGATATATAATACTAAGTGGATCATTATATTCGAGATATGTTTGTAATTCTGGCAAGGTTTCACCTCCTAACTGCCAACAAAAACATTTGAGCTTCCACCTTGAATGGAACTTACAGTGCCAACACATGTGGTTACTTTCGATCCATTAAATGCCACTGGGCTTCCATTCACAAATATAGTAGAACTTCCACTTGTTACAGCTCCTGTTCCTATTCCATCAGTGCTTGGACTTGCGCTTACAAGTTCAGATTCAAAGCCTGTATTTGTCCAACTTTCATTCGTAGTACTTGAGGTCGTTGCTACAGCCTTTCCATTTACATGTACGCTCGAAGATGCAAATACTGTACCCATGTCAACGGCATTAGAATTTTGCGGGTATTCTTTCCAAGCATAGTCATCCACATAGTTATTACATCCCCCATCTTCATCTCTGCTTGTGCATGTTTGAGTCCCAGTCTTTTCCCATTTTCTATACCTGTATGATATAAACCCTGCTGCAATTGTTTGTGCGATAGGAAGTCCATGATAAGCAGCTTCTGACAATTAATTCACCTCCTTTGTGAGACAGGTAACTTAAGTATTAATTCAAATCAATTCTAGCAGCAGTCATTTGGATATTCCCAACCGCATTGAATTTCATATTTGCTTCAGAGTTAATATTCATATCTGCCGCAGATTTTATTGTAACTTCTCCATTCGAATCAAATATCAGTTTTGAACCACTGCTATGTTCAATAGTGAGATTCCCACCCTCCGCGTGAAGATTGAAGTCTTTCGCGAAAGCCTTGATTAGTGATTTTTCAGCATAAAGACTGATTTTATCGTCAACAAATTTAATACTTCTCTCATCCGCAATATTAGAAGTGAAGTACTTAAACTCCATACTTCCATTTCGCTTCTCAATATGCCCTTTCCCAGATTGGTAACCATCAGCTCTTTTGTGTTGACCATCACCTGCACCAAAGTTATCTACAATAATAGAATTTTGCCCATTACCACTAAAACTAGTCTCTCGTTTAATGTTAATGTCTTGTCCTTCGCCTTCAAATCCATAAGAATATGCAATTAATGATTTACCTAGATTTGCAATAGTTAACAATTGTCTAGTTGAATCAGTCCACCATAATAGATTGTTTAAGGAATCTTTTGCTTGTTCCTTTTTCACCACTTTTGCTGTAATAAACTGAGTTGTCTTACCATTAATTTTAATGTAATCAACATATTGATTTTTATCAGCATCATTTTCCAAGGTTACTAAAGAATTCACTTTGAGGTTAGCAATATACCCATCCTCAGCGGTGATATTATGTGTTGCAATCTGCTCTGCAGTCAGCTTGTTAACACCTTCAATGTTCATGTTATTGAGGTATAAAGTACTATTTGTGGTTTCCAGGAGAGGCTTTCCTGCCCCGTTTTTGATGGTTAATTTGGACATTGTAGCTTCACCTTGAAGATTAACATGAAATGGTGAAAGTTCGTATTGATCGTGCCCTAGCCATAATCCGATCGTTGGAAACATTTTTAGCACGTTATTACCGCTACCAATAGTAAGATCAGATCCAACGATATGCCCATCTCTAAACCATGAGTTCTTAATCTCGGCAGTTTCCGCGAACAGCTTGTTCATCCACACTTTACCCAAATAATCTGCTCTTAATGGAGCTGTTCCCCATACCGAACTACCTAGCGCCAAACCAGAGTCATCAATGGTAAATACTCGTTCTCCTTCACCAGCTTGGAAATGGCCTTTTAACGTCAAATCTCCGTTCGCATTCGTAAAAAGCTTATCCATCCAATACGGAACTTCTGATGTTCCATTATTCTTCTGAATGACAAAACCTCGAATAGCATCCATGATCGTCCGATAGCCTTTATCAGATCGAGTGAAAATGAGGCCTTCGTTATCAAGTTGAATATCGTTGTTTAATTTCCCAACGGCATGATCAATTTGAAGTTTCTTAATGTTTAGAAGCCCATTTGAGTCAAGCCAAGCAACTTTCTCAAATTCCGATCCTTTTTTAGTCTCAATGACGTAACCTTCTTCACTATCTATCCGGACTCGGTTAGTAACGATGGTGTCATTACATGCAGTTGAGGCATATCGATTAACAATCATACCGAACTTATCAGGGTTAGCATCATACAAACCTAATTTCATGGCTAATCTTCCACAGCGATCTACAATCTCTGTGCTTGCCCCAGTAGTTGTCCAAATCCCATCGTCATCGCCAATGACCACTCGTTCAGTAAGGAGAATTTTACCCATCAACCGCTCAGCAATAATGCCATCAGCCGTAATCGCTGTTTCATATTTTAAACCGCTGCTCCGACTTAAACCCATCGCTCCATGTGTGAGACGAATCAATCTAGAAGGATCATTGGGATCGATAATTGTAATACCTTCTCTATCGAGAGTCACATATTCGTTGTTAGCCATATTAATTTCATTGGTTGTCTTATTCCAGAAGTTCTCCAATATCTGACTAATCTCACCAGTACTATGGATAGTCTTGCTCCATTTATTCTTATTCAAATCAATCGTTACTGCAGTATGGATTCCCTTTTGCACAAACTTCTCAAGCTTCCTATCGGCATCATTGATTTCCTTAATACTGGCAATTGTTAGCGAAATATTGGAACTCTCATAATCAAAATTGATTTCAGTAATTTTGGCTGTGACTTTAATGCCTATTTTTTCATAAGCAATAATAACCTCGTCGCCTAAGTTTAATTTAGACCAATTTCTCTGTTCTTCCACAATCTCCAAGAAATTAACAATATCAATTTTGATACTCGTTTGTGGCTTTCGCAATTCATCAAACTTTTCTTGAGCAGCTTTGTATAAGTCTTTGGGATCAATATACTTGTCATCTACAAATTCGCGGCGAATGATATAGTCACTTAACTCTTCTAATTGCATAGGTGTAAAATTATTAGTTGAAGCAAGCAAGGTTTTCAATTCCAGAATATTAGCATCAACAACACTAATTTGGCTTTTCACGCTGTTAATTTCATCTTGTTTAGCAGCAATTTGCAACTCTTTATGATCGACGCTGTATTTATTAATCAGCATGTCCTCATTGTTTACTGTGGTATGTTCATTTTCAGTCGTATTCGCGATCTGAATAAACAGTTCTGTATTCAAAGCAGATCCACTTACTTGAACACTTGCAGATGCAACACCTTTTATTTTGCCTAGTACAGTCCATTGATCTGCAGTAACACTTTTAGCAACTCCATCAAGTTTTACTGTAATGTTATCTACGCTTGATACTTTACACATGACAACATATGAAAGAGCCGCAGATTTAAGAGCTGTAACATAAGATTTAGATAGTCCCAAATACAACTCTTTATAAAACCACATGTTATTATCAAATTGCTGCAGGGTTCGGATATCAATCGCTTCTTTCAAGTCATTCTGGAGATTGAGCATTTCTTCATCTTTCGTCGATTTAGTACTTACTAGAGCTTCTTTACTCGTCAAATAGGTGTTAAACAAACCCTGTTTACTTTCAAGTAGTTCGTTATAATCGAGTAGCGCATGACAAAGGCTGTCACTCATATAATAACTTGAAGTAATCACTTGTTTTTGTGCATCTCGATCGAATGGATAAACAAAATAGCTGAAATCTTGAATGTAGGATTGTCCTGTGCTGCTGACTTGCTCAATTGACAATCCGTCTTTCCCGTAAGCGTCTAATTGCGTTACCATTTCATCTGCATTGTGTTCTCGACTTAATGACTTTAAGTAGTGCCCATATGAGAACTTCAAGCCTCTGTTTAGACCTGTAAACTCAGGCTTTATTAAGCTAAGTGTTCGATTCACGGTATTCCATAACACTACTGCATTAAAAGTCTCTGCAATCTGATAAACAGCATCTAAGACAGTATTACTCGCAAAGTCAAAGTCACGATAGGTTAATTCATAGTCAGCATCGAGAACATCAATTGTCCACAAGGTTTGCGTTAATACCGCATTTAATGCTTCTTTCGCATTTTTAGATTCCAGGACAAGATTTCTAAGTGTTTTGTCTTTTAATCCATATGCGAGTGAAAAAGCTTCTACAGATTTGATATCTCCAGTGTCACTCATGCTATCTATTAGCTTGTCGATGATAAACCATTCTTCTTTGTTTCCTAATTTGACCTTAATGAGGTATCGTTCTCTAAGAACATCAATATGTTTATTCCAAACATTTTTATGATCAACGGATATCTCATAGGGCAAATCAAAGGATAATTCATTCACAGAAGTCAATTTAACATTGTGCTTTATATTAAAAGCCTCGCTAAGTTTAGCAATAATAGTCCCATCTGGCTTAGATAGAAATAGTTGTGGCTTTATCGGTTTTTTATTTGGGTCAATTTCTCCTATCATTCAACCCCCTACTTTCATCCTTGTTTTACTACATACTCACTTTTAAATCTAATCTTTGCATTCCCTTTAATTCGAAGTATGTTTACTCCATAAGGAAAGCTAAGGTGGTTGTCATTGAAATCCTTATACCTGTACGTATTGGGTAAACTTGTTTCAATTTCTTCACGTTCACTATTCACATACAAAGATTCTAGATCGATCAAATTAGTAAATTTAAACTCATCATTTCCTTTGGATGTATTGATAATTGTGAAATCTCCATTGCCAATTTTGTCAATCCATATCTCAGGTTTAACATTCAGATCACCTTTGTTGTTGTATGTAATAACAGGCTCAAAATAAAAACCAATACTCTCAATTGTTGGAGTAATGGTTTTATGGGTAGTTTCAGCAATAAACCGATATTTAATTTTAGCTTGATATAAAGGAGTATTAGCGTAGATATCTGGAACAGAACCCCCATGAATAGCAAACTTCCACCCCTCCCAGTTGAAGCCATTATCAAATGATACATTGGTTTGCACCTGTAGGGATGTTCCCAAAGGAACTGTTGCATTCCACGTAATCTTTGAAATCACACCATCCCCATCTAAATTAATAGCTATGTCAGGTGAGGTGTAAAACCCTTTATAAGCGGCTAAATAATTCCAAGTTGCAATAGTAATCACCTCACATATCTATTAATCCAAATTGCTTAAAAAGGGCAGAAGTACCCATCTCTTGCCATTTTGCAATGATGTGGCATGTCCACTGAACCCCGTTATCTGATGTAATACTTCCTTCACTGGTTAACCACGTAGGTTCCGTAATTCCACTTACCCCCGAATTTTTACATATATAATAACGATCATTACTTAGACTAGGCTTCACAATAGTATTCAAAGCATATGATTTAGTTACTTGCCATACTGAAGCACCTTTAATATCCTCTATAATAGCTCCAGAAGTAGTGGGAAACGTTGGCTCTGTGACTGCACTCATACCTTTCTGAATGCATTGATAATAGTGTCCATTATTTAATGTCGGTACAATTAAGTCACCTAATACAAATGGGTTTAAAGCCGACCAAGCACGCGCTGCCTTACCAGATCGGATTGTAACCCATCCCATTTTACCTCCAGCTACAGGTGACAATTCCCATCTAATTCTAGGAACTAGCCAATCACCTGATATAGGCATACCACTACCATATATGTCAGCAACGTCATCGATTTTCTGAAAGTTACTTGCTAGATCGGCAATTGTTTGGTGAATCTCAGTATCTAAATCCGGCTTAATTAAATTTAAATTTGTCGTGTTGTTCATCATGACTTCCCCTTTCTCTACACATCAATCCATTTTATAGCTGAAGAGTGGCCTGACCACTTTGGTTTCACTGGATTCATAATCAGCTTGTTTTCACTATCCATAATCAAATTCTCTGATACTCCATCTGCAAAAGTTTGCTTTGTAATTGTTAGTGGACTATCATGCCATTCATAAGTTTTTGAAACAAAAGACCGTGAGTATGAAAAAGGACCATCGCAGCGAAAAGTGAGTTCCACATAACCTTGCTTTAGTCCATTGTGTAGAAGTTTAGAATCAGAGACTAACATACAATAAAATACCCGCTCCGTGTTTGAATCTGTAAAAAACGGAGCGTAATAATCGGTATCCAACCATCGTGCAACTTCACGAATTTTACTTTCATCATAATTGTCTTCAAAAGCAAAAGTTAACGAAAACTCTAGAGGAGCACGCACAACCTCTTGAAGGTAAGGCTTATCTTTACCTCTGACTCTTGTCTCTTTGATATCCTTATTAGCAACAAATTGCTCATCAAATAAACCACCGCCAATTTTACAATTCAGCAATCCATAGTTGACTGAATACTTGCCATCAAAAGAGAAATTAGTGCCTTCTAGCATAAATTATGTATTCACCCCTCTCAAATTAAGACTTTTCATAAATCCTTTTGCAAAATCTTGGCCTCCTTTTTCATCACCAACAAGTTTATCGATATGGAAATCAAAATGATAAGTTGAATCTCCAGATTCCCTATTAGAACTGCTCATTTGAAAAGTTGGGATCGTCGGCTTCAAAGTACCCATAACTCGACTAGCGATATCACCAATAAACTGCATCGGATCATTGAGAACAACCTCTCCCTTTTTCAGGATAGACAGCAACTCATTCGGATTAAGCTTTAGTACTTTTTCTACCCAACTCTTTTGCGTTGTTCCTTCAACTCCAACTTCTCCACCTTCATGATATAGTGGTAATCCATTCTTAAACCATGTTCCATTGTCGTATTTTACGTTATCCCCAAGTTCGGCTGCCCAATTTCGATTCGACTGTTCTAACTCTTTGCGTTTATCAGTATCTGCATCTGACCAAGCACCACTATTCTGTTTCATCATTTCTTTAATATGCTTTTCTCTGTCGTCCGTAGGAAAGTAAAAACCATTACCATTAGAACCACTATTAGAATTACCATTGGTTGGAGAAGTGCTACCAGTTGATGAGGAGTACTGCATGCTACTTGCTTTCGTTAATTTTTCAATTAAATCATCAATCGTTTTAATAATTCCAGTCTGCATAGAGTTCGCAATATCCGAAAACTTTTCGCGCATAGTCACAGACAACTGCTCAATTGTACCAGAAGCTTGGCTTATCTTATCACTGATATTTTCACTTATGCTTGTTCCGATTATCCCACTATTGCTAGTAAGAAACGTTTGAAAACTTGCAAAGTCTTTCTTAACGCGATCAAAGTTGCCTTTAGCAATTTCCTCACGTATCTTAGCAAATTCTCTTTCATTATTAATTAGATCATCATAGTACTGATCCATTAATGTCTTTTGATTTTCAATTCCTATTTTAGTTTTTTCATAAGCATCATCTTCAATGGTTTTCTGAGCATCTGACTGCTTCTTTTTCTCATCGAGCTGTTGTTGAAGATTATCTTTTTGCAGTGTGATAGATCGGTCAGTTGTAAATTTATCAATTTCTTCATTTTTAGCATTCAACTGATTTTGCAGATCAGCGCGCTTAGCTTTGGCTTCCGGAGAATCATTAAGTGATGAAATGCTAATCTTATTAGTAATCTCATCCCGTTCTTTTTGAAGCTTTGCCAATTGTTTATTATAATCATCTTTACTGGCTTGATCATCTAAAGCTTTGATTTTAGCATTAATCAACTCATCGTACTTGTTCATCTCATCATCAAGCATTTTAATTTTAGCTTTGTGAGTCGTTTCAAGTGCTTCAAGCTCTTTCTCAGTAGCTTTAGCCGCGGCTTCCTTTTGCTTCTCATACATATCCTTGTAAATACTAACAACATCATCAGCAACTGTCTTCATTTGATCACTCAGTTGTTGGGCAATATTGATCTGATTTAGGATGGATTTTCGAAGTTGATCATTTAAATTTTGCCAGTTTTCATTACTCAAATTTACTGCTGACATGGAAGAACGGATTACCTTTTCTAGATTCTCTTCAGCCTTCAACTTATCACTCATAAGACTAACTTGCTTGGATAATTCCATTGTGTAGTCAGCGGAACCAACAGTAAGCATAGACATTTTACTTTTGGAAGCAGACAGCGCATCATCGTAATTACTGACTTCATGAGTAGCCTTATTAATTTTCACACTTATAAGATCCCATGAGGCACTAGCTACATCTTTTTCTGCTTTCAATCGTTCTGCCTTACTCAATTCAGTGATACCGCGTTCTTTCGTCCAGTTCTCATCTAACATTCGTTTACGAGCATCAAGAACCATCTGAGCAACCTCAATCTCTGTATGACCCGTAAGACGCATACGTTCAGATTCTTCGCTCATCCAATTCTCGGAATTTCCTAGATGAGATTTTTTCAAAGCATCCTTTGCCTGAGCTAGATTATTATTGATTTCATCTTGTTCTTCAATGGTATATTGGTCTCGCTTGTCGCTCATCCGCTTCCAGGCATCGAATACCATCTGAGCTACTTCCACTTCAGACTGGCCAAGCAACTCCATGGAAGACTTTTCATTATTGATCCAATCTTTGGAGAAATTAAATAGCGATTCCTTCAGTTTCTTTTCAGATTGTTCAATATTTACCTCGTAATCCCACCAAGAGTTCGAAAGCTCTGCCAGCTTGCTTTTTGTCTCATCTAATTGTTGGGTTATCTGATTTTTCTTTTCCTTGTCTGAAGTCTTTGAAAGTTGACTTTCCAGCTCTGTTATTTTGGCTCGAACAGTTAAACCTTCCTCGGATGTTAATTTAAGCTTTTCTTTTGCTATTTCAACTTGTTTCGATAATTCATCACGATACTTCTCCGAAGTTTCTGTGTAGCGAGACATGATAGATTCGGACTCTTTGAGTTGTAAGTCGAGTTCCTGCAAACTGTTTTTATAGGCATCGATTTTATATTCCTCAAAACTTGAAGATCCGGATGAAACTTCCGATTTAGGAGCACTCGCAGGAAATTCAATAGGTTTACTAAGAAAATCCATTAAGATTTTTGTTTGTTGCATCTTCTCTTTTGCTTCAGCTTGCTCTTTAAGTTCTGCTGAAGTTATTGGACTAAATTTCGCTGGATTATTTTCTTCTGGAATTTCCTTTTTACCATACTTTTTGATAAAATTTGCGTCTTGGATTAGAGGGTTAACTGGATTGATTCCCTCGTAGAAGTTTTTATATAATTTACGTTTTGTTTCCAAAGCATTATAGGTGTTTGTAGCACTAGTATTTAAACTTATGGCTTCCGCTAAGGCAGTTTTGCGCTCTTCACCTGCAACCCATTGTAAAATCTCTCCCTTGTCTTCAATGAGTCCATTATGCTTAGCCAGATAATCCAATAACAATGGATGCTCATTGGACAACTTTAATGTCTCTTGGGTAGACAGTTGTTCCCCTTGCTGAAGCTTTTGATAAGCGGATGCTAAAGAAGAGAAAGAACCATTTGAATCTTCCGCATATGATTTTAATTTACTTAACCTGTCAGCAAACTTAACTGTATCATTTGACGCTTTGTCACTTGAGGGACTGGAGCTATTCATCGTTTTAATGAAATCTTGTAACTCTTGATCAGTTAGTTTTAAATTACTTCTCAATACACCCAAAGCAATTGAGTAAGCCTTTTCTGATTCAGGTGTCTTTTTAACACTTTGAATTGTTTGGAGATTCTTAAGCGCATTCCCAATATCAAAGATTTTTTTGGAAGCATCTTTAGGTTCAATTTTATCCAAATCTAAGTTATCAATAATATTTTTATAAGATTCAATACCAGCAGTATTTGGTTTCATCCCAGACATTAAAGCAGTAGTAGAGGTTATTTCATCTTTTAGTTTACCAGTCATACCGGTTAACTGTTGCTCTAGTCCAAGCTTTCTCATCTGTAAAGTAATCAATTCAGACTCAGGTATTTTGATCGCTGTTGTTCCAACAATAGTAAAGCCAAGAGTTAATTTAGAATCTATTCCATCGATTTCATTCTGCACTTTTTTTCTGCTGTCAATAATCTCTTTAACATTATTTTCAGAATTAGCAATTTTTTTACCGCTCTCTAAAGCTGACAATTTTCCAGCATAAGCAAGTTCTTGTTCAATCGCTTTAGCATTTTTAAGATGAGCTTGTCCTTTTTGGTCTACGGAAGCCGCAAGATTCGGCAAAAGAGAGGCCAATTGATTTGAAATTTCTAGATACCGCTCATCTTGTGTCTGAGTTCTATTCTTAATTGAATTTAAATTATTATATTCAGCAACAAGTAATTTAATATTATCTTGCTGTGTGTACCAACTATTAGCAATAACACTTTGCTGGTCAGCAAGTGCTTTTTCTTCGGCCTTTTTCTTTTGGATGACTTCAACAAATTTAGATATGGCAAAAGTGACACCTGTTATAATCGCTAACGGAAGCAACGTTGTAGCAAGAGTAATAAGTGAGGCTGCAAAAACATTCGCAGCTGCTGCTGAGTATCCTAAAGATGTCATAAAGCTCACTATTTTTGCACTTAACTGACTAATTCTAGTAGCTGAGACTCCGACAAAATTTAAAAACCAATCACCAGCAACCTTCAACTTTTTAAAAGCATCACCAACAGAAGAAATTGCCACGACATAATCAACTATTTCTTTCACTGATTTCGATGATTCGATGAAGTTACTTTTATCTGGAGTAACAGCGCCAACTGTCTTCGCAGCATCCGAAACACCCACCTTCTTCTGCTTCTCGGCAACAAATTGCTTCTGAGCCTCCGTTGCATCCTTCAATGCCTGGGTCTGTCTACTAAGCGTATTCGTATGGTTATTTACTACATAGTTCTGAGCTTGAATGGACTGTGTAATCTGATTAATTGTTCTATTATAAGTAGTTAACATATCAAGGATTTTCGTGTTCATATCCATTTTGATTTTAATCTTTTGTAATCTCGGATCATTTTCCAACTCTTTGATAGCTTTGTTAAGTTCAGTTAGAGACGCTGGTTTATTTAAAATTGCTTGAAGCAGAATATTGAGATTTTCCCCTGCCATTATAGGCTTCACTCCTTTGTTTTCTATTTCTTCGTCCAATCTCCTACACCATTCAACTGATGTAGAATGTTCGAATAAGAAATTTACTTTTCGATGTTTTCTGGAATCGGATTGGATAATGCTTGAATGATTTTATTGAATTCTCCGACCTCTGCACCCGTAAGATTCACTCTTCCAAGAAAGATGGTTAAATTTTTTAGGGTTGTTTCATCCATTTCATATTTAGACATTGTATTTCCTCCTTTTATGTCATTGGGTCATTTAAGTGTTTTCCTAGAAGCTCACTATTCTCATTTGCTTTATCGAGCAGCTTTTTAATTTTTTTCAATTGATCCTCGGGGAAGGCTTGCATAATTTGCTCAAGTAAATCCAAATTGATGAGTTCCTCACAAATAATAATCATTTTTTCGATGTCAGTTGGGATATTGTTTAAGTCTGTAAAATGTTTGAGTAATAACATGTAGTAAACAAACGTCATATCTTTAAAAGTTTTAAAACCGATTTGTCTCTTTTTCAACTCTTCGATAATCTCCATATAATCAACGACTAATTTCTGAATAGATGTCGTCTTAAATTCCTTATAAATATGTAAGTAATCGCCATTGGATAAGGTGATCTTTGTTTTTTCATTAAAGATTTTGGTATGATCTTTCTTCATAGCCGTAAGTGTTAGTTTCTTTGCCACGAAATGTGTCCCCTCCCGTTACTAAATTTAATAAAAGACAGGAGACCTAAGTCTCCTGTTTGCAGTTGCTATTCTTCCAACAAATCAATAATAACCATCGATTGTGATTTGTTATCCTTTAGAATTTCAGCTTGGAAACTGAACGGCTTAGGTTCGCCGGACATTCCCATCGAAATCGTGAAATTCGGAGAAATTTTCATCTTAGGAATGGTATACAAGGCAGGTACATCTACACCATCCTCATTTCTCCAAAGTGTTTCGGCTTCCAGAAAATAAGTTCCTGGGAACTTATCCGCATCGATTGAAATCGTTTGAGATTTAGCCGGAGCATCAACATAATAATCCACAATGACCAAATCTCCTACCGCCGGAATGGCTCCTGCAAATTTGGCTTTCGTGACAGCAGCAGCCCCTGTTCCGGTCGTAGTAACCGTAGCAGTCAGCTTTTCGCCAAGGCTTGAGCCGTCTTCTGTTTTATAAAACAGTGTCAAATAGCCGGCAACAGCTGTTGGTTTCGATGACAAAATGACAACTTTATCCGAAGCGTCACTAGTAACCAGAATTGCTTCCTTTTTATGTACAGGTTTGGCCGTTGCCGTAAATGCGCTGCCTGTCAGTACACCAAAGGACTCCTTCGTGATCAAAGCAGATTCCATTTTTTGTGTAATCTCTTTATCAGAATCCCAACCAATCCGCTTAGCGGCGCCTCTTCCGCCTTTGGCCCAAACCGTTGTTCCTTTTACTTCGATATCCGACGTTGTAAGAGATTCAAGGTAAGCCACTGGCTCCTTGGTTTTAAAGTCTTTAATAACAACATTACAAATTTCACGTGATCCGTATTGCATAGTAAATTCCTCCTATTAATTATGTTTTTGCAGGTAATTGACCTACATTAGTTTGGAAATCCAATGTTTCAATTGAATTTGTTTCGCATCTGCCCCATGTAGAAGAGCCTGAATATTGACTTCATATTCATCCAAAAGCTTCATACGACTGAATTGATCATTAAATTGAAGCATGTTTAAATCAAAAACATTAAAAATCGTTATCCCGTTTGCATGAGAAGACAAAATTGAAATTAAGTCAAATATCGATAATGATTGATCATTGATATTGTCGTGACCTAACTCCTGAATTTTCCTTTTACTTTCAAGCATCTTTTTTTTAATTCTCGCTGCATGCTCATTCAAAGGATTAAACTTTTCATCATTTGGGGTCACCAGGCAGTTTTGAATTTTTATGATTCTAATAATCTCATTAAAGTCCTCGCTGCTTACCTCTAACCCATCAATGTATAATGCGTTATTTTTGTAATGAACTACATCCGCTTTTAGAAACAATCTAAGCGCGTCAACAAGATATGATGATAAATCATCTTCAAACAATTCAAAGATAATCTCAGCTACACTTAACTGCGGAGAAAGCTGCGATAAATACTCCGGTTTAATGAGCTGTTCTTTGGTAAGCAAAGCAACTTGTACGACTTGACTATATTTGCTGTACCCATACTGAATGATTTCTTTCAAGGTCAACGGTGAAACAAGCAGCGGCCCAACTGATGTAGGCAAATTAGCTAATGCTTCCAGCTTTATGTCATCTTCAATCTTCAATGAAATTCAATCTCCTCACCTCAGTCTTTCCTGCGTCTTCCTTTGCATGCCTAAGTTTCGTATGTATAGCTGCTTAAAGTTGGAAGAGGGGACATTACATACGGCTTCACATACGAAAACTTACGCTTTAAATCCACCTATCCGATTGAATAGATGTGCTTAAAGCGTAAGTTTTATTGAAATACGATCCAGGAGAACACGGATACTCTCCTCATCCTTCTTTTTTGTTTATATAGAAACATTCAGTTTCAAGTAATTGAGATTTGCGCGTCAGTACGTCATCACAATCATTGCTGTTATCCTCAACTACCATTCTTGGATTCCCTATCTCATACTCGATAATTTGTACAATACCAATAGGATCAACTGTATATTTAAGCATGATTCCACCAAAATCAAAAAGACTGATTCCTTTCATGTTCTGGGATATATTTATCTATCACATTAGAAGATTATATTAATTTACATATATTCCATTATTTATATGATATTTTTGACTTTTTTCATTTTCCTACTTGTCGATATTCGAGTAATTAAATAAAAAAAGACCACTCAACAATGAGTAGTCTTCATTCATGTAAAGCACCTTGCTCAGATAACCTTCAACACTTCTTTCAGCTTTTCTGCTGCCTTAAAATCAGCTACCCTTACTTCAGGTATAGAGACGATGGCTCTTACTTTTGCTGATTCAGCATCCAATCCTTGATTCAGTAATTGGGTAAGCAGCATTGGATTAATTCCTTTTCTCGCCGATCTTACATAGGTATCAAATGTGCCGAAATGAAGCAGTTGGACTTTTTCACCGGCTTGCAACGATTCAGAAATCGTATCAAGAACAGCATCGACAATAATTGAAGCAACTTTTTTTGTCACTTTTGTTTTCATAACCACTTCACTGACTAAACCTTGTTTATTCAAAAGACCACCTGCCTGGTTAAAGTTTTTTAATTTTATGCTCCGTCTTCTTTATCACATTAGAAATTAACAAATAGTACAATATTTTACTTTATAGTAATAAATTATTAATTATTTTCATTTTCCTACTGAACCCATTTTTCTTGTTTCCATAATCGATTCTTCTCTCTCTTAATCACCCGCGCGCAATCGGTGCAATATTTTTGAATGTTTTTATTTTTGATGATGAGCAGCTCGCACTGCTGGCATTCCATTATATTTGTCCCCCCCTTCGCTCTTATATACTCGTAAACATAATTTCTGAAATCCTTAATTACAACTCCCTTCTCAGATTCATTATGAATAAAAAGAACTTTGAAGTTGGTATTTGTCATCGATTTTGAGCTCTCAATTAATCCTCGTTTCATTAATACATGGAAAATCAGCTTCTTCTCCTGTGCCTTCAGGTTAAGCTTCGAGTCTCTTATGATGTCAGTTGTTTTGCTGTTCATCCAATTGTGGTTATCCGGATTAATACTATTTTGGATTTTCGCATGCACCAGAAGAGCAAAAGCAACCTTCTCATATTCTTCGTGTTCAATTGCCCTGATAGATGCCAGTTCATCTTGTGTGATGATAATTTCATCTACCGAATATAGTCTATGATCCGCCTTTTCTAACCTTTTCAAATATTTATTTAAGATCGCATCCCAAACTAGAGGATTATAGGTATCCATTTTTTGTATAATAACGTTCTCTACTTCTTCCTTGACGCTCTTCCGCTTTAACCCCTCCCCATAGAAATGTTTAACTAAAACTCTAATCAGATCATGCTTATTTGGACCCCAGTAATCCTCAACTAGTATCTGATGAAGCAGTTTTTTTTCACTTAGCAAAATATTCATGTACCCACTCCTCATGTAGTCCGATTTGTTTCTTTTTCATTGAAAACCTATTTCCGCTGAATTCAATATCGCCAGCAGCATCCAGTTCAGGATATGAAATAACAAAATCATTCCTTTTCAATAAGTTATTAATCATTTTTTCTCCAACAATATCCCAAGCAAACTGTTTGGACTGATCATTGGTATAACATAAAGTAACAATAATATCGCACAACTCCTCCTCATTACTGCACATTTGCGAAGCTATAACTTTAAATCTTTCAGTGAACAAACGACGTTGATCGGAATAAGTATCTTCTGCTGCACGATTAGAAATCGTTACTTTTTTGCCCAGCATATAGGCTTGAGTCATGTATTTATATTCATCATACAAATCTTTTATTTTCTTAAATGTACTTTTACTATACGTTCGATCCGGAGACATGAGGATGGAATAGTCAAATGCTTCGCTTTTCTGTTTGCTTTTCCTTGCTGCAAAATGCTCTTCAATTTTCCAACAAAGCTGATTAACTACTGAATTCCCCCTAGAGACCGGCATCTGGTTAAAATACGATTGTATAAACTGTGTTTCTTCGTCCGTCTTGCTTTCCTTTTCTATTAATTCCGCTACGCTGCAGCCAAAACGGTTAAATGAATTTTGATTGGTATTGGATAAAAACTTTTTATAATCATTGTTTAAGTGCTCATATCGGTAAATCATAAAATACGGTTTTTTGTTCGCCAAAATACGAATATTAAACTCGTTAACATTCAAAACTTCCTTCGTATCTTTATCTAGCTCTAGATTGGACTTGTAGTTAAACCAAACAGAAGGCATTGGATGAAACTCAATTCCTTTTGCTTTATCAATCGCGTTTTGCTGATAATGCTGACAGCTCATAATTCTTTCCAAAAGGGTTTTATATTCTAAACTCTCAGGTTTAAATTCAGCCAACTTGTCATACATACTGGTAGCGCTATTCGTAATTTGACCAATTTCATTGCCAAAACTGTTTTTGTTCGCTATAACAAAATCTTGCTCGGCAGGAATAACAGCATTGGCATTCTTTTGTTCACAAATAAGTGCCTTGGATTCATTAATTCCGGACAAAATAATCTCATTCGATGTTGTCATAATTTGATCACCGTCGAAATCACATCCATTAAGTGCCTGTGTCGTTGTATCCCACGCATTAATTATCGTAACGCCGCTTAGATATGTATACCACTTGTTAATTTCCTCATTTTCGACGAATCTAAAGATTCGAATGTTATTGTGACAGGTCATAGGTGCTCTGAATGCTGCCACTTGATGGATGCCTTGATCCAACCAATATCGGGAATAGAATTCACCGGCTCCTAATAATCCTCTCACTTCTTTGAATTGAAACATGTGCTCCAATAATGCTACTGGATCCCCTGAGAGGATGCTGTAATTCCCCTTTACTTTCAGTTCTCCTATTTTGGCGCTATTAATTCTTTGATCAATCATTTCTCTAATCTTTCTTTTTACAAAAGGGTCATTGATCATCTGAGGATCAATCATCAGTGCTTGGGCATAATCGTAGGTTAGCATCTCGATGTTTTTATCACCCACATGATTCCCTTTTAGATATAGAATACTCTTACGCCAGTCCCTTCCCATGACGTCTTTAATTTCATCTACAGTCGGCATAAGAAGCTGATCTAAATCAGCCTCGTTCAAGTGTAAAGACTGGATGAATTGGTAGTTCAAATTACGTTCTTGTTCCAATTTTTTAGGCGTCGTTTTGGTTACACGATAAGAATAGCCGTTTTCTTTGCAGCAAGCTCGATAATGGCCAATATTGGCATAGCTGCTCCAGAGCTTCAACATGCCCGCTGTTAAAATAATTTGGACTTTAGATATATCTTGTAACTGCGACCATACATCCTTCACCGTTTCGGTTTGGGCTTTCTGCTTTGCCCATAGCACAAAATCAAAAGTAAACAAAGTTCCTTTACAAAACGAATTCCGAACAATAAATCCGCTTGGAATATAATCTAGTCCTAAATCTGCAGCCCATCTAGCAGCAAACTCAGGAGAGATTAAACCAAACCCATCCGAAGCATTAACTTGCACCTTGGTATATACTTCTTCCAAACTCGGCGGCTGATCTGTATGATCTTTCAGCCTAATAACCTCAGCATCAATCTCATGCACGAAATCGCGAACCACGAGTACCCCCATTTCATCAGGCTCGGTTACTTTTACACTTGCACTGCTAATCAGTGACTTATAAGATTCAAGTTTGGCTGGCACTATTTCTTTATTTACATCGCGGCCATTGTCAATCCTTTTGCGTAATTCCGCTCCAACCTTATCACTGACATAAACGATTGTTTCGTTCTTCACTCCACCGTTTGTCCCATATAACCTTGTAAATCGGATATTATTGAAATAAAAACCTTTATTGGCTTGATCAAAATCTGTTTTTTTATCAAACTGTATACATAAGTAATCATTCATAAATAGTAGTTCATCCAGTTCACAATAAAGCCGTCCTAATTTCTCTACATGACTCTTCGTTGTTTTTTTCTTTTTGATCAACTTGATTTGCTGTTTAATTTCATCCACTTTCTCTTCAGAGAAGCCGCTTTTGACAATCTCATCTATGAATTCGATAGCCTGACTATTGGCTAACGAGACGACTGACCCTATTTTTCTTGCGGAATCTGGATCCAAAATAAGATTCCAGTCATATTTTTTTAGAAGTGTGCTGTTAATTTTATACATATATCTTAAAGACTTGCGTTGAGCCAGCATGCAGCTTCCCCTCCAAATTAAGATTCATCTTTCATCTCTTGCATTTCATGAACCATATAATAAAACTATTCTGATGTTTTGTAAATCAAAACATTTTGTTTATATTTACAAAACATCGCAACGGAGTTATACTTTGTACAAGAAAACAGAACATTAGTTCCCCATTATATCACAAAGGAGGTCTATCCCATGCACAATTCAACATCCACCCATTTCTCAGCTTTCGCATCCCTTCAACGCTTTTTTGAGTTAAGCCAACATGCTGAGCCTACTCAAGTTCAAAAAGAAGAAGCCGTCCTAGTGCTTTGCAAACTGTATGGCTTTAATGACGAGAGTGAACTTCACTCCAGCGGAAACGCCGAATTCATTGCCCATTTTATAGAACTTACAAAGAAAATAACAAAACCGCAGCAAACTACGCTGCGGTCCAATTAACACTATCTACTGCTCCTCACTCACCACAACCGAATCACGAATCTGCTCAAAAGAAACCGGCGTATAATCCAACTGTTCCACACTGACATTATAATAATGATGCCCCTCGTATTTCTGGCCGTGAATATGGCCATGGACGTTGACGTATGGCATCTGTTTGTTCATATACATCGGCTCATGGGACAGGAAGAAAAAGTTTTTATAAATGATAGGATACTCGCTTACTTCATCAAAGCCGGCGTCGAGCCACCAAGTTCTCGAACGTCCTCGGTCGTGGTTGCCCAGAATGAGAATCTTGTAGCCGTTCAGCTGAGAAACGATAGCCTCAGTCTTCTCTTTGTTAAGAAAGGAAAAGTCGCCAAGATGAAAGACGGTATCGTCTTTCGTCACGACCGCATTCCATTTGGCAATCATGGCTGCGTTCATTTCATCTGCATCCGCGAAGGGACGATCTTCGAAATCAATAATGGATTTATGACCAAAGTGATGGTCGGAAATAAAATAGGTTTGGGACATGCAGGGTCCGCCTCCTCTTCGAATATAGCGTTACTCCAACATGTCATGAATTGTCTGGAGCGATGCTTCAATCGCTTTTCTCAGCGGCTGTGATTCTCCTTTAAACGGGTGAACAGAGCCAAAGGTATGATTGCCCTCAGGGATACGAATCCACTTAATAGCGGGATTTTGCTCGATTAATCGCTTTGATCCTTGGATGCCTCGCTCTCCATCTTCGGTTCCTTGAATCAACGTGATTGGACAAGCAGCTTCGCTAATACGACCCACAATGTCAAATCGCTCAACATTGCGTTCCATATCTTCTAGGATTTCAAGATCTAGCGGCATGTTTTGCTTCGTACGTCCATTCAATGTATAGGTTCGACCCTTTGCCCGCATTTCCGCCTTATTTTCCTCTGTCCATAAATCAACATTCGCAGTGCCATTCCAGCTCAGGACGCCGGAGATTTGCTCTGGATGCTCCAGTGCATAAATCAGACAAACTGCCGCACCTCGGCTGTGACCCAAAAGAAAAACGGGCTTCTCTACGCTGGTATCATCTTGACGCTGGCTATATTGGATAATTGCCGCTAAGTCCTCCAGGTCTTTGGAATAGGTATCTTTGGCAAACTTCTCAAGCTCTGTAAACTCAAGTAAATCTGCCCCGACGCCGTTGTGTGAGAAATTAATGGAAATCACATCTACCTCGTTAGCCAAGCCTTGAGCGACATGCGGGAACATCCCCCAATCTTTGAAGCCTTTGTAGCCATGGCAAATGATGAGCCGCCCTCGAGAAGGCTGTATATTCGCTTCCATGTAATCTCCTCGTACAATGCGATCTTCTTCCAATTTAAGTTCAAATGGTTTGCCAGCGTTCAGCTTCACATAGATCCCTTCCTTTCCGATTGTGCTTTAATCATTGTTATTACTGCTAGTTTAACATAATCTCTGACAGGCAGCCTAAAACAGAATGTTAATAATAATTTCATCTCTTTATGTAAAAACTGACTATGCTGAACTAACAAAATCTACCTCAGGAGGAAGCTCATTTATGGGTTACAACCGAGCAACCAGCTTGCTCCCAAAGCTGATCTGCACGCTGTTGTTGTTTTTGCTGTTAATAGGCTTTATGCTGCCTATGGATCAGGCTGCAGCGAATGCGAGTGCATTCCGCCTTGTCGTCCAAGCGACTGCCAGTTCTGCTTATCGGACGGAAGTTGTTTTTACCGATAAGAAGTTAGGCAAAGTGCTGAAAGAAGGGCAATCTCGCTCAGACCTCTCTTATGAAGAAGCGCTCCTTCCTGATACGACACTTTTCTTTGAAGACAATGGCCGAACGTACAGCTTTGGGGTCACCACCGATGGAGAAGTCGTCGAGCTTGTTTCCAAATCAATTCTTACGCTTCCTCACAATGTCCAGACCTCGCTGAGCGCGCAAGTGCAAGCGGTAAGAGCCAAACATTATGGCGAGATGCTTCCTTGGGAGGAAGCAAGCCTAGTCCTCCCCAAATATAGCAAGTTCACGATTGTAGACGTGCAGAGCGGGCTCAGCTTCGAAGGGCAGCGCCGAGCGGGCTCCAGTCATGCGGATGTGCAGCCACTGACCAAAGAAGACTCCGCGACGCTCAAAGCTATCTACGGCGGCGCCTGGAGCTGGGACCGCCGAGCGGTCCTCGTGAAGCTGAACGGCCGCACGCTGGCCGGCTCCATGCATGGCATGCCGCATGGCGGAGACGGTATTCCCGGAAATGACTTCAACGGTCATTTCTGCATTCACTTCCTCGGGAGCGTGACACACGGCTCCCGCTCCGTAGATCCGGCGCACCAAGTCATGGTGCACCGGGCTGCCGGCTTGCTGATCCCCTACATCAGCAAGCTTTCGCCCTGGGCGCTGATCGACGTGTGGATCAGCGCGGCGAACCAAGGTGACCTTCAGCTTCTGCAGGCCACCACAGGAACAGAACAAGCGGTGCACGTGCGCAGCATGCGCCGCTTGTCCAAGTTCCCGGAGCAGGACGTGTCCCAGCTCCTGCAGCTGGAGACCGCGGTCAGCGTCACAGCTACGCCAGAAGGCGCCTCCGCGGTCGTGAACAGGCGCGTGCTCTTTCGTCTCGAAAGAGCCTCGTTAGATACACGCTGGTACATTCGCAGCGCGGTCATGCAATGAGAAACGGCCTGCCCCACTTCGCTTAGCGTGGGGCAGGCCGTCTATTTTTCACTTCACCGTGATCTTGCCTTTCATAAAGTTCTTATGAGGCTCACAGAAATACGTATACTCTCCCGGCGTAGTTAATGTGATGCTTTCCGACTCCCCGGTTGCTAACAGATTGGTTTGGAAGCTGCCATTATCAGCAACAGCATTATGCTTCACTTTGTCCTTATTCGTAAAAACAACTGTCGAGCCTGCTTCTACCGTAATATCGCCATCTTTGAAGGCAAATCCTTCGATATTCACGTAATACGTGTTAGCTGCTTTTTGCCCGGAAACAAGATTAACCGTTCGTGCAGCCTCATCATAGACCACTTTAATCCCGAAAACCTCTGCCAGAAAACGCGAGTGTACGTAAGTTGAGCTGTTAATGAGCTGCGCCGGTCCAATCATCGTATGAATGGAGCCATCGACATCGGCATCGGATGAACCGATCGTCAGTTTGACGGTTTTATTATCTTTTTTTACGGTGACCGTTTGAGCAGCCGCATCATAACCCACTTCGGATCCAATTCCTTCGGCAAAAGCGCGATAAGGCACGAATAAGGAATTATCAATCAAGTAAGCCTCGTCTAGCTGAAGCGGTTTCCCATTCAAAGTAAGTTTCATATCGGACTTCACTTGCTGCGTAGTTCCTGCCTTCAGGCTCATATCTGCTGCCATACTCATATCATGTTCTTGGGCGGAAACTGGCCATATACCTGCTGCGAACAACCCAATACTAAGAACAACGGCAATTACAGTTTTTTTCATCATCAAAAATCCTCCTTTGAATTATCCTTCACTCCTAAGAGTAAACGGATCAAAAGAGGATTCGGTTTACTTTCTTCTCATTATTGTTCAGGTTGACCTGAAGCTTTCCGTAATTCATTCGCTAAGCGGTGAAACTCCTCACGGGCATCTGGCGAGGAGGTTGCCCCATAACCCGCAGAAAGGAAAGGAATAATGGCATTGGCGTCACTGGCAGCCAAAGGATATGATACGGGCGGGTCAGGTGGTGATATCGTGTTCCACCAGCCTTCATTCCCATAAGATTCATCATGATCGATACCGATGCCATGTTCAGTGACATCATTTAGATATTGGTAAATTTGAATAAATGCGGACTTCTTCCCACCGCTCCATGCATAGGTTTGCCAATAATGCGAGCAAACTCCTGCCTGGCGAACTGCCTCCATCACGGAGTAAGATCCGTAAACCCCAGTTGTATACGCCGGTGTCGCTTCGCTCGCTGCTTGAATATAAGCAATAATCGTCGCCATTTGCGTACTGCTGGCATCGAAATCGACAGCAAAATAAATGCAGCTGCCCACAGGTTGGCCGACTTGTTTCGCAACTTGCAGCGCAGTTGCCCCATCGGCTAAGCCAGCGGTCCGCCCTCCAAGAGCCCGATTAGCTGTTGTCTCGAAGACAGATACGAGCTGCAAACCAGCTTTGCTAATTACATCGGCTTCACTTTTGGTTAGTGCTTTGAATCCACTTGGAACCAGATATCTGGCCACAAACAAGTAGCCGTCATTGACGAAAGCAGCGGCAGTTGGTACCGTTAAAGGCGTTGAACAATCAAAACCTTTGGTCACTTTCAATCACCTATTTTCTACTAGTTTCCTACATCATATGCTTAAAAGCTTTGGGGCGCTACTCTCGTAATAGACATATAGAGTGATCCAACATAAAAAGGCTCTCTCCCTGAGGGAAAGAACCTTTATACGTAAGGAGAAGTGATTTAAGCCTCTCCCGTTCCGAATCTCTTGGCATTTCTTGCCCGAGCCCGCTCCATTTCAACCTCACGATTGCGCGGCTCTGCATTCGTCACCAACGATTCCATCAGCTTGCGAGCGATCAGACTTACTTCATTCACCGCGAGCTCGAAAGCTTCCTCGTTCGCTTTCGAAGGCTCCGTGAAGCCAGATATTTTGCGAACAAATTGCAAAGACGCGGCGCGAATCTCTTCATCCGTAACGACCGGATCAAAGTTAAATAAAGGCTTAATGTTTCGGCACATCATTTGTTCCTTTCTGGGGGGGCTTATTTATGTCCATAAACGACAAAAACCCTTATACCAAGGGTTTGCGTGCTATGGGCCCAGAGGGACTCGAACCCCCGACCAATCGGTTATGAGCCGACCGCTCTAACCAACTGAGCTATAGGCCCGAAATGAAATAAATTGGTTGCGGGGGCAGGATTTGAACCTGCGGCCTTCGGGTTATGAGCCCGACGAGCTACCGGGCTGCTCCACCCCGCGTCATTAGCTGTCGCTCAACAGCGACAAAAATAAATATACACCAATCGCGAGGTCTAAGTCAAGCGTTAATTTTTAGGTTAGTTTCAAGCAGCTTATGTGTTGTATCGAACGCCGAAGCGGCCTTTTTTTGACTTGTACACTTCTACTTCCTGCGGGCATTCATAGCCATAAATCCACCAGTCTTCTTCCATTCTTTTCGCTAAACAGCCCGCTTGAAACTTGGAATCATATAATTTGGCCCAATATATCCAATTCATCGCCATCACTCCGTTTTGTTCAAATCGATAATCCTATCTTATCCATAAACGGATTAACTTATGAGTCACATGATCTCTCGGCGCTCTTCGTGAGCACAGAACCAAAAACCGCTTGGTTCTCTGAGCATCAGAGTCCAAGCGGCTTTCACTTCATTCGCTGCTATTGTTTGAACGTAGTCAGCAATCGTTTGACGACTTCTCCGTATTCATTCGTGAACGTCTCAAATACCTTCACTTGAATCGGGAAGTCAAGCTGATTGGATCTCGCATTCAGATCAATCGTATTCGTTCCGTTATACAATCGGCCTTCGCCAGATAAAGCTTGAACGGATTTCCCTACCGGATTGCCCACTTTGTCGAACAATTCAAAGGAAAGGCTGTTGTTGAATTTATCCACTGTTACTTTTTTATCCGGTTTAATATCTAGATCCAGCTTCAACTTATAATCATAGATCATCGAAGCTTGTAAAATTGCTGAAATGCTCCAATCTTTGATCGTGATTTGATATGGATATACACTGAGTTCTTTGCCTGTAAAATCATTTTTCTGCACGGGTACTTTCGCGGTAGCAAGAAGTGATTTATAGGTTGTTTCTCCACTAGATTGTTGGCTGTAAAGATTCATCTTCAAGCCTTCCCCTGTCTCGGAAGCAGGAAGTGCGTACGAGTAGCTTACCACGTAAGAAGCATTCGGAACGACACTTAGTGCGGTCAGCGCCTGTCTTTTGCCGCCATAGGCATATCCGTCTTTGCTCACCAGCTCCGTTTGAATAGCCGGAATGGGGATTGGACGATCGCTGTTGTTCGTCAATTTGAACTTAGCGATAGCCGTATTGAAACCATCATCTTCATTGCTGGTAACATGCAGCTCAACTAACGAGACGTCAACATTCGATGGAACAAATTTATTCGTCGAATCCAGCTTGACTGGAGTACCCAACGCATAATCAGGTGCTGGAATAACGCCTTGCGTAGCAGCTCCGTTTGGCAGCAGAATGTTGATGCGACCCACACGATAGGAATTATCCAAGAACTTGCCTTCGCCTGCCGCTACAGAAAATACTTCTGGCGTGACGACATTCAAGCTGGTGAATTCGGTGTCCAAATCCGTTGGAATCACAATATGGATATATTTCTTCTCACCTGGTTCCAAGGTAACGGAAGCTTCTGCACGACTTCCGGAATACACACGATCTTCCGTCTTGCCATCGATGCCGAAGTTAGGTACGTTCTGGCGTTCTTTGGTCGGGTTCACAACTTGAATTTGGACGACTGTCGAAACACCTTTTGCCGTTATTTCTTTATGAATATCAATAGGGATGAATCCTAACGGCGAACGCAAGGAAGGCAGTGCAAAAGCTTCGCCCCATTTGAGAATGGCTGCAGGCTTTGTGATCGAGCTGTCGCTGCCGTTCCATACATTGCTTCCATCTACTTTAACGGCTAGCAGCGTTGTTTCCTTCTTAGGATACACTTCCAAATCAACATCTACGAAGCTAAGATCCGTAAGAGCCGCATCATCGCCACCGTCAACAACGGTCAAGTAGCTTAGCTCCTGTTGACTTTTGGGTTGAATCGATTTGACATTTTTGGCGCTTGGCTGAAGGGTGTAGTCCGTACCATCCGCCATATGAACGCGTAATTCAAAATCAGGTACGCGGGTAATTTTCCCACTTGTGTTTCTCACTCGGATGACAGCTCCGAGCTTCGTTGAGTCGGATTCATGCTCGTTGAGAATGCTTTTGATTTCTACTTCAACCTTGTCCGTTAACGTATAACTGGTGACAGCATTCGTAGCCGCGAAAGCGGCTAAGTTAGATCCTTCTGCTGCCCATGCAGGAAAAGATGCTGTAGTTAAAAGTGCAGTGGATAGAATAATGGTAGCTAGCGATCTCTTCATCGTCTTCTTCACTTATTTCTCCTCCTAAAGGATAAGTTAGTTGCTTATCTTGACTTTATCTTGATCTTTCAATTGATGTTGCCCGGAAATAACGAGCACATCGCCTTCTTTTACGCCGGAAATAACTTCCTGATTCGTTTCATTCAAACGGCCAAGTTCAACTTTACGTTTTTGTACGGTTTCACCATTTACGATGTAGACGAAATTATCTCCGCCCTCACGGACGATGCTTAAACTTGGCACAACCGGCACGACTTGCTCATCATCCTTGGTCAGCTCAACTTGCGCCTTGGAGCCTGGTCTCAGCTTGCCATCGGGATTCGCAACTTCCAACTCAAGATCGTACGTTTTGGTTTGCCCGTTAATGACATCGGACAAGTAAATGACTTTCGCACTTGCTTTCTGAGTCACGTCCGGAATGTAGAACGTCAATTCACTTTTCCCTCTTATCAGATTAGCCGATGCTTCGGTTAATTGCGACTTAATTTTCACCGGGTTCGTTTGTTGAACTTCTCCAACACGGACTCCGATATTCAATGTTTGGCCAACAGTCACGTTAAGATCTGTTAAGACGCCTGATGCCGGGGCTTTAACGTCCAGATTGCTCAGCGATCTTTCAATGCTGCGCGCAGTGACTTGTGCGGATTCCAGACTTGTCTCCGCTTGTGCAAGCGAGTTGGTCTCTTGCAAGGTTTTCAATGATCTTCTTGCACTATCGAGATCCTTCTTCGTATTCGTTAAAGTCGTTTGAGACTGATCTAACTGAGCTTTGGTTGCAGTTCCCAAGTCATAATCGTTGTGAATCGTATTATAGGCTTTCTGTAGATCGTTGACAGCAGTTTCCATTTTGGAAACGCGATCCTTCGCATCCTCGATCCCATTTGAAGTATTTTGCTTAGCAGCTGTTAGTCCTGCTTGAGCCCCTTTAATACTCACTGTATTTAAATCCTTCTGAATCAACGTATCCGTCGGATCCAAGCGGAAAAGGACATCGCCTTTTTCAACTTTATCCCCGCGCTTCTTCACAATCTCAATAACTTCGCCGCCAGACTTCACCACTACATCTAATTGAACAGAGGATTCAACATCTCCTACTTGTTCAATAGGATCACCAATCTTCTGCTTCACGATCTTTGCCGTCTTGACAACCTTAACCCCTTGCTCAACAGCTGCCGTCGTCGCGGCAGGGCTTGCCGCTGGCGATGCGGAACATCCTACGGCGATCGCCGCGCTAAGCGCGACGATACCGAATAATTTGGCACTCTGTTTAATCGTAAACAACTGACGTTTCATATTCATTTTCTCCTTTTCCCCTGTTCAGCTTATTGAAGAGCAGATGCTGCTTGCTCGGATTGTACAGTTGCCGACTTCCCTTTTCTCTTGAACCAACGGCCTTCTCTTTTCTTAAATAACATTTCATAAATGATAGGTACAATTACGAGTGTAAGCAGTGTAGAAGTCGTCAGACCGCCTATAACGACAACCGCCAAGCCTTTGGAGATAATCGTTCCTTTGGATAAACCTAGTCCAAGCGGCAGCAAGGCAATAATAGTTGCTCCAGCCGTCATAATAATCGGTCTTAAGCGTGTAATCCCCGCTTCAACTAAGGCATCTCGGATGGAATAATTCTGATTTCTAAGCTGTTGAACACGATCGACAAGAACAATGGCATTCGTTACTACGATCCCGATCAACATCAAGAATCCGATCAGTGAGGTTACGTTAATGGATTCCCCGGTCAGTAGGAGTCCAAGGAGCCCCCCAATGGCTGCCAGCGGCAGTGAGAATAGAATCGCTAACGGTGCTCGGGCGTTTCCAAAAGCAATAACCATAACGGTATATACAATGAAGATGGACGCGATGATAGCCATGAACATTTCCATGAAGCTTTTGTTAATATCGTCGGACACGCCTTTGACTTCACGGCTCACGCCTGATGGCAATTCAATTTTGGCAAGCTCATCTGAAATTTTCTTACTTGCTCCGCCTTTGTCTGTGCTAACAATTTTAGCACTTACGCTGATGATTTGCTCTTGATCTTCTCGACTAATGCTGCTAGGCGCATCAATCTGTCTTACTTTAGCAATTTCATTTAACTGCACCGTTTGACCTGTCGGCGTTTTAATCAGGAAAAGACCTAATTTATCGACTGAATTTTTGTACATCGGATTTAACAGCACTTTAGTCTCATAAGTGACATTGTTGAATTTCAAATCACCAAGCTTCTCCTCTGCAATCCAAGCATTCACCGACTGGAGAATTTGTGAACTTGAAAGACCATACAAGCGTGCTTTGTTTTGATCTACGGTGATTTCAACTTCTGTTTTGGAATCACTTAGGCTGTCTTTAATATCATTCAGTTCTGGGAATTCCTTCATTTTATCCTTGATCAGCTGAGCCGCCTGCTTGAGATAAAGCTGGTCATCCCCTTTAAGCGCATAGGAGAAATCGGCACCCGTCGAGGTTGGCGGACCGCCTGTGAACAATTGAATGTTAACATCAGAGCCTGCGGGAAGAAGCTTCAGCATATCTTCTTTGTACTTCTTAACCCCTGCATCTGCATCAGTTTCTGGTGTTAATTCAAAAAACATCATCGTTCTGTAGGCAAAACGGTCGCTGCTTTGGTTGTAACCGACGAGAGATTCAATGTACTTGAACGCAGGTTTGCCTGCTTTGTCTGTATGCTGCTTCAAATCTTTTTCGAGCTCTTTGGATTTCTCATTCATCATTTCGATGGATGTTTCCCGCGGCATTTTAATCGTGATAGCCCCTTGCTTAACAGATTCACTGTTCGGCATAAAGGCAACTGCCAAGTTAGGAACAGTTATGAAAATTGAAAGAATAAGGACAACTAAAGAAATCAACAAGGTTTTGATACGGTTATTCAAAGACCATATGAGTGCTTTTTTGTACTTTTTAGCCATCGGTGTCACATGATTGTCATCGTGTGAAACTAATTTTTTGCTGCGCAGCACTAATAACTTCGCCAGCATTGGAATTACCGTTAACGCTACAATCAATGACGACATTAAAGCAACCACAAGTGTGATGGCAAATGGACGGAATACTTCACCGACAACCCCGCTCACGAAGCCGATAGGACCAAATACACCTACAGTTGTAATCGTCGAGGACGTAATCGCGCTGGAGACTTGTTTCGTAGCCAGCTTGATGACAGATTCATTTCGCTCTTGAGCAGCCTGCAGCTGACTATAAATGTTCTCAATAACGACGATACTGTCATCAACGACCCGACCAACCGCGATCGCCATTCCGCCAAGCGTCATAATGTTCAATGAGATACCGAGCGGCCCCATTACCAATAAGGTGACCAGAATCGAAAGAGGAATCGAAACGAGAACGATAACCGTCATACGAATATTACGCAGGAACAGCAGGATCATAAGCGAGGCAAGCACAGCGCCTAATCCGCCTTCTTGCACCATGCCATGGATGGAATCCTTAATGTCATTCGCTGAATTATAGATCTTATGGAATTTAACCCCTGGAAGTGTTGTTCCCCAGTCCGTCATCAGTTTATCGGCACTATCTGCGAACTCAACAGCATTAGCTGCTTTCGTTTTGTATAGAAGCACCCCAATTGCTGCTTGATCATCTAATCGGGCAATAAACTTCGACTCGCTGATAGCTTCTACTTTGGCAATTTGCTTCAGCAGCAGCGTGTCGCCTGCTTTGGTTGAAATTTTCAAATTATCTAAGTTGTAAATCGTATCCAACTCGCCTTTGACACGAACCATTTGTGAGTTCCCATTGAAATCCACCGTACCCGCAGGACTGGAAACGAGTGAAGCTTTAATCAAGCTCGATACTTCTGCTGGAGTCAGCCCATAGTTGTTAATCGCGGGCGCATCCAATTTAATGGTAAGTACTGCGTCTTGATTACCGACCGAATCCACATGGTCGATTCCTTTTAAGCCATTAAAGCCGGGAAGAATCGTATCCTTGTAGGCTTTATCCAGCTCTGTTTGGTTCATGGACGCGTCGCCGTAAACCGCTAAGTAATAGACAGGCTCGGATGCGAAGCCGGCTGTTAATACCTTCGGCTTCTCGGAGCCTAGCGGCAGCTTCACATTGGAGATCAAGCTCTCCACATCTTTCTTCACGTCTTCAGGCTTTTTATCTTGTTCCAGCTCCAAAATAATCTGTGAGTAATTGTCTTGTGAGCCTGAACTCAGGGTCTTCAATCCATCTAACCCTGCAACAGCCTTTTCTAACGGCTTCGTAACTTCGTCCAGCACATCCTTCGGAGGTGCGACATATGTCGTACTAATTATGACGACAGGAAACGTAATATCCGGCATACTTTCTACCTTCAGTGTGGTTGTAGAAAACGTTCCTCCTACGACCAATAGCAGCATAACAATAAAGATCGCCGCTATATTTTTCATGGAAAACTCAGTTAACTTGGACATTCTCACTTCTCCCCTATCACCAGCTTTATTACGTTACTACCATGATGCACACTCATTCATCATACTTGGAAATTCTTAACAAAACATAAATTTTCCTTGGAAATTTTATGTTTATTCGTGATCTGGATTTATTATATCGCTTCATTGCCAGAAAAACAGGTGAGGGAAGTCATATCTCAGTCATAAAATGGTCATATCGTTCACTTATTGCTTATGACTTCGTGTGACTGAATACAAAAGAAGCGAAGGCTCTGTGCCTTCGCTTCAATTTCAGTGCTAGTCCGTCGTAATAAACCAATCAGCCGTCTGTGTGGCCAGCAGCTTTCTTTGGCCTTGGAACTCGTCATACACACTAAGCTTGTACTTCTCAAGGAATTTAGTATTGAAAATAAGTCCTGGGTCTGAAATAGAGATTAAGAACTTTTCTCGTTTGCCAAGGCGGATCTTCGTATCCTCATCAGCAGTGGAGTCACCATTGTAAACATCGAAATCTTTAAAATCAAATTTTTTCTCAAATCGCTTAATGCCGCCGCCATCTTCAAAAACAAGCAATAGATTATGGCCTTCGGTATTAATTTCCGTTAATTTTTCCTTGGTCAGCTCGTAATTAAACTTCAGCTTAAACAGATTATCCTCAACAGCAGTGCTAATTTTATCAATTGAAATGGTATAAGGGAACAAATCAACATTTTTGAGAGTTTTCGCTACCTCTTTCTTCTCGTCCGGAAGCCAGTAGGAAACAGGATTAACATAAGAATCGGCTACGGCCTTTTCTCCCTCTGACAATTTGCCTTCCGTAACTGCCTCTCCCAAAAGCAAGTTCATATTAGCGGTGGAAAACCCTTTCGGTACGGTAGCCCACACATTCAATAAAGCTTTCCCCGTTGGACTGATCTTGTTTTTCACTTCTGCAACTGAAGCTGGGAATATCGTCCCATCTGGAGAACGGAAGTTAGCAACCAGCTTAGAAACCGTTGAGAACCGTTTCTCCAAATTAGTGACCTCGACCATAGCTGAAAACATGATATTCGTCTTGTCTTCATAAGTAGAGACATTGCGAATCGCATATTTCGCTTTGCGCCCGACATCGTTCGTGGTATAGGATTCTCCGGAGTTAACAAAAGGAATAGCCTGTATCTCGGACTGTGCGGAGAACTCCAACACATCCGTAGTCGTTGTGCTGCCCTTATCCGTTCCTGAAGCCGGTGTGTCCGTTTCATTCTCCTGCAGGACAAGCTTCACTTTAGAAAATTCATACGTATAAGGGACTTTTCCGGCAATTTGCAAATTCACATTCGCTTTAGCCCCTAGTCCGATTACTTTTTCCGTCTGAATGAGCTTCGCATCAATTTTCACAGCATCATCCAGCATGAAGTAGCCGGATAATTTGGGGATGGGCAAGGACTCATCGCCTTTGTTGAACAGTGTTAAATCCGCCGTTAAAATATCTTGATCATCCCAAGGCAAACGATGAAGTCCATTCATTTGCGTCGTATACACGCCTGATTTGTTCGTGAAAGTATATTCTTTGCCGATTGAACCGCCATCCTGTTTGGAAACAGCCGGCAATTGAAAATTGGCAACCGCAACATTCAACTTCAGATCTGCAATTGTCTCAGCCACAGCAAGCTGCCAACCATTCGTAGCAACAGCGACCGGTATCGAACCGGATAATTGAATTTCTTTCTGTTCCTTTGGATTAATCTTTAGATCCTTCATTCCTTTGGCTTCCAATGGATACAGCAGGCCCTCGGATGTGCGAATGGAAAAGAGGTAGGAAGGAATCGTGACTGCGTTATTCCCCCCATTTTCTAATGTTAAGTAAACCGTTGGAACATGATATTTTTCATTTTTGTTGCTGACGAACTTCTTAATCGAAGCATTGACTTGAACGCCCCCAACGGAAATGGCCGCAGCGCTGTCGGTTGGCGTAACATCTGTGAAATCAGCTGGAACGGCAACTTCGCCAAGCACACGTTCAAAATTGGTCTGGCTAAAATCCCATTTGATGAATTGAACAACGAGATCTTGCAAATTCGTAGTCGCATTCACATTCGCATAAAAGGTTAAATCTGTCGTTGACCCTGGGGCCACACGGTTTTTATCTTTATCCGCAGGAACTAAACGCGCCGAGAATTGATTGCCGGATTTGCTTTTCAAACGGGCCCAGTAATCAATAAACTGAAGTTCACTGTTGCCTTCGTTGTGAATGCTGATGGTGAATGTCGCCAATTTCCCGCTTTGGTCAGGAAGAACGTGAATTTGCTTTAATTCAAAATAGCTGCTTCCTGTAATCGGCACCTTGCCTATAGCAGCTGAGATTGCTGCTGGAGTGCTGTCCGCCCATACGGGCGTAACAGCTCCTAGGACTAAGGTTGCTGACAAAGCAATAGTGGCCAAGCGAATATGATGAAACTTAATTTTCATGGGGATGAATGACCTCCTTATAAGTCTAACTGGCTGTTAGCTGCCAAGCTGCTCTGCCTTAACCGGCAGGTACAGCTTGCATCACGCCAGGCTGCATTGGTGTTGTTGGGTTTTCTTTCATTTGTTTCAGCATCGCATCGCCTTGTGTCTGCCACTGCTTAAGTCCTTCGCGTGCGGTTGTTTTCCCTTGCAGGACGTTGGAGAATTGCTGGCGTCCAATCTCTTGAACCTGATAAATGTTCGGATTCTCACGATAGAGTTTCATGTTATTTTCCATCGGAGCAGGCACGACATTATAGAAAGCTTCCATATGGAAATCCAATCCATCTTTAGGTTTCAAATACTTGGAACGAGCTACTAAATTATAAGAGCTGTGCGACTTCAACTTTGCCCAATCTTCGCCATTAATAAATTTAATGAATTTCCATGCATCTTCCGGATTTTGCGCTTTGGCATTGATCCCCATAATCCCATTCATGTAGATAGATCCGCCGACACCCTTCGCTTCAGGATGGGAAGGAATCGTTACGACATCCCAATCAATAGGCGTATAACCTTTATAGCTCGCAGCATTTTTGTTCGCATTCGTAATTTGCTGAAGCTGTCCGTAATTGATGATTCCCATCGCTAAACGATTCGACATGAAGTCATCATAAGAGAATGGATTGTTCTGATCGAATTGGCGGTTCATCGGCTTCTGAGGATCCATCAATTCCGGGAACACGTTGTCCTTTTGCAGCTGCGCCATTTTCGCCCAAACCTTTTCCCATTGATCCGTGTCTACCGTCATTTTCTCTCCGGCATCATCAAACATCTTGAGCTGAAGGGGAGCTGTATACATTTGCATGCCATAAAATAAATTGTCGCCTTGAGATTGTGTAGAGAAAGAGAAGCCGTTAATGCGATTCTCTCCTTGCCCTTTAACTAGACGTTTGGAAAGATCAAAAGTTTCATCCCACGTCATGCCGTCCTTCGGAAAATCTACCCCTGCATCTGTAAACATTTTTTTATTATAAATGAGCGCTGATGAACTAAAAGTCGGCGCTAAGGCATAGAGCTTGCCGCCGCCTGCATTTTTGATACCATCAATGACCGCAGGCACAATGCCTGATGTATCGAATTTATCTTTGGTAATCTGAGGATCAAGCTGTGTCAACAGGTTGCTTTCAATAATTTCGGGCAGCTGCTCATAACCGACCATGACTACATCCGGTGGATTGTCACCTTGCATGACTTCCTTCAATTTCACCATAGGATCTGGCATCTTTTCACCTGGTTGCCCCCCGCCAAAGCGGAACGCGTCGTCCATGGTAGGAATAAACTCAATTTTGATATTCGGATTGGCGAACTCAAAAATTTCCGTGAATTGTTGTCTGAAATATTCATCATCTCCGCCATACCCCATGGAATTCGCGATGCGAAGCACACGTTCCTGCTTATTATCCGTTTTATCCCCTTTTGTACAAGCAACAGCTAAAGGCACAACCAAACTAAGCGTTAAGGTTGTTGCCAGCATTCTACGATTCATCAATTTCATTTCGCTTTCCCTCCAACAGTAGATGTAATAGGTGCTGCATCTTCATCCGCAGCTAGCCCTTTTGGTGCTTTGATCATAATTTTCTCGCCATCGAACTCCATCGAAGCTTTGCCGTCAATTTGCAGAGCCGTCAAGTAAGCCTTTGGAACTTGCAGCCTGCCTGCTCGGTCCAGAACGACATACTCTTCGTGGTCTTCGCTCGTAAATCCAGTTGCAGTGCCATCAATCGAAGGATTCCTTGCAATAAACTCCGAACTTGTCATCCCGTCCCGAATGGCAACAACTCTTCCCACTTTGCCAGCCATGGATAAATCATGGGTAACAATAACAATGGTTACCCCTAGTTCCTTGTTCAACCGTTGAAAAATAGAGAGAATCATATCTGCTGTCTTCGTATCTACAGATCCAGTAGGCTCATCAGCCAGCAGCAGCCGCGGGCGGTTCGCAAGCGATATCGCAATGGCGACACGCTGTTGCTCGCCTCCTGACAGTTCCTGCAGCTTGTTGTTCATTCGGTGGCTCAGACCGACCCATTCCAACAATTGCTTGGCATAGGCTGGATCATATTTGCCGCTGAGCATCATGGGCATTTCTACATTTTCGAGTGCGGTTAGATACGAAACTAGATTACGCGCATTATTTTGCCATATGAATCCGACTGTATGCCGCTTGTAGTCAACAAGCTGTTTATCCGTAATCTTCAATAAATCCCAGTCGCCGACTTTCACTTGACCCGCAGAGGGGCGATCCAGCCCTCCCAGAATGTTAAGGAAGGTGGACTTGCCGCTTCCGCTGTTCCCAATAATCGCCATCAGCTCACCGGCATCGATTTGGATATTCAGCCCTTGTAAGGCGACAACTTCAATTTCATCTGTTTTGTAAATTTTGACCAAGCCTTCACAGGTAATCATGCTATTTCTCCTCCCCCAGCTTCACAGCTTGATGAACACGCAGCCTTCTAATGTGCAAGAACAGAAGCAGCGCCCCGGTTATCATCATAAAAGCCACGACGAAATATAGCTGGTAAGTATCTTTGGAATCGAAAACGACACGGAAAGGCGGTACTTGCGTCTTCACATTTTGTGAGGTTTGTAAGAAAGGCAAGAAGAAATAGCTTGTTAATTTACCTATCCCGATCCCCAGGGCAATCGATAAGCCCGCTGTAAAGCCTTGCTCGAGAAGGAGCATCCCGGTCAATTGCTTGCGCGAAAGCCCCATGGCACGAAGCACCCCGAATTGTACGACACGGCTGGAGAGATTGAAGAACCAATACAGCATGTAGCCGATTAAAGATACCGTTACCGAGACCAAGAATCCTAGACTTAGGATCCCAAAAACACCGCCTCTGGCAGGAAGCTTGTTCTGAATAATCAGCTCATTGCGCACATCTTTTACGGCGGCAAGTTCAATTCCCTTGGCTTGAAGAGCTGCAACAAGAGGCGCTACTTTCGCGTCCGGTTTCATTTTCAGCCAAACCTCATAAGGAAGAATTGGAGCCTGATCATACAAATAATCCAGATTCGTAATGAAAAATGGCATTTGATCCGGATATTGACTTGGCCAATAAGGCAAGATGCCGACGATGACGAATTCTACAGGCTGCTGTCCAATCGTGATGGAGAGCAAATCTCCTGTTTTCAGCGCATATTTACTCGCATAGTTGGATGGAATAATGACGGCCTGCTCGTAACTTCCCAGCAGATTTAAATATTGATGCGGCGGCGCTGGGAATAAGTCTGGTCGAAACCACGCGACTTTGGCGAAATCGACATTGTCGATGCCCATAACCATGCCTTGGCCGGTCGATTTACCGGATACGACGACATTTCCTTTGGTTTGCAGCACTCTTGCAGCTGCTTTAACGCCCTCTAAGTCACGGAAAACTTGAAATGGCGGCTCGACATATCTGATCTTGCTTGGTGTTTCTTCGCCTGGCTTTGGACCACCTGGGCCGCCACCCGAACCACCATTGCCGTTAGAGCCATTAGAGCCATTCCCGCCGTTTCCTCCGTTTCCTCCGCCTCCCTGCGAACCGCCGTTTTTGCCAGCCTTAGGATCTTTTGGCAGATCATCCGAAAAGCCTTCCCAAACGGTCTGCATCACGACATCCGTTCCATATTGGTAGAGGGTTCTCTCCGTCGAGTTCAAATCTATCGTGCGTGCTGCTGAAGAATTGTACACCCCAAGACCCAACGTAAGGATCAGCAGCAGCATGAGCGGATAATAGGCTTTGGCTGAACGGGATAGCTGTGCAAGGGTTAAGTACAGCGGCACAGGCAGGAATTTGCGGCCGAGCCAGCCGAACAATCGCAGCAGCCATGGAAAAATGCGCAGAAAGAAAAGTCCAAGCGCAAAGATCGAAAGCGCAGGCACGAAAAATAAGAGCGGATGCACCTGCAGCTGATCTGTCGTCAGCCCGGTTTGGACGGATAATATTTGACGTTGATCAAATAAGTAGAAGCCATAACCGACGAAACCAAGCAGCGCGATGTCAAGGAACCAGCGCTGCCAGAGCGGTGAGCGATCGGAGCGCGCAAGCTGCTGCTTGTAGTTCACGATCGAAGATCGCGCAAACATAACGGCTGGAATCACACTGGCCAGAATCGCGATAAGAACGGCGAGACTGCCATAAAGCATCGCTTCCGATGTGAAGCTGACGGGAATCGATTTGCGGTCTACGAACGTCAGGAATCCGCTCGAGGAACCGATGCTTTTGGCCATGAACCAGCCCATAAACGGACCGATCAGCAGCGCAATAATGCCAAGCAGCAAACCTTCCAGGAAGTAAATGCCGATAATTTGATTGGTGCTGCCTCCACGGCTTCGCAATATGGCGATTACGCCACGCTGGCGATCTAGGGATTGTCTGGCATTCATCACGATGTAATAGAAAACCATGGCAATCATCGGTGCCGCTAAGGTGAACAGTAGAATTTGCATCTGCAAGCTTTGCGCTTTAAATTCGGCAAGAATAGGCTTGAAGGAAACATCTACCTTCGTATTTTTGAGCTTCTGGAACAGGTTGATATCCAGCCGCTCCAAACGGTTATCCAATTGCGATAATTGACTCGTTTGAATATTGCGCAAATCGAAAGCATAATACCAATTAGCAAGCTGCAGCGGAATTTTCTTCTCCGTTAGCAACGTCTTCATAAACACATCATCATGAATCACAAGTGTATTGACTAATCCTTCCAACCCTTGGAACCAATAGGAGTCTGTGTCGTTCTTCGGTTTGAAAGAGCCAACAATCTTCACCTTTAGAAGCTGGCTGCCACCTGCACCCGTAACGGAATAATTAAAGACATCCCCGATATGCAGATCATTCCGATATAAAGCTTCCTCGAGAACAACAGCTTCAATCATGCCATTTTGCAATTGTCCCGCTGCCATCTGCCCAATGGTCCATTCCACCTGATTATTGAGCCCACTCATCGAAGTCAGCGTCATCTGACGACGTTTGCTTGGGTCCACTTTCGTCTGATCGGCTGGTGTCAACTGTGCCCCTTTGATGGTGTAGGTGCTTGCGAAAGTTGCCACTGGAAAAGCAATATCCTTAGGAATTTGATCCTGTATGTATACATTGACGTCTTTCAGCTCATCCAGTCCTGCACGTTCTGACCCAACGGCTTGATATCGCATAAGCAAAGAGCCTGCAGGCAGCCCGCTAGACTTCTCTTCCAGCGACTTGGCAACGACTCGTTTCAAGGATCCATCTGCATACATCGGGATACTTGTAGTGAAGGCAACAGCCATGACAAGACCTAATAACGTGCTTAGCGTTAGCCAGCGGGTATTCCACATTTTTCGAAATAAAAACCGCAGCATCGGGATAGACATTAGCGACCCACTACTTTCTGACCGGCTGTAAGACCTTTTACAATCTCCACATCCGTTGAAGTCTGTTGGCCAATCTCCACGTCAATTTCTTTCTTATTTCCTTGAGCATCAATCACTTGAACATAATTGCGACCGGAATAAGTGCGAAGCGCAGCGAGTGGAATCGTTGTGGCATTTTCTTTTCTTTGGGTAATGATTGTGACACTAAGCGGTGTTCCTCGATTTAAACCCTTAGGGAATTCATCCAGCTGTACGACCAGATATTTGTCAATGGAATCTTGCTGACCGCCTTGTCCGTCGCCAGGGAATCCTCCACCATTGTTATTGTCATTCCCTTGCACTACCGGAAGCTGCTTTACTTTTCCCTTGTGCTGCCCCGAGGAATTGATATCCACTTGTGCTTCCATGCCAATGGCGATCTTCTTGGCGTCATCTGCGCTGATGCTAGCTGCAACCGTGAGCTCATTCAAATCAGCGAGCGTTGCAACGGATTCGCCTGATTTCACGGTATCACCCTTTTTCGAGACAACCGTAACGATATTGCCGCTGAAGGGTGCTACTAACTGGGCTTTGCTTACTTGCAATTCGAGCTTCGCAAGCTCCTCGCGTTTCAGCTCGAAATCAATTTTCGCCTGCTCAATTTGTTCCGGCGACATCTCGTCCGACTTGCGCAGCGTTTCGATCATGGTGAGCTCATCTTTGCGCGTTTGCAGCTTTTTCCGCTTCAAATCGCTGGCCATATCCGAAACATCAAGTTCGGCAATCGGCTGTCCTTGTACAACCGCGTCCCCATTCTTCACTAGAACGGCGCTAATTCGCTTCCCCGTCATATCTTCCGAGAAAAACAGCTTCTCCTCCTTCAACGCCATAAGGCGCCCGCTTCCTCTTACTTTCGTTTCCAGCGTTTCTGTTTTCACCGTATATTCTGGTTTCTTCGAAAGCTTCGGTGGATTAATCGACGGGATAGCTTCTTCCTCTTGCTCTTTAGGCAATAGCGAGCAGCCTGAAGCGATGATGAGGGTTGAACATATAAGTGCTGCTGCTAGGGGCTTCTTCGTCCAATTAAGAGACGAACTTCCCGTCCACCATTTCGTAAACATGATCGGCAACCTCCAAAATTGTAGGGTCATGAGTAGTCATACATATCGTGATCTGCTCTGTCTTCATAATACTGCGAAATACAGACATAATTTGCGCTCCCATCTGGGAATCCAATTCTGCTGTAGGCTCATCAGCCAAGATAAGCGATGGCCGATGCGCAATCGCTTTGGCTATCGCGACACGCTGCTGCTCTCCTCCAGAAAGCTCAAAGGGACGATGATGCATCCGCTTGCCAAGTCCTACAAGCTCCAAACAGTGCTTAACCCTGGCTTTCCACTCGGAACGCGGAATACCTGCCATCCGCAGGGCGAGTTCCACATTCTCCCAAGCAGACAGCAGCGGCATCAAGGCAAAGGATTGAAAGATAAAGCCAATCTCTTTGCGTCTAATCAATGTCCGCTCATCATCACTGCTAAGATGGAAGGCATGCTCCTGAAACCGAATTTCCCCCTCATTCGGTTGATCAAGTCCGCCAATTAAATTGAGCAGCGTTGTTTTACCCGAGCCTGAACGGCCTTTGAGCATCACCAACTGCAGCGGCTTCAACTCCATCTCGATCCCTTTCAATACATCCAATCTCTGACCTCCAACTTGAAAGGAGCGATGGACGCCACTTACGGTCAGAAGTGGAGATTTTATCTGTCTAGAAGGAGATGAGCTGACTTCAATTGCCGGCTCTTCTTCGAACGCCAAAGCCTCCGATGTGTTTTTTTTGCGAAACCATCTCGCCATAATCGTAGGACTCCCTTTCATAGATAAACTGTATGTATGCTAAAGTAGACGGTGAATCTGCCAAAAAAGTTTCATGAAACTGAAAATTTCCTGAAAACTTTTTTACAATAAAATCCATACGTGTAATCTATTAAAAGATACTATTAAATGGAATATTTATCCATACATCCAATGACCTATTTTGACACGCTTTTACAAAACATGATTGGTGCGAGTCAGATTGGCCATTCTCGGATAAATATGCACCCCTTTAAGACGAATTTGCAGGATTTCACCTGTATTTGGGGAAGTTAAAAGGAGCAACTAACTAATATTGCTTTCAAAGAAGGAGAACTTACACATGATTGAACCCATCAAAGCTTATTTGGACGAGCAAAAGGATCAACACATAGAGGAACTCATGCAGTTTCTGCGGATTCCAAGCATCAGTGCTGTCGCCGAGCACCAGCCCGATATGCTTCGCTGCGCCGAGTGGACGGCACAATCGTTGAAGCAAGCAGGTCTTGAACATATTGAAATTATGCCCACTGGCGGGCATCCGGTCGTTTATGCAGATTGGCTGCATGCTCCAGGCAAGCCGACCGTGCTGATCTATGGTCATTATGACGTTCAACCCGCTGAGCCGCTTGAGCTCTGGGAGACGCCTCCCTTTGATCCGATCATTCGCGATGGCAAGCTGTTCGGCCGTGGCAGCACTGACGACAAAGGTCAACTGCTGCTTTATGTCAAAACGGTTGAAGCGTTTCTCCGCACACAGGGCAGTCTTCCTGTAAACTTGAAATTCTGCATCGAAGGCGAAGAAGAAATTGCCAGCAAGCATTTGCCTGCTTTTGTAGAGAAATATAAAGACAAATTACAAGCTGACGCCATCACACTTTCCGATACACAAATGCACGGACCGGGCAAACCGGCCCTCATGTATGGTCTTCGCGGACTAGCAGGCTTCGAAATTACAGTGGACGGAGCGAATAGTGATCTGCATTCGGGGTTGTTTGGAGGTGCCGTTCAGAATCCGATACATGCCATATCAAGACTTCTCAGCACTTTTCACGATGATAAGGGGCAAGTTGCAGTCAAAGGCTTCTATGACCGCGTTATTGAGCTTTCAGACAAGGAACGCGAAGCGTTTAAACAAGTGGAACCGGATGAAAACAAAGTACGCGCTGATTTGCAAGTGGATTCGCTGTACGGGGAAAATGGATTCTCCTTCTATGAGCAAACCACATCAAGGCCAACGCTGGAAATTACATCCGTGACCGGCGGTTTCCAAGGTGAAGGGATTAAGCCCATCATACCGAATCGGGCTACAGCCAAAGTGGCCTGTCGACTCGTTGCGGCGCAGGTGCCGGAAGAAATCATGGATGCCATTGAAACGCATATTCATGCGCAATCCTTGCCTGGCGTCAAAGTGACTATGGACCGCCAGCTGCGAGGCAATCCTTTTATAACCCATATTGATGAGCCTGTCATGGTTGCAGCAGCAGAGGCTTATGAGGACACCTACGGCGTATGGCCAGTCTATACACGAAGCGGCGGATCTATCCCCATTGTTGAAGTATTAGGACGCGTGTTGGACGCTCCGGTTGTGCTTCTTGGCTTTGGCCTGCCAGGTGAAAATTTGCATGCTCCAAATGAACATTTTCATTTGATGAATTGGAGTAAAGGTACAGAAACCATCAGCCGATTCTGGTTGAAGCTTGCAGCAATGAGCAACTAAGTGAAAGGAATGAACCGACACAATGAGCACCTCACCTCTCCCTATTCGCAATGCCCAGCTTGAAGATCTTGCAGACATCGTCCGCATCTATAATACAACCGTGGCAGGCCGTATGGTCACCGCTGATACGGAACCTGTTGCAATAGCAAGTCGAGAAGCTTGGTTTCATGAGCACTCCCCCGACTTCCGCCCCTTATGGGTTATGGAAGACGGCGATCATATATGCGCTTGGCTCAGCTTTCAATCCTTTTATGGCCGACCTGCCTATAATGCTACCGCAGAAATCAGCATTTATGTAGATGAAGCCTACCGCGGCAGAGGCATTGGCCGATATTTAATCGAAAAAGCGATTGAAGCTAGTCCTGAATTAGGAATCAAAAGCTTGCTTGGCTTCATATTCGGCCACAACGAGCCCAGCTTGCAGCTATTCCGCAAGTTTGGCTTTGAGAACTGGGCGCATTTGCCAGGCATTGCAGAGCTGGATGGCATTGAACGCGACCTTATTATTGTAGGTAAGCGTGTAGGTTAACAGCTGCGCAGGAACAAAATGACACTTGGGAGGAATTCCTCCTGAGTGTCATTTTGGGTTCGGCGTGCTTTCCGCGGGGAGGCTACTGCTTCGTGCGTTGAGACTGCTTTTTCGGCAGGCTCGAGCAGGGTTTGAGGCTGTCCCATAAGCAAAATTTAGTACGTAAGCTTCGATAGATGATGAGGCTTGATTACTTTATAATTTCATGTAGGATGAAGGGGCTCAGATCAGATCAGATCACCAAAGTGTAAAAGCCTGCGAAAATACAGGAATTTCCGAGCAAATTCGGCTAAAAAGTGGAAATGCCTGCAATTGTGCAGGCATTTTGATCTTTTTCAGCCGCTCATCCAGAAAAAGCCTCAAAAACCTGCACAAACGCAGGAATTTACTAGTTAAGGCTATTCCAAGAGCAAAAAAGATGCATAATTGCAGGTTTAGAGTAAGCAACTGGAGCTAGAGTCAGAGAAACTAGAAAGTTCAGAGGCTCATCAAGAGATTATCAGAACCCGTAACAGCTAAATAGATCCGAACAGCTATAGTCATATGCATGAAAGAAGATCACACGCAGAACGGCCAGTTTATGTCAGGTTCTAATGTACAATTCTGAGCTATCGGTAATCGAATAGTAAAAGTAAGTTTGAAATAGGCACGATTGAGCCTCTCCGAATCTCAATCAAAGAAGCAGTCCCTCTAGAAGGTCTATCTACTTATGAGACAGCCACCTTTTCGACAGGCTCAAGCCGGATTCAAATACTTTCCCCCCTCTGAAACAGCCCCGTTTGGGTTTAGCCTAGAACGGCCTCAACTTCAATCTCAATCATCAAATCCGGATCAATCAGCGCCTTCACTTCGACCATCGTAGCCACAGGCTGCACCTCGCGAAAAAACTCGCCATGAGCGCGGCCGAACTCTTCCCATAAGGAAATATCCGTCACGAACATGCGCGTTCGAATAACATCAGACATGGTTGCCCCCAACTCATGCAGGGCATGTTCGATCGTCTGAAGCACATATCGCGCCTGTTCATACGCATTCCCCGCGCCAACGACTTCACCATCCTTCATCGCAGTTGTACCTGCAACCTCTATGCGGTTTCCCACACGAATCGCCCGGCAATAACCAACTAGCGGTTCCCACGGCGATCCTGTAAACACTTTCGTTCGATTCATCGCGCTTCCCCCTCTTCTTTTATATAAAAGGCGTTAATCTTTTTGCTAAATTTTCGGTGACTGGCAAAAGTGGCAGGCGCAGCGTACCGTTTGCTATGACGCCCTGCTGTTCAAGCAGCCATTTGAGCGGAGCCGGATTAGGTTCTGCAAAAAGAAGTCGAATAAGCGGCAGCAGTCCTTCAAAAAGCTCTTTGGACTGCTCGTTCCTGCCAGCTGCGAAGTGGCGATAGAACGCGACGAATCGCTCCGTTTCAATGTTGGCTGAGGCACTCATAACACCTTTGGCCCCTGCTTGAAGGGCATCAAACAGCAACGTATCCTCCCCGCAAAGAATTGGCTTCGACCCCATTCGGGTCAGCTCCGCTACCAGTTTCGTATTTGGCGTACTGTCTTTCATACCAATGACCCCGTCAATATCGAGTATTTCACGAACGGTATCCAATTCCAATGTCACACCTGTCCGATGAGGAACTTCGTATACAAGGATCGGAACGCCAACACTTGCTGCTCGGCGGAAATGCGCAATAATTCCTTGCTGACTTGGTTTATTGTAATAAGGCACGACCACCAGAGCAGCGTCTGCCCCTAAATTGCCTGCCATTTCCGTTTTTTTCACTGTAGATAACGTGTCATTCGTCCCTGTGCCGACGACAAGCGGGGCTTGTACGTTGGCTGCCGTTCTTGCTGCCTGTGCGGTTGCAAACAAGAGCGCTAACTCTTCCCCCGTGATGGTCGGCGACTCGCCTGTAGTCCCATTGACAACAAGACCATCCACTTCATTTTGAAACAATTGATAGGCCTGATTGTAAAAAGAAGCTGCATCTATCTCAAATTTTTCATCAAATGGTGTAATGATCGGAACGTAAACTCCTTGCAAATCCTGCTCTTTTAACATCTGACTCATCTCCTTCGCGATGTTCCTGCATACAAACACTTTAGCATGGAACTTATCATCACAGTTAGCTATAATAAATGATGTAGATCATCAATATTATTGATAATGAAACGAGGGACTCCCATGGATTTAACTTATTTCCGAACCTTCCGGGAAGTCGCCCGGCGAAAAAGCTTTACCAAAGCTGCCGAAGAACTAGGATACGCGCAATCCAGCATCACCATGCAAATTCAGAAGCTGGAAAGAGAATATAAGGTCCCCCTCTTCGAGAGGTACGGTCGTGAGCTGCGATTAACCGTTCCGGGAGAAAACTTGCTCAAGTTAGTTGCGCAAATGCTCGATCTCTACGATCAGTCCAAAGAAATGATTGCCAGCCAAGTCAGCGGAACTTTGACCATCGGAACGATCAACTCGCTTGCCGCCTATTATTTGCCTCCCTATTTGCATGAAATGAAACAACTGTATCCAGGTCTCAATATTCAGCTGTACCCTGATAGCGAGTCCTCTTTGATGAGCAAAGTCAAAAATGGCGACTACGATATTGGTCTCCTGTTGGATCGCTATCCGGCGGATAATCAGCTAACCTGTACCAAAGTTCGTGAAGAACCATTGGTCCTGATAGCTCCGCTTGCGCATACACTGTCGCAGCAAGCTGCCGTGGAGCTTGGCGACTTCCATGAAGCCGAATTTATCGTTACAGAAGAAGGGTGCATTTATCGCGGCATGTTTGAGCAGCTGCTCAAAGATCACGCCATTGCGCTTCGCATCGGTTTTGAGCTAGGCAATTTGGAAACGATCAAGCAATGCGTCATGAATGGGCTGGGCATTGCGCTGCTGCCGCATATCGCCGTGCAAAGCGAGCTCGCCGCAGGCAAGCTGGCACAGCTTCCATTCTCACATGCCGATCTGCGCATGGATCTCCAGCTCTTGCTTCATCCCAAAAAGTGGATGTCGCAGCCCCTCCAATCGTTCATCCAATTGTTGACGAGCGAAAAGCAAGATTAACGCAACAAAAAAAAGAAGCTCTCCTTTTCGTAAAGGTAGAGCTTCTTGCGTTATAAACTTATATGCGGATGTCGAGATTGCCACCCAAGTGCGGCGCCGCTGAAGCGGTAACCTGCTGCTGGGTTTTAGCAAAATCCTGTACTAAAGTAGTAGCTGCAGCGGCTTGCTGATCATTGGCTTTGCTCAAAAGCTGAATGCCAACCGCTTGCTTCAAAGAGTCACCGCCATTAACGGCTGTAAGAACACTATTGATATTCACGAGCACTCCTCCTCTCATCGTTCGGTAGCTGGCAGGCATGCGGACCAAGCCGATTAGCCCCTGTAGCTTTGCGTCTGCCGCTTTCGCGTCATTTGCCATTTCGCAGATGTTAGGACGTACCTAGCACTCTTACAGTATAGGGTACTCTTACACAATTCGTCAATCTTCGCGAAACTTCACCATAACCTAGGCACAGCCTCTTATACGCCAAAAGCAGCAGGATTCGCTCTCCAGGAGCGAAGAAGCTCCATATCGGATTCTTGAATCTTCCCTTTCTCTAGTGCTACTTCCAGCAGCGCAGAGTAGTTGGATAGTGTATGCAGCGGCATACCCGCAGCTTGGAACGCTTCGGTTGCTTTATCCAGCTGATAGGAGAAAATAGCGAGCACGCCAAGCGGTTCAGCGCCAGCTTCTTTCACCGCAATCGCCGCTTTCAATGAACTGCCTCCGGTTGAAATCAAATCCTCGATCACAATCACCTTTTGACCTGGCTTCACAGAACCTTCGATCAGGTTCTCTTTGCCATGGCCTTTGGCTTTATCCCGGATATAGATCATGGGAAGGCCGAGCTTTTGAGCGACCCAAGCAGCATGAGGGATTCCCGCAGTTGCTGTACCCGCCACAACCTCAGCGTCAGGGAACTTCTCTTGAATCAATTGGACGAAGCCTTCAGCGATCGCATCGCGAATCGCAGGGTGCGACATCGTCAAACGATTGTCACAGTAAATGGGCGATTTCAAGCCCGATGTCCATGTAAAAGGCTGCTGCGGCCGAAGCGCAACCGCTTCGATTTCTAATAAAGACGCTGCGATATGCTGTGCAATAGTTTCGAGTTGACTCATGATACTTCCACCGTTCCTTCCGTTGTAAGGCTCAAGACTTGGTTACGCGATCGAATCTATGATCGCTTCAATTGCCGCACGAGGGTCGGCTGCGCCAGTGATCGGTCGGCCGATCACGACGTAGTCCGTCCCCTGCGCGAATGCTTCAGCCGGCGTCATGATGCGTGACTGGTCGCCCGCGTCAGCTCCTGCCGGGCGAATCCCCGGCGTCACCGTGACGAACCCGTCGCCGCACGCCGACTTAATCGCCGTCACCTCAAGCGGTGACGCTACGACGCCTTGCAGCCCCGCGGCATGCGCCAAGCGGGCATAGCGAATGACGGCCTGCTCGGTCGTACCGGCCAGGCCGATCTCTTCATTCAGCACAGCTTGGCTGGTGCTGGTCAACTGCGTCACGCCGATCACGATCGGACGTGTAAGGCCAGGAGCAAGCCCCTTGTCGACCCCCTCCAAGGCAGCTTCCATCATGTGCTTGCCACCGGCAGCATGCACATTGAACACGTCAACCCCGAGGCGCGTCACGCTCTCCGCGCCGCCTTTGACCGTGTTCGGAATGTCATGCATCTTCACATCAAGGAACACCTTGTAGCCGCGTTCTTTCAGACTAGCAACGAAGCTAGGACCTGCAGCGTAGAAAAGCTGCATCCCCACCTTCACGAAGCAGGGAATGCCTTCGAGCTGCTTAAGCAGCCCTTCAGCATGTTCTGCGTTCGCATAATCCAAAGCAACCATTATACGTCCAGCAATCTCAGTACGTGTTAATATCGACACAATCTTCACTCTCCCTTAAGCATGAATGGGCATTGCACGTGAGGAGAAGTTAATCGCTTCAAGCATATTGACTAGCGCTCTGACCGTATCCAGCGATGTCATACAAACCACACCATTCTCAACAGCTTCACGACGTATGCGGAAGCCGTCGCGCTCTGGTTCTTTCCCTTTTGTCAGAGTGTTCACAACAAATTGTGCATCCCCGCTGCGGATCAGATCCAGAATATTAGGTGATCCTTCGCTCAGCTTGTGGACAGTTGTCACCGGCAGACCAGCTTCTTGAATCGCTGTAGCGGTGCCGCCTGTTGCGATGATTTTATAACCTAAGCGGTAGAAGCCTCTCAAAATTTCAATCGCTTCTTCTTTGTCTTTGTCAGCTACCGTCACTACGACGGAACCGGCAGCTGGGATTTTCATGCCTGCCCCGATCAAGCCTTTGTAGAGGGCTTTAGCGAAGTTAATGTCGCGCCCCATGACCTCGCCTGTTGATTTCATCTCAGGCCCGAGAGTTGTATCTACACGGCGCAGCTTCGCAAAGGAGAACACTGGCACTTTGACAGAAACATATTTATCTTCCGGCCAAAGTCCGCTTTGATAGCCCATATCCGTAAGCTTTTGACCCATAATGACGCGAGTCGCGACATTGGCCATCGGAATATTCGTTACTTTGCTTAAGAATGGCACTGTTCTGGAAGAACGCGGGTTAACCTCGATCACGTACACTTGATCGTTATGAATGACGAACTGGATGTTGACTAATCCAACCACGTTCAGTTCAAGTCCAATTTTCGTTGTAATGTCGATGATTTGCTGCTTAAGCTCATCGGAGAGCGATTGCGGCGGATATACCGCGATCGAGTCGCCGGAGTGAACCCCTGCGCGTTCAACGTGTTCCATAATCCCTGGGATCAGAACCGTTTCTCTGTCACAAATCGCATCCACTTCTACTTCTTTGCCCAGCATGTAACGGTCAATCAGAACCGGATGCTCAGGGTTGATTTTCACGGCATATTCCATGTAGTTCAGCAATTCTTCATCGGAGTAGACGATTTCCATCGCACGTCCGCCTAGGACATAAGAAGGACGAACGATAACCGGATAACCGAATTTCGCTGCTGTTCCTACGGCTTGGTCAACGGATGTTACAGTACCGCCTGGAGGTTGAGCGATCGAAAGCTTGCTAAGCAAAGCTTCGAACTTCTTGCGATCTTCCGCCGTATCAATGCTTTCCAGATCAGATCCGAGGATGCGCACGCCAGCTTTGTGCAGCGGTGCTGCCAAGTTAATCGCAGTTTGGCCTCCGAATTGAACGATAACTCCGATTGGATTCTCACGCTCGATGACGTTCATAACATCCTCGAAGAATAGCGGCTCGAAGTACAAGCGGTCTGATGTATTGAAATCCGTCGACACTGTCTCTGGATTATTATTGATGATAACTGCTTCATAACCCGCTGCTTGGATAGCCCAAACCGCGTGAACCGTGGAGTAATCGAACTCGATCCCTTGACCGATACGAATCGGACCGGAGCCTAATACAACGACTTTCTCTTTGGTTGTTTCGGTTACTTCATCTTCTTGCTCATACGTAGAATAGTAGTAAGGCGTAGAAGCTTCAAATTCCGCTGCACAAGTATCTACCATTTTGTAGACAGGCTTGATGTTTTGCTTCAAGCGGTGTGTTCTGACTTCCGCTTCTTTGGTGAATGTCGAGCATCCAGCTAGCGTACGAATCTCGGCAATAGCACGATCTGTGAAGCCTTTGCGCTTCGTTTCGAAAAGCAGCTCATTCGTCAGTTCACTTGCCGCGATTTCTTTCTCGTATTTGATCAGACCATCAAGCTTGTTCAAGAACCACCAGTCAATGTTCGTCAAATTCTGCAATTGCTCCACCGTGTAGCCTCTGCGGTAAGCTTCTGCCAATAAGAACAGGCGCTCATCGTCCGGTTTTTGCAAGCGTAACTCCAATGTTTCTGTATCCAGCAAATCCGTTTCTTTAAGGAATAGGCGATGTACACCGATCTCTAGGGAACGTACTGCTTTGTGAATGGACTCTTCGAACGTACGGCCGATCGCCATAACTTCGCCAGTCGCCTTCATTTGTGTACCTAATTTACGGTTGGCTGCTGTGAATTTATCGAACGGCCAACGCGGGATTTTGGAAACGATGTAATCCAGTGCCGGCTCGAAGCAAGCATAGGTTTGGCCTGTAACCGGATTGACCAGCTCATCGAGCGTGTAGCCAATCGCAATTTTCGCTGCCATTTTGGCAATCGGATATCCAGTCGCTTTGGATGCAAGCGCTGAGGAGCGGCTGACACGCGGGTTAACCTCGATTACATAGTATTGGAAGCTGTGCGGATCAAGTGCGTATTGTACGTTGCATCCGCCTTCGATATTCAAGGCGCGAATGATTTTCAGTGATGCCGAACGCAGCATTTGATACTCACGGTCCGACAACGTTTGGCTTGGCGCTACTACGATACTGTCTCCTGTATGTACACCAACTGGATCAAAGTTCTCCATGTTACACACAACGATACAGTTGTCGTTCGCATCCCGCATAACCTCGTACTCGACTTCTTTCATACCTGCGATACTGCGCTCAACCAGACATTGGCCGATTGGGCTGTAGCGAATTCCGGAAGCTACGATTTCCGTCAGCTCTTCCATCGTATTACAGATACCGCCGCCAGTTCCCCCTAATGTGTACGCTGGACGAATGATGATCGGGAAGCCGATTTCGTTAGCAAAATCAACCGCTTGAGCAACTGTCGTTACGATAACGCTATCTGGTACCGGCTGCTCTAATTCTCTCATCAAGTCTCTGAAAAGATCACGATCTTCCGCTTTCTCAATCGCCGTCAGCTGCGTTCCGAGAAGCTTCACGTTCTCGCTTTCCAGTACACCGGCGCGAGCCAGTTCAACAGCCATGTTCAGACCCGTTTGGCCTCCAAGTGTTGGAAGCAAGCCGTCAGGACGTTCTTGACGAATGATTTGTGTAACAAATTCAAGTGTAATTGGCTCGATATATACTTTATCCGCCATGTTTGTATCCGTCATGATCGTAGCCGGATTGCTGTTGATCAGGATAACTTCCATGCCTTCTTCTTTAAGTGCTTGACAAGCTTGCGTGCCCGCATAGTCAAATTCCGCTGCCTGACCGATAACGATTGGACCGGAACCGATAACGAGGATCTTTTTGAGTGTATTATTTTTTGGCATATTGCAGTTCCTCCTTCACAGATGTCGATGCCGTGGAAGCTTTCCACTGAGCAAGCATTTGCGCTTGGCGCGGCTGCTGTGGGTTATCAAGCTTATGCTGACGGATCAGCGAGATGAAATCATCAAACAAGTAGCTGGAGTCGAATGGCCCCGGTGCTGCCTCTGGGTGATATTGCACCGAGAAAGCAGGGTATTTCTTGTGTTTCAAACCTTCGATTGTACGGTCATTATTGTTAATGTGCGTTACTTCAAGGTCCGTTCCGTTCACGGAATCTTCCTTTACGGTATAGCCATGATTTTGCGATGTGATGTAGCAGCGACCGGAAGCCAAATCTTTCACAGGATGGTTGCCGCCGCGGTGACCGAACTTCAATTTATCTGTATCCGCGCCGCAAGCGAGTGCGAACAATTGGTGGCCAAGGCAGATTCCGAACAAAGGAATATCGCCGAGCAAGCCTTTGATCATTTCAACCGCGTGTGGAACATCCTTCGGATCCCCAGGGCCGTTGGACAGCAGTACGCCGTCCGGCGCAAGGCGGCGAATCTGTTCAGCCGTCGCATCTTGAGGGACAACGACGACGTCGCAATCGCGTTTGCTCAGATCGCGGATGATCCCGCTTTTTGCACCGTAGTCAACAAGTACGATACGTTCTTTGTGACCTGGCGCGCCGTATACGCTTTTGGTAGATACACGAGCAACTTGATCCGTCATAAGGGAAGTTCCGCGAAGAATTTCCGTTAATTCCGCAACCGATTTGTTGGATGTTGTCAATAAGCTCTTCATAACGCCGTAGTGACGGATTTTGCGAGTCAACATACGAGTGTCGATGCCGCTGATGCCCACAATGCCGTATTCTTTGAGCAAGCTGCCAAGTGTGTATTGCGCTCTCCAGTTGCTTGGAATCTCTTCATGCTCACGCACGACGAAACCATGAATGAAAGGACGAACGGATTCAAAGTCATCCCGAATCACACCGTAGTTCCCCACTAATGGATACGTCATCGTCACGATTTGACCGCAGTAGGAAGGATCGGAAAGCACCTCCTGATAACCTGTAATCCCTGTATTGAATACAACCTCGCCGACGGATTCACCTTCACTACCGAACGATTTTCCTGTAAAAAGAGTGCCGTCTTCCAGCAACAATCTTGCCTGCATGTTCTTTCAACTCCTTCGCTATTGTCAAACGATTCTCACGAACCGCAGATGTCATGCCTACAACTTCCTAAGAAATGCATAGACTTGCATAAAAAATGATCATTCTGTATAAATATACACGATTTCATCGATCGCGTACAGCGCATTATGCGGATGTTACGACCAAACCACTTTACCGGATGCGATGGTCACAACCGGCCAGCCTTGCAGCTTCCAACCGATGAACGGCGTGTTTTTGCTGCGCGACACGATCTCATCTTTCAGAACTTCACGCTCCGTCTCCAAGTCTACGATTGTGATATCCGCTGCTCGGCCCACTTCCAGCGTTCCGTAAGGAAGTCCGAACACGTCTGCCGGTTTTTGCGTCATCCGATCCACAAGGAAGCCCAGCGTCCATTGTCCAGTTAGAACGAATTTCGTATACAGCAGCGAGAACGCTGTTTCGAATCCTAGGATGCCGAATGGCGCCAGCATCATGCCTTTGGCCTTTTCTTCTTCGCTATGCGGTGCGTGGTCCGTTACGATGATATCAATCGTGCCGTCTTCCAGACCTTCAATGACAGCCTGCACATCGCGCGGCGTGCGCAGCGGAGGATTCATTTTCCAGTTGGCATCGAGCCCTGGAATATCTTCATCGGACAGCACGAGGTGATGCGGACATACCTCTGCAGTCACTTTGATGCCGAACTGCTTCGCATGCCTGATCAAGCGAACCGATTGCTCCGTGCTCACATGGCACACGTGGTAGTGAACGCCTGTCGCTTCAGACAGCAGGATGTCGCGCCCTACATGAATCGCCTCAGATTCGTTCGGAATCCCTTTCAGGCCGTGTTTCTTCGCAAACGAGCCCTCACTCACCGGCGCTCCAACGACAAGCGTGTCATCCTCGCAGTGTGCGATGATTGGCATGTCCATGGATGCGGCCAAAGCCATTGCATCCTTCATCATCTGTGCGCTTTGCACTCCAACACCGTCATCGGTGTAGCCGATAACGCCCGCTTCTTTGAGCGCTGCGAAATCCGTCAATTCGCGACCAAGCTGGTTCTTCGTAATCGTGCCGTAAGGAATTACACGGATGACTCCTTCTGTTGCGGCTTTATCCAATATGTAGTTCACGGTATCAACCGTATCGATCACTGGTCTTGTATTAGGCATGCAGGCGATCGTTGTGAAACCGCCGCGAGCCGCAGAGCGCGTGCCCGTCGCAATATTTTCTTTATGTTCAAAGCCTGGCTCTCTCAAATGAACATGCATATCAATGAAACCAGGTGTTACAAGTTTGCCTGCTGCATCGATAACTTCATGCCCTTCCGTCTGAGGCGTTGAGCCGCTTGCCGCATCCACCACTTGTGCGATTTTATCATTTTCGATCAAAATGTGTTTCTTTGCTTGTACATTATTGACGTCAACGGTAAGTCCGTTTAAGATCCAAATTCCCATTGTGATGCAATCCCCCTGTTTTATGATAAAGCTCGTTCAATGACCGCCATACGAATCGGAACACCATGAGCGATTTGTGTGAAAATTTTCGATTTTTCATGTTCGACCAGTTCATCATCAAGCTCCACATTGCGATTCACCGGAGCTGGATGCATGATGATCGCATGCGGCGCCATGCGGCTTACGCGTTCTACGGTCAGACCATACTGCTCGCGGTACTCTTCAGCCGAGCGAATAATTCCTTTGTCGTGGCGCTCAAGCTGTACACGCAGCATCATGACGACATCGGCTTTCAAAGCTTCCTCGAAAGAGACATACGGTGCGAACTCAGCCAGCTCAGGAGCTTGCATACTTGGAGGCGCGCAGAACTGTACTTTCGCTCCCAAGGCGATAAGTCCCCATAGGTTGGAGCGAGCCACACGGCTGTGCAGGATATCACCAATGATGGAAACCGTCAGCCCTTTGATGGCGCCGAACTGCTTGCGCATTGTATAGAAATCCAGAAGCGCTTGCGTAGGATGCTCGTTATTTCCGTCGCCGGCATTGATTAGTGGAATTTTGATTTTCTCGGCTAACTCCTGCAGAACACCGTTTGGCTTCAGGCGGATAACCCCAGCATCAATTCCCATGGATTCGAGCGTGCGAACTGTATCGTAGATGGACTCCCCTTTTTGCACGCTTGATTCTGCGGCAGAGAAGTTAAGCACGTCAGCTCCTAGGCGTTTCTGCGCCAGCTCGAAGGAGAAGCGGGTTCTGGTGCTATTTTCGAAAAATAGGTTGGAAACGAATTTGCCTTGGAACTGGTTCGACACCTTCGTTGGCGATTGTTCCCAATACACCGCGCGATCTAGAATGCTCGTTATTTCCCCTGCACTCACGCCTTTTAGTCCCAGAAAATGTCTTGCTGCTTGTGTACTCACTATGCTCACTCCTATTTCCCCCTCTGTTGAAGTATGATGACCCCATCTTTAACATCGATTTCCGTTAACAGCACTTCGATGCTTTCACTTTTGGAGGTAGGTACGTTCTTCCCAACATAATCGGGGCGAATGGGCAGCTCGCGATGTCCTCTGTCAACAAGTACGGCCAGCTGGATCATCTGCGGTCTACCCAGATCAATCAAAGCGTCCATGGCAGCTCTCACCGTTCGTCCGGTATAAAGAACATCATCAAAAAGGATGATTTTGCGGTCTTGGATTTGCAGGTTGCCGCCTTCTCTGGCGTCTTCCACTGATTTCACTTTGATGCGATCATCGCGGTAAGAAGTGATATCAATCTCGCCAACCGGAATCGGCACACCTTCGATTTCCATAATAAGCTCTGCCACGCGTTTGGCTAAATAAATGCCGCGGGTCCGAATCCCAATCAAGGTGCAATCTTCTACACCCTTATTCTTTTCCAGGATCTCGTGCGCAATCCGCGTAAGTGCTCTTCGAATGCCCATTTCATCGATAATGGTATGTTCCGCTGTTTCGTTCATATTTTCGCCTCCTGAGAGTTCATCTCCAGCAAAATGGACATCGTAAGAATAAGCTGCATATTCCTTCGGGATAACCAAAAAACTCCTTGCCCAATTCTTGGCAAGGAGTTACGAGTGCATAAAGATACAGAGCGGGGCATCAGGATGCGCACATCCCACGCTTGTTCATATCGTGAACCTAAGATTCTCGATATCCCGTCTTTTCTTATCGTTTACCTTGCCAGCCTCTCTGGACTGTTTTTAAAGGTACATATGTAATTAAAAGCATTATGCCATTTTCGACACGATAAGTCAATATCTTATCCGCATTTCTCTTTGAGCAAGCGCTCCGGCATGTGTTATAATTTACATATTATTTTGAAAGAAACAGACAGGCTTGCTATCTCACTAAGGAGGAAACTATGTTCAAATTGTTTCGACTTTTGAAGCCTTACAAATTTTTGGTGACTGCCGTCATTGCATTAATGCTGCTGCAATCACTGGCACAGTTGTATTTGCCGACACTGCTTTCAGACATTGTTGATGTGGGGGTTGTCAAAGGAGATGTTTCGTATATTCTTCGATACGGAGCTTACATGCTGTTAGTCGCGATGGGAGGAATGGTTTGTGTTATCATCGCAAGCTACTTGCTCGCCAAGACGGCAACAGGATTCGGCAGGGATCTGCGCCGTACGCTTTTCAGCCATGTCGAGCGCTTCTCGCTGAACGAATTCGACAAGCTCGGTACCTCCTCGCTCATTACAAGAACAACCAATGATATTGCCCAAGTCCAGCAGGTCATTGTCATGATGCGAATGTTCATCGGAGCGCCAACGATGCTGATCGGCGGAGTCATCATGGCGACTTACAAAGACGCTCATCTGGCAATTGTTCTAATCTCCGTCATTCCGATTCTCGTTCTTGCGATCATTTGGATTATGCGCAAGGGTCTCCCCCTCTTCAAATTATTACAGCTCAAAATTGATGGTATCAACCTAGTGTTGCGAGAAAATTTAACCGGCATCCGCGTAATCCGTGCCTTCAATCGGTCCGATCATGAGAAACAGAAATTCGAAAAGGCAAACCTTGACTACACCCAGACCGCTGTAAAAGTTAATACCTTAATGGCTACTATGATGCCAGTCATGATGTTGGTATTCAATTTAGGCGTTGTCGTCATTCTATGGTACGGCGGCATACGGATTGACAACAATCAGATGCAGATTGGCGATCTAATGGCTTTCATCCAGTATGCGATGCAAATTATGTTTTCCATGTTTATGATGACGATGATCTTCATGATGATTCCCCGGGCATCAGCATCGGCCGTTCGAATTAATGAAGTTTTGGCCCTTGAGTCCACGATCCATGATAGCGAATCAGCGAAAAATTTGGATGCCAAGCAAGCCGCCATTGAGTTTCAAAATGTTACGTTTAGTTATCCAGGCGCCGAGCAGCCGGCGCTTCTCGACATTTCCTTCCGCGCAGAAGCAGGTGAAGTTACTGCAATTATTGGCGGCACAGGTTCTGGGAAAACGACACTCATCAATTTGCTGTTACGTTTCTATGATGTCGATTCAGGAGACATTACCATTGACGGACAATCTATGCATAAGCTGAAAATAGAAAGCCTAAGAGAACAAATCGGTTATGTCCCACAAAAAGCTGCGCTTTTCTCCGGGACGATCGCCGAAAACATTCGTTTCGGACGTGAAACTGCAACGGATGAAGAGATCCGACATGCGGCGGCTACAGCGCAAGCTGCTGATTTTATCGCTGAATTGAAAGATGGCTTTGAGTCGGTTCTCGCCCAAGGCGGAACGAATTTATCAGGAGGTCAGAAGCAGCGCCTTGCCATCGCTAGAGCACTAGCTCGCAAACCTAATATCTTTGTGTTCGACGATAGCTTTTCTGCTTTGGATTTCAAGACGGATGCCAAGCTCCGCGCAGCACTCAAAGATGAAACTGACTATGCGACCAAAATTATCGTCGCTCAACGCGTCAGTACCATCATGGATGCGAATCGTATCATCGTGTTGGAAGATGGCCGTATCTCCGGTATCGGAACACATGCTGAGCTGATGAATACCTGTGCTGTCTATCAAGAAATTGTGGCTTCGCAGCTGTCAGAGGAGGAAATCGCATGAGTGAGCAACGCAAAGATGAGCGTCCGTCCCCTCCGGCTGTCAACCCAGGAAACTTTGGCCGCGGCGGGATGGGGGCTATGGGCAGACCCGTTCAAAAAGCCAAGGATTTCAAAGGAACGCTTCGCAGGCTTGCCGGCTTTATGAAGCCCTTTCGCTTGCCGATATCTTTTGTTCTTATTGCAGCTGTTCTTAGCACGATGTTCAGCATTATCAGTCCGAAGCTGATGGGTAATGCGACTACCCTATTATATGAAGGCTCTGTGGCCAAGTTAAAAGGGGTCGCCGGTGCGAAAATCGACTTCGATGCGATTCTCCAAATCGTTCTGATTTTGGCTGCGCTCTATGTGCTTAGCGCTGTTCTAACCTATATCCAACAATGGATTATGGTTGGCGTTACACAGAAGGTTGTATTTAATCTGCGCAAGGCGATTAGCGAGAAGCTGACTCGGGTTCCCTTGTCCTTCTTTGATGCCCGCAGTCATGGGGACACGATGAGCCGTGCTACCAACGATGTAGATACACTTAGTTCTACAATGCAGCAGAGCTTAACCCAATTGATTACATCGATCGTCACTTTGCTAGGTATCATTGTGATGATGTTAACGATCAGCCCCCTGCTGACTTTAGCTACCATTATTACTTTGCCATTAAGCATTTGGGGAACCAAAATAATTGCCTCCCGTTCACAAAAGTACTTCAAAGGACAGCAAAAAACACTTGGCGAACTAAACGGTCATGTAGAAGAAATGTATACGGGCCATACGATCGTCAAAGCCTTTGGCCGTGAGCACAAATCGGTTGAGCAGTTTAATGAAATTAATAACCGGTTGTACGATTCAGGCTGGAGAGCTCAATTCATCTCCGGGATGATTTTTCCCTTAATGTCCTTTATCGGGAATATCGGCTACGTACTTGTCAGTGTAATCGGCGGGATCATGGTTACCAATGGTGCTATTAAAATCGGTGACATCCTTGCTTTCATTCAATATTCCGGGCAATTCGGAATGCCGATTACGCAAGTTGCCAATATCGCCAATGTCATTCAATCCACCATCGCCGCGGCGGAACGTATTTTCGAGCTGTTGGATGAGCCTGAAGAAGTTCTGGAGAACGCCAATGTCCATTCGATTTCTAATGTCCGCGGACTTGTGAAGTTTGAGCACGTTGCCTTCTCTTACAAGGCCGATACGCCGCTGATTGAAGATATGAATATCACCGTGGAACCCGGTCAAACCGTCGCAATCGTTGGACCTACAGGCGCCGGCAAAACCACAATCGTCAATCTGCTTATGCGTTTCTATGAATTGAATAGCGGAACCATTTCTATTGACGGTGTGAATTCACGCGAGCTGTCACGCAGCCAACTGCGCGGACTTTTCGGCATGGTGCTTCAAGATACTTGGCTGTTCAATGGAACCATTCGGGACAACATTGCTTATGGCCGTGACGGAGCGACGGAAGAGGAAATCGTGAACGCAGCTCGAGCTGCTTATGCCGATCATTTCATTCGAACTTTGCCCGAGGGGTACGACACGATTCTGAATGAAGAAGCATCCAACCTCTCCCATGGTCAGAAACAGCTTCTTACCATTGCTCGCGCTATCCTAGCGGATCCAACGATTCTCATCCTTGACGAGGCGACAAGCAGCGTTGATACGAGAACGGAAGTATCTATCCAACGAGCCATGAATAACCTGATGGCGAATCGTACCAGCTTTGTCATTGCCCACCGTCTTTCGACGATACGTGATGCTGACCTCATTCTCGTCATGAATCAGGGAACCGTCATTGAACAAGGCACACATGTGGAGCTTTTGGAACAACAAGGCTTCTATGCAGATCTCTACAATAGTCAATTTGCTCAAAAAGCAAGCTCCTAAATTATGGCCGCGTTAGAGTTAATCCGACTCCTGACGCGGCCTTTTTCACAATGAAGTCATAAGTTGCATCCGGCAAACAAGCTTTTTCTATGAATACGCATTGGCTGAAACGCTCCCTATCTGATAATATAGGAGAGTCAATTTAAATTTTAAGGAGATGTCACCATGAGCGAAATGAATACGCTAGAAATTATCCAATTTATTAAAGAGAGCAAGAAAAAAACTCCGGTGAAAGTATATGTAAAAGGAAACCTCGATGGCATTAACTTCGGAGAAGGCAGTCAATCCTTCCTTTCCGGCGGCAGCGGCGTTGTATTTGGCGAGTGGAGTGAAATCCAGCCGGTTCTCGAAGCAAACAAAGCGCAAATCGAGGATTTCGTTGTTGAAGCGGATCGTCGCAACTCGGCTATCCCTATGCTTGATCTGAAACATATCAATGCCCGTATCGAGCCAGGCGCAGTTATTCGCGATAAAGTACATATCGGAGATAACGCTGTTATCATGATGGGCGCGCTCATCAATATTGGCGCATCCGTAGGCGACGGCACAATGATCGACATGAACGCAGTCCTTGGCGGCAGAGCACAAGTCGGCAAAATGTGTCACATCGGCGCAGGCGCTGTCGTTGCCGGCGTTATTGAGCCTCCTTCCGCACAACCATGCGTGATCGAAGATGACGTCCTTGTTGGTGCGAATGCGGTTATTTTGGAAGGCGTGCGCATCGGTAAAGGCTCCGTTGTCGCTGCTGGCGCTATCGTCACACAAGACGTTGAAGAGTATACCGTTGTTGCAGGAGCGCCTGCACGCGTCATCAAGAAAGTGGATGACAAAACGAAATCCAAAACCGAAATTTTACAAGATCTGCGCACCCTGTAAGAGGATCTGGAGGAATTCGCCATGCTTAGCCCTTTTATCGAGCTGCGACGTCAGCTTCACCAAATACCGGAGCCTGGCTTCCAAGAGTTCAAGACCCAACAGCTGCTACTTGATCATCTAGCCAAGCTGCCGCAAGAGCGCCTATTCGTTCGTACATGGCGTACCGGCATTCTTGTTTACATTCAAGGAACGAACCCAACGAAGAGATTCGGCTATCGGGCGGATATGGATGGATTGCCCATTGCTGAAGAGACCTCTCTTGCCTTTCCTTCCCAGCATCCGGGCTATATGCATGCATGCGGGCATGATTTCCACATGTCCATTGGAATGGGCGTAGTCACCCACTTCGTCCAGCAGCCGATGCAGGATGATTTGGTCGTCCTGTTTCAACCAGCCGAAGAAGGTCCGGGCGGCGCATTGCCGATGCTCGCTGCCGAAGAATTGCAGGATTGGAAGCCCGACCAAATGGTCGCCCTCCATATCGCACCGGAATATCCGGTAGGCACTATCGCTACGCGGCCGGAAATTTTGTTTGCCAACACATCCGAGCTTTTCATCGACCTGCTGGGCAAAGGCGGACATGCTGCTTACCCGCATCAAGCGAATGACATGATTGTCGCTGCGACGCAAATGGTAGGACAACTGCATACCATCGTTTCCCGCAATGTAAACCCGCTGGATTCAGCGGTTATTACAATCGGCAAAATGGAAGCAGGAACCAAACAAAATATCATCGCGGAAAAAGCTCGTCTCGAAGGCACGATCCGCACCTTGTCCGCAGACTCCATGGGCAAGATCAAAAAGCGGATCGAAGCGGTAGCCGCAGGCGTTGAAAACTCCTTCGAATGCAGCGTCGCGATTGATTATGGCTCCAATTATCGCCAAGTGTTTAATGATCCTCCGCTGACGATCGAGTTCATGGATTGGCTGCGGGATCGGGACAACATCCAGTTGGTTGAATGCACCGAAGCAATGACCGGCGAGGATTTTGGTTATTTCCTGGAGCAAATCCCCGGCTTCATGTTCTGGTTGGGTGTAGACACGCCACATGGTCTGCATCATGCCAAGCTTGAGCCCGACGAACGCGCGATTGAAATCGCGATAACGACAATAACGGCTTATCTGCGATTTAAATCAGATAAAAAGTAATGCAATAAGAAAAACCGTCAGGGGAACCATCCTGACGGTTTTTTTGCGTGTAAATCCATTTTTTTGTTCATGGGGAGGGATCGATGTGGGGGTTCCTACGTAAAACGCCTTACCATCCTCACACCCATCCCTCTTCTATTGAGCTGCCTTCCACTCCTTTGTCCGTCGATGATTGACTTGGAAGACATCTTCCATCAACTCGCGGCTCCATGCTTCCGTTTCGCTACAGAAGCATGTAGTGCAGAAACGATTATTACAGCGGTAGGGCCAAATAGGCTGTTTCAAAAGTAACACACGTATATCGATTGGCATTCGCTTCAATTGGAGGAATCTTCTCTTCTAATCCATTGGCAGGGTGTATACCTCCATTTTGCCAAAGAGAGATTTCTTTTTATTATTCTCTAAGGTCTTTCAGACTTTAGATACAGCCTCTTGTGGCCTCTAGGAAGGCGTTCTTTGCATACACTGGATAAACTCCAGTCAAAGCAGCATTTCCACTTCCCAAACCCGATAACACTGTAGTAATTCCAGTGGAATTTGCAAACAGGTTGGGGTTGGGCTTGGGCTTGGGCTTGCAGTCGCAGATGAATAGGCAGTTGCAGTTAGGGTTAGACGGTACCCGTTGAGGCACTAAAACAGAAGGGGCTGCCTCGTCGTCATTTTCGACTTTGAGACAGCCTCTTCACTCTTCTTATTCATGCTCCCAGCTTCATCTCGATCAAGAGCGAACCAAGATCACTATCGTGTCTAATGGTGGTTATTCAAGAAGACAAGCCTTCATAGCTAATAAAAACCTGCAATTGTGCATCTTTTTCGGTTCATTTATGCTTCTTTTTCTAAAATTCATGCAAAAGTGCAGGTTTTCTCCGCTCATTTCTATTCCAAGCGCTTACAAGCCTAAAAAAACTGCATATTTGCAGGATTATCCACTTTTTAGCCCTAAATCATCCAAAAAGCCTGCACTTTTGCAGTTTTTGCCAGCAAATTCAATTACTTCAGCTTGCCAACAAATCGCGCCAAGCGATCCAAGGATTGCTCCAAAACTTCCTGAGAATACGCATAGGATATTCGAATGAAGCCTTCCCCATAGGAAGTAAAGGCATCACCTGGAACAACGGCAACATGCTCCTCTTGAAGCAGCTTCATTGTGAAATCCATGGAACTGAGGCCAAACTTGGCAATAGAAGGGAATAAGTAAAAAGCTCCATCCGGTTTTTCCAAATCAATTCCCATAGCCACTAAGCGATCATACACATAATCTCTACGCGCTTCATATGCGCTGCGCATCGGCAGTGCATCATCCACACCAACCGTCAAGGCCTCCAATGCCGCATACTGGCTTACGGAGCTGGCGCAGGTCACATTGTATTGGTGAACCTTAATCATGTGCTCAGTGAGGTAAGCCGGCGCGAGTGTGAAGCCTATCCGCCAGCCTGTCATCGCATGTGATTTGGATAGACCATTAATAACGATCGTTTTCTCGCGCATTTTGCCTATCGTCGTAATAGAATGATGGCTTTGACCGTAAACCAGCTCACTATAAATTTCATCGGATAAAATAAAGAGATCCCGATCTTCCAACAGCTGCGCCAGATCAGCCAATTCTTTCTCTGTGAGCACCTGTCCTGTTGGGTTAGACGGATAGCATAGAATCACACATCGCGTGTTTGCCGTTAAATAAGGCTCAAGAATATCAGCCGTTAGCTTCAAACCATTATTCCGCGTGTCGACATAGACAGGAACGCCTCCTGCCAAACGAATCAACGGCTCATAGCCAGGATATATCGGGGCTGGGATGATCACCTCTGCTCCCGGTGTAAGAATGGTTCGCAGCGTGATGTCAACAGCCTGACTCGCTCCTGCAGTTACGATAATTTCGTCCGCCGCGCGATACGTTTGTCCATATTTCAGCTTCACGAAATGGGACACGGCTTCACGCAGTTCCAACAGTCCGGGGTTTTGGGTGTACACGGTCTTATTTTGATCCAGCGCCCTCTGACCCGCTTCGATAATATGCCGCGGTGTCGGGAAGTCAGGCTGCCCGATCGTTAGCGTCAAAGCACCTGGTATGGTGCTGACCAGATTGGAAATTTTGCGAATGCCCGAAATTTGAATGTCCCTCACTAAGGGATTTATTAAATGCTCCATATGATTCACTCCTCTCCCACTCAGAAGAACCCTAGGTTGTTCTTATTGTTTGCAGCAAATTGTCCATATCCGCCGGCATTGGCGCTTCGAATTGCAGCCATTCCCCTGTGCGAGGATGCTTAAAACCCAGAATAGCTGCATGAAGCGCTTGTCCATCCATTAGCATTCCTTTGCTCTTGCCATACATCGGATCGCCGACTAGCGGATGCCCGATGAATTTCATGTGCACACGGATTTGATGCGTTCGTCCCGTCTCCAACTTCAACTCAACCAACGTGAAATCTCCGAAACGTTCCAGCACAACGAAATGAGTTACTGCCGTTTTACTGTTTTTCTCGGTGACGGTATACATTTTACGATCATGAGAATCGCGTCCGATTGGAGCGTCAATCGTTCCTTGATCATGCTGCAAATGCCCGTGTACCAAGGCGATATATTTGCGATTGACGGTATGCGCCTTCAGCTGCTCAGCAAGACTTGCATGCGCTTTGTCATTTTTGGCGGACATAATGAGTCCGGAAGTGTCCTTATCGATCCGATGAACAATACCCGGACGCAGCTCTCCGTTGATGCCGGATAAATCCTTGCAATGATACATCAGAGCATTCACCAATGTGCCCGAGTAGTGTCCTGGCGCCGGATGAACGACAAGCCCGCGTTGTTTATTGATGACAATAAGGTCCGCATCTTCGTAGACGACAGTTAACGGAATGTTTTCCGCGGCAAGCTCGACTCCTTGCGGTTCAGGAATTTGCAGCGCAATAACATCTTGTTCAGCCAGCTTATAGTTAGGTTTAATTTCTTTGCCGTTGACTTTAACATGCCCATCCTTGACCCATTGCTGGATCAACGTTCTCGACACATCTTCTTCCAAGGCTTCTGTGATGAACTTATCAATACGTTCTTTGGCAAACTGCTTTTCGACCGTCCATTCGACGATCTCACTCTGTGCGGCTTCAGACGAGGTCTGATTTGTGTTCATGTGCTGCTCCTTTTTTCTCTTTTCTCCAAGCCAGAATTGATTCAAGGAAGATGAGGATAACCCCAACTACAATGGCTGAATCAGCTAAATTGAAAATCGGATATATATAATAGATGGCTTTGCCGAATAGGCTGAAATCAAAAGTAAACTGAAGGAAATCCACAACTTCGCCAAATAGAGCACGATCGATGAAATTACCAAGAGCTCCTCCCAGCAATAAGCTTAGCGCAAAAGATAGCAAAACCTTGCCTTCGCGGATTGTCTTGCGGATGTACCAAATAATCCCGATCACTACAATCGTTGTGATGACAATGAAAAACCATCTTTGGTTTTGCAAAATACCGAAAGCCGCGCCTCTGTTGCGATGGGAAGTAATAATGAAGAATTCACCAATGACTGAGCGTTCTTCTCCCAGCGGAATTCGTTTGGTAATAAACCATTTGGACACTTGATCCATAATAAATACAATGAGCGCATAAAAATAATATTTCATTGATCTTTTCCTCCTAATCGTCATCAAAAAACAACAGTTCCTTATTTTCAAGGAATTACCTCACTAAAAAGTGCTCCCACTCGGCATTATAACGGTAAGGATCAGCTGTAAGAAGGGAGCTGTACGACCTATGAGCCATTTAACCGAGGAACAACTCAAACAATTATATCTGCAATTATTGGAGGAAAAGCTTGGTCTTGAGAAACATTTTGCTTCAAATGATCATTATGGCCTAGCCAATTCGTTCTCTGACAGTACAGGCGAGCTCTCCATGTACGACAATCATCCTGGAGATATTGCCTCTGAAATTTACGAACGCGAGAAAGATATCTCACTGAATGAACATGCCGAAATGCATTTGGAACAAGTAAATGAAGCTTTATCTCGCATGGAAAGCGGGGAATATGGCATCTGTGTTTTCAGTAAACAGCCTATTCCTTTCGAACGTCTGCAAGCCATACCAACGACGCTTTACAGCTTGGAACATGTACCGGATCCAGACCAGTCTTTCAGAAGGCCTGTCGAAGAACAAGTGCTCTTTCCCCCTTTTGGCCGGACGAGCTTCGATGAACGCGGCGATGAGACCGAATTTGACGGTGAGGATGCCTGGCAAATTGTTGAAAGCTGGGGCACCTCGAATACGCCTGCTTTTGCTGAAGATCCCAATGTCGAGAATTACAACGAAATGTACATTGAAGCCGATGAAAACGAAGGTTACGTGGAATCCTTCGAAAGCTTTGTCGCCACTGATCTCTACGGTGAGCATGTGACCATTGTGCGGAGCAAATCTTATCGCGATTATTTGCATAGCGGCGAAGGCGACCCTTTTCTGGAACCCGAAAATCTCCATAAAGCGGATGATGAGCAGGATTAGAACAAACAGGACAAACGAGCTTCGCTATTTGGCGAAAGCTCGTTTGTTCCCTTAGTTACTCGTGATAATGAGCGTCTACGACGTCATTACATCTTTTACATAGAGTTGGATGTTCTTTACTTTGCCCAACCTCCGGGGTCACTATCCAGCAGCGCTCGCACTTCTCGCCTTCGGCAACCGTAATAGCAATGGCAGCCTCTTTGGCTTGGTAAGCTCCCTCAGGCGCTGTCGAGCCAGCAGGATGCACAGATACGGCAGATACGATGAACAATTGGTCAAGCTGTTCCAGCTTCGACAGTAAGCTGTACGTTGCTTCATTCGGATACAAATGGACAGATGCTCCCAACGAATTGCCGATCACTTTTTCTTTGCGCGCTTCTTCGAGTGCTTTCAGCACTTCATCTCTAACATTTAAGAATCCGTTCCATTTATTTTCCAATTCCTCGTTGTACAAGCTTGTGTCTACTTCCGGCAGTTCAGCCAACTGAACGCTGCTCAATTCAACACCAGGGATGTACTTCCAGACTTCATCTGCCGTATGGGCAAGAATCGGTGAAATCAGCTTGGTGATCGCGATCAACGAGGCATACAACACCGATTGCGATGCTTTGCGTGCTGGATCATTTGGCGCATTCGCGTATAGACGATCTTTGATGATGTCCAAGTAGAATGAACTCATTTCTACCGCACAGAAGTGATGAATCGTTTGGTAAACGACATGGAATTCATAAGCTTCATAAGCTTTCACCACTTTATCAATCATCCGGTTTAAGCGAATTAACGCATAACGGTCTAGCTCTGACAAGCTTTCAGCTGCAACACGATCCGCATCCGGATTGAAATGACTGAGGTTCCCAAGCAAGAAACGTAATGTATTGCGGATTTTCCGGTATACTTCCGTCGTTTGGTTCAAAATATTATCAGAAATACGATGGTCGGATTGATAATCCACAGAAGATACCCAAAGACGCAAAATATCGGCGCCAAGCTTCCCGCAAACAACATTCGGATCTATTGTATTCCCGATCGACTTGGACATTTTGCGTCCTTCGCCATCAAGCGTGAAGCCGTGGCTGAGAATGCCTTTGTATGGCGATTTCTCTCTTGTGGCTACACCTGTTATAAGGGAAGAATTGAACCACCCGCGATACTGGTCAGACCCTTCCAAATACAGATCAGCAGGCCATTCAAGCTCAGGGCGTGCTTCCAACACGGCGACATGACTTGAGCCGGAATCAAACCAAACGTCCATGATATCTGTTTCCTTGCGGAACTCTCCGTGACCGCATTTGGAGCAGCTCGTTCCCGCTGGAAGCAGGTCCTTCTCCTCTTTGATAAACCAAGCATTAGAGCCTTCTTGTTCGAACAACTGAGCTACATGCTCAATCGTTTGCTCGTTGACCAACGGCTCGTTGCAGCTGCGGCAGTAGAAGATTGGGATTGGAACGCCCCATGCGCGCTGTCTCGAAATACACCAGTCTCCACGGTCTGCAATCATGTTGTGCAGGCGAACTTCGCCCCACTCCGGTGTCCACTTCACTTGTTTGATTTCACCCAGCATCTCTTGTCTGAATTTATCAATCGAAGCAAACCACTGCTCTGTAGCACGATAAATGACAGGTTTTTTCGTCCGCCAGTCGTGTGCATACTGATGCTGAATGTCTGCGGCTTTCAGAAGCAGTCCTGATTCTTGCAGCTTCTCAATGATCAGCTTGCCGCCTTTTTCATAGAATAAGCCTTCATACCCAGGTGCTTCTGCCGTGAAATGGCCTTGGTCATCCACTGGGCACAACACACCGATGTTGTAGCGCTGACCAATCGCGAAGTCATCTTCCCCATGTCCAGGAGCTGTATGAACACAGCCGGTACCCGCTTCCAGCGTAACGTGCTCGCCAACCATAACCAATGATTCACGGTCATAGAAAGGATGCTGACAAGTCACATATTCCAGCTCGCTGCCTTTTACCGTTGAAAGCACTTCATACTCGCTCCAGCCAATTTCTTTGGCAGCAGCGGCAAGCAAGCCTTGCGCAAGCACATATTTCTTGCCATTGGCTTGAACAACCGCGTATTCGAATTCCGGATGCAAGGAAATCCCTAAATTGGCTGGCAGCGTCCAAGCCGTCGTGGTCCAGATCACAATTGCCGCGTCCTGCGGCAGCTTGCCTTTACCATCTTTCACAGGGAAAGCCACATAGATGGATGTTGACGTTTTTTCTTTATATTCAATCTCGGCTTCCGCAAGAGCGCTCTCCGAGGACGGAGACCAGTAAACCGGCTTCAAGCCTTTGTAAATATAGCCCTTTTGCACCATGTTACCAAAAACCCGAATCTGATTAGCTTCATACTCTGGCTGCAGCGTAATATATGGATTCTTCCAATCCCCGCGAATACCCAAACGTTTGAATTGGCTTTTTTGCTTCTCAACCGATTGCAGGGCATACTCTTTGCAATATTCCCGGAACTCTGGAACGGTCATTTTCTTCCGATCCACCTTGCCGCTGTTCGTAATCACTTGTTCAATCGGCAAGCCATGCGTGTCCCAACCTGGAACATAAGGAGCATCATAGCCTTGCAGCGTTTTGAAACGCACGATAATATCCTTTAGGACTTTGTTCAGCGCATGTCCAATATGAATATCCCCGTTGGCATAGGGAGGCCCGTCATGCAAAATAAACTTGGTTCTGCCTTTGCGACTTTCCTGCACTTTGGCATAGATGTCTTCGGCTTCCCACTGTTCTTGAATTTTCGGTTCCGCCTGAGGCAAGTTCCCTCGCATCGGAAACTCCGTTTGTAATAGATTTAATGTTTTGCCATAATCCATGTCAACCGCTCCATTTCTTACCTTAAACTTGTTTGCGTCCAAAAAACAAAAAAAGCCTCCCATCCCCTAAAAAGGGACGAGAAACTCAACTCGCGGTACCACCCTCGTTATTAAGCAATTGAACCAGCGCACATTGCGCAGCTCTAACGCTTAATCACTCGACCATGTGTAACGGCATGACCCGGTTCTCTCTACTTGATTCAAGAGACGCTCCTGGGGGATATTCGATACGCTGCAGAGATTAGGCTCACACCGATATCCTAATTCGCTGACACTGCAATGACGCCCTACTCGTTCCAGTCATAGCTTTGCTGAGATACATTTAACAGGAGTATACCCAATTCACTAGGCATAGTCAATATGACAACCACCTAGGACAGTAGTTTCCTACTCTTCTTTGGTCTCGAATTGCATGCTTTGCCAGCCTTCTGTGTTGAGCAGTTCAAGCTGAGCTTCCAGCAGCGTCCGGAAACGGGTCCGATAAATCGATGCCTGCTTCTTCAACTCTTCAATCTCCAGAGACACTTTGCGTGAACGCGTCAACGATTCATTGATGATCCGATCTGCATTTTTCTCGGCTTCTTTTAAGATCAACTGAGCTTCTTTCTTCGCATTGCTTCTTACTTCATCTGCCGCCTCTTGCGCGACAATGATCGTCTTGCTAAGCGAATCTTCAATATTCGTGAAATGATCCAGCCGCTCCTGAAGCGCCACCGTTTGATTCTGTAAGTCTTTATTCTCGCGAATCAACGCTTCGTAATCTTTAATGACTTGATCGAGGAATTCGTTGACCTGATCTTCATCATAACCGCGAAACGAGCGGGAAAATTCTTTATTATGTATGTCTAACGGTGTTAATGGCATCAGTGCCCCTCCTTAGCGTTTTGCTTAGCAAAACTGACTTCGTAAGCATAAACGGACAAGCTTCCGCTGAAAGCCCGTTTACACCTAACTCTTACTGTTTCAGTTCGACAGAAAATAAGCAATTCCTGCAAAGTTCGTGGATAAATGTTCCACTTAGGCAAATTTACCGATTTTCACGCGAATCCTGCCTTTTTTCGTGACGCCTTCGACTTCAAGCACCTTGAACCGGCCAAAGCCTTGCATAGAAACCATGTCGCCTTCTTTCAACGGCTTGCTCGGATCTTCCTCAAGCTTCCAATTGACTCGGCAGCGACCAGCTTGAATAGGTGTCAATACTTTGGCACGACTGAGACGAAAAACATCACTCACGATACCATCCATCCGCATCGAGGCCACAGACAAGGTCAGCTCGTCCAAGCTCACCTGTGCCAGCTCCAACTGATCCAGGGGCAATAGCTCCGTTTGGACATGAACTTTATGGACTTGTGATAAATTCAAATGCAAGTAATCGGCTGCATCCTGCGTTACCAAGCAGTGGCAGCCGCCCTCTATAACATGAATATCGCCAACCTTGTCTCGCTTCATGCCGAGTCCAAGAATGGCGCCCATGTAATCTCCATGTTCTAAGGTTAGAAATTTACCGTCTCCGGAAGCAACAGACAGCACTGACATGGCCATATCCTCTCCATCCAATAGACGGTAGTCAGGGGCAATCAATGCTCTCCTTCGTTCTGCAGCCGAATATCCGCCATCCAAACGACAGTGGACATCGGGATGCCGGTTAACGAGTGAAGTTAAAATAAATGCCTGTCTGGGATCTAGGAAATCCGTCAGCTTCACAGCATGCTGCTCTGCTGCCCGCTCAACCCAGTCCCAGGCTTTGTCCACAAAATGGTGTTCATCAGGGTGGAAATGGCCGTATAGTTCTTTTGACAAAATTAAAACATCCCCGCAATGAAATCTAGCACAGCTGCAATTCCCATCACGACAAATCGCAAAGCGATCAAAGCGACGATTGGGGAGAAATCAATGACGCCCATACTCGGAATGATTTTCCGGAAAGGACTTAAATAGGGCTCAACCAGTTTGCTCAGCAATCCACCAATAAAGCTGTCACGCGCATTCGGAAACCAAGAAAGAATCAAATAACCAATAATCATGAAATAATAAATTTCCATCAAAATACTTAAATAATAGTGAACGTAAGCCACGTAAGCATCCACCTCTGTGTTAGGATATGCGCCTATTCCTCACCCATCATCTCGGAGATGTGACCATGAATATCGACGGTGTCTGGTGTACACAGAAAGATATTCGGTCCTAGTTTGGAAATAGACCCATTCAAAGCATATACTGTTCCGCTCAAAAAATCTACGATCCGTACAGCTTGATCGCCGCGAACGCGCTGCAGATTAACGACCACAGCTCTTCGAGATCGAAGATGATCTGCGATGTCTTGTGTCTCTTCATAGGTGCGAGGCTCGCTCAGCACGACACGTGCATTTTTCTGTGAATGAATGCTGACGACATTCGCCTTATTTTTATTACGCAATTCATATGGATTGGTTTCAGGTTCTTCTGTTGTTTCCACAATCCGTTCCCGCTCCACAACCTCTTCCTCTTCTTGCAGTCCAAGAAAATTCATAAATCGGTTATATACACCCACTATAATTCCCTCCTGTCTTGTTCTTACATCCAGAACATTGATTATTTCTTCATTACTCTTCTTTACCCACTAAAACCGTTCCCAAACGCACCCAAGTTGCGCCTTCTTCAATAGCTACCTCAAAATCACCGGACATTCCCATTGACAACTCGGTGACCTCATAAGGGAATATTTGCCGTTCATTCAATTGATCTCGAAGCTCTCTTAATCCACGAAAAACAGGTCTCGTTGCATCAGCTTCCATCTCATACGGAGCCATGGTCATCAAGCCGGTGATATGTATATGTGTTAGTTTGCTGACTTCTGCAGCGAGATCAAAGAAATGCTCAGGGGCTACGCCATATTTGGACTCCTCGCCGGAGACATTCACTTGCAGCAAGCAATTAACTTCCAAACCTAGGGCTGCTGCCTGTTTGTCCAGTTCTTTGGCTAGCGACATACGATCCAACGAGTGAATATAGGCAAATTTGCCAATGACGTCTTTCACTTTGTTCGTTTGGAGATGTCCGATGAAATGCCAGGTTCCTCGCTCGTGCAGCGCCTCCCACTTAGGCTTAACATCCTGCCACCGATTCTCGCCAATGTGCTGTAGTCCTTCATCCAAAACAGTTCGTGTTGTTTCTAAGGAAACATATTTGGTTACAGCTATGATCTTGATATCCTCTTGATTTCGTCCGGACCGCTCACAGACTGCGGCAACCCGCACTTCGACTTCATTTTTACGATTACGTAAATTCATTTGCGAAAGCACCTCACTTCAACGCATTGCTTGCTCATCCGCTTCTTGCAGAAGTCCGATCCAAGCAATCATTCTGCCTGTAGCACCGCCTTCTTTTCGATGAGAAAAGAACTGATCAGTGTTACAACTCGTACATAACTGTGATACTTCGATATGGGACGACAAAATTCCTGCTTGGCGCAACAATTTTCGGTTCAATTCTTGCAAATTCAGCATATACTTGCCGTTTTCTTTGGCAACCAGTATAGGAGCCCCCTCTTCGGGTGCATCTAGAGTTCCCTCAAGCACTTCTTGCACTCGACTGGCTACCACTGTATCCACCTCATAGCAGCACGCCCCAATGGATGGTCCGATGGCCGCATAAATGTCAGACGGCTGACTACCAAAAGTATGTGTCATTAAGGATATTGTAGCCATGGAAATGTTTAGCACGGTCCCTTTCCAGCCGGCATGGGCTAACCCGACAACACGCTGAACAGGATCATAGAAATACAAAGGTACGCAATCGGCAAACTGTGCGCATAGCACAATCCCCCGCTCCTTCGTGATGAACCCATCCTTGGCCTGAATAGCCTCTACTCTGGATGTACGGCCTCTCCCTCTATCCTGAGCGCTTACGACGACAACCTCGTTGCCATGTACTTGCTCTGCGTATGTAAAGGCCTCAAACGGCTGCTCAAGGGCTTCGGCAATTAGTGCACGATTCTTCACTACATGGTCAGATACATCATTAACATGAAGCCCGCAATTAAGTGTCGAAAAGGGCTCCATACTCACCCCTCCATGGCGTGAAGTAAAGCCTGCTGTTATTTCACTAAACTGCTCCAACCAGCTTGCTATCGTAAATAGGACTGGCCTATTCTCATTATCTTGTATAATAAATGGCTCCATCTGTCTCTCTCCCCATACATTCAGTTACTCCTACTTTAGCACAAAACAAAAAGACACACGATATCTGCTCGGCTATCGCGCTTCGCAGCAGCCTTCGCTCGTGTGTCGTACGTCAATTACGGAACTGCCGGTTAAACTCATAAACACCTTCACTGTCATCCGTTTGACGATAGGGACGAGCATCCTCGAGTTTAACGAGTACAACATCAGCGCCGATTTTCACAATATGCTTCCATGGGATGATGACGTCCGTGCCTGAACCAAATAACCCGAAGAACCTGCTTTGATTTGGTACAACAATGGATTCAATTCGGCCTTGGCGCAAATCAAGCTCCAAATCACTGATTTGGCCGAGCTTTTTGCCATCTACAATGTTGATTACATCCTTCGTCTGAAAATCAGATATTTTCATGAGGCTGCTCACCACGAATCTCAATAGATTTTAACTGATTTTGTACTAGTATATGTGCGGAGTGGGCAAAATGTCCTGAAACTTAAAAAAAGACCTTCACGGCTTGTCACAGCCGATCCGGTCTTTATGTAATAACTTACGATTTCACATGTTTTTGCATCTGGCATATGGCTGACTTCTCAAGTCTGGATACTTGCGCTTGTGAAATGCCAATCTCATCGGCAACTTCCATTTGTGTTTTCCCTTCAAAAAAGCGCATGGAGAGGATCATCTTCTCTCTGGCATTCAATTTCCGCATCGCTTCCCGCAGGGCAATACCTTCAATCCAGGACATATCCTTATTCCGCTCATCACTGATTTGATCCATCACATAAATCGGATCTCCACCATCATGATAAATCGGCTCAAAAAGGGAAACTGGATCTTGAATAGCATCCAGAGCGAAGACCACATCCTCTTTGGGCACATTAAGCGCTTCGGATATTTCATAAATCGTCGGTTCGCGAGAATTCTGATTCGTCAAACTGTCTCTGACTTGCAAAGCTTTGTAAGCAATATCTCTCAAGGAACGAGAAACGCGAATCGGGTTATTGTCACGTAAGTAGCGGCGTATCTCACCTATAATCATCGGTACAGCATAGGTCGAGAATTTGACATTTTGGCTTAAATCGAAATTATCAATGGCTTTCATCAAACCAATACAACCAACTTGGAAGAGATCGTCCACATACTCTCCGCGATTGTTGAACCGTTGAATCACACTTAGAACCAATCTGAGGTTCCCATTCACCAACTTCTCCCGTGCAGTCCGTTCTTGTTTGGTCTGCAAATCAGAGAACAGCTCACGCATTTCTGCGTTTGTGAGAACAGGCAGTTTGGCGGTATCAACACCACAAATCTCAACTTTATTTCGGGTCACCGTGATTACCTCCCAAGGAGAAACATTACTGTTAATTATCCCCGTGAGTAACCGATTTATTCCTGTCCTTCCCTCTGTCCAGGCACTTGACAAAAGGTCTGCGACTTGCTCCCTCCCGTGACTGCTGAACAAATTCCACATAACCTGCCCAAAAAAAATTTCTTATACCATCTTATTAAATTCCTTGCGAAGCCTTTTAATAATCCGCTTTTCCAATCTGGATATATACGATTGTGAGATACCGAGCAGGTCCGCAACATCCTTCTGTGTTTTTTCTTCGCCGTCTTGCAGGCCGAACCTAAGTTCCATGATGATACGCTCGCGTTCACTAAGCTTATCAAGCGCTTTATGCAGCAACTTGCGATCTACCTGCTCTTCAATGTTACGATAGATCGTATCATTCTCGGTTCCAAGAACATCGGAAAGCAGAAGTTCATTTCCATCCCAATCAATATTCAGCGGTTCATCGAAAGAAACTTCTGTACGAATCTTACTGTTGCGCCGCAGGTACATAAGAATCTCATTTTCGATACAACGTGATGCATAGGTTGCTAATTTTATCTTTTTCTCAGGGTCAAAGGTGTTCACAGCTTTAATCAATCCGATAGCACCGATTGAAACCAAATCCTCGATATTTATCCCTGTATTCTCGAATTTCCTAGCTATATAGACAACCAATCTCAGATTCCGCTCGATCAGCATCGCTCGTATCGCGGCATCCCCAGATGGTAATTTTTCCAATAAGTATTCTTCTTCTTCTCTCGTAAGGGGTGGCGGTAAAGCTTCACTACCACCTATGTAGTAGATTTCCTCTCCTTTAAGACCTAAGAACATTAAAATACGATAATACGCTAGTTGAAAAAGCATTTTCCATTTCAAGAGCATGTTAGTTTCCTCCTAAGAGTTTTCCGTAGGAAAACTTGCGTCGTAAGCGTAAGCTGAGTTTTGCTGTGCAAAACTGACTTCGTAAGCATTTGCCGAGTTTTCCGTAGGAAAACTTGCGTCGTAAGCGTAAGCTGAGTTTTGCGAAAGCAAAACTTTCGTCGATCCAACTGGGTAGCCCATCTATCCATTCTGAAAGCGCTATACTGCGGAAATTAATGCCGGATGAATAATAGCTTGATAGGAGCCGTCACTGCAAAGCTTACCTCCGTCGAGCCCGATAAGCACCTTGCTTGCTTCCGTTTGCGTCTGATTATGGGTAATCACCACCTTATCGGGTTTAATCGCCAGCATGAATTGCGTATTTCGATTCACACCTCGATAAGGAACAAGACGCAATCGATCCTGCCACACAAACTCTTCTTCCCCCAAACCGCTAATGATTTGGTCTACATCGGCTGACCGAATCCGTTCGAGCCACTGGGCAGGAAACACATCGCCCCACTCTGACACTTCCATGACCATCACCGGGGTTCGCGTCAGCGGATCATATAATTGATTCCCCGTATCAATCAATCCTTTGCACGAGGCTGTATAATCACCTACATGAATCGTAATCTCAGCTAAAAAAGTCGTCATCACTTCACGCTGTTTCGTGCTTTGAAACACCGTTTTGAACCACCATAACAAAGGAATCAAGAGAGCAAGGACAAATAGAATACCGCCCATATTCAACTGAAATAAAGCTACACCTGATTGTGTAAATACAATCCCCTTCATCACATCCGATGAGGATGCCAGTACATAATGAATGCCGAACATCCCTCCGGCCACGGCAAAATTCACTAAGAGGAACGTTCCAAGGTTTCTCAGTAAATTTTGTAGAGAACCAAATCCGAAAGCAGTCATAATCATACCGATACAGAACATACATTTCACAGAAAATGTAAATAAAAAAAGAGGCACGGGCAGGAACATGATCACGACATAGGAAGCTCCCAAAAACGACGAACCTACGATTCTCCACCACTTGAACGATATTTTCCGTGTTTTAGCCGTAACAATCAGTATGGCCGCATCCATCAGAAAGTTCAGTAGGAAAATGAGATCCGCATAGACGACCACAATTTCCTCACCTCCATGAGTGATGCTTTTTATCCAATTTCCTGACGAAACTTTAAGGTTCTAAATCAGTATAGGGGAATCTAATTTCAAAGTCTGTCTAAACTTGCTAGTAGGCTATTACTTTTTTTGTCAGTTGACGCGGTGCTGCATTCGCTAGAAAAGTCCTGAAACACAAAAAAACCGAAGCCTCTACATGATGTAGGGCTTCGGTCTCTTTACACAGTTCGTGTAATTATTTGTCGGTATTCCGCCCGCGGTTGCGCAGGAACGTCGGAATATCTAATTGGTCATTGGATGGCTGAGCGCCAAATGGTTTTAAGTTATTCAAGCGGTTATCCGAAGCTGGCGCTTCAGGTTGTCCACTCACAGGACGTTTCACTGTAGCGTGAGAAGGCGGAGCCTTGTGCTCGAAACCAGTAGCGATAACAGTAACCAGAATTTCGTCTTTGAGCTTATCGTCAATAACCGCTCCAAAGATCATATTCACTTCGATATCGGATGCAGATGCTACGATATCAGCTGCTTCGTTGACTTCGTACAAGCTAAGGTTGACACCGCCTGTGATATTCATCAGAACACCACGTGCGCCTTCAATGGAAGTTTCCAGCAAAGGACTGGAAATTGCTTTCTTGGCTGCTTCCGCTGCGCGATTCTCACCCGTTGCGACACCAATCCCCATAAGGGCTGAGCCGCGCTCGGTCATGATCGTTTTGACATCTGCAAAATCCAAATTGATAAGTCCAGGAACCGCGATTAAGTCTGAAATCCCTTGCACACCTTGACGAAGAACATTGTCCGCTTCACGGAAAGCTTCAAGCATTGGCGTTTTCTTATCTACAATCTCTAAGAGACGATCATTCGGAATAATAATCAATGTATCTACTTTTTCCTTCAGAGCAGCAATCCCCTGCTCTGCTTGTAAAGAACGTTTGCGCCCTTCGAACGTAAACGGACGAGTCACAACACCAACCGTTAAAGCGCCTACTTCCTTGGCGATTTCGGCAATAACCGGAGCAGCTCCTGTTCCTGTACCGCCGCCCATTCCTGCTGTTACGAATACCATATCGGCACCGCGAAGCGTATTCAGAATTGTCTCCCTTGACTCTTCTGCCGCCTTCTTACCTACTTCAGGGTTCGCACCTGCGCCAAGACCACGCGTAAGCTTATCCCCAATTTGCAATTTATGCACGGATTTCGCTAAGTGCAAAGCTTGAGCATCCGTATTCACCGTAATAAACTCAACGCCCTTTACACCGTTCTCGATCATCCGATTAACGGCATTGCTTCCGCCGCCACCCACACCAATGACTTTGATTTGAGCCAATTGATCTAAATCCATATCAAATTCAAACATCTGAGTCATATCCCCCTAACTTCGCGTTCACTATATAAATTCACTAAAAAAGTTCTTTACTCGTTCCATAAGACCTGGTTTATTGCTGTCGGAGGATTTTTTTGTAGTCGTTTTTGCAGCCACTTTCTTGGTAAAGCCAGAATTCCTGTTTTTCATATACTTGGAAACGAATTGAATGATACCAACTCCACTTGTATAAGAAGGGTCACGCACCCCAATGAAATCTGGAACAGCAATACGCACTGACGTTGCGAGCTCAGCTTGTGCAATAGCAAGTATACCCGGCATACAGACAGTTCCGCCAGTAAGCACATAACCGCCGGCTAAATCGCCATAACCCAATCGATGCACTTCTGCACGAATCATCTGGAAAATTTCTTCGACGCGGGGTTCAATGATATTCGCAAGGTCCACTTGTGAAAATTCTTTTTCCACATTGCTTCCCATGCGGGTCACTTTAAACACTTGATCAGGCGCTGAATCATCGACGGATGCACAGCCGTATTTCAGCTTTATTTTCTCTGCGATTTCGAGCTGAGTACGGAGGCCAATCGAGATATCATTGCTGATGTACTCGCCGCCAATTTGAATTGTCGATGTTGCCAACAAATTGCCTAGTTCAAAAATAGCGATTGTAGCCGCTCCTGCTCCAATATCAACAAGCACTGTGCCAACCGCTTTCTCATCCTTGGATAGAGCTAACTGTCCAGAGGCCAGTGACATTAGAATAACTCCAGCAACCTTGAGTTCGGATTTCTCCACAACACGGATTAAATTATGTATCCCGGTCTTCGCGCCCGTAATGATGGTCGCTTCAACTTCTAATCGAACGCCAATCATCCCGCGAGGATCGTTAATTCCTTCTTGTCCATCAACCAAATATTGTTTGGGTACGACTCCAATAATTTCACGCTCAGGAGGTAATGCAATGACTCTTGCCGCCTGAATAACACGATCAATATCCTCTTCACCGATCTCTCGGTCTTCATTAGAAACAGCGACAACACCATGACTGGATTGAAGAGCAATATGATTTCCTGAAATTCCAACATAAACCTCAGATATTTGTACGCCAACCATTCGTTCAGCATGATCCACAGCACTGCGAATAGAATTCACAGTTTGATCAATGTCCACGATGGCGCCCTTACGAATACCCTCTGACTCGGCAGATCCCACTCCTATTATATTAATGGTTCCGTTAACAACTTCCCCAATAATAGCACGAACCTTGGATGTACCGATGTCTAAACTAACAATGATGTCATTGTTGCTCAAGCCCTGGCACCTCCTATAACTTTGGTATTAATGTGATTTCCTCACAATATCTTCTGTATTTATTCCACACAAACGCCATATTCCCTCTTTTTTCTACAATTTTTTGCTCAAAAAAATGTTTAACCTGATTAATCAACCACTTGTAAATAGATCTTAATTTTGACTAGTAATTTTCTGGTAAACATATAAAGAGTTGAGAGATGCCTATTTAACCATAAATCTAATTTTAACATTAATTTTCATGATTGAGTAGTCCATTAAAGCGTTTTTTTGTCAAGAAGGCTTTACTGTTTCCTTTGGCGTTGGTTTGGCAGTCGGTTTTGGAGTCGGTTTTGGAGTCGGCTTGCCTCCATCCTTGCTCGAATCAGGACTTGGACTCGAATTGCTGTTCCCAGACTTCTGAGTGGCTGATGCATCCTTATCGCCTTTGGGCTCTTCATTTGGATCAAAAGGAGCGTGATACTCTACTTCTAGCATTTTGATCACACCACTCGTAATGTGGTCCTCTTGTAAGCTTGCAATATAAGCAGGCAAGTTGTCAATTTTCTCAGGCAGATAGGCAATTGTCGTATACACCTCGAACTGCGATCTTGTGTATAACTTGATCTTATCAGGATACGATTCGGATGGATCCGGTTTAATTTCGGAAATATCCGATAGTGCGCTTTCAGGAATCTCTCCCAAAACCTTGCATAACGCCGCTTTATTCGGATCACCATCCGTCCATCCTGTAAGAATAGGCATATCCAGAGGGATGCTGCTCCCGGCAGCAAGCTGAACAACAGCGCCATCAGCAAGAACAGCCTGTTTCTTGCCATCAGCCGCTATTTGGAAAGCTACTTTGGGGAATTCTTCTACGGCAATGCGTATGATGCCTGGAAAATGTTTTTTGACCTCAGCCGATTTAACCATTGGCATGGAAGCAATACGCTGCTGAATCGTGGCTGAGCTTACGGCAAAGAATCGATCTCCTACGGCTATTTGACTAGCTTGTCCAATGGCTTCGGATGTCATTAGTTCATTACCCTGAACCTCAATGGCGCTAACACGGCTCAGTGATGATTGAAAAAAAAGAATAACTAATAGGATCGCAAAAAAGATAAACAAGAAAATAAGCAGCTTCCGATTGGTACGCGCACGTGGCTTAGGTACAGCAGGCAGAGCGGGTACTTTGCGGTCTTCGGACAAGATGGGCACCACCTAATAGTTTCATATAAAGTTTGCTAGAATAAATCTATGTATGATGATTCAATGAAAGCCGTGTATCCCCACCTGTAAGCAGGAAGGGATCCGCGGAAGTCATTCAATGTTCTACTCACTCGGTACGGGGGCTTGGCGATGAACGGAAGCGCCTAACCTGGACAGCATATGTTCAATCCTATCATAACCTCTATCAATATGATGGATTTGCTCAACGATCGTTGTGCCATGCGCAGCCAGACCGGCGATAACAAGTGCGGCGCCAGCACGCAAATCAGTCGCTTCAACCGTTGCTCCATACAATCTTGGAACGCCTCGGATAAAGGCTGAGCTCATATCTACACGGATATCTGCTCCCATTCGGGACAATTCATCGACGTGCTTGAATCTGCCTTCGAAAATCGTTTCTTTCATCACGCTAAGTCCATCTGCTAACGACAGCAGCACCATAACTTGCGATTGAAGATCGGTTGGGAAGGAAGGATGAGGTGACGTTACAATTCGTTCGACTGCCTTCGGTCTTGTCGGGCAGCTTACATGTATTATATCACCGTCCGTAATGATTTGAACACCTGCACGCTTAAGGACGTGAATCACTGAGGTTAAATGTGCCGGATTCACCTTCTCGAGGGTAATATTCCCTTTGGTTGCAGCTGCTGCTACCAGGAAGGTACCAGCCACAATGCGATCAGGTATAATTTCATACGTGCAAGGCGACAAAGACTCTACTCCGCGGATCGTAATCGTATCCGTACCCGCTCCAATGATATCAGCGCCCATGGCATTCAGAAAATTTTGCAAGTCCTGAATCTCCGGCTCACGGGCTGCATTGTAAATCGTTGTGATGCCTTCTGCTCGCACAGCAGCCATCATAATATTTTCCGTCGCACCAACGCTCGGGAAGTCGAGCACAATCTCACTGCCTTGAAGCGAATCAGCTGTACAAACAATTTTATTCGCGAATTCTTCAATGTTGGCTCCAAGAGCCTGCAAACCCTTCAGGTGCAAATCGATTTTACGTTCGCCGATTGCGCAGCCACCAGGTTGATACACGGTGACACTGCCGAATCTCGCGAGCAGCGGACCCATGAGGAAGATGGAAGAACGCATTTGCCCCATCAATTCTTCCGGGATATGTGAGGAATGAGCTGTGGATGTTGTAATGGTTACGGTATGTCCCTGCTGCTCCGCACGACAACCGAGTGCACATAGAATGCGCAGCATGGTGTCGATATCGAGCAAATTAGGAACATTATGCAGAGTATGAGTGCCGCTAGCCAGGATGCAGGCTGCTAAGATTGGTAATGCGGCGTTTTTCGCGCCGTGTATCTGGATGGCTCCCGTAAGAGGTCTTCCACCTTCGATAACGAGCTTCTCCAAAGTTCCACCTCCGATTTACCTCTCACCCATCACCAAAACTTCAGGTACCAGCGAGATTCCGTACTTTTGCAGTACGATCTGCTGGACTTCGCTTATGAGAGTGAGAACGTCCTCGGCTGCAGCATCTCCGGTGTTAACAATGAAATTGGCGTGCAAGGTAGAGATTTCCGCTCCACCGACACGTTTGCCTTTCAAGCCTGCCTCTTCGATAAGTTTAGCTGCGAATCCCCCTTCGGGGTTGCGGAATACGCTTCCTGCGCAAGCTAAGTGGCCAGGTTGCGTGCGTCGACGCCGATCACGGTAAGCCGCCATGGCTCCGGCGATTTCTTTGCGATCTCCAACCTGTAATTCAAAGACAGCTTCCGTTACAATGCCGGGCAGCGTGTGCAGAATGGAATGTCGATAGGCATACTGCAAATCCTCCGCTTGCATCGTGACCAATTCCCCTGTGTCCAGGATGACTTCAGCCTGCTTGAGTATGCGTGACACATCGGACCCGTGAGCCCCTGCATTCATGTAGACGGCGCCTCCCACAGAACCGGGGATGCCAGAAGCAAACTCCAGTCCGGTTAAACCTTCTTTGGCGGCTAGTACGGACAATTTAATGAACGAATAGGAACCACCTGCGTATACGGTCGCACCATCGAAACGCAGTGTTTCGAGTGTAGACCCCAGTTTAATGACGACACCTCTAATCCCTTTGTCACGGATAAGCAGATTGGAACCACGGCCGATAACGGTCCACGGAACGCCGCGTTCATGCAAGAAACGAATAACCGCAGCAACCTGCTCTTTCGTTTGAGGGAGGATCAGACAATCGGCCGGACCTCCGATTCTCCAAGTTGTAAAAGGAGCCAATCGTTCATTCGTTCGAATCTCGCCAATATTTGCTGCCTGTAAGTCGGATATTAACTGTTGCATGGGAAAACCTCCTTCACAGAACATAGGGCGAAAAGATCTTGAAATTGTGCTTCAAGCTCTATAATTTCAATCATACGGACCAAGACGAAGATGGCCGGTCTCCTTTGCTTGGCGCCGTATCAAGCCCGTAGGTGTCTGTCACGGTTATAGTGTAGTTTATGTAAAATCGGATAGAGTGTGACAATCGCCTATACGCTTTAGCAAAATCAAGACGTAAGGCTGTGGGATTCAATCAAGGCAATGATGGATGCTACGGCGTCGTTCACTTTGCGAGACTGCATGACTTCCTGATAAGCCAAACGATTGGCGTAGAGAGCTTCCACATGCGCAGCAAGCGTCTCAGCAGTTAAGTCCTCTTCTTGAAGCACATCGGCATAGCCGGCTTTCTGGAAAGACTTTGCATTCAAGATCTGATCGCCTCGGCTTGCTTGCAAGGATAATGGAATGAGCAGCATCGGCTTTTCCAATACCAGGAACTCATAGATAGACGTAGCGCCCGCTCTGGAAATAACCAGATCCGTCATCGCCAGGACATCCGGCAGTTCCTCGTTCAAATACTCAAATTGTTTATAACCCCGTGTATGAGCATACTCGGAGGCGATGTTCCCTTTTCCGCAAAGATGCACAATCTGAAACTGTGCCAGCAGTCGATCCAAATTGCCGCGTACCGCTTGGTTAATGATTTGTGAGCCCAAGCTCCCGCCCATGACCAGGATAACAGGCTTCTGAGAGTGAAAATCACAAAGCTGGTAGCCACGAGTCGCTTTTCCGTTCAATATATGTTCACGAATCGGCAATCCGGTTAAGACCGCTTTTTCTTTCTGTACATGCTGAAGGGACTCTGGAAACGTCACACATACTTTGGTTGCAAAAGGAATGGAAATTTTGTTGGCAAGTCCCGGTGTCATATCAGACTCATGAATGATCACAGGCACCTTATTCATCCGACTGCCAAGAACGACCGGGACGGAAACGAACCCGCCCTTCGAAAAGACGATGGCGGGCTTCAAGCGACGAAGCAATCTATAAGACTCATACACGCCTTTCATGACTCTGAAAGGGTCCTTGAAATTTTTAAGATCAAAATATCGCCGAAGCTTCCCAGACGAGATGGGGTAAAAGGATACCCCTTCCCGTTCTATGATGTCTTTCTCGATGCCCGTAGCAGAGCCGATATATTTAATTTCCCAACCTAACTGCTCAAGACGATGCATGAGCGCAATGTTGGGGGTCACATGTCCAGCGGAGCCACCTCCGGTGAAGACAATTGTTTTCATTTCCGTGTCACCTCGAATAGCGGGATATATTGAGCAGGATGCCGACCGATGTCAGCATTAGCGTCAGGGAAGACCCTCCTGCACTTATGAATGGCAATGTGATGCCGGTTACCGGAAACATGCCGATAACAACACCGATATTAATAATAACCTGAACTGCAACCATGCCGATAATCCCGACGGCGATCAAGCTGGCAAACGTATCCGGGGCCGTAATAGCTGCCCGCATCCCGCGCCAAACGAGAATCGTAAACAACAGCAGAACCAGCGTTCCGCCAATAAAACCAAGCTCTTCTGCAATAATAGAAAAAATAAAATCGGTTTGCGGCTCTGGCAAATAGCTGTACTTCTGTCTGCTCATTCCTAAGCCAAGTCCAACTAGACCGCCAGGTCCAATCGCATACAAGGATTGAATAGATTGATAACCTGCGCCTAATGGATCCTGCCAAGGGTCCAAGAAGGCCGTAATACGTTTCAAGCGATAGGGAGCTGCAATGACCAGACCAATAAAACCAGCAATCCCTATCATACCTAGATAAGAGAGATGAAGCAATCTCGCTCCGGAAGTGAAAATGATCAACAGGGATGCGCCGACAAGCACAGCGCCGGTACCCAAGTCAGGCTGAAGCATGATAAGACCAAAAGCCAAGCCCATAATCCCTAGCGGGGGCAGCAAGCCTTTCGTGAACAAGGTGATTTTGGACTGCTGCTCAGAGAGCATTTTGGACAAATACAGAATCATCCCGATCTTCATAAACTCGGAAGGCTGAATACCGAAGGCGCCGATCCCAAGCCAGCTTCTGGCCCCGCCTCGAACAACCCCCACTCCGGGAATAAGAACGATAACGAGCATGCCAAAGCAGATAAAAAGAGTGATTTTTGAAATCTTTTTCCAAACTAAGTAATCCACATTCATCGTAAAAAACATGGCAACAACACCCAAAACAGCAAAAATTAATTGCCGTTTCAAGTAATACAGAGAATCGCCGAACTCTCGAAATGCCAGCACACTGCTTGCACTGTAAACCATAATAATACCAATTGTCAGAAGCAACAAGGTTGGAATGATGATCCAAATGTCAGGAGCGGACCGTGATTTACCCATAACAGACACCTCTTTGTGTGTTGTGGGCCTTATCCATGAATCCGTAGGCGAGTGGTCACATGCAACACCCCAAAGGTGGATAAGCCCTACTTAAAGGTTATGCACGGACTCCTTAAACATGCGTCCCCTGTCCTCATAAGAGGGGAACATATCCCAGCTTGCGCAAGCAGGCGACAGCAAGACAATATCGCCAGGTTCACTCATTTGCCAAGCAAGCTGGACGGCTTGTGAAACCGCATCCGCTGCATCCTTAGCAGTATCGACGGTTTGCCTGTAGCTAATCCCTGCCAGCTCGGCAATATGGGCAATTTTCTCTTTCGTTTGACCCAGCGCAACAATCCCTTTGATCCGCTCACGGAAAGTAGGCAGCAATTCCATATAATCCGAGCCTCGATCAAGACCACCTGCAATGAGAATGATCTTCTGATCAAAAACTTCGATTGATTTGATGGAAGCTGCTGCATTCGTGGCTTTGGAATTATTGTAGAAGGTCACACCGTCCAGCTCTTTCACGAGCTCCAGGCGGTGTTCCACGCCTTGAAAGCTTCGAAGCACATCAGCTATGATCTCAAGCTGAACACCCACTGTAAGGGCTGCCGCGGCGGCTGCCAAGGCATTCTCCACATTGAAGCTGCCTGGAATCCCAACTTCGCTGGCTTGCATGAAAGGCACAGCTTGATCCTTGCCATTTGCGTAAATGAGTGCCCCTGTTTTCTCGTCAAAATATACGCCATAAGCTAAGATTTCCTTCATCGAAAAAGGGAACACCTTGGCACGTATAGTCGGAATAAGAGCGCGGCAAACGGCGTCATCCCAATTCAAGATGGCTGTGTCAGCTTCGGTTTGATTAGCGAATATTTTCGCTTTGGACGCAATATAATCGTCCATTGAGCCATGATAGTCCAAATGGGTCTCATACAAATTTAATAATAAGGCAATCTTGGGCCGGAATGAGGTTGTGCCTTTCAGCTGAAAGCTGCTCAGCTCAACGACCATCCAATTCTCAGCCGTCACCTCAGGCGCTGCTTCTGTCAGCGCGCGTCCAATATTCCCCGCCACCACAGGCGACAAGCCTGCTTCGTCCAACATCATGCCAATTAAGGTGGTGGTGGTCGTTTTGCCATTGGAGCCGGTAATGCCAATAATAGGCGCTTCACAGAACTGATAAGCGACTTCAACTTCGGTCACCACTTCGATACCAAGCTCCAATGCCTTGCGAATAGGCTCTACCGAATACGGTATGCCTGGGTTCTTCACGACAAGCGCAACGCCCGCATGAACGATGGAGTCCGGATGATAGCCGCATACAACAGAAATACCCAGAGCCTCCAATTCGTCGGCTTCAGGGCATGCGCTCCGCTCTTTTTTGTCATTAACGGTAACTAGGGCACCTTTTTGGTGAAAAAGCTTAGCTGCAGCGACACCGCTGCGAGCCAAGCCCAAAACAATGACTTCTAGTCCACGATATTCACGCGGATGATTCATCCTCTACAACACCTCATTCATATATAATCCGAGTATCGCCAGCACAAGACCTACGACCCAGAACGTAATAACAACCCGCCATTCCGACCATCCAACCAATTCAAAGTGATGATGAATCGGGCTCATTTTAAACACCCGTTTCCCTCTTGTTTTGAAAGAAACGACCTGGATGACGACAGAAAGAATTTCAATCAGGAAAATACCTCCAACAACCGCTAACAGTAATTCCGCTTTCGTCAAAATCGCAACAGCCACAAGGCCGCCGCCAATTCCGAGCGAACCGGTATCGCCCATGAACACTTTAGCCGGATGAGCATTAAACACAAGAAAGCCCAGCACAGCACCAACCATCGCCGCAGAGAAAATGGCCGCTTCCGGCTGTGTGTTGTTCATAGCAATAACGGTGTACGCTCCGAAGGCAATCGCGCTTGTACCGGCTAACAGACCGTCCAGTCCATCTGTAAAATTAACCGCGTTGGATGCGCCTAACATTAAAATCGCCATTAACGGGAAGTACAGCCAGCCTGGGTTAAAGTGGAACTCTACGAAAGGAATATATAAGTCCGTACTATGACCTTTCATGACTAGCAAATAACAAACAATGGCTGAAATCAATAGTTGTCCAAACAGCTTTTGCTTCGCTGTAAGTCCCAGAGAGCGTTTGAAAATAATTTTGATGTAATCATCGAGAAAGCCTACGAGACCATAGCCTAGTGAAGCAATCAACAAAATGAGCAGGTCTGTATTTTTATCGGCAAAACGAAGGGTAGCCAGTGCCAGCGCCAGTAAAATAATGACACCGCCCATGGTAGGCGTTCCTTGTTTTTTCAAATGGCCTTGCGGGCCATCCTCCCGAATTTGTTGCCCAAATTTCATGCGCCGCAAGATCGGAATGAAAAGCGGCCCCATAATTAGCGCGAGCACGAATGCTACGCCCATTGTTAATAAAATTGCGTTTTCCACGTCGGTTCCCCCTGCTCGTTTCCGCCTTCCGAAAACGATCTACTGTTTCTTCCTTATCGTCAACTCGCTCGCCGATTAAGCGAGCAAAGCTTGCACCACTTGTTCAAGCCTCATGCCGCGTGAGCCTTTCACGAGCACAAGATCATCTTTCTCGGCGAGAGCGGCCAGCTCGGCCGCGAGCTGATCTTTCTCATCGAAGGCGCGAACGTGCCCTTGCGGAAACCGCGCCTCCGCTTCGTCTGCAATGAAGCGGCCCAAACGGCCGAACGTGAAGACGTAATCGACACGTTCGGCATCTATCATCGCACCAATGCCGCGATGAAACTGCTCTTCATTTTCGCCAAGCTCCAGCATATCGCCGAGCACAAGAAACTTGCGACCGAAGCCGCCCAGCTGCTCGGTCAACGTAATCGCCGCCCGCATGGAGGCCGGGCTGGCGTTGTACGCATCGTTAAGCACGGTCAGCCCAGAGGCTGCCGTCTGCTTCTCGATGCGCATGCTCGTCATCTGCAGAGAGCGAAGCCCTGCTGCAATCGCGATTGGCGCGACGCCGAAGGTCTCGCCGATGGCAATGGCCGCTAACGCATTAATGACATTATGCGTACCGAGCAAGGGAACGTACAATTCCGGATAGCCCGGTGAATTGATCTGGAAGTAAGCCCCGTCCGCGTCCATTCGGATATCGGTCGGGAACAGATCATTGCCCGCGCCGCTGCCGAAGCGAATGCGGCGCAGCCCTGCAACCTGCTCCTCAATCGAGCCCAGACCTCGCTCGGCGAGGGCCTGTTCAATCAGCGGCTCATCGCCGTTGTAGACGAGCAGCCCATCCCTGGGCATACCGCTGGCAATCTCGGCCTTCGCCCGCGCGATCTCGTCCCGCGAGCCCAGCTGAAGCAAATGCGACTCGCCGATCATCGTGATGATCGCTGCCTCAGGCTCAGCCAGATCAGACAACAACTCGATCTCGCCTCGCCCGCTCATCCCCATTTCAACCACGGCAAATTGCGTCGTTTCTTCTAACTGGAGCAGCGTAAGCGGCAAGCCGATGTGATTATTCAAATTGCCTTTCGTTTTATGCACCTCATACGTACTGCCCAGAACGGCCGCAACCAAATCTTTCGTCGTCGTTTTACCGTTGCTGCCTGTAATCCCTATTATGCGCACTGACAATTGCTTGCGATAGGCTTTGGCCAATTGCTGCAGGGCTGTCAACGTATCGGCAACACGGATATGAGGAATGCCGATTGGAGCCGCGCCATGACTATCCTGCCACAAAATGGCAGAAGCTCCTTTGGCATATGCTTCTTGCACATACGAATGCCCATCAAAATTTTCACCGATTAAAGGAACAAATAAGCTGCTTGCCTGGATAGAGCGAGTATCTGTGGAAACGCCTGTTACTTGAACAGTTCCCGCTCCCTCTGATACTTCACTCCCCAACATCACTGCGATTTGCTCTAGTGTACGTTGGATCATCGTCCTCTCCCCCTTATCGCAGCCTTAGCCACCAAACGATCGTCGAAATCATGCTTAACCCCCATGATATCCTGATACGTTTCGTGGCCTTTTCCCGCTATCAATATTACATCCTTGGGGCCTGCCCCTTCAATAGCCTTTTGTATCGCTTTTTTGCGATCCACAATGAATTCAGCCTTTTCGGCCGGGTAGTTTACCTCTTGCAAGCCAGGCCGGATGTCGGCAAGAATAGCCTCCGGATCCTCGGTTCGAGGATTGTCGGAAGTCACATATAAATAATCGCTGTAGGCAGCAGTCACTTTCCCCATAATCGGACGCTTCGTTCTGTCACGGTCACCGCCGCACCCAAATACCGTAATGATCTTGCCTTCAGCGAATTCGGAAATCGTTGACAGCGCGTTCTCCAAGCCGTCAGGCGTGTGGGCATAGTCAACCAAGACCAAGTACTCCTGGCCTTCGTCCACAACCTCCATACGTCCCTCAACCACGTTCAAGCTTTCCAAGCTATTGCGGATGGCTTCCAGCGAAATACCCTCAGCCAAAGCCGCAGCAATCGCCCCAAGCGCGTTGTACACATTGAATTTACCGACCAACTTCATTTGAAAATAGGCTTCGCCTGCAAACGAAATTAACTGGAATTCCGTGCCTTTCGCCGACATTCGAATATTCGCTGCTCGTACATCGCACTCCTGATTGATCCCATAGGTAATAATCTGCGCAGCAGTTAATTTGCTAAAAATCACAGAGGCTTCATCATCCGCATTGAGAATGGCATATTGACGCTCAGCAGGATCGCTTGCGAAGCCGTTCCCTAAACGAGAGAACAACAACCCTTTTGCCGCAGCATAGGCTTCCATTGTTTTGTGATAATCCAAATGGTCCTGTGTTAAATTCGTAAAAACCCCCGAACGGAAATGAATCCCCTTGACACGTCCCAGCTCTAAAGCATGACTGGAAACTTCCATCAGGCAATAATCGGTCTTGTGCTCGCACATTTTACGAAAACTGCTTTGCAAATCAACCGCTTCTTGGGTTGTCCGCTCCATTTCGTAATAGTTGTCTCCGATTTTCATCTCAATGGTGCCCATAAGTCCGGTGATAAAGCCTTGGTCTCGCAATATTTTTTCGAGCAAATAGGTAGAAGTCGTTTTACCGTTCGTACCTGTAAAACCTATAATCTTCATTTCTTTGCTCGGATAGCCATAGAAATGGGCAGACAATGCAGCCATGGCATATCTGGCATCTTTGACAACCAACTGCGGGATCGGCAGATCGAGCACTCTTTCCGTAACAAGCGCAGAAGCCCCAAGCGCAATCGCTTTTGGGGCATAATCATGGCCATCTACGGTTAATCCAGGAATACATAGGAATACGTATCCTGGTTTAATTTTACGAGAGTCTGCTTCAATCCCCGTAATTTCTGTTTCAGCATTACCATGGATATGGGTAATGAGCAATGCGGAAGCAAGCTCCTGCAGTTTCATGAGCAACCTCTCCTTACCGGTTTTCTATCTATTATGGACAATTTTATGCAGTTGGAAAAGCAAAACATGTCTACATTCGAAATCTTTTTTGACCGTTCCTCCCCATTTACTGCGGGGGAGGCGTATTGGATAAAAAGATTCGAATCGTTGAGCCTTGATCCACACGCGAGCCTGCCTTAGGCGCTTGACTAATGACATAGTTGCCATTTCCCGACTTCGCCAGCTTAAAATTCATGTTCAGATCTTCTAATATATCATCAACTGACGCTCCAACCAAGTCCGGCACCTCAACAACCGGAATTTCCCCATAACGATACTCTTTATTGAGCTGAGCTTTATCGGGTTCGACCTTCATATATCGGAGTGCGTCAGCCATCATGTTCTTCACTAATGGGGCTGCGATAAGCCCGCCAAACTGTATGCCTTTCGGGTCATCAACAGCAGCATAGATAACAATCTTCGGATTATCTGCCGGCGCAAAGCCGATGAAAGAAACAATATGCTCATCCGGTGAATAACGACCATTAATTACCTTTTGCGCTGTTCCTGTTTTGCCACCGACCCGGTAGCCGTCAATAAAAGCATTTCGTCCTGTCCCCAGAGCCACAACGCTTTCAAGCGCTTCACGGACTTGCTTCGAGGTTCCTTCGGAGATCACATTACGCACCAATTGCGGCTCAACGACATTGACAACCTCGCCCGTATCCGGATTTGTGAACGATTTGGCCACATAAGGCTTAAACAGCTTGCCGCCGTTGATTGCTGCGGATACCGCCGTGATTTGTTGGATTGGCGTTACCGACACCCCTTGACCGAAAGCCGTTGTTGCCAGCTCAACCGGTCCGACTTGTGACGGCTTAAACATAATCCCGTTTTCTTCCCCGCCAAGATCAATCCCTGTCTTCTTCCCAAAACCGAATTTGGAAATATAGTCAAACAACTTCTCCTTGCCTAAGCGCTGCCCCATAACAACGAAACCAGGGTTGCAGGAATTTTGCACCACCTGCAGCATCGTTTCACTGCCATGACCGCCACGCTTCCAGCAGCGCAGCCTAGCTCCGCCAACTTCAATAAAACCAGGGTCAAAAAATTGCTCATTTTTGAGATCGACCTTTTTTTCCTCTAACGCAGCTGCCAGCGTAATGATTTTGAAAGTAGAGCCTGGCTCATACGTTTTCCAGATGGGCAAGTTCCGATTATACGTTTCGCTCGGAAAATCCTTGTAATTGCCTGGTTCATAGGTTGGCCTGCTGCCCATGGCGAGAATTTCGCCATTATTCGGATCCATCATAATGGCGACAACATTTTGCGCTTGGTACTGCACCATCGCTTGATCCAATTCTCTTTCCATCACAGACTGCAGATGACTGTCGATGGTTAATTTCACATTCAGGCCGTCTTTGGGGCTCGTATACGTATCCGTTGTCCCCTCCAGCGTTCTGCCCGCAGCATCCGTCATATAAGAAATATTTCCGGGTATCCCGGTCAATTGGCTGTCATATTTCGCTTCAATCCCCGTAATTCCTTTATCAATTCCAGCGAAGCCAAGAATATGCGCCGCTAAATTGCCGAAGGGGTAGTACCTTTTATTATCTTCTGCGACCACGATGCCGGGAAGATGAAGATTGCGGACTTCCTGCGCCTTTTCAATCGTTATTTTTCGCCCAGCAGGCTTTATATCGACTTGTGAGGTTCTTTTGGTAATTTGCTTAAAGATGTCCTCTTCATTTCCTTGAAGCACTTCTGCAAGCTTCGCTGCGGTACTTCGGGCATCTTGAACCTGAACAGGAATGGCCACAATCGTAGGGGTACTCATACTATAGGTCATCGTAATCCCATTGCGATCCTGAATTTCGCCTCTTTTGGGCGCAAACTCAATCTTCCTTCGCCAACTATCTTCCGCTTTATTCGCCAAGTCTTGTCCAATCCATAGCTGAACGTAAGCCAGACGGATGATAAGTGCACTGAAGATGACGGTGCTAATGATAAGTGCAGTAAACAATCTGCGACGAACGGTAACGTTAGAAACACGCATGAACGTTCAATCTCCCTTCCCAAATAAATCAAGTCATTCCTAACATGACTATTCGGGACAAACAGGGGTTAGAACAAGCTCTCCGTTAAGGAGCCTTTTTGCCGGTAGATCGTTGATCCTCTGTTTTCGCTTTCGGTGGCGGCGTCGATGAAGCCGACGCCTGAGAATCCGATGCCGCTGTTTTCTCACTCAGCGGCTTAAGCTGGAGTGTTGCGCTTCGCCCTTCTCCGTCACCGGATACAGCTTGATCCGAGACGTAGCCTTCTCCTGATGTTTGGCAATCCACCTTGAAGAAGGAGCAAGCCTCGACGGCATCCCGCAAGGATCGTCCAACCAAATTCGGCAATGGCATTCCATCCACAGGTTGCATTGCTACATAAATTCGTTGTGCAGACAAGATTTCTGTTCCTGCTTTCGGAAATTGGTCAACAACTTTATTGCCTTTGCCAAAGACCTCAAGTGATAGGCCGCTTTCTTTCGCAGTTGCCTTAGCACTTTCGGACGTTGATTCCGAGAAATTGGGAACCGTCAGCTTGTTCGCTTCCTTCGCCACCATCTTGGTTTGCTTATTGGACGCGACGCCCATATATTGCAGTGATTCTCCGACAATTTCTTTAAAAGCAGGCGCCAAAACCTGACCCCCCAAATGATAGTTGCCGCCTAGATCCGGCTGGTCCGCGATCAGGGTAACTAAGATTTGTGGATTTTCAACAGGGGCATAACCGATAAAGGAAATAACCCACGTATTCGGCGAGTACGTTTTTTCACCGGGACGAACGAGATTCGCAGTTCCGGTCTTTCCTGCTACCCGATAACCTTCCATATAGGCAAGCTTACCTGTACCAATCTCTTGGTCAGAGACAACTTGCTCGAGATACCCGCTTACTAGATTCGCTGTTTTTTCGCTAACCACTTGTCTAACCACTTTGGGTTCAAAAGATTGAATCGTTTTCCCGGTTTTCGGATCGACAATATCTTTGACAATATGAGGCCACATCAATTTCCCGCCGTTAGCCATTGCTGCATATGCGGCTGTTTGTTGAATAGCCGTAACCACAACTTTCCCTTGGCCATAAGTCGCTGTTGCGATTTCCGGCTTATATTTCATATCAACTAAACCCGAAACTTCATTGGGCATATCAATATTCGTTTTTTCCTCAAACCCAAATTTGGTAATATAATTTCTGAATTTGGGTTCAGTCAGTTTTTCTAAACCTAGCTTGACGAATGCCACGTTGCTTGACCGTTTCAATCCATCCAGAAAAGAGATCTTCCCCCAACCAACGTAATTGTGGTCATGAAGGACTCTGTCCGCTACCTGAATTTGTCCTGATTGGTACATCTCCGCAGGATTGAAAACACCTTCTTCAATTGCACCTGCTAGCGTGACCAGCTTGAACGTCGACCCTGGCTCGTAGCGTGAAGCCACAGCGCCATTTTTAAAATCAGCCTGATCCTTAATCGTCCAATACGTATTCGGGTTAAAGGTTGGCGTGTTCGCCATGCCTAATATTTCCATCGTTTGCGGATTAACGGCAATCGCCGTTAAGCTCTTGGGGTGCCACTTGTCGTTGACTTTCGCCAGCGCGCTTTCCAAATAGAACTGAATGTTCTTATCAATCGTAAGCCGTACGTTATTGCCATCAACCGCAGGTTTGAAATCAACCTTGGCGTCAGGCAGCTCAACGCCTTTTCCATCCTTTTCATAGCTTAGCATGCCAGGAATGCCCTTGAGTGTATCATTGAGCTTGAGCTCCAAGCCTAATGCGGCTTCCCCTTCTTTATTCGTGTAACCAAGAATATGCGAAGCTAGCGTTTGACCAGGATAATATCTTTTCTTCTCTTCTAAAATACTAATTCCCACATTCGCCCTGGTAGAGAGATTGAGCTTAGTTTGAAGCGTCTTGATCAGCTCACGTACCTTATCCGCTTTATCTTTATCAATTTTCCAGCCTTCATTCCTAATCTCCACATTGGCAGCAAAATCTGATCCATCCTGCTTCAATCTCGTTGCTAATTTCCTAATTTTATTAACAAGTTCCGGTTTCGTTTCTTCCGATTCTTTCAAAATCTCTGCTAGCCCCTGCACAATTGGTTCAGAAACCTTATAGCCATCTATCACTTTAGGGTTGAGAGCAATCGTATAAGCAGTTCCTTCTACGGCCAACGCCTTGTCATTTCTATCCATGATGGTGCCTCTGACAGGGGCAATAATCTTATCTGTCTCCCATCTAGTCTCCGCGCCTTTCAGCAGCCAAGACGCCTCTACCACTTGAATCCAATAGACTCTACCAACAAGGACAACAAAAAGAAGGGTGAAAAACCCTCCGATGAGTAAAGATCGCAGCTTAATTTTTTTCGTCATATCCATACCTGCCCGTTACGGTTTAGAAGCTGTTTTCGTATTTTTACTGCTGTTCGTGCTAGACTTCGACTTAGGAGGCGTCACTAGGCTAACTTGCTTCTCATCTTGTAAATTAAACCCGAGACGTGCGGCTTCCTCTTTTAAGCGATCTGGACTTTGCAGTTTTTCTACTTCTTGCTTCAAAGCGCTGTTCTGAGCTTGAATCTCGCGAATTTCATTTTGCATTTTTAGAATATTCGCGTTCATTTCATAGATAGCCGCGTAGCGCCAGATAATGACGCCAGCTACGATAACACATAACACGACTGTGAATAAATAAAGCATTTTCTCTTGTGTCGGCAATGACTTATTGCGATAAACAACCTTTGTTGTTTCTTTGATCTTAACCTTCTGCTTGGGTACAGCGCGTTTCTGATCGAGAGCCAAATTGCCTTGAATGTAAGATGGCATATCTTCGTTCCTCCCTTGGTTCAAAGCTTCTCTGCAATCCGCAGTTTTGCTGATCTCGCCCTCTGATTCACTTCAAGCTCATGCTCACTAGGTATGATCGGTTTACGCGTCACTAATTTGACAGTTCCTTTTTTCACGCATACGCAAAATGGAAGATCGGGAGGACATGTGCATTTCTCCACATTTTTCACGAAAAACTGTTTGCAAATACGATCTTCCAACGAGTGGAATGTTATCACTGCAACGCGCCCTTGCGGTGCAAGACAACGAACTGACTGTACTAACGCTTCTTCAAAAGCCCCTAACTCATCATTGACTGCAATGCGCAATGCTTGGAAGCTGCGCTTGGCCGGATGACCGCCGGTTCTTCTGGCTGCTGCTGGAATGCCTTCTTTTATTAACTCGACTAGTTCCCCAGTCGTTTCAATCGTTTTTTTGGTTCTTGCTTCGGCTATGACACCTGCAATTCGTCTGGAGAACTTCTCTTCGCCATACTCGAACAAAATGCGAGCTATTTGCTCTGGCGACCATTCATTGACGATCGTTTTGGCCGTTAATGCCGTTGTACGATCCATTCTCATATCAAGCTCTGCGTCATGATTGTAGCTGAATCCCCGGTCTCCATCATCCAATTGAGGAGAGGAAACACCAAGATCAAATAGGATGCCGTCAACCTGAGGGACGCCGTCCCGAAGAGCTCTAGGCTCGTTGCGGAGTACATTTTCCAAGTCTCTGAAATTGCTTTTTACAATTTTTACGCGATCCAGATAAGGAGCAAGAACCGTTTGAGCATTGGCTAATGCAATATCATCCTGATCCAAAGCAATCAACAAGCCATTGGGGCCTAGTTTAGATGCAATCAGGGAGCTATGACCTGCTCCTCCCATCGTACAATCCACATAAACACCATCCGGCTTTATATGTAAACCTTCAACAGATTCTTCCTTAAGTACAGTCACATGATGAAACACTTGTTGTCCTCCTAAGAGCTTTCTTTTGGGAAAACTCACTTCGTAAGTATCTATAAATCAAAATTGAAATCGACGAGTTTCTCTGCTATTTCATTAAAGGATTGTTCCGATTCATTGGCATAGCTTTCCCAAATTTGCTTACTCCAAATCTCAACTCGGTTAGAAACACCGATAACCACACAATCTTTCTCAAGCTTGGCATGATCAACGAGATTACCTGGAATGTTCGCTCTCCCTTGTTTATCAAGATCGCACTCCGTAGCTCCGGAGAAGAAAAAGCGGGTAAACGCCCTAGCATCGGATTTCATGAGCGGCAGCGCTTTGAGCTTCTGCTCAAGTATTGCCCATTCCGACTGCGGATAGACGAATAAACACTGATCCAAGCCGCGGGTGATAACAAAGGATTCTCCAAGGGCTTCACGAAATTTGGCGGGAATGATCATTCGCCCCTTTTCGTCGATGCTATGTTGATATTCACCCATGAACATAGCATGCGCGCCCCCTTTCCCTCCACTTTGTACCACTTTCCACCACTTTTTAATCATAATTCGCCAAAAATGAAAAAAATCCTGCTACGGGAGCAGGATTTTCAAAATTAATTTCAATTTTAGGGCGATTCGATGTCTTTTGTTTCTTGTTTCTCACCATCCAATGCGTTCAGCGAAGCATTTTGCGCTTTCAGCTCATTTCGCATCGCCAGTAATTCCCTATTTCTTTTACGTCTATACAACCAGATCGGCGTCCCAATCAACAAAGCAATTACAATAACAGGAAATGCTGCAGCCAAGAAAACAAGAATTCCCTGCATCACGGCAACAAGAACATTGAGACTGGAACTCCAAGCTTTGTGAACCCGTTCTTGAAGCGTTAATTGATTCGGATCAGCGAGCAGCGGCTTGTTTCCAGTTCGCTGATATATCCGCAGCTCAATTGTAGAGAACGCTACGTTCTGATCTAGATATCTCATTTGACCTTTAATCTGTTCAATCGTCTCCTGAACTTTGGAAAGCTCATTCGAGAAGGCCAGCAGATCATCCGTCTTCGATGCCTTTTCCATAAAGCTAAGCAAGCGGGCTTCAACCAGTTCTTTGGCTTTAAGGCGGGAACTTAGATCCACGTATTGTTCGGTCACATCCTGCCCCTGTACATTCCGTTGCAGCGACGGACTAATTTTCTCCAAACCGTCTAATAAGGAAACAAATCCGTTCGCAGCTACCTTAATCGTGTATGTACCGCCCCGCTCCCCCGTGTTGGCATTTTCAGAGAACTGCAGGATATAAGCGCCGCTTAATGTAACCAGGTCACGAAGCGCCGTTTGCGACTTGCTGTAATCCTCCACAGGCATAACCAAATTAGCACGATAAATTAACTTTCGGTTAAAACCTGCCGCTTCATCGCTTCCGATTGCCGGCATCACGCTAATCGATGCAGCATCCTTCGACTTCTCGGCAGCCAATTGTCCGCTTCCAGCTTGAGCAGCAGGCACAGCAGCAGCCTTATCTTCGGAGCGTTTGGCCATTTCAGCTTGTTTGCCATCCACATGCATTTGATCGCTCGTTTCGTTTGCCAACGACGACTTGGCTGTGTCGTTAACAGCTGAGCTGCAGCCGGACAAGAGGGCAACAACTAGGATACAAACGACGAATATATGCGACGTTGTCCACTTCCTCCCTTGCTTCCTCCTTCGCTCGCCCCCTTGCTTCCTTCCACCTGCTGTCAGCATTCCATACCTCTGCCCTTGCATTCGTCTGCTGTTCTCTTTACTTTTCAAGCCCCCCATGATAGCACCCCTCTTTTCCAAATATAGGTCGCACACCCTATAAACGGAGTGCGCCCAAGAAAAGTTGCATAGATGATTGCCCATTTGGAGCAACAACAAGAAATTCCAATCTTAAATGCGTGAATGCCATCCATCCACTCGAATGAAGCGGCTTCTTTTCTGGCTGACTCGATATTCCAATCTGGAAAGACCGGTTCTCTCATGGCAAGATGTCCCCCTTCTCACCGCCAACAGACAAAGTGACATTCTTAGTCAAACGGAAGACGAAGCCTATCTCCCCATTTCGGACACTTCCATCCTGGTGCACAGATACAGCAATAGCCAAAGCCTGCAAAAATGCAGGCTTTTCCGGCGAAATCAGCTGAAACACAGGAAAGCCTGCGATTATGCAGGCTTTTTAAGCGTTTCCCCCCCCTAATCAAGAAAAACCCTCAAAAACCTGCACAATCGCAGGCATTTATTGATTCGTGGCTTTCCAAGACCAAAAAGGATGCAGAATTGCAGGAAATCAGCAAAAAAAGCCTCCCAACCACCAAAGTGGATTGAAAGGCTCATCTTTATCGTTTAATGCTCAGCCCAGCTGTCTAAGTACATTTTTTGCTCTTCCGTCAAGAAATCAATACTAGTACCCAATGATTCCAGTTTGAATCTAGCCACCTGCTCATCCAAAACATAAGGAACATTTACAACGGTTTTACCCAACTTTTCATACTCATCGTTGACATATTTCAAGGACATCGCTTGCAGCGCGAACGTCATATCCATAATTTCTGCCGGATGTCCATCACCTGCAGCGAGGTTCACGAGACGACCTTCAGCAAGGACGTAGATTTTGCGGCCATCCGTCAATTGATATTCTTCAATATTGCGACGCACAGTACGTTTGGAAGAAGACATAGCCTCAAGTTCAGGTTTATTCACTTCTACGTCAAAGTGGCCTGCATTCGAAAGAATAGCTCCATCTTTCATAACTTTGTAGTGCTCTCCGCGAATAACATCGCGATTCCCTGTAACAGTTACGAAGAAGTCACCCAGCTTAGCCGCTTCTACCATTGGCATAACAGCAAAACCATCCATGTACGCCTCAACGCCTCTGATAGCGTCGATCTCTGTAACGATAACATTCGCGCCCAGACCCTTCGCACGCATCGCAACACCTTTACCGCACCAGCCGTAGCCGACAACAACAACGGTTTTGCCAGCCACAACCAAGTTCGTCGTACGATTAATGCCATCCCATACCGATTGCCCTGTTCCATACCGATTGTCGAACAAGTATTTACAGAAAGCATCGTTCACAGCAACCATCGGGAATTCAAGCTTCCCTTCTTTATCCATCGCTTTCAGACGCAGAATACCTGTTGTTGTTTCTTCCGCACCGCCGCGAACTTGCACAGCCAAATCCTTGCGTTCGGAATGTAGAATGGAAACCAAGTCGCCACCGTCATCAATGATAAGATCAGGTTTTGTTTCAAGCGCTTTAATCAATAATTCCTTGTACTCTTCCGGACTTGGATTATATTTGGCATATACAGTGATGCCGTCTTCCACAAGCGCCGCACAAACGTCATCTTGCGTTGAAAGCGGGTTGCTGCCTGTAATTGTAACTTCTGCTCCGCCAGCCTTAACCACTTTGGCTAGATAGGCCGTCTTCGCTTCTAGATGCAAAGAAATCGTCACTTTCAACCCTTTGAAAGGCTGCTCTTTCTCAAATTGCTCACGAATGCGATTCAAAACAGGCATATGAGCCTGAACCCAGTCAATCTTTAAATGTCCGTCTGGCGCTAAAGCCATATCAGTTACAATACTTTTGTCAACAGTTGTCATGGTCGATTCCTCCTATAAATAATAAACACGATGCAAACCGTCTACAGGTATTGCATTCTCCACTAAATCACGAAGCCAATCATTCCCATATCGGTTTAGATAAGCACACCCATTATACACTCTTTCTTGCGGCTTTGCTAACGGTAATATTGTTAGGCGTATGCGCTCCAATTGTCTAAGTGCTGCATCGAACTGCGCTTTATACGCTTCCCCTGCTTTGTGCTGAAGAAATTCGATCTGTTCAAGAATCTTTAAGAGATTCGTGTCCCCCAGCTTTTTGACACCGGGATTGATTGCAGCCAATGTTTCGACAAGCGGCGCGTAGCTCGCATGGAAATCCTTTTTCACAACATCGAAACGTTCGTTTAACTGCAGCGTATCTTGCGCATCCAGCCAAGCTTGTTTCTTTTGTTCAAAACGTTCAAGCACATCAGCAAAAGTGAACTCATATTTGTTCATTTGCTTATGAACGGTACCTTCGATGAGTGTAAACTCCAGCCGCGGCGCCAAGATGGGCATTTTCATGCCAAATTGTTCGAAAGCGTGTTTCGTTAACGCCCAGTAGGCAATTTCACCAGCTCCAAGAACCGTCGCCAGAACGGGGAATAGAAATTCCTGCATCAGCGGCCGCGTCATGACGTTATTGCTCAATTGTTCAGGCGTTGTCAAAGCCATATCAAGCAATTGCTCCTTAGTAAAGCGATGCTCATTCTTCTTATCCGCAAAGTAATTCCCCTCACGGTGCAAAAGCAGACGCTGCTCACCAGCAAAGACAAACAGATTAGCGCTTTCCTGCGTAATCTCCGCTTGAACGCCATAACCCGCTTGTGTGACCTCATCCTGACTTGTCAGCAGCGAGGCTGTCAAAGCTTCATTCTGAACGATTAATTGCTCAAACATGGATGCTTCCAGCGCACGCAGATTCGGCTCATCCGAATCTATGAGAACAAGTCCGTATTCGCCAAATAAAATGGCCATCCATCGTGCAAATGCATCGGATAAGGAAGCCTCGTCAACCACAGTCCTCTCTAGTTTTGTTAGCAAGGATGCTTTGAACTCCGTATCCATTAATGATTGATCCAAGGCGTTCAGTGCTTCTTTCCATGCTTCAGCCGTAAGCGGCAGTCTGCTGACTGATGTCCGTTTGCCTGTCGGATGATCCATCTTCACTTTCTCAATCTGCTGAGCTTGGGATAACATGTGTATATGATTGACTTCATCGAAATCATGGTCCTCGCCTGCAATCCAGAAAACAGGCACGACTGGGCGCTCCAATTTCGCGCTCCACTCACGCGCCAATTGAATAAGTGTAATCGCTTTGTACATGACCAAAAGCGAACCCCCAAACAAGCCGGCTTGCTGCCCCCCTACTATCGCGAGCGCATCCTTCCCTGCAAGTGCTTTAATCTGCTCGACAGCAGCCTGTGAGTTGCCAATACGTTCATTATAAGCTTGCAGCACTTCCACCAAGCGCCCGCGATCAGCCCGCAGCGAAGTGCCGCCTTCGTCCAACCAATCTACACGGGATTGCCAATCTTCTACGTTTCCAAAATGATACGGATATAATGCTTTTGCTTGATCCGATTGACCAATATAATCTTCCGCCAATATCTGATTTTTCTTCCAATGAAAAGTATCGATTTGCATAAGCTTTCTTGTGTCTCCTCTTCACAACAAATAAAACAGCTATTCTTTGATTGTACACGTAAGCCCCGAAATCGTCAAAACTGTATTTTTAAAAATTACAATTAAAATCCGAACAAGACAAAAAGCCGCCCCTAAGGGACGGCCGAGCAAATTAATACAAATGACAAGCAACAAAGTGATGTGGTTCCACTTCTTTGGTAGGCGGCATCGAATCTGCACATTTCGCCATTGCTTGCGGGCAGCGCGTACGGAACGGGCAGCCGCTTGGCGGGTTGAGCGGACTTGGCACGTCACCTTGAAGAATGATACGCTCACGCGTACGTTCAATCTCTGGATCCGGGATCGGAATAGCCGAGAGCAATGACTGCGTATAAGGATGAAGCGGCTTCGCATAAAGATCATCGGATGTCGTAACTTCAACAAGGTTGCCCAAGTACATAACACCGATACGATCAGAAATATGCTTTACCATCGCCAAGTCATGCGCAATAAACAAATAAGTCAAACCCATTTCTTTTTGCAATCTTTTGAACAGATTAACAACCTGAGCTTGAACAGATACGTCCAAGGCCGAGATCGGCTCATCCGCGATAATAAATTTAGGTTCAATCGCCAAAGCACGGGCAATCCCGATACGCTGGCGTTGGCCGCCGGAGAACTCATGCGGGAACCGGCTGGCATGCTCATCATTCAAACCAACAGCACGCAGCAATTCCATCACGCGTTCTTTGCGTTTAGCCCCTTTGTATAGACCATGGATATCAATGCCTTCTGCAATGATATTACCAACGGTCATACGCGGGTTCAAGGAAGCGTACGGATCTTGGAATACCATTTGCATATTCCGATTAAAATCCTTCAGCTTCTTGCCTTTCATCTTGTGAACATTTTCGCCATCGAAAATAACTTCGCCTTCCGTGACGTCATACAGATTGATAATCGTACGTCCAGCTGTCGATTTCCCGCAACCAGATTCCCCAACGAGACCAAAGGTTTCACCCCGATTGATTTCTATCGAGAAATTGTCGACGGCCTTAAGCACCTTGCCATTGCCAAGATTAAAATGCTTCTTCATATTGCGAATTTGCAAAATAGGTTTATTGGACATGTTGATGACCTCCTACTCCTACAGGACGTTCAACTTTCGGTGCATCAGGATGCAACAGCCAGCACGCGGAGCTGTGAGTCTCCGAAAGCGTTGTATGCTCCGGATCTTCCTCCAGGCAATGATTCATGGCGTATGGACATCTGGCTGCAAAAGCACACCCTTTTGGAGGTGCAAATAGATCTGGCGGCGTACCCGGAATCGGGACAAGCTCTTCATTACTATTCGTATCCAAACGAGGCACCGAGCGAAGCAAGCCCCATGTATAAGGATGCTGTGGATCGTAGAAAATTTCGTCTACAGTCCCTTGTTCGACAATTTTACCTGCATACATAACAACGACACGCTGTGCCATATCTGCAACGACACCAAGATCATGTGTAATTAAGATAATAGAAGAGTCCGTTTTCTCCGAAATGGTCTTCATCAAATCAATGATTTGCGCTTGAATTGTAACATCCAGAGCAGTCGTCGGCTCATCGGCAATTAGCAACTTAGGCGAACAAGCCAGTGCGATTGCAATCATGATACGTTGTCGCATACCACCAGAAAGCTCATGCGGATACTGATGAATACGTCCTTCCGGCGAGTTGATCCCAACTAATTTAAGAATCTCAATCGCTTTCTCTGTTGCCGCTTTTCTGCTCAAACCTTCATGCTTGATCAAACCTTCTGTGATCTGATCGCCGACTTTCATCGTTGGGTTGAGTGATGTCATTGGATCTTGGAAAATCATGCCGATTTCGGATCCGCGAATTTTCTCCATTTGCTTGTTGGAAAGCTTTGTAATATCACTTTTCCCATCGAACAGGATGGAGCCACTCTTTATATAGCTAGGCGGAGTAGGAATTAAACGCATGAGCGTTTGTGCCGTAACGGATTTACCGCAGCCGGATTCACCTACAATCGCCAACACTTCACCTTTTTTCAAAGAAAAAGATACGCCGCGAACAGCTTGGACTTCTCCCGCATAGGTTTGGAAAGAAACCCTTAAATCTTTAACTTCAAGTAAATTGTCTTTGATGCTCATCATTATTCACCCCTTCTTACTTGCGCATTTTCGGATCAAGTGCGTCGCGAAGCCCGTCGCCAAGGACGTTAAAGCTTATTAGAATCAAACTGAAAACAATGGTCGGGACAATTAAACGGTATGCATATAAACGCATAACATTAGCACCGTCGGATAATAAGTTACCCAGTGAAGCCAGCGGCGGTACAACGCCTAGTCCAATAAAGCTTAAGAAAGCTTCCGTAAAGATCGCAGATGGGACAACGAACGTAATTTGTACGATGATGATGCCCAACGCATTCGGAATTAGACTGCGCATAATAATTCTCAGCGGAGAAGCACCTAATGTACGGGAAGCAAGAACAAATTCCTGCTCTTTCAATGTCAACATTTGACCCCGCACTAGACGAGCCATGGGAACCCAGCCCGTAATACTGTAGGCGATGATGATCGAGGAAATCCCTGATCCGATAACCATAATCAAGAGAATCGCGATCAACAAGAAAGGAATCGCATAAACGATCTCAATCGTACGCTGCATAACTTCATCGACTTTCCCGCCGTAGTAGGCAGAAATACCACCATAGATAACACCAACCACTAAATCGATCAATGCCGCGGTAATACCGATGAAAAGGGAAATTCGTGTGCCTACCCAGACACGCGTCCACAGATCGCGTCCAAAATCATCTGTTCCAAACCAATGATCAGCGCTTGGCATTGCGTTTTTCAACTTTAAGTTTTGTGTCTGATAATCGTAGCTAGAAACAAGAGGCGCAATAATCGCTAATAGGATTAAAGCTGCCAATATAATTAAGCCAGCCATAGCCAGTCTATTTTTCTTAAGTCGTCTCCATGCGTCCTGCCAGTAATTGAGCGAAGGTCTTAAAATTCTATCGCCAGTTAAAGATGTTTTCGATACGGGAGCAAACTTAAAGTTAGCCTCAGATGTGTTATTTGGAGTTTGCATCAATTATTTCCCGCCTTTCCCAAGACGAATTCTAGGGTCAACAAAACCGTACGCTACGTCAGTAAGGAATACTACTAAAATTAGAATAGCTGAGTAAAAAATGGTTAATCCAGAAATCATCGTGTAGTCATTGGAAGTAACCGAGCTTACAAAGTGTTTCCCCAAGCCTGGCACTGAGAAAATTTGCTCTACAACGAGTGTACCTGTGATGACGTTTACAAATATTGGGCCGATAATTGTGATAACCGGGAGAATCGCATTCCGAACTGTATGTTTAACAACGACGGTAAGATTGGATAAACCTTTGGATTTCGCCGTTTTAATATAATCTTGATTCAGTACATCCAACATGGACGTTCGCATCAGACGGGCTAGAATCGCAATGGTACCAAAAGAAAGCGCGAGTGACGGTAAGATGACGTATTTGGGTCCTTTCCATAATCCTGCAGGAAGTATGCCCCATTTAACGCCAACATAATAAGATAAAAGTGGCCCTAGAACGAAAGACGGGATAGATACACCCAAAATCGCAATGAACATCGCTGTATAGTCGCCTGCTTTGTTATGCTTCAGTGCCGCGATAATACCTAATGTTAAACCTACTACGATAGCAATAGCAATGGAAATTAAACCAAGCTTCAGTGAAGAAGGAAATGCTTGTTTAATAATATCCGTAACTTTGTGAGCCGGGAATTGAAATGAAGCTCCTAGATCGCCATGGATGATGTTGTTCATGAAAGTCAAGTACTGTTCCCATAATGGCTTATCCAAGCCATATTGCTTCAACAACATCTCTTTCGTAGCTTTAGGAATCCGTTCGGCGCCTTCTCCAAGTGGATTACCTGGTAAGTTTTTCATCAATACGAAAGTAAATGATGCAATTAGCCATAACGTAATAAGCGCGTATAAGAAACGGCGAAGAATGAACTTAACCATATTGCTCCTCCTTTATTAAAATTAACTCTTGAGAAATTTAGAAGAGGCCGCTCCCACGAGGTGCGAACGGCCTCTTCTTTAACTAATCACAGTCCGAACTTAGATTACTTGATAGATGTCCATTTCAATTCCCACTCTTGTCCAAATGATGGAAGAATCAAGCCGTTTACATTATCTTTTTTCAAGTAAGCACGTGTACGGAAGTAAAGTGGTGCTACACCTTGATCATCCATAAGGATTTTCTCAGCATCGATCATCGCTTTGGAACGCTTGGCAGCATCAACTTCGGTTTGAGCGGATTTGACCAGCTTATCGTATTCTGGGTTGCTGTAGTCGCCTTCGTCAAACTCTCCACCTGTTACCCACATATCCAAGAACGTCATTGGATCGTTGTAATCCGCGCCCCATAGGGAAAGTACGATTTCGAAATCTTTTTTGGAGGAAAGCTCAATACGCAGAGCATGTGGAACTGGGTTCGCAACAGCTTCGTATCCAAGATTTTCTTTCCATTGTGCAAGGATGAACTCAAGTGATTTTTTCGCAGTTTCAGTATCATCTGCATTCACTTTCATTTTTGGAAGAGCTGTTAAGCCAGCTTCTTTCAAACCTTCTGCAAGCAATTGTTTTGCTTTCGCTGCATCGAACTTCGGTTGTGTTTCGCCAGCCGATTTACGGAAGTCTCCGCCGTTGCCGTCAGAAGTACCACCTGGTACAAGCCCTGTGGAAGCTACAGATCCGTTAGCCAGAACCGTATCTACATAAGCTTGACGGTCGATCGCCATACCCAAAGCTTGGCGAATCTTCTTGTTAGCTAATGCTGGAACTTTTTTCGTTTGGTACATCAGGTAAGAGTTCGTCAACTCTGGTTTAGGCAGGTTGTCTGGTTTACCTTTGTACAGTTTCAATTGATCGCGGTTGATTTCTGTCAAATCAGCTGCGTCTGTTTCATATAGGTTCAGACCTGTATTGGTATCTTTAACGATGTTAGCTGTAACTTTTGTAAGCTTCACGTTAGCAGCATCCCAATATTTATCGTTTTTAACAAGTTCAAGTGTTTGACCGTGATCCCATTTGCTCAGAACGAACGGACCCGCACCAATAACTTTATCAACTTCAGCGCCGTATTTGTCACCAGCTTTAGTAACGAAATCTTCTCTTTGCGGGAAGAAAGTTGCGAAAGCAAGCAATTGTGTAAAGAAGGCTACCGGTTTTTCAAGTTTAATTTCAAGCTGTTTATCGCTAATAGCTTTTACGCCAAGAGCATCTTGTGCCGTTTTAACTTCTTCAGGCGTTTTTGCTTTAGTAACTGCTTCTCCACCTTTAATCCAAGCAACGATGAAGCTGTATTGAGCTTTTGTGCTAGGATCAAGTGTACGTTTGAAGGAATATACGAAATCTTGTGCTTTAACAGGCTGTCCATCTGACCAAGTTGCGTTATCACGAATGTCAAACGTATATGTCAGACCATCTGCGGAGATTTTCGGGAAATCTTTGGCAAGTGCTGGAGTAGCCTTCCCATCTTTATCTGTACGATAAAGTCCTTCGTTAAATGCGGCAAGGAACGTGAATGCAGCATTTGCTGTTGTTTTGGAGCTATCCATGATTGGAGGCTCAGCTGTAAAATTGATTTTCAGTTCTTGCGGTTTGTTGGAAGCTGGAGCTGACGTACCTTTCGTGTCCCCAGGAGATGTTGAAGGATTTTCCTCTTTTTTAGCACAACCAATTGCTACACTACCCATCAGGGTTAATGCTACTGCTGTTGAAACCCACTTCGTCGCTTTCATAAAACTCCTCCTTTAAAATTATGTATATCTAGACATCTATGGCTAGGTGTGTTTGAGAGTTATTATTACATAAACTTTACACCATGAACCCAATAATAAAATGAAACCGCTTCAAACATGTTAGGATATCTTACGCAAAGCTATGGTAAAAAAAATTACTAGACTCTACGCAAGGAATTATAACATATTACCAAAGATTGTCCAGAATTAATTTACCTTTGTAAGAATAATGTTATAATCATATAAGGCGGAAATGCGCCTCACGGATTCTAATTATACAACCATCGGTCAATAAAATCTAGACGAAATTCATTGTTATTTTCTACAAATCTTCAATAAATATTACAAAGATCATAGAAAAAAATGAATTTTTCTTCCCATTCGCATGAATAACGGGAGACTACGTCAAGAAAATATAGTTTTTCCCGACATGCAGAAAAAACAATAAAATATAAAGTGCCGAAAGCCCCAGAAAGCTAAGTCTCCAGACTACCCTGCTTACCCGCATTAAATCCGTTTTGCCTTTGAGATTCGTTTGATAGCCGCCAATAATGCCAAAAGCAATAAGCAGAACGAGCGCGATTAACCAGAACCCAAAATTCGTATGGAACAATTGATTCCACATCAAAGAAACAGACCCCAGCAAAAAGAACGTCGTCACATCCATCGTTAATCGCGTTGTCATCTTCTTATCCCGAAGAAAAACATAAACGAGGAGCCACAAAAGGATAAACGTAATAAATGGCGCAACAGCCAATAGGGCATATAAATTCATAAACCAGCTGGACAGCAGTTTCCACATCAGAGACACCTTCTTATTCTAGAGCTTTGACGATTTGATAAACCGTTTGGTGCGTTGGAAGCTTAAGATTCAGCGACTTCGCCATCTCCAGAAGGCTTCCGTTAATCCGATCTATTTCAGTTGTACGAGCATGAAGTATATCTTGGAGCATCGAGGAATGGTTCTTTGCAGTAGCCGCGCAGACATCAAGAATGGTGTTCCACAATGTGTCAGGAAGCCGCACAGCTCTGGCCTCAGCTAACACAAGTGCTTCTCGATATAAGCTTTCCATCAAGCTTAGCGACCAGGTTGAATGCAGCAGTTCGCCATTTTGCACACGCATTATGGCTGTTAGAGGATTAATGACCGCGTTGATGATCAGCTTGCTCCATATTCTTACATCCATGTTGTTCGACATCTCTGCCTGAAATCCTGCCTTCTGAAGCAGCTCCACCAACAAAATATGAGATAATTGACCTAAACCCTCCTCCTGATTTAAAGGTCCTAGGAATGTAGTGCCCGCCCCGGTATGCGCGACAGCTGTCAGACCCTCTCGTCTAGCCCCTTCTGTCGTGATCGCCATCAGCAATCTATTTGGACTTATGGCGCTTTTCAACATTTCTTCATGGCCAATACCATTCTGAAAACTAACCAAATAAGTGCTTTCATTCATTTGCGCTTTCACATAAGCAACAAGTTTCTCAGTGATGGAAGGTTGTTTGACCATGAGAAAAAGGTAATCATACGATTGTTTCAAAGACCCCGTGAATTCCGCTTCTTCTATATAGTAGTTAAATGTTATTGACGCGTTATTACCATTTCGCTTCTCTTTATCTGCACCTATGAGCGCAATCCCCCGTGCAGTCAACTCCTCAGCTTGCTCTCTCGTTCTTGCAATGACGGTTATATGTTCACATAAAGCCGCTAGCTTGGCAGCATATAATAGTCCCAAAGAGCCTGCCCCTACAATCATAATACGCATTACTTCAACCCCTCTCGTCCCAAACTCCATTATAACCAACAAAAAAGCCCCAGTCCAAGGGTTCACCTTGATCTGAAGCTTCCGGCTAAAGTCATACAACTAGTCTACTCTACTCTTTCTAAATTTCCGTTTGCATCCATTTTGAAACGCGGCTTCTCCTCTTCCTCTTCTTCCACTAAAAAGGCCATTTTACGCGCCCGATCCATAATCTGAATCAGCGCTTTATAATCATCATTGACGACACGGTAGTCGGTTTCCACTTCATTGACTTGTTTGTTCAGCTTATTGTTTTCTCTTCCAAGCCTATCTAATTCATCCTCTTTGTCCTGCAGCTCTTTTTCCAAGTTTTTGATATGGCGATTCATATCTTGATATGTGCTTCGCCATTGTCTCAAAAAGCGGATGACAGCATCAATGGATAACGTCTCTTCGGTAAAAGTTTCTGTTTTACCCGTTGATAAATCCGGATTATCCAGCAATCCAATCGAGGATGCGCCTGAAATAGAAACCGCGGCATGCTTCTTAAGCTGTGTTCTTTTCTGACGCTGCGCTTTGGCAATTTGAATGGCTGCCTCATATTTCTTCCGTACAAAGCTGTTCCAACGAAAACCGCAGGCGGCTGCTGTACGTCCAATGCGTTCCCCAACTTCCTCAAACGCAGATAATTGCGTGCTTCCTTCTCGGATATGACGCAGTGTCACCTCCGCTAAGATCAAGTCGTCTTCATCGCTCCAAGCATCTTGTCTAATTGCCGACATAAGGTCAAACCTCCTAACATAATGTACAGATACATCTAACTGAAAGCTTCTGGCTCGCAGGAACATTACCGAGCTTGCTTCCAAAGTGAATAAAGAAGAATCAATTCGTAGATAACAGGTATAAATTGATTCGTGCCATTAGTACTATTTCTATGCCCGTACTAGAGTTCATAGAATCTATTTGATACTAAATGGTATTGCCAAATTTTTTGACACTCATACATGGGATTCCGATAAAAAGGCATACTACTACTATCTGATGAAATGTTTTGAATTTCGTCACCGTTTGACGGTTTACACGGTTCAGTTCAAAAGGTATAATGTGTTGTAGTTAAAGTGCAACGTGGTACGAGAGGGGGATGTAACGAGAATGGATCGCATGTTTCGGGTTCTAGGTTTTTGGACACTTGTTATCGCGCTGATGAGCTTAGCAGGCGATATGATACCTATGTCTCTAATTTTCTTTTTTCAAACAGCCGTATTCGTTATTCTAGGCTATATGCGCTTGTCAGAACGTACCTACATATTGTTGTTCTGGGGATATATGATTATTTCCTTCAGCGGATTTACGTACTGGTCATTTTTCAAAATGTCAATCTAATTCCCTTAACCTTAACAACAAGCAAAAAGGTGACCCGCCCCGCGGATCACCTTTTTTTCATGGCTATAAGCACTTTGAACAGCTCGCTCATCTGATCGCTTAATAAAAGCTGCCTAATAGCACGATTTCGTTTGGAGACGTCACTGAACGGATTCGGATCATAATGGTCCTGCAGCCTCTGCAATATCCCTTGCTCCACCAAAAACTCACGCTGCGTCTGAATTGTAATGGGTGCAAATCCCTGCTGCCGCGCAGCCCGTTCACAAGCACTAAAGTTCACATGAGCGGTTATATCCTGCTCCCCTTGATGAATCCACGGATTGTCATGCGCTTGATGCTGGCGGTAGCACATCAATGATCCTTGGAAGCGGTGAGCTGCGTAAAGCTCGGTATCGCTGTCTCCATAGTCAATCACAATGCAGCATCCGCTCGCCATACGTTGACCCACATTTGCTATCCAACGATCGGCAGCAAGATTAATCTCCCCAATTTGCCCGTCCAGCCATTGAACTTCAATATGAGTTAGATAGTCTACTATATGTTCGGATTGCAATGGACGCCAAATTTCTTGGAAAACCTGCTCTGTTTCTTGCCAGCTTACATAGGACTCCTGAAAAGCGGAATCCTTGTAACGAATTCGATGAACAGGAAAGGCATCCAGAAGCTCATTTGCAACTACATAGACATTCTCTTGAGGTTCTTCTACAAGCCACTCTGCCGCATCGGTAAATCTAAGCTTCGAGGAATGCGCCTGAAGCGCCGCGCGCTGCAGCTCTCGATGATATGCGCTCGATTCAATCATCGTGTAGGTTACCCGCTCATATACAGCTGGAGTCATTCTTTTCAACTCATCCAAAAGGTGCAGAGCTAAGCGCCCAGCCCCTCCACCCCATTCCACAATGTGAATGGCTTCATGCTCAGAATAATCCGCAGGCAGCTCCTTGCAAATGCATGCTGCGATCATTTCACCCATGATAGAACCGATTGATGAGCTTGTATAAAAGTCGCCTTGCTTGCCAATCTTCGGATTTTCATTCCGATAATAACCATGAGGCTCGTTATAGAGACAAATATCCATATAATCGCGAAATGTGACAGCTCCGCTGCCGTCCGATTGGATAGCCGTGAGCAAAGTCTTCACCACATCCGGGTGTCCAAGCTGATTTTTTAAATTCAATAGGAGCCCTCCAATTGTTTACTTACAGACAAACCTATAGGAAACCATTATAATAAAGTAGGATTATGGAAGGAGAGACAGATTAGCATGTCAAAGAAGTGGATCACCTTAACAGCAGTAACAGCGATCAGCCTCATATCGCTCACAGCTTGTACTGACAACACCAAAGTTAAAGAAGCCTTGGAGCAATCTCTGAGCAAACAAAAAGAAATGACCTCTTATACGTTTGAAGGGGGTACCACGTTATCCATAAGCGATGGCCTGATGAAGTCTTCCAACCCTTTAACGAATGGCCTGCTGTCTTTGTTCAAAGAGAGCACGATCGATTGGAAAGGGATTAGCAACCTGGAGCCGCTGCAATTCCAAACGGACTTAAAAATTACGCCTAAGGGATCTACGTCGCCTTTTGAGATACCAATTCTCATTAAAGATAACAAATTGTATTTTAATATGCCAGCACTAAATAAGACTGCTGATGAGTTCTATGCCATTGATATGCAGCAAATGAGCCAAGCCGGCAAAAGCCCGCTTTCCTTGGATACTTTGAAAAATACGTCTCAGTTGTCTACTACGCTTGGCAATCTTGTATTTAGCGGGATTGACGCCAAATGGTACAAAGAAGCCAAAGATCCCGTCAAGCTGAAAGACGGCTCTTCCGCCAAATCCATTAGCGTGGAGCTTACCAGCAAAAACGAAAAAGAGGTCAATACTGCACTGCAAGCCAAGCTGCCTGAGTTTATTGGCACATTACAAAATAACGGTTTGCTGACAGCCGCTCAAGCCGAAGACTTCAAAAAAACACAACTTAACGGCATTCAGCTTAAAGCGCCAAGTAAATTAGTAGTCGCTATTGACGATAAAGGTTTTATTCGTGATCAAACCGTTGATATCAACTTTTCACTGACTACGGATGGCAAGTCGCAGGACAATCACATTCTTCTTCATCAAACCTACGATGCTATCAACCAAGCTTCCCCACTGACAAGAGAAGTACCTAAAAACGCGAAAAATTTCAACGAAATTCTTAAGCTTATTGCACCAGCGAAGAAATAGAAGTAAGCCCAATACTTGCCTCTTCCCCAGAGGTAAGTATTTTTTTGTGCTTCATTTAATAGAAATATGATAATCTGTTCATAGGGGGAGAATTCGTTCGATGAAATATAAATTTGCACTTTTACTATTGTCCTTGCTTTTATTCACACAATTCACGCTGCCTTTCTATCCCGTCTTAGCGGAAGAACCGCGTTCTGCTTCCGATGAAGCCAAAGAACTCGTACAGAAAGGACTTACCATTTTTGAAATTGACAAAGAGGTTAGCCGATTAAATGAGCAGGACGCCAAAATCGTCGTTCAAATCGGGCAAAATGAACAAGATATCGTCAAGCAGACTAACCATGTCGACAGTACAAGGAAGCATGCCGGCAAAGTGATGAGGGCTTACTATACAGGCGATCGGGATTCAATTTGGATGCTGCTGTTCAGCGTAAGATCCTTCTCAGACGCACTGCGCATGTTTGAATACCTGCAAATGATCATCACGAATGATCAACGCGCTCTATCGGCTTTCACCGATTCGTTCAACAGGTTAAAAAGCCTAAAAACAGAACTAGAAACGTCGCGAACCGAGCTTCAGGCGACCAAAGAGAAATTCCTTCTTCAGCGGGAACGTCTCGTCACCCTTCAAGCGGAGTTGGACAAACAATTGGCCGTCAGCGCGCAAGGACAAGTCATCCAAACTCAGATTAAAAATTTAAATGAGCAGTGGAAACAAGAAGGTGTTCCTTTATTCAGGGAATATCTAACTAACTTGGCTATAGCCTTCCGCGAGCTTCCACAATACGTAACCAAAGAAAATAAATTCATGGACCTGTCCTCCATTAAAAATCCGGTTATCACCATCAGCGACACCGATTTCAATTCATACATTCACGAAAAAGACAACTTGCTGCAAGATCTGAATTTCACTTTTACCGATGGGCACATTATGGCCAAAGGTAAAAAAGATCAAATCGAAGCGTCCTTAGAAGGAAAGTTTATTTTGAAAGAAAATCCAGATATGAATGAAGTCCGTTTCGTCGTCGATAAGCTTGAATTCAACGGCTTCCAGCTTCCTGACACAACAATTGAGGATTTCACCAAAGAATTTCAACTTGGCTTCGTCCCCAAAAAAATGGTCAGTTACCTCGATGTCGTTAGCGTCGAAACCAAAAATGGCGTCGCAGTTGTGAAACTTAAATTATCCTTGTAAACTAGCATGGACTACTAACCAAAGTGAGGAATACCCATGGAACCCAAAATCGGTCTATTAATGGACCTGCCGGATGATAAACTCCCCGGATTGTTTGCACAGATTGACAAAGCACTTGCAGGCAAAGCTGACGTATTTGACCGCGACAAAGAAATGCTTATTGTTAGCCAGGAAGTACAGAAGTTAGCCGCCTTAGCGGTTATGACAGAATTGAACATCCAAACAGATTCCATGGCACTGCGACTGCTGCCAAGTAACGCCGAATTAACGGATCTCTTCAGTGATTACGGGTTTACGAGCCCATTAGAAAATAACTATTAGTCGTATCCTTCCGCTTCACAACGGACAGTCCACAAGCGGAAGTTGACCAAGCCGCTCTTCAGATCGAAGAGCATCTGCTTGCCCTGTACAAGGATGACCAAGACCGCGAAGTATTTGTTGTCGATCGTCAGCTGGAAGAGCTGATGAAAGGCATCGCCAAAGCGTATCGCAGCCGTATTGAGATCCTTGCTTAGCATCGTGTGAAATATACAAACACTAAAACACAAACAGGCGAATATCCATCCAATGATGAATATTCGCCTGTTTGTTATGGTTTTCTTTAGGTTGAGCCGGCCTTTTGGGCTGGCTCAGCTTACTTTTGCTGGCTGGCAGCCTCTTCCGAGGCTGAGACTGCCTTTTGGAGCGGGTTCGATGCTTTTTCTCTGCTGAGCCGGCCTTTTGGGCGGGCTCAGCTTACTTTTGCTGGTTGGCAGCCTTTTTCCGGGGTTGAGACTGCCTTTTTGGCAGGCCCGGGGCGGGTTCGATGCTTTTCACCTGCTGAGCCGGTCTTTTTGGCCGGCTCAGCTTAATTATGCTGGCTGGCAGCCATTTTCCGGGGTTGAGACTGCCTTTGGGGCTGGCTCGGGGCGGGTTCGATGCTTTTCACCTGCTGAGCCGGTCTTTTGGGCTGGCTCAGCTTACTTTTGCTGGCTGGCAGCCTTCTTCCTGAGCTGAGAGACTGCCTTTTTGGCAGGCTCGGGGCGGGTTCGATGCTTCTTCCCTGCTGAGCCGACCTTTTCGGCAGGCTCAGAGCGGGCTCGGATGAAGCTTTTGCATGTTTTAGAGCAAATCTGCCGCAAGCTGAGCCAAATGCGAACGCTCACCGCGCTCAAGCGTAATATGTCCGCTGATTCCTTCTTGTTTGAACCTTTCGACCACATAAGTCAGACCATTGCTGGAGGCATCCAGATAAGGATGATCAATTTGGTCCGGGTCGCCGAGCAGAACGATTTTACTACCTTCTCCTACACGAGAAACGATTGTTTTCACTTCATGCTTCGATAAGTTCTGAGCTTCATCGATAATGATGAATTGTCCGGGAATGGAACGTCCACGAATGTACGTAAGTGCTTCTACTTGAATACTGCCGAGTCCGGCGAGTATTTTTTCAATGTCTCCAGGTTTTTTTGTGTCAAACAAATATTCCAGATTATCATAGATCGGCTGCATCCACGGACGCAGCTTTTCATCTTTTTCACCAGGCAGATAACCAATATCTTTGCCCATTGGCACAACTGGCCGAGCAATTAACAACTTCTTGTATTTGCGGTCATCCTCAATCTTCATAAGTCCAGCAGCCAACGTCAGCAGGGTCTTGCCTGTACCCGCTTTCCCAGTCAGGGTGACGAGCGGGATATCGTCATTGAGCAGGAGCTCAAGAGCCATGCGTTGCTGCGCATTCCGCGCGGCAATTCCCCAGATGGGATCATTGCTCATAAAGAGCGGTTCCAGTTTTTTGGCGTCTGTCGTCACTTTCAGCAAGGCTGATTTGGAAGACCCAAGCTCATCCCGCAAGATGACAAACTCATTCGGATGCAGCATATAGTTGAGATTAAGAGAGGTCACCGTCAAGAAGCGGTACGAATAAAATTCATCAATCACCGAAGGATGAACAAAAAGGGTGATATATCCCGTATACATATCCGTTTGTGCGACGATACGATCCGTTAAATAATCTTGGGCAGGGATACCTAGCACATCTGCCTTAATACGAACTAATGTATCTTTACTTACGATCACGACCGGTCTCGGAAGTTCATTCTCCTGCTCTTCCAAATGATAATTGAGCGCGACCGCTAGAATTCGGTTATCGTTCGTTAATTCAGCAAAAGTATCTTGCAGCTTCGCAAAGCTGCGATGATTGAGCTCCACTTTAATGCTGCCGCCATGCTCTAGTGTAATACCGTCCGATAAGTTGCCTTTGGTTCTGAGGCCATCCAGCAATCTAGAGACATGCCTTGCATTACGGCCAATTTCTTCCGCATTTCGTTTCTTCGAATCGATTTCCTCCAACACCACGGCGGGTATGACTACTTCATTATCTTCGAATGCGAATAAAGCATTAGGGTCCTGAAGCAGTACATTGGTATCTAACACGTAAATTTTTTTCATTGGTGTGTCCCCTCCCAGATTTGGCGTTAGATCATTGGTTATATTTGATGATACATACAACCTAGCTGTGCAGGACAAACTAAACGCGAGATTTGAGGAAAGGATCGATTCTAGTGAGACTATTGTACGTATGTTCGTTGGTACTGGCCCTCGCGGCTGGATGTAGTCAAGCGCCGAAAAGTGGTGCCCCCTCTCAAGATACAAATCAAAAACAAGTTAAAGTTCAACAAATTGCCCCGCAAAAGCTCGAGATAAAAGATTCAAAAGCTGTTGCACAGCGGTTGGAGCAGTTAGCCACCAGCATCCCGCAGGTTGAGAGCGCACATTGCGTTGTCTTCGGCAATACCGCTGTCGTTGGCATTAACATTAATAAGGAACTGGATCGAGCCAAAGTCGGTACGGTCAAATACTCCGTAGCCGAGGCGCTCAAGAAAGATCCTTACGGCGTGAATGCAATCGTAACAGCCGATATGGATTTGGATCAACGGCTGCGCAACATCCGGGACAACATCCAAGCTGGCAGGCCGATTACCGGGTTTGCTGAACAAATGGCTGATATCATGGGCCGTGTGATGCCACAGCTGCCTCGTGATATTCGCAATCCATCGAATAATCAAGGACCCAATGACGCGAATCCAGCAGGAAATCCTAACCCGTAATTCGCGGTAAGATAACAAAAAGCCTGACTGCATGAGCGCAGATCTAGGCTTTTTTTATCGCAACAAAAACTTGGCCGGGCATGTTTACCATTACGCGGCTCGTGCAAGTTTTCTCATATTCAGGTTTAATCATCATGTGGGCGCGCTCAATCATTTGCTCCGGCAAAGCTGGGATGTGTTCAGCCATATCGTCTGCGCCTCCTACTAAGGTGGTTGAAAACGATCCTTACACTTACAGTATAGCATAGCCGGTGGCAAGCGTTCCACCCATATGTATCTATTTTCGGCGCATGTGAACACTCCTTTTTAACCCAGATATACCTTATTGTACGTCTGATTCAAAAAGTTATGAACAAATTGTCCTTATTGATTATTGTAAATCGGATTGGAATTAATATCATCCAACAGCTTCTCCGCGGATTCCCGGTCAAAGCTTTGTTTGCTGGAAATGCCGTCTTTCTCGTAGGCAATGTGAATCTTCTGACGGTCGGTTTCATTCACAAGCTCGAGATGCTGAACACCATGATCTTCACGCAAAATAAGCGCAAAAAAGTCCAATGTCTCTTTGGCGGCTTCATCGTCCGGCCTTGCTTGATGAACAATATGCATTTGGAGCCAATTGAAAAAAGTATCCTGGAGATTCAAATTAATATCCATCCTCTCTGAGAATAATAACGTCGCAGCCAGCTTCTATCCAGCGCAACCATTGTTGTTTCCACTGGACATCGTGGTCTTGGTCGTCCCAATCGATATCCGAAATGGATGAAACCAGTTCCCACGTTTCCTGACGCGTAAGGAGACAGTCCAGAAAAGCCTCTGCGCAATGGGAGAGATGGTAAGGATCTCCATTAAATACAATGTCCTCTAACTCCGATAAATCCAATTCTACGAGCTCTGAACCACATACGTCTTCATCATCACTAAGCAGCAGACCCGCCTTGAACATAGGCAGCAATCGTGGATGCTTCCTGCTTGCGATAAGGCGAAAAGCTTCCAAGTCGGCAAGCGGCGTGCAATGAATTCGCTCAGATCCTAGAATCAGAGGTGAATAGCCTAGAATAGGCGTTAACCAGTATCGCGTCATTAGTACCCCCGTCTTCCCTTAGAGAAAAGTTCGTTTAGGTAGGTCGATTCCCGCTTCTTTTCTCAATAAAGTAACGAATTCGCACAAGAAACATCAATGAAATCGCTACCGTCAAACAAAGCACAATCGGCAGGCCGACCAGTTGAAATCCTAGCAGCATCACAGATCCAAGCGCCATCAAAACATAGATGAGAGCTGTTTTGAGAACCGGGAGCTTGCGCGTACGGAAAACCTTGTTATACACATAAGACATAAATATAAAGATTAATAGATACGTGATGTAAATGTGATTACCAAACCATTCATTCAAGGCAGTCATCCAACATACACTCCATTCCATTTCCAAAAAATAAAGTCTACATCATTATCGCTCATACGCCCAAAAAAATAAAGGGAAACGCAGCCCAAAGGCTGACATTCCCCCTATTAAGAACACTTTGTGAACTATACGTTTGCTTCCGCAGTTTTGCGGTGCTTTTCTGCACGCTCGCGCTCGCTTTTGTTCAAAATCTTTTTACGGATACGAACAGATTTTGGTGTGATTTCACAATACTCATCATCATTCAAATACTCAAGCGCTTGCTCCAAAGAGTACATACGAGGAGTTTTCATTTTGACCGTTTCTTCTTTGTTCGCAGAACGGATATTGTTTACCGCTTTTTCCTTACAGATGTTAACGATGATATCATTGTCACGCGTATGCTCGCCAACAACCATTCCTTCGTAAACTTCTGTTTGTGGATGTACGAACAAGATTCCGCGATCTTCTACAGAAAGAATTCCGTAAAGTGTCGATACGCCGGACTCACTGGAAACCAGAACTCCTTCATGACGTCCGCCTACACCAGCGCCTTGGTAAGGACCATAGCTGTCAAAAGCATGGTTCATAATCCCATAACCGCGTGTAAGTGTTAAGAAGTTCGTTCTGTAACCGATCAATCCACGAGCTGGGATTAAGAACTCAAGACGAACGTTGCCGCTGCCGTTGTTGATCATGTTAACCATTTCCGCTTTGCGGGAACCTAAGCTCTCCATAACGGAACCCATGCTGTCTTCTGGAACGTCGATGATTAAACGCTCGATTGGCTCCATTTTTTGTCCGTCAATTTGACGGATGATAACTTCTGGTTTGGAAACTTGCAATTCAAAACCTTCACGACGCATGTTTTCAATCAAAATACCTAAGTGAAGCTCGCCGCGGCCTGATACGACAAACGCATCCGGGCTGTCTGTATCTTCAACGCGCAAACTAACATCAGTTTCAAGCTCTTTGTATAGACGCTCGCGGATTTTACGGGAAGTTACCCATTTCCCTTCACGTCCTGCGAACGGTGAGTTATTTACGATAAAGGTCATTTGAAGCGTAGGCTCATCAATTTTCAAGACAGGCAATGCTTCCGGATTCGCAGGATCTGCGACCGTTTCACCAATATTGATATCTTTGATCCCTGCAATCGCAATGATATCCCCTGCAGCTGCTTCTTCAATTTCAATCCGTTTCAAGCCTGTGAAACCGAATAATTTCTCGATTCTAGCTTGTTTTTGTCCGCCTTCACGCGTCATAACCGCAACAGTTTGCCCTTGACGAATTTTACCACGGTTCACACGGCCAACACCGATACGACCCAGGTATTCATTGTAATCCATCAATGTAACAAGGAACTGAAGCGGTTGTTCAACATCCTCTGTAGGAGCCGGAATGTGGCTAACAATTGTTTCATAAATAGCTTCCATGTTAGCATCTTGCTTCTCTGCATCCAAGCTGGACGTACCTTGAAGAGCGGAAGCATATACAACGTGGAAATCAAGCTGCTCATCCGTTGCACCAAGTTCAATGAACAAGTCAAGAACTTCATCCACAACTTCTTGAGGGCGTGCGTTTGGACGGTCAATTTTGTTAACAACAACAACTGGAGAAAGGTTGCTTTCCAATGCTTTACGCAGAACGAACTTCGTTTGTGGCATTGTGCCTTCGAAAGCATCAACAACCAACAATACGCCGTCTACCATTTTCATGATACGTTCAACTTCTCCGCCGAAGTCAGCATGTCCAGGTGTATCTACAATGTTAATCAAGTAATCTTTATAGTTAATCGCCGTATTTTTTGCAAGGATGGTAATACCGCGTTCTCTCTCTAGATCGTTGGAATCCATTGCTCTTTCTTGAATAGCCTCGTTATCGCGGAATGTTCCGGATTGTTGAAGCAATTTATCTACGAGTGTTGTTTTGCCGTGGTCAACGTGCGCGATGATAGCAATATTGCGAATCTTGTCTCTTGCGTGCATGAATGTCAAACCCTCTCTACCCTATAATTTTCGTCTCTGTTCATAAAACAAGCGTCGGACATAAGCGCCGACGCTTGACATTTACCCTTATTATACGCAGATTTACGACATTATGCAAGGTAAAAACCCAACCAACATAAAACTTTTACATACAGCTGTCTGTAACTACCAAACTTTCCGCTTGCGAAACATCATAAAAAGTCCTGCAAAAACAAGGATCAAAGCGATTACATAGACGCCTAAGTGGACAAGCAAAGTGAGTCCAAAAAAGACAACTGAAATAATTCCCAAAATCATGGCGGCGATTAGTACACCGCGATCACTTCCGCGATCGAACAGATGAAGCTCGTATAAACCAATGGCTACGCCTAGAATAAAGCCAGGCCAAAGATAACTCATGGAATGCCATCCAAAAAGATTGCAATAGAAGAACATGACGGCATACGTCGTCAAGATGCCGCCCGGCACAAGAACGCCAACCGGCAGCGTGCGGTTGAAAAACAAAAAATGAAACAAGAGCCCCGGAATGAGCAAAACGAGCGGCCAAAAAAAGGAAAGAAGCACATGAAAAACACCTAGTTTTCCGAGAAGCAATACGACGGCCAGGCCGATTAACAGGACACCGATGGAGTAGCTATTTCTAGCCAATCAAATCCCCTCCTAATTCACTTGTCAATAAGGCGTCCGCTTTCGACACCCTTCTACAAATAGTGTATCGCACCTTCTTCGAAAATGCTAGGGTCATCTCCTATTTGCGGCCCCGCCGTTTGGCTTCCAGCAAACGGCTCATGCTGTCCGGCGGCGTCTGCACAGCCGCCGCTGGAGGGGGCACCGGAGCTGCTGCCGCAGGCTGCTCCGGGATCGGCCGCGGCGGCGCAGCCGCGGCTCGCAGAGCGCCGCCTTCGGCGAGGCGCTCACTCTTGCGCTGCAGCTTATGCTCCGCAAGCTGCTTGCGTCCCCGCAGACGCCCCATCGGCGTCTCCGCTTGCTCTGGCGGGCCCGCCGCCGCGGCCCGCCCGTTGAACGCCCGGGCCCACAGGCCGGGCGGCAGCGACAAGCGACGCGCTGCGATGTCCATCAGCAGCAGCGCGAGCGCCGCCATCAGCAGATACACGCTGATGGGGGTGAATCGCTTCTGCGCAGCAGAAGCGAAAGCAAAGGCTTCTTCCGGATGTTCCAGCGACAGCATCCGTCCGCCTGTAAGCTCAGCAAGCTGCTGAAGCTTGCTAAGCCCTTGACCTTCCGTGATCCGATATTCCGGAGAATAGGGAATCACGAACCCGGTCGTCGAACTGCCGATGACGCGCTTCTCTGCTCCCTCTCCGCCGCCGGATGCAAGGAGCTCTGTCTTCGCCATATATACGCCTGACTTATCCACAGGCAGCTGTGCTGAATAATTCCCTGGAGCTGTAGAGGTGAAGCTGATCTCCTGCGTGCTCAAAGATTCATCCGTCACGATCGCTCGAAGCTCCTCATCACCGCTGCCGCCAATCCATTCTGGATTCCCACTCGAAGCCTCCAGCGACAACTCATTGCCTGTCAGATGTGTTTGCAGGTCAATCGGAGAGGATTGAAACTGCGGAAATGTCCATTTGACCATACTCGCAAGCATTTGGGGGAAAGCAGGCCACGTGACCCAATTGGCCGACCACGCTCCTGTCACATCACTTGTCCATGCAACAGAACGTCCTGAGCCATACTGCCATCTAGCCAAAACCGGATCCGGCTCGGAGCTTGCAAGAACAACCTCAGCAGCTTCTTTGGGCGTTGTGGCTATATAGCCATTCAGAACAGGAAGAACCTGGCCCATAAAACTGCGCCAATCCGAACCACCGGTTACGGTAGGTACAAAAGGCTGATTGACGACATAAGTCCGCGAAATCAATACAGCTTCGCGGCTAAAAATAGCCGGTATCGTACTCTGATCCACTGCCGCATAATACCTTCCCTTTGCCAGCTCGGCTAACTTACTGAGCAGTGATTGATCCGCATCCGTTCCAATGGCGACTGTCGACATGGTGATTTGTTCTTTTTGCATGTTCTCGGTAAGAGCTGCATAACTTTGATTCGTGGCAGACTGACCATCCGTCAGTAAAATAATATGCTTCCGCTGAGCTTCTACCTTGGAAAGCTTGGAATAAGCCTCTTCAACGGCTGTATATATCTCCGTCCCTCCGTCTGCTGGGATCGCATTAATTTTCTGAATAATCCCCTTCTTATCTGTCAGCTTTTGAGGTTCTACATACCAGTTCGGCGACGAATCAAAGCCAAGCACGCCTATCGTATCTTTCTCTCTAAGCAAATCCACCGTGCGTGATGCGGCTTCTTGCGCCAGCTTCATTTTCTCACCGGACATGCTGCCCGATTTATCGATGACGAGCACGATACCCAGCGATGGAATTTCTCGTTTTCCCCGCAAATCCATATATACAGGGAGCGCCCGCTCGATTGGTGTTTTGAAATAACCGCCTAGACCGTAGCTGTTATCCCCTCCCAGCATGACAAGGCCAATGCTGTAATCCCTCACGGCCTGCTCGATCATGTCCATTTTGAACTGCGGAATTTGGGTTGCGGCTACATTATTTAAAATAATACTTTCATACCCCGTGTAGGTGACCAAAGCGTTGGAAAGCAGCTCAGGAGCGATCGTTTCAAAAGGAATCATTGCAGCTTGCAGAGCGCTTTCTACATTTTGAGAGCTGCCCGCCGTTCCTTCCACGATCAATACCTTCGGAGGACCCTGAACCTTGCTGAATCCATACTGTGTATTATTGGCCGACTGCTCATCGCCTTCCAGATAAACCTCCGCTCGGTACCGATGGAATCCCGGCTCCTTGGCAAGAGATTGCAGAGCGAATACATTCTCCCCTTTATTCAATTGCACCGATTGAACCGACATTTCGCGGTTGTCCTCGAACACTCGCAATTGCGCTGGACCTGTGGTTGTGGAACGAATGACCACTTGGAGCGTGTAAGCTTCCGCTTGATAGAGCTTGTCTGGTATTCGAACCGTTTCAATCGCAGCATCTTTACGTTCTTTGCCCACAAGCGGAACCACATCTACTTGAATGCCGCGATCGCGCAGAAGCTTGCCTTGGCTTAGAAGGTCACCCACATTTTCTTCGCCATCCGACATCATAATTACACGTCCTGAGTTTCCCTTTGGAAGTAATCCAGCTGCTAGCTGGAGAGCGGAAGCTAAATTAGTAAACTGCGGGTTGGCTTCGGCGGTAAACTGAAATCCATCCAAGTTTCTGGCATCAACGGGTTTCTCAATGGAAGCTTGCAGCGCAGCCGAGACAACTCCTGATTGATCTTTCTCTGAAGTCCGCGCTTTCACCGCCTCTTGAATCCATGCTAACTCTTTCCTATCTTCCTTGACACTTTCAGAGCGGTCAATTGCGAACACAACACTTCTTTGGTTGGTTTTTGTGAACAGCTGTGTGCCTGCCAGAGCAAAAACAAGCAGGATCAACATCATAGAGCGAAGTGCAACAACTGCTTTTTTCCTAGGACCTTGGAGACGGCGAAGACTTATCCACAACCATCCGATGTAGATAAGAAGCAGCGGCAGCAGCAGCAGGACGCGAAGATGCTCAACCTGAATACCCACGTCTGTACACCTCCCATTCGACAACTAGTAACGCCAGCAAAATTGCAATGAGCCAAGGTAGAAGACCAATAAAACCAACCCTGTCCCCCGTGTTGGACTTCTCCGCATTCCCTTGAACTGATTGAAACGTCAGAGAACTTTCTTGCTTCGCGTTGATGTTCGATTCCCTAGGGTCCATAATGACTTCCAGCAATCGCGACTGCAGCTCACGGCCCTCAAGATTATACTCTACAAAGTCATATAAACCGGGAAGCAGCGGCACCGTTTGAACGCCTGACAACCCCTTTTGCACCAGCTCGGCTTCTTGCTTCGGAACACCTGACATCCCTGTTTGCCAAACCGCTTTCACAGCTTCCGGGTGGAGCGCAATGCTCAAGCGTTCGCCTGCTATGATCCGACCTAGATTGCCACCTTGATGTTCAGTCAGCCAAGCGACCGCATTTTGAACAAGTATAGGAAATTCAGACCGCAGCGCTAAATCGGATTGTTCCAGCGGAAACCTGAAAGAAAGCCTTGGACGGCCATTCTCTGTACCCGCAAGGATCAACGGAACTTCAGCTGATGAAACAATGCTTTTCCCCCAAGAGAGCCGTGAGTTGAGCTGAGCTTTCACAATGTTGACATCCTGAAGACGAAGGTAGCGAGTTACCGGATGTTCCGCTATCGTAAAGGATGCTTTTTGAGGCACAGCGACTTCCGCTTCAGCCATAGATGCCAGCTCCCACAACGGCTTAGACCGCAGTAATTGCTGCCATTGGTTTGATTGCAAGGCTGAATCCACTTCACTTATCCCATCCAGAACGATCAAATCAGGAGCAAGCCCCAAAGGGATAGGGTAAGCTCCGTCTTTTCCTTTTTGCATTTGCAGCACATCTACATTTGCCAAAGACAAAGCTTTTTGCATGAACAAATTCCCCTCGCCCACATAAACAGCTTGCAAATGGCCTGTTCCTTCTGGAAAAGCATAAGCTGTGTTGTCTGTCTCCAAGGCGTCTTTGACGTCCAAATGGAGCTTGTACACTTTAGCCGCTTGCATCTGCTGTATGGCATATGTTTTTTGCTCACCAGCCTTAAGTTGAAGGGATTCCTCGTGAACCGGCTGCGAATCCGCATATAACGTCATTTTGACCGCCGTGCTCACAGTCCCCCAGTTCTTCAACACAGCTACTGCTCTTGTATCCGCAGCTTGCGCGCTGCTCTTTACCCCAAATTGGACGATACTCACATTGGTCAAACCTTGGTCCGCTTGGTTCCCTCCCTGGTTTCCGTCTCCTTTCACATTTACCGAAGCGTCCCCGAAATCCTGCATACTTACTGGGATAGCAAACGTGATGCCCTCGATTTTATCCGTCCACTGCCGGTCCGTGTAGATACGCACTTCTCCGTCTGCTTCTTCGCGTGTTAATGCCGAAGCTAACGAGAGTGCCTCCTGCACCTTTGTTTTGCCATAAAAAGGCACTACCTTCTCAAGCGCATTCTGGAGCGCCGCCACACTCGCTTCCTTCTGCAAGATCAGTTCGGGCTGATCTTTCATAACTAAAAGAGAATAGCTGCGGTTCCCGGCTGCATCCGACGCATAATCAAGAATCCCTTGCTTTGCGGCATCCAACCTTGTTTTCATGCCGGGTGAGGCTTGCATACTTGCTGAAGCATCAAGAACGAAAAAGACATGAGCCTTCGCCGCTGCCTGCTGGCCTCGAATCAAAGGCTGTATCAAAGCAAGTATCAGCAATATGGCTGCCAACAATTGAAGAAACAGCAGTAGATGCTTGCGAAGCCGCTGCCAAGGCCGATTAGCCTCTTGCTCTCGAAGAATCCGCTGCCAAAGCATGTGACTGGGTACCACGGTATCCGTGTACCGGCGCTTTAACATATACAGCAATAAGATAACGGGGATAGCCAGCGAGAACCATAGCCCGCTTAACGATGCGAATTGCATAAGTACTCACCTTTCCACGGCAAATGTCATTCTATTTATCTTGCGTTCGAATATCATCGCTTGGGCATACTACTTGGCGTAGACCTGTTTTTCCCTCGTCTAACACCTTTGCTTATGAACAACATGGGAGGCAACATGAAATCAGTATCTGTAAGTGATAAGAAAAGAAAGCCGCTTTGGACCAAAGCTTTTCTAATCACATCATTGTCAAACTTATTGCTTTTCTTCAGCTTTCAAATGCTCATTCCCACTATTCCGACTCATGTTTCACAATTAGGAGGCAGCGATGTGCAAGTCGGTCTCGTGATTGGGATTTTCACCATTTCTTCACTGATTACCCGGCCTTTCGCTGGTAGAGCACTTGATTTACTGGGCAGAAAACACGTTCTGCTAGTTGGATTAGCCATCTGCACGTTGACGATAGCTGGGTATTCCTATATGGCTGCGGTTGCGCTGATTCTCGCTGCCCGCTTCGTCCATGGTATCGGCTGGGGCCTGTCAACGACCTCGTTAGGCACCGTCATCGCTGATATTATCCCGCCTGAGCGGCGAGGAGAAGGCATGGGCTACTACGGACTTTCCAACACTTTTGCCATGGCGCTGGCGCCTTTAACCGGATTATGGATCCTGCAAACCTATGGGTTCCCCCGCGTACTGCTAATCTCAACCTGTCTGGCACTGCTTTCTTTATTTAGTTCGCTTTTTATTACATACAGTAAACCGCTGCCTCCAGAAAAGTCGGCTCAACCTCCGAAATTCACGGATCGTTTGTGGGAGCGAACTGCCTTGCTGCCTTCTTTTTTATTACTATGCACCGCGATTTGTTATGGAGGTATTGTCACTTTCATCACATTGTTCGGACATGAAGCGGGTATTTCTAATGTCGGCTGGTTTTTTCTTTGCAATGCTTCGATGGTCCTTATCGTAAGACCGATAACAGGAGTACTGTTTGATCGAAAAGGACCTCAGTGGGTACTTCTTCCCGGTGCTCTGTTCACGATCACTGGACTGCTTCTGCTGTCCTATGCGCATTCCGAGGTAAGCCTCGCAGTTTCTGCGCTGTGCTATGGAGTTGGTTTCGGATCTATACAGCCGGCCTTGCAGGCCTGGACCATTGCGCGAGCTGCGCCTAGCCGCCGCGGCGCAGCTAACGGAACTTTTTTTTCAGCTAACGATTTGGGCATTGGCTTAGGTGCGATGGCTTTAGGTGCTTTGGCCAGTTTCAGTGGAAGCTATGCAGTCATGTACCGCTGCTCAACTGTGCTTATCGTGGTGTTCATCCTAATTTATGGCTGGTGCTACTGGCATGCGAGACGCAGCAGGGCTCAAGGGGCACAGCGCTAACGAACAAGCCCATTTCGCCTTAACTCTCCAAGCAGAAAATCAGCCGCAGGCACATCCGTTGAGGCAAGGAGATAAGTGATCCCACGCTCATAACAAAACGACTTAAGCGTCTGTGTATACTGAAATGCTGCCTCTTTATACGCTTGAAGCACCTTGCTGCTCATCGCCACTTCTCTGGCTGCCCCTGTTTCGCTGTCAAGCAAACGCAGCTCTCCCGTGAGCAAAGGGTCAAGCTCATCAGGCGCCAGCACTTGGACAACTACCACTTCTTGCTTCGCTGCAAGCAAATATTTCAAAGCGTCTTCAAGCCCTTGTTCGTAAAAAAAATCCGAAAACACCCAAGTCATCCCTGCCTGCCGGGGTAAAATCGCTGGATTGCGAAATGCAGCGCTAATATCCCCGATCCCATCTGGTTCAGTGCTTGCCAGAAATTCAAAAAGCCGCAATGAACTCCCTTTCCCGCGAAGCAGCTTCTGTTGCTTCGTAACCTCATTCGTGAACGTTGCAGCGCTTACGCGATCATAACGGTTTAATGACAAATAACCAATGCCTGCCGCCAACTGTCTGGCATACTCCCACTTAGAAGGGATGACCCCTTCTTTGCGTCCAAAATCCATCGATTTTGAAGCATCCAACCACAAATGAACCTGAAGCTCCTGCTCGTCCATAAATAGCTTAATGAACGGTTTTCCTGTTCGCCCGTAGGCATGCCAATCTAATTGACGTGTATCATCACCTGGCGTGTATAAACGATAATCCGCAAACTCGAGTGATGAACCTAACTGCTTAGAGCGTCTACTGCCCTGCATAGTTCCGCGAATGCGGCTTTTTGCAGCGATACTCATCTGATCCAATCGCCGCATTAGGGCGGGATCCAGTAAATTTAAACCACCTCTCATCGTCCATTCTCCATTGAGCTAATGATGGCTTGAACAATAAGATCCGGCGAAATCCCCATAGCCTGACCTTCAAAATTAAGAAATAAACGGTGTCGCAATGCCGGAACAGCGACCACACACACATCCTGCTTCGAGACATGATAACGACCAGCGAGAAATGCTCTAACTTTTGACACGGAAATCATAGCTTGGACACCACGAGGTCCTGACCCATATCGAATGTATCTTTTGACTTCATCAGGTGCCGTAGATTCCTCTGGATGCGTATTCATTAACAATTGAACCGCAAAGTCAAGGACCTCATCAGAAACAAGAATTTCTTTGAGTCCTGATTGAATATCTTGCAAGAGTGAGCCATCTGCTACTTTTTCGGCCTGCAGCCGCTGACCCGAGGTTGTTCGGATAACAATTTCCTTTAGTTCGTTTTTCGTTGGATACGTGACATGAATTTTAAGTAAAAATCGGTCAAGCTGTGCTTCAGGGAGCGGATATGTTCCTTCTTGCTCCAATGGATTCTGTGTGGCCAAAACAAAAAAGGGCGTCGGGAGCTTGTAAGTTTCGGAACCCACCGTAACGGTTTTCTCCTGCATGGCTTCGAGCAGAGCACTTTGGGTTTTGGGTGTTGCCCGGTTGATTTCATCTGCGAGAACGACATGACCAAACAACGGACCGTGCTGGAACTTGTAAGAAGTTTCACCTTGAGTCCCAAATTGAATCACATTCGTTCCTGTAATATCTGCAGGCATTAAATCCGGTGTAAATTGGATGCGTGAAAAGCTAAGATCCACTGTGTCCGCGATCGTTTTCACAAGCATGGTTTTCCCGAGACCTGGTATTCCCTCAAGCAGCGCATGCCCTCCAGCTAAAATACACCAAAGCATCTGCTCGACGACTTCTTGCTGGCCAACGATGACTTGACCAATCTGCTCTTTCATTTGCTCGACCGCTGCTCTCCAGCTATCTAATTGTTCTTTGGATTCGACCATTAATTCTGCCCCTCCTGTTCCTCTCAAACTACCGTTGTGGTTGAATTTCCAAGAAGTAATCTCGCACGATATTTTGCATATGCTGCGGGAGCTCGGTGCGATTCAGCGAGCTTGAAGCTTCTGCCGCGTAATCGGCATAGACATCTTCGTACGGACGCGAGGCTCCATCAATGGCCGGAGCCGATCCGCCTTGGCTGACTTCGCCGCCCCCGCGGCTTGGCCCGCCATCGATGTAGGTGCCTCCGGTGCCGAAGCGTTCTCTCGGCGTCGCTACAAGCCCGCGCGAACCCGCGCCCGTGCCGCCTTGCGTCCCACCAGCACCGCTGCCGCCAGATGCGCCGCCGGCCCCAGCCGCGGCATTCGCTCCTGTGCCGCCCCCGGGCGCTCCACCTGCACCTGCACCTGCGCCAGCGGCTCCGTTTGCTCCAGCGGCTCCGCTCGTGCCTGCGCCCCCTCCGGGCGCAGTAGCACCCGCGCCGCTGCTCGGCGCAGCGCTCGCTCCCGCCACGCCTGCGGCTGGCAGAGCACTGGCGCTTGGGGCCGCCGTGCTGCCAGCAGCGGCCAACTGCTCTGCGCGGCCGCCGGTCGCCCACGCCTGCCCCGGCTGCGCCCCGCTTGCCGCAAGCTCGCGAGCCTGCGGCAGGGCTCCGGCGGCGAGACTTGCCGCCGCCCCCGCCGCCTGCGCTTGCTGCTGCGCCAGAGCTTGCTGCGCGGCGCTGGCAGCCGCAAGGCCGGCTTGCAGCTGGCTTAGCTGCTCTGCAGCGTCCTCACCGCTGCGCAGCGCGCTGGCGGCCTGCTGAAGCTGCTGGCGCAGCTGCTGCTCTGCATCCGGCGAGCCGGCAGCAGCCGAGGCTGCCAAGCGCTCGAGCTCACTGGCGAGCTGCTGTTTCTGCTGCGGCGTCATCTTCTGCACTTGCTCAGCAAGCTTAGCAGCCTCGCGCTGAACGCTTTCCGCATTCTTCTGTGCAAGAGATTTGCCTAACTCGCGCAGCGCTTCTGTCCGCTGCATCGATTCGGCCCACTGCTCGGCATGCCGTTGTTGTTTTTCCAGCTCTCCTACGGCTGCTTCCATTTTCTTCAGCGATTTCTCCAGCTCCTCCAATGCTTTAGCTGTCGTTGGCGTTTGACTTAAGCGCTTCTCCAGCTCCTTTAGATCCTCCGTCATTTGCTTGGTCACTGGCAGTGGAGACGGTTTTGCGGCCAATTCCTTCACGAGCTCAGCGACCTGTTTCCGCTCGTCTTCAATCCATTGCTTGTCTTTCTTGACATGCAGAAGCGCAGCATCATTTGAATTCGGCAGAATCAATAGTCCTCCTGCGATCATTAAACCAGCAGCAACGGGAATCCAACGTCTTCTCGGGACAGAGAACGCAACAACGGCTTTTAACCGTTTTGCCACAAAGCCATTTGCTTGATCAAGGGCATCCTGCCTTTGCAAGGCGGCAACGATTGAGGTTTGCCGGGTGCTTAGGAGCGCCGTCGAAATACGGTCATCCAAGCCATGTTGATCCAATAACCTTGCCGCATCAATGATCTTTGGACGCTGCAGGAATAACCAAGCAGCTCCAATAACAACCGCAGCACCCACACTAATGATTGCTCCATACCGATAACCGCTAATCAGGAAGAACCGTCCGCCAAGCAGCCAAAGACAGGCAAAGGCAATGCCTATAGTCAAACTGCGAAAAAGGTAGTCCAACCCTTTCGCTTTCAAGAGACGCAGCTTCACAGACTGAAGCAGATCATCCAGCGAGGTATACTTCATAAGCAGACAGCTCCTTCCTGATGGCTTTATCGATAATTACACCTTTTCTTGTATCACCCATTTATTTTCTACGTTTCATAATCGGTCTCAAATATCTTACACTCAGCCAAAGTAAGAGGCTCAGCAGCACGGCGTACGCGGCCACGAAAATATGCCACATTTGCAGATGCGTATGTCCCTTAAACAACTCCTTGGCAAAATCCGGCACCATTAAACTGACCAGAACGGCCATCGGATTAAAGCTCAAAAAGTAACCCAGCACTTCTTCATTCATTCCTCTGCGGCCAATATTGCCAAAAAATAGTCCCGCCAATGCGGTAAATCCAAAAATGAAAAGCACAAAGCCATACGTAGCAATAACCGAAATGACTGTTTTCTTAAGAATTGTGGAAAAAAAGATCCCAACTGACCCTAAGAGCAGCATCACAAAGATATAAAAAACAAAAACAGACAGCACTTGCAGCGGAGATACTCCGCCATATAGAAACACTATGCTGTATAACGGCATTGTCGCCACTACCGTAAGCAGCATAAAACTAAGCGACGCAAACAGCTTGCTCAAAATAATCGTCCCAGAGCTTTGCTCTGTCGTCAAAAGCATGTTGAGTGTTTGTTTTTCCCGCTCCCCGCTGATGACCCCAGCCGTTAGACCCGGCGTCATGAAGGCGATAAGAACTAATTGAGTTCCACTCAGGAAATAAAATAATTGGCTGCTATTAGCCGTGCTAAGCACACCGGATTGCATGTTTCTCATGTTGATATAGGCGAACCCAAGCGCAATCAAGCCAATCGCCAGCAGATAGACCAGTATGGATATCGGTGATCGGATTGTCCGCATCCGCAAGCGGAATTCTTTTTCCATCACAGGATTAATCCAATTTAACTTGCTGTTCATCATGTGCGCCGCCCCCTTTCGTGATTTCCAGAAATACATCTTCCAGATTCGTTAATGCTTCGCTGAACGACAGGAGAGGAAACCCATTTTGAATTAATCGCGCCAGCAGATTCGTCTGATCCTCGTCCGCCCCGCCAAAATGGACATGCAGCCCTTTCTCATCTTGAAGCACCATCGTCACATGCGGCTGCTGCTGCAAATAGACGACAGCTTCCTCCGCTCTGCTTGCCAAACGAACTTGCAGCACACGATTGGCTTTCATCCGGCTTTGAATATCTGAAACCTTGCCTTTGGCAATCAATTTGCCATATTCGATAACACCTATTTCGTCAACCATCTCTGCCAGCTCCGGCAAAATATGCGAAGAGATGATGATCGTTTTCCCCATCGCCTTAAGTTCTTTTAGGATCTCTCGCATTTCAATTCGCGCTCTTGGATCAAGCCCTGAGGCCGGTTCATCGAGAATCAGCACCTCTGGCTCGTGGACTAGGCATCTGGCTAAGCAGAGACGCTGCTTCATGCCTCGTGATAAGGAATCCACGTAGAAATCTGCTTTTTCCGTTAAATTGACAAGATCCAGCAGCTGTGGAATCAACTTCAAGCGGTCAGCTCTTGATATGCCATAACTGGCACCATAGAAATCGAGATATTCCGTTGCTTTGAAATTGTCATAGACGCCAAAAAAGTCAGGCATATAGCCGATCAGTTTGCGAACTTCCTTTGGTTTCTCGGTGACATCATACCCGCCAACTTGAGCCGAACCGGAGGTTGGGTTCAGCAGTGTAGCCAGAATCGACATCGTGGTTGATTTGCCGGCTCCGTTGGGACCTACAAAGCCAAATACGGTACCTTTATCAATCTGCATGGTTAAAGAATCCAGCGCCGTAAAATTCCCATACCGTTTTGTTAACTCCTTGGTTATAATCATCATTTCACCGATCCTTCCAGAGAAACAGCCGGAATGCGGAACATCGTATTATTTTGAACCGTCGCAACTTTCATCCGAATCGTTTTCCCCTCTACGATATAAGGCTGCAGCTTATCTCCCTCCCATGTCTGGTAGGATTTTAAGGGGAATGGCTCCCATGCGCCCGTTTGTGCATTCCATAATTCCAAGCTTACTTCCGGATTAGGATCTCCAGTTATCTCAAGCTTGTGATAGACAGCCCCTGGCAGAGTAGGCAGGTGGTACACCAGCGTGATATCCCCGCTGCCTAGCTGCATGTAAGGTCCCTCCTGAAACTGAACAGCACTCATTTTCAAATGGTTATCCACGAATTCTGGCAGGATCGCCGTGCTAGGAATTACGATTTTACCGTCAGGCGCGACATAGTCAAGCTTCATCTCTTGTGCAACCAGCGTAATTTCTTCCGTTGGCACCGTACTGTTCGAAGTAAGCGACAACGATGATTGTTCCTTGTACCAACCAATAATCATCGGCGTGAATCCTCCGGAAATCTTGGATTTACGTTGGATAAACGTGTTTAACATGGCACGCTGGTGTAAGCTGTCATCCAGATTGCTGTTCGTAGTTGGAAATGGAAAAGCCAGCTGTCCATAATTCATCCCATTCGAATTACGATTGCCGATCGCTGTGTCAAAACTCGATGAAGCACCGGCTTTTACAGCTCCTAGATTGACATAAGATTGATTGATAAGAAGTGCAACGTCTGTTAAATCCTTCTTGGTGTTGTTCGTAATTTCGCCTTTTGTCCCGTTGGCTGACAACTCTGTAATGTGATAGTCAAGTTTTCCCAGCTCTATTGGCTGCTCTCCGTTAAAGACTAATTTGCTGACGGAAGAATACGGAATATCCTGGAGACCAACGATTGTCCTTTCTTGTTCTTGGCGAATAGTAAACTCATTGCTGTCATGCAGCTGCAAGTTTGGATACACATCGCTTTGGAAGAACGGAGAAACCGTTCCCTTTTCCGGGAAGTTGAGCTCAAGATTCCCACCCTTTGGCAGAAAGACAGACGTCATGGATTGTTTCATTCCGGAACCGGATCCATTCAAAGCGACCGTGTTGAACGTCTGGGCCATCTTGTTCCCCCGATTGGAGGCACTGAATTGAAATATTCCAACGCTTGTAAAAATCGCAACTAACGGAATGACATACCATGCCCATTCTCTGCGATCTAAGCGGCGCAAAATCAAATAAAGCAGCGGTCCAACTACGATCGCATAAATCAGAAGTACGATGGCAAGTCCACCTAATTTGGGCGGCAGCAAAGACGGAAAGTACTCCAATGCCTGATTCATTTCCCAGTAACCGTTATTGCCATTACGAATTTGATTCAAGTTGTAGGCGTTTGCCTTTTCAATTGGCTCAGCTAATAGCTGTTCCCATAATCGCGCATTACCGTTCCACGAGGCCATTGGATTCAGAGATAAATCATACGCAGCATAAGCCACGTAACCGTCTCCGTAAGCGCTGCGAGCATAGATAGGCAGCGTATTCTCATATACAATTACGGAGCCTTTCGTCAATGACGCTTTGGAAAGCGTAAAAGGCTGTGTAAGCTGCAGCTCCTTCTCACCCATTTTAGCCACTTCGGAGAGTGCTTGGACCGACTCTGTTCCTTGATAGGCCACAGGAGCCATCTCAGCAAACGGAGCTGCTGTCTTCGAGTACCCTGCGCCTCCAGCTAGAAGAAGCGTGCCGCCTCGTTTCACCCATAGCTTGGCAGCCTGCACTTGTTCCTTGGACAATGTATCGGATGCAAAATCATTGAAAACGAGCACATCAAAGCTATCTAACCCAAGTGCCTCCTGTGGTATTTCCTGCTGCTTCAGGTGAATGAGATTTAGTTTCTTCCCCGCTTGGTTAAGCAAGCTCAGGAAATTCATTGTATCTACATCCCGAGCTAAGACGCCTACTTGCAGTGTCTCCTTAGGGAACTGGAAGGCTTCCAAATAGGTTTTGCCATCTAAAGGGACTTTCTTCCCGCTTTTAACGGACTTTTCATACAATGCTATGGAATTATTGCTGCTCGTATACGAATAGCCGGGTATCAGAAGCGTGACCACTTTTGTACTGCCTTTGGGCAGCTCAACCTGCTGCGCATAGCTAAAATCCTTGTTCCCATTGGGATTGGCCACCTTGATCACCAAATCGCCCGATAGATCAGTGCCATTATTGCGCAGAGTTATCTTGACCGGGGTCCAAGCCCCTTGTTTCACGTTCGCTGCTCCAAATCCGATCTCCGATTGAATCTCAATCATCGCGGTTTCAGCATGAGCTTTCTCCAAAAAAAGTGCGTTTCCTTGAAGCCATAAGGCAATGATCAAACATGCTATCTTACCTATCAAACGAAATGAAGCTTTGGTAATCGGACTAACATTCACGCGATTGACTCCCTTCTCAACTTGCTTGTCTCATAAATAGACGGCAAATTTGGAAAAAAGTTTCAATTTTGTCGTATAAAAAAAACGCCAAGCTGCATCACCAGCTTGGCGCTTTCCTTCCCATCTATTCGTTTCTGGTTTTAAGCTGATGCATCCGCAGCCCTTTGACGCTTAATCCGATCATAATAACCAGCGCTGCAGCTGCTATCGGTATCCAGACATGCAGATATTCATAATTAATCAGCACCCAATCAATCATCTTCTCGTCCTTCACGAACATTTCACCGGCCGTATAGCCTAGAATTCCTGCACCCATGAATACCAGAATCGGATATTTCTGAAGCAGATTCATAACAAGCGTACTCCCCCAAATAATGATAGGGATGCTGAGCCCGATGCCCAGAATAATGACGGTGTTATTCCCGTTTCCTTTAGCCGCGATGGCTAGCACATTATCCAGACTCATCACAAAGTCGGCCACGATAATGGTCCAAATCGCTTTGCCAAGCGTTGACGCCTCTTTCACATTCGCATGACTGTCATCATCGGTAAGCAGCTTAATGGCGATCCAGAAGAGCAGAATCGAGCCGCCTGCCTGTATGTAAGGGATATCCAGCAAGCTTACGGCTACTAAGGTCAGGACCAGCCGCAATGCAATGGCTCCGAATGCCCCCCACCAGACGGCAAGCTTGCGCTGCTCGACTGGCAGATTTTTGCTCGCCAGCGCAATCACAACGGCATTATCCCCACTAAGCACAATATTGATTAACATAATCTGCAAAAATAAAATGAGCGCATCCAACATGCTAACAACCTCCCGGAATGCATGGTTAGCCGGCGACGGGGGTCACCTTCGGAAGGCCGATAAACGCATTAGAATAAATGCGCGTCTGACACCTTCTTCAACTGTCCATGAACAATTTCAATGGTTTCTGTCTGCGCTGCGGCTCTCTCGATGAGTTCTGGCAAGAAGTCCATACTATTCTCAATTTTCTCAACCATCCGGAGATTCGGGTTCGTGCTCGGGGATGGCGGAAGAAAGAGGGAACAGCAATCTTCATAAGGTAAGATGGAGATTGGAAAAGTACCGATGGATTCAGCCAGACGAATAATCTCTTGCTTGTCCATCATCATCAGCGGCTGCAGCAGCGGCAATGTAACCACTCGTCCAATGACATTCAGGCTTGGCAGTGTTTGGCTGGCCACTTGTCCCAAGCTTTCTCCGGTGACCAAGCCGTTTAACCCTTCGCGATCAGCAATTTGCTCTGCGATGCGGTACATCGCTCTTCTTATAAGCGTTACTAATAAATTGTCCTGATAAGCGCCGTGAATCGAAGTTTGGACTTCAGTAAACGGAACAAGGTGAAGCTTCAACGAGTCCGTGTACGAAGCTAGCTGGTGCGCCAGATCAATGACCTTTTCCTTGGCGCGCTCACTTGTGTAAGGAAAGCTATGGAAGTGAATCGCTTCAATCGTAAGCCCCTTGCGCATGGCAAGCCATCCGGCAACTGGACTGTCAATACCGCCTGATAGCATTAGCAGCGCTTTGCCGCTCGTTCCGGACGGGAAGCCGCCTGCCCCCTCAATCACTTCCGCATACAAAAGCACCTGTTCCTCGCGAATTTCTACGCGAAGCTCGACCTCAGGCTGATGCACATCAACCTGTAAACCAGGGCTCGCTTGCAGGACATACCCGCCTACCAAATAATTCATTCGCTGCGAATCCAGCGGGAATGATTTATTTACTCTGCGTACCGTTACCTTGAAGGTTTTTGGTTGTTTCGGAAGAGCCTGCATGATCTGCAAAGCGATCTCTTGGATAGCTTCTACCTCCATGGGCGCATGATAGGCAGGGCTGAAAGACGCCAGTCCAAATACGCGCTGCAAAGCCGCCGAAGCTTCTTCGTAAGCTGCTCCCCCTAGCTCCACATATACGCGTCCGTATTCAGAAATATACCTTAAATCGGGAAAAGACCCCAAAACTTTACGAATTTGCGCCATTACGCTGCGCTCAAATCGTTTGCGATTTTTCCCTTTTAGTGTTAATTCGCCAAAACGCAAAATCAAACAATCCGGTTTCATCTTCGCTTCCCTCTTCTTTCCGATGCTTGTTTTGACAGCGGGGCCAGTTCCTTCACAACCTCACGAAGGGCTGCAAGAAACTGTTCCGCCTCTTTCTCTTGATGTTCTTCCGAGTAGCTGACTCTTAAGCCGCTTACCGCTTGCTCCCGACTGCAGCCTAAAGCTAACATAACCGAACTCGGGTCTGATTCGTCCGAGGCGCATGCTGACTTGGTCGATATGTAAATGTTTCTTTGCTCCAAGGCATGTACAACAACTTCTGCCTTCATCCCGGCAAAAGCAAAATGAACGATATGGGGAGCCATTTCCTCGGCCAGATCCGAACCCGTCAACGTGAGTTCAGGAATCTTGCTGATTCCTTCAACCAGCAAATGCCGGACGCGATATTTCTGCTCCATTTTGGCTTGCAGATGCTCCATAGATAACCGAAGCGCTTTCGCCATACCGACAATGAGCGGGACATTTTCCGTGCCTGAGCGAAGACCATATTCCTGTCCTCCGCCGACAAGCTGCGGCGCTAGCTGTACACCTTCTCTGCGGTATAAGAATCCAACACCTTTGGGGCCCCGAAACTTATGTGCAGATGCGCTGCAAAGATCCACTCCCCACTCCTTCGGATGAAAAGGCAGCTTGGCAATTCCCTGTACAGCATCGACGTGGAACAATACTTTCGGATAATTAGCCAGCCATTGACCAATTTCTTGAATGGGCTGCATCGTTCCGACTTCATTATTGACAAACATCACACTGACTAGAATAGTATCCTCGCAAATAGCCGCTTTTAGAGCATCAAGCTCCACACAGCCTTTATGATTAACAGGTATATAAGTGACTCGAAATCCCTCGCGCTCTAGCTGTAGAAACACTTCCTTCACAGAAGGATGCTCGATTTGTGTCGTAATCAGATGCTTGCCGCGATTGCGATAGCTATAAGCCACACCTTTAATCGCCAAATTATTGCTCTCGGTCCCACCTGATGTACAAATAATTTGAGTCGGCAGCACGCCCAAGCTTCCTGCAATGACTTCTTTCGAGCTATGCAGCAGCTTCTCCGCTTGAACGCCTAGGCGATGGATGGAAGATGGATTGCCATAGTGAAGTTTCATCACTTCCGCTATGGTATCTATCACTTCTTCATATAACGGCGATGTTGCCGCGTAGTCCCAATAAAGCATAACTGACTGAGTCCCCTTTTTCCCATTAAAGCCTATTATCACTCATAACTCAAGCTTCCCTCGCAGCGCAAAAAGCTGATCGCCGCATGATACTCGCGGAAATCAGCTTCTGAACATCATTGATTAGAGTGAGAAATTCTGCTTACGATTAAACACTTTGGATACATAAGCTTGTGTTTCTTCGGGCAACAAATGCAGCTTATTGGACAGATCCTGATCTGTTTTAATGCCTAAACGATCCACTCGACCTGGACCTGCATTGTAAGCGGCAAGCGCTACGCCTTCATTTCCATTATATTTCTTAACTAGGCTGCTGAGAAAATGCGTCCCTGCATCTACATTTTGCTTGGGATCAAACGGATTCGTCACGCCAAAACCGCTGCCCGTTCCATCCATGAGCTGCATCAACCCTTTGGCACCGGCGGAAGAGACGGCTTTATGATTAAAGTCCGATTCTTGCTGAATGACCGCCTTAACTAAGGAAGGATCAATCCCGTACTTGCTGCTAGCCTCTTGAATAATACTTTCATATTGAGTGGCTATGGATTTGCTGTTGGTTGAATGTAAAGGTGAATAGGCCTTGTTCAGAGCGGCCAAGGGGCCTGGAACGCTATTCATTGTGTTATTACCTAGCAGCGAGCTGAGCGTGTCTGTGCTTGACTGACCGGAAATTCCTGCTCCGGCAGCTTGTCCCATGACCGTCTCAAGCAGTGCGCTGAAGTCGTTCGAGTCATCCTTGCTTGAAGCTGCGTTGTCACCGGAGAGCAAGCTCATTTTACTGAGCATCTGAAGCTGGAGTAATTCTTTCATCACTCTAGGGTCTATGCTGTTCGTGCTGTTCATCCGTCAGGCCTCGTTTCTACCATTTTTATCATTGTTAGGTATATTGTACACGTTTTGCGCCCTGACGACCATCCCCAAATTTCAAAAAAAAGACAGTCATTAGACTGTCCCTCTTTCCGGTCAAGAAATATTTTGCTGCAACATTTCATTCTCATTTGTCAACTTGCGGACAATGACACGCGAAATCCGCAAATGATCCGTTTCTTCGACGATGAACATGAATTCATCATTATAGTTGACCTGTTGGTTCTTACTTGGCGGAATCTCTGTTTGGGAATAGATCCAGCCGCCGATCGTATCATAGTCATCGGATTCAATTTCAAGTCCGAAGTATTCGTTAACTTCATCAATAAGCAATAAGCCGTCGATGGAGAAGCTGATCTCATCTTTGATTTCGATCGTTGGACGCTCTTCATCGAATTCATCCTGAATTTCGCCAACAATCTCTTCCATAATGTCTTCCAGTGTGACAAGACCCGATGTACCGCCATACTCATCGATCAGCAAGGCCATCTGGCTCTTTCTTTTCTGCATCATTTTCAGCAAATCACTGATATGAATAGAGTCTGGGACCGTAGTAATCGGTCGAATAATTTTCTTAATCCCTTTCAGATTGGCATCTGGCTTGAGCAAATCCTTGATATGAACGAAGCCGATGATGTTGTCTTTGTCAGGGTCACAAACGGGGTAGCGCGTGCGCATCTCTTTAATCGCAATCGCCAGATTCTCCGCATAGGAAAGTCCAGCGTACAGACATTCCATCTCTGTTCTTGGAATCATGATCTCCCGGGCTGTGGTTTCCGCAAATCCGAATATATTATCAACAAGCGTGAGCTCTGTATTATCTATAAGTCCGTTTTTGTGACTTTCTTTCATGAGGACTCGAATTTCATCCTCGGTATGCGCTGCTTCATGCTCCGTTGTAGGTTCAATCCCTGCACGGCGAAGCATCCAGTTGGAAATACCGTTCAGGATCCAAATAAACGGGTACATCACTTTATAAAATAAAACCATAGGTCCCGCTGAGAGCAGCGTTATTTGTTCTGCTTTCCGAATTGCATAAGTCTTAGGGAATTGTTCACCGAGCGTAATATGCAATGTCGTCATTAAGGAAAAGGCAATAATAAAAGTAATCGTGTGGAACACCGAATCCGGCAAATGCAGCGGTGCAAATAACGGTTCCAGAATTTTGGCGAACGTCGGCTCCCCGACATAACCAAGTCCCAACGAAGTGAGTGTAATCCCAAGCTGACATGCACCTAGATAGGCATCGAGATTATTCATGATTCCTTGAGCGAATTTAGCATTGCGGCGACCTTCACCGACAAGTGAATCAATTCGACTACCTCTTACTTTGACCATCGCGAATTCAGCAGCAACAAAAAAACCGTTTAACAATACCAGTCCAAACATTAATAGAAAACTAATTAACGTTTCGGGCAAAGGATCTTCCAATACCTTACCTATCCCCTATCAAGCGCGAAGCCGCACCAAGGAGAATAGGTACACCTCCCTTAATTTCGATTTGAATTTGAAATATCACTTTTCATTATATAATAATACTGTAAGCATTCAAAGGTGCGAATATGACTCCTGAAGCCAAATAGTACGAGCAAATGGGAGTATAAGCACTAAAATGATGCTGTAATGAGTCATTACCCGCTATTTATCCCGCTGAATCCCGAATTCTCCTGATTTTTTCATACAAAAAGAAAAACAAGCCGATAAGTCGGCTTGTTTTTTCCATTAGCCATAATAGGGAACTAGTAAAAAATAGGCGGCGGCGGCAATAAACCCAAGGGCAATGGACCATGAGCCCAACCCCTTGTTTCCCATAACGATCGCAATAATCCCCAGCACAATTCCCGAGATACCCAGCAAGACGGGCCAGACAAACAGTGAAGCCAAGGCTACGAACAAGGCGATATAACCTACTGCCTTATTGCGCGTCACAACTTCAACCAAATCTTCAATTTCCTCATCGGAAACCTCAGACTGGGCATTCCGGCTTGCTGCCGCTGATCTTGCATACGGTTCCGCGTATTGAATTCTTCGCGGCGGTGAAGGTGCTGTGATTTCGGCTGCGTATTCTTCCTTATGGTTCAATCCGCTTTCAGTGCGAAGCTGATCCCGTTGGAATCGCTCCTTCGTGGCTTTGTCTAAAGGTTCGTCGGTTTGAGTCATACGGCCTCCACGCTGAACAACCTAATGTTTCTTTTTGGCTTTAAATGTGTGGCAACATGTATTCGCAACTTTACTTGCAGCATCCTGATGATCGGTATCGAATGATTCCCCGGCAAACTCTTCCTTGTAATTGGCGGTTGCATGCTGATCAACTTCAATCATGATTGTCCCTGCGTTACAGTTGTTGCCTTGCTTCCAATATTCGCAATTGGCAACTGAACATTTCACATCTGGCATCGTCATCACCCCTCTAACAATTTGCCCGTCATCAGGGTGATCTATGCTCACTGCAAGCTGTCAGAAAGCACCAAGAACATAGCATGAGACCAGAGCAATGGGACAGCGGGCTCGCCATATTTGGATATCCATTCCGCATGGGCAGAAGGTTCTCTTAAGTTATCTGCGACTTGTTCAGGCAATCGCCCGAGTGAGTCGGCCTGGCTTATGATCCATGTAAGCGCGCGCTGCGCAGCTTCAATATTCCCCAGCTTGGTCTGATACCATCCATACCACGCCGTCAGCAGGATCCACTCGCCTCCTCCAAAGTAGCGGTCTTCCACATAGCGCTGAATACCGCCATGCTTTAGATCAGCTTCTATGGCTTGGACCGTTTTCACCATAATAGGATCATCAGCTTCACATACGCCAAATGGCACCGAAAGCCAAAGCAGGCTCGCATCAACGCCATGCAGCGCAGGCTGCCAAACTTCGTTCACACAATGAATGGATTTCACGAAGCGGCCGTCCTCGGTACAATGATCTAGAATAAACCGTTTAATCATTGCGGCCTTCTCCAGCAGCTCCGTACGATGCTCCAGCTCGCCAAGCGCCTTCAAACCGCCATATACGCAGGCTAAGGTTGCAGGATGCACATAATCGGGATATTCTTCCCAGCAGTCAAAATTCGGGTAATGCCAGAACGTCGTCAAATAATCAACCGTTATCTCAACACTTTCTCTCAACTCTTCCAGAATTGCCTGATTCCCTGTTAGTCTAACATGCTCCGTTAGTCCCCAAAGCCAAGCGCCATAACCATCAAGCTGGAAATGCCCCCATTCCGAAACGTCATCCCGTCCATCCAAATGATAGCGGGTTCCCATAAATTCAGAACGATCAATCCATTCTTTTCGTTCATGCTTTTGAATCAGAAGATTGACTTGAGCTCGCTTATCCTTCAGTACACGGCCAACCCATCTATAAAAGAGGGCTGCGCTTTCCGCTTCGCGCACTCGGTCCATCGCATTCGCAATAAAGGTGCCGTCTCTCAGCCAGCTATACGCATATGTAGGAAAGAGCGGCGAGGCAATATAGCCTCCGCGGGGATGCTGGTTCCATTTAATAAGTGAGATACTGGTTTTGATTAATGAATCACGTTCCATCCATTCGCTCCCCTTTTAAAAGAAAAGAGATGCGCGAGTATCGGCATCTCTTTTATCTTTTGTTGCTACTGTTAAATTATACTTTCTCGCCTTGCATACGACGCTGTGTGATGTAATCTGTTTCATAATAAGAAAGATCCTCACGAAGCTCTTCAAATACTTTGGACAGCTCAATCGTCAAATCACGCACGTCACGCGAAGGCTTTTTGCGGAAACGAATAGCATCTTGTCCTGTATAAGCGTAACGGCCATCTTCGGAATAACATTCATTTTTGGGATAGAAAAATGTATTAACGCAGGTATGATAAACTTCATACAGCACTTTTTCCGAAAAATCCACATTAAAAGTAGGACGTCTCAAGCTAACGCCCAGTTTCTCGTACGCGACTTCACAGAATACTAAAAGATGACGAGTATCTTGAAGATAACCTCGGTAAAATTCATCCATAGCGGGATCATTCTCCACATTTAACAGTGAGAGCGAATGTTGATTCAGAAACAGCTCCATTTTGGCAGTTGTTTCTTTTAACTTCGTACGCGTTGAATCACAAATATTTTTCACATTAAAAACAGCCATCTATGAAGACCTCCTCTAATTGCGCTATTCCTATCCTACCATAAATTGAGTTGAAAAGGTATATGCAATACGTCAGTTTCCAAGCATAAAACATTCCGCTGCGCCTAACACTAAGGAAAGGTAATCGTTTCGTCTACGGAATACGAAGCAAACCTAGAAGGAGGTCTATTCATGCGGCGTTATCTATCTGCTATAACTCTAGCTCTTGGTTTGGGTATTGTCCTCTTTCCTCACCACTCCAATAATGAGAACAAACCTGGACCGGAAGTGTATAGTGCCAAACACGAAACCAATTCCAAACTAGCTCTTCTGGAGCAAGATGTGAAGCTAACCGATGATCTGTGCAGAACCCAGTGCTCAACCGATTATAGCAAAGTGCTAAGTCAAATCGAAGCTGGTGAGCCTGCGGCGCAAGTACTCAGCGCAATGAAGACACAGCACGAGAAAATGGATCTCCTCATTTGGTCGAAAACCAATCAACCCATGGACCAGGGGATCAAAGCAGGAGAAATTCCTATTTCTTATAAAGAGCAAGCAAACAGCTATTTAATTGAGGCCAAGCGGGCAGCCGATGCCGGCAGGCATTATCAATCGCCCAAATTCGGTGCGGCGCAGCAAGTTTATTTTGTACAAGGCATGCCCTCGTCAGCAGGAGACAGCTCGCTGGTTGGCGTCATTCATCAAGATATTTTGCATCAGGTCACTGATCACCAAATGAAGAATCTGCGCCTTGAGCCTTATCCTAATGAAAATCGCTGGAAGGTTGAGTCTGTGGATACAGATACCTTGCAAGACAAGGTCGTCGATCATCCCGAAGATAATCAAGGAACAAGTCATTACCATCAGAATGAAGTTGTTGTCAAATTCAAGCAGAACCCCACTGAAGCCCAGCTTGCTCAGATCAAAAATGAGATCAAAGCCACTTCTGTTCAAAAGCTTGGTTACACTTATGTTTTCCGTACCGAAGGGATGGAAGCCAAAGCGCTGATGGCTTATTTCGGCAAATGGGATGTCGCTTATGTGGAGCCCCATTTTTTATATCTAACCAATGATTATTATGACGATCAAGATGCTGATTCCACCGATTCAACAGATGCCAATTCAAGTGATTCCAATTATTCGCATGGCACCGTTTCTACTGATACACAAACATCCAGTATTTCGCCCAATTTCAAACCAAATGATAACTTGTTCAGCAAGTATCAATGGAACCTTCCTTCGACGGAGACTGTCCAAGGCTGGCAGCTCAATCGCGGAGCCAAAGATGTCGTTATTGCTGTAGTAGACACTGGAGTGGACCTGCAGCATCCAGATTTGAAGGGGCAACTGCTGCCTGGGTACAATGTGATAAAGGACAATGACAACCCCCAAGACGATGTTGGACATGGCACCCACGTCACGGGCGTCATCGCAGCCTTAGTCAACAATAATTTAGGCGTTGCCGGGATGACGTGGTACAACAAAGTTCTCCCCGTCAAAGTTCTTGATCAGACAGGAGCTGGAAGCACCTATTCTGTTGCACAAGGGATCATTTGGGCAGCCGATCATGGCGCCAAAGTGATGAATCTTAGTCTGGGCAATTATGCCGACTCTGGATTTCTGCACGATGCCATTAAATATGCGTATGACAAAGACATAGCGCTTATCGCGGCCAGCGGCAATGACAATACCGAAAGACCTGGCTATCCTGCCGCTTATCCCGAGGTTTTTGCCGTAGCGGCCAGTGATTCTCAGAATCAGAAAGCTTCCTTCTCGAATTATGGGGATTATATTGGTGTCACCGCGCCAGGTGTCAGCATCGCAAGTACGTATCCTGACAATCAATATGCCGCTTTATCAGGAACATCCATGGCTAGCCCGCATGTAACAGCTTTAGCCGCGTTGATTCGATCGACCAATCCCAACTTGAAAAATACGGAAGTTTATCAAATTATGCGAGACTCTGCCCGAGATCTAGGTACAAAAGGTTTTGACAAATACTTTGGTTACGGATTAATTGACGTTGCCAAAGCGATTCAACTGGCAGAACAGCGGACAAGTACTGCCTTCACTTTTCCGCAAAATTGGTTCCTGCCACAACGCTTGATGGCGAAGAAGTTTGCCAAGTAACAGCAATACAAAGGGCTGCCCCGAAGGTCACATGACCTTGTGGGCAGCCCTTCCCTGTTTCAATAATAAGGGCAGAACCCAACACGCTCTCGGACAAAATAAATACCCGCAAGGCCTAAGCCTTGCGGGTAACCGACAGTATGGAAAGTTTGCCGTAAGCCGGGTTCTGTACTTCCGGTGGTCGTAACGGGCGTCTGTCCCCTGCCACCATTGAAGCGACAATCATCTATCTAGGCCATACATTGCTGCACAGCTCAAGCGACCAACCCGAACGCGTCTCAGGCGAAGACTGCCGCCTCGAAAGCGGCTAGCGTTCCTCTAGGTCTTGCTCCAAGTGGGGTTTACCAGGATCTATGTCACCATAGAACCTCGTGGTCTCTTACACCACGGTTCCACCCTTGCCTGATCTTGTCCGAAGACAAGCCATCGGCGGTCCATTTCTGTGGCCCTATCCTTCAACTCGCGTTGACTGGACGTTATCCAGCACCCTGCCATATGGAGCCCGGACTTTCCTCTCGCTGTGGCTTACCCACAGCCAGCGATTGTCTGTCAAACTTTCCGACGCATTTGCTAGTATACTAGGAATGACTTTGAATTACAACTATTCTTCATTTCCAATACTACAGAAATTGAAATGGTTCTGTGTCTATAGCAGAAGCGATCACCTGCGTATCGGACTTGATCAGCTGCTTGGCAAGGTATTCGGCGACGCCGCGCTTCATAATCTTCTCGACGTTGTGACCAACGTCGATGAGCGTAAGTCCCGCCGCGAGCGCATCATGCGCGGTGTGGTAGTCGATGTCGCCGGTGACCAGCACATCGGCGCCGGCGAACATGGCGTGCCGCATGTAACGGCCGCCAGAGCCGCCCAGCACGGCCACCTTGCGTATAGGCCGCGCTAGATCGCCAACGACGCGCACCGCCGGCACGTCGAAGACCTGCTTCGCGAGCTGCGTCAGCTCGCGGAGCGTGATGGCCGCGGGCAGCTTGCCCACGCGGCCAAGACCGAACACTCTACCCTTGAGATCCATCGGGTAGAGGTCATAGGCCACCTCCTCATAGGGGTGGGCCTTCAGCATTGCCTGAACCGCCTTGCGCTGAACGCTGGCGGTTACAATGGTCTCAACGCGTACTTCCTGTACGCGCTCCAGCTTGCCCGCTTCCCCGATATACGGGTGCGTCCCTTCCTGCGGAAGGAACGTTCCCGTTCCGGGGATGTTGAAGCTGCAGTGGCTGTACTGCCCGATCCACCCCGCTCCTGCGGTGAATAGGGCATCCAGCACCGCCTGATGGTGCGTCTCAGGCACGAAGACCACAAGCTTCTGCAGCTTTTCCGTATGTACATCCTCTAGATGCGTAAGCTCCGATAGGCCTAACATATCCGCCATCAAGTCATTGACGCCGCCTTCGGCTACATCCAGATTCGTATGGGCAATATACACGGCGATATCGTTTTTAATTAGTTTTTCATATAAGCGGCCTGCCGGTGTATCGGTCTGCAGATGTGCAAGCGGTCTGAAGATGATGGCATGGTGGGCAATAATGAGATTTGCCCCAAGCTGAATCGCTTCTTCCACAACTTCATCGGTAACATCTAAGGCAACAAGCACCTTCTGAATTTCCTTTTGCAGCGAACCCAGCTGTAATCCGATTTTATCATCAGGCATCGCATAATGCTTCGGTGCCAGCTGTTCAAACAGCTGGATTACGGTTTGACCTTTTGCAAACAAGCGAGTACCTCCTTTATTTCCTTCATTTCTTGGCTGACTTGTTCAGCTTTCACTTTCGACGCTTCTGCGCTCGATCGTCCGAGCTGATCGACAATCATCGCTAACTTGTCCAGTTCGTTACCCCATTTGGTAAACCAGACCGCTGGAGCCTGACGGATCAGGTAAGGGCCCATTTGAAGCAAACGCTCCTTCGTTACCCTGATTCCCTCTGATAAAATACGATCGGCATATAGCTCCTTGAGCTGCGCCTTTTCCTCATCTGGTACCGCCGAAGCCGTCAAAATCTCATAAATTTTGCCGTCCTCCTCCAGAATTGTTTCTGACTCCAGCTTCCATCCTTGCTCTAACAGCCAGCGGCGCACATAATCTTCCCCGACATTCGGCTGCAGAATGAGATGTGTAACTCCTTGCAGCTTATGCTTTCCGGCTTCCAAAATACTCGCCATCAAGCTCCCGCCCATACCGGCAATGGTAATGACTTCGACTTCGCCTGCTTCAATAACCGCTAAGCCATCTCCCGAGCGTACACTAATCTTCTTCGACAATCCGCTTTCAAGCACTTGACGTGTTGCCGCTTCGAAAGGACCTGGATTTACTTCGCCTGCCACCGCAAATAAAATAACACCCTGCTGCGCCAAATACGTTGGCAGCAGGGCATGATCTGACCCAATATCCGCTAATCTTGATCCTGCTGGAACACGATCTGCAATCATTTGCAATCTTTTTGACAATTTCACCATCGTTTACATTACCCACTCTACCCATTTTTTACGCAGCAAAAATAACGCTACGCCTGCTGAAACCAACTTCCCTGTAAAAGACAATTGAATAACGCGAGAGCTCATATCTACATCCGCCAAAAACGTCATCGCTTCAGGCGCAAACCAAACGATGCCTCCTACTAAGAGCAGCACACTCGCCGCTTGCTTATTTGTATGATGCGCAAGCCATGCAATCCATATAAGTACAATACTAACCGGAATCCAACTAATTTCAAGTGAGAACCAACCAGGATTCTCAAATTTATGCAGAAGCAGCCAGCCATAGGTTCCCACCAAGCCCATCCATCCACATATCTGGAAAATAGCCATACGCCCTATTAGCCCATTAAATAACCAAACAACACTGCAAAAAGCTAAATATCCAATGTATGAAAACGATGAATGCACATCGTATATATCCATTAAATATAAACCGAGCAAAAGCAAGGCAATCGAAGAAACACCGCAAAGCAAGTAGGAAACGACCGGCGCTTTATTATATTGCCGATAGGCAAACGCGTAACAAATGATAACAAAAAGTGCGGAAATTCCAATTTGCATTGGCATTCCAAAAGAGTTAAAATTAAGAGCAGATAAGGCCAGAGCGGCAATCACCGCCATAATGACTAACCATATTTTCCAATTACTGTTTGTAACCGAGGTTGCCGATATCCCCATTAATGAAGCCGGTTTAGGCGTTGCCTCATCTACATACAAATTCAAAAGAAAATCGCAATAATGCTCAGGAAGCAATTTGCTTCTGCGCCAATGATCGATTTCCCTTACAATCACTTTCCTTTTCTCTGCATCCATTTATTCGCTCACCTTCCTAGCTACTTTATCGGTGATTTTAGGCTTAATTTTTATAGCAGCTTCAAAAGAAAAAAAGACCCCGCCGAATTTGGCAGGGCCCTCTCACAGCGATTTATTCCAAGAAATCTTTCAATCGTTTGCTGCGGCTAGGGTGTCTCAGCTTACGCAGCGCTTTAGCTTCAATCTGACGAATCCGCTCGCGGGTAACACCGAATACTTTACCTACTTCTTCTAGTGTACGCGTACGTCCATCATCAAGTCCGAAACGCAACCGAAGCACATTTTCTTCTCTTTCTGTCAACGTGTCCAGGACATCCTCAAGCTGTTCTTTCAGAAGCTCATATGCAGCAGCATCCGCTGGAGCAAGTGCTTCCTGATCCTCAATGAAGTCTCCCAAATGCGAATCATCTTCTTCACCAATCGGTGTTTCTAACGACACAGGCTCTTGTGCGATCTTCATGATTTCACGAACTTTATCCGTACTTAAATCCATCTCTTTGGCAATTTCTTCCGGCGTAGGTTCGCGCCCCAGCTCTTGCAGCAATTGACGAGAAACACGGATTAATTTATTAATCGTTTCGACCATATGTACAGGAATACGAATCGTTCTCGCTTGGTCTGCAATGGCACGAGTAATTGCTTGACGAATCCACCAAGTTGCATAGGTACTGAATTTATAGCCTTTTGTATGATCGAACTTTTCAACGGCTTTAATTAAACCCATATTACCTTCTTGAATCAAGTCAAGGAACAACATGCCGCGGCCTACATACCTCTTGGCAATACTCACAACAAGTCGTAAGTTTGCTTCGGCGAGGCGTCTCTTCGCTTCTTCGTCCCCATTTTCAATGCGTTTGGCTAAACCAACTTCATCTTCCGCAGAAAGAAGCGGTACACGACCAATTTCCTTCAAATACATCCGAACTGGATCATTAATCTTAATTCCCGGCGGCAACGCCAGATCATCATCGAAATTGAATTCATCGCGCTCGTTTTCTTCCGGATTCATGGAATCCTCATCGGATTCATTCCCAACATCGATACCTTGCTCGGAAAGCTGTTCAAAAAACTCATCGATTTGTTCAGGATCCTGATCGAAGGGAGCTAATTTCTCCATAATATCCTTGTAAGTAAGTGAGGACCGCTTTTTACCCTGCTCAATAAGCTGGTCTTTCACCTGGTCCAGGGTCAACTCTGTCTCTAGTTCTGTACGCTGATCATTCGCCATAGTACGGACTCCCTCCTCCCTAGTCATTCAGCAATTCTAAGTTGACTTCAATCGTTTTTCTAGGGCGATAATTTCAATTGCTATTTGTGCTGCTCTTAGATGGTCGCCCGCGCGCTCGGCGCGAACTCTTTCTTCTTTCTTGCGTTCAACTTCTTCTTGCATGGGAACTTTGCGAATTTGGCGAATATAGTCGTCAATCACTTGTTCGTTCATTCCATGACCAGCTCCCATCATAACAATGGAACTAGCCAAGCTCTCCAGCTGTTCATCTTGCAGCATGGCAATGTATCGGCTTGCATCCGGCTCAGCATTCTGAGCGTAGTAAGCATATAAATAAGCAGCTAAGACTGCGTGAGCTTCAACATTGAATTGATCACCCAACTGTGCTTCCACATGGGTACAAACATCTCGATCATGCATCATTACAGCAAGAATTAATCGTTCTGCATTGTGATAAGCAGGCAAAAGAGAAGGCGTTTTCTTGCGTGTTCGTTCCGCTGTTCTCCCATTATTCATAACATTATTCCACAGAATTGGTTTATTATCCCCATCTGGTCGGTTTTTTTCCGATTGCAGCAAGATTTCATGAAGATCCAACTTCATGGACTCATAGGAAGATTCTGGGAATTCAGAAGCCAGTTGTTTCAAATAATGTTCGCGTTCCATTGGAGAATGGAGATCACTGATTAATTTCACAGCGGATTGCAAATAACGAAGTCGGTCACCATCCTCGTGCAGCTTAAAATTTTTGCGGATGTAGAGCAGCTTATATTTCATCGATGGCACGGCAGGTTCAATAATCTCCCGTACGAATCGGTCAAAACCATAATTTCTTACATAATCATCAGGATCTTTGCCATCAGGCAGCATCGCTACGGCGACTCGACTCCCTGTCGCTTCCAAGATCGGGATGCTTTTGAAAGCTGCGGATTGTCCTGCTTGATCTCCGTCATAACAAACGACGATCTGATCCGCGTTTCGGTTCAGAAGTGCGGCATGCTCCTTCGTTAATGCCGTTCCCATCGTGGCAACGCCATTGCTGATTCCGGCTTCCCATGCTTTGATCACATCCACATAGCCCTCGAAGAGAACTGCTTGTTGTAGTTTGCGCATATTCGGCCTAGCCTGATGTAGATTGTACATCGTTCTGCTCTTGTTAAAAAGAACCGACTCCGGACTGTTCAAATACTTGGGCTGTGCATCTCCCATTGATCTGCCGCCGAATGCAATGACTTTGCCTGTTGCGTCGCAAATCGGAAATATGACGCGTTCCCGAAATTTATCAACATAGCCATTCCCTTCGTGTTTGGCAGAGATCAATCCGCCTCTCTCCATCAACGCCAAATCGAATCCGCGTTTATCAAGCTGTTGAACAAGGGTGTCCCACATGGCCGGGGCATAGCCGATTTGGAATGTATCAATCAGCTTATCCGATATGCCTCTGGAAGTTAAATAACCTTTGGCTGCTTTGCCTTGATCGGTATTGCCAAGAATGAAATGATACAGCTTTGCTGCAAAATCGTAAGCTTTAAGCAAGCTTGCTTTCTCTTGCTGCTGTTCATTCTGCTCTTCTGTTGCTTCTTCCCATGTGATCGGGATGTCTGCATCTTCGGCAAGCTTGGTGACGGCTTCAGCGAAGCTAAGCCCTTCAATCTCCATAATAAAGCGAATGACATTGCCGCCTACGTTACAGCCAAAGCAACGATAGATCTGTTTCTCCGGTGTAACCGTGAAGGAAGGACTTTTCTCGGAATGGAAAGGACATAGTCCCTTCATATAATGCCCTTGCTTGCTCAAATGCACGTGCCTGCCAATCACATCAACGATGTCATGGCGTCCCAGTACAGCCTCAATGACCTCTTCAGGTATGCGTCCGTACCTCATTTTCTTCCACCTACAATTCAGGTCGCTTTTCCGACTAATTACTATTCGCTACTCATTTTCGTTTTCCTGCAAATATTTTAAAAGTTTTGTCAAACCATGTAGAAAATTTTTACGATCTTCTTCGGTAAAAGGTTTTGGACCCTTGCTATGCTTGCCGCTTCTGCGCATTTTTGCCGATACGTGGCGACGTTCCAATAGGAAATCAATCGAACTATTGGTATATTCCTGCCCTCGATTCGTCAAGCAAATGGATCCTTTGGCCAATCCCAATGCCGCAAGACCGAAATCTTGTGTGACCAAAATGTCCCCAGGTTTAATTTGATTGGCAATGTACAGATCGACAGATTGATCTGACCGATCAACTTGTACGACCTTAACACCTGGATTTTCTTTCATTCGGTGATCAAAAGAAGCAACTAGGACAACTTGTACACCAAACTGCTTACCTGCAAGCTCAATTTCAGATTTCACAGGACAAGCATCGGCATCAACGATGATGCTTCTTGTGCGCATTTCCTTCAGCCCCTGCCCATTAAATGAAATCTCACCGTACTATTATATACGATGAACTTGCAAAAAATCCTGCTAGAACAAACATAAAAACCTTATTGAATTCGTTCAATATGATCCATAACCAAACTTGCTGTTTCTTCCACAGCGCGGTTGGAGACGTCGAAGATCACACAGCCAATTTTGCTCATAATTTTATCAGCAAAAGCCAGTTCTAATTTAATACGTTCTACATTGGCATAGGTTGCATTTTCTGCTAATCCAAGTGTACGCAAGCGTTCTTGACGTATCACATTCAATTTGTCCGGGTCAATGCGCAGCCCGATGATCTTATCCTTCGGAACCGTATAGATCGCAGCAGGTGGCTGCATTTCTGGAACCAAAGGCACGTTGGCTACTTTGAATCTTTTATGTGCCAAATACATAGACAAAGGAGTTTTAGAAGTACGAGACACCCCTAATAGAATAATATCCGCTTTCTGAATCCCGCTGAAATCTCTGCCATCATCATACTTAACCGCAAATTCAACGGCTTCCACCTTCTTAAAATAATCCTCATCCAGTGGATGGATCATACCTGGCTGCCTGCGCGGCTCTTGATGCAAAGCTTGCCCAAGGGTAGCTACAATGGGGCCAAGAAGATCAATATGCGGAATGTTGAACTCTTTCGCTTTCGCTATGAGATCATCTCTCAGCTCTGGAATCACTAGGGTAAAGACAACAATGCCTCCATGAATGCGTATGGCATTCACGACTTTATCAATCCCCTCAAAATCATGAATAAATGGAGCTCTGACAATTTCAACTGGAACTGGATGAAACTGCATAGCAGCCGCACGAACGACAGACTCCCCGGTCTCTCCAACAGAGTCAGATACCACATATACGCGCGTAGGTAATGGATGATCCATATTCCCATAGCCCCTTTCAGCAGGGACGAGGCCCTACATTGTCATTTGTATGTCACGTGTACGAGAACAGAACGAAAGCATAAAAAAACTCACCAATATGCGGGCAGCACAAGGGCGAGGTGATTTCCACCACATCATAGCAGAGGCCAAATCACATGTCAAATCACAGAGTTGGCACAATCGTGCTATATATTATACTTCTCCATTTGTTCGATAAATCCTCTTGATTTCCATTGTACGCCTATATGAACATCCATATATGCTCGCATACAGGCTTTCAACTGGGCTTTCGTTTCTTCTTTTACTTGGACGGCTCCAAGTCTGCGCATATCCATTCGGGGGAATAATTTCAGCAATTTCAACGTTCCTTCTGCAATAGGGATAGCCATTGCGTCCTTATAACGGCAGCGCGTGCATAACGTTCCTCCCATAGCAGGACTGAAACTCGTGATTCCCGATGTTTCTCCGCAGGATACACAAGCGTCCGTTACAGGCAAATAGCCAGCCAAATCAAACATTTTCATTTCATAAAGGTGAACGACAATTTGCATGTCCTTCCCCTCTTCAATCGCCATCAATCCAGCTTTCAGCTGTTCAAATATATACGTGCTGCCTTCCTCTTCGCCTAACATGCGATCGGTCATCTCCACTAAATAGGAAGCGTGTGCGGACATATGCAAGTCTTCGCGCAAGGCATGATGAGCTTCAATAATTTCCGCGCTGTTCAGCGACCCCATTTGACCCCTTTGTTTAAAAAAAACAAAATCGCCGTACGTAAAAAGCTGCGTAACGGCGGCATGTCTACTTTTCACTTTCTTCGCACCCCGAGCCATAACGCCAACCTTACCCAGCTCGGGGGTGAACAGACTTATGATCTTGTTCCCCTCTCCGTAGTCCATACTACGGAGCACGATCCCCTGTACACTACGCAGCAAATGATTTCCCCCATGAAATGCCGCTCTGATCTTATGAACATTGGCTTACATATTCAAACCCTCGAGCGGCTCTTCGTTACTTTGATCCTCTTCCTGCACATCGGTATCCATACCTGGTTCTCCGGTAACTTGTTTGTACAGTAAATAGGCGTCTACATCACCGGTCTTTGAAAAATACGTCCACGAAAAGTCTTTCATGTTCAGCATCCTCCCCATCGAACGTGATGTTCATAGGATGTGCAGAGAATGCATCTCTATGCGAGACAATAACTGGAACTGTTTAGGTCATCGAAGCATCAATCATGACGGAAGCCCAGATCTCTCAGGACTCTGTCTTGATTTCTCCAATCTTTCTTTACCTTGACCCAAAGTTCGAGGAATGTTTTTGAACCTAACAATGTCTCAATATCTCTGCGCGCTTGTCTTCCAATCTCTTTGAGCAAGGCACCTTGTTTTCCGATAACAATACCCTTTTGTGAATCCCGCTCAACAAAAATAACCGCAGAAATATGAACAACGCCATTAGGCTCCACACGCATATCCTCAATCTGTACAGCAATAGAATGTGGAATTTCTTCTCTTGTCATATGCAGAATTTTCTCGCGAACAAGCTCCGCGCAAACAAATTGCTCTGGGTGATCTGTAATTTGATCCGCTGGGTAATACTGCGGCCCTTCAGGCAAATAACGAATAATCTGCTCCAGCAGCGTTGTTACATTGTTTCCTTTAAGCGCCGAGACGGGTACGATTTCCGCAAAATTATACAAGTCTTTGTAATTCGTTATAACCGCCAGCAAAGCTTCCGGCTGCACCAGATCAATCTTGTTCAGCACAAGAATGACAGGTGTTTCAATATGCTTCAGCTGCTCAATAATATAGCGGTCTCCGCCGCCAATGCCATCTGCAACATCAACCAGAAACAACACAGCATCAACTTCGCCCAAAGTGCCATGCGCTACTTTGCTCATGTAATCGCCCAATTTGGACGTAGGTTTATGAATACCCGGTGTATCCAGGAATACAATTTGACCGTTCTGCGAAGTGTAAACTCCGTGAATTTTGTTTCTCGTTGTTTGAGGCTTGTCGGACATAATCGCAATCTTTTGTCCGATGATTTGGTTCATAAGTGTCGATTTCCCTACATTCGGACGTCCGATGATAGAGACAAAACCTGATTTAAATTCTTTTTTAGCCACTTCTAGTTATCCTCCATTTGAATGCAAATCTTTCGTTGTAAAAGCGCCCGGCAGCAAAGCGGACACCGTTGTTTCTACAAAATCGCCCTTAAGACTGCCTAAATATACAGGCATATCCGGCGCGCACAGCTCAACAAGCACCTGCCGGCAAACGCCGCAAGGAGAAATCGGTCCTTCGGTGTCTCCCATGACTGCAATGGCTTTGAAGGAGCCTGCTTTGTGTCCATCCGCGATTGCTCGGAACATCGCTGTGCGCTCCGCGCAATTGGTTGGTCCGTATGCTGCATTCTCAACGTTGCAGCCATAATGAACATGGCCGTCTGCATCAAGCAGCGCGGCACCTACTTGAAAATTGGAATAAGGCGTATAAGCTCGTTTCATCGCTTCTTTCGCGTGTTCAATGAGTTCTTGTTGATTCATAGAGGGCAGCCTTCTTTCCTTTGTATAGTAAGTTATAGCATGTTTAGGCAGGAAAAAGCGAGGATTGTTACCACTACGCCAATTAAGGCTCCCAGAAATAAAGCAGGAAATGGTCTCGTTTTTTTATCATATAACATAATAAAAATAAGTGCTGCCATCGTATAAGCAAGCAAAGCAACAATGGTCTGTGAGACGAAAATCGCAATTACCGTTGCTATAGCAAAGGCAATTGCGGTCAACAAACTTGGACGAACCAACTTCCCTTTATCTGAAAAGCGAGTCTCGATAACAATAACCGTTAATATGACTAAAGCAAGCAACACCCACGTCGTTCCTGCGGAAATTTGAGTTTCCTGCGTACTTGACTTCCGAAGCAAGCGATCAATCGGCTCATAGAATACAACCATGCCTACGATGACGGCAAAGCCGGCGGACACCAAGACGGACGCCGCGGCGACGTCCTTAGCAATTTTGGCCAGCGGATGGCGATCTGGCATAGCCAAATCCACCGTTTTTTCTATAGCCGTATTAATGAGTTCCGTTACAATCATCAAAGTGACCGCTAACAAAATAAATAGAATATCCGTTTTGGGCAATTTGAAAAAAAGCGCTGCCAGCAAAACAAGAAAAGCAACGCAAAAATGGAATTTCATATTGCGTTGCGTATCCAGAGCATATTTGATTCCTTCGTAGGCGTACCTGAAGCTTCTGCGCCATTTACGGAAGCCGTCTGTCATTAGCGTGTCAAACCTGCTTTCAGCAAAATATCCTCCTGCTTAGCAAACATGACTTTCTCTTCTTCCTCGCTTTGGTGATCATAGCCGATCAAATGCAAGAAGCCGTGAACGAACAGAAATCCAAGCTCACGCTCTACGGAATGACCGTATTCTTCTGCCTGTGCAATCGCACGCGGAACCGAAATGATAATATCCCCCAGAGGCTCGATGAACGACTCAGACACTAATTCCTCGTCATCCAATCCCTCTGTGTCAGCTCCATCATCTTCATAATTGATCTGGAGCTCATCTTCGCCAAATTCACTCATCGCGAAAGATAACACGTCAGTAGGCTTGTCTAAATCACGGTATTGCTTGTTAAGCTCTTGGATCGTTTCATCATCGACAAAGGTAAGTGCAACTTCGCCAGCGGCAATCCCTTCCAATTCACCGGCCAAGCGCAGCAGTTCTTCCACTTTCTCTATAAAAGCAGGCGTGATTTCTTGGACTTCCTGTTCATTGCTCCACGCTAAGGTTAAATCTAAGCTTGCCATTCTTGTGCCCTCCTTATAGAGCTATTAACTTTGTGTTGCTGGTTTCTTGGGCGAGAGCTCACTCGGATACTCAATCCGTGAGTGAAAGATTCCCAACAAGGTTTCATTCAACGTTTTGGCGACTTTATCCAGCTCCTTGAGCGTGATGTCGCATTCGTTGAACTGGCCGTCATCCAACCGAGATTTGATGATCTTGTGCACCATTGAATCAATCTGCTCCAAGGTCGGATTGCGCAGCGAACGGACGGCTGCTTCAACACTATCCGCAATTCCGACAACCGCAGCCTCCTTGGATTGTGCTTTGGGGCCTGGATAACGGAAATCCTCCTCGCGAATTTCCTTGTCGCTGCCTTCCTCTTCCGCTTGCTTCTTCGCTTTGTGATAAAAATAATGCAGCAAGGTCGTCCCATGATGCTGCTCAGCAATATCGCGGATCGGCTTGGGCATTTTGAAATCCTTCAGCATCTCAACGCCATCACGCGGATGGGCAATAATGATGGATTTGCTTAAATTCGGGTCAATCCGATCATGCGGATTTTCGATATTTGTCTGATTTTCGATAAAGTAGCTAGGACGCTTCGTCTTTCCGATATCGTGATAATACGAACCTACCCGGCAGAGCAAACCGTCAGCTCCGATGGATTCAGCGGCAGCCTCGGATAAATTGCCAACCATGACACTGTGATGATAAGTTCCCGGCGTTTCTGTAAGAAGCTTGCGCAGCAGCGGATGATTCGGGTTAGAGAGCTCCACAAGTTTGAGCGGAGACAGAATCCCGAAAGCAACTTCGAAAAAGGGCAGCAGCCCGATTACAAACACAACGGTCAGCAATCCGCCGGCAGCGGCAAACGCCAATGAGATGAGCGCTTCTTTTTGCTGGAAGTGATCTTCCATCAACAGCATCGACGTAATCGTCAGCATGGAGAAGAAAGCAATCATCACACCCGCTTTCAAAATCGTTGCGCGCTGGCTGGCCCGCTGAATCGTGAACACCGCACAGAAGCAGATGACTAAGCTGACTAACCCATAGCGGAAGTCAAACAACAGCGTATGCTCCGTATTAAAAATAATGCTCGCCATCAGCGAAAATAAAACCGATGAAATAAAAGCAAGCTGCGCGTCCAGTAAAATGGCGATCAAGATACTGCCAAGTGCCGTTGGAGCCAAATATCCGATATAGGGGTAGTCCAAATTTTGAACGAGCGAAATAATTTTCATGCAGGCTACGTTGATGATAAAAATCAGAATAAGCATCACAAGCTGAGAATTATTGTACTTAATCGGAAGTGTGCTTTGTTTGACGAACATAAAAACAACAAAGGACAACAAAGCTGAAAGAATGCTCAAGCCGAGCTGGGGCAAATAATTCGCTTTGTCCTTCAACAATTCCAATTTATCCAGCCTCGCGTAGATCTCTTCTGTAATCTTATCGCCCACTTTGACCAGCACATCATTTTTGTTGATATAGACTGGTTTTACGTTTTCGCGAGCTTGTCCCTTAGCATCATCCGTACCTTTTTGATCAAAAAATTTATTAGGCGTAATCACGACTCTCGCAATTTCCGTCACCATTTCACGCGAGGTATTCTTCGTCAGATTCGACGTATTCACAAGCTCTGCGACTTTGGCTCTCGCGGTTTGCGCATCCAGAATCTGATCATTCATCAGCTTAGCGACAATATCCTTCGTAACCGGACGCATCGCCGCCAAATCTTCCTTGGTTAAGCGCGGCAGCTTAAAATACGACTCCTCCGGCAGTGCATATTGCTGCTCCGCCAGCCCTTGCTGGATTTGTTCCAGCAACGAATCATTATACTGCGCACTGACACGGAATGATTTGACAGAATCGTTCTCCAAATCACTGATAAGCTGCGGAATGACACGCCGGTATATGCTGACTTTGTCGTCAAACTTCACTTCGTCGTCGGCATTGATTTGCAATAACTTATCATAAATAGCATCAATCAGCGCATCATTCTTGAGATTCACAATCCGATAAACAGGCTGCACGCGTTTGGCTGCGTCTTCCTTGGCCTGTTCCGTTGCAATTGCATTCTCGATTTGTCTTGGGGCATAGATCGTTTTCTCGCTCGTCGTTCCAAGCACAATATCATACACCTGCGGGACGAGCTTAGCATAAAGGGACATGTAGAAACCAAAAGCCAGCAAAAGAAACAACAGTACCCGAATGCCAGTACTGTATTTCCAGCCACTCAGCTGATAATGAAATTTGCCCTTCATTTGCACTTCATTTTTCATCACGGAGGTCATTCCTCTCTACCTAACAACCTGCACAATTACTTTTCATTTTCAGCATTATAGGCAACAATGATTTTCTGAACGAGCGAATGCCTTACCACGTCTTGCTCATCAAAATAGATAAAGCCCAGTTCTTCAATTCCACTGAGAATACGATTAGCTTCAACAAGTCCGGAGGATTTCCCTCGCGGCAAATCAATTTGTGTGACGTCCCCGGTAATAACCATCTTGGAGCCAAAACCAAGTCTTGTCAGAAACATTTTCATTTGTTCAGGTGTCGTGTTTTGGGCTTCATCCAAAATGATAAAGGAATCATCCAGTGTTCTGCCGCGCATATACGCCAAAGGAGCAATTTCAATTAAACCGCGCTCCAAGGATTTGGCAACCTGCTCGGGGCCAAGCACGTCATTAAGAGCATCATACAATGGGCGTAAATAGGGGTCAACTTTTTCCTGAAGGTCGCCAGGCAGGAAGCCTAAGCTTTCCCCTGCTTCAACCGCCGGGCGAGTCAGCACGATCCGCTTGACAGCCCCTTCTTTCAGCCTAGTAACGGCTAGTACCACTGCGAGATAAGTTTTACCTGTTCCTGCAGGTCCAATTCCGAATACGATATCCTTTTTCTTAATCGTCTCCACATATTTCCGTTGTCCGATCGTTTTCACGCGAATAGGCTTGCCCTTATGGGTCGTTGTGATCTCGCCTTTGAACAGATCAAGCAATTGATCCGCTTTCATTTGTTTGGCGAGTTCTACCGCGTAAATAACGTCCCGTTCAGTTAAGGTGTAATTATTGCGTATGAGCTGTAAAAGAACTTCAAAAAGCTGCTGAAGTGAGTTTACTTCCGCAGCCGCTCCTTGTATCGTTATTTCGGCTTCACGCGTAAAGATTTGAGCAGGAATCTCCGCTTCAATCACGTGCAGGAATTTGTCTTGCGGACCGAATAGAGCAAGTCCCTCAGCCGGATTTTTCAATGTAAGTTTGACTGACTGCGCGTTTTCTACCAACAGGCCTCATTCTCCTTGTATCACAATTGGTTGTTCTTCAGCAATGTTTTCTTCGACTTCAAAATGAACGTCTATATAAATTTTACCATTCTCTGTTTTTTCATGCAAAATTTTTTCACCTACAAGTCTAGCATCAGGCCCCGAAGCCTTCAGTAGTTTGGCTCTAGCCTGCTCCAAGCCTGACTTTTTGGCATTCGCAGCTTCGATCGGCTCCTCTACGAAATTAACTTCCAGCACTCTCTCATGCAGCCAACCTAGCGGGAGTGTAAATGATCGCCAAGCAAGTGTTTTACGTTCAGGAATCGTTTCAAACTGCTCAAACCTCAGCTTCCCATACCCGCTGACTTGCAATGCCCTGGTCCCCCATACAAGATAATTGCGATTCGTGGTTTCACCCGTGTACACCTTATAAGTTTTCGTCAAAGGAGCTTCAATTCGGGAGGTATACCAGACAACTCCCTTAACTTTGCCGCTAGCCACCACCACTTTATTATTTTGCTCATCGCCAATGGTGCCCGAGATCAGCACGTCCCCTTTTCTTACATACGTATTCGGCTTCACCATCGGTTTTCCTTTATCCGAAATAATCTCTGTAACTAATGCATTCTTGGAGGCAACCAAATTCCGCGGATTCATCAATTGCTGTTTCTCAGGGATTGTCGCTTCTACTACCTTGATTGTAACATGAGTGCCGCGAATTTCCACACCCACCCATGCTGTAGTCGGAAGCAAGCTTTGAATTTCACGCGATAAATCCTCGGTTTTCTTCAGCCTGAACTTCCACTGGAACTGATAGATGCCTTGTTTGGAGGCAGCTTGCAAAACTTCCGCTTCCGTAATGCGATCGTTTCCTTCCACGCTAACCTGCCAAACGAATGAAGTCAACACATACAAGCCAATGATAAATGCAGCCATCCCACCGAAAAAGAACTTTCTCTGACCCAGTCTGTCCATAAAAAAAGGAAGTCCGTACCGTTCAAGTACATGCATCCTGCAGCCTGTCCGTTTCAGAAGCGGCTTAAGCCGGAAGAAGTCTCTGAGCAGAATGAGAAGCTCCAGCTTCCCTTCAGAAGTGACTTGAATATCCCATATGGAGAGCCCCTTCTCCATCATGGGATTGATTATTTTTTCACACGCTGTGCCACGTATCTGAATGCGCACATACCCGCGCAAACGGGCTATGAACAATGATTGTTTCATAACTCAGCCTCCTGTGTACATTAATCTTCATTAGCCCCTCTATGGCAGGTATTTCACATGGTCAATGATGCCTTCTATAAAAACTTCCTCCGAAAGAATCGCTCGAATCACCAAATTTTGGCCGAACACTTCCAACGTTCCTTTCGTCAATTCAAGCTTCAAATTTTCACTGGAAAAATGAAGCACGCCCCGGTGATTTTCCACATAAAGCTGCACGTTGCCGATCATCGTAATTCGCGGCACGTCCTGGACAACATCCTGCGGAAGATCGAGGATTTTGGCCGTGAATTGGTTCCATTTGCGGGTCAAGCGACGCATAGCTGGGCAGTACCCCCTCTAACTAGATGATCATCACGACAGAAAAGGCGCATAGACTTTCTACCAAATTATGCTCAGTGAGCTAAATTTATGTGAAAAACCTGCAAAGCAGGGGCTGTACCCTAGCCAAGTTTAATTGTTTAAAGCGCCGCTGGATTATGGAGTTGGTTACTGTACAATTGCAAATCTCGGGCGAACTCACGGTGAGCAGTGCGTAATGGGTAAGCTAAGCGTAACGGTGAATTTTAAGTACTGCCTCTGCTTCAATGTGAAAAGTGGGCTGCGGTTATGAAAAACCTGCAAATAGACATCTTTTTTTCGTCAAATGCGCCAGAATTCGGAAATGCCTGCAAAAATGCAGGCATTTGAGTCTCCATTCTAATTTCAAGAGAGAAAAGCTTCAAAAGCCTGCACAATTGCAGGAATCCCCCCTTTTTTAAACGATTTGATTGAAAAAGCCTGCACTTTAGCAGGAATTTCAATTCCTTAGCTAAAGACTATCCAATCCTGGGGATGGCAGAGACACTGTGAGGGATGTAAGCTCAAACCTTAATGGACGACAACCGCCAATCGAGAAAATAAAGGAGGCTTGGAGCAGGAACGATAAAAAAGCCAAGCACAAGTGGCGCTGCTAAGCGAAGATGGCTATCCGCATCCAGCAAATAATTGAGCCTGAGAGTGGTTTGGGGATCTAAAGAAAACCGAGGATTTCGACGTTTCAATTTGGAGGCTTAGCTAGAATAAGAAAAACCGTCAGGGAAAACATCCTGACGGTCCTTTTACGTGTAAACCCATACTTTTGTTCATGGGGAGGGATGGATGTGGGGTTCCAACCGCTGTTGAAATCGTGTTTTTTGAATTTATTACGCGGTATAAACACGATTTCAAAGGCGGCACGTAAACTTTCCACCCTCACACCCATCCCTCTTCTATTCTACTTTGAGCTGCCTTCCACTTCTTTGTTCTCTAACCGGTCTGAGACCCGGTATTCGTATCCATATATCCCTTTGTAATACTCTGGATACATAGCTCCTCCACAGCTTTCACATGTAAATTGTGGCGGTACTGCCCGGTCCCCTCGATCCATTCGATCAAAATCTTGCACGACATTAAGCGGTATGCTTTCCACTTCCGAACAAGTCAAACATATATACTTCACTGTCTGTTTCGACAGCACGTAGTTGCTTAGGGACAACTGGGGTTTCTTCTTTTTGCTTTTTGTTTTTTTGCTTCCCGGTGAGATCTCGAATCATCCTTTCTAAACAGCCTCGCGCTCTCTCGCAGACTGCATATTTAATCGTTAGTTTGCCTTCTTCTAGACAGACTTCCCCCTTGTATTCATAGTAACATTCGCACTTTGGACACACCAGCGGGTCTTTACCCGTTATTCTTTGTATTCGTTCTCTCCAATTTCTGCGCTTCAGACGTCTTTGAGCGCGTACGATCCACTTCCTTGCTTCTTTTTGCCAACTTGTCACCAGCATTTTACTTACCTTTTTCAGCCTGCGCGAATAGACCCCATAATACCGGATTGTTTTAAAGTTTTCATCCGGAATATGCCGTATGACCCTTGCAATAAATTCTTCGACCGTTACTTTTTCCGTCTTCTCTTCCCCACTTTTTTTATCGTGGTAGCTGAACACGACGTATTCCCCGTCATAGGACTGGATTCGCTTTAACGCAATAGCTGGTCGCTTTATGTAGCGTCCTATGTAGCCTAGCTGGTTCTTTACGTTCCCTTTTTGTTTCGGCGCATGCACATAAAAACCTTCCCCATTGGCCGAGTAGGCTTGCTGCAGTCTGGACTGTACTTGTTTCTTCTCTTCTTCGTTCAAGCTTCTTCGAATGAGCTTTAACACCACAGTTTGCCACTGTTTTCTAAGCATTTCGAACGGCACGTAATCATACGTTTTCCATTCTCCATTTGATTTCATTCCACCCATCGTCACCAGCATATGGACATGTGGATTAAAGTTCAGACGTGAGCCAAAGGTATGTATTCCCGCAATGATGCCAGGTGTAATCTTATGTTTCTTTTCAAAATGTTCTTTTATGATTCGCACGGCCTCGTCCATGAATTCTTTCAACATTTTCCGATGCTGCAAAAAGACGCGCCATAACCCTTCATCAATGGTAAATACCACATGTCGATGATTGACTTGGAAGACATCTTCCATCAACACGCGGCTCCATTCTTCCGTTTCGCCACAGGAGCATGTTGTGCAAAAACGGCCTTTACAGCGGTACGGCACTCTCCTTATGTCATGGCATCCTTCACAGACTAAAATTTTGAATCCATTTCTAGGATCACCACAGCCACGGAACTTTTGTACCTCTTTGATGACATTTGGCCTCATATGTTCTTTATGCTTTTCTACAAAGGCATCCCAATGCCGATGTTCATCAAAAAATATTCGCTTCATTACGTTCGGGTCCATACCTCTATTTTACCAAAAATTTTAAATAA
>NZ_MBTG01000055.1 GCF_002027705.1 Paenibacillus ferrarius | reverse complement strand
TTATCCTGCCCTTTAGCTGAGAAGTGACCGATGATGGCCTTAAAAGTACCGACGATATAATTCTCTCCTACGCTCACCGCGCAGCTGAGCATAAATCTGTGTAGTAGATGCTTTTTCATGCCCAAGCATACCCTGAATAAATTCTAGCGGTGCACCGTTATCTAGTAATTGACATGCATATGTGTGACGGAATCGATGAGGATATACATTAGCATTAATTCCCCCTCGTTTTGCCAGCTTTTTTAATGCCCAACGTATTGTTGGAATCGACAATCGTCGGGTCGGATTCGTTTCAGTAACAAACAATGCTTTACAAGTATCCCCACGGCTCTCTAAATATCTTTTTAACCAAACCTTACATTCGGTAGTGAAATATACCTCTCTTTGTTTAGAACCCTTACCATTCACAATTGCTGAACAGTTCTCCCAATTAACATCTTCAATATTTATTTTCTGAACCTCTCCAACACGGCAGCCTGTACAGTACAGAAACTCCAACAGAGCATGCTCCCGATGAGAATGACAGGTAATCTTAAGATGAATAACATCCTCCTCAACTAGGAATTTCGGAATACGTTTGTCCATCTTAGGTTCTCTCAACTTGTGAGAAGGATTCCTTGTCATATGGCCTTCTTCAAATGCAAAGCGAAATAGGGAGCGTACAAATCGAATTCGATGACCTAAGCTACTTGGTTTTAATCGCTCTGATGCTCTTGCAAAATAATCTTTTAGCATATTTAAGAATATTTCTTCAATCTCCAGATTACCCAGTTCACGAATCAACATGTTGAGTTGTAGAAAGTATGCTTTCATGGTATGCGAGCTGAACCCCAGGATACGTTTGTCAGCTTCATACAGCATCCATAACTCCTTCAATGTCATAATAAAAACCCTCCCAAATATATGTTATCTCTAGCTTTGCTAGAATTGGGAGGATTTAATCTTAACGCTTAAGCTGTGTGTTGTACTAGCGTTCGTCGTTAGTTGAAGTGTTTATCAACTCTGAATAGCCAGTCCATCACCAAACTAATAAGTGTTGCCCTTTGCTCAATCTGAATCATATGTCCTGCTTGATCGAGTATTGCAAAAGAAGCGTGATTGAATTTCCTCAAAAGTTTTATCTGATCCTCATATCCGCATATAGAGTCCTGCCTTCCCAAAATAATAAGTGTTGGCTGATGTAACTGTTCAACATTGCTAAATGGCTCAAACTTATAATAATAGCCCTCTTTTTTCCAATCGGAGGCTAAGAATTCACGATTTGCGAGGGAACGTCCTGGCTGTACTTCTTTTAAGAAAGTTAATAAATTTGATTTGTTTTGATATACCATGAGTAATTGAAAAGCAATATATATATCCTCATCAAGCTCTCCAAATAAGCTATTGTCTTCTTCATAAACAACTTTTGCAGGTAGTTTTCTCTCGCTCCCAGGTAGGTGTAGAGCAGTGGCGAGCAAGCAAATACCTTTTATTGACTCTCTTTTTTTGTGTATAATTCCTTGTGCTAGATAACCCCCGAATGAGGCTCCAATAACTGAAAACATTTGATTAGGAAGAACTGTATCAATAAACTCAATGATCATATCAAGCATATCTTCCGTACCTTTTACTTGCTCGGTTATTGCACTTTTTCCATGGGCGGGAATGTCCACATAAATTCTCTTCCAGTCATCTCTCTCTATAAAAATGGGTTCAAGCCACGACTTCATGGATCGATGATCTGTGCCCATCATATGTAACACAATAATAGGGCTTCCCTCTCCACAGACTTCATAATTAATTATTCCCTTACTAACATGACATTCCATTTTAGAGCCTCCCTAAGTCCAAAGCAATCTTTCTACTACATTCAGAACAAAAATCACCGATTTTACTTCTCTATCCTATTCCATAATGAAACTAGATTCTCCTGCCCGTTACTTCAACAGACAACGGCAGCCGATCGAGTAGCCGGCTGCCGTCAAGTAATGATTAAACTATAAACGGTAACAATAGGTAAGCATTTGATGTCATCTCTAGCTTTTCCCCTGTTCCTACCTGATCGGTGCAAATCACGCTTGGAAAACAATTTTTCTTTTCAGTTAGACTTGGGGCTGTTCCTCCACTCCCATTACAGGAGATTCATCAGTCATGCCCCTGCCCTCACAAGGATTAATGTATTTCGGCATGTGCCTTATAACAACCGTTTCAGGTAACAGCCCTTGTTGCAACGTCCTTGCTTTCCAAGTCCCTTACATCCTAGCTATTCTTTCTGGACTTAGGTGCTTCCTCTAAGCCTGTGAGACCAATGCCGCCATTGTTCGGCATAGCGTATTTCATAGGAAAAATTCTTACTTTACGCCGCTCACCCCATCGTTTGATGGTGCATATGTTTCCACAGGCTCTAACTTTAGAACTGTACATTCGGAAGTTCGTCAGTTCAGTTTGTTTGAACATTCTCACCATATCCAGTTTTTCAGCCGCGCGGCATATCCATTGGCATACCTTTTCTATTCGAATGGCTCCAGCCTTCGTTCTGCCGAATCTACCTGATCTCCACACCTCATGTTCTGTTAAACATGACGCGCACAGGAGTATTGACGGAATGGTTTCGGGATACTTGGTTCCATCATTCCCATCCTCGATTGTAAAGTTAAGATTACTCATTGTAATCTTCTGCTTTTCACGCTGGTTGGCGCTTATAGCATAACTTGTCATACTTCTCCGTTAGCTTAATGACTTGTAGTTACTCATTACAGTTTCCAACCTCTTCCGAAGCACTTAACTCGAAGAGGAGCCACCTGAGTAAGTATCCCCGTCCCTATCCAATTCCCCAGGTAACCGATAAGTTTCGACGTAAACTTTTGAATCTTATAAACAACTTATTGGTTGTCAAATAAGACCTCAGCGGTTAGTTGGATGTGTGCTCTAAAGAGCTGTGTAGCACGTTCACCATCGCGGCTAAGAACGGCATCTGTTAATGCCTTATGTTCAGCGAGTCCATCGCGAACTTGCTGTTGCTGGGGTGAACAATGCCGATAAAACTCGCTCAAATCCCAAAGGTTGCTGCAGATATCTAAGAGAACTGGATTAGGGCATGCAGCAATAAGCTCGTAATGAAATTGACGATGAATCTCAGACCATTCTTCGCGGACGACAAGCTTTTCATTCACTTCCTTGTACTCAGTCGTTTGCGATAGCTTGTGATGCACGGCAATTACAATAGATTCCCATGTGAGATCACCATAGGCGATGGATAGGCGTAAAGCTTCGGATTCATTGATTAACCTCGCTTGTATGATGTTGTTCAGTTCTTCTTCCGACGCCGTCTTTACTGAAAATCCGTGGTTAGGATTTTGCTGTACCAGACCCTGAGTCGCCAATCGCGTCAACGCTTCGCGAACAACGGCAACTGAGACTTCGAAACCTTTAGCTAATTCCAAAACTTTTAATGGAGCGCCTGGTTCATATTGTCCAGTCAAAATATCGGATTGTAGTTTCTTCTTCACATTCTCGCTTAAGGTGGACGAACCATTTCTTTTGGCCATGAAGCAGCACCTTCCTTCATGCACATTATAATTATACGTAATTGTATTTAGATAGTTTACACCGATATCAATAAAAAACAAACATTAAATTCGATAACAAATGATTAAATCGATTATCATTTACAGAATCGATTATTTAATGTATTATCGAAAATGAAAATAAAAGGAGGTAATTTATAATGAACAACAATCCATTTTCCAAATTGCCAGAAGTAGCAGTCTTTCAGTTGGAGAGTAATGACATTGTGGAGGGACATCCTCTACCGGCCCAGCATTATTCGGAGATGTCAACACTAGAGGGAAGTAAAGATCTCTCGCCCCATTTGAAGTGGTCGGGTGCACCCGACGGGACAAAGAGTTTTGTCGTAACTGCATATGATCCGGACGCCCCAACTGGATCGGGGTTGTGGCACTGGGCAGTTATCAATATCCCTGCCAGCGTTACCGAGCTACCCACAGGCGCAGGCGATGAGTATTCCAGCGGTTTGCCTCAAGGCTCCCTGCAACTACCGAATGATTTGAGACTCGATCGCTTTATCGGCGCAGCGCCTCCAGCGGGACACGGTCCTCATCGATATTATTTTGTTGTTCATGCGCTGGACGTCGAAAATATCAGTGTCGCCCCTAATTCCACGCCAGCTCTCCTTGGATTCACCATGTTGAGTCATACGCTGGGCAGAGCAGTTCTCATGGCAACAGGGGAAATCAAGTAACCCAAGATGTTGAAGCATAGGAGAGAATCATATGAGGCTGAACGATCAGCCACATCATGTATGCCCCAATTGCCAGCAGCCAATTATAATTTTGAAGCATACCATCATTTGCAGCTGTGGGAGCAAGATTAAAAACAAAGTAAAATTTAAAATATATCCAGAAAAACTGAAAAGTCCTCATAATTGAGGACTTTTCAGTAAATTAGCGTTGAGCATCTCTGCCAGCGAAGTATTTAAAACATTACCTTGTCGGCTTAATCAGGTGAAACATTTAATCATCAATGGAATACAGGCTCTTTATTTCATCAATACGTTTTATCTTATAGAAATGAGGCATTCCAATGCAAACCAATCATAACGTTCAAAAAAATAAAGGAGAGTTATTACTTGGTTTACTTGTCTTTACACTCATAATATCCGTCATGAATGCAACCATGTTTAATATTGTACTCCCTAATATCAGTAAACAATTTCAAATTTCTTCATCGCAAGCGAGTTGGATCATCACAGGCTATATGATTGTGTATGCAATTGGCTCGGTAACTTACGGTAAATTGACAGACAGATACAGCTTGAAGAATTTGTTGACGTTTGGTCTACTACTTTTTGCATTTGGGTCTGTCATCGGTTTAGTGGCTAGTGAATATTGGATGGTCATTGTGGGGCGAATTGTACAGGCAGCTGGTGCATCGGTCATTCCGGCGATTTCTATGATTGTACCAGTTCGTTACTTTACATCTGAAAGGCGCGGTCGTGCATTGGGTACCGTTGCAATCGGATTTTCACTTGGTTTGGCCATTGGTCCGATCATCGCTGGTGTGGTAAGCAGTACATGGAACTGGCGGGTACTATTTGTAATCTCGCTTTTATCATTACTTACGTTGCCGATGTATCGGAAATATTTAGATGATGAAAAGGGAGTTACCAGAAAAATGGATTATATTGGCGGAGTACTTCTGGCTGGTACCGTAGCCATTTTGTTACTGGCTCTAACAAGCGGAAGTGTTTGGCTTGCCTTAGGGGGAACTCTTACTTTCATTTTTTTCGTACTACGTATACGCTATACTCCAAACCCATTCATAAACCCAACCATATTTCGAAACAAACCGTTTTCATTCGGTCTAATTATTACTTTCGTCATGATCGGGATTGGCTTTGCTTTTCCATTCATTACACCTCAGCTACTTTCTTCTGTAAACCACTTGTCACCGGTTTTCATCGGAATAGTTATGTTGCCGTCGTCTTTAATGGCCGCGCTTTGGGGTCGACGAGGCGGTAAATTAGCAGATGAAAAGGGAGATCGTTTCCTTGTGTTTACTGCAGCTGCACTTCTTATTATCGGTTTCATCTCTTTGTCTTCCGTCGTTGGTATGTCGCCAGTATTTATTGCGATCTTTCTCATTTTCGGTATTCTTGGTCAATCGTTCATGCAAATTGCATTGTCAAACACTGTTTCACGTACACTCTCAAAAGAGAATATTGGCGTAGGGATGGGATTATTCTCGATGGTCACTTTTATTGCTACGGCTACATCAACAGCTATTATCGGCAAGATACTAGATCTGGGCACATCCACCATTCACTTAAATCCGATACCACAAAACAGTGCGACTTTCGTATATAGCAATATTTTCCTGATACTTCCCATTCTTATCGTTGTCGTAGCTGCATTATATTATGCCCAATTTGGGCGTACAGGTAAAATGGCTAAGGACGAAAGATGAATAGTGAACCAGTTACTTAGTAAAGGTAATATAGAAATGCTAGGTCAGATCGGGTTAGATAACATCAAAAATCAAAAGCCAGCCTGCTTAATCAAAAAAATCTGCATGCCAGTTCATTTAAAGTTAATAAGAGACCTTCTTCTAGCTGAGAATATATAACTCTCAGGTTTAATGCTGTTCATGAGAATCATACTTATTACGCGAACCTCTTTAGATCGTTTTTGATCAGTCATCTGAACAAGTTCTTGTCCTCTGACTCGGGACAAGAACTTGGAGTTCTCGTTCACCGCCCCTTAACCTTGAGATGTTGATATTTATTGATAATGTGATGCTTCATTGAGATTGAATAGTATTCTAATAACAACAAGAAATAGTGCCATTAGAATAAGTGCATAACCTACCCAACGCAAACTTAAACTCCTTTGTGACGATTTCGAACGTATGACGAATAGTAATCCGGTACCTATAAACAATACTATAATTATTCCAAAATTGACCAAACGAACACTCCTTTCATTTAGTCCCACTCTTGTTTAGATGTTAATTGTGTAAGTTAGGTTTCGTTATCCCGCCCGTTTGCACAAAAGGCTGCACGCGGCAGCCTCTTTAGGTTTGTTCAACAATCGGTTGCAATAGGTAAGCGTTTGATTTGATCTCCAGCTTTTCCCCTGCGCCACACCGGACGTGCCAGTTTCCCGGCATCCTTCGTTCCCTCTAACTGACTTTACTAGATCATAAGTTCCTCGTTACTCAAGGATATAGACTGTTAGGTCATCCTAGTAGCTTGCACTGTGGCATCCATTGATGTCCCCACGTTCCTACCTGATCGGTGCAATTCACGTTTGGAAAACAATCGTTCTTTTCAGTCAGACTTGGGGCTGTTCCTCCACTCCCATTACAGGAGTTTCACCAGTCGTGCCCCTGCCCTCACAAGGATTAATGTATTTCGGCATGTGCCTTATAACAAACGTTTTGGGTAACAGCCCTTGTTGCAACGTCCCTTGCTTTCCAAGTCCCTTACATCCTAGCTATTCTTTCTAGACTTAGGTGCTCCCTCTAAGCCTGTGAGACCAATGCCACCATTGTTCGGCATAGCGTATTTCATAGAAGAAATTCTTACTTTACGCCGCTCACCCCATCGTTTGATGGTGCATATGTTTCCATTTGCTCTAACTTTAGACCTGTACATTCGGGAGTTCGTCAGTTCAGTCTGTTTGAACATTCTCACCATATCTAGTTTTTCAGCCGCGCGACATATCCGTTGGCATACCTTTTTCTATTCGAATGGCTACAGCCTTCGTTCTGCCGAATCTACCTGTACTTCACACCTCATATTCTGTTAAACATGAAGCACGCAGGAGTATTGGCGGGATGGTTTCGGGATACATGGTTCCGTCATTCCCATCCTCGGTTGTAAAGTTAAGATTACTGCTGTAATCTTCTGCTTTTCACACTGTTTGGTGCTTATAGCAGAACTTGTCGTACTTCCTCGTTAGCTGAGTAAGAAAAGAATTTGAATCTTATCTTTTATTCACTAATTTTTCTCTAATCAATTTTACAATGCTTACATAAAATGAATTTGCATGTGGCACAAATTCACTTTTTCCAACATTCTTATCAATCAAAACCTTCTTTCCGACCTTATTTATTTCAAATCCCTTAACTCTAATTTCTTCTTTGTTTCCTAGCCAAAACTCATAAAAATCATCAAATTCAACTCTTACAATCCCTGAAACTTCTTCTTTTTGCAGTGTAAAATCAACAAAAGTATTATTAGTTTCATATAAAAACACGTTAGCTAATTCATTATCGATAAAGTTTTCTTTTATTTCGCAGTATTCAATAATTCCTAATGACACTAACTCATTAAAAGAAACTTCAATTCCAATTTCTTCTTTAATTTCTCTTGCCCCATCATGTACTGTTTCATGAGCTAATAAATGTCCAGCAGCAGTAATATCCAAAAGATTCGGATAATCCTTTTTCATATCACTACGAAGTTGAAGATAAATATAATCCACCTCATTTTCTCTACTAAAGAACCAACAATGGAATGCTTCATGCCAATGTCCTACTCTATGTACTTCTTCACGTGTAGCAACACCTACTTGATTTCTATCTTTGTCAAATATGTTTAGTTTCTCATTTTCCATAATGTATTTCACCTCTAAGTGGTATTTTTTACTTCTTCAACAAAACTGCCCGTGCTTCAATGGATAACGGCAGCCGATTATATACTAATTGCCGTTATTTCGTAATTGACCTATTGTTTCTCGTTAGGTTAACCACCAAGCTTGACTCCGTCATCGGGTAGATAACTTGTTAACCCCAGTATAAGTTTAAATGCTTTTCGTGGTTTGGACATTTTTTTGAATCCTTGTTTGGAGTCCCAAATGAAAACCGTTTTACCAATCCATAATCTTAGATAGAATGAGTAAAAAATAATTGGCTTTATAATACCCTTTTGCTCAACCTCAGAACCATCCTCCAACTCGGTTTCCGTTCTAACAATCCATGTATTTCCTATACCTACCTCGATATATTTCAATCAGGATTACCTCTTTCAACACAGAAATCTAACACATCTATATTAACACATATTGGAAGTAGTCTGCCCGTTACTTCAATGGACAACGGCAGCCGATCGTGTGCCGGCTGCCTTCATGTCGTTATTGAACTATAGCTTCTCTGTTAGCTTAACGAAACAGATTAATATTCTAATCGACATTGGTCCATGTTCTTAACCTTTTCAGCTATGGAGTTAAGTTCTTGCCCTTGGTCGGAAAAACTAGTTTCTCATTTTGTGAACCAAAAACTGCGCTGGTTGCTTCTATGAAAGATAACATGATTGGTGAAAGCCACTTGTCTTTATGCCACAACATCTGTGTATATACCTGCAAGTCCGGAATTTGCCATGGGAGGACAATAAGTTCTCCGCGTTCAACTTCGGATTCCGCGGCGATCTCAGGAAGAAAGGCAATACCGATTCCTGAAATTGCACATTGTTTAATGGCTTCAGCACTCTGAAACTCTAAATATGTAATGCTATCAATGCCCTCTTTCTCAAATGATCGATCAAACATAGTTCGATAAGGACAACCCTTTTCATTCGTCAGGAATACTTCTCCGTGAAAATCTTCCAACTGAAGCACAGTTCGTTTGGCGAGTGGGTGATCTGGAGCAGCTAACAATCGGAAATGTTCTTCCAGCAAAGGTTCCACGGAAAGTCCACTCGAGCGAATGGGTTCATCCAACATATAAACAATATCTGTGGTTCCCTCAAAGAGCGTTTGCTTGAGCTCTTGATTCGGAACTGAGCGGAAGATTAGACGAACTCCCGGATGCTGCGAACGAAACCGTTGGAAGACAGGTGGAAGCCGGTAGGAGCAAATAACCTCATTCGCACTTATCGTTAAGGTACCACTTAGTTTTTCATTATCATGGACAGCACTACGAGCTTCGTCCATTTTTTCAAGAACGCCTTGGGCGTGTGTTAAAAAGCGTTTACCCGCAGTTGTGAGCGCGAGTTGCTTGCCCAACCGATCAAAGAGGCGAACACCTAGCTCATCTTCCAATGCTTTAATTTGCATCGTGACGTTGGAAGGAACGTAGCTCAGCACTTCTGCTGCCCGCGTGAAATTCAATGTTGTTGCAACCGTACAAAACGTATTCAGTTGACGCAATTCCATCCGATGCTCCCCCTTCATCTTTCAATTTTATTGAATGCTATCTTGAATTCTATTCACTTTTATTGAGAGTATCACAGCTCTATACTGAGCACAAGAGATCACAGTGAACATGTGGTTTTTCATTTTGAAGGGAGCGACTATACGATGGACTATGAAATTTTTAATTTGGGTGATGTACTCTTACAATCAGGAGTGACGTTACCAAATGCTTTTCTTGCTTATAAAACATACGGAAAATTAAATGAACAGAAGGATAATGTTATTGTCTATCCAACGGCTTTTGGGGATCAACATGTTCAGAATGAATGGCTCATTGGCAGCGGGATGGCACTCGATCCAGAGAAATATTTTATTATCGTTCCCAATTTGCTGGGCAATGGGCTATCTTCCTCTCCCAGTAACACGCCTCCTCCATTTGATCGGGCTAACTTTCCACAGGTAACCATCTATGATAACGTTCGATTCCAGCACCAACTGCTGACCGAAAAATTCGGTATTCAAAAGATTGCTCTCGTCGTCGGGTGGTCGATGGGCGGCATTCAGGCATTTCAATGGGGGGCAAGTTACCCGGAGATGGTCGAACGAATCGCACCTTTCGCAGGCATCGCCAAACCTTGGCCTCACACATATGTAGTGCTGGAAGGTGTAAGAGCCTCACTGCTATCTGCAGTCGGCTTCGACTCAAGTAAATTAAACCAACTAAGTTCTACAGACATGCGTGCCGTTGGTCGGGTGTATGCGGGATGGGGACTATCACATGCGTTTTATAGAGAAGAGCTTTACCGTGAGATGGGATTTGACACATTGGAGGATTTTGTAGCTGGGATCTGGGAAGATAGCTTTATGAATATGGATCCTCATAATGTTCTGGCAATGTTATGGACAGGCCAACATGCAGATATCAGTGCAAACCCCTCCTATAACGGAGACTTTGATAAAGCACTTCAGAGCATAAAAGCTCTTGCCTGTATCATGCCGGGAAGCACGGATCTCTTCTGCACAGCGGACGATAATGAATACGAAGCTAAGCTTATACCTAATGCTGTCTTGAAACCAATCCAATCGATCTGGGGCCATTTTGCCGGTCGTGGAATCAACAGTGCCGATAATCAATTTATTGATGACAATCTAAAACACTTGTTGTCACTTAGCACTAAAGAATAGATCGTCACTTGCATTGGATGTCTGTCAGGCCTAGCAAGATTCCCTGTTCTTTAGCCCGGTTATATCTCTCATGAATTCATAACCTAACCGATCGGATTTGAGGTCACCAGAACTTACTGGTTCGACCTCTTTTTTCTGCGATCGTATTTCCTTTAACGAATTCAGTGAACTCTGAAGACTGTAGCACGTCTTTAATCTTAAGAGTTAAACTTATTTTTTTATCGTTCGCATACCTGAAGTATATTCACAAAATTCATCTATCCTGCCCGATAGTTGAGCGGACCGCACGGAAACGAAAACAGGCGATGAATCGGTTCCATCGCCACGTTATAGTTTTGCGTTAGTTGAACAAAGGTACATTATCGTATATTGTACATACAACTCGAATTGATTCTATGAACACAAAAAAAGAAATCCCTTAAAACTTAAAGGATTCCTCTTTTTCGGTACACTACAAGGTGATATCGAATGAGATCGAATGAGCATTTTGGGTATGGTGTGCGCTATGGTGCTATTAGTCTATTCTGTCTAGAGAAATTGGTATGGGCTGTTTCGAATGTTCGAGCCATCTTGTTCTTTTATTACTGTATTACCAAGCAAAAACTGCAAGAACGATTACAAGTAAAACATAAAGGACCAATACCACCGCAGCTGAGGAGTAGCCACCTGTTATGCATGTGCTCATCTTTAGAACCTCTTTTAATATTGCCTTGTACATAATTTATGTTGTAGTCAATATTGTTTCCTCTGTTATACGCCCACAAAACTAGCCTAAAATAACAACCCATCGGATCGGCTACAGCTGCATGTTGGAAGGAATAGTTGAAATGGGTATCGAAATGGGGGTATAGACCTAGTGCGGAAACGTCCACTCGACCATATATTGATATTGCCAACCACAGCAGCCAACACTCATTCAAGTCACCCTCGTTAAACAACGAGAAAAAAACGGTCTTTATTCGCATCTAGTTCGCGATAAGACCGTTTTTTTTTTGTGATGTTGGTTTAAGGAACTACCAAGCAAAAGTCATTAAGATAATAACCAAAAGAACATAAAGTACCAACACAGCTGCTGCGCTGGAAGTACCACCATAACCTGCACAACTTGCACCCATATTTAATCATTCCCCTCTGGTGATTTGTCACTACGGTATAATTATACGCTCGGTACATAGTGAGTGATTGGACATATGCCAGGGCTTCCTTGCTGGAAGGTAAAAAACACAAAATAATCCGTTCCTCTAAAGGACGGTTTTTTGTTTAGGAAAGCGGAGGTATTCGCGTGGAACAATTGAACAATCCTGCCCGTTACTTCAACAGACAACGGCAGCCGATCGTGTGCCGGCTGCCGTCATATCGTGATTAAACTATAGTCACCCGTTAGCGTAATGATTAACTGTGATACGGTTCACCGTATCATCTATAGAGCGAAATCGAAAAGCACTCCGTCTTTTCCGTGAAGTTACCCAGCGATTCCGCCAAGCGAAAAGTGTCGAAATCTCTAGAGATCCATAAATAACCTCATCCCACTCCCACACATCCAATACATACCCACTTAACGCAATCGGCCAGTCATTAACCATTGCCAATCAACCCGAATAACAACAGACGGTTCATCTCAGCCATCTTTTCTTTATAGTTTCCTGATTTTGCCCAAGATAATTGAATGGTTCCAATCGCGTTTAACAATTCGAGAACAGTCTCCAGAGAAACGGAAGAGTGAATAGCCCCTTCCTCTTTCGCAAGTTCAATAAGCTCTTGAAGCATTTGAATTCTAATTTTATTCGTATTTTCACTATATAGACTCGATAACACATGGTCCTCTACGGCGCCAGGTGAACCCAGCAATTGATAGTCCTGATCGGCGCAAATATCCATGATTTGAATGATTTTATCCTTGAAATCGATGTCTTGGTTCATGATCTCTTCGGCCATATGAAGGGTATTTTGCATCAAAAAGTTCGCGCATTCCTTGACGATCCCTTCTTTGCTTTCGAAATAGTTATATAGCGATACAGATGATACGCCGGACTCAGCGGCAATATCCTTTATGCTGACATGAACGAATCCTTTTTCTTTAAAAAGCTTTAATGCCGCATGAACAACTGCCGTCTTCTTTTTCTGAGTCCTTATTTCGAATTTATTCATCAAACATTCCTCCATCCCGCATAAATCAATGTAGCACATTTCGAAAGGTTTTTAAAATTAATGGTTTTAAATTAAAAAAACATTGACGGAACATTCGGATCGGAGATAAAATCGATTTGCAAGTTTTTTAATATCATTGACAAATATTTAAAAACTTTTTATTTGCGAAACAACCAAAATGGAGGAATATTATGAGAATACTGGTCTACGGAGCAGGCGTATTAGGAAGTTATTTAGCTCACGAATTAGTTCACAATGGAAACGAAGTCACAATGTTAGCCAGAGGGCGGCGCGCGGATGAGTTACAGCAGAACGGCAATGTGATCCGCCATTATTTACAGCTCCGAACAACGGTCGATAAAGTAAACGTGATTCGTGAATTACAGCCGGAGGATGTTTACGATCTTATCTTCGTAGTGATGAAATATCCGGATTTCGAGGCAGTCCTTCCTGCCCTTGCAGCGAATAGAAGCAAACACATTGTTATTATGGGTAATAATGCTAGTCCCATTGAAATGCGGCATTACTTGCAATCCAATAGCCCTGTAGAGAAAAAGGTTGCCTTTGCTTTTCAGACGCTTGCCGGATGGAGAGAGAACGGTCGGGTAACCTGCTTGCGCGGCCCAAAGGTGACCTTGGTTTTCGGTGGCTTGGGAGAGCAACTAGATTGGCGATCGGTCATTGACCAAGCTTTAAAGAACACAAGGTATAATACGATCACCTTTACAAATATGGATGAATGGCTGAAAAGCCACTTCGTTATGATCTTGCCTTTGAATCGCATTGCCGTCTCGTATAATGGGAACCTGCGCAAAGCCGCAAAAGACAAAAGGCTGCTTAACTACGTCATTGACGCAATAGATGAAGGCCATCAAGTGTTGATAAAAAATGGTTACTCAATTACGCCTGCGAACCAACAACAGTTAGTCCGAAAATATCGCAAGGTGGTTTTTACCGTGCTGAAAATTTTATTAGCAACCCCAATCGGCAGAACCACGCTAAGCGATAAGGCGGTATCTGCCAACGAAATGACTTCGTTGTACCAAGCTTTTTCTGACTTAAAGAAAAGAGCGAACATAGCCACGCCAAATTGGGACAAGCTTTACAATTACACCCCTTTACAATAATGGAGTTAATCACATGTTCTTGTCTCTAATCTATAATATCAGATGTGGGATGAGCATTGAATTCAGCAGATTACGTGCCTTAAATGAAACAAGGGACAGTTGCCGGCCGCGGCAATCTGTCCCTTGTTTTGCACTCTCGTTCCCATTTAGCTTAAAGATGCTCTTATAATATCTTCCCATTTCGATAGATAAAGTAAGTGCCCTTCAAGGCTGCCGATTGAATACCGGGCAGTACCGTTTGATTTAACAAACCAATGTTAGGTTTACTCATTTTTATATACTTTTCAAATTCACTTTTCAGCCAATACTGACTCTGATACGCAATTTACTGTTCCATCCGTATCAGTAAATCGACCAACTCCGACTTAGTGAGCTGCATATAGCGCTGTCGAACTCGATCTATGTCACGATCCTGTTTAATGTGCAATGGCATCTAAATCATCGTTTAAGGCCTTGTGTGACCTTTTACGAGACCTATAAGTCTTAGTAATACTGTGCTGAAGAAAATGATTATGGAGCTCTTGGTTCTTTCGGATTGTATTTTGGTGTATATCTATTCCGTCTGGATTATTTTCTTTAGATTTGTCCGATACAGTTCAGTACGAAACCGTTTTACCCTCTTTGATAAGCGTATCAATCTTTATTTTAAACCGACTGTAACAGAAGTAGGCGCGGCATCCGTCGATCGACCAGCCTTAAATCCGGAAGCGAGCAGCAGCACCAGAAATCCCACGAAGACGCCCCACAAGACAGAGGTGTTCGAAGAGGCCGCGTCCAGTCCGCCGAAGTACATCACTTCCCGCAGCCCTCCTGCTGCGAACCGCAATGGCGTCCATGAATAGATCCAATCTCGCGTCGTATGTGACAAGAACTCCGGAGCCATGTTCAGCAGAGGGATGGAGAAGAACATCAGCAGTACGAGCAGCGGCATAGCCCGGAATCCGATCCAATTCAGCAAAGAAGATTGCAGCAAGAAGAACGCCGATCCGACCAGCCATAAGAACAACCAAGTTGTCCCTGCATCCGCCATTTCCATGCCGTACCACGACGTGGCCATCCAAATTGTGAAGCCCGATGAAAAGCTTACGATCACAAGTCCCACGATCGCTTGCAGTGCACTGACCGTCCATCTTCTTGAACCCGCGTCGACCACTCTCTTGCCAGCCAGGAACAAGACTATTCCGGTCACCAGGCTGCCGATCCACATGATCTGAGTCAACAAAGCCGGGGCATTTCCCGACGCATTGTTCACCCCCGGTGAATGCATGACTTCCTCCTGAACGTTCATTGGTGCCATAAAAGCCTTCGCCGTCTCAACCGGAATATGCTCCTTTTGCTGCCCAATCTGCCCAAGTAGCTGTTGCGACAGTTCTTCGTTGATCATTTTCAGCACTTGCCCCAATGCCTGTGTTACGACCGTCGAGGCTTGTGTGCTCATCCCCTCGTTGGTGATGAGCTTCACATTAGGGTGAATCGGCGAAGAAGTTGCTAACGAGAGCAATCCGGTGCTCAGATCAACCGGAAGCACTACCGCTCCGTAAAAATCGCGTTTATCCATCCCTTCCCGAGCTTTTTCCTCGGAATCCACAACATACCATACGAACGGTAGCGCCGGGTTCGAACCTAATGTCTCCTGAATTATCTCCCCTACCGCAAACGTTTCGCCAGTCGCCAGCTCCGTCGGCTGGTCAAGGACAACGAGGGCCACCGGAAGCTCCTTTGGCTTCGATCCGAGCACCGAACCCATCATCGCCAACCCGAATACGATCAACACGACCAGGACGATTGCCACTCCCAGCCACGTCAATTTTTGTTTCAGTATTCTCATGATCCGCTACTCCTCGTCTATTTATAATGAACATCTTGTTGATGATCAACTTTGCAATGTTCATCTGTAAAAGGCTCACCTTTTAATATAGCTGCTCCACAAGTTCACTTAATCGCAATGGATATAATAGCGTTGCTGCAGCAACGCTTCTATATCCATTTAAAGAAAGATTTATCGCTCAAGTACATTCGCCATGCGAAAGACATCACCGTAATTAATTTAGGTGATGTCTTTTTTACAAATCAGCTGCACCAAACTCAAAATCTGCTGTTTAAATTCTTTCGTTTTTCTGCTGGCAGTATGGCCTCTATGACGTCCCAATGTTCGGCGATCTTTCCATTCTCCACGCGGAACATGTCATAGAAAGCAGTAGGCTGACCGTCGAAGAGACCTTCACTCACCGTAAGCACAAAATCGCCTTGACCAAACACCTGATGGACATGAGTATATTCAAATTCAATATTTTTCTTCTTCAGCGCCTGCAATGCAGCATGGAGGCCGGAAAGGCCATCTGCTATATGTGGACTATGCTGAATGTAGTTATCCCCATCAAAGTAAGCGGCAAGCAGGCCGGGGTTCTTCCCAAGCAAGATGTTTTCAACATAGCTTTTGACAAATTCTTTGTTGGCATCTGTCTTGTCGATATCCTTTATCGTGACCGGTCCGTCAATCATCGTATGGTTGCTTGGTGTCTTTTCTACCATCTCTTGCATATTGTCCCAATGTTCAACAATCAGTCCATCCTCAAAACGGAAAATATCAATGATGATTTTGGGGCCAAAAAACTCATATATGGAATGAAGTACCACATAATCTCCGTCGACCAAAGCACGCTTATTACTTACCTTCGTACCAATTTCCTTTAAATGGTCAAGTGCACCAAGCATGGCCTCACGACCATCGGATAAGCCTTGGTTGTGCTGAATATATTGATTTGGATGAACAAAAGCCGTAATCGCTTCGGGGTTGCCGCTCTCAAAACTTTCCAGCACAGCGATTGCCTTATGGACAAGTTCATTTTGGTTTTTTGATGTCATTTGTATATCCTCCTTGAAGTTTATAGTCATTAGATAAATAATTAACGTTATGTTGTTTATTTATCTATTGCTCATTATAATAAAGATTAATATCACACTCAATATTCAATATCTTTAGTTTTGAAGGATAACAGACATCTCAACAAACTTTGTCGCTTAACTGCTCTAAATAAATTGAAGGGGACAGAAAATAATGAACAAGAAAACCGACCTAAGAATACTTCGCACGAAACAATCGATTCGAAAGGCGTTTAACGAGCTTATTCAGGAAAAAGGATATGAAGCGATAACGATTCAGGATATTGCCGATCGGGCTATGATCAATCGAAACACATTTTATCTTCACTACCAAAATAAACCCGATTTATTAGATACATGTATGAATGAATTGTTGAGCGAATTAAAGGATACGGTCGTCCTTTGTCCGATCAGCATGAATCCGTTCAGTATTTCTATACTCGAGACCGTCATGCAAACGGTACTGGAGCATATTTCTCTCAACACTACCTTTTACTACGCCATGCTAATTGAAGAGAATAGAATCTATCAGTTTCGAGCGAAAATGGAGAATATCATTAAAGATAAATTAAACGAGGGGTGGAATCCTGCTCAGGGAAACGCTCCTTTAGCGATATCCAAGGAATTGCTGCTCGAATATCTCGTATCGGCTTTCATGGGGATTGTCATTTGGTGGATTAAAAACGATCAGCCTCTTCCTGCGGATGAAGCTTCATCTCAGTTTAGTAGAATTGTTACCTATGGGCATTTGAAAGCTGCCGGCATCCCCGTCGAGGAATAAAATTAGCGAGGGGCGCTATTCTGCCCTTTAGGAGCTTAATGAAGCGCCCGCCAGTCTAATACTTTATTTTTACGGTCTAACACTTTATTTTCTTTGCACAACAGGTATGCAAGCACCTCATTGGCTCCGGGTCGCTCGCTACACTGCGTCTCTTTCCAACGCCTGCTGATCTTCAAAAACTCACCGTTCGCCAGGTAATCGATGGCTGGAAAACAATCATGAAACGGCACAGCGGTGAACGAAGAGCTGGCGAGCTGCTGGCGCTGGCCGCTCACTCGGTCGGCGCAAAGCATGCCGAGAAGGCCTATAAGCTTCATATACAACAGCTACTGGCCGAATATGATCTGGCTATGGAGCAACTACAGGTAATTGAGGATGAAGTGGCGACTGTCTTGGCACGTATTCCGCTGGCCAAGCCGCTGCTCGCAATAAAGGGGATGAGCATCTTGTCTGTCGCCGGCATACTGGGTGAAGCTGGCGATCTTAGCGGCTATACACATGGCAATGCGTTGTTGCGGCATGCCGGTCTCAACCTAGCTGAAGCAAGCTCAGGCAAGTGGAAGGGCCAGATGTCCATCAGCAAACGTGGCCGACCAAGACTTCGGCATGCCCTGTTCATGGCAACCATGGCCCTCATTATGAACGACGAAACGTTTAAACGACAGCACGAAATGAATGTAAAGACGAAAAGCATGAAGCCCATGCGCTCAGTGATGAAGCTTTGCGGCAAGCTGGCTCGCATTCTGGTAGCCATAGCACGCAGCGGTGAAGCTTACGAACCGGATCGCGTGCTTCCTATGAAACAGTTCGCTTAATCGCTTCACGATCTGGCACGAAAATTGGCTTATTCGCAGGATTTCAAGATTGCACGGAGTACCAGATTGCATTGAGCAAAAGGGCATAGACCCGTACCGTTAGGATTACCGGCCTTCACCCTCTGGATAGGCGTAACGAAGGAATGAAAGGGCATAGACCCGTCGAGAAATGGGAGTGAAAGCCTCCGGGGGTACGTGGGGCAGCGTTCAGCAGATCAACAAAATAAGGAGCGAAAACTCGCCCCTTCTGTTCCCGCATGCGCATCGGTTGCCCATTTTGACGGTTCTCGTCCCATTCAATCAGGCTTACGATTAGTCCTCTGGTGAAATCCTGCGAATAAGCGAGCATTCGTGAGAAAACTACATCTTACCGAGGGAGCGGAATGGCCAAAATTAAGCGATATTGTCTGAATCGATTTCACTACCTAGTGTGCTTTCCCACCAAACAGAATCATCATCATTTACAATCTGCTGGATAAGTTTGCGGAACGGATAAGGCTGCAAATTATGCTTATCAAGTTCGTTTACAGGTACCCAATAAAATTCAATATGAGGCTCACGAGATGTTGGGGACTTCAGTCCTTCCAGTTCGGAGATTCTTACTTTGAAAGCTTGATTGATTTCGCAATGAAGTTCCTTGTTCTTTTCCCATGTATGTTCAACCAAGCCTAAAAAACGCTCTACTTCGCAAGAAAAACCTAGCTCTTCTTCAATTTCGCGTTTTAGAGCAATCGGCGCACTTTCACCAAATTCAACATGGCCACCTGGTAAAAAGGTATTTTTATGTCCAATTGCATGCGCCAGTAAAACCATATCATCACTAATAACAATGCCCCTTGTTAAATGATGAAAATTAGACAATGCTTCCACCCCCGAAAAGTTGTTCTTTATACGTAACTTGATATTAACATATATTTGGAGGTATCCTGCCAGTTAGCGTAACAGAGAAAAGAGAAGCTGTGATTGCACACTCCTCTTCCTTTATCGTTCCCGTTAGCTTAACTTATTCCGCCGAATGGGAAGTTAAACTCTATCTGTTCAAGATCTTCTTTTTCTAACTCCCAGTTCAATGCATTTAGATTATCTATAATGTGTTCCTTATTCGACGCTTTGGGGATAGAAACTAATCCTTCCTGCCTTAACACCCAATTTAATGCCACTTGATGAGCAGTCTTACTGTATTTTACCCCTATTGAATCTAATACATTTCGTTCCTGTGATCCGACCCTAGGGAAACCCTTCATACCAAATACACCAGGTGCATACCCAAATGGTGAATATCCCATAATCGTAAGCCCATTCTCCTTAGCAAAGGGTAAAACGTCACTCTCAATACTTCTATCATTCAAATGGTATCCAACTTGATTACAAACCAATGGTACTTTACCTAAATGGAATTGGGCCCGTTCCATTAGATTAATTGAGAAATTGCTCACCCCAACATATTTAACAAACCCCTTGTTCACTAGTTCAACCATTGCCCCCATTGTTTCCGAAACATCGTACTGATCACTCGGCCAGTGCTGTAAATACAAATCGATATGACTTGTATTGCCTTACCTACAACTTTTTCTGCTCCGCCATTTGCATATTCTTCAGCAGTATCAATTAACTTTAGCCCATTTGCTATTCCGAAACGTAAGGCTTCAATTTCTTCTAACTCCCCGTTTTGCCCAGTTCACGAAATAGCATAACAATCCTCCTTAGAACGTTATTATTCAATTATAGTTTAACAATCTAATTAGCTGAGAAGGCTGCCACTCTATGCTGTCGGCAGCCTTCTTAGATATCTATTGAACTATAGTTCGCCGTTAGCGTAATGACCAAGTAACAAAAAAAGGAGCTGTATACGCAGCCCCTTCGCTGATTTAGAATGGTTTTCTGTAAACTTTGATGATACGGGTACCGTTTCGGATAAGCCTTTGCGCCTGTGCTAGGTTGATCCGAACTAGGACGGAAATGTCGCTCGTCGCGTTTTCCACATCGAATACCTTGAAAATCCGTCCGTTGGCAAACAATACGCCTTTCAACTCGACTTTCGTTGTGCTAGTAGGTTTCGGATCTACTTTTGCAAATGTCGTACGCTTTACACCTGCACGAAGGAGTGCTGCTGCTTGTTGTGCGGTCGTCCGCACTCCAAATACTGGATCAATTTCAACTCCGGTTGTTATCGCCTCCACCTCGACAATCAGAAAAAAACGATCACCGATCTTAGCTATGCTATTTGCTCCGATATTTATCGGTTGCGCCATGTTTCATCACCCCCTCGGACTTACTATATGCGAGGATGTGATTTGGAGCTCGTAATAAGTACCTAAGTATCAATTCAAACCAACAAATGTGCAAATTACTCATAGATTCGTAGCAATCCAAATAATCTATTAATCAGTTCAAAACCGTTGAAAGGACACGCGAATGATTGTATTCGTCCTGTCCTTTCCTAATTAGACTGCAAGCACTCGAGATTCAAGTAGTACCACGCTCAACTGCCCTTTAGCTTAATAAACAAAAAGGAAGAGCTGCCGCGGCAAACTGCTCCTACACCTCAGCCAAGAGGTGTTTTTATTGTTGGCTGAGGTTAGTTTGTGTTCTTATTTATGCTATCTGTTAAAGGTATTTCAGCAATAATCTTTGGTCCATCTAGAATAAGTAAAACACCGTCAAGTGAAGTAGATTTTACTTTTTCAACTTCTACGTTTTCCTTAATTTGAAATTCTACATGAAAAGATGATTCTTTACCTGGCTCTATAATACCAGCTGAACCACTGCCTCTGAGTTGCATTTTTCTAAATCCCGTATTTTCACTCATCACCATTAACGAAGCAAGTTTATCATTTGGTCTTACAGTCACTTCTAAACCTAATAGGTGATTTCCAGGATAATCGAATGTACTAATAATTCGTTGAGAGCCAGTATTTTTGATTCTGAAATCGTATCGTAATATACGTTCAGTTTTAATGACCGTTGGTTCAACACTTGTCAAAATAAGTTCCCCTTTCTTTACAAATCCCATAGTAAAGAGAAGTAGCAAGCACATCAGCAATACAATTGATATTTTT
>NZ_MBTG01000054.1 GCF_002027705.1 Paenibacillus ferrarius | reverse complement strand
GCAGGCCCATCTATCAGCCACAGATTGCTCCGTGTTTCATAATTCTCTCATGCGAGAAAACCAATTATCCGGTCTTAGCTATCGTTTCCGATAGTTATCCCGATCTGATAGGCAGGTTACCTACGTGTTACTCACCCGTCCGCCGCTAAGCATTCCCCGAAGGAAATACTCCGCTCGACTTGCATGTATTAGGCACGCCGCCAGCGTTCGTCCTGAGCCAGGATCAAACTCTCCATAGTAGCGGACGATTGCTCGTCCGTATATCTGAAAGCTGAAATGCTCAATTGACTTGCTAGCGAGATTTTACAATCTCTTTTTGAACGATTGCTCGTTCGTGCTTACTCACTCGTTGTTCAGTTTTCAAAGATCAATTTCTTTCGCTCACTGCCGTGTTACCGAAGCAGCGAAAAGTAATATACCATATTGATTTTTCATTTGCAAGCTTTATTTTTTCCATCCATTCGTGAAGTTATTCAACACGTTCAGATTATTGTTTTGGGCTTGCTGCTCGTCCCGTTTGGAACAAGAATCATAATATAGCACATCCAATTTCGTAAAGCAAATCGAATTTTCATTTTTTAAAAAGAACCTCCTTGTTATCAGCATCTTTCTGACTGACAACAAGGAGGTTCCTCAAACGATAAGCAGTGCACGCTGCTTTATTTCAGCCAAATGCCTTTGAGCAGAAGCTCAAGAGGTTCGCGCTCTTCCGCTTCTCCCCGATGGTCATACTCGACAAGCTTGTCCAAGCGAGCGATCTGATGACCATAGTCGTACATGGCTGCCGCCACAATGGATAATCGAAGCATACCTGCTGGCTGCTGGTTATAGCGATCGATCAGTTCGGTCATGAAACGCTCATTCTCGGCTTCCATCTCCAAACCTTCGGTAATGTCTTCCTTGAGCTTGTCATCAAACTTCAGCAATACATGCTCGTGGAATTTAATAAGCTTCTCCATATGATGATCAAAATAATCATCCATGGCTTCTGTAGGCGCAGCCTGAAAGTAATGTTCGTCTACGGCATCGAGAACCTCGAGACCTTTGTACATAACAAGCAGCTTCTGTTTGTAAACCACGAGTTCACGGATGCGGCTGAATCCATTCTTTTTCCCCTTCAGCTTCTTAATCTCTTCCTCCATCAGTCTGTACTTGTCCGATAAGGATTTCAGCGAGCCTCGCAGTCCTTCTTTCTCATCTCGGAAGATGTTTTCTTTCATTTCATTCGAAATGACGGTTCGAAGGAGGAGCGACATTTTCGCGAAAATGCTTTGAATTTGTACCGCAAACTGCTGCTTGGGCTTAGGCGGAAAGAACAAAACATTCACGACAAAGGCGCAGCCGATTCCAATCAAGCTAAGAAGCAAACGGTTAACAGCAAATTGCCACTCTCCGGAGGCCTCCATCACCGCAACGACAGTAACCAACGTAAGACCAATGGTTTCCTCCATTCCAACTCTAAGACTAATAATGATAACAATGATACAAACAATTCCAATAGCAATGACATTATTAGAAAAAAACATCCCGGCTAGCAAAGCAAGCGCCGCGCCAAAAATATTCGTCTGCAACTGATCCAGAAAATAGCGCCAGGATCGGTAGATCGAAGGCTGCATCGCGAAGATAGCTGCTACGGCGGCGATAACAGGAGGAGTGAAATTAAGCCAAGCACTTATGTATAAGGCCAAAGCCACGGCGATTCCCGTCTTCCACACACGTGCACCGAACACCATCAGGGTCCCTCCTCATCTAAAAATGGATACAACCCTATCTTACACAGGTGAAAGATTGGATGCAAAAAAGGATTTATTCTTCTGCTTCCTCCATTTGAGCATCCCATTCATGAAGGGGCAGACTCAAGGAAAAGCGGCTTCCCTGATCTTTTTCACTTTGAAGAGATAGGGTTCCACCGAGCAGTTTGGCTAGCTGGAGGCTAATCGACAAGCCAAGCCCCGTTCCGCCATATTTGCGATTCGATGCGCCATCCCCTTGCTGAAAAGCTTCAAAAATGAGCTGCTGCTTATCCGAAGCGATCCCAATGCCTGTATCCTCAACAGTAAAGACAATCCAATTGGCTGATGCATCTGAATGAGGGCGAACCTCTACTTCCAGCTTGATGCTCCCCTGCTCTGTGAATTTGATTGCATTCATTAACAGATTACGGAGAATTTGATTGAGCTTCTGAGCGTCCATTCGAATCATCGCCGGCACATCGGGTGCAGCCGTTATGTCAAAGCGCAGCTTTTGAGCATCCGCCAAAGGTTGAAATTGCTGTCTTATGTAGTAAACAAGCTCTTCCATCACGACAGGCTGCCAGACGATGTCCATTTTGCCTGCTTCAATTTTGGATAGATCCAGTACGCTATTCAGCATAAACAGCAGTTCATTGCCCGAGGTATGGATAATACCCGCATATTCATTAATTTCTTGATAATTCGCTGGATCATCATGCTCCCGAATTAATTCAGACAAGACAATTATGCAGTTCAAGGGTGTTTTAAATTCATGGGACATATTCGCGATAAATTGGGATTTGTATGTGGACGTCAGCGTTAACTGATGCGCCTGCTGCTCCAGCTCGCGTTTGGATTCAAGCAGTTGCTTCGTTTGTTTGCGCAAAATGATATTCATGTTGCGGATCTTGTTCGCTTGCAACTGTTCACTGTAGAAATCCCGAATGATAAAAACAAAGAAAGCACTGAGAATAAGACCTGTGGGATAGGTATAAATGCCAACCGTGGCCAGATAGACGCTCGTCTTTACAGCGCCAAAACTAGCAATCCCAATAACCTGAAGTGTGTTGATAGAAAGGATGGAAATTAATGCTTTTTTCTTATAGCTCCAGTTTCTTTTTTGGTATAAAGCCACAAGGAATGCTGCAAGGAAACTTAACAGCAAGATATTCATTGACCCCGTAAAGGCCTGCGGACTGATGCCGGTAATCGTATATCTGGCAAGGGCGATGCCTAAACCGATAATGAGGAGAAGGGAATATTTTCGAAAAAACAGGGTTCCAAAAATGAGCGGCAGGGCACGTAAATCAAAAAGCATATGCTCGGATATTCTCACACCAAAAAACATCGTCAGCCATCCGGATGAAATAAAAATAGCGACAAGCGCAATTTGCCTAACGTTCCAGGAAGCTTGCTGCAAGGTATATTTGAAAATTAAATTAAAAAGATACGCACAGGTGATCAAAATACATATATTCACTAGAAAGCTTATAAAAATGGTGATGATAGCTCCTCCTGACCATAAGTGAATGACGGTGAGTATTATCTTTCAATTATACCTATTGATGTATGATAAAAATACCCTCATGTCTATTAGAACCAAACACCGCTACTAAAGTACTAGATTTGCGCATGACACCGTCTTCCCAGAGCCATACTGTTAAAAGCAGTCACCTAATCCCTCAGGAGGATATCAATGATTAAACAAAAATGGCGAATTCCAGCCACACGAGGTCTTGGATTTAGACTGAATCAAGGACAAGTGGTCCGTGTGACGGATGTAGAGGGTGAGCAGGTTGCCGATTTCATTGCTTTTAACGCCAACGATCTGAGTGAACGACTGGACCCGGGTGTTACTCTTGATGCCCTTGGCACGACCAATATCAAACCGGGGGATATTCTGTACAGCACGACATATAAGCCTATACTCACGATTGTCGCCGATACCGTTGGCCGTCACGATTTCATTAATGCTGCCTGCCGCTCCGAAATGTATGAACTGCTTTACAACAAAAAAGAGCATGCCAGCTGCTTCCATAACCTGAATCAAGCGATCGCCGAATTCCAAATTCCCGCTCCTGATCAACAGTATCCTTTCAATCTGTTTATGAACACGGTTATTCATCCATCTGGCAAGATTAGCGTCGAGCGGCCGTTATCCAAAGCTGGCGACTATATCGAACTTCGGGCTGAGATGGATCTCATCGTTGCGGTATCTGCCTGTCCCTGTTCAGAAAGTGCTTGCAACGGCTTCGTATGTACGCCGATCGACGTAGAAATTATGTAAGACAGCAGCAAGTGGGCATTCACCCACCCACCCTCCTTCGCATACTATGCTCCGAATGAATGAAGGAGGGGTTCTTAATGGTTCTTTTAAACGCGAAAACTTGGCTCGATCGTCATCTGAGTGAGCTGCCCCAGTGGCAGCAGGATGCTTTTAGCCAGTTTGGAGATATGATTGATGATGAAGCCCGCATGTATCCCTGCATTCCAGGGCGGCAGGGCTTTCTCTCTGACAGCTTGCGCTTCGGATTCGCAGCCGATCCGCGAACGGACGAAGCCATTGACGAGGTTGCCGCACTTTTGCGTCAATATGGCGATTGCTCCCGGGAGACCGGGAAATATGCTTCGCTCGTTATTTTCTTCCAAACTCCGGGTGACATGAGGTATGACTACTCGGTAGAAGACTACGAGCAGCTATTCTGGTCCGTACTGAGCCGCGTCAGCGCCAAAGACCAGCTTCCCTGGCCAGGTCACATTGCAAGTGATCCTTCTCATCATTCCTGGGAGTTTTGCTTTAGCGGTCATCCCTATTTCGCTTTCTGCGGAACTCCAGCCCATCAAATCAGGAAAAGTCGGCGTACTACCCATTTCCTAATCACGTTCCAGCCGAGGTGGGTATTCGCTGAGATTAATGATTCGACCCCTTTTGGACGCAATTTGAAAAAGCAAATTCGCCAAAAATTAGTGGAATATGACGGCGTGCCTGCACACCCCTCCCTGAAATGGTATGGTCAGGCGGATAATTTGGAGTGGGAGCAATATTTTCTGCGCGATGATGAAACGGTTGCAGCGAAATGCCCCTTTAGCTCCATGCACAAAATGGATTAGAAAAAAACCAGCAAGGTCCACAGGACCAATGCTGGTTCTTCTCTCTTCTGCTGCTAGTGCAGAGAAGGTCTGTTATTAGGAGGCATTTGCGGCATACCTTGAGCCGGAACGAAGGTATTGAGCATTTTCTGCATATCGGAAATTTCCAATCGCGGAACTTGGTAATAGGTATTTCTATTTTGATATAAAAATATTTCATAAGCCATTTCAATATAATTCTGTACTTGAGAAGCCAATACACGACGAACCGCAGGATTCGTCACTTCGACAGCCGTCATCGTTAGCAGCGAAGCATGGGTTTTCACAAGGCCCAGCATATGAGCGCTGATGCCTGCATCCTTCACGTCAGCCAGCGATTGATTCGGTTTCTTCGGCTGGGTTGGCTTGATCCCATAAATCGGCTGCGACAAATTACGAATCAGGTAAGTACCTGTTTCATGACTCGGCTTCTGGCCCGTCGCAAAGCATTCTGCGGTTAAATTGTAATGGAACAACGTAAAATTGTACTGGCGATCCAGAATATCCAGAAGCTCAGGATCTTGAACAAACTGCCGGAAGATCATGAATTGATCCAGTACGTTGATCGTACAAGCCAGCACTTCATGCAAATCAAAAACTTCATGACCACCATGATTCATATAATGCTCACCTTGCTGCGCATTGTTGTAAGGGTTCTGCTGCTGCATCTCGAAGTCTCCTTTGAATCAATAAGTTTGGTAACTTCGATAAGTTGCGTTGATTTCCCCTAAATTATGCGCGCGCTGATGGGAATAAAATAAACCCCCGGCAAGCTGCCGAGGGTTCATTTTATTTGGAGGCGTTCTTGGCAGCTTCCGCCGCTGCCTTCAAGCCTTTGCTCTTGTACGGCTTCGGGGCGCTTTTCGCGCGATTGGCACTCGCTTGCCAGCGATCCCAGCCCTTTTTGTCTGTTCCTCTACCCGTTCCGCCCTTGCTCTTGCTCATGCCTTCACGCTCAGCAAGGAATTCCACATCGCTTCAAGCCAAACATCAAAGTCCGACCCTTTGTCGCCTTCATAGGTGTCGTATACGTCGCTTCTTGTCTTTTGCAGCTTTTCTTTGAATTCTTCATACGTATGACCTTCAGGCAGGCTCTTTTTAATCCGCACGAAAACCTTGCCTGCGCCTTTAATCAAATCACCTTTTTTGCGTGGGGGCAGCTGGGCATCTTCTCCAAATGCTCGCAGTTTGCGATATGCCGCCTCCTGGATGGGATACACCGCATCGTTCTTCAGAATCCGTGCCAGGATATTGATCGTTTGTTGATCATTCCACTGACCTAATTGTTCAACAGCATCCAGGCGTTCTCTCCAATTGGAGGTGCGGCTGGCCGATTTTTTTAATTCCTCGAAATTAGGGGGCAATTCATAGTTTTGTTCCATACTCAAATGATTCAGGCTCCTTTTAACTGCTGTACATCGCAAGTTTCTTTTATGTGATAGATGTTACACTTTTTTTGCGCGAAGCGCCAACTTTTTAGTCGCGAAAAGGAATCTGGTTACAAAACAACGCAGCCAAAGCTTCTAGAGACATAATAAACACCGCGATCCTCTTGGCAAGATGTACCAAGAGGATCGCGGTGCTTCATTATGCTAATTCTAGCCTACTAACAATTACGATCTGAAAAAAAGTCTGAAAATCATGGTTGCAGCTTGCGCTCTAGAAGCATGTTCCTTGGGAGCGAAGCTGCCATCTTCCATACCGTTGATAATGCCGGCATTCTGAATGGCATCCACGGCCGCTCTGGCATAACCAGCAATCCGGGACAGATCCGTGAAGGCCGCGGAAGGATGGCCAGAAGCTAACTTCAGATTTAATTGCTGACTAATCCGATATACCATGACAGCCATATCCTCACGCGTAATGTTGTCGTTCACTCCAAAGGTGCCGTCATCCTTGCCGTTAACGATACCCAGCTTTTGGGCGCTGGCAACGGCATTCGTGTACCACTGGCCTTCAGGGACATCCTTGAAGGTTGCTGTCGCTGTTGCATCAGTCAGATCAAAGGTATCCATCAGCATTTTGATGAATTCTGCGCGTGTAACTTCGCCCGTCGGATTGAACAGGCCATTGCCTGTTCCGTTAATGGCGCCTCTTGCAGCCAGCGCTTGAATGCTGTCTTCTGCCCATGCCGCAGCTGATGTATCGGTGAAGGAGGCATGAGAATAAGCGGCCGCGTATTGGCTAAAGTGTTTGGCCTTAAAGTCTACGTTGCCGGTTGCCGGATTATATTTGCCGTTCTTCACAATTTCGAGCTTCCCTGCACCGTCGATATAATAAATAATGACGTTGTTCGGCTTTTCGCCAGCTTTTAACACATATGGAATGCTTACTAGCAAGGTGCTTCCCTTAAAACTGCTGACCTTGTTGCCGTCAATGCGGAGACTAAAGTCATACACCGTTTTTCCGTTCAGCTGCCCTTGTACGTTTGCAGGAAGAGCTGCTGTGTCTACCGCTTCTACGGAAAGTTGAATAATGGATGCCGCAGTTCCTCCGTTTGTGCTAATCAGATCAGGATGGATCGTTACGGCTGCTATACCTGTATCCAGCTGAATCGCTGTTATGCTGCTTGCGATAATATCCTGCGCGGGAATGTCCAAATTCACTTGTTTGGTACCAACTGGCGCATTCACGACAATGGTAATGGTGTGATCTTTGGCTGCCTGTACTGCCGCCTTCAGATCTTCAGGCTTCACTGCAGCCGCAGCTGCACCGTTCGCATCAATTGTAGGTTGAACCGTAATTTTACTGGAGTCGGACGTCGCAGGTGGCACGCTTGGCGCACTAGACGTGCTGCTTCCTGACGTCGAACCGCCTCCACCGCCGCCTCCCGGTTCCTCTGCTTTCGTTACTGTAATCACGGCTCTTGCTTCCTTGCCTCCATCCACAGCCGTAACTTTAATTGTTGCAGTGCCTACAGCTACAGCCGTTACTTTGCCGGAGCTATCAACGGCTGCAACGCCTGTGTCACTCGATGTCCAGACGACCTCGTCATTGCTGACAAACTCCGGTTGGAACTTCGGCTTCAATGTACTCGTTGCTCCTATTTGCAAGGAGAGCTTATCTGGTTCCAGAGAGATGCCTGCCACAGCTACATAAGCTTCCGGCGTCGAAATGAAGGTCACATAACTGTCGATCATGCCTTCCTTACTTGTGATTGCCCGAATCACTTGAGACGATAGAATGCTAATTGCCGCGGTATAAGCTGCGCTATCCTTCGTCGGCAGCGTGCCATCCGTTGTATAGTGAATGGTCGCGCCATCTGTCTCCGTTGTCAAAACAATTGACTTCGCCGATGCTTTCGCAAGAGGAGCCTTAGCCTTCTGTATCACAACCTCAGGCGTGCCCGGTTCAATGGAGAAGGCATCGAAATTAAATCCATCGCCATTATCCGTAATGCGCAGCGTTTGTACGCCAGCCTCCAATTTCACAACGAGCGAAGCTTCTTGATAAGTTCCCCACGCTCCCGTAGACGGCAAGGGCTTGGAGCCTTTGAGCACTCCGTCTGACAGAATCGAAGTGGATACACCGCCTTGTGGCGTAGCATATTGAAGACGCACTTTGTAATAGCCTGCCTGCGGCACATTGATTAGATAATCGAATGTCGATCCCGCTGCTGTATAGCCAAGATTGTTCATACTGCTTCCATACTGAATAACCTGTTGGCCCGCTGCGACAAAGTTCTCGGCCTCCAGCTTAATGACGCCATCCGCTCCCGCTGCTTGTGCCCTCACCGGTTCAAACGTCATATTTTGCAAGTCGAAGGAGCCGCTGTTTCCTTGAATGCGAATGGTTTGTACGCCAGCCTGCAGTTGTACCGCTAACCGCGCACCTGCCCAAGCTGTCGAACCGTACATATTCGGAATGGCATAGGTACCTAGGGTAGTCTGATTCTCCGATTGCACAAGGAACCCTCCACCGTTCGGAGAAGCTACCTTCAGAGTAACCGCATATTTGCCCGCAGCCGGCACGTTGATCTTAAATTCAGCCCAATCGCCTGTATCGATACCCGTTAGTTTGGCATTTGCAGTATCGGCGCCGCTAATGGCAACGCCTGCTAATTGATAGTAGTCGTTCGCCGTTACAGGTCCCGGCATAATGTCAGTGGCCGTGGTCTTATGCCCTGTTCCTGTCAGCATGACACTACCTGTCAATTTCTGAGCAGCCTCTGTACTCGAGTATGTGGTTGCCGTAACCGTCAACGGCGCATTCACATAATACGGCTTCGTAGAATCCCATAGCAATTGAACAGTCGCTTGCGAAGAACTCGGGTAGGTTACGCTGCCTAACGTAATTCCCATAGCAGCCGCTTCAGCGCCAAGCGCAACGGTACCCAGCTTGGTTCCATACGTTAAGCCTGTTACGGTCAAAGAGATTTCCTTATTGTTTACATTGTAAGGAAGAGATTCCGGAGCGACCTTCATGATCACAGGCTCTTTCTGTTCTAATACAATGCGATCCCATTTGTACGTAATAACAGATTTCGCCGGGATTTGCGCAGCCACTTGCGTGCCGTCGCTTACAAGCTTGAACGTTTGTGTCTTGTCTGTCTGATTGACGACCACAGAAACGATCGTTTTCTTGTCCGGGCTCATGAAAGAAACGTTCGTTACGTTATCCTTGGAGCCGTAGCTGCTGTCAATCCGAATGTAATCCGGCCGTACGAACTTCGAGTAGTTGCCCAGCGTGTAATATTCCGGCGTCAACCAGTAGTTGTCTGGATGGCTGGAATCCTGAATGACCATGGTTGGATCCGGTGTGCCAACCCATTGATGGGTGGCAATATCACTATCGAGCATAACGACCCAGGAATTGTAGCTTTTCGCCCAATTGCGGAAATATTGCGCCATTCGGTCCGCACCCGCAGTTCCCCAAATCGCGCGTTCTGTCAAATAGATGTTCTCACTTGGATACAAATTATGCAGCTGTGACATCATGGAAGGGTCACCGCCGTAATCGTGGAAAGCCGTACCGTCAATGGCATCGCGATTGGCGGCGTCCGCCAGTATCGGAGCCGGATAATTCATCGTGTCGCTGAAGTTATGATCGAAGATCCAGATCTTCACATCAAGGCCAGCAGCGATTAATTTCTGATGCAGCAGCTTGCTAAGCTCAGCTTCCTGCTGCCAAGGCATTTTGGTACTTGGATACTCAATCTCCAGAAGCGGTTCGTTCTGCAATGTCATAGCTGAGATGTTGATGCCTTGCGCTTTGTAAGCTTGAATAAACTTCACATAATAATCCGCCAATACAGGCAGATATTCGTCTTTCACTGAACCCTTGATCATGCTATCCGTCGTTTTCATCCAGCCCGGCGGGCTCCAAGGTGAAGCGAAGAACTTCATATCCGGGTTGATCGCGATTATTTTCTTAAGAACAGGAATAATGCCGTAATCAATATCTTTTTGAATCGAGAAATGGCTTAGATTCGGATCGGTTTGACCTGCTGGCATATCATCGTACGAATAAAATTTCCGCGATGTGAAATCCGCCGTACCGATCGTTACCCGCGTCATGCTCATGCCAATCCCGTTGGTGCTGCTTGCCAATTTGGTCAACAGCTCCGTTTGCTTCGCATCCGACATCTTCGTTATGTTGAAAATCGTCGATTCCTCCATCGAGGAACCCATACCGGTAATCGTCTGATACTGCTTGTTCGGATCAATGTTGATCGTCGTTGCATAGACGTCATTGCCTACGCTTGTCAGATTCAGATTCGCCTGCGAGGTCAGCTGTTTAAGCTCATCGCCAGGCTGCCATTGCGGAGCATAATACCACAGCTGGCTTTGACTGCTGCGTTCGCTGGACAGCCAGCTCTTGACCGCACCTTGACCGCCCGTTACCGGATTCTGCGGACTGATGGCGCCGCCTGCACTTCCACCGCCTTGAACAGCGGCAGGACCGAAACCTGTGGAACCGAACCAGTTGAAGTTTATCCCGCCGTTTGTAAACTGCAGCTTAATCTTCTGTACGCCTGCTGTTAAACTAACGCCCTTGAGCGTAGCTGTCTTCCAAGTCTGCCAGCCTCCTGTATAGCCAACTCCCTTCAGTTCTCCCAGGGTATGACCACCGGCATCAAGGATCAGCATGCCCGAGTTCGTAATACTGGCTTCACCGCCGGCATAGCGGAAGTCGATATCATATGTTCCATTCGCCGGAACATCAATCATATACTCGAGCCAAGCGCCAGATGAGGTATAGCCAATATCCTGTCCTCCGCCTATGTCGGATGTGCTCTCACTTTTTAGACCATCCGATTTCGCCGTGTAGTTCTCAGCTTCGACTTTGACATAGGGATCCTGTTGCCCTGGTTTGTCAGGCATTACAGGCAATATTGGAGTTCCTTCCGCTTTGGCCAGACCATAACCGTAATTAAACAACACATATTTGGGATCAAGGTTGGACTGTCCCGCTACAGGATTCGTATAAGCTTCCGTGTAGAACGGCCAACGAACCGGTAATTTGCCTGTAAAGTCTTTGCTGCCGAACAGAACATCAGCTACGCCTGCTCCTTCGGTTCCTGGCAGCCATGCCTCCACAAGTCCTGCCCAATCATTCAAACGATCGCCGATCATCAGCGGACGTCCCGAAACAAGAACAACGATCGTCGGTACGCCGGATGCCTTGACATTATCCAGTGTGGATAAGTCTTCCGAGTCAAGCTTCAGCTTGTTCAAGCCGTCGCCATTGCTTTCCGCATAAGGCGCTTCACCGACGAAGACGATTGCGACATCGTTGCCTTGCGCACCCCGGCCGTGCTTGTTGTACGTAACGTTCTTCGTACTTCCAACCACCTGCTGAATGCCTTTGAGGATCGTGGTTCCCGTTGTTATATTGCCCTTAGCGCCTTGCCAAGTGATGGACCACCCGCCAGACTGAAGACCGATATCGTCGGCACTCTTGCCCGCTACGAAGATCTTATTCATGCCAGACAGCTGGGAAAGAATCGGAGAGCCCTTCACCTTGTCATTCTTCAGCAAGACCAGCGATTCGCTGACGGCTTTGCGCGCCAGCGCCCGGTGCTCATCGGAGCCGAATGTGCCAGCCAGCTTGGCGTCCGTCATCGGATGTTCAAATACGCCGGATTCAAATTTAACGCGAAGAATGCGGGTTACCGCGTCGTCGATGCGCTCCTGTTTAATCCCGCCTTCAGCGACCAGCGCCTTCAGATTCGTGATCGTAGCCTTCCAGTCCGTAGGCATCATCATCATGTCTACGCCTGCATTCACCGCAACGCGGATCTGATTTTTCAAACCGCTCACGGCATTGTTGTCCCAATCCTTCGTAATTTGCTGCACCGCATTATAGTCAGAAATAACAAAGCCTGTGAAACCCAGCTGTCCTTCACCGGTGCCTTTGAGGACATCCGTCAAAAGACGCTTATTCGCATGCATTTTCAAGCCCTGAATGCTGCTATAGGAAGCCATGACCGTGCGGGCTCCGGCGTCAATCGCCGCTTTGTAAATCGGTAAATCCAGCGCCGTAACCTGTGCTTCTGTCATCCCTGTGATGTTGCCTTGGTTCACGCCGCCTTCCGTTAAGCCTTCGCCGAAGAAATGCTTCGCCGTAGCAACTACGCGGTCGGTACGCTTCAGTTGATCCCTTGTTTCACCTTGAAGCCCTTTAATAAAGGCCGCTCCCATCTTGCCAACAAGCTCCTGATTGTCACTGAAGCCTTCGTAAGTGCGCCCCCACTCCATATTCTGCGGATCCGCAATGGTTGGAGAGAATGCCCAATTCGTTCCAGCAGCCTTGATTTCCTGAGCGGCCGCTACGCCGATTTGCTCGACAAGAGCTGTGTCACGCGACGCCCCCAGACCAATGTTATGCGGGAATAGCGTTGCTCCCAGCAGGTTGCTGTTGCCGTGAATCGCATCCACCCCATACAAGAGGGGAATGCCAAGACGTGTGGACAATGCTCCCGCTTGGTAGGAATCGACAAGTGCAGCCCAATTCTCGCGCGTGCTGTCCGATTGCTTGCCATTCGGGAAGGAGCCTCCTCCGCTGAGCACAGAGCCTAGGTAGTAATTCTGTACATCGTCCGGTGTAACGGATGCGCGCTCCGCCTGTACCATTTGGCCAACCTTTTCGTCCAATGACATATGGGCGAGCAGATCGCTGACGCGTTCCTCGACTGGCTTCGAACTGTTCCAGTAAGCGGCAAGCTCCGCTGCCTTCGGCGTGTTCTCCTCACTTGCCAAAGCCGCCATTCCGGATAAGGATGAGCTAATCATAATACCGGCTGACAACAAAGATATTTTGCGTTTCCACATTCTCATGAATTTCCTCCTTAATCGTAGTAAAACCAAGAGCTAGCCTTTAACTGCACCAGCGGTGATGCCTCTTGTAATTTGATCTGTAAAAATTAAATAAATTAAAATCGACGGAATCGCAATGATCGCCAGAACTGCGAATTGCGCCCCATAGTTGGAAGAATACTGCCCCATAAAATAAACAATCGCAAAAGGAAGCGTTCTCAAAGAATCCTTATCAATATACGTAACCGCCATAATAAACTCGTTCCAACAGCTCAAGAATGCCAGAACCGCAACGGTGGCAATGGCCGGCTTCAAGAGGGGCAGGATGATTCTATAGATCATCCCAGGCACGCCGAGACCGTCCATAATCGCCGCTTCTTCCAATGCCTTGGGTATCGTTTCAAGGAAACCCGTAATAATGAACATGCTCACCGGAATTGCAAATGCCGCATAAGGCAAAATGAGCGACAAGTAGGAATTCAAGATGCCGGCTTGCTTGAACAAAATAAAGTTAGGCAGCAAGGTGGCGTAAATGGGAATAATCATGCCCACCATGATGAGTGCGAAAAACGTATTCCTTAGCTTCCAACGCATTCTAGTGAAGGCATAGCCCATCGTGATCGATAGAGCGACGATAATCACAATAGAAAGGAATGAAACCAGCAAGCTGTTGAAGAACAGCATCGTAATATGCGCGCCTTTGAAGGCGTCAGCGTAATTTTTCCACATCGGCGGGTTTGGCCATTTCAAAATGCTGGAGCCGAAGAAATCCCCGCTTTTCAAAAGAGAAAAATCAAACAGCCACACGAGCGGGAACAGCTCAGCCAAAACCAGAACCGTCATACAAACGGCGAACAGCAGCCCTGAAACACCTCGGATTTTCATCTCAATACTCACCTACATCTTTCTTGAGCGCACGATTCAACAGCACAGTAATCAACAAACAGATGATCACGAACAGGATGGAAATGGCATTCCCATACCCGTACAGCCCCTCGCGGAACGCTTTGGAATAGAGGTAAGTCGATAGAAACTGCGTACTGTTGGCAGGACCTCCCCCAGTCATTAAATAAACCGTCTCCATCTGCTTGAACGCAGCCACCACAGCCAAAATAATATTGACTCTAAGCACCGGTGCAAGAAGAGGAAATACAATCTTGAGGTTGAGCTGAATCTGTGAGGCGCCGTCCAGCATAGCCGCTTCGTGAAGATCCTTGGGCACTCCCTTAATTCCTGCATAATACAGCAGAAAAGCGTAGCCGAAACCTTGCCACATGCACACAAAAATAATGCAGCCAATCGCCAATTTGGAATCCCCAAGCCAATCCTGCTTCCACGACTCGAGCCCCACCATCTCCAGTATTCGATTCAGCAGTCCGAACTGTGTATTAAACACGCTGACCCAGAGCTGTGTCGTAACGAAGGTTGAAATAATAGAAGGAATAAAGATACATACGCGCAGCAGCTTCTCAAATCGTCCGCAATATTGCACCAGCATGGCAATCAGAACGGCAAATGGATGCTGGATCAACACGAGCCCCAAGCCGAGAAGAATGGCGTTAAGCAAGGACTTCCAAAACACGTCGTCTTGGGTCACGATGTCAATGAAATTGCTCAGACCAATAAACTGGTAAGCCGCTACTCCGTCCCAATTCGTCAAACTGTAATAGAAGCTGACCAAGATGGGAATGAAGATCATCGCGGTGAATAAAAGGAATCCCGGAGCTACGAGCCAGAAAATCGTTCTTTTGTTGCTTATGATGCTATTCATGCTCATCACCCTATCGGAAACATGGGGGCAGCGCACCGTATGTCCAGCCACTTGCCCCTCTTTTATTTGGAATCGCTATTTCGTCGCTTTGGCTGATTTATCTGCCGCTTCGTCAATCGCATTCACGAAATCCTCCGGCGTCATTTTGATGCCTTCAAGCTTCTGAATTGAATCGTAGAACGTCTTTTGCGTATCGGAAGAGAACTTGTCTTGCGCTACAGTCCCACTGTACGTTTTGGAGTTGTTGAAGATTTTGGTTAAATCCTTCTGAACTTCCGTTTCCTTGCCGGTTAAGTATTGATCGTACTTCTGGGCAGGGAAGGTGATGCCGTTTTGCCAAACGCCTTTGGCCCAGCCATCTGGACGGAACATCCATTTCAAGAACTCAATGGCTTCTTTCTTGTGCTTCGAGTTGTTGGAAACGGCATAACCTCCGCCAAACCAAGCCGTCAGATCATCTGTGCTGCCTTTGCCGCCTTCAATCGATGGAATCGGGAACGCGCCGATATTATTGCGCACTTCTTCCGGGAAATTCGCATCTGCGGCCATTCCCATCTCCCATTCGCCCATCATGAACATCGCCGCTTTGCCTTGACCAAACATATTGCGAGCTGCGCCGTAATCCTGATTCAAGAAGCCATCCCCGAACGCCCCGGCTTTCACCCAGCGCTGTACCGCTTTGGCCGCCTCTACGGTAGCTGGATCTTTATAGGAACCGCTTCGATCAAGCGCCTTCTTCGATGTGTCCCAAGTGCCGGATGCACGCTGCAGCAGTGTGTCGAACCATAAACCGGATGTCCATGCTTCTCTGCCATCCATCGCGATAGGCACAATCTTCTTCGCCTTCAGCTTATCAATGACACCGAACAGCTCCGCTTCCGTCTTCGGTACTTGCAGCCCGTTGTCCGCAAATACCTTCTTGTTGTAATACAGCACCCAGAAATCCGAATTGCGCGGAATGCCGTATAATTTGCCGTCGGATGAGAATCCATCCAGGGACGAGGGAATGAACCCCATGTCCTTCAGATCATCTTTGTTAATTTCCGCCAAGGCATTATTATTAACGAGTGGTTTAAGGAAGTTCGTGTTGCCCCAAGCACTGATAATGTCAGGCAGTTGGTTAGAAGCGTTATACACTTTAATCTTGTCCTGGTACTGCGGATCGGGAGAAAGCGTCTCCACTTTGATCGTAATGTTCGGATTGTTCTTCATGTAAGCTTCAATCAGCTCTTGCTCAAGCTTGCCTTGACCCACTGCGCGATCTGAATTGTTCGTAAAAAAAGACAAGGTAATCTTCTCAGCCTTCGGCGCTTCTGTCGCCGCCGGCGTTGTTGCAGCTGACGCTGCAGCGCTTGGTGCGGCTGCGCTCGGCGTTGTAGAGGTGCCGTCCCCGCAGCCGGCAAGTCCAAGTGCCGTCGTCAGAACGGCGAGACTAATTCCCGCTTGTTTGAAACGTAATGTTGTCATCGTATCCACCTTCTTAATTCTAAATTGGTCCATCTGATCTTCCATGAACTCATTGTAGGTGAGCGGAAGGGAAATTGTTAGGCTCGGTTTTTCAGGTAATGTTGTACATTTTTCAGGTTATGCTTGCTGCTTCCCTACCCGATCTTTGGAAACCAGTACTTCTCTGAGCTGCATTTTTGTACGTTTTTATGATTTTGTTGTACAGATTTCACATTAGGCTGCTGAGCGTTATTTTTCTTGTTGCTTGCCATGGACTTCTTTCTTATGATGAAATTATCCCGCCGCAGAGAAGGTACACTAATGAGATCCTATTTGTCACCTAAGTGGTATCTGGATTTACCGATTCAACGGAAGCTCCTTCTCTGGTTCGCTCCGCTGCTTCTGGCTACCATTGCAATAACAGGCGTATATTCCTATCGCATAGCTTCCAATGAAATCGTTTCCAAAATGAGTGTGGAACAAGTTAGTTCAGCCAGGCAGGCCATTGATCATCTCGATTACATCGCTCAGGACGCCTTGGATATATCTGATTATTTGTATTTAACCCCTGAGATTCAGGTCATGCTGAAGTCGGATTCGGCAAGCGGCAGCTATATCAACAATGATTCTATTCTTATGATCAACCGGTTGATGGTCACGCGTCCTTATTTTCAATTCCTGACCATCTACTCGCCGCGCTTTGAACCGATTCAGTTCAATAATAAAGGATTGTCATCGGCCATACCTTTTGAGGAATATCGCGATAAATTTGACTATGACGGTTTTCTTACACGGAAAAAAATTGATGAATGGAGTATCGAGGTACCCAATCACAGCAAAAGCATCTTCTATGGAGATACGAAAAACAAGCTGCTGCTCACGAAAATTCTCAAAAATGATCTGACCCTGAAACCGGAAGGCGTGCTGATTCTGGGCATCGATGAGAAGGATATCCGCCGCTCCTATTCGACTCCCAATGACAAGACCACCATTATCGTCATGAATTCAGATGGACATATCCTTTCGGATACCAACGGCTTTTGGGTTGGAAAGTCCATTGGAGAACTCCCTTACTTTACGAAGCCCATTGATCAGCCTAATCTCATCAACCCGGCCATTGAGAAACCGGACTGGGTGTTCTCCCATTCACAATCCTCCTTGACCGGTTGGCACGTATTGGTGCTGCAGCCCCGTGAGGACTTGCTTTCCCAGCTGAACCGCATTAAGTGGATCACTGCCTTGATTCTGTGCCTGACCTTTCTTCTAAGTCTTATCGTCTCTTGGTCCGCAGCTGCCGTTATTACGAAACCGATGAAAACCATTTTGTCCTCCATGAAAAAGTTTCAAAAAGGCGATTTCTCCCAACAGGTGAGCATTCAAGGAAAAGATGAGATCGGACAACTTGGCACTGGTTACAATATTATGGTTCGCAGAATCACCCAATTAATTGATGATGTGTACACCTTCGAAATTAAACAGCGGCAAGCAGAGCTTAAAGTGCTGCAATCGCAAATTAATCCGCATTTCCTCTATAACACGCTGAATACGATCGCTTGGACTGCGCAGAAAAATGGGGAGCATACTGTTGCGGAGATGATTTATTCGCTCTCTGGCATTTTCCAGATCAGTCTCAGTCAAGGCAGAGATTATATTGAGCTGAAAGAAGAGATGAAGCTGGCGGAGCATTACTTATTTTTGCAAAAAATGCGTTACAGAGAAAAGCTTTCCTACGAAATGGAGCTTCATCCCGAGTTAGCCGGTTTTAAAATACCCAAGCTATTAATCCAGCCTTTAATCGAAAATGCCATCGTTCACGGGCTAGAACCCCTGACGGATGACAGCGGCTTCATTCAAGTCACCGTCGTTCCTTCCGAAGATCATCCTGGTATGATTCAGATTGAGATCACGGATAACGGTGTGGGCATGCCTGAAAGCAAATTAAGGGCCATTCAAGAGCAGGCCTTTGTTGATCTTCCTTATCCAACGAATCAAAATGAAAGCTTTGCACTACTAAATATCATGAATCGAATTCGACTATTCTATGGAACTGAGGCCTTAATGGATATGGACAGCGTGGAAAATTTCGGGACGAGGGTTCGATTGCTCCTACCCCATTCGAAGAGGTGAGAATGCTGCTGAATCTGCTTATTGTTGAAGACGAATTGACGACACGCGAAGGCTTGTATACCATGATCGATTGGCGATCTCTCGGTATTCGGGTATGCGGACAAGCGAGCAATGGCCTGGATGCCATGGATATTATCAATTCCGGCGGTGTTGATCTGCTGCTCTCCGATATTCGGATGCCGATTATGGACGGCTTGCAGCTTCTTACAGAAATTAATAATAAACAAATGGATATTCCTTCTGTGCTGCTTACCGGTTATAGCGATTTCGAGTACGCGCAGCGCGCGCTGCGTCTGGGTGCACTGGATTATATCATCAAGCCGTGCCCCCCGAGGGAAATCGCATCCGTATTTGAGCAAGTCGTTATGAAAACATTAGACAAAAGAAAACACCAGCATGATTGGAACGGGCTTCAATATCAATTGAAGGAAAACATACCGATCGTCAAATCCCAGACCCTGCTGGAGTGGCTTCACCACCCCAAACGCAAAAACGAAAACCGCAGTGAGCAACTGCGCAAGCTGGAGATCTCCATTTCTGCTGAACACACCCTTGTCATCATCATCCACCCCGATGGCAAGCCGCTGAATGAGCTTAACTACAGCCGCACTGACCTGCAATTAATTCAATTCGCGACGACGAATATCGTACAGGAAACGCTCGAGCAAAGCATCCGGCAGCCTGTTGAGGTCATCAAAGATCAAGACGGAATTATCGCTATATGCAGCGGGACTCTGGATCTCTTGAGGGATAAAATCATAACGGGCTTGTCCCAGCTTCAGCGCAATCTTGAAAAGTATTTAAAGATTACCGTGAGCATCGGGATCAGCAGCTCCAAGGCGAGCATCGACAGCCTTGCCGAGGCCTACATCGAAGCTAATTCTGCGCTTGAGTTGCGGTTTTATCGCGGTTTGGGAGGCATCTACTTCTACACCGAATCAGAGGCCGTACTGCTAGACCCGCTCCCTGCCCAAACAGAGACGGAGCGCCTTCGGCTGGAGCCGATGATCATCGACCACCTTCGTTCCGGTCTATACGCAGAGGCCTTGAATCTTACGGAGCAGTGGCTCGATTATTTCCATGCAGAGCACGCCCACTCTCGGATGGAAATCAACCTGCAGACGATTTCCTTGATAGCCCGGCTGATGCAGTTGGGCAAAGAGCAGGAGTTAGCCGCACCGGGCTGGTCGGATAGTCTAGTTGCGATGGCTGATCAAGTTCACCGTGTGGAAACATTCGAGGAATTATCAGGCCTTGTATACAAATCCATCCAGCAATTGGTTGAGCTGCGGAATCCTCACAAAACACCTCGCCGCAAAGTCCAGCAGGCTGTGGAACTGATCTCTGAGCATTATAACTCTACGGCCTTGTCCTTGGCAGGCGTGGCCAAAGAGCTGTTCGTGTCCAGCACGTACTTATCGACGCTCTTCAAGCAGGAGCTAGGTATTAACTTTCTGGATTACATACATCAATACCGCATTGAGCGAGCCAAGGCGCTGCTGCAATCCGGCGCCCACAAAATCCAGACCATCGCCCGGGAAGTCGGCTACTTCGACGAGGCCCATTTCACAAGAACATTTAAGAAATGGACCGGGCTTTCCCCTTCTCAATATAAGAAGGAGGCGCTCGAGTCCAAGTGATAAAGCAAAAAGGACGGAGCCTTAAGCGGCTTCGTCCTTGTGTCTGCTGTCAACCAGCTCTAATAGGCGAGAGATCAGGGCAGCAAGCTGCGGAAAAACAACTCAAAGCTAGCAACCATCTGCGTAATCAGCTTATCATCGCCCATCCCCATTCCCCAAGTGAAGGATACCCCCATGTAAGTCTGAATGGCTTGATCAGCAATCATATCGGCAGGTATAGCTGACGTGAATTCTCCCCGATTCTGCGCCTCCACGATAAGCGGAATCAACATGTCTTTCAGCTCTTCCAGCATCTTTCGTTGATTGGACAGCGATTTCTCATTGCTTAGATCACTCAGAAGCACTGCACGAACAAGCTGCCTGCTATTAGGGCCAATCCGGACAAATTCCATTAGAAATTCACGAACATGAGGGAGAATCGGTCCACGTATATCCTTCAATTTCTCAAATTCCAGCGTCGCTCGGAACGTCTGCAGATCACAGAAAACATCCTCTTTGCAGTCGAAATAGTTGAAAAAGGTTCCTTTGGCTACACCCGCGCGTTCTGTGATCATATGAACGGTTGTCGTTTCATACCCATGCTCTGCGAAAAGCTCCAGCGCTGAGTCCAGTATTTTCTTGCGTGTAGCAATCTTCTTCTCTTCTCGGTTCATAAGCTCATCTCCGTTAACCAAGACTGTGTCATGTATATAATCAAGTATAGAGCAAACGCTGCATTAGTTCAACGCACAACATGACCATAAGTCATATATATTCGTCTTACAAATGGAGTTAAGATACATAAAGGGATAACATCCTTTTATTATTAATAATTTATTGAAAATTTATTCATGACCACAAGTCACAATTTACTTAATCAATATGGTTGAGAAGTAAATTGGAAGTAACGGGCGGAATGCTGCTGGTTTCCGGTGTCGCACAGTCTGAGCAAGGTGCTCAGCATTTGGCGAAGGTTTCAACCTAGCTATAGGGGACAGCTGCTTCCTTACTACGAATCCCCCAACCCGCTTCTGGCGGTTTGGGGGATTTATTGAGATTTGCAGCATGCGTTATGAGGCAAGCGGAACTACAGTACGCTATTTCCTGATTTTCAGCTTAAAACTGGATCAAACGGAACTGAGATCCGCTATTTATTGAAACAGATGTGGTTTGAAGCTGCATGTACTTCTGTCAATAGCGTAGACACAAAATTAAGGAACAACCACGGCATTAGACAGCCTGATTTCTGTAGTAAATTTGTTCGAAATGATGAGCCGTCTCGTATCCTAGAGTAGAATGTGGTCGTAGTCGATTATAGTCAAACTCAATGTAAGCATAGAGTTCTCTCATGGCTTGTTTACGGGTCTTAAATTTTGTTTGGTACACAAATTCTTTTTTCAACGTGCTATGGAAGGACTCGATACAAGCGTTATCATAGCAATTTCCTTTACGGCTCATGCTGCCAATCATTTTGTACTCTTGTAACTTTGCGCGGTAGTCATGACTAGCGTATTGAGAGCCACGATCAGAGTGATGAATTAATCCTGGCTCAGGCTTGCGACGCTTATATGCCTTCTCTAGCGCGTCTAAAACGAGCTCCCTTGTCATTCGAGCTCCCATTGAAAATCCTACAATTCTGCGAGAGTACAAATCCATTACGCTTGCCAAATACAACCAGCCCTCGCCCGTCTGGATGTAAGTGATATCCGTTACCCAAGCTTTATTCGGCGCTAGCACAGTAAACTGACGATTTAACACATTTTCGAACACAGGCAAGTCATGTTTAGAATTCGTCGTAGCCGTTACTTTCCTTACGGTTATTGACTTCAATCCCATTTCCTTCATACGCCGACTGACCGTTTTGGAAGAAACCGCAGTCCCATTTTTTCTTAATACGGCTGTAATCGTCGGACTTCCTGCGCGTTTTTTAAAGTGATTAAACAGTCTTCTTATCTTCCGATCTAGCGCTTTTAAGCGCTTTTCACGAGCACTAGGTTCCCTCTTAATCCATTTGTAATATCCGCTTCGTGAGACTTCTAAAACGGTGCACATCTTCTCGACCCGGTACTGGAAGCGGTGTTTATAAATAAACGAATAAATCAGCACGGGTCCTTTGTGAAGAAGTGCATCGCCTTTTTTAAAATCTCATTTTCCTCTTTTAATTCGAGGATGCTTTGCTCCAACTTCTTCATTCGTTCATAGTCTACAAACACCTGAGACTGAGATTCTACAGTTCTACTGCCGTACTGTTTAATCCACCGACTTAGGGTACTTTTAGGAATATTTAATTCCTTAGAAATTTCAATTGGTCTCTTATTAGCAGACTCCATGTGTTCAACTGTCTTGCGTTTAAATTCCTCATCATAACTTTCACGTTGTGATCCCATGCCACACCTCGACCTTATTTAATATCTATATTATAAAGGTTGTTCCTTAAGGTGTGTCTACGAAATAGTCTAACTTCA
>NZ_MBTG01000053.1 GCF_002027705.1 Paenibacillus ferrarius | reverse complement strand
TGGCCGCCGTCTAGTGACCTGAAGCGTGAACCTAAGAATCACCGGAAGTCCGGCGGAAAAAAGGGAGGACCTGTCGGCCATAAAGGGCATACCCTTTCTTGCATAGACGATCCCACTACAACCATTATTCATCCGGTTTTAGTCTGTGAGAACTGTGCGGTCTCACTTGAGGACGTCGCATGTCTAGGGTATGAGCGTCGACAGGTTTTTGACATCCCTGTTCCTGTCATGGAGGTGACGGAGCACCGAGCCGAGAAGAAAAAGTGCCCATGTTGCCACACCTTGCAGAAAGGCATCTTCCCTAAAGGCGTCCATGCACGTGCCCAATACGGTGAGCGGTTCACTGCTGTAGCCGCTTATTTGCATACGCACCAAATGCTCCCGCTTGCTCGCACAACCGATCTTCTTCATGTGTTGACGGGGTGTCGGCCAAGTCAGGCAACACTTCTTTCAAGTATCCGTAAAATGGCTGAAAGCTTACTTCCCTACGAAGAGGTCATTCGTCATAATCTCCTTGCCAGTCCCGTAATCCATGCCGATGAAACGGGCGTGCATGTAGACAAAGAGGGACACTGGGTTCATGTGAACAGTACGAAGAACTGGACCTTGCTTGGTGTCCATTCTAGCCGCGGAACCGCGGGGATGAAGTCGCTAAACGTACTGCCTTCCTATACGGGTACAGTGATCCACGACTTTTATGGGCCGTATTTTAAACAGGATAAAGACTTTACCTTCAAACATGCCTTATGCAATGCCCATTTATCTCGGGAGTGCAAAGGGATTGAGGAATATGACGGGCATCGATGGGCCAGCGCTATGCTCACACTGCTGCATACAAGCTGGTCCATCACCCGCAAGACCAGAAAATTAGGTAGGCCACTTACCGAAACAGCCATCGGCAACTACGAACGACGGTATGAGATGATTCTAGAGATGGGAAAGGTCGAGCTCGAAAAGGAGCCCCTGCTCCAATCAGGGCGCAGGGGAAAACCGCGTAAGAGTAAGGCCGCAAATCTTTGGGCACGATTCCGTGACCACAAGGAAAGTATCTTGGGGTATCTTCGAGATGCCAATATTCCCTTTGATAATAACCAAGCCGAACGTGATCTTCGCATGATTGCCGTTAAGCGGAAAATATCCGGCTGTTTTCGTTCGGAAACGACCCCGGGCTTCTTTGCGACCATCCGAAGCTTTATCTCCACGTTGATTAAACAAAATCATCCTATTCTTACATCACTGAAATTGGCTTACGCTGGTGATTTCAGCTTTTTTACTCGGAGTCCTGAGTAGTAACAAAAAAGACAGAATATATTTATTTTATTTAATTAAAAGAAGCGCAGCAAAAAACGGCAGTCTAGGACTTTGATAAAGTCCCAGGCTGCTGTTGCGTTTATTTATGAGTTCCGATTGCGATACAGCAAATAAATGAAGAAAGCTCAATAGCGAATGGAGATCGTCTTTTTTTGCAATACTGTATATTAAGCAGTTTCCAATACTGATTTTTTAACTGCTCTGCGTGCTGGGAGAAACCAGATAAGCACCACTACAAGAGAAGCTGCAATAAATACGGCTGATCCCATTATGGAGACTGAAATAGCATGTGCAAAGTGCTGGCCTGAAGTCGAGTCTGCAGATCCGTTTGCTGCCTCAAACACTGTAACAAGAACAGCTATACCCATCGAGCATCCAGTTTGATGAGCGACATTGATAAGGCCTGAAGCGGCACCGGAATCACGTGAATCTACACCTGATAGACCAAACGACGTAAATGGCAAGATGACCATTCCAGATCCGATACCTATGACAATCAACGGGAAGAATATTTGTGGAAAGAAATGAGAGTCTGCCGAGATTTGGCTTATCCAGCTCGTACCTATAATTGCGATTATCAAACCAGTGGTCAAGACCTTCAAATTGCCAAACTGGGCTATCAACCAAGGCATTAGATACATCATCCCGAAGTTTACAATTGTTAAAGGTAAAAATGCCAGCCCAGATTCAAAAGAACTGAAACCAAGTACTTTTTGCAAAAATTGCGGGATAAAGAAATACAATGAAAAAATGGCACCGAGAAATAGGAATCTTCCCAGATAAGCGCCCGAGCGCTGACGGCTCGAAAACAGGCGGAGCGGTGTAATCGGTTGTTTTGCACGAGCCTCGATAAATACAAACGCCACTAGCAAGACAAGACCAATAGTTAGGGAAAGCAAGGTTTCCAAATTACTCCATCCTTTAGCAGCGGCCTGAACAAAACCGTATACCAGTCCAGTTATTCCAATCACGGATGTCAATGCACCCATTAAATCAAAATGCCCCGTATTTTTCTCTGTTTCCTTCAAATATCTCGGTATCATAATGAGCAATGCAATGCCAATGGGTACATTGAGGAACATCCCTACCCGCCAAGAAATTGTATCCGTTAGGATTCCGCCAAGAATAAGACCAATACTTGCGCCTGCTCCTGCTACAGCACTGTATAAAGCGATCGCTTTTGTACGTTCCTTTGCTTCTATAAAAGTCACAGACAATAACGCGAGTGCAGATGGTGTTGCTATGGCTGCAGCAAGGCCCTGCAAGGCACGAGTAATGAGCAGAAATTCAGCGGATTGGGCTAAACCCACCAATATAGAGGCAAGTGTAAATAGTGCAATACCGACACTGAACATTTTCCTTCTCCCCAAAATATCTCCAGCACGCGCACCAAGCAGCAACAGTCCGCCAAAAGCTAAAATATAGGCATTTTGCACCCAGGTTAAATTAGCAGTTGTTAAATGAAGGGTACGGCCTATCTCAGGCAATGCCGTTACCATAATGGATGCATCGAGTATAACCATAAGCTGGCAGGTTATGATAATGGTTAAAATAATTTGCTTAGACCTGTTAATAATAATCATCCTTTCATGTGTGTATCAGCTGATGAGTAGAATCATAGCACATCATTTTTATGAAGTAAACAATAAACGTTCTTTTTGTCTATTATATTTTTATTGTATTTTTTGAAGTTGCAAAAAAAACCTCGTGAATTTAACCAGAATGGCAAAACCGAGGGTTTTTATAAGCAAATAAATGAGAAGTTCATTGCTTTATTAATTCCTCTGTCATTTAAAGCGGAATCTAATTTTATTGAGTTAAAGCAAGTTCCTTCTATTGATAAAACGACCTTTTCGATTTATGAAAATGAATATCAAGAGATGCTGAAAATTAATGACATTATACAAAGATTAATAGTTATTGATAGAAAAACGTTCAGGAATAATCGTGTTCATGATGGATGGGGTATACTATTTGATTATTTACATCCAAGATGGGAAAGTAAGAAATTACCTTTTATTGGGGTAGTACCTGCGTAGCTGTCATTAACTTAACTATATAAATTGTGAAATCTTATGGTGGAGATGAGAATTTTAACGCGGGACCCCAATAAGAAAAATTGAGCTTAAAAATTTAGAACATCAACGGTTTTTTGCATTTTGTGTCGTAAGTCATTATAAGTCCTCTTTTAATTTACAATTTTACCCATGCAATTGCCCCTGGTGACAGCAACGCTGGTATTACCCCTCTTTACAAAGGCTTTGACCTCTCCACATACTCAAATCCCACGTGTAATCACCTTGGATAAAAATCCAGCATATCCACCAGCCATACAAGAATTAATAACTGAGAAATCCTTACCAAAAGAAACCTTGATTAGACAGAAAAAGTATCTAAACAACATTGTGGAGCAAGATCACCGGTTCATAAAAAAAATCACAAAACCAATGCTTGGGTTCAAATCGTTTCTTACAGCGGATCAGACGTTAAAGGGAATTGAGGCTTTACATATGATAAGGAAAGGGCAGGCCGATGATAATTCGACTGTCCTCACTGCTGTTGAATGGCTAAATAAGATATTTGATTTAGTGGCATAGACAAACTATACTTTGTCGGGTAACTGCGAACTTTTTTAAATCCTTGCACCAGAACTAAGACTCTTCCGCCATTTGAACGGAAAGCACTGTTGTAAATAATACCTTCCTTATAATACGTTCCGCCAATAGTTGAGAGGCTTTCCGGTGCGTTACTATAGAACATCCGTTGTAATGAAGAATCGCAGTTCGAGTTGCTTAAACATCGGACCAACTTGTGCCTGAAATAGGGTTTGAATCGCTTTGATCGACTATGGCCTAGTAAAGTCGCCGTTTTAATATCAGTTAAATAAGCAGCAGTCGCAGAACTTATGAAAAAAAATGCAACAATCAGGGGGCTATTTGACGCTCACAACTAAAGAAACATAATCAGTATAAAGAAAAAGGAACTGTAATCACAGTTCCTTAACATACTAAAGCTACATTTCATTTATATAAAAAATCTAATATATCCAGTGAAGGGATTCGCTAACAATTATTTGTTACAATATCTGACGACTATCTTTAAGAAGAACATCGTGTGCACTACCCTCAACAATACTTGTAGAAGATACTAAGGTTATCTTAGCATTTTTTTGTAGTTCAGGAATTGTTAGGTAACCACAATTACACATTGTTGACCGTACTTTGCTTAAAGAAAGTCCAACATTATCTTCTAAACTTCCTGCATATGGTACAAACGAATCAACTCCTTCTTCAAAAGAAAGTTTTTCGTCACCGCCTAAGTCATATCTCTGCCAATTTTTTGCCCTTGTACTTCCTTCTCCCCAATACTCCTTCATATAATTACCGTTTATATTCACTTTTTTAGTCGGGCTTTCATCAAATCGGGCAAAATATCTTCCTAACATTAGAAAATCTGCTCCCATAGCTAGTGCCAATGTAATGTGATAATCGTGTACAATACCTCCATCAGAACAAATTGGTACATAGATTCCTGTCTCATTAAAATATTCATCACGAGCCTCCGCTACCTCAATTAATGCGGTAGCTTGACCTCTCCCTATGCCTTTTTGTTCTCGTGTAATACAAATTGCACCGCCGCCAATTCCTACTTTTACAAAATCTGCACCAGCTTCGGCAAGGAAACGGAAACCTTCTTTATCAACTATATTTCCTGCCCCAATTTTTACGGTATCACCATAATTCTTCCGGATGTATTCAAGAACAATCTTTTGCCATTCTGTAAATCCTTCGGAACTGTCAATACAAAGAACATCTACTCCAGCTTGAAGTAATGCTGGAATTCGTTCAGCATAATCTCTAGTATTAATACCTGCACCAACCATATATCTTTTTGATTCATCAATCAACTCATTCTCATTTTTCTTATTAGTATTGTAATCTTTTCGAAATACCATAGAAATCAATCTTTGTTCACCATCAATGATTGGAAGGCAATTTAATTTGTGCTCCCATATAATATTATTCGCTTCTTTTAATGTGGTATCTTTATTACCACAGATTAATTCTTCGAATGGTGTCATAAAATCTTTAACTTTAGTGTCTAAAGTCATCCGACTAACTCGATAATCTCTGCTAGTTACAATGCCTACTAATTTACCTCTAGAACTTCCATCAATTGTTACCGCTACAGTCGAATGATTTGTCTTCGTCTTTAAGATTAACAGTTCGTCTAAAGTACCTTCAGGAGATATATTAGAATCACTAACAACAAAACCAGCTCTATAACTTTTAACACGAGCAACCATTTGTGCCTGACTTTCAATAGATTGTGATCCGTAAATAAAAGAAAGTCCACCTTCTTTTGCTAAAGATATTGCCATTGTATCATCAGAAACAGACTGCATAATTGCTGATGTCATAGGAATATTCAAAGACATAGGAGGTTTATTTCCTTTTTTAAATTTAACTAAGGGTGTTTGTAAACTAACATTTGCCGGTATACACTTTACAGATGAGTAACCTGGTATTAGTAAATACTCACCAAAGGTGCGCGATACTTCATTCATATAAACTGCCATATTATTTTCCCCCTTGTTCTTGAGCTGTTTTTTCTATAAGTTTATATAGACCTTGATACAATCCCATAAGCATTTCATCATCAAAGTCAGCAAATAACTCCTCCAAATACTGTTCTTCCTTCTTACCTCTTTCCAAGTAATACTCTTTACCCTTAGCTGTTAAAGCAACACGCAAACTCCTTCTGTCAGTTTCATCTTTTCCTACTTTTACAAAACCTTTTTTCTCAAGAATATTTATGATTTTTTTCACATTCTGACTCGAAGTACCGACAAATTGAGCAATATCTTTTAGGTTAAGAAAGTAATCATCAAAAAGAGAAATATTCCACAATACAAAAGCTTGTTTTAATGAAAGCTCCTTATATCTTCTATCGCCTAAAAGTTGCAAACGGTTAGACAATGAGAAAATTGATCCATAAACATATGCTTTAGGTGTGATTTTTTTTTCGATTGGAAATTTCATTTTTCCACCCCCCCCCCCACAAAAGATAACTGGTTATGTATTAAAATATCTAACTAGTTACCTTTTGTCAAGTAATTAAGAGGAAACAAACGTATGTACTACGAACTCATGAATCTTAAACAAATGATAAGTAGGATAGGCATTAAACACTAATAAACTTTTTATTTATTTAATACTTTTTAAAAGTTAACATGGAATCAAGTATTTATTTTAGGAGGTCTACATGAAAGCGATCATTGTTAAACAACCAGGTGGCGCAGATTAATTACAGATTACAGAACAAGCTAAACCGATCCCAAAGGATGGGGAATTATTAATCAAAGTAAAAGCAGCAGCCGTTAACCGGATAGATATCGTTCATCGAGAGAAAAATTTAGGATATATGGACAATCCAATCTTAGGCGTAGAAGTTGCTGGCACTGTTGAAGAAGTAGGCACAGGTGCAGGCTTCAAAGTTGGCACGCGAGTTATGGGGCTTGTGAACGGCAGCGGCTATGCCGAATACGTCGTAATGCCGGCTGACAGAGCGATGGTGATTCCGGAACATCTTTCATTTGAAGAAGCCGCAGCTATTCCTGAAGTGTTTTTAACCGCCTATCAAACATTGTTTTGGATAGGGAAATTACGTGCAGACGAAAACGTCCTGATTCATGCTGGTGGAAGTGGGGTCGGAACTGCGGCGATTCAACTTGCGAAACAAATTGGTCAGGCGAATGTCGTAACGACAGCCAGTTCGCAAGAGAAGTTTGATTTTTGCCGATCATTAGGGGCGGATGTTTGTAAAAATTATAAAGAACAGAACTTTGATAAAGAAGTGTTGATGCCACCAAAAATCAAGGGGTTGATTTGATTCTTGATTTCATTGGTGCATCTTATTGGAGTAAAAATCTTGCGAGCATCAAAGTAGATGGATGTTGGGTGTTGATAGGGTTTTTAGGCGGTGTAAATGTAGAAAATGTTGATTTAATGGATTTAATGTCAAAACGTATTCAGTTGACCGGAACATTGCTCACACCAAGAAACGATGAATACAAGGCAGCTCTCACAACTGAATTTTCCGCCAAGGCCCTAGAGCTTTTTAACAACAACAAGATTCGTCCAGTTGTTAATCAAGTTTTTCCTTTAGATCAAATCCAACAAGTACATGAGCATATGGAAAACAACAAAAACATCGGAAAAATTATTTTAAAGGTAGATTAATACGGTTGAAAAACATTGATACTATTTCGGTGTTTTTTATTCTCTTCTAGGGGGAAAACCCAAAAGAACGTATGGGTGACACTCGTTTTGATATTTTGGTAAACAATGCGGGATTATCCCTAGCAACATCCATTGAGGGGACAACGGAACAAGCTTTTGATGAGATTATGGCCATTAATGTGGAAGCGCCGTTTTTCGTGACTCAACAAGCTCTGTCGCGTATTCGAAAAGAAGGTCGTATTATCAATATTTCGTCTGCTACAACGAGAATATCTCTTCCGGTCATTCCCGCATATAACATGACCAAGGGAGCAATCAATTCGCTTACGCTTTCCCTTTCTAATCAACTCCGGCCACGTGGGATTACGATCAATGCAATCTTACCTGGATTCGTTGCAACGGACATGAATACTGTAATGCTGCAAAATCCTGACGGTCGGGAGTTCAGTGCTGGCTTTTCTATTTTTGGAAGATGGGGAGAGCCGGGGGGATGTGGCAGATATAGCTGCTTTCCTCGCCTCACCTGACAGCCGCTGGATCACAGATCAGTTAATCGATGCAAGCGGAGGATCACATTTGTAAAGCTTATGGGAGATACAAGCGATAATAATCGGAGATCGAATCACTGACAGCGATGAGGTTAGGGGTTCAATCCCGCAAGCCTCTGTCAGTTCAAATCGAATTAGCTCTACACAATATTAGACACTCCACACATGTTGAAGTGGTTACATGGTTGGAGAGAGTGTAGTAACAAACAAATAAACCTGTGATACTCCTAATAGACTCGTGATAAAAATTGAATAAACCCGTGATAAACATGGGGAAAGGCATGAGGAAAAAAGGGGAAACCCTTATCCTATATGTCTTTCCTTTATTTTATTATATCTAGCGCAGAAGACCTCTCTCCTCTATAGGTGGCGGAATGAATGCGCCTCGGGTGAGACGCAGATTTTTCTGCGCTAGTCCGCCAAACCTTAGCCACCGTGAATAGCGCATATTTTACGAGTCAGGAACCTTGCGTAGTTTATTTTTTTCGAGGAAAACCGTGTTTCTTCGCACTCCACGCTATAATCAATGCAATAAGAAGCAGAATCACCAGCACGCCTGGGAATGACTGGACTCCAACAAACTCCAGTAAGGTACCACCCACAATACCTCCACCGGCAATAGCCAGGTTCCAAACCGTGGTATTAATCGGCATCACGATATCCACACCTTCTTCACCGCTTGCTTCGGCAAGCGCGGTTTGCAACAGTGTGGCAGCACCACCGAAGGTAAGTCCCCAAAATGCTACAGCCACATAAACGAAGGGTGCAGATGTGGCGCCAATCCACAGTGCAGTGGACACCAGTAGGAAACCGAGAAGACTAATCAATACGAGCAGGCGTAGGTGACGGTCTATCAGCAGACCAACTATCCAGATGGAGAGAAGAGCCACTATACCAAAGACCAGCAAGACAAGGTCAACACGTCCTGTGAGTCCTAAGGGTTCAAGAAACGGTGCAATATACGTATATAAAATATTGTGTGCCAGCATCCACGTCAGCACCACCATGAGAATCGGACGGATCCCGGGTAAAACAAACACCTGGCCGACGGTCATACTTTGACCGGCAGGTTGCCCTGGATAATCCGGCACCTTCCACACTACCCAAGCAATTAAACCAAGAGTCAGAAGAGACATAAGTCCGAAAACGAGGCGCCAACCGATCAAGTCACCGAGCAGGGTGCCGACCGGCACACCGAATGTAAGAGCGACCGGCGTTCCAACCATTGCGACAGCCAAGGCTCGCCCTCTTAGGGTATCGGGTACCATACGCCGCGCGTAACCGGCGATCATCCCCCATGCAGCACCGGCGGATACACCGGCGAAAAACCGGGCGATCAGTGTTAAGGCATAGCTGCTTGACAATGCGGTTACCGAGTTGAAAATGAGAAAACCAACTATGATGGCGAGAAGAAGCGGACGACGCCTGAACCTGCCAGTAAACATGGCAAACGGAATTGCCGCTACGATGGAACCAACAGCATAAGAAGTTACTAACTGACCAGCCATCCCTTTACTAATGTTTAACCCTTCGGCAAGATGCGGTAGTAAACCAGCCGGTATAGTTTCTGTAAAGATACAAATAAATCCTGTCATCGCAAGCGCGAGCAGTGCAAGCCAGGGAAGTCTGGCAGGGATGTTGTCCGATTGCTCCAGACTTGTTGATGATGAAAATTGAGACAAAATAATTCCCTCCTTAGAATGAATCGAATTTATGGATCGATCATTCTATATATATTAAATTCATTGATAACCCCTTGTCAAGGACTTTTGGATCGATTAGTATAAAAATAATAAAGGGGGTCATTTTATGCCACGAACTGGACGCCCTCGCGCTTTTAATCGTGACGAGGCGGTTGTTGCCGCGATGCTTCTGTTTTGGGAACACGGTTTTGAGTCCACTTCACTTGCTCAGTTGCGCGCTGCGATGGGAAATATATCAGCAGCGAGTTTTTACGCGGCGTTCGAATCCAAGGAAGCGCTATTCCGTGAAGCAGTGGATTTGTATATCTCAACTTACGGACAGGTATCGGAAAGTTTCAGGGATAGAAGCGTGACACCGAGAGCAGCCATGGAGCAGGGATTACGGCGATCAGCACGGATGCAGACAGAGAGGTCCCACCCTCTAGGCTGCCTGGTGGTTTTGTCCGCTGTAACCTGTTCTCCAGAGCTAAAACATATCCGAGAGTTGCTCTCCAAGGAACGAGGAAAGGTCCGCAGCTGGCAGAAGGATTGTATAGAACAGGCAATAGCAGATGGTGAGTTGCCCGATTCTACGGATATTACTATGCTGGTTACCCTATTTGACACCTTTCTTCGAGGGATTTCTTCACAAGCTAGGGATGGTGTTTCGCTTGAGGCAATTGATGCTGCTATAACGCAGCTAATGAGCTTATGGGATGCGCAATCTGTAGGACAGGAGATCGAAGCAAAGTTTGAGGGTGAAAGCCCCTAACAGGGGCTAAGCGAACAATTACCATAAGCCAAGAGAAATGGTTCTCTAGGCAGTTCCAAGAAGAGGTCAAGCGTTTCGCAGGGTTGGAGATCATTGATGAGGAAATGCTTTGCTTACTTCTTCAGTGATGATTGAGAGGACCGATGTTTCGGTAACGGAATATTACTATCCATTATAATTTTAACAATCCAATCTTTCTGGAGCTTAATTGCCCCCAATGAATTTTCTCAATAATAGGCACTCCACACACGTTGAGTGCTGTGTGTCGGTAGTGATTAAGTATTGATTTAACGCCACATTTACCTATTGTCTAACTTGTCGGAGCTCAAGTGGAAACAACGCTTGGGCTTTTTATTTGGTTGAAATACTTGCGAACCTTCCCCTCTCCAAGTTAACATCTACAAAACTTGTTGACTGGGAGGTATTCACTTATGATCGCAAGCTTGCTCTCGAACATGGCAAAACAGTTACGACCGCAGAGCGGCGGCAGCAAATTATCGAAGAAATACAGAGCTTACGGTCGGCAAGGCATGTTATTATCGAGCAATTGAGAGCATCGCAAAATATTAAATTTATTGCATGAGCATGTGGCTGAACCGAAATTGGCTATTGAAAACAATTCCCTTCTACGGTAAGATCAACAAACTTTTACCTTAGAAGGGGTGTTGGCGGGAATGACGGTGGAGTGGATCTAGTTATCGTGGGACAAGCGTGGAGAAAAGACGGCGGTCCAGGCGAACTACTATGCTGAACACAAGACGACATCGGATTTGACTGGACATGCAAAGAAGGAAGCTGAGCAATTTTGGTTGGAGTATTGGCATGGCGGAGTTGCTGAAGAAAAGCTGAGCGAATGGGTGAAGTGGCAAGCGCCGTGAAAAGGTAGTAAAAGTAAAAGGGCGTAGAGCAAAGGTGACAAATCAAATTACTGTCAATTATGTCTTGATGGACGCTATTGATAGTGCTTTCGTTTTAGTGATTAACCAGACATTTTCACCAAAAGGAGTTATTGAACGGGTAGGATAATGTAATAAACTGTATGAATATGCTACAGGTTTTTTTACTGTAATGCTTGACATGCAATCAAATGGTTGCATATAATAAGGGAATGGACAAAGTATTTAAAGCACTTGCCGATGGAACTCGCAGAGAATTACTCGACTTCTTGTTCGCTAATAACGGACAGTCCTTAGGAGAACTTTGTAAACAAATGACTATGACTCGTCAAGCTGTTACGAAGCACCTTCAGCTGCTGGAAGAGGCAAACCTTGTTACTGTCGTTTGGCAAGGTCGTGAAAAGCTGCATTATCTTAATCCGATACCTATTGGGGAAATTTATCAACGCTGGATCGGTAAGTTTGAGAGTCACCGGATTGAGGCATTAAACACACTAAAGCAAGCCTTAGAGGAGGATTCTAACCATGAATAAAACTTCATTCGTTTATACGACTTACATCGCAACTACGCCCGAGAAGCTTTGGCAAGCCCTAACTAACAGTGAATTCACCAAGCAGTATTTTTTCGGTCGTGAAATCTTTTCAGATTGGCAAGTTGGCTCCAGCTTTAAATTGATGGATAAAGATAAGGTTGATCATCATGGTGAAGTTCTTGTATGTGAGCCGTATCGTCTACTCACAGTTACCTGGAGCATCAGTGACGTTGAAGGAGAGCGATTCTCTAAGGTTAGTTATGAATTATCACCCTTGAACTCTACTGTGAAACTGACGCTACGACACGAGGATTTATTAGAGAAGGATATTCGCAAAGATGAAGGCAAGATGGAAGGGTTTAATAATGGATGGCCTGTCATTCTCAGCAATTTAAAGAGCTTGCTCGAAACAGGCAACATCCTGCCAGCCTTTTAGTTTATCATTCTGTTACTGAAACAATTAGATCTAAAGTGAGGTGAGCAAATTGGAGCCGAATCAAGCGAATTACTCGGTTAACCATGCAGGTACATTTTTGAATTTTGGAAACGTCACGGAAGGAATACTAAAAGGAAAAGTCTTTCTAAAAGAATCCTTACAACTTACGAGCATGGAAGTTTCACTCAATAATCTGCCCCCAAAGGCGGAAGTCCCCTTCTATCACAAACACAAAGAAAATGAGGAACTCTACATCTTTCTTAAAGGACAAGGTCAATTTCAAGTGGACGGAAACGAATTTAATGTGTTCGAAGGAACCTCCGTTCGAATTGCTCCTGACGGAGTGAGGGCGTTGCAGAACACGTCCGCTTCGGAAGATCTGTATTTTATCGTTATTCAAGCCAAAGAGAATAGCCTTACCCAATGGGTGGAGACAGACGGGGTAATCCTGGAACAACCTGTCGAATGGATCATGCAATCTCTCAAAACAACCTAAGCATTACACTCCAGCGAATTGTGGATTTGCACAGCCACGGTTCGCCGCTTCGAACCCCTGTCCCAAACAATGAAGGGCACCCAAAAGGGTGCCTTTAAATTTCGCTCTATAGATGATACGGTGATGCGTATCGCGCACACTGGTACAGCAAAGAGTTGAGTTAAAAGTAGAAGCAGCAATGCTGAAAATGACAGTAAGTATGTAGGTCACTGGACTCCACAAAACAAGAGTTGCGAACTCCCTGCTCTCCAAGCTAAACTCAACAAAACTTGTTGACTGGTAGGAATTTACTGATGATTGCAATAACAGAAAGAGCTGCATCCCCAAATCGTTATTCACTGATCGGAGTGAACGTTGACGATGTGACCTCGGTACAATTGTTAGAAATCACAAGACATCACTGCAAGCTTGCCCTCGAGCATGGCAAAGCAACAACGACTCAAGAGCGGCGTAAGCAAGTCATCGAAGAAATTCAGAGTTTACGACTGGCAAGGCATATTCTTATCGAGCAATTGAAACAATCACAAAATTTTGGTCATATTTGATGAGACTTTAACTGCACTGAAAATAGCTATTGAATAAGCTTTCCTTCTACGGTAAGATCAACTAACTTTTACCTTGGGAGGGGATTATATTGGAACAACTGCAACTGTCTGTATGGGCTAAGCCATCGTTTGATGAACGCTTTAATGAGTTAGCTAAAATGGCTGGTAGATTGCCAGCAGTCAAACCATTGAGACAGAAGCAGGTTGAACTAGAGGAACAGTTAAAGCAGGAATTGGCTCCACGACTTTACCAGATACTTCTTAACTGGGAGGAAACGTTGAATTATCGTAATGCCCTTGAAAAAGAATGGATGTATCTAGCAGGAATAAAAGATGGAATGAAATGTCTTAAGGGGATTCAGGATTTTACATCAGATTGAAAATAAAGAGCGATCGAAGTTTTGGAAAGTTTGAAATGTGTTATAATTGTGTTAACCTTTCACCAGACGAAACCATAAGAAAGGAGCGAAACTTTTATGACTGAATTATCAGATCATCAGTTGACTAAATTATCGGATCATCAGTTTACGTTAATTTCCCGAGCTCTGGCCGAGCCGAGACGATACCAGATGCTTAAAGAAATAGGCGTTTCCAAGACCCCCCTTGCCTGCAGCACACTTCAAAATAACCATAATGTAAGCGCACCGACCATGTCTCATCATATTAAAGAGTTGGAGACGGCAGGATTAATCTATGTTATACGCGAAGGCAAGTTTAAAAATCTTGTTCTGCAGTCCGATACTCTTCGTGCCTATCTGGATAAACTCTCGGAAATCGATGCGAATTGAATGAAGCTCGCCGATTGAATTAGATTTGAATATTTATCTGACCCCCTCATGTTCCATGAGGGTTTTTTCGCGTTTGTTTGTGGATGTCTGCAACGTTAGAGTGAACGATTATGCATTGTTAATCAAATTAATTCTAATCTCTGCGGAGAAGTTTATTTTAATAGTAACTTGACAAAAATAAATCTCAATGAGATACTTTCACAAGTATCTAACTGTTATAGGGAGTGAAATTTGATTTGCACTGGTAGGATGTTAAGCGAAAAGGTCTGGTCGCAGGAAATCACTTGAACAAATATACCTATTTCTGAGGGAGGAATTGAAATGTTTGAGCAACAAATTACGGCAGCAGCTTCTGGGAAATTGAAAATGGATAAGGATCTTCAGGTCAATCGGTTAGGCTACGGGACCATGCAATTGACAGGTCCTGGAGTATGGGGAGATCCCGTTGATCCGGAGGGAGCCCTACGCGTTCTGCGGCGAGCGGTAGAGCTTGGTGTCACATTCATCGATACCGCCGATTCCTATGGCCCCTTCGTAGCCGAACGATTGATCAAACAGGCTCTTCATCCATACAAGGAAGATCTCGTGATTGCCACAAAGACGGGTCTTACGCGTCCCGGCCCGGACGACTGGCGCCCAGTTGGGCGTCCCGAATACTTACGTCAACAGGTCGAACTAAGCCTGCGTCATCTTGGTCTCGAGCGTATCGACCTCATGCAGCTGCATCGAATTGATCCCAAAGTACCGCTCGAAGAACAGCTTGGCGAGCTTGCACTTCTGAAGGAGGAAGGAAAAATACAGCATGTCGGTCTCAGCGAAGTCACGGTGGATCAATTGAAAGCAGCGGAGAAAATCACACCGATCGCTTCCGTGCAAAACTTGTATAACCTGGTGAAACGTGATTCGGAGCCAGTGCTCGAATACGCAGAAGAGAACGGCATCGCCTTTATTCCCTGGTTTCCGCTGGCAACGGGCGCTCTTGCACGTGAAGGAAGTCCTCTTGATGAAATGGCCGCAAGACTGAACGCGAAGCCTGCTCAACTAGCGCTTGCCTGGCTGTTAAAACGTTCATCGGTGATGCTTCCAATTCCGGGGACTTCGACCCTATCGCATTTGGAGGAGAATATTGCGGCAGCCAATATTACGCTCAGCGACGAGGATTTCAATACCCTTTCACAATTGAAGTAAAGGAGTGAGTTGTTCAACAAGAGGCATTTGGTGTGAACAACCACATTCAGGATGTTTGCCGTCGTTTTGCCGCACAAGGCTATGTCGTCGTGTCAACCGATTTGTACTTTCGTACAGGAGTGTGGCAAATCTTCTTTGGAGGAATGGATCGAGGAATTCCCAAGGAAATCGTCGAGAAAGTGGATATAGCGTTGGAAGCAGCTGACGTCGAGCATGCCATTTACTATTATCCGGAAGCCGATCACGGTTTCTTCTGTAATGAACGGAAAAGCTATCATCCCTTAGCAGCCCAGGATGCATGGCATCGCACATAAACCTGGCTTGTCGAAAATCTGGATGCATCCGATTCGTTTAGAGAAGCAATAAGGGGTTCAAGCGGACATTCGTTAAAAAAACAGTATTCAGGAGGAAAAAAATGAACACAAATAAAAATGCCGCCAAGCGTCTTCCATTAGCGGGACTGCTAGCTTTGGCGATGACAGGTTTTCTCGCGTTGCTATCGGAGATACTGCCAGCTGGGTTACTGCCTCAACTAAGCCAAGGGCTAGGTGTTTCACAAAGTATGGCTGGTCAATTGACCACGGTCTATGCGATCGGTTCGGTCGTGGGGGCTGTTCCCATCATCACAGCAACTCGAACTTGGGGACGTCGGTCGCTTCTATTACTGACCGTTTGCACGTTCTTGGTTTTTAACACGATTACGGCCATATCATCTGTCTTTATATTAACTCTAGTTGCTCGCTTATTTGCAGGCGTAGCTGCAGGCGTTGTATGGGGGATGCTTACAGGATATGCCAGACGTATGGTATCAGAGGATCTAAGAGGCCGTGCCGTTTCTATCGCTATGATGGGTATCCCCATTGCATTGACCTTTGGTTTGCCTCTCGGAACATTTCTTAGTTCTTTTATTGGTTGGCGCAGTTTATTTGGAGTTGTGTCCTTAGTCGCTGCTGTTCTAATAGGATGGATTTTATGGAAATTGCCTGATTTTCCAGGGCAGTCTGATAAAAGTTCAGTTTCGGTTTGGAGTGTTTTCAGAACACCTGGAGTACGTTCCATATTGTTTGTCGTTTTGGCTTGGATGACGGCTCACAATATACTCTATACCTATATTTCTCCATTGCTAGCTTCCGTTGGCTTCAATCAAATCGAATTCATATTGCTCATATACGGTATTGCTTCGATCGTGAGTACCTTTTTAATAGGTAGGTTAATCGATCGTTACTTGCGTCCCTTAGTCCTTGGGAGTTTAATCGCTTTTATTTTAGTTACCCTTTTATTTGGGTTCAGTAGCAACTTACCGGTAGGAATCTATGTTGCGATCATTCTGTGGGGATTTGTATTCGGTGGTGCAGCATCCCTGTTGCAGACTGCAGTTGCAGAAGCCGTGGATGAACAGGCTGTAGATATCGCATTATCGTTAAGCTCAACAACATGGAATTTTGCTATTGCTTGCGGTGGTGCCGTAGGTGGAATATTGTTGAATAAGGCAGGGGTGTCCTCATTCTCGTGGGTAGGATTTGTTTTGTTAATTTTGGCTATGTTCGTCGCATGGAAAGCGAAAAAATACGGGTTTAAATCTAAACGATGAATAATGTCGACTCCGGATTGGTACGTTTCGCGTTCTCTTCGAGATCAACCACAATGGAAAAGTGATTTACATACGAGCTATTGCTTCTTCCCATGAATTCGAAGGATTTAAGAGGGATGCGGGAACAAAGGTGTCAACACCCAGTTCATTTCATATTGTGCACGTCTCCACGTTATCCTAGCGATACTCAATTCTCTTCAAGGAGAATTTATGATTTACTCCAGAAATTTTACTCCAGAAAGTATAGGAAAGAGGAAGTTTTGATAGTGGGAAATGAGATGTTGAAGATTTCTGATGATGACCGAAATCAAATAGGTGTTTCAACTCGTGATACCGTACAGCTGTTCATATGATCCTGAATATCTCGGGTGCTGATGCCTTCACGAGGAACCTGAATATCAACTTCTCCATACTCACTAATCACGGTCGCCTTAGTCTTGACGTCATGCTTCTTGTAGCAGTCTCGACTGGAAGCTAGTAGTCACTGAAATCGATAAACCCTAGTGATTAATTTAAACTACGAAGGGCACCCACACGGGTGCCCTTAAATTTCGTCGTTAGAGTGATACGGTGATGCGTATCACCCATGCTTGTACAGCAGAAAGTAGAGTTGCGAATAGAAGCAGCAATGCTAAAAGTGAAAGTAGGTACGTAGGTCACATCACTCGACACATGTGGGGTGCTGTGTGTCGCTAGTAAGAGAATAACATTTTAAGAGTCACATTTACCGATAATATTGCATGACATAGCCCAAGCAGAAGATAAAGCTTGGGCTTTTCTTTATGCGTAGAAAGTACTTGAATAATCTTCTCAGTCGAGCTAACATACAACAAACTCAACGACTGGGGGGAATTTACTTATGATCAGTAAAGGCATACCTTCAAACCGATATTCCTTGATTGGGCTAGAAGTAGACGATGCGACATCGGCACAATTATTGGAAATAGCAAGACGCCACTGCAAGCTCGCCCTTGAGCATGGCAGAGCCATGACGACAGTGATTCGGCGGAGAGAAGTCATCGAAGAAATTCAGAGTTTACGGTTGGCAAGACAAAATCTTATCCAGCAGTTGAAGTCAATGTTAACATATTGATTTACCTTGGGAGGGGAATTTATTGAAACAACATCAAGGACTTCCGGATCGATTAGTATAATATTTATAAAGGAGGTCAGCTTATGCCGCGAAGGGGACGTCCACGCTCCTTTAATCGTGACGAGGCGGTGGCTGCCACCATGCTTTTGTTCTGGAAATATGGCTTTGAATCCACTTCACTAGCTCAGCTGCGGGCAGCGATGGGTGATATTTCGGCGGCGAGTTTTTACGCGGCGTTTGAATCCAAGGAAGCGCTGTTCCGCGAAACGGTGGATCAATATATTTCTACTTATGGACATGTTTCGGAATCTTTCAGGGATACAAGATTGACATCGAAAGCAGCAATGGAACTGGGACTGCGGCAATCGGCGCGAATGCAGACGGAGAACTCCCATCCTTTAGGTTGTCTGTTAGTTTTGTCCGCCGTAAACTGTTCGCCCGAGCATCAACATATCCGAGACCTGCTGTCCAAGGAACGAGCGAGGGTCCGGGGTTGGATAAAAGAATGTATAGAACGAGCCGTAGCTAACGGTGAGTTGCCCGAATCCACGGATATCACCACGGTGGTTATGTTATATGAATCATTTCAACGAAGAATTTCCACGCAAGCCCGGGACGGTGTTCCATACGAGCCCATTGATGCTGCCATAACTCAACTGATGAGCGTTTGGGATGCATTATCTGTTGAGCCGGGCATTCGGAGGATCGATTGAGAAAAAAAGTTATACTTAATGGCGCGGTAAAGTGGTCAAGAATTGTCGTTGTTATTCATGATATTGAAGGAACGTCATGAACTTTTTTATCATTGAAGAAAGAGGAACACTATAGGCAGGGGATCTGTACATTTCCTTGTCATGTTGTCATTAATCGGTGCACGATATTGTTATCCAGCAAAAAAGTGAATATTTTATTGCATTAGCTAGAAATTAATTTGTTCGATTCCAATAGCCTGAAGAATGAAGAAGATCTGATTTTATCTTGGTGCAGAATATATGAAGATAATTTCCAGTTGGAAGAACTTTAGGATTTACAAAGCAGGTAACCAAAAAGATAATGAAAGTAGATATCGATGAAGGCTTAGATACCATCGATTACAATGTGGCAAAACGTTATGCAAGTAGACATTCTCAATCTCCTGAACTTCAAAATCAGTCACATAGATGAAAACGAACATGACTTTCAAATCAAGGTGGAGACGAACTCTCCACCTTCTCACTGTCCTCATTGTGGGTGTGTAGCGAGTCTCTACAAGCACGATAAGGTTATAGACTTGCCCATTCACAGAAAGCGTGTAGGGCTTATCGTAAAGCGTCAGAGGTATCGATGCAGAGACTGCAAACATACCTTCTGGGAACGCTGAGACTACACCATAGACGAGAAGCGAAACTGCACCAAACGGTTGCTTAAATAGATTGAAAAGCAAGCCTTAAATGGACATTTGTCAGCATTTTAGAGGACGTTGGGCTTAACGAAAAGAAGATGCGTAATATCTTTCGTGACTACATAAATCGTCTTGAAGAAACGCAACGGTTTAAGACTCCTAATGGGCTTGGTATAGACGAAATCCACATTATCAAGCCAAGATGTGCTTTAACCAACATCGAGGAACGTACTTTGTTGAATGTCCTACCAAATCGCAAAAAGGAAACATTTGTTGGCTACCTCTCTCGCCTTGCTTGTAAGTTAGGGAAATGGTCGATTAGATGGCAAGCGTTAAACATTCCCCGAATCTGAAAATTGAGCCGACACCCGGAATCCATCCAGAAGCTTTGGCTGAAATACTAAAGCAACTGAAGCAATTTGCCAAGGATGGCGCTGGCGTCATGCTGATTACTCACGATTTGATTTCGGCATTAGAAATTGCTGACCGGATTGCTGTGATTGAGGAAGGCAGGACAGTGGAAATCTCTGAGGCTAAGGCATTTGAAGGCAAGGGGGAGTGATTGCATACCGATTATACACAAAGGTTGTGGCGAGCTTTGCCGCAAAACGATTTTGACCTGGAATTCCAGGGAAAGGAGGAGTTTCACGTTGACGCTGAGCGGGGAGAACCTCGGGTATTATTACCAAAAAGAGCGATGGATTTTTAAAGACGTAAATCTTTCTGTAGCCCCTGGAGAGGTGTTGGGTCTATCTGGGTATAGTGGATGTGGTAAAACGACACTGTCCAGAATATTGGCGGGATATATTTTGCCTCGTGCCGGCAGAGTAACGTTGGATCAAGGCGAGTTGAAACAGGATGCATTTCGCCCTGTACAGTTGATTTATCAGCATCTGGAAAAAGCAATAAACCGAAAATGGCATATGGGAGAGGTTTTGACAGAATCATACACACCTTCGCAAGATATTTTGGACGCATTTGAGATACGGGAAGAATGGTTGAAGCGTTGGCCCATAGAACTTTCCGGAGGGCAACTGCAACGTTTCTGCATTGTTCGAGCGCTCAATCCGAATACGAGGTATATCATCGCCGACGAAATGACCACCATGCTGGATGCAATTACACAGGCGAAAATTTGGAATGTGTTTCTTCGGATTTGCAAAAGCAGACGCATTGGCGTCATTGTGGTCAGTCATGAGGCAAGCTTGCTCAATCGGATATACGATACAATCTACAAGGTAGGCGAACAGTAAATAATATGACAGCGCTCTTTACGCAGAACGGTCGGCGTTCTTTTTTTGGTATTAATATATTTATATTTTAAGAAGTGCATTTGCAAATGATGTCTGCCACAGCTCGAAGTCGAATGATGGTCATAACCTGTATTACGCTGTTCATGGCCATGCTGGACAATTTGGTTATCGGAGTGGCGCTGCCGGCCATTCAATCGTCGCTGCAAGCGAGCATGTCCAATCTGCGGAGGTTCCTCAACGCTTACACACTGGCGTTCGAGGTGCTGCTCATCTCGTTCAGAACACTTAGAGAGCGTTTCTGCCGCAAGCGCATGTTATTGACCGGCGTCGTCTTTTTTACGCTGGGCTCGCTCGATTCAGCTGATATTGGCCCCCCCTTGTTCGGATTGTTCTTTGGCATGGTCCGCGGCAATGAGGAAGGGACACCGATGGCAGTCCGCGCGCGTGGGAGCGAACCCGCGTGCAGCCAGTCGTGCAGTTCAAGCTATTTCGGGATAGGGAATCACATGCTGCTCGGCTTGTTCATCCAGGCCATGGCATAAGACCGTGCAAGCTTGCTTTTAATTGACAAAATTAAAAATGCGAGTAATAATACCCTATGATCGAATTTTGAAGAAGGAGGGGTCATAAGCGATAATGTTACAAGCTTTTGCGAAACTTAATGCAGATCGCCAAGCGAAGGTATTGGATGCTGCTGCAAAAATTTTTGCGCTTGACGGATACCATCCAGCAAGCATTACGCAAATTTGTGAAGAGGCTAAAATTTCCAATGGTGCGCTTTATAAGTATTTTAAAAACAAGGAAGACTTATTCTTTGCAGTATTAGATCGATGTGTAAATTTGATGGTTAATGAAATTGTCACTATCTATTCATCGAATCATAATACAGGATTAGCGATAAGAATGCTTCTACAAGCTACTGAGAAATTAGCAGACAATTATAGAGATTACCTGACGATTTATGCAGACTTAGGTTCTAGTTCACACACTGTATTCGCTGCAGAAACTTCAGAGAAGTTTGAGTTGACTGTCAGCAAATATCTTAGGCGCGTTGTAGAAGATGGAAAGAGGAGAAATGAATTTAATACACAATTGGATGATAACCTATTAACCTTTTTCATTGATAATTATGTTATGTTGTTCCTTTATTCATTAGTCTCTGAATATCATCATAACCGATTTGAATCCTTCTTTTGTGAAGGGAAAGGTGTATTAAGTACAAAGGAAAAGATTGATTTGGTAATGCAATCCATTAGTATTATCATCAAATAATTTTATTTTGCAGGAATAGAGAGCGAACGTTCTCTCTCTCTACGCCGGAATTAATATTATTACTATAAAAGAGTGAGTGTCTCTTATAAAAACGAATGGAGGAAAATTGATCATGGATAATTCATTTAAAAACAAGTCAGTTATTGTAACTGGTTCCAGTAAAGGGATCGGTAAAGGGATCGCCAAAGTCTTCGCCAAAAAGGGTGCAAAAGTAGCCATTGTCTCTCGTAATCTAGATGAGGCTGAGATATGTGCTGCCGAAATCAGAGCATCCGGAGGGTATGCACAAGGCTTTAGAGGTGACGTCATGGATTTATCTTCGATGGAAATAATGGCACATTCAGTATCGAAGGCCTTTGACGGCATTGATGTGTTGTGTGCTAATGCAGGTATTGGCCCTATGGCCACAATTGAAAAAATGGTTGCTGAAGAATGGGATCGTATGATGAATACTAATGTGCGTGGAGCTTTATTTTCTCTCCAGGCTTGTCTGCCATTCTTAAGAGAAGCAGAATATGGAAGGGTAGTGCTAACGTCTTCGATTACGGGGCCAGTAACAGGATTTGTAGGATGGTCGCATTACGGCGCTAGTAAGGCTGCCCAGCTTGGTTTTATTCGCAGTGCAGCGCTTGAGTTAGCTCCATTTGGTATTACAATCAATGCAATCATGCCCGGTAATACAATGACTGAACAAATTCAAACATCCCCCGAATACATTGAAACCATGCTTCCAGCAATTCCCTTGAAACGGTTTGGAACTCCTGAGGAAATGGGACATGCTGCTGCATTTCTTGCCTCGAAGGAGGCTGGTTTCATCACGGGACAAGCGATTATTATCGACGGGGGACAGAGTTTGCCTGAATCTTCTCTTGTGTAGTCCTCTCAAAATGTTGGGGTTCATGAGAGACGAAAGTACAAGTGTACTTCCAGATGTGGACCACGATTCTTTTAAAAAAATTGTGTGTAAATTCAAAGATGTGCTTTAGGTTTTATTTTAATTAATAAAGGGAGAGATTACCTTTGTTTAATGCATGGAAGATTTTCTTATTAGCTATCATCAGCTTTCTGGTCGGAACATCTGGCTGGCGAAGTTGGGGATTTCTCTAAAAATGAAAGAGTGGGTTTTGAAGTCACAGCCTACAAATAATCCGACTTGTCATTGAACTAACGGGCAGGTTAATTCTAAAATAAGGAATGGAGTGGTAAGATTGACTGGATTAACATTAAAATAGAGGTGTTAAAAACTATGATTGAATTAGAGAGAATACATCATGTTACAATTGCAACTAAAAGCTTAGAAAAAGCTAAAGAATTTTATTCGGAAATACTTAAATTCAAAGAGATAGAGCGTCCCCCATTTAAATCAAGGGGAGTATGGTATGATTTAGGTCAACAGCAACTTCACGTAGTGGAAAACCCAAAAAGCGAAACGCTACGATTAGGCGGTTTAAATTCTTTAGAGGGGCATCTTTCTATTTGGGTGAAGAGCTACACCAAAACATTGCAATGGCTAGAGGAAATAGGTTTAGAATATGAGATTGAACCAAATAGTGTTGCAGGTTTTTCCCAGATTTATATATTAGACAAAGATAAGAATATTATTGAATTTGCTGCTCCTTATCACTCTTAATAATAGAACTTACTTGGGTAATAATAGCTCAATATTGAAAGGGATGCCGAGTGGCACTAACGCAGAACTTTAGCACAATAACAATTGGCTGCCGACATGCTAGATGGTCTATTGAAGTAACGGGCAGATTAACACAATCATGGGTACTCATGAAATTCAAAAAGTTTCTCAAAAAACTATGCAACAATATCTTCCAGACCCCGTCTAATTTGTATGTTATATATTAACTCTACAGGGGGTCTTTTGGGTGAAAAAAATCATAATAGGTTTTCTTATCGGTGTTGGGGTCATGTTTACAACTACCATCTTTGCGAGTAGCGAAATTGAAGGAGTTTCCGCCTATCTTCGTCAGAAGCTTCCTATTTCGTTGGACGGTAAAGAGTTAAAGTTCGAGCAGCCTCTCTTGATTTACAACGGCAGCACCTACATGCCGCTTCGAGAGCTGATGCAGTATACAGGCAAGCGTGTTGATTGGCTAGGAGATCGAATCGATCTTAAAACCATGAATATTGATATAGCACAAACGCTTGACGGAAAATATGTAATGGAGGGACAACAGGAAGTAACCCATGGGAGGGAACTCGATTTTAGCATTCAGCACCAGCAAGACCCTGCAAATTATGTGAGCACACTTAACCACTCAGAAACTCTAAAAAAAGAGGAAGTATCAATCCCCGCTGGAAAAGCAACCCTGCTAACTATTGCATATGATAACTTCACGGCGGTGACGCAACATATGGAAGACGCAAAGACGGATACAATCTATTGGTTATACGTCACTAAACCCACTTTGAACGACTCGACTCTTGTTGACACATACATTTTATCGGGTGTGGTAACTGGTGATATGACTAGAGCTAAAGCTGAAATATTAGAGGTTGCTAAAACCTGGACTCCACCCGTTAACTAACAGGAACGGTTTATTCATATTCGTTAATCTGTTCAACTACGGGAAACTATAGATCAAAAAACATCAGGAGAAGGCTGCCGACAGTAATGGAACGGCAGCCCTATCAGCTAACGGGCAGATTAACTCAATAAAGCAGGGTATATTGAGAAGATATCGAACTTATTATTATCTAATATAAATGGCTAGGTAGAGGAGGAGTGACTCATGCCAATTATAAAAATATCCCTGTTTATTAAAGCACCTATTCAGGTGTGTTTTGATTTGTCACGCAGCATTGATATTCACATGGAATCGACCTCACATACAAATGAAAGAGCGGTAAAAGGTCGTACTAGCGGGTTGATTGAACTAGGAGAAACCGTGACCTGGGAAGCTACACATTTCGGAATTCGCCAGCAACTAACATCAATCATTACTGAGTTTGATCCACCTAATAAATTCGTGGACGAGATGGTTAGCGGTGCTTTTAAAAGGTTTAGGCATGAACATACATTTGAAATACAAGATGGTGGGACGTTGATG
>NZ_MBTG01000052.1 GCF_002027705.1 Paenibacillus ferrarius | reverse complement strand
AAACACGGCAGACTGTAAATCTGCTCTCTCCGAGTTCGGTGGTTCGAATCCATCAGCCTCCATATCCCTAATTTTATATTGTGGCGGTCGTGGCGAAGGGGTTAACGCACTGGTTTGTGGATCCAGCATTCGCGGGTTCAAGTCCCGTCGTCCGCCCATTATTATCAAAGCTTGATGGGGATTAGCCAAGCGGTAAGGCAACGGACTTTGACTCCGTCATGCCAAGGTTCAAATCCTTGATCCCCAGTATTCACCTTATTAATTGTAATATGAGTCATTAGCTCAGTTGGTAGAGCACCTGACTTTTAATCAGGGTGTCGTAGGTTCGAATCCTACATGACTCACCACTTTACCCCAAAAAGTGAAGTGAAAGCTTCGAAGGGAATTCCGATTACTTTTCGGGGGCCCCAGCATTAACATGCGCGCGTATGGCGGAATTGGCAGACGCACTAGACTTAGGATCTAGCGGGTGACCGTGGGGGTTCAAGTCCCTCTACGCGCATTAAATCCTCAGCAGTATTCATACTCCTGAGGTACCCATGCGGAAGTGGCTCAGCGGTAGAGCATCGCCTTGCCAAGGCGAGGGTCGCGGGTTCGATCCCCGTCTTCCGCTTTTTAATTTGGCGCTATAGCCAAGTGGTAAGGCAGAGCTCTGCAAAAGCTTTACCCCCAGTTCGAATCTGGGTAGCGCCTTATTACTATTGCAAGCCGGAGTGGCGGAATCGGCAGACGCACAGGACTTAAAATCCTGCGATAGGTGACTATCGTACCGGTTCAAGTCCGGTCTTCGGCATTATCCCAACAACATAGGCGCCCTTAGCTCAGCTGGATAGAGTATTTGACTACGAATCAAAAGGTCGGGAGTTCGAATCTCTCAGGGCGCGCCATTTTCATCAAGCTATACAATATCGGGACGTAGCTCAGCTTGGTAGAGCACCTGCTTTGGGAGCAGGGGGTCGCATGTTCAAATCGTGTCGTCCCGACCATCAATTTTATAACGCGCGGGCGTAGTTTAATGGTAGAACTTCAGCCTTCCAAGCTGATCGCGCGGGTTCGATTCCCGCCGCCCGCTTAACTTTAAGTTTTACCTTAGACCCTTGTGAAGCAAGGGTTTTTCTTTGTCTACTTTTCGACAAACGATTGAACTCTGTAGGTATGGGCTTTTTCGTTTTGTGAAATTCCCAAGCGATTAGGAATATCATAATAGCCCTCTGTCCTGTAAGGGGATTGAGGGCTATTTTTTTCTATATACGCTGCATAATAATCATTTTAACTGGCTTGTTTCCTTCAGATACTGTTCAACTAATTTGTCAGCATTAATAGTACTAGATTCGATCCAGTCATAGTATAAATCACCAAGGGGAGCAATGTCAGGACCGATCTGTTCATCGAACCAGTCGGAGAGTGCTTTGCGATTGCTGCCGTGCTCGACGATGAAGGGAAGGTTCAGCATGACCGTTTTATCTTACGAGCCGGCATGCAAACGAAATTCGCAAAACGACGCCAAATATCGTATCCTTTTATTAGAAGATTGAAGTTGAATAAAGGGGAAATCCGCATGTCATTTACGCAACATTTGATACATAAATACCAAGAGGCTTGGCGTCAAACGCAGCAGCATCCTTTTGTACAGGAACTTGGGGCAGGTACGCTGGATCGCAGTAAATTCCGCTTCTATATGGTTCAGGACTACTTATATTTAATAGATTATGCGAAGTTGTTTGCATTAGGAGCAGTGAAAGCAACGGATTTAAAGACGATGAGCGAGTTTGCCGCTTTGCTGCACGCGATCCTTCACGAGGAAATGGGGCTGCACCGCTCTTACGCGGCTCAGTTTGGCATTAGCGAGAAGGAACTGGAGCAGGCAGAACCTTCGCCGATTACGTTGGCATATTCCCATTATATGCTGCATGTCGCACAGAATGGGGCGTTAGCTGAACTGACCGCAGCGCTGCTGCCTTGTATGTGGAGCTACTGGGAAATCGGCTGTATGCTTAAGCAGATACCGGGAGCAGCGGAGCATGTGGATTATGGAGAATGGGTACGCATGTACAGTTCGGAGGAGTTTGGCGCATTGGCGCAGTGGTGCATCGGCTTGATGGATCGTTTGGCAGAAGGAAAGTCAGGCGAGGATTTGGCTAGGTTGGAGACGATATTCGTAACAACGACAAGGTATGAGACGATGTTCTGGGAGATGGCTTATCAGGAGCAGATGTGGCAAGTAGGGGTATCTGAATGATCGTGGATGGCAGCGCCCCCTTCAAAATTCTTTTTGTATGCAGTCGCAATAAATGGAGAAGCCTTACAGCAGAGAAGATTTTCGCCGGAATTCCTGGATACGAAGTTCGTTCAGCAGGGACGGAAGAGCAAGCCAGAGTGAAAATAACAAGCGGGCACGTAGGCTGGGCAGATGTCATTTTGGCAATGGAGAAGAAACACGTTAGACGCATAAAAGAGAAGTTTCACGACTCATTAAGTGGTAAGAAATTGATATGTTTGGATATTCCGGATGATTATCGATTCATGGATGAAGAGTTAATTGAGATGTTGAAATCACGAGTATCGGACTATATAGACTTGGAGGAATAGAAGATGAATCAACGTCAACACAAACTAAACGCGCTTATTGAAAATGAACGGTTGGATATCGCTTTTATTACCTTGCCTAAGCTGATTTATTACTTTACGGGTTTCTATTCGGATCCTCATGAGAGATTCATGGCGCTTGTGTGCGTGAAAGGGGAGGAGCCTTTTCTGTTTGTACCGGTGCTTGATCACGAAAAGGCGGCAAGAGTGTCGAGCGTGAAAGCGATTTTCTCCCATAAGGATGAAGAAAACCCGTACGCTGTTCTTAAGGCACACCTTGGAAGTCGTATCTCCAAAATAGGCATTCAAGCTGATCACTTAAATGTAAAGCGATATCTGGCCTTGATGGAGATCACGGGGGCGGAGACAGCCATTGATATAGAGCCCAGGCTCAATTCGATTCGCAGAGTGAAAGGCGAGGAGGAAGTCGCGATTATCAAACGGGCAATTGGTTGTATTGAAGAAGTGATACGTACAACGTTGCCTCTGATAAAGCCGGGTGTAACCGAACTGGATATCGTAGCCGAAATGGAATACCGCATGAAGCGGCTAGGAGCGGATGGCCCCTCTTTTGATACGATGGTACTGGCGGGAGAGAAGTCGGGGCTGCCTCACGGAGTGCCAGGGAATGATCGGGTTCGTGAGGGGGAGCTGCTGCTTATTGACACAGGTGTATTTGTGGATGGTTATGCTTCGGATATTACGCGCACGTTCGCCGTTGGCGAAATCAGCGCTAAGCATAAGGACATCTATGATGCTGTATTACAGGCTAACCTACGCATGATTGAGGCTGGACGCCCCGGCGTTGCGATAGGGAGCCTGGACAACGCCGCACGTGAGGTGATCGCTAACAGAGGCTATGGCGAGTATTTCATAACTAGGGCGGGACATGGCTTAGGACTTGAAATTCATGAATACCCCTCCATATATGGAGGGAATCCAGATCCCTTAATTGAAGGAATGGTCTATACGGCGGAGCCAGGCATTTATATATCAGGGCTTGGCGGCGTCCGCATCGAGGATAATGTACTTGTAACCGCCAACGGGGTCGAGGTGCTGACTTCCTTCCCTAAGGAATTAACGGTAATCGGCGGCTAACCTTGTTGAATTTAGGGATCGGGCGTCATGGTGCCTACGAGTTCTACAAAACGTTGCCCTGCCTTGGATAAGTAGTGCTGCTTAAGCCAGATAAGCGCGGAAGAAGCTGAAACTTCGGAGTCCTCGATATGGAAGGCTTGGACACGGTAGCCGCGGTGCTTCTTAAGAACGGTTTCCGGAACGATCGTGCTCCCGAAGCCGGATGAGACTAACTCCATAAGAATGGCAATGTCCGAACATTCACCAATGATGTTCGGACTTATATTTTTCATCCGAAACTCCTCTAGAATTAATTGAAAGATGCCCAAGCCATCTGTACTTGGAAGTATGAGAGCATGCTGGGCGACCTGTTCGAGGCTAACACTTGTGCTGTTTCTCGTTTGCGGCTCTGAGGAGACAAAATAGAAAGACTCCTTCTGCAGCTGCAGGACGGTATAATCATCAAGAAGCAGCGGCAATCGAACGATGGCGAGCTCAATGATTTTTTCTTTGACCAACTTGGCAAGCTGTGAGGACTCATTTTGCTGGATCTTATAGGTGATATGCGGGTAGGACTCCCGAAATGTCTGCAGTATTGTAGGCAATTGGTAGTAGGAAATGGTATTGACTCCAATGGACAAGGTGCCTCGGACACCACTTCCGATTTGTGTGACCTCGGTTTGTGCTTCCTCCATATCCTTCGTAATTTTAACGGCGTAGCGCTGCAGTGTTGACCCTGCTTCTGTTAGCTGCAAATATCGTCCCCGTTTTTCAAACAGCTTAACGCCTAGTTCCTGCTCCAGCTGCTTTAATTGCTGGCTAAGCGGAGGTTGTGCCATATGCAGCTTCTTCGCGGCCGCGGTGATCTGTTTTTCCTCGGCTATGGTTAGGAAGTAACGGAGTTGTCTAATATCCATCGTATTTCTCCTTTTATGTATATGTAAATCGTCTGTTAGAGCTATTAAATATATATTATTCCTATGATGACTCTCATGTTATCATATTTCTGCACAATCCTTTTGTAAATTTGCACAAAGCGATATGTTGAAGGATGTGCAAGGAAGGAAGATGGACGATGCATCAAGAGAAACTCAGTGAATTGAATGGTTAATAAAATATCGCCGAAAATTTGGTTAGCTGGTGTCCAGTGGCTATTTTTCATGTTTACGAATACGTTTGTTGTTCCGCTTTCGCTAGGCCATGCATTTGGGCTGGCACCTGGTGAAATCGCGGCATCTTTGCAGCGCTCTTTTATTTTGACGGGTGTACTCTGTATCCTGCAAGCGCTATGGGGACATCGGTATGCTGTGATGGATGGGCCTGCCGGATTATGGTGGGGACTTGTGCTCAATCTGTGTGCTTCGGCACCTTCAGTGGGGCTAAGCTTAACGGAGGTAGGCGGAGGACTTGCCAGTGGATTTCTGTTGGCTAGCTTGACGATGATCGTACTTGGAAGCTTAGGCTTCGCCTCTTTTTTAAAGAAAATTTTCACGCCTATCGTCATGGGGGTCTCTTTATTTTTGTTAACGATTCAATTAGTTATGAACTTTTTTAAGGGCATGCTGGGGATGAATAGTGCGGGGGAAGTAGACCTAAAGGTTGCTGCTTTATCTATCGTTATTGCCATCTTTGTTGTCATCGTTAATTTGAAGGGATCCCGTGTGATTAGCAGTTATTCGATTCTAATTGGCATCGTTGTTGGCTGGATTGCTTATGTGCTGATCTTTCCCTCCACCCACCACGTTCAGGAGAAAGCCGGCTCCTTAATCGCACTTTTCCCATGGGGAGCGCCGAACATGCAGATTGGGATTATTCTAACGGCCTTTGTTGTTGGCTTAATCAATATGACCAATTCCATTACATGCCTAGCGACGGTGGAGAAGCTGTACAAGACGAAAACATCGGACTCGCAATATAAACGTTCTTATTTGCTGACAGGCGTTTTCACCATTTTCTCGGCTTGCTTCGGGCTTCTGCCTTTTGGGTTATTTACTTCTTCCGTAGGGCTGTTGGAAAGTACCAAAATTCTGGAACGCAAAGCGCTTATTATCGGTGGGGCGATGTTCGCTATGCTAGGACTCATACCGGCTCTTAGCGGTTTGTTCTCATCACTGCCGACTAGTGTAGGCAATGCTGTGCTGTTCGTTGCTTACTTGCAGATGTTCGGCACTTCGCTTCGCACGATTCAAGGGTTCCAGTTCAATTCGAAGACTGTGCACCGGATTGCGCTTCCTGTCCTCCTGGGCATCTGCATTATGAATATTCCGCCGCAGGCGTTCGCGCTGCTTCCGCTCTACATTCGTCCGTTGATCAGCAACGGGTTGGCGATGGGAGTAATCCTGTCTTTAGTGCTTGAGACGGCGATCAATTGGAGTAAATATGAGCTGCCTGCAGCAGCTGAGCCGCTCGTTATGCCCGAGACGAAAAAGGCTTAAATAGCAAAGGGGCTGTCCATAAGTAGATAAACCTACTTGAGGGACAGCTTTTTTGCTTTTTTGATTGGGATTCGGAGAGGCTCGACTTTCTCTAAACCTGCAATTATACATCTTTTTTGCTCTTGGAATAGCCTCAACGATTAAATTCCTGCGTTTGTGCAGGTTTTTGAGGCTTTTTCTGAATGTACGGCTGAAAAAGATAAAAATGCCTGCACAATTGCAGGCATTTCCACTTTTTAACCAAATTCGCTCGGAAATTCCTGTATTTTCGCAGGCTTTTACACTTGGGTGAACGGATCTGATCTGATCTGGAAGCCCCGTCATCCCACATGAAAGTAATCGACCCCATCATCTATCGACGCTTTCCTACTTAATTTGGCTTATGGGACAGCCCCTTTTTTGGCGTCTGCTGGCAGCAGCCGTCTGCGGGAATTGCCTTTATATGGAGAATTTTATCCCTGTTTTCTCGATATGTCAGCCTATAATTTACCATTCTGCGTTTCTATAATGAGAGTGTAGGAACAAAAGTTAACCATTTGTAGGAGGTCAAGAATGAAAAAGACGAAAAGTGCATTATCTGTGGCAATGGTTATGGCAATGGCAGCAACTTCGGTAGCATGCGGTACCGGCACTGACACGAAGACGGCGGCTACATCGGCTACGCCCGCACCAGCAGCTTCAGCAACAGCTAAGCCGGTTGAGTCTGAGAAGCCAAAAGAGTTCAAGATGACTTTGCGCCATACAGAAATCAGAGATACGGCAAAAGGGAATCTTGCTATTTTGCAAGATGTCGTCAAAGCAACGGAAGCCGCCGTACCTGGCTTGAAGTTTGAGCTGGATGGCGTCGAGGATGTTGTCAATCGTGATACGAAGCTCAAAGCCGAAATGCAAGCAGGCAGCCCGCCTCCTATTTTTGACTTGTTCGGTGGTGCAGATACGCAGAATTATTCGAAGGCTGGCCGCTTGCTTGATCTGACGCCTATTATTGCGGAGCTTGGTTTGAAAGACAAATTCATGAACTTGAACGAATTCACGGTTGACGGCAAGGTGTATGGTCTTCCTAGAGCAGGATTTGTTGAAGGCGTTTTCTATAACAAAAAATTATTCGCGGATGCGGGCGTTCAAGTTCCTAAAACGTGGGATGAGTTCTTGAAAGTGTGTGAAGCGCTCAAAGCAAAAGGAATTACACCAATTGCCATGGCCGGCGGTGCTGGAGATGGTTGGGTGCTTAACATGCTTACCAATACATTGTTCGTACGTCTGGGCGGACCACAAATTCAAGAAGGCTTCGCGCCTGGCAAAACGAAATGGACAGATGCTCCCGTTGTAGAAGCATTCAAGAAAATGGATGAGTTGAAGCAAAAAGGCTACATCGATAAAAACGTGATTTCAACGAAATATGCGGACGGTCAAGCGAAATTCTATACAGGTCAAGCAGGCATGCTGTTTGATGGAAGCTGGGCATCTTCGGGTATCATGGGCAAGAACTCCAAAGTCGCTGATGACGCAAGCTTCTTCAATTTCCCTAACATGGGTGGTCCTGGGGACGACATGATTAACGGAGGCTGGTCGAACGGTTACGGATTCTCGTCGAAATTGACGGATAACGAGTTGAAAGCGGTTAAAGCTTTTATCAAAAACTTCTATACAGAAGCTAATCAAAAGAGAGCTCTGAAAGAATCCGGCAATATCCCAGCTATGAAGTTGAGCGATATTGGCGATGCCAAAGGCTTAATCGCTGACGTTGTTCAAGGCCAGCTATCGGCGAAGAAAGGTGCCTTCCCGGCATTTGACGCGCTGGTTACACCAGCCGTTAAGAAAACGCTGGAAGGTGCGATGGAAGAGTTGATGGGCGGTAAAGTAACGCCGCAGAAAGTGGCCGAGAAAGTCCAAGCCGCGCAAGACGCCAAATAACACGCCAAATAACAATCAGGGCACCACACCAAAGCGGTGGTGTCCTAATTGTTGCTAATGGAAGCAGAACTCCCGCGGGCAGCTATGTCATTAATATCGAAAGATGGGGATCACATGAATAAAGTATTGCGCAATCCACTCGCCTACGCGTTGTTTGTCGTTCCAGCCCTGTTGCTTTATATGACTTTCTACATCCTTCCCATGATCAGCTCGTTGAAATACGCGGTAACCAGCTGGAACGGAATTAACGAAGCGACGTTTAATGGTTTGGACAATTTTGTTAAGGCGTTTCAGGATGAGAAGTTTTGGGTCGCTTTGAAAAACAATATCTACTTCGTTTTGTTCTCGGTATTCATACAAATTCCGCTCATTATTTTCTTTGCGATTTTGATCAGCGGCGCGCGCAGATTCCTTGGATTTTACAAAACGACTGTATTTTTGCCCAGTGTACTGTCGACGGCAATTGTCGGCGTCATCTGGCAGTTCATCTATCACCCTGATGCCGGGCTGATCAATCAGGTGCTGCGTGCCATGGGGCTTGAGAAATGGACACACGGTTGGCTTGGTGAAGAGGGCTATTCCATGCTGGCCATACTCGTCACCAATGCTTGGCAGTGGACTGGATTTTATATCGTACTGGTGTTAGCCGCTATATTTTCCATATCCAAAGAAGTGCAAGAAGCAGGAGAAATCGACGGCGCAGTTGGGTGGTTGAAAGCTCGCCACATCACAGTGCCGCTTATTCGGCCGGTCATTCTAGTTGTCATGATGCTTTCGATCACCGGAGCTATGAAAGCACTGGACATCGTATTTATTATGACGAAAGGCGGACCCTTCGGAAGCTCTGAGGTCATGGCCACTTACATGTACAAGCAAGCTTATTCGATGTCGTTGTTTGGCTACGCCAATGCCATATCTATCATCATTTTCTTATTTACGGTCGTATTGACGCTGATCTTCCATTTGCTCACCAAAAGGTCTGAGGAGGTCGAATACTAAGATGAAGAAACAAACAACAGGCACGATGCGACACCTCATTCTCCTGATCTATATCATTATTGTTCTGTATCCGCTTCTGTTTATCCTGAATTCATCATTCAAAAATAATTCCGAAGTCGTCCTGCATCCATGGGGACTGCCTGGAAAATTCGATTTCCAAAACTATGTAGATGCATTTACGAGCTCCAGAATTGGCACTTATTTTATCAATAGCTTATATATTAGTACGATTGCAACAACTGCAGCCATCCTATTTGCAACGGCAATCGCTTATGCGGTCACGAGAATGAAGTATCCCAAGCTGAGTAAGCTGGTGTATGGAACACTGCTGATCTCGTTGCTCATATCGCCAGCGTCGCTGCTTATCCCTTTGTATATCATGATTAGAAATCTGGGCATTTACAACACGCCTTTTGCTTTAATCGTTCCTTATACGGCTTTTGGTATTCCGTTGTCTGTGTTTGTCATAGCGGCCTTTTTGAAATCCATTCCCAAGGAGCTGGAAGAGGCGGGAATTATGGATGGGCTTTCGGTGTATGGTTTGCTTTTGCGTGTTATCATGCCGTTGACAATGCCCACGCTTGTGACCGTATTTATATTGAATTTCATGGGGCATTGGAATGAATTCATTATGGCAAACTTATTTTTATCCAGTCAAAATCTGCGAACGCTGCCTGTAGCTGTTGTTTCCTTCATGGATAAATTCCAAATGAACTACGGCGCTCTAACGGCTTCCGTAATGATTAGCGCAATACCGGTTATTCTTGTTTATACAGTCCTGCAGCGACAAATTATTCAAGGGGTTACCTCGGGAAGTGTGAAAGGGTAAGGCGTCCAAGCTGATCTGCCGCTCACGCTAGAAATGTTATACCTAACTCTTGTTAAGGGAGGGGTTCATCATGTTGAAAGCGTTGCTTGTTGACGATGAAATAAACATTTTACGCAATTTGCAAAGTGTTATTCCATGGGAGAATATCGGGATAGAAATTGTTGGAACAGCTGAGAACGGGGCCAAGGCATTGGAGCTTGTGGATCATATTAGACCCGATTTGGTGGTATCCGACATTAGCATGCCGATTATGGACGGGATCACGTTCGTTCAGAAGATGCGAGAGCGCGGTATAACTTGTGAATGTGTGATGTTAACCGGATATCAGAGCTTTGAATACGCCAGATCGCTAATGCGCTACGGAGTTAAGGAATATATGATGAAGCCAGTCGATTATGATGAGCTTGAGAGGGTTATCCGGCGTACCGCGGCTTCCATTCAAGAGAGAGCGCTGAAAGTCAAGCAAGAGCAGAGAGTAAGGAACAGCGCGGTCAATTTAGTGTACGAAAAGAATTTGCACGATCTGCTGTTAGATTGCTCATCTGTAGATACTCATTTGGTTCTAGATGAAGAAGGAAAGAAATTGGATCTGAATAGGGCAAAGTACTTGCTGCTGCTTGTTGATCTAGAGCACTATGCACAGCTGTCGTTGGGGTGGGACGAGAAGGAACGGAAGCTTTGGAATTTTGCCATTTATAACGTATTAAGCGAAGTGCTTTGCAGCGAGAAACGAAATTATACAGTTTTGCAAATGCGAGAAGGCGAATGGTGCTTATTAATTGAACAAGCAGGAGACAAGCTTGCTGCTGAGGATCTCAATCGGGCTGGGAGCTGGGCTGAGCTTATTCGAGAGAGTGTAAGAAGCAGCATTAAGCTGGATGTTCATGTTAGCATTTATGTAGAATGGATTCCTATTTCTGGCCTAAGGAACGCCTATAAGCGAGTGCATTGGGAGAGCAGTCTATCTCCAGCCAGCGTTACTTATGTAGCAGCAGCCCAAGGTCAGGGCGCAGCGCAAATACAGCTCGATATGCTGTGGAAATTAACGGAGGATATGGTCACAGGTCTCAAGCAATGCAACCGGATGAAAACCGAAGAAGCGATGCAAGCACTTAATGCTCATTTGAAAATAATTCCGGATTCCTCTCTGCTGCGCGTGCGGCAAATTATTCACTACTTCGTGCTCAATCTCATCCGTGAGATGCGTGAGGTCAACATGCTGACGCAGTCAGAAGAGGATGCCATCTGGGTTAAGCTTAATCAATGCATTCGTGTGAAAGATGTGCTGCTTGTGATGAATGAAATGGTCAGCCAATGTCTTGTCGTATTTGTCAGCAAAAAGACAAGCGTCGTTCTGATGGAATCCGCACAGGCGTATATTCATGAACACATGTCCAAGGACATTGGCATTGATGAGCTGGCCAGCACTTTGGGGATTAGCAACAGCTATTTTAGCCTGCTGTTCAAGCAGCATTTTGGCGTTACTTTTGTGGAATATTTGACGAAGCTCCGGATGGAAACAGCCAAGGCTATGCTAGAAACGAAGGAGCGCAGAGTAGCGCAGGTCAGTAAATCGGTCGGTTATTTGGATGGACGATATTTCATGAAGCTGTTTCATCGATATACCGGAATGACACCTACCGAATATAGAATCAGTAGAAGGAATTAAGCGGTAACCAGCGGCAATCATAACGTGCTTTTGAGAAAAGTCCCAAGACTAATGGACAAGGATAACCGAATATACATAAACGGAATCATCAGAAAGTTGGGTAACAACTAGGAGGTGTTTCACGAATGGTTTATTGGTTGGTGGCCGTTGTCATTGTCGTGCTTGGTTTACTGATTATCGCAAGTATGAGAAAGCGGAAAGTCGTTGATTCAACTGATTTGAAAACACATAAGCCGTGTTCCTACTGTAATGAGGAAATCGCCATTGATGCGGAGGTATGCAAGTATTGCAGGGGTGTGGTTGTAAGTTCGAATTAACAGCATATGAAATAAAAGAAACAACGGTCAGTTCGCAGCAGTGCGAGTTGACCGTTGTTTTTGTTAGGCGAAGGTTCTCACCGTCATCTGTCTCTTAGCTGTCAAAACCGGGCACATCCATCGCAGTCCGATACAGGATTCTCTCAAAGGCTTCGACCAGAGACTGCTTGGCTTCACCGTAGTTCCCCTGGATGATCGAATCGTAAACGGATTGGTTGATTCGGTTGGCGGAATAATGCTGCAGATGGGGCGTTTGCTTCCAGTGAAGCAATGATTTCATAACTACTTTGTCTTTGTAGGAATCGATTAACATTAGCATCGTATCGTTATCGGCTGCGGAAATGACAGTTCGTCTAAACAGAACGGAATTCTCGATGTATGACTTATAGTCGTTATTCTGACTTGCTTCTATTTGAATATCCAGATATGTTTTCAACTTCTTCGTATCAAATGCATATTCACGCAATACGGCCTGATCCAATACGTATAGTTGCAGCGCTAATATTGATTCATAAATGTGAATAAGTTCTTTGTGCGAGATATCCTTCACCAAGATGCCTCGTTTGTTGAACGAAACGATAAATCCTTCCGATTCCAACCGCGAGAGTGCGGAACGTATCGGAGTACGGCTCATATTAAATTCAATGGCAAGCTCGTTTTCGGATAAAACCGTTCCAGGTAAGTACTCGCAGGAGACAATCTTTTGGCGAATATTGGTATAGGCGATGGATTCCAAGGATAATTTGGACATTCTCAAATGTTCCCTTCAGCGTGATTTCACTTGAATTCTACACGGATTGACACGATGTTGCAATAAAAAATGTCACCTGCCCCACTTAGGGAACCGCAGTGTTTTCGTTAATAAATTCTTCATTCGACGTTAATATCCATCTAACAAAACAATTGTACACTTATATGTATACATTAATGTATACATAAGAAAGGGGCTCTACAAATCGAAATGAAGATTCAGTTATCCAAGGTAGAAGTTCAACGTATTGGCAATCGCATGCACTTGCAATGGAGATCAGACAAGGCATTGGGGAAGGTGAGCATATTCACAGGATTGTCCCCGCTTGAAGCGCATGATCCATTGGCTGAAACGGATGTCAGTATCTCATCCTTATCATTCGACGACCCGAATCCGGGGCGAAGAACCTATTTTATATTGAAACCCGAATATGGGGGAGCTCGAATAACCGCCGAAAGGAGACTGCCGCTCCAAGGCTCCTTGAATTTTCGCGACATGGGCGGATATGAGACGAGTGATGGCCGCTACTTACAATGGGGGATGTTATATCGATCGGAAGAACTGATCGGCTTAACGGAGGCTGATCGACTTTACTTGCACAATTGCGGCCTCAAGCTAATTTGCGATTACCGAGCGGAGTACGAGGCTGAGTTGAAGCCGAACCCTGTTATTGAGAATGCGAGGCAAGTGGGTATTCCCATCGAAGTGGAATCATCCAGGCATCGTTCCCGCATGAACTACATGGACATGATCGCCAACGACATGCTTCATTTGCTAGGTCCATCGGGAGAAATGTTGACATTTGCCAATGAGCGGTATGTTTCTGATTTTGCGAAGTCATATGCGATCTTGTTCGATCTTCTGTTAACGCCAGGCAACCTACCTATGGTACAGCATTGCGCCGCGGGAAAGGATCGCACAGGGTTCGGCTCTGCGCTTGTTCTATTGGCTCTGGGCGTACCCGAACAAACGATCATGGCAGATTATCTGCTAACCAATGCGTTCAGGGAAGAGGCGGACCAACAAATTCTTGCATCCATTAAACCAAAGCTGAAGCGTGAAGAGGATGGCGAAGTTTTGTTGGCCATGATGCAAGCAAGAGCGGAGTATTTGCAGGCGGCTTTCGATGAGATTAATGTGCGGTACGGAAACATGGATCGTTATCTGGAAGAAGCGCTTGGCTTAACCATTTCCAAACGGAAACAGCTGCAAGACATGCTGCTGACGGACATGTGATCGGCCTATAACCCTTATGGCAAAGGAGAGAACAAATTTCATGCGGCAAAGTCATCGTCTCGATTACCGACCCTATCTTTGCATCCTGCCTGCGTTGATTGGTTGTCTCGTGTTTACGGTTTATCCCGTTATCTACCTATTTTATCTTAGCCTTTATAAAGTTGATCTGTTAAGCAATACGTGGCTGTTTGTCAGCTTGCAAAATTATCTGGATTTGGCTCATTCTCAGGGTTTCCTAGAGGTTTTACGAAATTCGGTCATGTATTCTTTTTTTACAGTTGCTATATCTTGCTGTTTATCGCTTATCCTTGCTCTGCTATTGAACCGTCCCGGCAGGCTGCATCAATTTGTTCAGACGGCGGTGTTTTCGCCCCATATCATCCCGTTGGTTTCCATCTCTTTGTTATGGATGTGGATGATGGACAAGGATTACGGGCTTCTGAACCTGATGCTCCAGTGGCTTCACTTGCCCAAGCTAATGTGGATCGATAGTCCGGCAACTTCCTTGATGTCGCTGATTCTGGTAGCTATCTGGAAAAGCCTCGGCTTTAACATATTGCTGATTATTGCCGGTATGCACGCCATCCCAGTGCCTGTGCTTGAAGCGGCGCGGCTAGATAGTGCAAATCCGTTCAAACTTGTCACCAAGATCATCATTCCGCTGTTATCGCCGACGCTCTTCTTTATGCTGACAGTTAATATCATCAGTTCTCTGCAGGTGTTCGATTCTGTTAAAGTGCTGACAAGCGGAGGGCCTTCCAACTCTTCGAATGTGCTAGTCTACTGGATATACCAGACGGGATTCGAGTTCTATAAATTTGGCGAGGCTTCGACGGGAGCCGTTATCCTGTTTGTCATCGTGTCCATGGTGACGATGGCGAACTTCCTGATCCTCCGTTCCCGAATTCATTATCATTAAACGAAAGGCGGTCATCGGATGAGCAAGCGCGTATTTGGCGTAACGATCCCGGAAGCGGCAGGATTGATCTTATTGCTGGCGGTCGGACTGATCTATTTGTTCCCGTTTTATTGGATGATTGTGACTTCCCTCAAGACGCTGCCGGAAACGTTGGTTTTTCCGCCGTCCTTTTTCCCGAAGCAATTGAAGTTCGAGAATTATTTGGAAGTATGGCGAACGGGGCCTTTTCCCCGCTATGTATTTAACAGTTTCCTCGTCGCCATATCGGCTACGGCACTGCAACTGGTTGTCGCCATACCTGCGGCCTATGCGTTTGCACGGAAACGATTCAAAGGTTCCAAGATCATATACGGCCTGATTCTGTCTGGCATGATGCTTCCTATGCAGGTTGTCATCATTCCGATCTATTTGCTGCTGAGCAAATGGGGCCTGATCAACACCTATGCGGCTTTGATCGTTCCATATATGGTATCGCCATTTGCCATTTTCCTGCTATCCGAATCATTCAAGCAACTACCCGAAGACATCATCGATGCGGCCAAGATGGAGCAGATGTCCGAAGGAAGACTTATGTGGAGTATGCTGCTTCCGATGATTAAGCAAATTGTTGTTACGGTTACGCTGCTGCTGTTTATTACCCATTGGAACGATTTATTTTGGGTATTAATTATGACCAGCAGCGAGAAGCTTCATACCCTGACGGTTGGGATGATCAAATTGACGAATACCGAAGGAACGCACTGGCAATTGCTGATGGCTGCCAACGTTATTCTTGTGGCCCCGATCTTTGCGATCTATGTGTTGGCCAGTAAACACATCAAGTCCGCTTTTACCTACAGCGGCATTAAATAGATAAAACTTATTTGGAGGAGAGAACCTGATGAAGAAGCTTTCATTGATGCTCATTGTTTCATGCATAACCGTCTCATCGCTTGCTGGGTGCGGAGGTAACGGGATTGACAACACTGCTGGCGATAAAGCAGGCTCGGCGAAATCAGAAAATACGGCGGTTTCCAAGACGAAAATTGACTATTGGTATGCACAAGCAGCTCAGCTTAGCAAAGCTACAGAAGAAATGATCAGCAAATATAATGCCAGCCAATCCGCAGTCGAAGTAACCGGTATGAACCTAGGGGATGGCAGCGCACTTGCCACTAAGCTCCAAGCCGCAATTCTCGCGGGAAATCAGCCGGCCGTTGCGATGCTCGCGACGACACAAACGTCAGAGTTCGGCTTGTCCCATGCATTGGATGATTTGAAAGCCTATTTCTCAAAAGAGGAAATAGCCGCTTTCCATCCAGGCATGTTGAATAACGCTATGATCAAGGATCAATTGCTCGGTATTCCATTCTATCGAAGCACATTCGTCATGTACTACAACAAAAACATGCTGCGCGACGCAGGTCTTCCAGATACAGGGCCGAAAAATTGGGAGGAACTGAAATCGTTCGCTTTGAAAACGACAGATAAAAACAAATCCGTTGTTGGTTTTGAGATGCCGATTGATGTCATTTTCTTCGAAGACGGTGTGTTCCAGCAAAAAGGAGAAATGTTCTCTCCCGACGAGAAACAGGTCGCTTTCGACAACGAAGCGGGTTACGCCACAGTCAAGCTGTATCAAGATATGATGAAGGACGGTTCGATGAAAATACCTTCGGGTCAGGATTCGAACTCACATCTATCGGCGATTAACGATTTCATTTCGCAGAAAGCAGCGATCGTTTGGACAACATCAGCGACCATGCCCACGATGCTTGAAGGAGCGAAGGATAAATTCGAGCTAGGCGTTGGCTTTCTGCCGGCAGGGCAGCAATTCGCCGCAAGCACAACGGGATCTAACCTGACGATTATGGCGAAGTCTTCCGCTCAGGAGAAGAAGGCTGCCGCAGCTTTCATCAAATGGCTGGCACAGAAGGAAAATGTCGCTCAATTGAGCGAAACAACGGGATATATTCCCGTGACGAAGGAAGCCAAGGATAGCGATCGCATTCAGCAGCTATGGGCCAAAACACCGCAATATCGCGTTGCGTACGATCAGCTTGATTTCGCTCGCGCAAGGCCGACGATGAAAGGGTACAAAGAAATATCGATTAAAATTCAGGATGAGATCAAAAAGGCTTTGCTGGATACTTCCATTACTCCACAGGACGCAGTGAAAGCAGCAGCGAAACAGGTTCAACAATTACTAGATGCCCAAAAATAACACAATAGGGGGATGCCAGCATGAATATGTTCTATGATGAGCTGCTTTTCAGAACGGACAAGCGGCCATGGATCGGGGAATTGCCGCAGACATCAACGAATGATTTTAACTTTGCCATCATGGGGGACCGCAGCGGCTTCGCGATTGAAGGCGTATTTGAAGAAGCGCTTAGGCAGGTGAAGCGTTTGAACCCGGACTTTGTCGTTGCCGTCGGGGATTTGATCGAAGGATATTGGCAGCAGGCAGATGGCGCTCATCGTGAGTGGGACGAGCTTGAACGCCATATTCAAAGCTCAGGCTTGCCGTTCTTCCCAGTTGCAGGAAATCATGATTATGGTAATGAAGTGATGAAGAAGGTTTGGCAGGAACGCAAAGGCATCGATTACTACGCCTTCCGTTACGGCAACGTCTTGTTCTTGGCTCTGCATACGGAAGAACCGCAGCATGCGCTTTCCCCGGAACTCGAACTCGCGTTCCGCGAGACAGAACTGCGCAGCAAGCGTGAGCCTGAACAAGCCGAAGAAGTGATCAGGGAACTGCTTGAGAGCATTGCCGAACAGACGAAAGACATTAAGAACAAGCATGTGCCGAATCCATGTATCGGGGAAGAGCAGTTTGCTTTTATCGAAAAAACGCTCCATGACCATCCAGATGTAGATATGACCTTCGTTATCACTCATCAGCCCGTGTGGAAAACCGACTCGGCTGTGTACGAACGTTTGGTTCAGGCATTGAATGCCAGACCTTTTACGATGCTCGCCGGACATTTTCATAAATTGGAACTCACAAAGGTTGCCGGCCATGCACATATCCAAATGGGGAGAACAGGCGCAAATAAACACAAAGCAGGATTGGACGATTTTCATCATATCCTATGGGTAGCTATGAAGGATGGGCTGCCTACCTTTACGGCTATTAAGCTGGAGGGCATGCTAGCGTTAGATGCATAGTTGTAAAGTAACCGTGATGGCCCGCTTAGAGCGAGGCCTTTTTTGTATAAAGAGGAGAGAGATTACAGCCTTTTAGGTCAAAACTGCAGAAATTATTAAAATAATTTAAATATTATATATATTTCGACAAGATATTACATTAACTGTGTGTTGTTTTTAGTATACTTCGAGTTGGTATTGAAAAATTGGTATCGATGAGATGAGATTTAATAGGTTATTTAAAGAATATGAACGAAAAGGACGAACACTATGAAATTACAAGCGCTTTGCTTCACGATTTGTCTAATCCTATTTACCTTGTTGCTTCCTGCCCCAATCGAGGCAGCTGCTGATGGAATGAAAATTAAGGATCCCGTTCTCGAAAAAGCGATTCGTGATGAACTGAAACTGACGGATGATCAAGTACTAGATTACAAGACTTTACAGAAGTTAACTACGTTATATCCAAAAGGAAAGGAGAAAATTAAGAGTCTGGAAGGCTTGGAATTTGCCTTGAACTTAACGGATATTTATATCGATAATCAAGAGATCACAGATGTCAGACCTCTGCAATACTTGCACAAATTGAAATTTATTGCCTTGAGTCATAATAAGATCCAAAACATTTGTCCGATTTCAAATCTATCTAATTTACAAAAATTACTTATCAGTAACAATGAGATTGAGCGTATTAGCTGTTTTTCACATTTGACTTCACTAACGGATTTACTGGCTAGTCAAAATAAGATTGTAGATATTGCTTCACTCGCTAAGCTGCCTATCAAATGGTTGGATATTGTGGGCAATCCAGTTGTTGACATATTGCCTATTGGCTCTATGGAGGAGCTTCGCACTCTTTTTATAGACGAAGATGGGCTGAATGAGAAGTCGAAGTTGATGCTGCAGCAGTTTCAACAATCAGGCATCACCGTCAATAGAGCTCCAAATCGTTCAAATCCTGCGGATGGTCTGGCCGTTATTGTGAATAGTGATAGAGTATTATTTGATCACCCACCTATTATGGAAGCAGGCACAACGTTGGTACAATTCCGTCCTTTATTTGAGAAATTAGGCTTCACCATCATGTGGGATAACGAGACAAAAACTATTCAAGCCTCTAAAGAGGGAGTTAAGCTCACTCTGCAAGTAGACAATGTGAAGGCCAGCTTGAATGGAACCGAACAATTACTGCCTATAGCTCCTAGAAATGTGGATGGAAATCTTTTTGTTCCTATTCGTTTTGTCGGAGAAGCATCCAACTATGATGTCACTTTGGAAAATAGCAGCAAGACAATCTATCTTATCCCTTCCCATGATGTAATAAGTCCAAATCAGATGTCCCAACTAACGGTAAACGGCAAATGGCTGTCCAAACCATCATCAGGTGCGCTGGGGGATCAAATGGTTTTAACAAAAGGGAATAATTTCATTACGCTTGCAACGGAATCCAGAGATGATTTATCAGATATAAAATCGCTAGCTCAATATGAAAAGGCGATTAAAGCATCAATTGAATCCCAGAATGGGAAGGATTTTAGTGAATCCCGCTTAATGTCAATCAATGGTCTTGAAGCATCGCAGTTTTCTTATTCTGTGAATTCAGCAACAAATGGCAACTACACGATCGTACAAACTCTAATTAGTGGGAAGTACAATTTCTATAGAGTTATTTTGTTTACGAGGGATCTGGTTTACTCAGAGGTCGAAAAAGACTATCAAGACATCGTCCCAACTTTTCGTGAACTTAAAACAACATCTCAATTAAGCAAGGAAAAGTTTGGTGTGTTATCTCCTAAGGAGCGCGTTTTGGATGCAGCGCAGTATTATCGTAAATTAGGTTTCTTTCAGAAGGATAGCCAACTAACAGAGCAACAATTTGATGACAAGTTTTTAGTATTCTATGAAGGTTATATTAATGAAGATTGGAATCCGTTTGATTCCGCGGAATGGTATGATGAATTTGCTGAGCTTTATATTTTGCAGCAGGATAAAGATCGAGTCTGGCTGGAAGATACAGAGATGGATGTACTTAAGGGAAATGAACGCTATGTAAAAGCCTTACAAGAATGGGGCGCAATTTCCCGCGGAGCCTTTAAACCAACGAATATTGTGGAGAAGTGGGATACAGAAGATGGACCTATTAGCGTTAGTTTTATGTTAAATGGGCAAAAAAGAACGATTCATCCCGAGTACATGAGTGACTTTTTGGATACGAGTATCCTTGGAGAGCTCAATGAATGGATTAAGGAGACAGGGTATCAGTTTGTTCAAGTTGTTATTGATCAACAGGTATTCGTAACAGTCTTGAAAGCTGATGAGAAAGCGAAGATTCAAAAGGATCGATTGATTAATTTTGATTCATTGGGTTATTGAAAAAAAGGCTTTCCCTGAGAAAATTCAGTGGAAGGCCTTTTTAATTTTATTTGGATAGTAGCTGAACTGTCTTCGTCTCAGGAATCCACGCTACTTTTGTACCAAGAGACTCGGCGATGAACCTTACGGGTACAAGCGTATTGCCGTTAACGACAGCAGCAGGGGTCTCCAGCTGAATTGGCTGACCGTTTAGCGTGGCGGTTTGGTTCCCTACGGTGAGCAAGATTGTCTGTTTATCTTTTGTAGCTGTAATAGTTGAAGTAGCTCCATTCCAACTAACTTCTGCTCCTAAAGTTTCAAATATTGTACGTAAGGGGACCAGCGTATTTCCGTCGATAATGACTGGTTGTTGCTCAAAGTGAAGCGTTAATCCGTCCAGCTGCACACTGATTAAATCAGTAGGAGGAGTTAGCTCAGAGTCGCTGCTTTTAATCCAAACAGGTTCGGTTCGATACCACTCCGTTCCATCTCCAGTGTAGCCGTTCCCCCAAGCCCAAAGAGTCCCATCCTCTCTAATAGCCATTGACCGGAATCCGGTACCATGCGCGGCAATCTTACTTATTTTAGCAAGATTTTTAACTTGTACAGGAACATCGCTATTTTCGTAAGAGCCAATGCCTAGTTGCCCGCCTGTGTTTTTGCCGCTTGTCCATACGGAACGGTCTTTTTTGAGGAATAGTGGGCCGCCGCCTGTTGCCCGAATATCAACGACATCTTGAATACCTTGCAACTTCTGGGGAGCAGTGGTTTTTGCAAGATCTTCTCCTGCAATTTTGCCTCGTCCATTGGATCCAAATACCCAAACTGTGCCGTTTTTCTGTAACGCATAGGAATCTGTGCCACCTGCTGCGACCGCAGTGATATCCGTTAATCCTTCGATTTGAACAACAGCTCCTTGATCGAATGTCCAAACCGTGCCGTCTTTTTTGAGCACTAGTAAGTTATCGCCGTAACCGGTGGAGATTGTCGCGACATTTTGAAATCTTAATTGCACGGGAGTTGCGTAATTTCCAGTAGAGCCATCCGACTTTTTATAATACAAGCTTCCCCATGCCCATAATGTGCCATCATCTTTGATGGCGTAGCTTCTGGCCCAGGCACCCCAAACGGCCACAACATGGGATAAGCCTTTTACTTGTGTTGGAAGTTCTCTATTGTTGTCGGTTAACGCTTTGCCAGACCCTGTTTCTCGCTGAGTCTCGGTACCATCTCCAATCTGCCCATCTGTATTATCTCCCCATGTCCACACGGTACCATCGGACTTTACAGCTAACGCGTGCATAGCGCCTGCTCCGATTGCTTTAACATGGTCAATTCCCTGCACTTTTACAGGCAATTTGGGATTAGCGGCCTTATCGCCTTTCTCGCCATTACCGAAAACGCCATAACGGTTGCTCTCGCCCCAAGACCATAGCGTGCCATCTGTTTTAATACCTAAGCTGAAGGTTCCCCCGACGGCAATATCCTGCCAACCGTTTGTATGCTCTTCGGCATAGATGCTCGGGATGAAGCTGCTTGCGAGTGTGAAAGCAAGGGTAATAGGGATAGCTAAGCTCAGCAGGCTTGGTTTAACTCCAAACTTCATATGTATTTCTCCTTATTTGCTCAAATAGTTACAGTTTACATTTTCTTCATTATAGGAAGTTATCCTTTTTTCTTTATTTTCCCAACACCCATTGACTTTCAATTTTATTATGTCATAATGATAATATTAAATCGAAATAATCAATCCAGGCTGGTGATACCACATGGTCGAAAACGAATCCAATTATTCCATAAGCAATTATCGAACACCTGACGGAGCGCCAACAGATATCGTGATTTTTACTATCATATCGCAAGAGAAACATACAGGTAAGAAAGCACTGCCAACTCGAGAACTGCATGTGATGCTTATTCAGAGGAAAATATGGCCCTATGAAGGTCAATGGGCTCTTCCTGGCGGTTTTACGAGAGAAACAGAGACAGTGCACGCTTGCGCTATGCGGGAGCTGAAAGAAGAAACAGAAGTGGAACACGTCCATCTCGAATATTTTAATGTATACAGTGACCCTGGACGAGATCCGAGGGGATGGATCATCTCTCATGCCTTTCTGGCTTTAGTGAATGAGAATTTGTTAGCCAATCGCAAAGCCGCGGTCGATGCATCGGAGGTTCATTTGTTCCCGGTAGATGAAGCTCTAACTATGGATCTAGCCTTTGATCATCGGCAAATTCTGATGGATGCCCTGCGCGAAATTCGTCTGAAGATGCTCACGACTACGATCGCCAAAGAGTTCCTTCCAGAGGAGTTTACGATAGGCGAGCTGTATCAAGTCATTCAAGCGGTCGTGCCAGCATTCGAGGAGAAGAATTTCATTCGCAAAATTACCTCCACGCAGAGTCGAAAAGGAATTATTGAGGAAGCTCGTCATCCAGACGGCACCTTAAAGAGTTCAAACAAGTATTCCCAACGGGCAGCCCAGTTGTATCGCTTCACAGAGGTCGAGCCCCAGCTTTCCATTTATAGTTAAAAGAAGGCGGTGACGTTGATATGGATTTCTACTTAGAGGATGCAAATGTCATTGAACGACTCGTTACGGAGTGGAAAAAATATAATAACCTAGTGATCGCATATGATTATGACAACACCGTCTATGACTTTCATCGCAGAGGGCATCAATACCATGATGTCATTCAGCTTTTGAGAGAATGCAAGGCGTTCGGGGCTCATTTAGTCGTATTTACAGCTAGTGCTGATGCTAACTTTCCGAGCATTATCAACTATCTGGAAGCTAACGAGATTCCGTTTGATGCCATTAATGAAAGCCCAAGCTTTGTACCTGTCGCCGGCGGCAAAAAGATTTATTTCAATATCCTTCTCGACGACCGAGCAGGACTCAGCTCCGCCTACCAATGCCTGCAAGCAGCCTTGACCATCATGAAAGAAGGAGCGTGATCATCGTGATCCTATTAAATGGTACTGAATTGGTTTTCAAAATGTTCCCGAACGGCGAGACGCTGGTCGATGGCGAGCAACTCCTTAACGAGGTTAAGGATCACAATGAAATTGCTTTTAAATACGAAAACGACAGCGATTTAATCAAGCTGATGTTTGTGAAGAATTTCATGAACGACCATAACTTCAGAGCTTCGCTGGTCATTTATTACATGCCCTACAGCCGCATGGATCGCGTGGAGGGTTCGTCGGTTTTTACTTTGAAGTATGTGGCGAATTTCATCAATGCGTTATCTTTCGACAAGGTGACGCTGATCGAGCCTCATTCCGATGTTTCACTAGCACTTATTGATAAAAGCATCGCAAGGTACCCGACCATTGAATTGCTTGATCAAGTCGTTGCCGCTACAGCTTTCAACCCGGCCGTCGATTACTTGTTCTTCCCAGATGCAGGTGCCCAAAAGCGCTACAGCAAAATCAAAGGCTATCAGCAGCTGGTTGGCTTTAAGGTAAGGGATTTCCAGACAGGCCAAATTAAGAAGTTGGACGTTGTGGGAAGCATTGAGAACGAGGGCTTTAAAGCTATCATTGTGGATGATTTATGCTCGTATGGCGGAACTTTCATGCTGAGCGCGGAGAAGTTAGTAGAAATCGGTGCTTCCGAGATTTATGTACTGGTCGGCCACTGCGAGACAGCGATTTACAAAGGGAAGATTCTCGAATCCGATGTAATCGATAAAGTATTTACGACGAACACCATATTAGAGCCAACCGATCACCCCAAAATTCATATATTCAACATAGGAGGCTTGTAAAATGACAAAACCATTCATTTACCCAGCAACTCTGCTTTGCGATTTCTATAAGGTAAGCCATAAGAATCAATATCCGAAAGGGACTGAGCTTGTATATTCAACTTGGACTGCGCGCACGAGCCGCTTGGAGGGAATTAATGAGGTTGTCGCTTTTGGCTTCCAATCGTTCATTAAGGAATATCTCATTCAATATTTCAATGATAACTTCTTTGCAAGACCCAAAACAGAAGTTGCCGCTGAGTATAAAAGGGTGCTTCAATACGCGCTGGGTGCCCAGGACCCGGACGCTTCGCATATCGAAGAGCTGCATGATTTAGGATATTTGCCGATCAAGATTAAGGCCATTAAAGAAGGAAGCTTAGTGCCAATTAAGGTGCCTATGCTGACAATAGAAAATACGAAGCCGCAGTTTTTCTGGCTGACCAATTATCTGGAAACACTCATGTCCTGCCAGCTCTGGATGCCTGCAACGAGTGCAACTTTAGCTTTGGAATACCGCAAAATTCTTGAAGAATTTGCAGTGAAAACGAATGGCGATACTTCGGCTGTCCCTTTTCAAGGCCATGATTTCTCGATGCGCGGCATGAGCTCACTAGAAGCTGCGAAAACCAGCGGTGCCGGGCATTTGCTCTCTTTTACAGGGACAGACACGATTCCGGCGATTCTTTATCTTGAAGATTACTACCATGCTGATATTGAAAAAGAGTTAGTTGGCACTTCGATTCCAGCAACAGAGCATAGCGTAATGTGTGCACATGGGACGGACGAAATGGCCTCATATCGATACCTGATCAAGGAAGTATACCCAAGCGGGTTCGTATCGATTGTGTCGGACACTTGGGATTTATGGAGTGTGCTGGATGTTGTGGTTCGCGGGTTAAAAGAAGATATCCTCAGCCGTGACGGCAGAGTCGTCATTCGCCCGGATAGCGGAGATCCTGTCAAAATCATCTGCGGCGATGCAGAATCAACAAATGAATTTGAACGCAAAGGCGTCATTGAAATTCTGTGGGATATCTTCGGCGGCACAACGACAGAGAAGGGCTTCAAGCAATTAGACAGCCATATTGGCGCTATTTATGGGGATGCAATAACGATTGCCCGCTGCCGGGAAATTTGTGAAAAGCTAGCGGCCAAAGGCTTCGCTTCGACCAACATGGTTTACGGCATTGGCTCGTACACGTACCAATACAATACGCGGGATACGTTTGGTTTTGCGTTGAAGTCGACGTTTACGATCATTAATGGCGAAGAACGCAAGATTTTCAAAGATCCCAAAACCGACAGCGGCCACTTTAAAAAGTCGCAAACAGGGCTCGTGCTTGTCACAGAGAAGGACGGGAACATCGATTACACGGATAATCTGAGTGTAGAGGAATATGCCAAGCGTGAAACTGAAGATTTGCTTGAGGTTGTATATGAGGATGGAAAGCTCGTCCGTGATCAAGCTTTGGCGGAAATCCGACGGGAGCTTATGAGAAACCTCTAAATGACGGAGGGAGAAGGATAATTCGTATGGAAAGATTTACATTCTTTTGGAGAACGGAATCGCCGTTTTCACAGTGGCACCCCTGTCGGTTTGTCATCGCGGGTATCTCCTTTAATTGCGCAGAACAATACATGATGTACATGAAAGCTATAAGCTTTGAAGACAACAAGATGGCAGATAAAATTCTTGGAAGCCACTCACCGTCTGAACAAAAGCGCTTGGGCAGAAGTGTCTCGAACTTTAGTGCAGATCAATGGCAGCTGGTATGCAAACAGATTGTTTATGACGCTAATTATGCAAAATTTACGCAGAATCCTGAACTCAGGACCCGATTGCTCGCAACAAGCGGTACAACAATCGTTGAAGCAAGTCCTGACGATAGAATCTGGGGAATAGGATTAGCCGAGGATCATCCCCATGCCAGAAATCGCAGCAAGTGGCGGGGCACCAATTGGCTTGGGGAAATTTTGACCCAGCTTCGAGAGGATCTCAGCCAGTAAATAGCAGTAAGGGGAAGGAGTTATTCTCATGAAAATTCAAGTGCTAGCTGGGCTTTTCGGACTTTGTGTAGGCGATGCCCTAGGCGTGCCTGTTGAATTTATGCCTAGAACATATCTGCAGGAAAATCCGGTTAGAGATATGATTGGATATGGAACTCATCATCAGCCAGCGGGTACATGGTCAGACGATAGCTCCTTAACCTTTTGCTTAGCAGAAAGTTTATGCAGCGGGTATGATATTTATGATATCGGCAATAAGTGCGTTCAGTGGTATCACAAAGGGTATTGGACTCCGCATGGCAAGGTTTTCGATATTGGAAATACAACCGCATTGGCGTTAGATACTTTGTGTTATGAGCTTATTCGCCCCGATTTGGCGGGACTGACAGGGACGCGCAGCAATGGGAATGGCTCGTTGATGAGAATTTTGCCGCTTGCCTATCTGCTGAAAAACTCACCCTTCGAAGAGAAGGTGCCGATGATCACGGCCGTTTCCTCGATTACACATCGGCATATGCGGTCTATCCTAGCTTGCGTTATCTATGTGGAGCTTGCGTGCCAGCTTTTGAAAGGATTCACGCTTCGCGAAAGCTATGAACAGATGCAGAACACGGTCAAAGCGTATTACCAAGATGAGCCGGAATTAGCTCACTTCAAGGCTGTTCTGGATGGAAATATTGCGGACAAAAGTGAAGATGAGATTCACTCTTCCGGCTATGTGGTTCATACGCTCGAAGCCAGCTTATGGTGTCTGTTCAACAGCGGGACGTATGAAGAAGCGGTCCTAAAAGCGGTGAATCTAGGTGAGGATACCGATACGACGGGTGCTGTAGCAGGTGGGTTAGCAGGTCTTCTATATGGCATTTCTTCTATCCCGGAAGTTTGGATAAACGCATTAGCAGGCAAAGATCGAATTGTTGATTTGGCGGATAGATTTACGCAGAAATTGTTGTCATGATGCCATTGTGTTAGGCACAAATGCGAGCTGCTGGAATTCGGCTGACTTGAAAGGGAACTGGAGTACGCTATTTGGGGAAAAAGGCGATTATTTCCGCTCAAGCGGAACTAGGGTACGCTATTTCGACGTTTGCTGAAGTTAGACTATTTCGTAGACACACCTTAAGGAACAACCTTTATAATATAGATATTAAATAAGGTCGAGGTGTGGCATGGGATCACAACGTGAAAGTTATGATGAGGAATTTAAACGCAAGACAGTTGAACACATGGAGTCTGCTAATAAGAGACCAATTGAAATTTCTAAGGAATTAAATATTCCTAAAAGTACCCTAAGTCGGTGGATTAAACAGTACGGCAGTAGAACTGTAGAATCTCAGTCTCAGGTGTTTGTAGACTATGAACGAATGAAGAAGTTGGAGCAAAGCATCCTCGAATTAAAAGAGGAAAATGAGATTTTAAAAAAGGCGATGCACTTCTTCACAAAGGACCCGTGCTGATTTATTCGTTTATTTATAAACACCGCTTCCAGTACCGGGTCGAGAAGATGTGCACCGTTTTAGAAGTCTCACGAAGCGGATATTACAAATGGATTAAGAGGGAACCTAGTGCTCGTGAAAAGCGCTTAAAAGCGCTAGATCGGAAGATAAGAAGACTGTTTAATCACTTTAAAAAACGCGCAGGAAGTCCGACGATTACAGCCGTATTAAGAAAAAATGGGACTGCGGTTTCTTCCAAAACGGTCAGTCGGCGTATGAAGGAAATGGGATTGAAGTCAATAACCGTAAGGAAAGTAACGGCTACGACGAATTCTAAACATGACTTGCCTGTGTTCGAAAATGTGTTAAATCGTCAGTTTACTGTGCTAGCGCCGAATAAAGCTTGGGTAACGGATATCACTTACATCCAGACGGGCGAGGGCTGGTTGTATTTGGCAAGCGTAATGGATTTGTACTCTCGCAGAATTGTAGGATTTTCAATGGGAGCTCGAATGACAAGGGAGCTCGTTTTAGACGCGCTAGAGAAGGCATATAAGCGTCGCAAGCCTGAGCCAGGATTAATTCATCACTCTGATCGTGGCTCTCAATACGCTAGTCATGACTACCGCGCAAAGTTACAAGAGTACAAAATGATTGGCAGCATGAGCCGTAAAGGAAATTGCTATGATAACGCTTGTATCGAGTCCTTCCATAGCACGTTGAAAAAAGAATTTGTGTACCAAACAAAATTTAAGACCCGTAAACAAGCCATGAGAGAACTCTATGCTTACATTGAGTTTGACTATAATCGACTACGACCACATTCTACTCTAGGATACGAGACGGCTCATCATTTCGAACAAATTTACTACAGAAATCAGGCTGTCTAATGCCGTGGTTGTTCCTTAATTTTGTGTCTACGCTATTGACAGAAGTACA
>NZ_MBTG01000051.1 GCF_002027705.1 Paenibacillus ferrarius | reverse complement strand
GGATCAACGAATATTGCTTACCTTGCGGCAAGATTTTTAAGATCTGAGTCAGTAATTCCTAATTGTTTACCTTCTTCTGTAACGCTATGGCTAAACTGCATTACATTATTATGGGCAAAATATATGTACTCAACGTACGGTTCATTTTCAAATACAACAACCGTGTAAAATGACGGTAATTTAATCCCCCAGATTCCTTTAACCGATTTAATTTCATTCTTCTTATAATGTTGTTCATTCAAAAGGTAGTTAGTCACTTTGTTCGCATAAATTATCTTGTTTGCTTGTACGTAAAAGAAGGGCGTGATGAGAACTCCAATTACTAATAAGGCTGCTATCCATTTCATTATTTCAATGTAACAGCCCCTTTCTACTTCCCAACACTTACTGTTCACTAACTTATTCGATACTTACCTATATTTTTCCTTTGGTATAGCAATAGCCCCATTACTTGTTAAACTAATCTACCCGTACGGAATAGGCTACCGATATTAAGTCAGCGGTAGCCTGTTGTGGTATTCTCAACTATCGTTCCTCGTTAGTTTAAGGACGGGGTGTATCCGTTTCATTGACTGTTTTGTATAGCTTTCTTCTGATCTCCGTTACCAACAATTTTTTCTCCTCTTCGGATATTCCATCGGCGCTCAACTTTCGTGCTGCAATAGGAACACCTCTCTCAGTGCTGCTTCCACGGAAAGCATTTTGCCCGTTCTCGAAGATACGGCTGCAGCATGCACCAAGCTTTGCGATTTCAAATACTCTCTTCCGCTAGGTCTTGGCTCCCGCTTTTCCTTCAAAGCGGCAAGAAATTCATCGATGGACAGCACGTTACCTACCCCGTCAAAGGTGTACACTTCATCGGCTTTTCCTTCTTTCATAAGCTGCACTCGGTTGCTTGTTATCGCAATCGCGCCTTCCGCACCTTCGAAACGCCAATCGCCGTACCATTCGGTTAGTTTTCCCTTGGCCATCATGTTACCGTGATAATCTACGACCGTCCCGCCGTCAAGCTCCATCCAAGCGCTAAGGTGGATCGTCGTCGTATCCGTCCAGCTACCAGGTGGGTTGCTATTCATGGCAAACACTTTCACGGCTTCCTGACCGGTAAAATAACGGATCATATCGAAATGATGAATTGTAACATCTTCCAGCAGTCCGTTTGCCAGCCGACCGAAATAAGGAACGGGTACGACATGATAACGGTCGAATTCAATGTGTACCGATGACAAATGTCCGATGACCCCTCTGTCTAAAAGCTCCTTCGCCTTGAGCACCGGAGCGAAGAAACGGTAATTCTCGGAAATCATGAACGGAATATTTTTCAGTTCAGCTTGATTGACAATATATTGAGCATCCGTAATATCGTTCGAAATCGGCTTCTCGCAGAGCACCGGCAGGCCATGCGAGAATGCGATCTCGTTAATCGTAGTGTGAATATGAGGAGGCGTAACATTAATGACGAAATCGGGGCATTCGCTGATAATCGCTTCTTCCAAAGTCAAATAAAACGGTGTTTCCGAATCAATTGTTTCCCGCAGTTGAACGTTTGCTTCAACAACACATACCGTCTGCACACCCGGATGACGTCTTAATCTCTTGTACCACCCTAAACCGAAGTTTCCTAAACCAACTAGAACTGCCTTCATGCTACTCATCCTCACTTATCTTTATTAAAATTGATTTTTGTTTCGTGACGGCCCTGCATGAAACCAGACGACGACGATAGGATCTTCCACGCTTGAAATGAGATGATGATCTTCTCCTGGCTCAATAATGACGACATCTCCCGTCTTAACGGGATGCATAATTGAACCTGCTTGTTCTTTGATTTCAACCTCGCCCTTGCCCTGCATGATCAGGAAAGCTTCACAATCTTCATGCACATGATAGTCGATCCCGCCCGGCCCGTCGTTCGTATGAGCGCGTGCTCCTGGCTTCTCGAAGGCAAGTCCACCGTAAGAAATGTAATCCCCCGGCATGATGTCTTTCAAAATATGTCCTTCCATAACATCGGCGAGCTGCTGTAATCGATAAGTTTTCATTTGAAACCACTCCTTATGAAATATGATTCGATCTTTTAGGATTCTCGATAAATTCTCACTCTGTGATGGCAAAGACGAACGACTCGCCTGCACCGGTCGCAAACTCAAACAATGAACCGCTCAAACGCTTAACTTCACGGCCTCCCTGCACTACGGACACTTGCCGTTCCCCCCAAGGGTTGCGCATTCTGCAAATACCGCCGAGCGTGGATTCAATGCTTAACGAAACGATAACACCTTTTCGGATCTCAGACGTAACTTTAAAACCTCCGTGACTCCAAAGCGAGAATTCCACATCCCACCCATCAGGGACTGTGGGGAACACTTTAATGACCGGCTCTTTACCGGGACTGCCGGGCCCACTTTGACAGAGTGCAATCTGTAAGGCGTACGCCACATTTCCGATCCTCTGTGCGCTGATGGCGTTGACGCCTTCCCGTACCGTCAGCCGATTGTCGTAATATTTGATTTTCCCCGTATCTGCATAGTAGCAATATTCACGATCGGCATTCACACATTCTAGCTGCGCCACTACAGCTTGTTTAAAGCCCTCAGCCACTCCCATACCAGCTAGCATAACGGCAACAGACGACATTTCGGACACAGCCTTGCTCCAGTCACCTCCCAGCATATTCGTTTGAAAGGCAAGGGTGGATTTGCCTGTTTGGAACCAATCCGGATTTTCGCTCGCAGTCTCTAAGGAACAGAGAATAAAATCCCGCATCGGATCGTTAGCGATCTCCCTCCGATCGTCAAGCACCCGCCCGATCGCACCAACCCAAACAGGCTCCTCATCTTCTTTTGTTCTAAAGACAGCCTCCGGATGATCGCTTCGCGGGAGCGGAGCCAGGTTGCGATAAAACTCATCCCACACCGGCCACATGTCTTTATCCACACCCAGTATATGGGCCGCTTTCAGCAGCACAGGCATGATCCCGTGAAGCGAAGACATCACTTGAATCGTATCTTTGCCCCCGATGTACTTCTCACCGCTAATCGTATTGTGCATATGGTATTTGCCATCATCCTCCTTTCGCAAGTGCGGATAATTGCGCAGGAATTCCGCTGCCCCTTTGATCATCGGATATGCCCGTTCCTCCAACCATGCCCTGTCTTTGGTGAATTCATAATAATTCCAATAATGATAGGCGATGCCCGCTATGTTCCAAAACATATGGGTCGTGGATCCGAAAGGGCCCCAGCCCTTATCGGAATAGACCAGATCCCCGTCTACCCATGATTCGTGTCCCTTCCAGTTCCAACGGCTCTCATGCGGATGCTTTTTATGTGCGTATTGCTTGAATTTTTCGGAGCGTTCCTCCCAAGGCTTATGAAGCAAGTAAAGCTCTCTCATCTCGGAGGCAATATCTTCAGGCATCTCATCCAAACCGTTAAACCATACAGTTTCGGGAATATAGATCCCCTTGCTGCCCCACTGCTGCTCCGCCGCTTTGGCACATGAATCGTACATGCCCGAATACATGTCGAAATAGGGCTGCATCAACTCATAGTGACCTGTTGCCAGAACCGCATTGTAATATAATCTCAGGTTGCTCCACCATTGCATAGCTCCCCAATGTCTATAGTCCCCGCGTGGGCTTAATAACATGCCGCCGAAGTTGGGAGCATATTTGCCGCCTCGGGAATTAGACGCCATCAAATACACATAGTACGTGTAATGCTTCTCCACCAACTCGGCGCTGCCGTCATCGCTGTTCAAGCGAATGAATGATATTTGCCAAAACTGGTTCCACCAAAGCTTATGCTCCTTCAACAAGCGCTCATAGCCAGCTTTTCTTGCTGCTTCTAATTGATTTATTGCCAACACTGAGACGTCCACGGTTTCATCAAAGGTAGCGCTGCTTGCTATGTAGACTTCGAATCTACCCATACCTGGTTTAATGCATAAGCGCATTTCCGTCTCATTCGGCTGCCCGAGTACTTTGCTCTCTCTAAAATCGGTGACCGGCGCCCTTCCGCCAAGTTCATCGTTCATCCGGATGATCCCTTCGCGGTCAGAGATTCCGACCGCGACCGCCGAGGAGCAGTAATAGCTGCCCTCTCTGAATTCCTGCTTCAAGATCATCACGTCTTTGTGCATGATGAGTTTAGAAACCGCCGTATGACTCTTCGTCGCGACTTCCGCAGGCCGGAGCATCTTCAACTTGATGTTGATGCCTTGCGGGCTTTTCCTTCCATCCTCGACCTTAAAGGCATACACATCGCTGTGGTCATAAGCAATCGCTTCTAGAGCAACTCCGTTACCGTGGATGGAGGCCGTCGCATCGTATAAACTTAAATGCTGGCGAACCGTTCTGTCCTGAAACACGTCTTCCCCATAATCCACAAAATCGATGTCGACGAAACCGCAAGCGTAACCGTAATCCAGATGCCTTTGATTGAAGCTGTTCGTCGAGCGGTCATTGGCAAACACATCGACGCGATTCACCTGTAATTTCACAGCAGACGGAGATGTCCAAAGAAGGCTTCCCATTTTTCCGTTTCCGATTGGCAGACCGCCTTCGTTTCTTTTGACGGTGTGTTCGTAGTGTAAATCTCCGCGAGACACAAGCTCTCGATAATTCATACCTGAATTCACGCTCCAAGTCTGTTATTTCTTGTATTTGTTGTACAGCTCGGTATATTCCTTGATAACGTCGGCGCCGCCCGCCTGCTTCCATTTCTCAAGCTCTTTACCCCAGCCTGCTTCGTCAATGACGCCCATGATGAACTTGATTTTCGCGTCGTCAATGATTTTCTTATTCGTCGACAGCTTTTTCTTACTATCATCGCTTAGGATGAGTCCGTACGATGCGTCCGCAACGCCGTACTGCTTAATTTCCGCAAGCGCATCCGTCGCCTCTTTCGCAAGCGGCGTTCCGTTATTGATCAGGACCGAACGCATGGCGAGGTGTTGGATCGGCACGACTTCCTTGTTGTATTTGGTGTCGTCCAAAATCTTCTGTACGCCGTTCTCATCCTTGTAATGAACACCATCAATGCCGAGCAGGACCGTTTTCACCAACTTGTCGTCGGCCATCTTGTCAAAGAAGCTCAAAATCTTCCTCAAATCCACTTCCGTCTTGACGCTCGACTTCGGAAACATATACATGCCCAGGAACCCACTGCCCTTGGCAACCCGCTTCTGGCCGGTCGTCGAGACGAGCGCCGGGATGAAGTGAACGTCTGCGCCCGGCAATGTCTTGCCTAAGCCGACGAACGTTTCGCCTCGGTAAGCTTCGACGATGTTTCCTCGGATGCCTATTTTCCCGTTGATCCAATCCTCCGATACTTTGGCGCCCGGCACTGTTGCAAAGTCCTGGTTGAGGATCTTCTCGTTGTATAGCTTTTTCATGAATTTCAAATAGTCCACATATTCTTTGGTCATGAAATCGGGAACCATCTGGTTATTGATATACCCCCATCCATACGGCGCGCCGAATAGGAGCGGAAACGTATAGGTGCCCAAATCTTTATTTTCGGTGATACCCCAAGTGTCCTTCTTCCCGTTTCCATCCGGGTCATTCAACGTAAATGCTTTTAGCAAATTATAATAATCATCCACGGTTTTGGGCAGCTCTTTAACCCCTGCTTTATCCAGCCAATCTTTCCGGTAATACATGACGATCCTTTCCGGGTAACGGCCCCGATAAAGACCATATATTTTTCCGTTGATTCGGGTATTGTTCAGTGTATCTTTATCTAGTTTGCTTAGGTTCGGATAGTCCTTCAAATAGGGCTCGACATCCCAGAAGAACCCGCTCTGTGCAGCGCTTACGATGACCGTATCCTGCGGATTCACAACAAGCATCGCCTGCGGCAGGTCTCCGGATGCCATTGATACATTCAATTTATCCGTATAATTGGAGTTCAGCACCCATGTGATATCGAGCTTCGTATTCGTCTGCTGTTCGATATATTTCACAATGGGGTTGTCCGCTGTCGGGGGCTCTGCCGTTTCAAATTGGCTCATCATTTTGATTCGAAATGGCGCTGTTGAATCCGTACCGACCGCGGATGGATTGCTGTTACTTCCGGAACATCCGGTCAATGCCGCGATAAGCAGCATCGACACCGCAGGTGCTATTCTCTTAAACCCATTACTCATAAAGCATAACCTCCATATTTGTATTGAAATGGTTTTCCACTCCCGAGCCGTCTTTCCTACTCTTTTACGGACCCGAGCAGCACGCCTTTCGCAAAATGACGTTGCAAGAAAGGATATACAAGCAGGATGGGAACTGTAGATACGACTGTAACGCCCATTTGGATCGTTTTCCCCGGCGGAATCACCCCCTCGAAGTTGTTTGCGGAATCACCTATGCCGGTTTGTGACAAAAGGACAATTTGACGCAGCCATACCTGGATCGGAAACTTGCTTGCATCATTAATATAGAGAAGAGCGTTTAGAAATTGATTCCAATGCCCGACTGCATAAAACAGCGTTAATGTCGCAATCGCCGGCATCGACAGCGGAATCACGATCATGAACAAGATCTGCGGATCACTAGCACCATCGATTCGGGCCGAATCCTCCAGTTCATCCGGCAGCTGAGCGAAAAAGTTTTTCAATATGATCAGATAAAAGGCGCTAATGGCCCCGGGAAGCAGCAGTGCCCCGTAAGTGTCGAGCAATCCTAGATTTTTCACGACCAAATAGGTCGGAATCATACCTCCACTGAATAGCATGGAGAAAATGACCATCAGCATGACCGGCTTGCGTATCCGCAGCCGTTTATTGGCCAAAGGAAACGCCATCAAGGCGGTAAGCACAATGTTAATGGCCGTTCCCGCAATCGTGATGAAAATCGTGACCCATAATGAGTGCGGAATCGTATTCGTGCTGAAAATGTACCGGTAAGCGGCAAGTGAAAACGTCTCCGGGATGATCACAAAACTTTTCTGGAGAGCTTCCTTGGGAGCTGCGAACGAGCCGGTCACGTTGAGAAGAAACGGAACGACAGTAATCACGGCCATCAGAAATAAAAGAAAATAATTAACGCTATCGAACAGCTTACTGCCCCATGATCTGTACATATCTATGCCCACGCCTCCTTTCCTGTAAGCTTAGTAAATGCCTTCTTCCCCGAACTTCTTAGCCAATCGGTTTGTGAGCAAAACCAAAACAAGTCCGATCACTGACTTGAACATGCCAACTGCCGCACTGAAGCCAAATTGGCCGCCTAAGATCCCCACCGTGTACACATAGGTGTCGAACACCTCCCCGACTTCTCGGTTAAGCGTATTAAGCATCAGATAAATTTGTTCGAAGCCGGTATCGAGAAACGACCCCAGCCTTAGAATCAGCAGGATGACGATGGTGCTTCGTATTGAAGGCAGCGTAATGTGATAAAGCTGCCGCCAACGGTTCGCCCCATCCATTCGCGCTGCCTCATAAAGCTGAGGATTGACGCCAGACAGCGCCGCCATGAAAATAATCGTTCCCCATCCCGTCTCTTTCCATATGACTTCCAGGGTGACCATCGGTCTAAACCAGCGAGTGCTGTCCAGAAAATGTACTTTCTGGAATCCGAGCGACTGCAAGATCTCATTCACAATACCGTTCTCGATCGTAAAGAAAAAATAGAAGAAGCTAACAACGATAACCCACGACAGAAAATGCGGAACGTAAACCAGCAAGACGACAAACTTCTTGTACACTTCATGCCTGACTTCATTGAGCATTAGCGCGATAATAATAGGCAATGGAAAAAATAGAAAAATGTTATACGCCGCCAGGATCGCGGTATTTCGCAGCAGCATCCAGAAATCTGGGCTACTGAACAAAGCGTGAAAATGAGCGAAGCCTACCCACTCGCTTTTGGAGATTCCAAGGAACGGCATATAGTTCTGAAACGCAATCACCAGCCCCCACATCGGAAGATACCGGAAAATCAGAAAATAAATTACGCCCGGCAGCAGCATGAGATATAACCAATAGTCCCTTTTTACTTCTTTTAAAATCTTGCTCCTAACCCCTTCCGTTTGGGCGTCGTTAGGATGGTGATGATTCTCCGCTACTTCTGTCAACGCTTTCAAAATGATTCCTCCCATCTCGTGTTTGATAAGGCTAAGGTACAAGAAGTGGAAGCAGATTGTAAATAATCCGCAACGCAGTACTCTACTGATCATTCCGTTTCTCTGGTTTTCGCGGATAATCTCGAGCACAGTAACGAACCGATTACCCAAAAAGTCCCCCCATATCAAAAAACGCGCATGCCACGTGCTCTTTCGAGAGCGATCTGCCTGCGCTGTCCAAGGTATTTTATTCGTTATGCTTCACCAAATTATCTCGGTACTGTTTAGGTGTAATACCTTCCATCTTCTTAAAATAACGAATAAAATTTTGCGAATTGCTGAATCGCAGTTTTTCGGCAATCTCCTGAATTTGATCTTCGGTCTCCGCCAGGAGTTTTCTCGCTATATTTAACCTATAATGGGATAGATAATCGCTAAAGCTGCTTCCCATTTCTTTTCGGAATATTTGCCCCAAATAGTTCGGGTTATAATGAAGACGGGAAGCGCAGGCTTCCAACGTCAACTCAGAATCGTATTCATCATGGATGATTTGAATCAGTGTTTTGATGATATTCCTCTGCTGGGATTCGCTACGAGCCAACATTTCCTTCAATATCGGTTCCACGACATGATCGTATATCCAAATCTCCATTTCTTGGACGGATGTCTGCAGCAGTTGATCCAACTTCTGAAAAATCGGTTTTTCTTTAAACAATGAGATGAACATTTCATCTGATTGATGCGAAATCTTAATCAAATCCATCAGCAACAGAAAAATATACATGGAACAATATCGATAGCCATAGTGACCCGAACACATTTCCGCAATGATATTATGAAGTGTGCGCTTAGCTTGCTCCACGTCTGCGAATTTAATCGCATCGATTAATTCTTTCACCATAAAACCGGGGTATTTACCCGTGTTGCCCGTTTCGTTCATATCAAAATCAGAAGCGTACAGGATGGCTTCCGTGCCCTGGGTAAACCTTGATTTTAACGCATCCGTTGCCTCGCCATATGCAGTAGAAGCATCTACCGGCTGGTTGAACGGACGGCTTATCCCAATGCTTACTTGAAGACGCAAATACTGTTTGACAACCTGCTGGATAGAACGTGACAGTATATATAGTTCCTCCTTAAAGGCGTCAACATTTTGAATCTCAGTGCCAAGCAGAACGACTTGCATGTGATTCATAATGACCGGATTTAGGACTAACAATTCCGAGGCGGTTTCGCCCAGCATATTTTTTACGGCAAATAATAAAAGATCGCGGTCCTTATCCATATAACCAGTATCCGTTAATGTGTCGATCTGTACCGTGAGTACACAAAAATGATTCCAGTCCACATCTGGCCCGAGGTTACTTTCAATTTCCTGAGGCCTCACTTCACCTTGAAACAATTTATATGCAAAAAAATCGTTCAGCTGATTATTTTGTATATGTAACTGGCCTCTGAGCTTCTGACTGTCCTGAAAAAAAGCATGCATTCGATTATTTATATAATCCATTTCGTTGCTTTGTGGCTGGACATTCAACTTATCTGAGGAGTTGAATGCGACCATATGGTACAGCTGTTCGATAGGAGAGTATAGTCTTCGGCTACCGTAAAAGGAAAACACGAAAAATACACTAATCACAACAAAACCTGTGATAAAAATAAACAAGCCGATGAATCGGGAGTTTTGCTCAGCCTCTAGGGTCGAAACCATCGATAAATAGGTCCATTTGTATTTCTCCGAATGCCGAAAAGTGAACGAATATTTGGATCCATTGATCCTGGTTAAGAAATTACCTTGAGGGGCTTGCTTCACTTGTGAGTGAGTCATTTGGGCAATCTGATTCACGTCTTGATCGCGAAGGTCATACTGCGTTATGTTCCGAATCACGTTGCCCTTGTCGTCAATCATCGTCATTTGGCCTAAGTCTTTGTTCGCCATCAACTCACGAAACGAATCAATGCTCGAAATTTTTGTTCTCACGATTCCCTGGAATCGGTCAAATGCTGAAAAGGGCACCTTCAATGTGTACTGAAAAAAATCAGAATCAGTCGTTTTACTCCATGTTGAACCTGAGGCGACTTGCCTAAGCTGATTCATTTCTTCATCGTTGTATACCTCGGTTATCGGGAGTACCCCACCATTTCGTAAAACCCACCCTTTTTCCAAATTAATAATTTCCAGACTGTTGATGATCGAGGAGTGAGAATATAAAGAGCTAATCTCTCCTACCATATTTTTAACCTTTACATAATTGTCATAGCTGTTCATCGTAAGGTTATCGTTCAATATACTTGTAAAGCTCGGAAGCAACGTAAACTGGATGATAGCGCTTTCAACTGATTGAAACGAATTTTCCAACTGGAGCTGGGTCTGAAGGAGAAGCTGCGCATTTATTTTATCGATCTTCTCGTTCATTAAACCGGATGTTTTATAATAGGCAATGTAACCGAGAAACGAAACGGCAATGATGACCAGTACGATGTTGAAGAAGAGCAGCTTGACGAAGTAACTTGTCCTTCTCATGATCATCCTCCTTTTCGAAATAACATTCACATTGTAAGAATCTTCTATATAACAAGTGTCTTCCCCTGCAATAAAACAAAAAAACCGCGTTTAACTCGGTGAACCCTGAGCCGAAGACGAATGGGATGATGAGACATTGCTGCGTATCAATCCAACCCAGCATTTGACTTGACTATTTGGGATATAAATGAAACAATATTTTATGAAAAATCGATACCTATTAACCGGAGTGATTATATGGATATCCTATCAATGCATAACGGGAAACACTGCGTTCCAGAATGGAAATGGCATGTTCCCGTCGGTTGTCATCCAGGGTTTACCTTGTGGAGTATTTGGGGTGGAGAAGGTCAAATCATGCTAGGCAAGAACTGCTACAAATTAAGCATCGGTGATGTTTTTTTTATCAATTATCAGAACGAGGTCGACGCCTATCAAAGTGAACATACCAGTCTCGATGTGCGTTATATTGATTTTACATTGCAGAATCCGGATATCTTGAGTGACTTGCCTGAGCATCGTCATTTTGATCAATATCATTTTGTACTTGAGCTTTTCAATCGCTTTCGGTTAGCCGAAGAGAGAAATAACTTGACGCAAATGGAAGTATGGCTGCAAGCACTTATTACGGAATATCAACATATAACGCCAACATCAACCGGAGCATATACAATAAAAATTGATGAGCTATGCCGCATGTTTCAACAACATCCACAGCAGCAATATGATATGAGCGAACTTGCCCAGAGTTTTTCTCTTACGACAGATCATTTTATTCGCATTTTTAAACAGGAACGCGGCGTTACGCCCTACGCCTATCTGCAGCGCTGCAGATTGGAAACTGCCAAAACTCTGTTGCGCATGTCTACTCTCAGTATTACGGACATTGCGAGCAGTTGCGGCTTTTCTGATATCTATAATTTTTCTCGTTTTTTTCAGTCAAAAACAGGAATTTCTCCAAGCAGATTTCGTAATTGAATTGTTTCATCAATCAATCATTCGAACTTGACTGGCGTGTTATTTTCAGCACTCAAGTAAACCATATCTAGCATTTGGGTAATCTTTAATCCCTGTTGCGGCGTGCACGGTACCTCTTCATCATTGACAATGGCATCAAGAAACGCTTGCCGAATGTTCGGCATCTTAGAAATCCTTATATGTTCTAAAGGAATATCGTGTACTTCTCCGTCAATTTCCAAAAACACTTTATTGCCTGTAGATTTACTATCTCCAACTACTGTTTGCAGGACCGCACCGCCCTTGGAGCCATAAATCCGTGTTGTAATCACCTCGTTCTCACGGTTGCTGGCCCAGGATGCTTCCAATTCAAGCATAAGCCCGTTTGTCATACGAAACATCGCTACACCCATGTCTTCAAGCTCAAAATTCTGAATGCCTCTGCGAGCTGCCTCGTCCTTTGAGACCTTGCAGAACGTGTTTGCAAGTACCCATTCCGGATCTGGATGCCCGCAAAACCACATAGCGCGGTCCAGTACATGGACACCAAGATCAATGATTGCTCCACCGCCACATTGCTCTTTTCCAGATGCAAGCGGATACCACCATGGCACTCCTCGTCTTCGTTGCCACTGTGTACGCACATAATAGATATCGCCAAGCTTGCTTTCGTCGATAACGGATTTTAATGTTTGGCACTCGTGTTGAAAGCGCTGATTGAAATTGATCATCAACTTCTTATTATGTTTTTGAGCGGCTTCAAGCATTTGTCTCCCTTCTGCCGCATTTCTTGCCATAGGCTTTTCACACAGCACATGCACGCCCGCTTCCATCGCCCGAATGGAAAGCCTCATATGCAAAAAATTAGGAACTGCGAGGCTAATCGCATCCAAATTTTCCTCTTTTAGCATCTTGTTGAAATCCGTATATTTTTTTGAAATGTTATATTTGTCGCCTATCTCTTTCAGTCTTAATTCATCAACGTCGCACAACACAATTTCTTTAACGGTGTCGCTGTTTGCGTAGTCTTTAACATGACTTGCTCCTACAGTTAATCCGACAACACCAACTTTAAGTTTTCTGTTGTTCAAGCTTATCCCTCCGTTATTTTATTGCAGAAGCATATATCACGATAATTCTTAAATCCTCGGGACCGTTATTAATAAGACCGTGGCTGCCGTTTGAACGGCAGACGCTTATATCGCCTTCCGACATCTCGTATAGGTTGCCGTCAAGCTCCATGATTCCGTGACCAGAAATGCAGTAATACCACTCTTCCATTGGAACATCGCTGTTATGCTGGTGATAGCCGAAGGTAGAACCTGACGGGATGATATCATCATGAATGAATTTAATGTATTGCTTATCGCTTGATGACACCGCTTGAATAATATCTTTTAGTTGAAAAGGACCTTTACCACCATGGCAATTCTGACGAGTCTCGTACATTTTTGACTTGTTTTCGATAAAATCGGTTTTTTTCATAAAGTAACTCCTCTTCAACATGAGTTGTATTTAATATTTTACCCAGCTTAATCATAGGCTTGACAAACTGGAATGTAAATGTAAAAAGGCGATTATAATTTATGAAAAATCGATATTGGCGTAATTGAACTCCAAGTCGCTGGCCCCCCAATATTTCAGCGATCGGGTAAATGCAAGTTTAAAGGCCATCCAATGCGGGATCAATGTCATTAAGTTAAGGCTCAGGTGGGGAAAATGACTCAATCGCCTTGATCAATCCGATCGTTCCGATCGAGATCAAGTCCTCTAAATCTTCCCCTATGTTAAGTGAAATTCCGCACTAATCGCACCGATCATAAAAAATATAAATACAACCTTAATTTCTGTTACTTTTCTCAAAAAAATCGCCCCTCAGTGAAGTCACACTAGGAGCGATTTATTTAACACAAAGACGATCAACAACTATAAAAATTCAACGGTTTTTCCAGATCTTGCTGATTCATAGATGGCTTCCAAAATCTGTGTTACAACAAAAGCTTGTTCAGGTTTGACAAGAGGTTCTGTGTCATGGAGAATGCTTTCCAGCCATTGTCTGGCCTCTTTCACACCTAGTTCTTCAGCGCCTGCATCGAAATATGCGATACCTCCGCCTGTTGTAGCCTTCGTTTCGACCAGCTTTCCATACTTGGTGCTATTGAATACCAACTCACCTTTGCCCATAGCAGGGTTGCCTTTCATTTCCGCTCCACCTTCAGTTCCACACAGGGTCGTCATCGCTTCTCTCGTATCCGTTATATTAAGCGCCCAAGCACATTCTAGGAAAATCGTTGCACCATTTTCCATTTTAATAAATCCGAAGGCCGAATCTTCTACTTCATAGGTTTCCGGATCCCATGGACCGAACATGTTGCCTTCGAACTTATCCGCTAATTTGTGGAAAACCGATCCTGTCACCGATTTCGGCTTGTAGTTGTCCATGAACCAGAGAGATAAATCCAGCGCATGCGTGCCAATGTCGATCAAAGGTCCGCCACCTTGCTGTTCTTTGTCCGTAAAAACGCCCCAGGTCGGAACTCCGCGTCTGCGAAGGGCATGAGCTTTGGTCATATAAATATCGCCGAACTCACCCTGGCGGCACGCTTCGTACAATACCTGTGAATCGTCTCGGAACCTATTTTGGTAACCGATCGTTAATTTTCTTCCTGTCTTCTTGCTTGCCTCTAACATCTTTTTAGCTTCAACAGAATTGATAGCCATCGGCTTTTCGCACATGACGTGCTTACCTGCCTCCAGCGCAGCAACTGTTATGAAGGAATGCTGAAGATTGGGAGTCAACACATGGATAACATCAATCGACTCATCTTGCAATAATTCCTTATAGTCCAAATAAACTTTTGCAAGCTCTGTTCCAAATTCTTTTGCAGCTTTGACAGCTCGTTCTTCAACGATGTCACAGAAAGCAACCATTTCGCCTAGATGGGTAAGTTTCGCTAATGAAGGCATATGCTTTTGGTTAGCAATACCCCCGCAGCCGATAATTCCGATTTTCAATGTAGCTGTTGACATGATCGAACACACTCCCTATAAGCTAACTTGTCATTTGATGGCTCTAAACAAACTTTTGCAAAACTTTTAAATCATTCGCTATACTAGTAAATTTATCATCGCTTATACCCTCATTTTCAATAAAGGCATATTGGATGGTGCCCAATTCTTTGATTTTGTCGTAGGTGGCTTTAAAATCGATTGAACCCGTTCCTAGATCCACAAAGTCACCTGCTTGTATGTATCCCTTCCCGCGATACAGCTGCATCATATCCAAATCTTCATCACCTGGCTGGAGAGCGTCAAATACGTTTAGATGCATGACTTCTTTATTTAAATCTTTCTGATGAACGATATCGCATCGGCTGCCTAATTTCTCAAGAACGGCTAGGGGATCAAGACCTGCGCGAATAACCCAGACTAAGTCCACCTCAAATTTAACGTGGGCAGGGTCCGTATTCTCAACGAGAATGTCATATAAGGTCGTATCTCCCCATCTTTTGAATTCATGGAAGTGATTATGAAAGTAAAATTGCAAACTGCTTTCCTTGCATTTTTTTCCAATCGCATTCAACTGTTCTGCGGTTTTCAATGTATCTTCACGATTTTTGATCCAAGCAGATGGCAATACAATCGCTTTACATCCAAGTTCAGCATTTTCTTGAATTAATTGATTCCAATTATCGGCATCTTGATCCAGTCGTTCATGGGCAGCTATGGGCTTAAGCCCTAGTTCATCCAGCTTATTTTTGATGGTTTGCAAAGGGAATGTGTCACTGTATCTGACGCCTGTCATAAAATTGGTGGTGATTAATTCCACATTGGTATAGCCTGCTGAAGCTACCTTTTCAAGGGCGCCGAAATAGTCGTTGTTTAGTGCTTGGAATACTGAAAATAAATTAACACCAATTGAAATGCTCATTTTAACTGCTCCTTTTGTGTGAAATTTTGGACGTGCTGTAGTTTATGGTTCGCGAGCGTCCTTTTCCAAGGTTTTCCTCTGTACAGCATCCAAACGAGAGGAAGGCCGACTAATACGATCATTGTTGCCACAACGTACACGTCATTGGAGCTCATCGTGAAGGCTTCTGCCTTCAGCAGCTTTCGCTGGGCTTCCGCAGCCCCATCTAAACCAAGTGCCTGGTTGTGTATGGTCAACCTTGATGCGATAAGTGAAGTAAACAACGCGATTGAAAAGGAACCGAAGACTTGACGGATCCAGTTATTCACTGATGAAGCGTGACCGGACAGTTCACGCGGGATGGCCTCCATACCGACATTAGTAAGCGGCATGATCGTTAACGAAAGCCCGATGTAGCGTATGGTTAACCACAGGGTGATGTACCATTGCGATACATTCACATCCAGACGACCTATAGCAAACGTTCCAACCGCAATCAATAGAATTCCGGAAACGATCAGCCATTGCGGGGCTATTCTCATATACAACTTGCCGACGAGAGGCATCACACCTGCCATCGCAAGTGTGGCCGGAAGTAAGATCAAACCAACCTCAAGTGCGGATGACCCCTGTACGTTCTGCAGGAACACCGGTATCAAATAGGCACCTGAATACAAGTTGAGCGTAATAATGGCCAGCACGGCAAGGCTAACCGTATATTTCATATTGACAAATACCTTCAAATTCAAGAGCGGTTCTTGGATCATCAATTCTCCCCGAATAAAGCACCCGAGCATCAGGAAGCCGAAAGCGAGCAGCGACAGCGTTCTCCAAGAGCTCCATCCCCATGCATGCGCCTCACTGAAGGCGATTAGGATTGAGCCGCTGCTCAAAATTACGGTAACCAAGCCGAGCAAATCGAACGTTTTCGGCGTATTCAATTTGTAATAGGGAATAAGTCGCCAAGCGACTACAATTGCTGCAATGCCGAACGGAATGTCCATGAGGAACAGCCATTTCCATTCGAACTTTCCGATTAGCCAGCCCGCGAGTAGAGGCCCGAACGCAGGCGAAAGCATCGTCGACAAAGTCCACATGCTGAGCGCAAACGCCTGCTTGGCTCGGGGAATGACCTGATAAAGGATCGTCATCGTGGATGGCAAGATCATCCCGCCAAAAATACCCTGCACGATTCGAAATGTAATTAACGATTCAACATTCCATGCGAAAGCGCTAAGACCTGAAATCAGCGTATAACCAATAAGCGCAGTGATATACAGGTACTTGGTGCTGATCTTTTCCCCAAGATAACCAGTGACGGGAGCTACCACTCCGGTTGCCAGTAAGTAGCCTGTCATCGTCCACTGCATAGTCGTCAAATCAGTATGGAATTGATTCATCAACATGGGGAACGCTACACTTATCGAACTCATTCCGAGATTCGCCAGAACGGACCCGAAAAAAATCGCGGTCATTATCGGTACAAACGGTATGTTTCTCTCCTTTATCTCTATAGGGGGCATGCAGTTGCTCCTCGCACAAACTACTTATTGGTTTTCGCCCATTCATCAAGCTGCTTTTGCTTCTCAGCTATAATTTTGTCCATACCTGAAGCTTTCATTTTACTTATAAATTCCGGTAAGTTTTTATCCGGATCCAGCGTACCGGTTTCCAAACCAATTTTAAATTGATCCTTCACGCTTTGAACAGCAGCCACTTCCGTTTTAACAGGATCGACTGAAAAGCTGAAGCCGAGCGCTTTCGATTTTTTGGACGATTTGTTGAAATCAGCCTGATCTTTCCAAAGACTAACAGGATCCGTTTCCCAAATGTAGGAAAGGAATTGATTACCCCACTCCCATCCATGATTCGGGCTATAGGTGGCATTCTGCGTATCGACGCCATTCGGGAAGCCGATCAATTCACCCTTCTTGACGTAGTGCTTTCCTTCAATGCCAAAGTCGATTAAGTTAATCAAATCTTTGTCGGAGTAGAGCAAGTTAAGGAACATCATGGCTCTCTCCGGATCCTTCGAGTTTTTGGCGATACTGAACATGACATTTGCGATCGACGACGTAGAAGTGACAGGTGGGATAATGCGAGCTGCAACCATCGATGTGCCCGTCAAGATGGCTTCCTTCGTTTCAAAGCCAGGCTTCATATGCACTGTAAAGGAAAAAGCTTTGCCGGCCTTCACGAGGTCTTCAGGGCGGATTTTGTTTGTAGCGATATCTTTCGGGATATAGCCGTCCGAATACCATCTTCTGACCATTTTTAATAGATCAGAATATTGCTTCGTTTCAAACCAATTGACTACCTTCAGGTTATTATCATGGTCTGGCAGCACGCCGTTATCATCATTCAAAGGGTCCATATAGCCCGGTGCAATGGACGTTATAAAAGACGTACCCCCACCTTCCGGAACAATAGCCGCCATATTCGGCTCGTTATCTTTGACGACCTTGAATACGGCATCCAAATCATCAAAGGTTTTGATCTTGCTCAGATCGATCTTGTATTTATCAACAATATCTTTGCGCATCAGGATGCCGTAGTCGGATGCCCAGTCGCGTACGCTAGGTATGCCATAAAGTTTACCGCTGGCCATCGTCGCTTTTTGAATCTCCGGTGTGACAACCTTGGCAATATCCTGTCCATATTTCTTAAGCAGATCCTCTAAGGGAACAAGCTGCCCTTTTGCCGCTTGTGTACCGTAGCCGAGTGCTGTCAAAGTGACTAGCAAGTCCAAATTTTCATTGCTCGCAAGCATCAGATTGACTTGTTGCTGATACGCAGCTGGGTCAATAGGCACAAATTTAACCGTTGCATTAATTTTCTCTTTGGTCAGTTTGTTAATGGCATCTTGAACCTCCTGCAGATCCTTGTTTTGCCCAATTTTATAGTAGGCCACTGTTAGTTCATAAGGTTTTAAATCTGACTTCGCCTTTCCTGTTTCCCCTGACGCGCTTGGCGAAGTCGTAGCAGATGAGCTAGAGCCGCCGTTTCCGCCGCCGCAAGCTGTTAGTAGTAAAGTAATCGCTGTCATTCCTGCTAATACTGATTGGATGCCCTTCATATTCCTTCTCATTTCATAGCCTCCCTATTTTTATCTATTATATATGCTAACCGGCTGATGCCGAGTATAGCCTAGCCTTTGACAGCGCCAATAACGAGACCTTTGACGAAATATTTTTGAAAAAAAGGATAAGCGATCAGTAAGGGAACTGTCCCAATAACTGCCATAGCCATTCGGACCGATTCCATCGGAATGTTGCTGCTTGCAGCAATTTCCGTTGTGGTGCTGCTTGCGTTGCTTGATAAAAATTGCGCGTTTAACAAAATCCTGTTTAACAAATTCTGCAAACTGAACAGCTTGCTGTCGGTCACATAGATTAATCCGTTGAACCAATCGTTCCAATAGCCAATCGTTTGCATCAAGCCAACTGTTGCCAGGATTGGAAGTGAGAGAGGAAGCACGATCTGGAAAAAAATTTTAAATTCCCCCGCCCCGTCAATCGATGCTGATTCAATAACCGGTGTTGGGATGGAAGTCATAAAGAAGGTTCGCATAATCAGCACGTAAAATCCGTTAGATAACAAACCGGGAATGATTAAGGCCAGCAGTGTGTTTTTCATATCGAACACTTGTGTATATACCAGGTAGGTTGGGACCAAGCCCCCGTTAAATAGTAGTGTAAAAAACACGATAAACGAGAGCGGCTTGCGAATCAGCATGTCTTTTCTGGATAATGGATAGGCGCACAGAGCAGTAATGGCCAGCCCCACAAACGTACCAACTAAAGTTACCAGAATGGTAATACCGTATGCCCGAAATATGTTGAAGGAATCATTCCACAAAAATTCGTACGCCGCCAAGCTGAATTTACTCGGTAGGAAGGAATACCCTTCTGATACAATGGTCATTTCATCGGTAAAAGAAGTAATCACGAGCAGAAAAAATGGAAGAAGACAGAGACAAACAATGCCAATAAAGAAAACATGAATGATCGCTTGGTACAGTTGGCTTTTTACTTTCAATGGGATTCCCTCCTTATTAAAACAAAGCGTTATCGCTGTTTCGCTTGCTCACCACGTAATTCGAGATGAGTACGAGAATGAATCCAACAACGGATTGATATAGGCCCGCTGCCGAAGACATGCCGATGTCGCCCAATCTTAGTAAAGCTCGATAAACATACGTATCGATAACGTTGGTTGTCGGGAAGAGCGCGCCCGTATCAAGAGGTACTTGATAGAACAATCCGAACTCCGAGTAAAAAATACGGCCGATTTGCAGCAGCGTCATAATCACGATAACCGGAGCGATTAAAGGGATTGTAATGTTCGTGATCTGCTGCCATTTACTAGCTCCGTCAATCCTGGCCGCCTCGTAATATTCCGGGTCGATTCCAATAATCGCCGCTAAATAGATGACGCATAAGTATCCAACATGCTTCCAAATGTTTACAAATGTCAAAATATACGGCCAATACTTGGCTTCGCTATACCATGAGATCGGATCCATTCCAAGCATTGGAAGAATCTGCTTATTAATGTAACCGGTTTCGCCGCTTAGCATGGCAAGCACCAAATAACCGACAATAACCATAGAAATCAAATAGGGGATGAGAATGACGCTTTGGTAAAACCGGGCAAATAATTTCTGTTTCACTTCATTCAGCAAAATGGCCACACCGACGGCGATTACCAAGTTGATGATAATAAAAGCTGAATTATAAAGGATCGTATTTCGAGTAATCAGCATGGCGTCAGATGTTTTGAACAGGTACTCGAAATTTTTAAATCCGACCCAATCACTGGCCCAAATTCCTTTCGTAAAGTTGACGTCTTTGAATGCGATGACCAAGCCAAACATAGGCAAGTAATTGTTGATGAATAGATAAATAATTTCGGGTATGACCATCACAAACAGTGGGGCATACCTCCATATTTTTCTCAGTTTTTTGCTGGTTATTAATTTTGTTGACGTTATCTTAGCATCTGTCGTGGTCGCTGAAGTTGATCTTGTTGTTGTCGTTGACCCCATATCGTTCCCCCCTCATCGGTTATATTCTCATCATATATAATTGTCACTTTGCACTCTACCTGTTTCCCGACTTCCCGTTATAGCATTTCCGACTTCTTTGGAACAAGAAAAGATCGAACCCGAGAAGGGAACGATCTCACATATCAGGAACCACAGCTTGTAAAATTTCATAATTTGCGGTAATCCTGTGGATTCATGGAAGTCGCTTTCTTGAACATTTTCGAGAAATGGGAAAAATTATTGTAGCCCACCGAAGCGGCGATGCTGCCAATCGAAAGATCCGTCTTTACCAGCATCTCTTTGGCCAATTCTACCCGTTCCTGAAGAACATACTCAGAAATCGTCAAGCTGGTTTCTTTCTTAAAGATTCTTGTCAGGTAGTCAGGATTCATATTCACATGGCTGGCGATATCCTCCCGCGAAATATCTTCGTTAATGCGCTGAGCGATATATTGTTTCGCTTTTTCCACAACACTTTGGCTTTCATCCACAGTGTTAATTCGACCCGCAGCTTCTTCGATCATCATGATTATCCATTGTCTAAGATCAGCTATGGAACGGGAAACGAACGATGCTTGCATAGACAAGAGTTCTTCCGAAAAAACCTGATGTGCCCTCAGACCTTTATAATGCAATACATGATGAATCATTTGCAGAAAGTCCTCGTAAAATCGACGCAACAATTTGGCATCAAGTCTTTCCATTTGCTTCATCGCATCCAAACTATGATCGATTTCTTTCAGCAGGTTCCCTTTGCTTCCACACTTGAGCATTTCCGCCCAGCTGTTCATTTTAGGCAGTGGAAAGGTATCGCAGCTGCATTGTTGTTCACTTAAGAAGAAAATTTTATTCGTTTTTGTAACATTGCGTGATTCCATCATGATTAAGGATTCGAACATCTCCAGCATTCCTTCCATAAATGCAGGAGCACCGATATAACAACAAAGATCACAGAAAAAGTACTGGTTACAGGCAGCGATATAGCCCTGTAATTCACGGGTTAACTTCTCTTTATCGCTCCTGCTATCCAGGTCGACCGAGAGGATGATCAGCAACCCTCCGCTTTTGACCTGAACGATTTGGCTTTTGAACTCTTTCTGAACAGCCAGCTCCTCCAATGAGTTGCGCAAGGCATATTCCATTATTTTTTCTTCACGAAGCGTCAGTTTTTTATGCCAACGCTGAACACTGACCCATATCGGCACAAATAAGTCTGTGTCGCTATAAGGTATATTTTGCTTCGCCATAATTTCTTTGATTTGATCCTTATTCGAAGGGATCGACCTATGAATTAAATCCTGCCAAAAGCGCTCAACAACCATGGGCTGGTACGCTTCCCATAACTGATAGTAATGCTTATAGGTTTCATTAAATTGAACTAATCCTCTTTTCTTTTCCAATTGTTCAATGGCTTTTCGAACGGCTTTCTCCAATTCTGGAAAACGAACAGGTTTGAGCATGTAATCCAGACTCCCCAACTGAATCGCTTTTTGCGCGAATTCGAAATCAGCATGACACGTTAAGAAGAGGGACTCGGTATCTGGAGAGTGTTCTTTGACCCAAGATAACAGTTGAAATCCGTCACCTTCTGGCATTTCAATGTCGCAAAGCAGAATATCAATTTTTTGGGTTAAAAAGATTTCCTTCGCTTGTCGTATGTTAAAAGCTTCATGAATCTTTGAAAATCCAAGTTGGTCCCACTCTACCCCCGCTTTGATCCCTCGTACGGCATGAATTTCATCGTCCACGACCAGCAATTGAAGCATAGTTTCCTCCGCCTTCCTTCTCATGAAATGGGATGAGAATGTCAATCACTGCACCAAGGTCAGCACCATTTGCAAACGTGATCTGGGCTTGATCTTGATACAGTAGACGTAATCGACGCTGCATATTCCATATCCCGATATGATGACCTTCTCCGTTACCGATATCCATTTCCATCTGCAGCCGAGCCAAAACATCTTCAGGAAATCCTTTTCCAGTATCCTGCACTCGTATACGGATTCTATTAACTTCTATGGCTTCAATGGTTATACCAATATGAACCTGTTTATCCATGCTAACTGCGTGTTTGATCGTATTTTCCACAAAGGTTTGAATAACAAGCGGAGGAACTAATTCGTCCATAAGGTTGTCTGGAACGGATAGATCATAAGTCAAATTGTGAGGAAACCGCATCTCCTGGATACGAAAATAATTAAGCGTATGCTGGACCTCATCCCTTAAAGCGACAAATGCCATGTTACTCCGAAACATAAAACGAAAATATTCTACGAGACTAAGCGCCATTTCCTGAATCAATGTAAAGTCTTTCACCTGCGCCAAATTATAAATAATGTTCAACGAATTTAGAAAAAAGTGCGGATTAATTTGAAGCTGTAAATGCTTGAGTTCGGCCTTCTGATGATTTAATTTTTCTTTCAAAACATTAATTTTCAATTCCTGTATTTGCGATATCATGCGATTGAAGGATTGGTTCATCTTGTCGAATTCAATGACAGAAGGGCTGTAGGTTATACGGACGTCCAAATTCCCGTCCTCGATTCTCCTCATAGCCATCATGATCCGGTTTATAGGAATTAAGATGATTTTCCTTAGAAGAAATAAAATAAAAGGAAGCAGAATAAGTGATCCGATCAAAATGAAGGATACCATTCGGCGAAGGAAAGGAAGATTCTCCAGAATGATGCTGTCTGGTATGACAGCGATTAATCTGAAACGGCCTTTCGCGGATTTTTCGCCAACGACTAGAAATTTTTCACCTTTTCCAGTGAGTTTGTAATCGTTTCCAACATTGTTTAAATTAATTTGATTTTCTTGTACAAAAGCTTTGTTTGACATGGTCTCGAACTTGTCCGTAACCAGCAGCGCCCTGCCGTTATTGCCCAAATCGACCAGGTTGAGCGGCACCATTAATTTGCTTGCATCCGCCCATGCCCCGATATAGACATTCCCATATTTGATTACACGGGTCAAATAGTATTGATCTCCTAGCTTTAGCATAAACCATTCTTTCAGGCTTGTCTGATTTGAACCATCGCGTTGATCCTGAAAAATGGTCATAATGCTATTTTCAACGGCTTCCTGTCTGGTGTAAGTGACTTGATCACTTATAACTGTCAATAAATCTTGATTCGGCTCCGAATAAACAAAGAACATATCCATTGATTTATAACTAGGGAGGTCTTTTAACAGCTTATTGTTTAATTGAATTTTCGCCAAAGAGTACCGATCCGCATTTTGATCTCGCTGCGCATCAAGTACAAGCAGCCCCGTGTCTTGCGCAGCGAAGTTGAATAAGTACTTGTCTACCTCATCCAAATTACGGTCGATCTGCCCCATATATAAGCTGATTAAATTTTTATTCGATTGAGCCACTTGATTTCGAACAACTTTGATTGCATACAAATTGTTGTAGATCATAAAAGCCACAATGGGTATGACAATAATTAGCAAACCAAATATCAACTTAAAGCGCAGTGATTTGAACAGGGGCAGCATACGTAATAGCACGGCTGATAGACCTCCCTTCCTGAATGCTAACTCGATCAGATTGAATGCGCTTTCGGTTTCAGATAGGCCATGATCATGTCAATTAACTGCCGCATCATTTCGTCTGGATCGATCTCTTGTTCTACACGAAGAATATTCCCCCTTGATGCCATTCGCTGCGTCATGCTCATCATCGTGTTTGCAATCATGGCTGAAGTTTTGACTGGATCCAGATCAGGACGAATCGAGCCATCTTGAATTCCTTCAAGAATAAGCTGAACAGGAGATGGAAAAACATTTTTGATGAATTTTCTGTACTTCTCCTCCAATTCACGGGTTGGATACATTTCCCGGTAATAGTGATCAAACATTCCAATAAAGCGCAAATGACTAGGTCTAGTCTGGGTAAAATCCTGCCAAGCCAATAACAAGTTTCGCATTTTTTCTTCAGCTCGTTCACCGATTTTATGAGAATCGACAAATCGAAATAGATCTTCTAAAACGTTCATCTGAACCTCAAACGCCAGCTCATCAATTGAGTTGTAATATTTGTAAAGTGTAACACGGCTGATCCCAAAGTGATGCCCGATGTCTTTCATCGTTACAACCGCCAAATCTTTTGCCAAGAAAAGCTCTTGAGCCGCTAGAATAATTTCCTGCCGCCGTTTATTTCTTTGCTCCTCTAATTCCTGTTTCCATCTACTTGTCATGCAAACACTCCTTGATACGGAAACTACCCACCAAATCATTGCTATTTACACGATGTAAACACCTTATTTTTACAACCAATTATATCCAAAAGCTGATATTGATGCAAGACGAATCGATATCGGAGAAGAACCGGTGATCTTGCTCCACAATATTGTTTAGAACCTTTGTTTGTCTAATCAAGGTTTCTTTTGGTACGAAGTCTAATAGAACTAATGTTGCTTTCTTTCTTCATCGTATAGAAAGTTAATAGCCCTACGATTTATCTCGTAAGGCCAATCTTTGTTACTAATATTGTTCATTTCAAAAAACTAACCTACCATCTCTAAAATTTATAACTCTTTTCGCCTGATCCGCAACCTGCCTATCATGCGTAATCACAATAATTGTCCGCCCATGCTCGTTCAGCCCGACAGCAGAAATGACCATCCTCAACACTCACATCACATCTTTTCGTTAAAGGGGGAACGGACATTCTGACGTTCCCCCATACTTATACCATAGGTTGTATGGAAAGGAATTGATTGCCCCACTCCCATCCATGATTCGGGCTATAGGTGGCATTCTGCGTATCTACGCCATTCGGGAAGCCGATCAAGTCACCCTTCTTGACGTAGTGCTTTCCTTCAATGCCATAGTCGATCAAGTTGATCAACTCTTTGTCAGAGTAGAGCAGGTTGAGGAACATCATGGCTCTCTCCGGATCCTTCGAGTTTTTGGCGATACTAAACATAATGTTTGCAATCGACGACGTAGAGGTGACCGGTGAAATGATGCGAGCTGCAACCATCGGTGTATCTGTCGAGATGGCTTCCTTCGTTTCATAGCCAGGTTTCATATGCGCGACATAGGCAAAAGCCTTCCCAGCCTTCACAAGATCTTGCGAACGGATTTTATTTGTAGCAATATCCTTCTTTAAAGCTATTGATACAATAACCCTGTTTTAAATTTCTGATTCCTTCCTATGGCAAATGCATTATTGAACATACTTGAGGAATAAACTTTCGAATCCTGCGTTAAACTGCCAGTTACTTCATGAAAACAGGGAACAGCTTTTGCGGCAATCTGGTCCCTGTTTATTGTGCTAGAGTGTCCCGTTAGTGTAACGCACTACCATTGAATTGATCTCATCAGCTAGTTCAAGAATTTCCTTCCAATGAGATGAGTGCCTCACCGCATTAATTTTCCATTCATCACCTTGCTGTATTGCTAGAAATTTACTTCTTAAAGTTGAGCTTTTAAGCATTATTTCATAACTAATTAGCCCATCTTCGATTAATTTTTTTAAGTTGTCGGTGTTTAAAAATGATATAGCACCAATATCGAACTCTTCAAAGATGTTATATCCAATTACCAAATCGTCCGAGTCTAATAGATAAGTTCCGCATCGCTTAATCGTATCAACATACAGTTCATAAAGTTCTTCTATTGATATATACTCCATCACATCAATCCCCTTACATAATGAAACATAAGATTGCTAACGATACCGCTTGTTTAAATTAAAGTTCTTCGTTAGTTTAGTCCCCTATCTGGATTCGTTTGATGAACTTTTGGCGAGAGCCTCCCTCTAGGATGTGTTTAAGCAATACCGTTGCTACTCCCTTTCCCCTCCATTGGGATGAAACTGATAACCACCCAATATTGTAGCTGCCTCCTTTGATAAGTTTTTCAGCAACTACTTCAAAAATGATGAATGATGTTCGGGGAATTACCATTCATTTCCCGAACATCAGGAACGCTTCTCCCTCATCCGTGCTGTAAACGCACGTTAGAGTTTACTGGATGACTAAAAAATCCGAATAGGCATCCCAAGTCCCAATATCGGTGGTAACGGTCAGTTTAACCTCTTGATTTCCGGTTGCATGGGTGATATTGGGCAAGGTTTGGACCGTCGGCGTAATTCCGGTAAAGTAAAAGGAGCCGACTGTCGTTCCGCCTATTTGTAAATCTACTCTGGCGGTGCCGTCATTACTCGATGCACCCTGGAGTGAAAAACTGTGGGTGGAGCTGGTGAAATTCTGAGTGAATGCAGCATAATCATTGTTAGCGTATAAAGCGACCCCACTGAAAGGAGAACTGATCTTTCCGGCGTAAGGGCCGCCGAGAGTCATATTCTCGGTTTCAACTCTTGTTCTAGTCGTATTGGGTGTAAACTGCCAGTAATCAAAATTAAATAAGTAGCCTGACCCTGTTCCGGTAAACAGAAAGAAAACTTTGTGGACACCGGTTGCACCGCTGACAGTAGTTGTTAGTTCCCGCCAGGTTTGCCATCCACCTGTAGAAGGTACAAGAAGTGTTCCGATAAGAGTACCCGTTACACTGTCAAGACGTATTTCAATATTGCCTCCTGTCGTTGCTGATGCTACATTTGCTTTAAATGTCTTGGCTCCGCCGGTACCGAAGTCAGCGTTTCCTACAGCTACCCAGTCTCCATTATTAATAAATCCTACATCAAGGTTATTTACCGGACCGCCTGCCGCTTGACTTGCCTCCGTTGTAATACCCGCATTCCACCCGATCGTTTCAGCCTCATTCCTGGTGTAAGGATTAAGATTGGCGATCTGAGGTATGACGGCCATATCTCCCTGCACCTCTTGTATGGTTCCATCAGAATTATAGACCAGCTTATTGATATGCGGAGAACGGTATCCTTTTCCGTCTCCAAATTGAGCCTTACTGACAGTTTGGGCATGGTACACGACATACCATTGGTTGTTAAAGTTAAACACGGCATGGTGGTTGTTTCCGCCAACTCCGAAAAATGTATATGGATTTTTCAGGAAATGCCCTGTATATGTGAAGGGTCCCCTAGGACTGCTGCTCACCATGTAGCCGATTTCGCCTGCCGGATAAATTGCCGGGTGTTTACCGGAGAAATTGATGCAATACGAGTAATAATATTTGCCGTTATACTTATGAATTCCGGAATCTTCAAACATGTAAGGAGCATCAATTGTTACTGCGCTTCCATCAATACTAATCATATCAGCGCCCAATTTCAAAACTCTAGCTGTTTTCGGATTTGCAATTGATGCCGGATCCGAGGTATTGGGTATTCCTCCACCACAATACAGATATCCTGTGCCGTCATCATCCACTAATACTGCCGGGTCAAAAAGCCATGTAACTCCGGACATTCCGGATGTACTGCTTGTAACAAGGGCTTTTCCGAGCGGATCTGTCCATGGTCCTATAGGAGTGTCTGCTGTCAGCACACCAATACCTGATGCCCCATTTGCGTAATAAAGGAAGAACTTATCCTGACCATTTATCGTTTTATGTGCAACGGACGGCGCCCATGCGAGTGATGCCCATTTTGCAATACCACTGCCATTATTGGCATTATTATATCCTGCTACCGGAATGGAACCGTGATCCGTCCAGTTCACCATATCAGCAGAAGATATGACGTTTATTTTAGTCAGCTCACTAAAATCATTATCTTTAATCGTTCCGTCACTATTATATTCATACGCATCGCTTGACATATAAACGTAGACTCTTCCGTTATAGACCAACGCAAAGGGATCCGCTCCCAATTTATGGTCCATAAGAGGATTTGAATACCCTGGAAGTTTTGCAATTGCACTGTTAGCGGCATATGCAGATGTCAATGGCAAACTGCTCAGCAGCAATGTAAAATATAACAGAAATCCAATAATTTTCTTACGCATTAATGTACCACCTCCAAATTGAACTGTTTTGTTCCCAATATCAGATCAATTACTGTACCGAAACATCATCGATATAAAAATTAGTTCCGCTTTTCGGCCCTTCGAAATACATGCTCAACTCGGTTAAAGTTCCGGTAACATTTAATGTATAATTACCGGACAGCTGTACCCAGGAACTATTGCTGCCGGTTCCAGTTGCAACATGGGTATAAGACGTTCCGCTGCCGTCCACTTTTTTGATAGTCATTATAATCGAATCACTCGCGACATTATCTAATCTTACCCACCCGGAATAGGTATAGGTCTTACCGCTTTGCACTTTTGAAGTTATATTCTGTATCGGCCCGTTATAGGTGGCAGTCCTACCGGTAGACAACAGGCTATAAGCACCGCTATGCTTCTGGTTAGTTGATACTGCAATGGAGCCTGCCCCATTAACAGCCCACCCAGTGGTATTTCCTGTTTCCAGTCCGGGATTGGTAATCAGATTGCTGATAAATTGGAACCAGTTCATGTTGAATAAGTATCCGCTTCCTCCGGTAAATTTCAGATATACGTTGTGTATTCCGCTAGCCCCGCTAATATTGCAGGTTCTGGTAGTCCATGTCTGCCAACCACCTGTCCCGGCAACCGCACAAGTCCCTACCGGGGTCCCGGTAATACTGTCAAGACTCACCTCAATATTACCTCCGTTGGTAGCGCTGGCTACTCTAGCCTGGAAGCTCGCTGCACTGCTGCCGAAATCGATATTGTTGTAAACAACATAATCCCCATTTTCGATAAACGCGATATCCTGCCCGCCTTCACTGGAGCTTTCAGTTTGGATTCCTGATTGGGTGCTGTAACTCTCTGCTTCGATCTGTGTAAAGGCAGATCTCGGCGTTGAAGCACTGGCTAAATATTGTTTTAACCATGCAAGTGCAGGACGCTCAACACCTGATGAACTAATCAAATGCGTGTTGCTTGCCCATGTTTGTCCCTCTATATACCCCCACAATGTGATCCCTTTAACGTATTGGCTTTCATACAATACAGGAAATTTTTCTTTATATCTGTTGAGCTGGGTAGTGCCATCACCTGTCATATCTAGTTCCGATACATATATCGGAAGTCCTGTTGCTCCCAATATGCCAAGCACTTGATTCATGGTACTTACAGAAACCGTATCCATATTAAAGTAATGGCACTGTATTCCTATTCCGTCTATCAAACCTTTACTTTTCAGAATGTTAATAATCTGGACATAATTGTTTGCTGCATTCGGATCGCTTATTATACCGTAGTCGTTTATTAGCAGCTTGGAGTTCGGAAAAGCTTGTTTGGCCTGCTCAAAGGACCAAACAACCCAATCCCAACCTGTTGAACCGCTTCCGCCTATTGCATTCCTATAGGATGCCGGTGCATGTAACGGCTCATTGACAACATCAACGAACTCAGCATTAGGATATCTTTGACCGGCAGCCTGTATCCACTCTGTCACTTCTGCTTTCTGGTCAGCTGCTGAAAGGCTGCCTATCCAGGATGGTTCCTGGCTTCCCCATACTAGCGTATGAAACTTGAATGGTATCCCATTTGTTCTGCTGTAATTGTAAATTAAGTCTGTATTACTCCAATTCATGCTGCCGCGGCTTCCCTCAACGCTTTCCCACTTAGTCGCATTCTCTGGTGTTACCTGGTTCCAGTAAGTTGTAAAGTTTGATGGAACACTACCGGCAATAATATTTCCTACAAACTTACTTCCATTTGCCATTGCAGCTTTTGCATGCCGAATTGGCAGTGTCATGCTCAAAAGCATGGTTGAGCATAATACAACTGTAATGATTTTTTTGATTTTTGATGCATACATATACTTTTCCCTCCTGTTTTAGAATAATCATTCGTCCAATTAACACTATAATTACATCCAGATTAATTGACAGCGTTTACATTACCATATTTGTGGTTGCTCCAAATAAGCCCAAACTCATTAAAGCTGCAAGAACTGCCGTTAAAACTTTCTTCTTAAACTTAAACTACCTCCTTTCTGTCACTACTTGCTTACATACTACTTGAATATTACCTTTTCTCTTTGCAGTTCATAACTAACTCTGTTTCCTATTCATTTAACTTATTACTTTTTCCTCCTCTGTAGTAAAATTATAGAATGTAAGCGTATACATAACAACCCAGCAAATTAAAGATTTTACCCCCATATTTTTAACAAAAATACATAGAAACCGTCGAGGAACAGAGGTTATAAAGGGTTCCGTGGAACAAATGACCCCAGAAGTAAACAGGGAAACCGTGCTAATTGATAGCGGGCTAGTATCCATGCAACTAATGTTAGTTGCCCGTGCCCATGGATATGACACCAACGCAATCGGCGGATATGAAAAGGACAAGATTGCTGAAGCCTTCGGACTAGACCCGGAGCGCTACGTTCCAGTCATGCTAATATCGATCGGCAAAGTTGTAGACAACGGTTACCCATCGGTTCGTTTGCCTATCGATTAGTTGTTAAAGTATTAGTAACGTTGTAGATGGACAGCAGCGTTTATTAGGTAATTGAGAGACAGAATAACTCAAACAAGCCTATAGGAGAGGATGATTCCGCATGACGGATGCAAATCAATTATTTGGACAAGCCCTAGTAAAATCGCTGGTCGGGGAACGCGGACATATTCGTATTGCCCGCGCTTTACCGGACATTGATGCCGAACTGGCTGGGCGCGTACATGAAGCCATGCCGTATAGTATCTATCAACTGTTGAGACACATGCATTACTGGCAGCAATTCATGCTGGAGCATTTGGAAGGACGTAAACCGCAGCTCCCAGCTAACGTCATGGGAAGTTGGCCGGAAGAGACAAGCCCTCAAGATGAGATGTCTTGGCAAACTGATATCAAGATGTTTCTGGATGGGGTCGACCGGGCTGTCACCATTGCAGAAACGGCACAACTGGACGAACCACTTCCACATTTCCCAGTTGAAACCCGAGCAGGACTGCTGCGCAATATCGCGTCCCACAACTCATATCATCTGGGCGAAATTGTGTTGCTGCGCCGCTTCTACGGCGCCTGGCCTCCGCCCGGAGGTG
>NZ_MBTG01000050.1 GCF_002027705.1 Paenibacillus ferrarius | reverse complement strand
TTGATGTAGGGTAGAATAGGCGCCACCCGACCCATCGGCCATATGGCCGACAGTTTGACGGTAACGCCCTTCTCCGAACCGGACTTGCACCTTTCGGCGCATCCGGCTCTCCATCTAAAGTGGTATTACAGCGCGATTTGCTTTTGAAGCCGTTCTTTTAGTTGGTTCTTTTTATAGCAGCTAATACAAAGCGCAATCAGATATTCGTTCCATTCTTCTTCGGGATGTTCGAGATGAGAGCTTGAATCTTGAAAGTAAACATGGGTATAACCTTTTATTAGTTTCTGCGTACACCCTGCACAACAGCCCTTTGCCGCTTTACGACATCAGTTCGGAATGAGAACCAATTATCGCGTCCAAAAAGTCGATGTAGGAATCGCTTCTGGTGCATTCTAATAAGTTCATTCAACTTTCTGTTGCTAACCAATTGTTCACGATCTTCTTTCACATACGGATGTTTCTGGGAGCATTTATTGGGATATTCGATCTTATAGTACTGAAGTCGATCTAGCATGTGAACTCCATCGTTGTTTTCATCCTTAAATCCAAAATTGCGCGAAATATATTTCCGGTACTGAGGGTGATTGGTGTCCATATTGTATCGGAATAAATGTGTTTTCGCCACGTAAGACCGGGATTTTCCCGTTCTTTGTGTAAGTCGATGAAGAACAAGCCACCATAAATAATGATCGACATATCGGAATACTTCTTTCGAATTCCCTCTGCGAAAGTATTCTGCAAATCCTCGTATCTTGGCGTTTAAGCCCTTAATTACCTCAATACCGGGGAGAGACAGTAACATTTTGGAGTCGCGCGACAAGGTTTGTTTGAACTTCTGAATGGCTTTACGACTTGGTTTTACAAGAACCTTTCGCATGTTCTGCCGTCTCCAACGTCGGATGTTGAACCCTAAGAAATCGAATCCTTTATCCACCTGTGAAATCAAAGTTTTTTCAGCAGAAAGCTCAAGTTGTAGCGATTCACGCAAGAAAAGTGTGATCATTTCTTTAAGTGTCTCTGCATCTTCCTTAGACTTGCACAGAATAACTGCATCATCCGCGTAACGGATAATAAAGCAAGGGATTGGGGCTTTGCTTCGTCTCCATTGGTTATGGCACTCATATAAACCCGAGATAAAGTTGTCCAATTCGGTCAAATAAATATTTCCAAGCAATGGACTAACAATACCTCCTTGGGGGACGCCCAAGGAGGTTTCATGAAATTCTCCATCGTATACGAGTCCGGCTTCTAGCATATGTCGGATGACTTTCAGCAGCTTCTTGTCATGGATATGTTTGGATAAAATGTTGATTAAGACATCATGATTCACGGCATCAAAAAAACCTTTAATGTCCATTTCCACAATCCATTCATATTTTTGCTGTCCAATAAGCCATCTAATTCTTTCAATTGCATGATGTGCGCAACGGAAGAGACGGAATCCATAGCTGTGTGGATGTTGCTTACTTTCGTAAATCGGTTCAAGAATGCTTCGGACTACATCTTGGGCTGCTCGATCGGCGATATTGGGTATTCCTAAAGGCCTCTTTTCATGAGGTTTATGAGGTTTAGGAATATAAATTCGTCGAACAGGCGATGAAGTGTAGTGCCGTAGAATACCTTTAACCTTTTCTCTCAATTCCATTTTTTGTCTATCGGTTACATAGTCTTTTCTCGTTTTGCCATCCATCCCGGGAGTTTTGGAGCCTGAGTTGCGTAATACTTTGATGATGGAAAGATCGATAAGTACGTTCCATCGAAGAAGTTGGTGTAATCGTGAAAAATTTTTGTTTTCAATCGCTCGCCGCGCTAGGCGTGTTTGGGTTTCGAATCTCTTCTCTCCATAGGAGAGTTGAGCGAAGGTAGACATAGCAATCACCCCTTACATTTCTGGGGCTCTACTTTGCAAATACGCTCTCACTTTAGACTGGAGTCCTTCGCCACGTAATAGGCTTTCCCTATCTCAGACTACTACGACTCCTCCGTCCCTGATCGTTCACATCAACGAGCAGTCCGTCCCTATAAAAAGGCGGAACGGTCAGGTTCCCACGTTCACTGCATGTTGTCTCGTTGCCTTAGGTTATCACTCTACGCGGGGCTGATTTGCTAGGTTTCACCTCTGTACCTAGCAACCACCGATTCAGGAAATGAATCGGGTCAACAAGCCAACGAAAAGGGCAAGTTGCTCATGCCGCCCACTCGTGTCATCCATTCGTTTTCGGGTGTTAGAACTGACCGCGCTTCGGACGTGACTTTGCTTTCGCTAACCATAGCAGGTCATTGAGGCTAGCCCTGCGTCTTGGGAAGATGGATTTCCCTCACAGGTACATTGTTAGATGGGCTTCACACCCCAGATATGCTCGTATCTGACGCATGCCATCCTAGCCTATTTGGTTTGAGGTAGCCAAATATTTCGTGTGAAACCTCAACATACAGCGCCTCGTGGCGCACTTTCGTCAGTCCTCCACGAGTCGTTTGTAGGTTTCAAAAAGGGGCGGATTCGTTTGTCGATTTCAGGTCCAAATTCATGGACCCATCTCATGATCGTCGTATGGGAGATCCTTAATCCTCGATCACTCATCATTTCAACTATATCTCGATAGCTTAAACTATATTTCAAATACCATCTCACCGTTAGTAAAATGATTGCCGATTCATATTGCTTCCATTTAAATAAATCCAATTTCGTTTCCAAAGCAAGTTGCTCCATCCCATGACTTCATTATCAATTACGTTATCACGAATTAGAGCTTTGCACCACAACCCAATAAATTCTCTCATCTCTTTGCTCAAAGCGGGAATCGAAGCCATGCATATGATAAGGAAGGGGCAGGCGAATGCAATCATTCGTCTGCCCTCTCTGTGTTGAATTCATTATTAAATTGTAAAACTTTATTCATTAAATAAAAATACTGCGTAGAGCACGGACTACTAAAGATATATGTTCTTGTCCTCTTACAGGAAGTTGAATCCATCTGTGGCGGCTTTTTTCACAAAATTCGCTTTCCCAGCAAAGACGTAAACAGACCAATAGCTAGCCGCGCACTGCATCTGCTTACATCCAACATCGAATTGATCTTAACAACGTCTATGGAGACGATTCGACCCGATTCCGCAAGCAGTTCACAGGCAAAATGCGCTTCGCGGCAAGTCAGTCCGCCGGGGATCGGCATTCCGACCCCAGGTGCTTCAAAAATAGCCATAGCTATCTTTCTCAGAGCTATAAGTGATTATCGCAGCTGCTCAAATCACTACTCGAATAATTTGCTTGATCTTGGAAACTCTAAATTTAATGAAAGGAGGTATACCTTTATGGTTGAGTACACGAATATTCAAGACAACTCCGAAGAAATAATGAAGTGTATTGTAAACTGCGACACCGAGCAGGATCAGAAAAAAATGGATACAAACCCTTTGAACAGTATCCCGAACGAAGAAGAATATATGGATGAACCTTAATTAACTAACCGCCAAAGATGGCGGTTTTATTCTATTTGTGTCGAAGTACATGAGCTTGAAAGCCTTGATCCGTATGGAGAACAGTGCCCCACAAACGTCTCTTTCTCTGACGTCTACAATCAGCTAAAAGGAATATCAGACAATTGTGATTTGCGAAATTTCCCTGGAGCAACGCCAATTTTACGGGTAATAACTCTTGTGAAATAGTGTATGGATTCAAACCCAGTCTCTTGGGCGATACGACTTATGGTCCAATCTTTTTCGAGAAGAAGCTCCATAGACTTCCGAACTCTTCTCTCTTGCACGTAGTGTGAAAACGATTACCCGACTTTCAAAGCAAACAATCGTGAGAAATGACGCTCTGTAATATTCAGATAGGCTGACAACTGTGCAATACTTAAGGAAGAAGATAGATTATCCTCGATAAAAAGCTTCGCTCGCTGTAAATAATAGAAAGCAATTAGCTGATGCTCCGGTAAGTCGCCGTTTTCGACAACCTCCGTAAATTCACTACAAAAAGAAACAAGTAAAGCATAAGCAAAACTGCGAATCATTTCTTTTGTCATGGCATAATCCTGCTTGCACAGCGTCAACAACATCCGCCACGTTTGTGCGGTTACCGTTTCGTCTGCCATGGGTACAACAATTTTATTCAAATTCATCAGTTGTAAATAACGGTTTAATGTCTCTACCGAAGACCGGGAACTATCAGTTTCGAAGGCAACATAATAGAGCTCGATCCCTGCCTCGCTTTTTATTTGATGCCATTTGCCAGGTCTTGAACAAAACAAAGTTCCTTGACGGAGCGGATATTCTTCACCTGACTCCAAGTAGCTCCCCTCTCCTGCCAGAACATAACAAAACTCAAAAAAGGAATGTCGATGTATCGGATTATCAAAGTGTTCCGGCATAGCCCCCCAATAATACACCTTAAAGCTTAAATCTTCACCATGAATATCTACAGCGGTTTCATTTAAATTGCGGCTCATCTTCTTGTAATCTGATTTGACTGCCATATGAATTCCTTCCGAACAAAAAATTAGTATTTAATTCTTCTATTATACGATAAAATAAAAAGCCCTCAAGAAGAGGACTCCTGAAAAGCAAGTGAGTGAAAAATAATATGACTCTTCAAATTCATGATGCTGTCACTCCTCCACGTGTTCTCTCTCTTCCGGCACGAATTTCTGCGAGGAATTCAGGCCACCAATCTTTTTGATCCGATTGTTCACTCAATCTGGCCTTTTCTTCTAGGTTCCGTTTCATAACACTTTCCGCTTGCTGTTTAAGATCTTCCATGTTCTTGAACTCCGGAACCAACCATTTTCTGCCGATTTGCGCATGCTGTACTTCATTGTGATTTTTCATTTCAAGTGAGAATACAAACATTAAGACCCCGCGTTCCCGTAGGGTCATTGTTCATAATTTTCGAGAAGATCACTTGTGTCTCATCCAGTTTCAATATAAAAATTCATAATTACTGAGAAATAACGCATTTATTAAATAATCATCATTTTGCATATTATTCATGTTTACCGTCACACGCTGAAAAAAGGGGCTATCAAAAACTTTGTGTAAACTCATTTATGAGAAACTCCCTCCTTCTTACCTACCATTCTACTAGTCTTATATTTTATGTCCAACTCAATGTCGCCGATCCACAGTGCGACAATCACGATGCCGAACTGTACCTCTTCTTATTTTTAAGCGAAGCAAGGCCCACACAGTTCTAAACACAAATCCAAACAAATCGCATCCTGCCTCTAGGAATGAGGACACAACTTATTTCTCAAAGATTCGTGTTTTGACCCGACAACACCAATTAGGCTAATTAAGGTTGATTTAAAAATAAGTTAATTTTCTTTGTACAAATCAATTGCGTGCTAAGCTCACTTGGGATAAATAAAAAAGCGACAGTCATGGGATTTTCAAGTCCCTGACTGCCGCAGCTTCTATTTTGGGGTCACACCGTCACAACTCGTAAAACTATAATTTTTTCAAAAAAAATCTCAATCCCAAATCTAGTAAACTAAGAGAAAGGTCGTTTGAGAAGATGACACAAGTGGCACGGTTAAGCAAAGATCAAGTGAAGGCTTTCGTCAAGGAAAATAACCTGATAACGATGGATCATGTGCAGTCGGCACTGAAGGAGCCATTCGCCGAGACGCTGAAGTCGATGCTGGAGGCCGAACTGGGCTACGAGAAGCATGACTAAAGAATAAAGCTACCTCTAACAGCGGAATGGGAAGACGACAAGCCCCGTCACCAGTGAGTATGGCGAAATCGATATCTAGGTTCCGCGGGACCGTTACGTTGAGTTCGAGCCCATGCTCGTCAAGAAGCTGCAACCCAGCATGACAGGCACTGAGATCAGATCATCGCCATATATGCCACAGGTGTAAGTACGTGGGACATTCAGGACCATCTGAACCATCTGTACAGCATCAATTTGTCGCCAATCATGCTTTCCAAACGTCACCAACAAAATCGTGTCGCACATCGAATCGGCTGCGGTCCCTCGGTACAGGGATGTCTCGCCGTCCCGCGATTTTATAAAAGCAGACCGAATATATCCAATTTCCTTCGACGTTAATTTGGCCTGACGGAGCGTCGACCGACCCGATCAGAGTGCTGAAGGATCTTTTGGCCACCTATCGCCAGTTAATGCGACTCAATTTTCGCCTCACAAATGCCCCATAAGTTGAAATTGGAAGCCTTGATTATTAAGCACTGCACGATCAAGTACCAGCTACTTCCATAAATCCGCCAACACGGTTTAAATTAAAAATACGCTCCCGGATAGGCTCATTCCATCTCATTACGACTTCAGTTGAATTATATCTATATAGTTGATGAATATACTCGATGTCTGGTGGCTGTAATTCACCATAAAGTAGTGGATCTACCGTTACATTGAATGCCTCCTGCAGGTAGTGCATGGCATAGAAGACTGCCTTCTCAAGTCCATACTCTTTAGCGCGATTCATAATTTTATGCTTAATTAATTCAATATGCGTTGAATTTAGCAAATAAATTAAGTCACAGAGCTTATAAAGCGACAAATCATTGTACAACTTCAATGCATAATCGGTTGAGGCTTCCTTATAAAAATGGACACAAAGAAATAAAAAATGATCCTCCCAACTTAAAGAGTGGAATGCTCCCTCTTTAGTTTCGATCAAAATACGCCTTGACAAAAACTCATCAACGGCAACATCCGTTCGGTTGGATGTCATCAGATCAATTGAAAATTGAAGATCGACCTCATGCTTGGTCATAAAGGGGTTATTTTCCACTTTTTTTTGAAACGGGATAACCTCATGCGAAACCATCGGACGAGTTACCACGTCTCTTCTGGAAGCCGGCTCTATCACATCTTTTAAAATATTTAGTTCACCCTGAATGTATCCACATTCTCGAAGTACGTGAAGCGCATCTTCAAGTTCATCCGGATGAACCATCACATCCATATCATTTGAGCTCCGACTGCCCAAGTCCTGATACAAGCCAGCAGCTAGCGCAAGTCCTTTTAGTACAGAGTAGCGCACTCCCGCTTTTTCAAAAGCCTCCGCGATTTCATAAACTTGTTTCGCCTGCTCTGATAACCGAATGAATTGCACACGGTACATATCCTTCAGTATGTTATATATCTTTTTGTAAGCAAATTCTTTGATATCCATTTTAGTTAACATATATTCCAATCGTTTATAAGCAATCCCTACGGATCTATACACAATTAGCTTGCCAATGATAGCGCTCCAATCTCCATGCGTTTTTAGCAATTGTATTAATTCCTGCTCTTCATCTAGTGGTAACATGGGCTGCAACAACAAAATGATTACGCGTTGCTCAAAATTAGCTGACATAGATAACCTCCGTATAGTTAAGCTTTAAGCAAGTTCATAATGCGGAATTGTTTGACACCACTTATAAGATCACTGTAGATTTGCGATCCCGGCAAACATAGTGATTCCCTGAGCCTAGCCATAAAAGCATCGTCAAGTGCACCATACGCTTCCGCATTACGGGATGCAGACTGATCACAGGATAGAAGAATGTTCTCGCTGATATCTTGGTTACGAATCGTTTCAAACCCAAGCTGATTCAGCATTCTTGCTGATTCTTCAAACTTACTTACAGGCAAAATATCTCCATATAAGAAGTGACTTCCCTTTTTTAAGACTCGATCGACCTGACGATAAAATTCAGTCATATCTGGATAAGCGTAAGAAGACTCGATATTGAGGACGACATCGAAAGATTCGTTCCCAAACGGCAAGCTCTCCGCATCTCCGACACAGAAATGAATATGCTTGAACTTGTTGCGATTATGGTTAAATCGTATGGAAGCCTCAGTAATATCAAGACCCACCAGCATGGCTGGTTTAAAAAATCGGTTCAGGATCTCAATGCTCCCCCCACGTCCACACCCGACATCGAGAATATGCTTACCCTCCAAATCCGCTTGACCAATCACTTCAAACAGCAATTTGACCGCATTCCGGCTCATCGTATTCTGGGGGATTTCCAAGGGTGAATACTGTTCGTTTGCACTGGGCAAATATCCGTAATTAAGAAATGTCACGTACTTCGAAACTTGGCCCTTCTCTAGTGATTCGGAAACTTGTGTGTAATGCTGCTGAATGTCCTGCTTAACCTGATCCGTTGGATTGCCTTCTGATCGTAATAAAGGGGTGAGCAGAATCGGTATCTCTCCACTAACCGGATAATTCGTCTTACAAGCTTCGCAGGATAAAGCAGTAAGTTCCTTTATCAATGGCGCATAGCAGCTGGGACAATGATACATATGCTCTAAACTAATCACTTTGTTCAACTCCGTCCTCCACAACTCATGATCATTCAAGGGACTTCATTCCTATTCATCAGTTCCTGGTAAATAAGGCTTTTCTCTAATAAATCTGCATGACTCCCCATTTCGTGAACTTTCCCCTTCTCCATGATTACGATAAGATCCGAATTCTGGATCGTAGAAAGGCGATGGGCAATAACAATCGTTGTTTTTCCTTTACGGCGCTTATCCAATTGCTGCATAATTCTGCGTTCCGTCTCCATATCCAGTGCAGAAGTCGCCTCATCCAAAATCAGCACTTCTGGATTTTGCAATATAGCCCTAGCTACTACCAGCCTCTGACGCTCTCCTCCAGACAGTGTAATGCCCCGCTCTCCAACTAGCGTATTGTATCCGTCAGGTAACTTACCGATTACTTGAGAAAGTTGGGATATCTCGCAAGCTTCGTGCAATTCTTCATCCGGCACGTCTCTTCCAAGCTTAATATTCGTTTGGATCGTGTCCGGAAATAAGTATGGCTCCTGCATGACAAAAGACATTTTGCTCGTCCATTCTGACCACCGATACGCTTGTAAGGGTTGCTGATTAATAAAGATTCCGCCCGAGTCAGGTGCGTATAATCCGGACAAAAGTTGTGCTGTCGTAGATTTTCCACAGCCGCTCAATCCAACGAGAGCTACCTTGCTTCCAACTGGAATATCCAACGTGAAGCCACTAAGCACCTCCCCCGTCGATTCTCTATATCGGAAATACACGTCTTGAAAGGTGATCTGCTGAATGCCTCCTCGAATAGAACCTACACCTTCATCAACAAAATCCATTTGCATAATAGAGCCTGCACGTTCAATAGTTACTTTGGCTTCCGACAAGCTCGATAGCAATTGAAATCCGCCCTGAAAAGCATCTGTCAGCTGGTTCGTCAGCAAGTAAATGACTACAAAATGCCCGATGCTCATTTCACCTCGTAATACGTTTTCCCCACCTATGATCAAAACGAGCAAAATTGTTCCCCACCTAAAAGGGTCTGTACAAAAAATCTGCCTGTTTTTTAACTTCGCTTGTTTCATCACGGCTTGGAAAAGGCTCGTAAAGCTATAGCGGATTTTCTTTGCTTCCCAATTATGATTATGGAAGGCAACAACTTCCCTCGTAGCAGCTATTCCCTCTTCGATTTGCACGGCGACTGCAGACTGAGCTTCTCTGATTTGTTTCGTAATACTTCCGTTTTGTCGAGCAAAATGCTTATGAAGCCCAGTATATATCACACTCAATATCGTTATTGAAGCCAAAAGCCATATACTTTCTTTTCCGATCAGAACGGTCAGGATAAGCATGCTTAGCAGGCTCTCGATGCCATTGGGAAGAGGACCGACAAAAAAATCAGTGGAGTCCAGCAACTGCTTCATCCGCGAGGAAAGATCACCAATTCGTTGATTTTTATATTGTTTGGTCGGCATCCGATATAGTCTCTCCATAAAAGCTTCCCGGAGCAGAATCTTTAACCCGGTCCAAGTTCTCTCCAGTAACATATCCTTGGCAACCCATGAGCTAATATATATAACAACCAGTACTCCAAACAAAGCAAGAATGCCACCAAATTCTCCATACTGCTTATTTAAAAATACAGTATCAATTAAGGAGCGTTGTACATACGTAACGCCAATTAAACTAACGACAGATAAAAGAACCATCAAGAGACTCAGTGAGTAAATTCCTTTTACTTGCTTAAGATAGGTAAGGTACCATCCTATTTTCACCCGTTCCGTTGACGAGCTCATAGAATTTGCCTCCTTTCTGCATCATCTCCGAGTAGGTTCCCATTTCAGTTACTCTGCCACCTTCCATATAGATCACACGATCGCAATTTCTAATTGCAGATAAACGATGGGCAATCAGTATGGTTGTTTTACCCCTAGATAGGGTTTCAATTGCTTTTGTAACTTTACTCTCGCTAATGGAGTCAAGTGATGCGGTCGCTTCATCCAGAATAAGGATGGCAGGGTTTTTAACGATCATTCGAGCAATGGCTATTCGCTGTTTCTCACCGCCGGAGAGCATAGTACCCCGCTCCCCAATGTTCGTCTCATATCCATCGGGCAGTTTTAATATAAATTCATGGGCATACGCCGCACGAGCAGCCGCTTCAATCTCAGAGTCAGTCGCTTCTGGATTGCCAAAACGGATATTCTCTTTAATGCTCATGCCGAATAAATAGGTTTCTTGAAACACGAACCCAATGGATTCCCTTAATTGTTTCAGCTGCAAGCTCCGAATAGGGACGCTATCCAGGAAGATCTCCCCCGCTGTGGGATCATAAAACCTTCCAATTAGTTTTCCGACTGTCGATTTCCCTCCACCGCTTGCTCCAACGATCGCAACTTTTTCACCAGGCCGAATGTGCAAATCCAGTTCCTGCAATATTGGAACTGCCGGTGCATAGTGGAAGTTTAATTGATGGAATTGGATGTCGCCACGAACATTAGGCAAAATTGTGGCGTGCGGGGTTTCCGTAACATCGGGAACAATCTGCATAAATTGATACAAACCTTTTGCTCGAATTAGTAAAACCCGTTGTTCAGTCAAATTCGTCACAAGTATCGTCAGATCAAAAATAATTCGAAAAAATAACAGAGCAAAACTAACGAACGCCCCAATTGATAGCTCTTCATTGCGTACTAACACATACCCTACGATAAACAACAGCAAGCCGCCCGAGTAAACAGCAACCCGGCGAATCGCTCCCCTAAGGTTAATATGTATAAAGTGACGATATAAGGCGTCCCCTGCCGCTTGCGCTGCAACGATTAACCTTCCCATTCCCCATTTCTCACGCCCAAACAATCTGAGTTCGAGCATTGAAGACAGTGTATCGTACTGTTTTTTACCAAGCTCTCGTTCCATCCATGTGCTTTTGCTCCCAGAGTTTGCTGCCAGTCTTTCCAAAAAAGGACCACCCAGCATATAGAGAACAATACTAGGCATAAATACTAGAGAAAGTGGAATGCTAATTGTCATCAAAAAAGCCAAGGACATCAAGATGGGTATGGATAATCTCACAATAGAAGGAAAGTATTTTCTGTGGATTTGTTGTACAGCAGGAATTTCAGTTTGAAAGTAGGAGAAAGTTTCTCCAATCGAATTCCGTTCATAATAGGAAAATCCCAGATCACGTAACTTTCGAAAAACCGCCATCTGCAAATCCATACTGGCTTTCTCTTGGAAACGAGTGCCCACCACATGTTGAAACGCGCTAGCAATAATTGTAATTATGACCATGCCCACCATGACTAGCATATAGCTATGAAATAACGTTTCATTTTTTTGTGGGAGCAGCCTATCGATAAATAGCTGGATTACTTTAGGAATAGCGATCTGCACACAAGACTGAAGTGTGATGAGAACCAAAAATAATGCTACTATTTTCTTGTATGGACGAAGATATGATAAACACCATTTGTATACTCGGTAGGAGGAATATGAATTTCCCAGCATTTATTGTTGTTCTCCTTATCACATAGGAAACATAGTGAGTAATTGTTTACGATCGACTTTTCCATTCCCGTTTAGCGGAATTTTTGAGATTCTGAGATAAAAGGTTGGGAGCATATGCTCAGGCAAATACTGTGCCAGAAACTCTAATAACCGTGTTTGCTCCAAAGCATGCTCAGCCGTATAAAATGCACACAACAGGTTGGTTGAATCTCTAGGAACAGTTAGGACTACCGCTTCCTTTATTTCTGTGTGCTTTAGCAGTACCACTTCAATTTCAGCAGGTTCTACTCGATAGCCGCGCACTTTGATCTGATGGTCCATACGTCCAAAAAAGCGGATGTCACCACTCTCTAGCCAACAACCTAGATCCCCCGTTTTATACATTCGATCCTGCGAACCCGATATTACGTCTTTTTCTAAAAAAGCGTGGCTTGTTCGTTCAGGGTCATTTATGTAACCTCTCCCCACACCAACACCGGAGATGACAATTTCCCCCTTTTCGCCAATGTTGCATAACTTCATATCTTCATTCACGATATAGACCTTCATATTAGAGATGGGTCTACCGATTGGGAGGAAATCCGCGTTGTACGAGGGCGGAACCTCATACAACGTGACATCATCTGCCGCTTCAGATGGGCCATATGCGTTAATTACTTTGATGGAGGGATACAACTGCATCCATTGCAACGCCAACTGTGGATGTACAGTTTCTCCTGTAAGGAACAAGTAGCGCAGAGAAGGAAGTCCAATTTTTTTCCTTACAAGATAACTCATAATTGTCGTCAAATAAGAAGGTACAAATTCCGCCAGCGTAATTTCGTCAGTAACTATTTTTGAAATGAGGAGCTTAAAATTAAGGACCGTATCTTTGGTATAGATGACAGTAGCTCCGCCTGACAGCAAAGGAGCGAAAAGCTGCCATACGGAGATGTCAAAACTACATTCTGCCGTCTGAGCCATCCTGAAGGTAGTATCCATTTGAAACGAGTTTATTTTGTAGAAAAAATGATTCATCATACCTTTTTGTTCAATCATCGCGCCTTTAGGCATCCCCGTCGAGCCAGAAGTGTAGATGATGTAAGCCAGTTGATGCATGTCGTCTGAACAGAGGCTTGGATTGACGTCGTTTTCTTGTTGAAGAGCGTTCACTGCATGGGTGAAGCGCAAATTAACAATAGGAGTGCTCTCCTGACTCTCAACGCCATGCAAATCCGAATCGCTAACGATAAGCCCTGCTTTGGAATCCAAAACTATATTTATCATCCTTTGCGCCGGAGTTGATGCCTCTATAGGTAAGTAAGCACAGCCAGCCTTCCAAATCGCGATTACGGTTGCGATAAAGTGAAGTGACCTCTCCATGACAACTGCGACGACATCGCCTTCTTTCACGTTATACCGGATTAAACATTGCGCGATACGGTTCGCATACTTATTCAGATCCGTATAGGATACCTTGTTCTCCTCATCGATTACCGCTATGTTTTTCGGAAACAGCTCGACAGTTTGCTCGAACGCTTTGGCATAAGGAAGCCAGTTATAGGCTTGGTCTGTACGATTAAACTCATAGAGAACTCGGTCTCGTTCTTCACTGCTGAATAGCTGTCTCCCTTTCAAAACCTTAGTCATCGGTTGCAGACTCTCCTCCCCAACTGCTTTTCATTCCAAATCTAGTGATTGTTTATCAAACAAGCTTAGTTTTCCATTTGCGATCAGCATACGATCGTTATTTACCATCAAGCTTGCCGACCTTAAATCGCGCAGCGTTCTTTCGAGCGGGACCATCTCGTTGTTGGCATAGCCGTACTTAAGACCGCTAATTTGCACCAGCTCATCTACCGCTTCATAAAGGTAGCGCGAAGCTATCAATTTAAGATTATTTAGAGCGATTTTAAACGAAGGTGCTGAAAAACCATCGACCTTGACGCCATATCGATTACGTCGTTGTTCGTAATCGATCACGAACTGACTCAGATAAGCTTCCACCATATCCATTTTTAGTCGGACTTGTGCCAACCGCTCCAGAAATAAGTCAGACTGTATGTTAAAATCTTGGCGCGTCTTAGGATTGCGGAAAATATGAATCATTTTATGAAGGGCACTGCGAGCCGCTCCTAGCCAGCATGCTGCCCAAAGAATATGTCCAAGCGGAATCATAGAACACATAGCGATTTGTTCAAAGCCATCCTCTGGGCCAAGAAGCTGGTCGGAAGGCACTGCACCGCTCAAAGAAACGCCAGAACTCTGAGTACCTTTTACTCCCATCGCATTCCATGAGTTAAAGGTTGATCTGTCTACTTGCTTGCCCTCTGCAAACACGAGAACAACATTGGACGTTGACTGCTCATTCTCCTCTTGCATCGTAATAAGAAACGCATCGCCATGCGCTGCCCCAGTTGCTGTAGGAGCTTTCCGTTCGATCAAGACTTCACCGTTCAAACGATGAATTGGAGCGCTAGAGGTGAATAGATTAGCCTCCTTTTTATACTCAGAGGTGACAGAAACAATATACATTTCGCCATTTACAATACGATTAAGAATGCGTTGTTTTAACGGTTCGCTAGCAAAATCATTTAATACTGAAACTTGCTGCATATGCATAGCCCATACCATTCCGGTGGACAGGCAAGATCCCGATAAAATTTTGGCCACCTTGATGACCGTAGAAAGATCTGCTGAATGTCCTCTGTACGTTTCAGGAATTGTAATCCCCATTAATCCCAACCGCTTCAAGACCTCAATACTCTCTTTCGGAAAACGATTGGACGTATCGACATCCCTTGCATGCATTTCCAGCAGCTTAGATGCCTCAATAGCAGAAAGAACGATCTTCTTTTGAACGATTCCTTGAGCATCACTAATCGCATTAGACATATGATTAACCCCTCGCTTGGACGCTTTCTTCCTGAATAATCACTTGCAAGGCGTTCCATAACGCAAGCGGCGTAGCAAAAGTATCATTATTCATATAAGTCTGGGGGAACTCTACTTCGTAAGCTTCCTCCAGATCCAATAATAAGCTGATCGCATTCAAAGAATCCAAACCGCTGCGGGCTAAGTCCACTTCGGGATCGATTGGATCCGATAAAACTGCATATCTTTTAAGCAACTCCATATATTTGGATTCAAACATGACCATGTTCCTTTCAGTTCAATTTTGATTAAAATGTCCGGACGCTTGTGCTTAGAAGGTTCTGAATCATCACTTGCTCCAGTCGCCTGCAACCTTCTTCAAGAAGCTCCATCTCTATGTTGAGGGGAGGCATAATTTTAAGGACATTGTCGTGGCGTCCTACCCGTTCAATGAGCAGCCCGTTTTCGAAACAATCACTTGCAATTTTCTTCGCTACATTGTGGTCATTAAGCGCGGAAAGATCGATGCCCCAAATGGCTCCACGACCTCGAATGGCGATGTCGGGTGCGAGAATGGAAAGCCTTTCTGTTAAATATTTTTTTAAATACATTTCTTTTACTTGAACCTGTTGTTTAAGATTCGCTGACTCCCGATACTCAAGCGCCGCTACTGCAGCAACAAAGGCCAGTTGATTGCCTCTGAACGTTCCATTGTGCTCTCCTGGCAGCCAATGATCCAACGTACGGCTATACAACAGCAGAGACATCGGTAGCCCATAGCCACTGATTGACTTGGACAACGCCACAATATCGGGAACAATTCCAGCTTCCTTAAAAGAAAAAAACTCACCCACTCGGCCACAGCCCACCTGGATATCATCGCAAATCAATAAAATTCCGTGCCTTCGGCAAAATCTTTCCAAATCCTGCAACCATGCTTTGCTGGAGACATATATACCGCCTTCTGCCTGAATCGTCTCAAGGATGATCGCAGCAGGCTTGTCAATTCCTGAATGTGTATCATTCAGAATGTTTTCCATATATGTTATAGAATCAAAGCCCCCATATATTCCATCGCAATAAGGTATAAAGGTTACATGAGAAGATGGCAGAAATGCCGCATTGCGATGAAAGGCATTGCTTGTCACAGATAAACTACCTAAGGTTACCCCGTGAAATCCCCCCATAAAAGAGAATATGCCTGTTCGACCTGTTGCCTTCCGAGCTAGTTTGATGGCTGCTTCTACAGCATTGGTACCTGAAGGACCGCAAAATTGAAAAACATAATCTAGGCTATGGGGCAGCAACTGCAATTTATGGAATGTCGCGATAAATGTTTCTTTTGCTTCTGTCGACATATCTAGAGCATGGGTAATGCCGTTGCTTTGAATATAACGAATTAAAGCCTCTTTAATATACGCATTGTTATGACCGTAGTTTAAAGCCCCTGCACCGGCAAAAAAGTCAATGTATTCTTTTCCTCGTTTAGAGTACATGATTGAACCTTGGGCTTGTGTAAATAAATCAGGAAACGCCCTGCTGTAGTATCGAACGTTCGATTCAAATTCATCGACTATACTCAAGATGCAGCTCCTCTCTAGGGTTTTCGGCGATATAATCTGACTGCTCCCTGATTGTCTTATACGAATAAACAAAAAGTTCCAGTGGAACCGAGGTTAGTTTTTCTAATTCTACTTCGAGTCGAACAGCCATAAGGGAATCTCCACCAATATCCCAAAAATTAGAATCAATGTTAAAACCCTCATATTCAGAGCCTATCTCTCCCGATTCAAAAAACGATGTCCAAATGTGAACCAACATGTCATCCAATTTATTGCGTGGCTTGCAAATTGCAGTTTTTGGAACAAACAGCATTGGGTGATCTGGAAGCTTTGCACGATCAATTTTCCCGTTAAACGTCAGCGGCATCCGATCGATTTGAATTACTTTTGCAGGTACCATGTACGCAGGGAGCACAAGTGACAATTGTGCTTGAATCTCATCTGAGTCGATAACATGATCAGCAACTACGTATACGCATAACAACTGATTTTCTGATCCTACTGTCACAACTGCCGCACATGCCTCCAAAATTCCTTTTTGTTTACATACTTGGCTTTCTATTTCGCCCAGTTCAATACGGTAGCCCCGTACCTTGACCTGATGATCCCTTCTCCCAAGGAATTCAATATTGCCATCTGGCAGCATTCTCCCTAAATCTCCTGTCTTATAAATAAGACGCTGATCAACATCCAAAACAGGATTCGGAATAAACGATTGCTCCGACCTCGCCAAATCGTTCGTATATCCTCTAGCGACTCCTGCCCCACAAATATATAATTCACCGGCGACGCCCCTTGGAACAGGATGTAGCTCTTCATCCAGAATGTAATAAGCGGAATTGAAGATAGGTTTACCGTAAGGAATTGAAGTTTGATCTTCGTCAATATAGTCAATAACATAGTAGTTAGACCATACGGTACCTTCAGTCGCACCACCGAGTCCTACAACAATTGCATTGGGAAAATATTTATGAATGCGATTCGGCAAATGAACAGGAATCCAATCACCACTTAAAAACACGATCCTTAGTGTGCTGCACGCTTTTACGGTGTTCATTTGTTCTAATATCTGCATGCAGAGATTCATTGTACTTGGGACAGAATTCCAAAATGTTACATTCTCTTGAATGATAATTTCTTTTAATGCATTTGGACTCACAATTTGGGATTTACTAGCTAATACAACCTTGCCACCGGCAGCCAAAATACCGAATATATCATAAACCGACAAGTCAAAAGTGAGTGATGTAACGCTAAGCACAACATCATTCTCCGTCACATGAAAAGTGCTGTTCACCCATTGGATCAGGTTGACGACAGAATGGTGTTCGATCATTACTCCCTTCGGCGTCCCAGTGGATCCCGATGTAAAAATAATATATGCCAAGTCCGAGGAGTTTTTATTACACAGGGACGCAGCATTTGAATGTAAACGCAATTCTTCCTCATCATAAGCCACGAACTGAACTTCATGCTGATGAGGGTACCCCTGATTGGCGATTAATAATTTTATTTCCGCTTTTCTAATGATTTCATCGATTCTTCTAACTGGAAAATCTACTTCAAGCGGCACATACACAGCCCCGCACTTTAATATGGCAAGCAACGCTACGATCATATCAGGACTGCGCTCCATCACGATTCCAATGTGATCGTTGTTACCTACTCCGTGCTGTCTAAGCACTCTTGCAAACTGATTAGACTTATCCTCCAGGTCCCTATATGAGATTTTAGTGCCTTCGCTCGTTACCGCGATTCGATCGGGTACTCTTCTGGCCTGCTCTTCAAATAACTCGGACAGTGTTCTAGCTCTTCCGTATACAGACTCCGTTTGCCCAAAATACGCCTTGCATTCCTTGACTTCTCTAGCAAGTAAGTATTTTTTATCGAGAAAACGCTCTTCTCCACTTGCCAATCCTTGCAAAATAGCATAGTAAAGATTGATTGCATCCTTTATTTCAGTTTCATAAAAATATGCCGGTAGATAGTTGATTACAATCTCCGGATTCGATTCGTCTACGAAAACAACCAGTTCCAAGGGGGAACTCATCTCATTCGTAGACAATTCAAAGTCATGTATCCGTTGTTCTGACCAACAAAAGACCGTCGCAATTAGTCGTTCATGGTCCTGGAACCCCATTCTCCGATACGCTTCCTGCAGCGTGTCACTATGCAACTTCGATTCCCGCAAGGTTTCCTTTACTTTTGTAACTAGATTTTGAATGTTTAATTTTGAATCCAGTTTTATATGAATGGGAACGACATTGGATTTACGATAGTGACTGCCTGTGTCAGTATAACCAGTGACAATATTTTTCTCCGTAGTTAAAAGGTTTTGCCAATAAACGAAGGCACTGTAAGCGATTTCTCCCAACGTACAAGCATACTCAATGGAAGCTTCTTTTAAGCGTTGGAACAGCTGCTCTTCAATTGTTTTCTGCTCTGAACCGATCGACGAAAGAATACGGATCTTTTTTCCTGTGAAATTGTATGGCAGTTTATTTGGGGTAACTCCGGCCAACGCTTCTAGCCAAAAATGTTTGTTCGAATTCGTCTCTTCATACACTCCATTACGCCCGGTCAAAGTAGACACCTCCGCTATTCGCACTTATAATAAATCAATTAACGCTTCCAAGAGTTGTTGCTCTTGATTTTTCATGCTATCAAATTGGTTGAACATTTGAGCATAGGGGTACTCTTCCTTTTTGGATCTAGCCTTCATAATGGAGTGTCGTAATAAAAATGATTGATCTATTAAGGCCTTGTACCCATCTCTAATTTTTTCAGCGCGGCTCATGCAGCCCTTTTCAGTTAAATAGTTAATGCGATCAACCATGATTTTTTTATGCTCATATAAAATATGAAGTTGCCGAACGTCCTGTCGGTTGAATAGATTTGGATCTTTTCTGCTGCATGCTTCGAAGTAGAGTTGCAAATAATCGTAAGTCTCCAAACCATACGCATCATTATCCGTATTACGATTTATAGTATTTTCGGAAGTTTTCGATTCTACATAATCCCTTAATTGATTCTTAATAAGTGTTAGATCCAAACTATACTCATAGTCATGATTAAACTTAAAAAAATAAGTTTGTTCATCTTTATAGCCCTCATTCATAATGAAGCGGAACATCGACTGAAATGCGGTTTCGACTTCCTTGAACGACACTTCATGTTTACTGAAAGAACCCTTTTTGCCGAACGCCATCGTATGAAATATTTTTCTGTCATCATCGTATCCATAAATCATCAAGTGATGGGGCAGATGTAAGGACTGGTATGCAAAACTGTAAGAGATGTAGTACTCGTCGATGTATAGAACCGGATAATATTCCTGATTGATAAAATCAATGGCCAGTTCTGTAATGCCAGAGCGCAAATGCTGGAGTAAGTCCATGCCTGTGTTGTGTGATAGTAAATACGGGTTATTGTTGTTAAATTCCCAGCGGCCCCCCCGGTAAAAATCGAAGTAAAACTCCTTATTCTGCTGCAAAAAATGCTTATTGCCATACATCTGTATGAAATTACTATAGAACCAAGGCAACGTTTTCTCATAAGATGAGGTAATGTTTAGTGTGTAGGCCCATCGAAGAAGACCAAATATAGGTGGTTGTGTAACCTGTAACGTCTTTTCCATCCTTGTCCCCCAACCGCTTGCGTCTTTAAAAATCGTTTGCGCTTACAAACCTGATCCAATTCGGGATTTCCGGCAAGCCATGGATCGTTGGAATGAAAAGCGTCTGCTCATCCTTTTTCTTGAAACCCAGCGAGTGCAGCAAAATTCTCATTTGCCTATTTCTATCAGTAGCCATATTAACAAGCATCTCAATTTCATAGTCGTCCTGTACGAATGTTCTTAAGGCATGTATGAGAAAACCAGCTGCTATCCCTCTCCCCTCAACTCTGCAAGAAACAATAAAGCTGTGAATTTGGACGGGGCTCTTCCCCCCCACTAATAAGTAGCCAATAAACCCATAGTCTCCGAAAATATCCTTTAATTCGGCTACAATCACTTTGTTACTCTTTTGTTTAAGAAGACTTTCAAAATCGCTTACATCCATTCTTTCTAAAGATGTATTAAATTGATTCGCACGTTGGTTTAACTCAACAATTCTCTCGAAGTCATCATTCTCCGCCAAGCGAAGTAACATCGTCATTTCGCAGCTTTTTAAAAACTCCTGACGCGAGCCTCCCCAGCCCTGCTCTGCTGACTTTCGCTTCTCTAGCGTTTTATAGGTTTGAATACGATTGGGTGTAAAAAGACTTGAATAGCTCGGTACAAATTCAGGCCTTGCAAGTAGATTAGTGATTTCCGCGCTGTCAATAGTAAGCATTTTAGGAAAATAAGATTGCACTTCAAACCGTTCAAATGGATTATCATCTATAAATGCAACATGTTCGGATGAAAGATTGGTCTGCTCCAAAATCAATTTAATAGAGGTCACTTTTGAATCCCAACTGCATTTGGGGAACACAAAATAATCCCTCAACCCGAATTGCCGCAGCTTCTCCATTGCACTATTTTCATCGTTTCTGGAGGCTATTGAAGAAATAATTCCACGTGCAGTCAGCTCATCGAGCATTGGTTTGATATTTTCACGGAGTTTAACTCGCTCATTATCTGACAAAGTACCGTGCCAAAGCGTTTCATCCAAGTCCCAAATCAAACATTTAATCATAGTTAGTCACCTGCACTACCTCATGTAATTGCAAAACAAGCCTTCAACTCTTTTGCGAAAAATGACTCCAACTGAATGATTTGCCCTATTTTTTCCGCTAATTGTTGATGATCAACTGCTCTCTCAGAAATGCGTAGCTTCATGATGCTGTTACGGAAAATAACCCATTCATTTATGATTCTTTCAATGATATCCAATAATGAGGGCTGGATTAACGAATAATAAGGCGACTCCGTGTTCCTATTTAAAAACCACATAAATTCTAAAAAACTTTCCCTCGCATTGATGACAAACAATAAGTCCCCCCACCAATGATTAAGAATTTCCTTCCCAATCTGTTCGGCCTCCAGAAGGTCGTTTTGAAAACGGACAAGTCCATTTATGCCATGACTCTGAGTGTGTTGATTCGTTAACCGAAGATAGACAGATTTAACTTGATTTTCGGTCAAATAAAAGCCAGGTGCTTGGGTTGGTTTGGATAAGGTAAAGCATTCTCGAGAATTACTTGATAAATAGGCGGCTTCTATTTCTTCATAACTGTGTTCTCCATTGTATTCGGGTATAAAATCAATGACCGATCCGCTTGTATTCGTTGAGTTATATTGCGTAAGCAAGAAACGGTGGGTATAGTTCTTTTTATTGAAATACGGGTGCCATTTCGCACAAATGGCATTAGCAGGAATGAACAGCCACTGCTCTTGTACAACTGTAAGTTCAATCAAAGAGGACAATTCGTAGTCGCGATATCCCGTTTCAAAAACGCCATATAAATCTTCCAAATTTTTTTGAAATAAACGACGCAACTCGGATGAGTTACCCAAACGTTCTATTGAAGAATAGTGAAACCCCCAACTATCAGAAAAAATCCATTGATACGGCAAACCCTCATTTAATAGAAAGTACCCGATCAAATATTCTCGGCAATTCATAAAATTGGTTCTAGATTGATGGATCTTGGGCTTGTTAAGAATGATGTTGACTCACTCCCTTAACCACGCTTCTTTTCATTCCGACGATCGCGGTTAATTCTTTATGTTTGAGTTGATCCAGCTTCCATAAGATCTGAGGCAAATCGCAATGACCGCTAATCATAAACTTAATCATTAATTGCCTGATGATTAGAGTCTCTTCGCTAATCTGCTTGTACGTTAGAGCCAGATCCTGCTCTCCGATATAGTCAAGGAACATGGCAGTTAGAAACCGCGAACCTGATAGAAAATTCAGACAAGAGACAATAGATTCAGGGATGAGAATCTTGCCAGGCTCCAAGCTACGCAATAGATTGCCGATATGGTCAAACAGGAGACCATCGTCCTCAAAGTTTGCAATGTAGGTCGCAGCTCTTTGAAGTAATATGTTCTTGAAGTTATCTTCAGCCGCAGCAAACTGATAATATTTAATAATGCGCCTCGAGTGGTCAAATGCTTCCCTTACCAAATCGCCACAATAGGTGTAGGCTAAGAAATCACCTACATGGTTTGATTTGTCGTCCAAAATAACATATTGATCCTGGATATCATCGTAATGATCAACAAAGATCCAATGATCCTCATGCTTCTTTTGATACTCTCCCTTGCGATGAGGCAAGAAAAACGTATCGCAATTCAAAAGAACAGATCTTCCACTTGCTAACACATCATGAATTTCTTCGTTCAAATACGCCGATCCCTCAAGTATTTTCCGTTCAGCCTCCACACCTAGAACTGATAAATCGGCTTTATTGAGACACCGAGAAGGATAATTCCATATTTTCACACCGTCGAGTACAACTTTCTGATATAACTCATTCGTGCTTTCCAACGCGCAATAAAACAGCAATTCGCATCTGACGTTATGCTTCATGAGGTAACTTACAATCTTGGCTGTCTGACAATGCAAGTATTTATCTTCATACTTTTTCAGCATTTGCATAACCAAACTCATTCCCTACTACACCATGTTTTTTTGTTTTCAACATATTGTGCAATCATTCTTGGCGTTTGCAGCTTTTGCATGTCTAGATCATCATCATCGATCTTTATGCCGAATTCTTGTTCGAGCTTAAGAACAAACTCAATCGCCGCAAACGAATCCATAACAAAAAACTCGTCAAAAATTCGTAGGTCGGGGCCGATTTCCTTCTCTTCGATTTCCGAGTATGTAGCCACTAATTCAAGAACTTTTTGGTAAGTATTCAATTTAAAATTTAAGCCCCCTAAAAGTGATATTCCTTCAATTCACAATTCCTTATATAATACGCACTATACTCCTCATTCGATAAATCATTAAAATAACTATGAATGACCCTGCATACACTTCCATGTGCAACAATCAATACGTTACTGTGATGCCCATTGTTAATGTCATCCAACAAATTATAAACCCGCTGCACGACTCTAAATACGGACTCTCCACCAAGCATCTTCCCCGGGAATTGTTTTTTTGCGTATTTAAAGCCTTCATCACTTCGAGAGACCCCTTCATAGATGCCATAGTTCTGCTCGGATAGTCTACTATCCAACACAACCTCCCCACCCCATTGTTTAGCTAGGATCTCTGCAGTAGTTCTGGCTCTATTTAAAGGCGAAGATAACACCATATCTATTTTGTAATCACCAAGCTTCATTGCAAGCTCCGCAGCCTGTGTTACACCTTTGTCCGTTAACTTTATGTCGGAAGTCCCACAAACTCTTTCTTCAGAATTCCATTCCGTTTGGCCGTGCCTCGTTACATATAATGTCATTTTTCTAACCTCTATCGCAGAATTTAATGGTAATGAAGATTAATAGGCGTGTAAGAGTTACTTTTTCCCCAACCACTTATATTTTGAAACCATAACTCTAAAGACAATAAGGCCCATAGCAATTTCCCGCGTTCCACTTCACCTGTCATATGCTGTTTCATATATTGCTCCATAACCGATCTCTCCAAGTAATCCGTGACTTTTGCAGAGGAATCCAGTAAAATGCTTGCTGCCCATTCCCCTCCTTTTCCGGAGAGCCACTGATTCGGCAAGCTGGGAAATAAAACCTTTTGACGATGAATTAGATCCGATGGCAGCCATTTGGACGCGACATTCTTTAGCCATTCCTTCCCCTCTATACCAATCAACTTGTTCGTTGGAATGTTCAGAGAAAACTCTACAATGCGATGATCCAAAAATGGAACTTTGGCTTCGATGCCATGAGCCATGGTCATGCGATCCAATCTCATATTGTGATACTCGGGAAGGCGCTCACCGCGCTCATAGAGTAATGCATGAGTCATATCCCTGAAAGGCTCAATGGATTGATTATCTCCGTTAACCATTGTTTTTACGAGTGCCTTTGAATGAGGCTTATACAGCTGAGTGGCGTCTTCCGGTCTCATTGTCCAATGTAACGCAGAATAGCCAGCAGCCGGATTAGGATGATTAAACCAAATTGCATGTCTTTCATACCCTAAAAAAAATTCATCGGAACCGTCACCGGTCAGGACAGACTTAAGTCCCATTTCCTTTGCTCGTTTAGCCATCAAATACGTGCCTACATGAATCGGATTTTCAAGAGGCTCGTCCAAGTAGTGGGATAGATCCCAAAGAGTTTGTCTGGCCAGCTCATCAGTAATCGTCACCCACTCAAACTTTTTACCAAGATAGGCTTCTAGCACTGCGCCATACTTCTCATCGATGACTGAATTGGGAGAGAATCGGATAGATATGGGCTGTTGATACGACGACATCTTCTCCCGAAGTGCAACAGCAGTCACTAAGGATGAGTCCAAACCTCCTGAGGTGAAAAAACCACCAGGAACATCCGCATAACAATTTTCACGGATCACTTGAATAAATAATTCTCGGAATTGTTCGATTCCGTATTTATCGTCGTAAACGTTTTGATTCGGTTGCAAAGACCAATATCGCTCTTTTGTCAGTTTGCGATCTTTCACTACAATCGTCTCTCCTGGTAGCACCTTGCAGATCCCTTTAAAGGCCGTTGTGCTGCTGGGATGCAGACGATATCGCAAAATATGATCCACAGCAGAGAACTCTACCATCGGCTTTTCGTCCATCACAGCGTAGATCATTTTAATTTCAGAAGCAAAAATGACACATTCATTCGAGAAATAGTAATACAACGGTTTAATGCCCAGTGGATCGCGCCATAATTGCAAAGTCCCACTCTTCTCATCATAAATGGAAATTGCAAACATGCCTGCTAATTTAGTTATAAAGTCTCGTCCATACTCTTCATACAAAGGTAAAATGACCGCGCTATCACAATTTTGCGTCGGCTTATTCGCCAGCATGCCCTGTAACTTTCTGTAATTTACAATTTCACCGTTTAGTACGGCGTAACGCTTCTGATAGCGATCCTTTTGCACGGTTGAATTTTCTTCTGGCGAGATGATGGATAGTCGGTTCATACCTATAGCCACCTGATCCAATACAACAATCTCGCTTTGATCGGGACCTCTGTGCTGCGAAACCTCCGCCATTTTTTCCATTTTGGCTTTGAGGGTATCTGGATGGACAGGCTCAAAGAACATCATTCCATAAATGCTACACATGAATGTACCTCCTGAAATACGAAGCAATCTAATTCATCGCATCTAGATTACAAATTTTCATTAAATTTCTTTTATCGGGATCAAAGCGTACAGTCATTCCAGTTTTCAAAATGGCAGACCTGATTCCGCCAATTGCCCCTTTTCCAAGTTCTCTAGCCCTCTGGGCCCCGTGGGCAACGATGCCGGCTTTTTCAATGACTAAACCGTCAGATATCGCGATAAATGGGTCATGTGTTAGATTCATTTGGGTAGCGACCAAAATTATTGGCGTACGTTCCTCTAGATATCCGAGCATGGTTTGGTAGGCTTGTTCCAAGGTTTCAAACTCATCGAGATTGAGAATGACACCACATACGACCGGCCCCTGGGCCAAAAAACTGCCCGTTACTTCATCGAAGTCCGCAGTAATCTCTTCAACTAATGTAAGATTGGGAATATCGGATTCTCTAATTACACTAGGCATCTCCATCTTTTTGTAATTCTCAAAAGATTGTTTGCGCGATTTTATTAAATGAATAAGGGTTGTAGGATCCTGCACGAGCTTCACGAGCTCTCTTGGGAATAGATGATAAATATCTCCTGGGTTCATCCCCAATTCCTTTTCCAGCTGCTCCAGGCCATCATTAATTAGAGAATACTCCATAGAAAGTAGATATTTGATCGTTTCACGAAGAGCCATATAGGTCTGTGCGTGACGAAAAATTTGATCGACTTCATCCCGCTCGTCACCATCAAGCATGCTAAGGAGCTGCTGTTGCAACAACATTCTTTCGTTCTTCTGCTTGGTGAACAATTCTTTGTATTGTCCAGATTTGCGTATTCCGCTCACATAGGTTTCCAGCGCATTGGGTACATCCTTCATGCGCAGATGCCTAATCTCTAACATCTCCCCCGTACTAAAATGGCCAATTGATGTTCTTGCAATAGCTAAGGCTTCTTCATCAGAGCCCGCTTCCGCCAGAGAAATATTCATATTGGTAATCGCGCTATCATTCAAGCCCTGAGTGAGTTTGGAGAAATGCTTGTCCGCTTCTTCTCGATCCATTGAAAACCGACTCTGAAGCAACTTGATGACTTTTTGCGAGTAATAAAATCCTAACCTCGCTGATTTAACAAAATTAATACAAGTTTTCGTTCGAAGATGCTCAAAAATATCGACGCAATACTCAACAAGCTCTTCTGCCGAGAGTTTACTTAAATGAATGCCGCCTTTCCGATGAATATACTGACTGATTTGGTTAGCTTCGACTCCCTTGAAATATGAAATGAATTGTTCGGCCAAACGATCCATATTCAGCACGAACCTTTGATACACTTCAAAATATGATTGTGCGTTATCGCCAAATCTTTTTTCTAAATCCTCGAGAGTCGGATCTTGAAGATACAATCCCATTTGCGGATAAGACCCCTTTAGCGGATCCGTCTCGATCGCCTCTAAGTATTCATTGACCAGTGTCGAGAAATACGCTTGCTTGCTTGCTGGAAATCCAATATGGTAGAGGCCAGCATTCCTTGAAATGCTAAAGTATGTTCTCCCCCCTATATAGGAGATAATGCCAATAGACTCGTCACTATTTAAGTATCCCATTTCGTTCCTAGCTTTTTGAGTGGCCCCCGGGATACCATCCAAACCTGTAAAAATATATGTATAGAGCCCAATATCCATTTCTTTCGGGCTAGGTAATAATTCGCTATAGTTAGCGTCGCTAAAAATAGCAGTATTCGTTCCTAGTTCAATCTTTTCGGCTTGTACAAGGTTTAATAACTTTTGTTTCGTTGATTCTAGACATTCTGCCGGAGTTTCATGAATATAAATATTCCCCATTTGGGAAGACATGGGCCTAGTTTGTAAAATATATACCCTGTCATTCTTACAGGAAAACTCGATATCCTGATTGATGCCATCATAATGGTTTTTGATAAATGTAGAATAGTGGTAGATCTCTTGAATTAGCTTTGCGGATAATGGCCTTAAATCAAAACCATTGGATGTTGTAATATACCCATCCGTGTTAATTAGAATGGAACTCCCCTTAGTCGTACCATCATCCAGCAAATTTGAATCAAACCCATTAAAATATTGAACAAGAAGCTGCCCGTCATTTACTCCAGTGTAGATAACCCCTGAATAATCCGACTCGACCAACCTTTGAACGATTAATGCCAACTCCAATTCATGATGCTCAATGTTGTGAATCTTTAAGTAATCCACCACTTCGACTGATCTGGATTGCTCAAAAATTCTCTTAATGGTGTCGATGATGTCATAATCGTTATAGACAAAACAAGACTCAAACACACCTGCCATTGAGAGATTATCTCCATCTTCAATATTAGCAGAACTTCTAATCGCAATTTTCCCACCTAGATTCTGCTTTACTTTGACAATTTCATCCGCAATACAAGGCAAGATTTCATCATATTGCAAATAGTGCTTATACACTTCTATTGGAATACAGAAGCCTTCTGGAACAGGCAGTCCGGCTTTTTGTAGTTTAGCTAAATTATATGCCTTGTTCCCAACTCTCGCCCAATTCTCATCACCTACTTGTTCGAAGGAAAGTAGGCTCGGTAATGTATCGCTACCAGGAACAAATTTAACATTTTCACTGATCATGATTACTTCGCTCTTTTCATATAGAATTCTGCGGATAGTGCACGAACGCCACCATCTACCTGCTAAAAGTAACTTGAATGAGATCATGTTGCCAAAAGTCACTAATGTAATAAGCTTGATCCTGTCTGTAAGCCCACCTTGAATTACAAATCGTAGGATCGGTCATCTGTTCGATTACTGGATGGGCTTTATCCGAGATATTCACAACCATGAGATAATTGTTTTGCGAATCCAGAATTGCAAGCTCATTTTCACTAATTAGATCAATCCATTTGGGTTTATTTAATTTTATTTTTCGATGATCTTTTGTATAAACTGCATCTATGACGTTCAAAACTGTATTGGTACTGAGATCTACCTCGATCAGCCGACTATGGTTTGTATCTACGATATAGATGGAATTGCCTCGGCTAACCGTAGCATAGTGAGGGTCGTCTAGTGGAAATTGTTCATTTGAATACATCCAATTAACTTGTCCATTACGGTCAATAATGCAAACAATATTCGAACCCGAATCCGTAATTAATAATTTATCATCAAGTAGACTTTCAACGGAGTGGGGATCACGCAGTGGTATAGCTTCTGTTTGATAGGTGATGGACTTGATTTCGTTTAATACTTTTTTGTTCTGATCAATAATTATAAAACGCTGATTAAATCCGTCGCTAATTAAATAGTGATTTCGCTTCTCATCTTTATACACGCATCTCGGCCATTTTAACGTCCTATTGGCAAAGACAGCTTCATTCCCGTATTCAAAATAGATTTCACCGGTACGATCCATTTCAACAATGCGATCATTTCTAGAATCAGCAATTAAAAAACGGCCATTCTTTAAAAGCTGCACACTCCTTGGGAAATTGAGGATATGATAGTCTTTGGGCGTTAAACCATACTTGAAATGAATCGCATAATTTCGATCAATAACAAGAATTCTACCGTTCATTGAGTCGGAAATGACCAATTCACCGTTGGGCAACATTTGTGCAAAATTGGGGCCATTTAAATAATTTTTTCTAGGTGACGTAGTCTCATCTACTGGGTTATTCCCATACTGCCACACAATTTCGCGGTTTAACGACACTTCGGTGATTCTGTTTGCCTGGTGCTCAGCTATTAAAATATGACCGCTCGGCAATTCAAGAGCCATGTACGGGTACATTAATCGGCCTGGGGCAAACCCTGGATTGTTTTTTTCTCCGTAAGACCAAATCATCTCTTTGTTTCTGTTGATCATCATAATGTAATGATGCTTTGAATCCGCAATTAAAAAATGGCCTGATTCTGTTGGAAATACACATCGCGGCTCGCTTAAGATCTCTTTGCCAGGGCAGTATTCGAATAGAACCTCATTCGTTTCACTTAATTCCAAAATTCGACCATCTTGAATAGAAGAGAGGAGGATCGTATTTTGCTTGGTCTTATAGTAAAAGTACATGCTTTTTACGCCATGGATTTTCATATTGTACGTATTAACGATTTGCCCATTTAATGATAATTCGATTAAGTCATACGGTTCATTTTTAACATACAGCAATACGTTTTTGTCATAAGTGACATTTGAACTGATAATGGTATACCTTTTTTCTAACTCTAAAGTACTCCAAATAATCTGACTATTTCGATTTACGATGAATCCTTTCGGATACTTTGCGTTGATATCGCGATATTGCGAAATATAGAAATGATTGTCATCTATAGCTGTTGCAAATTGGCTACAAATAAAATGATCTTTATTTATCTCCACATGGTTTTTCGTAAATGTAATTCGTTTGTACTCCACATCCACTACTTGCTCCATAACAGGCCCTCCTACAACCATTTCTTTTTCGCAAAAATGCCGTCAATCTCAAACAGAAGATCCTCTCTACAAATATCTGCTACACAAAGAATCACGGGAGGGTTTAGCACTTGATTTTCTTCAATGTTCTTCATGTAGGCCTGTGCATACTCGCTTTTTTTGAGAAATACTGTCCCTTCCATCCAGTCTGCAACATTCATATCTGCCTCTTGAACGAGTGAATTTATTACTTTAAAGGTTTCTCCGATTTGAAGATCAATGTTATCTAAATGGATCGTATTTCCTTTGTCGTCGATAGAGGCTGTACCTGATAAAAACAAATGGTCGCACGCTTGTTGGTGAACAATAAGGGATCTAGAAAAAGCAGAACCGTACCGATAAGCTGATCTTTGTTTGCTGCCAGTTTCATTAGAAACTTTAATCTCCGATTCAAAGTTTTTGGAAATGGCGTAAACGTCAAATAAAGCTCCACTTGTATATGGATTTTCACAACCGACGCCAGTGCTCGCCGGCATAAATATATTTTCAAAATCAAAGTCACGGATACTATCCCTTGTTGGAATAATATTCAATTCTTCCAAGAACCTATTTCGGCCCAAGTTAAATTGATCATAGTAGTCGAGAATCTGCGGAATATAAATCCAAGTACGGATGACGTCTCTATAGTTTAACCCGTTTCCATTTAGAATTTGATTAATTTTGCAAAAGGTATGGTAAATTTGTTCATAACTCTTATCCCGAAGTTCATTGTGAAAAATCGCGCTAAGCATCAGTCTTTTATCGGATTCTTTCTCGTACATTCTTCCACAAATCTGACCTTCGAACTCTACGTCCCTAATTGTCCCTCCCTTCTTTTTTGCATTTATACCGTGTAAAATAATACCCGCGATTCCTTCGCCCCAAAAGGGGGGAGCACCAACATACGTATATGGAATCTCTACCTTATTAAAATAAGTCCTCACATGGTTTTGACGCATGGCATCAAACGTTTCGTAAAGTGATGCGCTTCCAAACACTCGCTCATGAAAAATCTCAATGTCGTTTTTACACAAAAATTTATAAGCAGCCTGATATGCCTGATCAAGATCTTCCATTTGCTTCTCGCTTTTTTGTTCAAAGCTGATTGTAATGAAATATTCCGTCTCATCTACAGTTGTAATTTTGATCAAATTTTTTGTAAGTTCCAGTTCTATCAATTGGGTACTCATCATTCTATCCTCCCAGTAAATTGGTAATTCCGTATTTTTATAAATAATCGATGTGGTTAGTCCGAATTTTGTACTGGTCTAACCCTACATACAAGTGCTTATCATCAGAATTATTAATATAAGGAACTTTTTGAATAATCTCTCTTTTGAGAAAATCGTAAAGATAGATAAACTCATTACAAACAAAAATTATATAATTCCCATTTTGGCTTACTTCGACACCCACAATTTCGAATTCGCTCACCCTGTCATTAATATAATCCCTTATACTTGATTGGCTAGATAATTCGTCCTGACCAATATCCTCGAAGTAAACCAATTGCATATCTTCGGCGTCGATGACGAAAAGTCGGTTGGGCTGGCCGAATGTGCACATATAGGGCTTTCCTTGATGGTAAAAAAACTTATGAGATGTGAAACGGTATCCTGTTTCATGTGAGAATGACTTTGTTAGCTTCAGCTTGCCGTTCTCTATTTGAAATTTATCAAGTACAGCAGGTTCCACATAGATGTTTTTCCCGTTCCAAACAAAGAAATTATGGGACGAAACATAAATATGATCCGTTTTCTCATCGATTTCAAAATGGGCAGGTGAGGTTCCGTTGGTCTTGTAATAGTGCTCTTCCATATTGTTAAGATTGATCGTGAGCACTTCTCCACTTGCACAGGTAATTGGATTCTCTTCATAGCTCTCATTAAATACTTCACTTATCAAGACTTTTCGCCACTCTTCTTCTCTTTGATCTCTCATCTGCCTTTCTTTGAACATCTTTCTCTTCTGTAAAGACATAGCAAAATTACTGGAGCTTATCATTTTTCCTGAATTTTGATTAATGAATTGAGCGTTTCCAAAATCATGGCTTAACAGCAGCATATCTCTGTACTTTCGCAGGGTATGTGGAGGAACAGTTTGATTCGGTAAAACATGAATTTCCTCTATTTCTTGTAGATTTAACGAAACTCGGTAAATGTGTAGCGCCTGATCTTCATCAATCGCCGATAAATACAAGTAGTTCGGATTATCCGTGTCTTGATAGTTGGTTGAGCTCAGTTTCAAAAGTTTATAATCTTTATTTTTAATGAAGTCATCGAAGGTGTAGATCAGTACGTATTGGTTCTTATAATTTACATAATAGAAGTATTGTTCTTCCTGGATAAATGTAAAGAAATTTTCCCCTGCGGTAATGGTTACTGTACGATGTGGCGTTCGTTGGAGAGTCAAATTTGCTTGGTCGGGGTGATGATTAATCACTTCTATGTTTTCTTCCAGATATGTATCAAAGTAATTTAATTGATTATTTTCGAAATCAATAACAACAAAATTGACAAAGAATGGCCGTTGGTCATTTCGATTTATAAGGTAAAAAATGATCGAATTGTCGAATGCATCTCTTACTTTGTTTCCCATGTTTACTGGTATGACCCTTTTATCCAAAGCGAGTTTAATCATAAGTGCTTTGATTCCTCCCCTTAACGTGTTGATATGTTGCTTGAGCAACACTGAACGATTATACCTAACTGTTCGTGTCGATTATTATCGAAAATACAGCCAATAATATTCGAGTTCCAAGTAGGTGTTTCTTTTATTGCAGATAACCAGTTACTCGGGGGTTAACTATTGGAATCCCTTTTGATTGCACAATGCCTGCCCCCCTTTATTTTAAGTAGCCTCTCTGTACTCGCCAAGGCAGGTGGGATAAGGCTCCTCATCTCACCATTACTCCTATCATTCCAACACTGGGTGAGTTTTTTGATTTCTTCAACTTCTTGAACTCGGAGTTTATTTGAAAGATCAAGATTTCCCCATTTATTTTTTGATAATATCTTTAGATGCTTTTGCTAGGATTGATCAATGCAAATCCCAATATAGGTTGACTTCAGAAAGCGTGCCTCGAACACGGGAGCAGTAGGGCAGATGGCTCCAACGGACGCCATCTGCCCGGTTGTTCTTTTACTTTTGATAGGAAAATACACGGTAGCTTAAAATGGAAGGTTCCATGAGCAGAACATAAAACTGTCGGAATTGTGGTAGTATGATTTAATCATCATGAATAATAACTAAGCCTTTTTAATAGGACAAGCCTCACCGCGAATAAAATTACTATACTAAAAGCGGGAGAAAATAGTACAACGACGGTCAACTTAAAACTTCAAGACCCTAAAATACGTTTCTCTCCGCCCTAATATTAATTTTATGGGATTTTTTAACATTCACGTTCCTAACTATACCAAATTAAACATTTTTTTCATAGGGTAAATTTTCCATTATTGAGGGTTATAATTATCTTCTTTTTTTTCCAATACTTTAATTAATTACATGAGATGGGTTTGGAAAGTGAATTTAATAAGATAATGAGTAGATGGAAATTGCATCAAACATAATAAATTCGTTATGAGAAAGTGAGTTTGTTGGATCTCAACAGACACCCTCTAGTGTCTTTTTCATTAAATTTTGATAAAGTCGGAGGGAAATAGTTCCTTCCGTCGAAGTCATTGACAATGATAATTAAGTAAAAAAGAGAAGATACGTGGATATTCTGGTTTTTATTTCCGTTTAATAATAAACTGATAGTGATCGTAAAAAAATATTTCGGTTGTGGTGCAAAGCTCCAATTCATGATAACGTAATTGATAATGAAGTCATGGGATGGAGCAACTTACTTTGGAAAACAAATTGGACTTATTTAAATGGAAGCAATATGAATCAGCAATCATTTTACTAACCGTGAGATGGTATTTAAAATATAGTTTAAGCAATCGAGAAATCGTAGAAATGATGAGCGAGCGGGGATTAGAGATTTCCCATACGACGATTATGCGATGGGTCCATGAGTTTGGGCCCGAAATAGACAAACGAATCCGCCCTTATCTAAAACCAACAAATTATTCGTACAGAACGGACGAAACGTACATCAAAGTCAAAGGTTAAAGGAAGTATTTATATAGAGCGGTTGATTCTATGGGGAAAACGAATGATTTTATGTTATCTGAAAATCGAGAAATGCCGGCAGCTAAGCGTTTCTTTACAAAAGCTTTGGCCTCGCCACATAATCAATTACCACGGACAAAAACCCGGCATATCCACCAGCCATACAAGAATTAATAAATGAAAAAGCCCTGCCAAAAGAAACAATAATTAGACAGGCAAAGTATCTAAACAACATTGTGGAACAAGATCATCGATTCATAAAGAAAATCACAAAACCAAATCTTGGTATTAAAACGTTTCACACTGCCGAACAGACGTTGAAGGGAATCGAGGCCTTACATATGATTAGGAAAGGGCAGGCCGAAAATAATTCGTCTGTCCTATCTGCTGTTGAATGGCTCAATAAAATATTTGGTATAGTGGCATAGTTAAATTACAATTTTGTTGGGTATTTGCTATCCATTTTTATTCTTGCACCACAAGCCTTCATCCGAAACGTCCAAACAGCCGATGATATTCATCAGCGTGGACTTTCCTAAGCCTGACGGCCCCAAAATAGCAATAAAATTCGCCTTGCGCAATTTCCAGCGTTATGTCATCCAACGCCTGAATCGTTTCCCCACCCATGTGATAAAATTTGCTAACATGCTCAATTGGGATTAAGGGTTTTGGTGCAAGGATTTAAAAAAGTTCGCAGTTACCCGACAAAGTATAGTTTGTCTATGCCACTAAATCAAATATCTTATTTAGCCATTCAACAGCAGTGAGGACAGTCGAATTATCATCGGCCTGCCCTTTCCTTATCATATGTAAAGCCTCAATTCCCTTTAACGTCTGATCCGCTGTAAGAAACGATTTGAAACCGAGATTTGGTTTTGTGATTTTTTTTATGAACCGGTGATCTTGCTCCACAATGTTGTTTAGATACTTTGTCTGTCTAATCAAGGTTTCTTTTGGTAGGGATTTCTCAGTTATTAATTCTTGTATGGCTGGTGGATATGCTGGATTTTTATCCAAGGTG
>NZ_MBTG01000049.1 GCF_002027705.1 Paenibacillus ferrarius | reverse complement strand
TGAAGTTAGACTATTTCGTAGACACACCTTAAGGAACAACCTTTATAATATAGATATTAAATAAGGTCGAGGTGTGGCATGGGATCACAACGTGAAAGTTATGATGAGGAATTTAAACGCAAGACAGTTGAACACATGGAGTCTGCTAATAAGAGACCAATTGAAATTTCTAAGGAATTAAATATTCCTAAAAGTACCCTAAGTCGGTGGATTAAACAGTACGGCAGTAGAACTGTAGAATCTCAGTCTCAGGTGTTTGTAGACTATGAACGAATGAAGAAGTTGGAGCAAAGCATCCTCGAATTAAAAGAGGAAAATGAGATTTTAAAAAAGGCGATGCACTTCTTCACAAAGGACCCGTGCTGATTTATTCGTTTATTTATAAACACCGCTTCCAGTACCGGGTCGAGAAGATGTGCACCGTTTTAGAAGTCTCACGAAGCGGATATTACAAATGGATTAAGAGGGAACCTAGTGCTCGTGAAAAGCGCTTAAAAGCGCTAGATCGGAAGATAAGAAGACTGTTTAATCACTTTAAAAAACGCGCAGGAAGTCCGACGATTACAGCCGTATTAAGAAAAAATGGGACTGCGGTTTCTTCCAAAACGGTCAGTCGGCGTATGAAGGAAATGGGATTGAAGTCAATAACCGTAAGGAAAGTAACGGCTACGACGAATTCTAAACATGACTTGCCTGTGTTCGAAAATGTGTTAAATCGTCAGTTTACTGTGCTAGCGCCGAATAAAGCTTGGGTAACGGATATCACTTACATCCAGACGGGCGAGGGCTGGTTGTATTTGGCAAGCGTAATGGATTTGTACTCTCGCAGAATTGTAGGATTTTCAATGGGAGCTCGAATGACAAGGGAGCTCGTTTTAGACGCGCTAGAGAAGGCATATAAGCGTCGCAAGCCTGAGCCAGGATTAATTCATCACTCTGATCGTGGCTCTCAATACGCTAGTCATGACTACCGCGCAAAGTTACAAGAGTACAAAATGATTGGCAGCATGAGCCGTAAAGGAAATTGCTATGATAACGCTTGTATCGAGTCCTTCCATAGCACGTTGAAAAAAGAATTTGTGTACCAAACAAAATTTAAGACCCGTAAACAAGCCATGAGAGAACTCTATGCTTACATTGAGTTTGACTATAATCGACTACGACCACATTCTACTCTAGGATACGAGACGGCTCATCATTTCGAACAAATTTACTACAGAAATCAGGCTGTCTAATGCCGTGGTTGTTCCTTAATTTTGTGTCTACGCTATTGACAGAAGTACATTTCACCGATAAAATGAATGTTTCCGAGCAAATAGCGTATCTCAGTTCCTTTTCAGCCAAAATTCCACCTTTTCCGCGTAAATAGCGTACCCTATTTCCTTCTCATCTCCATATAACCACAAAAGCTCACCCCATTATGGGATGAGCTTTTTCTACTTTCTAGCCCCAATTGTCTCTTGCTGTAGAGTGGCCGCATTCCTATTTACTCTATGGCGTGTGTGTTTTCATCTCATCGAGACTTTTGAACTGATAGCCTTGACTCCTGGCGTCGTCAATGATTTTGGCGAGTGCCTCGGTGTTGTCTTTGGATACCGAATGCAGCAGTATCACCGCGCCGGGGTGCAGCTGCGCCATCACATTTTTGTACGCGTATTCCCAGCCCTTCTGATGCTTGGGCTCCCAATCGCGATACGCAACGGACCAGAATACGTTCGTGTAGCCAAGCTGCTGGCTGACTGTCAAGGACTGGCCGTTGAATATGCCCCGCGGCGTGCGCAGGTAGCGCATCTCCGTTTGGCCTGTTACAGCGCTGACGCCCTCTTTCACCTGGTCCAGCTCTTTTTTGATGCGGTCTGCCGATATTTGACTCATGTCGGGATGACTCCAAGAATGGTTGCCGATCAGGTGGCCTTCTTGCGCCATGCGCTTCAACAGCTCTGGCTCGGTTTTGATGTAGTGCCCTGTGACGAAGAAAATGGCAGGCACCTGCTTATCCTTCAGAACGTCCAAAATCTTGCCGGTATACCCTTGCTCATAGCCATTATCGAAGGTTAAGTATATTTCTTTGACCGCAAGGTCGCCTGTAAAGATCGCTTCATGCCGCTTCAGCAAGCCTTTGAAGCCTTCTTCATCAATGGACGGGCGTTGTCCGTTTATGCTTTTTTTAAAGCCAAAATGATACGAGCCATCGGCAGATGCCAGGCTGGCCTGCCCGAGCAGCATAACAAGCATGGCGGTAAGGATACGGATGTAGTACACGGGTGTAAATTCACTCCTTGCCTTCTGTGGTTTGGTACAGCCAACTAGACTGTTACTAATATGCCACATTTTAGAGGCTGATTATGTGAAGAGAAGGAGTGTCCCCCGCAGGGTAATACTGGATATGTCCCGCCTGCTAATCAATCACTTTGCCAAATGCATCTACAATATCTCCGCGAAAAGACTTGCCGACAAGCTTCTGAATCTCCACATACGCTTCGCGCTGCGACATCTCTTCTCGGTATGACCGCGGTGTCGTTAAGGCCAGGAAAACTTCAACGAGACCAAGCATCTGCGAGAGGAGCGGAATCTGATTCCCCGATAACTGATACGGATAACCGGTACCGTCTACCTTTTCATGATGATAGAGGAAAGCTTTCTCCACCTCCAGAAAATCAGGGATGCCCTCGCATAATTCCTTCGCCATATAGCAATGCTCCTGCACCACTTCGAACTCGAATTCCGACAGCTTCCCTTCCTTTTCGAACATATAATCCGGCAGCTTGACCCGACTTACAAAATGCAGTAGCGACAACAAGTCGATCTCCCATTCCTGCACGCGCAGCCCGCGACCATACTCCGTCACAAGCGCTTTCAATAAGGCGCTCATTTCTCCGATTTCTTTGCGGGAAGTTTGTGTTTTCCGCTCTCCAACGGGGATAAAACATTGCAATAGATTAATGACCTGCTGCTTCTGCTGCTGGAAAGCGGCAGCTTCCACACGCTTTTTGTGCTGATGGAAGGTCACACTAATAATGCCTCCCAGAATCATCGTGCCCAGGGCATATACGGCTTTGGTCGTCGCCATGATGATCGGAGACAACCCTTCGTTGTTCACCGTAGGACCAAATATATGAAAGATAGAGAAGTATACGATAAATATTAAGATGCCATACAAATACATGCGATAATCTACGAGCAAACTGAGCATAATGGGGAAAAAGATCAATGCCACCCACATCTGCTGCAAAGCCATCGGATTGTATAGCGTTATCACAACAACGACCAGGAAAATCAGCGCAGGAGTAATGAGCTTCGAATAAGGACTGTCCTTGGGTATACTTTTCTGAATTCCGTACATCCCCCACGAAAAAAGAGAAACGGTCAGCGAAGTCATCGTATACAGCTTGGATTCCGCATTCCCGCTTATCAACACATAGAAAAAGCCGCTTAATGCACATATAAAAGCCATGCTCCCAATCATAGCCATCATCAGCTGATCGGCAGGCTGCCCGGAGATTCGTTGCACATATTTCATAGCAGAGCCCTCCTTAATACAGGCTCATCATAGCTGTTCTCTTTGGGCTGAAAACAAGTAGCCCCTTTCATCACATCTTCGATCGTAGATAGAATGACCTCTGGGCTCGTATCTTTCATTAAGTAACCATCTACCCCAGCTTTGATAGCGCGATAAATATCTTCGCTCTCGTCAAATGCGGTTAAGATTATTATCTTCATTGCCGGATAGGTATCCTTTAACGACCTAGCCCCTTCAATAATCGATGTTCCGGGCATTTTCAAATCCGTCAGAAGCAGATCCGGCGCCAAAGCCAGCGACTGTGCGATCGCTTCGTTCCCGTCCGCTGCCTCTCCGGCGACTGTATAATCGCCACAGCTTTGAAGTAAAATATGTAGTCCTTCTCTAACAATTGAACGGTCATCAGCGATCACTACTTTATACATAGGCTATGCTCCTTTCACGCGGGATGTAGGCGGTAACGGTTGTTCCCACAGCCGTCTCAGAATGAAAAGACAGGGCCCCATTCAAAGCTTTAATTCGCTTCTCCATGCCGCCAAGTCCGAATCTTCCCTCCTGAGCCATAGATGAGCTTTTCATTCCTACCCCATCATCCTTCACCATAATTGTCCATTGGACGCTGGTCACTTCAATTTTCACATGAATATGTTTGGCACGCGCATGCTTAATGACATTGTTCGCTGCTTCTTCGACCAAATGATAGATCGCCTCTTCAATATCCAGCTGTTCATGTGCCACCCAACCGATGTTCTCGAACTTCGGCTTCACCTCGGTATGCTCCGTAACCCGATAAAGGAGCTTCTCAATAGCATGATGGAGATTGAATTTACGCTTCTCATCCTTAAGCTCGATAATGAACTGGCGAATATCCCGGTGACTTTCTTTCACCTTCTTCTCGATATCGGTCACATAGGGCAGTAGGGCCTCGCGCGCCTCGGAGGGAAGCGCATTTTTTAATTGAAACAACTGTATCGAGATGAAGAACAGCTCCTGGGTAATGCCATCATGAATGTTCTGAGCAATCGTATTGCGCTCTATCGCTACAGCCGTTTCTTCCGCATCCTGCAATTCCTCATTGGTAAAATGAAAAGCTTCCAGCTTCACAAGAATGAATTGCATGTACATTTTGTGCAAAATAGACAGTTCCTGTTTCTCTGCTTTGACGAGCAGCCAGCCGTATACCTTGCCATTACGATCGACGAGGGTTTGGATATACAGAGGCACAACTTCACCCGTCGGAAATGGCAGGCTCGTAAAAAGCCTCGGGCTGGAGGGCGTATTTTGTTTCATATAGTTTGTAAAATAGGTATGCTTCCAGCTTTGAATCTTCTCGTAAGGACCAGTACTCTCCAAGCAAAGAATAACTTCGCGGTCATCCAAAACCTTCTTGAGCAATTCTTCCACTTGATAAATCGTTCTTTGTTTAAAGGGGTTGACCCCCTTATGCTGCGAGGAGTAAATCATCACAAATTTGCGGTACTGCTTGTGCAAGTTTTGCAGAGTATAGTGCACAAGTCCTACCACACAAAAAAATGCAAAAATGACAAAACCATAGGCAAAATGAGCCAGCACATAACTATAAATAGAGCTGTTCGAAGTCAAAGCAAAAACTGTGGGAAGCACAATCACATACCCCAGTGAAATCAGATAATACGGCTTCCAGGTCACAAATCGTTTGATCATCCCAAGACCCGTAAAGCTATAGAATAAGAAGGGACTCGACAGTCCGCCGGTCAGCCAAAGCATGCCAAAACCGAAGCATAAATCCGCTGCAACCGCTAGGAAAGCAACCTTTCTGCGCATTTTGTCCAAATGTACGAGACTATATATCGTTTGAAAAAGCACCGCTATCAACAATAGCCCCGGTGAAACTCCGCTGGCTTGGGTATAGACCAACATGCCAATTAACAGCAGAACCCATCTGCTGCCCAAAAATAAATATAAGCCTGTTTTATTCTGTAAAGCCATGCTTAACTGCTCCTAAACTTAATGTATTCTTAATGGTTTTTCTGTCTGTTTTGTTATACAATGAACATCAGAAACTAGCATAGGCATATAGTATTAGGTATTTGGAACTATTATTTCCAGTATAACATAGATTGGATCTCTTTTGGAGGGAAGCCGCTTGATTACTATGATTATTCTTGATGACCATCCTCTTGTTCGCAAAGGAATTTGCACGGTTGTTTCATCCGGTCAATCCATGGATGTTATCGGAGAAGCCGCTAATTCGAGGGAAGCCCTTGGACTTCTGGACCAGATGCAGCCGGATCTTGTACTCGTAGATTTAAATTTGGGGAATGAGAATGGTTTGGATTTCATTCAACAGGCTCGTCGGGCGGGGCATACGTGTAAATATATGATATTAACCTCATCGGTCACGCGAAATGAACTTCAATTGGCACAATCGATGCAAATTGAAGGAATCTGCTTGAAGGAAGCTTTCCCTGAAGATTTATTATATGCGGTAGAAGTTGTTGCTCGGGGCCGCAAATACTACGATCCCGTCTTAATGGGGTCCATGATGAACGATAAAGCAGGTAAAGAAGAACAGGATCTATCCGAATTAACCCCCAAAGAGCTTGAGGTTCTGATGTCCCTTGGCAAAGGACGCTCCAACAAAGAAATCGCAAGCGCTCTTTACATTACGGAATTCACTGTCAAAAAACATGTCAGCCAGGTTCTAGCGAAGCTGGAGCTAGCCGATCGTACGCAAGCAGCTTTATATGCACTGTCCAAAGGGCTCGTACAATTCGAAATGCAGCGATAAACAGCTTACAAGAAAGATCCGCCGGGATAACCCGCCGGATCTTTTGTTTTTATAGGTCAAGCGGCTCTGGAATACGATGCATAGGAAGCAACGAGAATTCCGCGTACCCTTTCACATCCTTGATATGAACAGGACCTAATGAGGGATCCCTGCTGTCTTTGCTTTCACCTAAGGTCCTATTGTCTCCTATGACGAATAGGGAACCGGCTGGAACTGTTTGAACCGCCATATCTTCCGATTTACCGGCTGTGTATAGTTCAGGCAGCGGTGTTTCATTCACATAGATAACACCGTCCCGGATAAGAATCCGATCTCCTTGAACAGCAATAACACGCTTAATAATGCTAAATTCCAGACGCTCATCCTTAATGACAACGACATCGCCATATTTGGGAGTAGTAAAGAATAAGGATAACTTATTCATCAGCAGCACATTGCCGTTTTGAAGGCTGGGATACATGGAGTTACCTGAAACTCTCGTAAGCCCAATTACATTGTTAATCAATATAAAGGCCAGAGTTAAGAGTAAAATAAATTTCACCCAACCCCAAAATCCATTTTTATTCTTAACAACGGATCGACTTACTTCCGGATTCAATTCGATCATGATAGACTTCCCACCTCAGCAGCTTAAAATGTAAGATTGTTATTGTTTGTAGGTTGCATTCACTATAGTTGAAGCTTGCGGGTGCTGTCCGTAGACATCATCCGTGACTGTGGGCTGCTGCGGAGTCGACGGCACAGGTGCTGGCGCTGGATTCTCTACAGGCACTGTCGGCACTACTACTGCCGGGGGCACCGTTGGCACTACTACCGCCGGGGGCACTGTTGGCACTACTACCGCCGGAGGCACTATGACAGGCGGAGCCGGAGAGAATACCAATACAGGCGGTACATAACTGCCTGCCAATGCATCCATCGCACCTTTGGCACTATCCGTAATGGATTGAAGCTTGTTCATAATCTGCTGACGATCTTGCTCCGTTCTGATATCCGTTTGTGCGAGTAACTTTTGCGCATATTGCGCAAGTGCTTGAATGTGGACCCGCTTCTGCTCCTCTGTGAAAGCTTCCAGATTCCTGGCTGATGCTTCGAGTCGAAGCTGCAACTCTTTCTTCAACACTTCCTTCTGCGCATCCGTCTCTAACTTCATGGACTGGTCAAGATTCTGGACCACTTGCTCCGTTTTCTTATTAAACCAAGAAGCCATCGTACCGGCAATATCAATATCCGCATAGGAAACCCCGGCTGATGCCGTAAGAATAACCGTTAAAGAAACAATTCCAGCTGCGACAATCCGTTTGGATTTCACCTTGCCTTGTTTTTCATTTCTAGTGATCATCGTGATTCCTCCTTTTCTAGTGAATGTAGTCAGAATGAAGTAAGATGGAGGCCCCGTTGCCGGGGCCTGTTTTACTTCTTATTTTTTGAATCCGTCAAGAACGATGTTTTCAAGAGCTGCTTTGCCAGTAGTCTCAAGGGCAACACCTTTATCGGAGATGCTTTTCTTGTTGGAAGCTTCCAAAGCATTCGCAAGCGCTTGAAGATCAGCTAATTTCTCAGCTACTTTGGCAGCGATGTTATCTTTGATTTCTTGGGAAGCTGCTGTTCTTTCAGCAGCAAGCAAAGCGTTCAATTCTGCTTTAGTTGCTTCGATTTTTGCAGTTAAAGTCGTAGCTGCTTGAGCTTGTGTTGTAGCTACAGCAGCATTCAAGCTGTTCAGGGAAGACTTTCCTTGAGCCGTAACATCGCTGTAAATATCAGCTGCGCCAATAAGACCAGCTACATCAACCGCTTTATTGTTCAAAGAGTTAGCATCACTAACCACTTTATCGTACTCGCCTGCCATGCCGTTTTTGATGCTTGTGTTTTTACCGTCAATTGCCGTGGAGTAAGCACTTACTTGACCATTGATAGCACCTTGTACACGACCTGTTTCAGTTGTACCCGCTGTTTTCACATTGTTAACTGCAGTGTTGTTGATAGCTTTGTAATCAGAAACAAGTTTGTCTTTGTTTGCAGCTACGAAACCTGCAACATCTCCGGCTACTAATGCTTTTGTTGCAGCTGTTGCTGTGTTGTACCAGCCTTGAAGTTGTCCGCCAGCGTCAGTTGCTGCGAAAGCTGTACCCATACCTGCTACTAAACCTGTTGCAATAACACCAATTGCTAATTTGCTTTTCAATGCTTTCATCTTTAATCAATCTCCCTTATATGGTTTTATTGGTTTAATTGTGTTCACGATAGGTGAACCCATAACTCACAATGACTGACTACTTACCCAGCTTCGACGTCAGCTCTGCAATTGTCTCCTGAGCCAACTGATCAATTTCACGATCATGGTTCCTTTTCGAAGTACTCACGTACTTGTCAAAATCAGCAGCGCCCGTTTTTACAAGTTCATTGGCTGCAAGCTCCATTTGACTCACATAGATTTGGTTAGCTTTATCTATGCGATCGATTGTTTGTTGACTCGTGTCATCCGCGATCTTAGTTAGATGAACATTGGACACGGAGACCTTCTCTTTCGCCGATGCTTCCAAGGATTGAGCGGCTTCGGCCCATTCTTGTAGGGCTTTGATGTTGATCTCACTCATCCCCTGTTGGGTGCGAGCTTTGTACCAGTTCTGCAATGGCGCACTCGCATCGGAGTAGGCATACGCCGTACCCATCACAAGGCAAGTCGATAGGCTCAATGAAACGATGATGACTTTGCGTTTCAAGCGATTCATTGGGTTGTCCTGCCTCCTTCTTGTTCTGCGCTTGCTTACAAACCTATTGTATCTCGCTATACGATTCGCGACTTCGTCCTTTGGAGTAATTTATATGTGCCACCTTCGCAGGGGGACATGGTAGACTTTCGTACCAGATGATTCAAAAACATCCAAATTGGTTATTAAGGTACATCGTCCCATACCACTTGGCATCCACTCGAATATACTAACTCACGAGCCCTTTGAAGGATGACAAATCGTTTAACCTGTAGAAAAGAGGATACAATGAACACGAAACAAATGCTTATGGTCAGCACAGTGGCCATCACCCTAAGCATGGGTGGAACAACATGGAACGACGCGGTACAGGCAAATTCAATAGAAAACACACAAACAACTACACCTATAAAAGAAGATCTGCTGCAAGTGCTGGGCGTATCCTCCGAGGAGGACATCTACAAAGCCCAATATGAGGGACAATCTCTGGCTGAGATGGCAAGAGCTAATCATGTCGATGTCCAGAAGGTCATTGCCCTTCAATTGGCTGAGCTAACTGAACTCCTCAACGAACGACTATACAGCGGCAGCATCTCTCCTGAACAATACCAAGCCCAATGCGCCGAACTGCCTGAAATTATTATTAAAAGTGTCTACGCGATGTGAAAAAAGAGCTTTCCTACAAGTAGAAAAACTTGAGGAAAGCTCTTTTTTTCATTTTTAGTGCTTTTGATAAAACCTGCGATTATGCATCCTTTTCATCCCCGAAATCACCTAAACGATGAAATTCCTGCGATTCTGCAGGCTTTTGAGGCCTTTTCCGAATTTTAGGATGGAAAAGCTAAAAATTCCTGCACAATTGCAGGAATTTTCGTTTTTCGTATGATTTTCTGGATAAAGCCTGCACTTTCGCAGGTTTCTGACTCCGCGAGCCAAGGGAAACCCTTAAATCATTCCTCTTAGCCGATCCGCGATGACCCGCATCATACTTCGCAGGACATCAATGTTCTGGAAACAGAAAGTCATGACCTGATCCCGGTTCAATTGGAGCAGCAAGGTGGCTTCCTTCGCTGTACAGTCTGCCGAGCGCGGCCCGCTATCGATAATCGCCATCTCCCCAAAGAATGAACCTTCCTGAAGAACCGCATATTCCTCGCTTCCGCGATGAACGCGAATACTGCCTTCGATGATCCCATACATAGTGTCTCCGAAGTCGCCGGCTCGGCATATCGTCTCCCCAGGGGCAAAGGCGACTTCATCGACCATTTGCGCCAGCCACAAGAAGTCATCAGGAGCAAGATGAACAAACAAATCAATCTTTTGCAGCACCAGTATGCGCCGTAATAGAACTTCGTCCTTCGTCAGATCTTCCGTCGATTTGGCCGCCAACTGCTCATAGCCAACTGCTGCTTCCGCAAGTTTAGGCGCCGACTCGGACTTACCAGTTGCCTGCCCACGCTCCAATTCGGAGCGAAGCCGGCGAGAGAGCAGCTTCATCATTTCAACGGCAATGCTCGTTTGATCGAACATCATGTCGTAGAAAACAGATGAATCCAATCGCCATAAAAGACTGTCTTCCTCCGCTCGAATGGAGGCGGTCCGCGGGCCTTGCGTCAAGATGGCCATCTCTCCGAAGCAATCCCCACGCTTCAGTTCTCCGAGCAACTGACCGCTGCGGTGCACACTAGCACGTCCATCTCCCATCAACATCAAGGAATCCCCAGGATCCCCTTCCTGAATGATGATCGTTCCCTTGGGTACGTCCATCTTATGCAGTCGCTGAGCGATCTCAGACAAGTCCTTGCTAGTCATGCCATGGAACAACGAAACGTGACGAAGCAATTTCACACGGTGCATCAGATCCGCCAGCTCGTTATCCTGCGAAGCCTCGAATCTTTGTAGAATAAGATGCTGAATCGATTGGGTGAGCCAGTCATCTCCTTGCGCAGACAGCCAACTCAGATGTGCCTCTATTTGAGCATTCGCCGCCGAACTCCGCATCATTTTACGCGAAGCTGCCATTAGCTTGGTCATTTCCGTACGAAGGGTTCCCTGCAGCGTTTGGTCAATCACTTCTTCCGCATTCGCCTGCTGCCTTGTATCTCCCTCAGACCAATCCAAGAATACAGCCTGCATCGTCATCTCATCATGGATAAGAGACAGCAATTGAAAAATGCGCCGACTGATCGCGGCTCGAATTTCGTTAACGATATCGGCAATATCCGCATAGCCTTCCACCCCAACCAGGCATGAGCCATGCTCAGCAAACTGTCCATACAAATGCAGCTCCTGAACAATATAAGCTTCTGCCTTCTTGCTATCCACGAATGGCTCTCTTCGCTGCATCCGCAGCAGTGATTCCACAATCCGATCCCTCATGTCATAGGAGGCTGTTTCATAATAAGCGAATAATCGGTCAAAAGCTGATTGTGTAGCGAACCGCTCGAATACGGCCGGTACATGCAGACCAACTTCTTTTTGATCCAAATAAGACATCAACGGAGGCAGCACATCTTCCTCATCGTAAGCCGCCAGCGCACTAATCGCGTAGCGGCGGGTTTGGCTATCTTTTAGCATAGCAATAATGGGGGCAAGCAGTGGGGGAACATGAAGAATAGCTGCCGACTCCAGCGCTCGAATTCGAACCTGCGGACTGTGATCATGCAAAAGAGAAATCAACGGCTTATAGAAATTTTTCACACGAATTTGCCCGAACAAAGCAGCCATCGCGATCCGTTCTTCTTCTTCTCCGCTCTCCATCATTTCCTTGAGCTTGCCTACGGCTCGAAACATGCCTTCAATGCTATAATATTTGACCAACCCAGCAATAGCTGCCGCTTGAACGTCGATGGAAGGAGCATCCAGATGTCTCGTAATCTCATCGATATACGCCTCTTTGGCATAGGCAGCTAACGCCAGCAGCGCTTTCGCCTTCACCTGATTATCGCCTTCCGCCACTAAGGATTGCAGATCAGCTTCAAAGCCTTCAGGCACCTTTTGCTCCACATAAATCAAAGCTTCTATGACCATTTCGGGAATCGAATGATGCAGCAGCCCGTTCACATGAGGGGTAAGATCAAACGTATCCATCTCACGCAAAAGGCCAAAGGCATATAACGCCTGCTGCTTATCCGTGCCGGAGAGCGCATCAATCAAGATTTGCCGGCTTACGGCATCCATCAGGTTGAGCTCGATCTTCTCTCGATCGTCTCCTCCTTTTTTGAGGTTGGCCAGCAATGTGCTTAAATAGGCTTTTTTCACTTTGACCCCTGCCAAGATCCCCACAGCAAGCAGTGACACAATCAAATAACTCAGCTGCTCAGGCGCTAGAAATCGTGTCACGACGAGCAAACAGATCGCCGCCAAGCCCTTAGCCCCATTTCGAACAATGCCATCCAGGAAGCCTTTGGCTTTACCGCGCCACTCTGGAGGAACAGGGAACATCACCAGCTGACTGACGGACGAATAGAGCGTGTCCCCAATCACCTTATCGCTGCCCTTCACCATAACAGCCATCGCCAGCACGGGTAGGATCAGAATCCCAAGGCTGCCCGCCATTAACGCAATTGGGAAAATGAGCAGAGCTGTCATTACGCCAAACCGCGTCAAAATGCGTCCGGAAACAAACAATTGCACGAATAAAGCAATCAGCCCCGAGAAGCCGTAAAAGCTCCCCATGAATCCAGCCAAAGCCTCATTTTGCAAAGTGCCTCTTAGGATGACCTTGAACTGATAATCAATTAAGGTAAGCGATACGACGAGCGCAGCTGAAAGAATAGCTACATATTTCAAATGAGGCACACTGGCAAAAAGCCCCGCCTTCTGTGGGACCGTCTGCTTGGACGCAGTTGTCCTTGGCTGTACGGGCTTATTGTCCAACGTGTCTTTGGTGATCCGCAATATCAAATACACGGCAACTAAACCGAGCAGTTGCAATCCTGCATAGAAATAAATCAGGTTCGCCGTGCCTACAAGCGGAACGAGCGCTTTTAACCCAAAACCACTGAGAATTCCGCCTGTAATGCCGCCGCTCCCCACAATACCGATCATTTGCTTAGCTTTCCTTTGATCCATGACGGAAGTAGCGAACTGCCAGAAACACACGATCATCAGGAAGTTGAACACGTCGTACCCGATATAAATGACTGGAAATACCCACCGCAGCTCAAGCCCTACACCGAGCCTCGAGATTAACACCAGCACAGAGATAAGCGGTATTAAGCCCTTCATGAGGCTGTCCAACCGTACCTTCGGGGAATAACGCTGGAATAGGATCCCTGCCGTAATCATGACGAGGGCCTGCGGCAAATACATCAAAGATAAATAGGAATTATCGAATCGGCTTAAAAAGAGCGTATCCGCCGCTGTTCTGCCGATCGTGGATGCGGACACCACAAAAAATAAATAAGCGAACAATAAGAAGACTTTCCTGTACTCCTTCTTATCCTGCGCAAATTTATGTAGAAACGTTTGGTAAAATTGGCTGGACCATATCCCGTTCATGACACACCTCATCTTAGAATCATCGCTCACTTACTGGCTAATGAGATTGTACCAGAAGTCCTAGGAGAAAATAACTACTACAGCCAAAAAGAACAAAAAAAAGACGCGCTCCCACGGAGGCGTCTTCATCTGAATGACCTTGTTTATGATTTTCTAATAATCTCGTCGATCTCGCTTTTCAGCAGCAGATAGCGGTGCACGCTTCTCATGATGGGCACCTTGGTCAACTTGTTTTTGTCCACATAAAGCTTCATTTGATCCTTGGTAAGTCCTAAGTATTCCCCTGCTTCCATTACGGTTAAAACAACTTCATTACTCGTCGCATTGAACGTCGTCTTTACTTTCTGGTTCCAATCTTCAAATACCTGCATGTGCTCGCAACACCCTTCTAGTCCGATCCTACTAGTATACCACAAAAATCAACTCTTTGTGGATGGTGTCTTTATTTGGAATCGTCATCGGTTAGGAGCTCGAGCAGAGCTTGCGGCAGCGCGAACTGTTGATTATTAATAATAATGCGGTTGAGAGCATCGACAGAGGTATCCGATTGTTCTTCTTTAATGACTTCAATCTCCGCATGCAGCCGTTCCATTTGCAAATCAAGGGCATACGCGGCGGCGGCCGCTTGCTTTAATTCGTCCAACAGCCTTCCCGGCACAGCTTGATTACCTTGGTTGAACTTATAATAAATTTTGTGCTCCAAGCTGGCCCAGAAGTCCATAGCAATCGTTCGAATCTGAACTTCGATACAGACACTTTCTTGGCGATCGGACATATGTACCGGAACTTCGATCAGCAAATGAAGACTTTGATAACCGTTTGGCTTCGGATGCTTAATATAATCTTTTTCCCCTAGTATCTTAAGGTCACTTTGATTTTTGAGCATATTGCTGATCACATAAATATCCGAAATGAACGAACATGTGATTCGCATGCCGGCTATGTCCTTAATACTGTCTCGAATTCCCGTAAACGAGATATCGCCACCTTTTCTGTTCAGCTTATGAAAGATGCTTTCGGGCGATTTCAGGCGAGATTTGGTATGTTCAATAGGGTTATATTCATGCAGCATTTCGAATTCCTGCACTAAGATTTCTACGCGTGTCTCCATAGCATCCAGAGCAAATTTGTACGTCATCATGAAACGGGTGATTTCATTCTTGAAATTTTTCAAGTCATTTATGGAAAGCTGATTCATCATGATTGTTCCATCCTTTGGTCGTGGTTATTTTACCAGTCTTCTCTAGTTTAAAGCACGGGGTTCACTTGGAGCAAATTTGGTGTTCGTATTGACATTTTGTGCGGCAACTTGGTATAGTACAGCTATTCTATTTCAAGCGAATACTTACGTGGAAGCACCCGTGAGATAAGGCTATCAGCCTTTCTTGCCGGTGCTTTTTTTGTTGTATTCCCAACCATTTTCAGATTCGAAGGAGGACGTTTATGAAAAATATGACCGTTTGGCTCACCGCATTTGCCCTCGCCTCAGCCCTGCCAGCAGGAACCGCCGCTGCCGCTTCCATGGAAATAACAGCCGCGATCCAAACCTCGCTGGATAAGACCATCGCCAGTGCCTCTCAAAGCCAAGCCCGAACTATCCGATCTCTGTACAGCGAATTCCTAAGTTTGCAGAAGCAAGATCAGGATTGGGAAAGTACAATTGACTCCCTTCACGATCGTAATAAGGATACGGCTTCTACGATAAGCAAAAAGCTCAAAGAGATTGATGCGGCCAAAATTAGCAAACTGGAGGCAGATATTAAGCAAACAAGAGAGCGGTACGAGCCCTTATTATCCCGATGTACCTCACTTAATAAGCAGATTGAAGCTGCCCGAGCCTTAAAAAGCAAAAGCTTGAACACCTTCCTGAATATCCAGGTCGCCGCACTGAAAATCCCCGTTCAGCTTGCTCGCGCAGATATTGCTGCCAAGGTGAAGGCTCACCAAGCCGCCAAAGACAAAGTCTCGCAAGCCTCGAAGAAAATCCGCAGCCGTCTCACGGAGCTTGACCCTATGAATTCCCAAATCAAAGCCAAACAAGGCGCGATTCGAACCACCCAAAGCAGTCTGTCCCCCTTATGGAGCGCCTTCAAGCAAGCTGCCAAAAAAACTGACACGAACGGCGTTCAAAGCTCTCTGGCCTCCATGGTCACTCTGGCGCGTCAAATCAATGAGGAAAACCAGAAAATCTTTAAACTCGAAACTACGATCAGCGAAACGTTAGCCTCCATTCAATCCCAAATGCCCTAGAAAGAAAAAAGACACCAAATTGGGTGCCTTGACAGCCATTCAAGCCATCTTGTAGATCTTAGTCTCAATGCGCACTCACTTGGCGGTATTTAATGAAACTGCCAATTCGCCAGACGCAAATATATACGTATGCCATTACCATCGTAAGTACAGTGAATTCGGTATAATCCAGGCTTTTGAAATATTGCGATAAAATAATTCGAAGGGCGATAATCGCGATCAGCACATATTTAAAATTTTTGTTTCGCCGCGCATACACAAGCCCATCCTCGCGCTTCTCATAACCAGTATGGTAAAGCATGATGCTGCCTAGTCCGATACCCAACACGCCTGCGCATAACATTTCCCAGATGGCTGGAAGGTGAAAGGGATGGTCTGGTATGTGTGACAGCGAACTGATAGACAACCCGAATATGACAAGCAGCAGAACAACCGGGATGAGCATCCCGAAGCCTTTATTGCGAATAGGCCGCTCCTTGCCGCGAGTTCTCAGCCAGATGACCAAGATAATAATAACAGCACTGATCCCATATCCAATTAACGTCTGGGCATTCATATGAACTTCCCCTTATATGCGTAGTATGTAAAGCCCGGAACTTCCTTAGCCTTCTTATATTCTTGCCCGTTCAAGAGAACTTCATTAGGGTTTGTTAACCGATTGCTGCGCGTCCATGAATTTATTGTACCTAATTCTAAGAGTCCGTTCAATCAGACCCTAGTAAGACTTTTTATCGGTCTTAAGTCGGAGTTTATCTCTAGGTGCATGGAATGAGCTTCAAGATAGGAAAGTACTTAAAATCAGCCTCCTCACATATTTTTGTTATGGCGGGATACATGCGCTTCTAAAGGAGTTGAACATGGTGGTGCTGTATAAAAAAATGAATATTGATGGGCTCTGTATATTTTTTCGCGAAGCTGGGAGTCTTGACAATCCGACCCTTATTCTTCTGCACGGGTTCCCCAGTTCCTCCCATATGTTCAGGGATTTGATCCCTCTTTTGGCTGACCGTTTTCATATCATCGCTCCTGACTATCCCGGCTTTGGAAACAGCAGTATGCCTTCAACGGAAGAATACCATTACACCTTCGAGAATTTATCCATTGTAATTGAACAATTAATTGCTAGACTCCATATTTCTCATTATTTATTATATGTCCATGATTATGGCGGACCTATCGGATTCAGATTAGCTATGCGCAATCCGCAGCGTATTCTTGGCTTCATTATTCAGAATGCCGTCGCCGATGAGAAAGGACTCGGAAAGCCCTTTGATCTCTTTAAAGCGCTATGGGCAGACCGCAACCCGACAACTGAAGCGGCGTTTGCCAAGCTTGCAACGTTTGATTTCACCAAAAGCCAATACGTTCTGGGAGCATGTCAACCTTATCTCATAAGCCCTGATGGATATTCCATGGACCAATTTTTCCTGGATCGTCCTGGGAATAGCCAAATCCAGTTGGAGCTAGGCTACGATTATAGGAAAAACGTAGAAGAATATCCTGCTTGGCAGCATTACTTGCGGACCTATCAGCCTCCTACACTGGTAGTCTGGGGGAAGAACGATTTTATTTTTACATTGGAAGGGGCCCATGCCTTTAGCAAGGATTTAATCCATATCCAAACTTGCCTGCTGTGTGGTGGACATTTTGTGCTGGAGGAACAAAGCTGGCACGTTGCGGAGCTTATCAAGGGCTTCTTTGGCCGCCTATGAACAGAAATAGAAAAGCAGCCATCCCAGAGGAGAAATCTCTGTGACAACTGCTTTCTGAGCTTATATTTGAACTTATGTTTAACGCATTTCTGGATTAATTGACAGGTGATCACGATTGATAATACGGGGGTGCTTTGAGCCACCCTCTCCTCACCAATAGATCTTTTAACGTGATGGCGAAAGTTAACTTCTTCATCTGAAACTTAACAAACATGGCAGCTACATCCGGCCGTACGGCTTCCGTCATCCCCCGGCAAGCATAATTCATGCCAAGTACAAGATTGAAACTAAGGAGACTTGCGATTTCCTCATCGGACAATCTGGCGCCCTCCGGAATATTTCGAAAATCTCCGATTGGTTTGTCCGACGTTGGCTCTGTTAACGGGACGCCTTCAGCTTGCAAAAACTCCCTTAATTCGTTAAATATCGGACGATGAACGTCGTTAATCACTTCTTGCAGCTTCTCTTTGAGTTCAGGATCCTGAACAATATTATAAGAGACCTGCTCACCGCACATGGTTTGTTCCGTTGCGGTTAAATAAAACCACAGGTTCATGACTTCTCCAACGTTGAGAGGAGGCTTCTCACCATCCAGAAACGGCTTCATTGCATCGCTCAGTACTTCCAGAATATTCATGTTAGCAACTCCTTTTGCTAGTTAGAATACCCAAAAGCTTCTATTTTATGAGCCGCCGGTCTTTGACAACTATTTTCTTTGATGCTGCCCCTAACGCATGTGAGGCGGGAGCAGGAAGTCAAAATCACAGCCTTGGTTGGCCTGCAGCACCCGCTCCTGAAACAAAAGACCATACCCCCGGTCATAGAATGGGGCTGGCGCCTTCCAAGCTTTGCGACGTTCGGCAAGCTCCGCTTCCGATACATTCAGATTTAACCTGCGATCGGCAATATCCAGCTCAATCTCATCCCCGTCCTGCACCAGCGCAAGAGGGCCGCCTATCGCCGCTTCAGGCGCAACATGAACAATTAGCGCCCCATAAGAAGTGCCGCTGATTCTGGCATCAGATATGCGAACCATGTCCCTAACCCCCTGCTTTAGCAGCTTGGTTGGGATGGGAATTTGCCCGATTTCCGGCATGGCCGGCGCGCCCTTAGGCCCTGCATTTTTCAATACGAGCACACTGTCCGCATCTACATCCAGATCGGGATCGTCAATGCGCGCAGCCAGATCGGCGGGGTTCTCAAAAACAACAGCACGTCCTGTATGCTTTTTGAGATGCGCGGAGACAGCCGTTTGTTTAATAAGCGCTCCATCAGGCGCAAGATTGCCGCGCAGCACAGCGATCCCTCCCTGCGGATCAAGAGGCTCTTCCACGGTGCGAATCACATCTCGATTCAACGTACGGGCGCTCGCCGCTCCCAAGTTGTCTCCTATTGTTCGACCCGTAACCGTTAAACAATCCAGGTGTAGATGAGCTTCCAGTTCTTTCATTAAGGCGGGAACCCCGCCAGCTTCGAAGTATTCTTCCATTTGATATTCCCCTGAAGGGCGCAAATTCAAAATAAAAGGCGTTGTCGCGCTAATCGTATCAAATGTCTCGAGAGGAAGCTTCAAACCCAGCCTTCCGGCAATCGCAACCAAATGAATAATCGCATTGGTAGAGCCGCCGCTCGCCATAGTAACCCGAATCGCATTCTCGATAGCTTCCATGGTCATGATATCGCGCGGACGAATGTTCTGCCGCACAAGCTCCACGATCTGCTTCCCTGTCCGTTCAGCCATATGCTTGCGGCGGCTGTCCGGCGCGGGAATCGCGGCATTACCCGGAAGGGCCATGCCAATAGCTTCCGCGATAGAAGCCATCGTGCTCGCCGTTCCCATCACCATGCAGTGCCCATCGCTGCGGCAAATGGCATTCTCTGCGGTTGCCAGCTCCTCATCCGTGAGGTTGCCAGCCTTGTGCTCCAATGTAAATCCATAGCAATCGGTACAAGCCCCAAGACTCCGCCCGCCCAACCGTCCATTCAGCATCGGCCCGCCTGTAATGACGATGGCTGGTATATTGGCACTGGCCGCAGCCATTAATTGCGCGGGCACTGTTTTGTCGCAGCCTCCCATAAGCACAACACCATCAATCGGATGAGCTTTCATCATTTCCTCGGTATCCATCGCCATCAGGTTGCGCAGCAGCATGCTGGTCGGCTTAATATAAGGCTCACCGATAGAAATCGTGGGAAACTCCATCGGCACGCCGCCTGCCTGCCATACCCCGCGTTTCACATAGTCCGCAAGCTCGTTGAAATGCGAATGACATTTGTTTAATTCGCTATAGGTATTGCATATACCAATCAAGGGCTTCGTCAGATCTTCTTCCGTATAGCCCATGGATTTCGTAAAGGAGCGATGAATAAATCCCCATAAGTCCTTTTCCTGAAAAAAAGTTTTGCTTCTCAAGCTGTTTTCGTTCGGTTTTCCGCTTTTCTGCTGCTCATCACTCATGGCGTCTCTCTCCTTCGGCAGATGACTTACAACACGCCGTACTTATCGTAAACTTGACGCAGCGTTCTACCTTCCAGCAGTTCTTTGCGCGTGTTGTTCTCCCTTGTCGCTTTATCCAAAGCAAGCTTGATCACTTCATCAACCAGCTGATTCGGGATAACGACAATTCCGTCCCGATCTCCGAATACGACATCTCCAGGATTCACCATCACGCCGCCACAACGTACAGGCACGTCATATTCGATGACCATACCGCGTCCTTGCGAGTCAACAGGCTTCGTACCAGTAGCGAAAACAGGAAAGTCCAGTTCCAGTATTTTTTTCGTATCACGAATCAATCCGTCTACAACAGCGCCCCGAGCTCCTCTCACTTTGCAGGCGGTAGACAGAAGCTCCCCCCATAGCCCATTCTGGGTCGATTCATTCGTGCAGCCAATGACGATTTCATCCTCGTTCACGCTGTCAACCGCTTCGATCTCTTTGCCATAAGGATTTTCTGGAATGTAATGAACATCAACAGCCAGCACCGTCTTCGCACGGCCAGCTATGACCCAATTGGGATCAATGGGATTGATATTTTCCCGCATAACTTGATGACGATAGCCCAGTTCATCGAGCGTATCAGAAATAACTGCGGCATAAAGGGATTCGCACATCGTATCGAACAGTTGTTTATCATTCATCTAGCTTTAGCCTCCTCTAGGCTTGTAAGTTGATTAGTAATTTCAGGACTCGAACTAGACAAGTCCCAGCAGCTCTGGGGTGTTGCGGTGTATGATATCTTCAATGATGGACTCGGGAATTCTCGGAAGCGAGGTTCCCTCGGTATGTTGATTAATGTTGCGCAGGGAGATCATCATGCGTTCGGCAGTAAAAAAAGGATAATCGGAGCCAAACAATATTTTGTGAGTCACCCCATATTCCATCGCAGATACGATCGCATTATAAAATTGCCATGGACGTGAGCCCAGCGCAGACAGATCCATATACATATTCGTATTTTTGCGGACGACGGCAATGCATTCATCTATCCAAGGATGACCCATATGGGCAATCACCATCTTCAGGTCTGGAAATGCTCTGGCTATTGGATCAAGAGCTGCCGGTCTGGAGGCATCCAAATAGCCTTCCGGCACGAAAGAAGTTCCCTGATGCCACAAAATCGGAATTTTCAGTTCATTTGCTTTAGCATACAGCGGCAGAAACTCTGGAGCCCCCGGATAAAAGTTTTGATAAATCGGTCCCAGTTTCAGTCCGGTTAGCTTCATTTCTTTGACGGCTGATTCCAAAATGGATGGGGCGTTTGTCCGATTGGGGTCAACACTGGCGAAGCCAAACAGCTTGCCAGGATGCTGCGCCACATAGTCAGCCACGTATTCATTGGGTACATTTAGTCCAGTAGCCGGTGCGTCAAAAGCAAGCACAATGGCCCCATCCAAATCCTTATAGAGCTCCCAATGAATCTCTGGCGTAACCAACATTTCCTGATCGTTTCCCCAAGCGCGTTTGGCTGAAGCCAGCGTTGCTCCGCCAAATTGTCCAGGCCCAAACAGATGCGTATGACAGTCAAAGACCAAATGAATCCTTCCTCCCTCCGTATTATCGCAATTGCAGCGATCCTTCAATCCGCGAGATCAGTTCCTCTTCGGTCTCCAGTCCTGCCCAATACAACTTGGCTTCTTGATTAATAGTCGTAAGCTCCTTAGGGCTAATGCCTAAGTCAGAGAAATAGTGGAAGCTCGGAATCGTTTCACGGAATAGCGAGAATCGGGAAGGACGATACAGCTCCTCCTGACCTTTCCATGCCGAAGCTGATTTCAGCGCGGGAAGACTGTAGGTCATCTGCCGGATGAACAGCTGAGCCTTATGCGATGTCAGGAAATCAACTAGTTTGACGGCAGCTTCCTTCACTTGCGAATGGCGGTTAACAGCCAGACCGATATTAAGCAGCAATGTCAACGGAGTTCCCAGATGCGGTACCGGTGCTATGTCGAACGAGACATTCTCATTAATTAAATAGTTCAAGTAAAAGTAACTCGTCATAATAATGGATACCTTGCCCTGCGCCAGCAGACGCTCCGATTCACCCGTTGTAATGCCTTCGGACAACATGGGGAAATCATGCTTCATATCACGGCAAATTCGCAGTGCCTCCATCATTTTGGTCCCTGCAAGGCGAATTCGTCCGTCCTGCTGCCGTTCGAATTTGGCTTGTGTTTGGAGCGGCAGAAGCGGCCAGCGGTTAGGAGAGTAAAAGTCACAATGAAACCCGAGTCTTTCGTTAGGAATAGCGAGCTTGGCCGCATTTTTCCTCAGATCGCTCCACTGCCAGCTGCTGTCCGGCTCAGGAATGTTCGCTTCCAGAAAGTGATCACGGTTATAACATAGAATAATAGGTGAAAAAATAAAGGGCTGTACCAGCAAACGCCCGTTGTCTGTAAAGCCATCGGATAAAAAGGTGCTGATCTCCGAATTAGGCTCCATCGGTTCCAATAAATCGCCATTATCAATCTCTAGAAATTCTCTGAAATTCGTATAGTTCATCATGACGACATCGAGGATGCCGCCCGTTAAATAGTTATGAATATAGCCGTAGTCGCTTCCATATAGAGGCACAGCCTGAACCCGGATATGCGGATGTTCCTTTTGAAAAAGCGCCAGCAGCCGAAGAATATCCGCCTCTCCCGTCACGGAAGTATGGTATCCGAACTTCACGGTAACGAATGAACCGTCCGGTGATCCGACGACCTTCGTTCCCACACGCGGAATTTTCTCGATCAGCCTTTCCGATACCAGGACATCAAGCCCTTTGCGCACGAGCTGATTGCTAAGGTTATACTGCTCAGCGAACGTTTTCTCGGAAGGCAAATAGTCGCCAACAGGTCGTTTGCCTGTTAAAATATCTTCTCGAAGCATGCTGATAAGCTCGCTTAATCGTTTACGGGCTGTATCCCGATTTGTTTGTTTTTCCATTCTGCTCCCTCATTCTTCGAGCCATTTACTCGACAATCTACATAGTCCGCTCTAATCAATTCGTTATTTGGATAGGATAAGTATAGCAATAGTCTCCATTTCATCCAATCCAATATACGTCTGTAGAATTAGGAAAGCGTAATGTTTCCTGCGCTATGTTTAATCGTATCGTTCTCGGGAGGCAGTGCAGCACGATTAACACCTTGTTCGATGCACGAGGTTAGGAAGAAATAACGGCCACTTCCGAATGCTGTCGCGGCTGCCTCATACTTGCCATTCGTAAACCTTGCGCCAATGGCCTTCAAATTACCAGTGCCCGCCGGAATACTAAAGTGTGCGGTACTCGAATCTGCGGCTGTGCTTTTACAGTCCCCGAAGCTCCACGTAACGACACCCTTCGTATTATTGCTTTTCAAAAACGCCTTCTCCGCGTTCGTTCCGCTAAGCTGGGCTCCACCGCCGACCGCAATCGACTGATCCTCCGTTCCTGTCGCAACCGAATCGAAAGTTCCTGTCAACAGCAGTCCCGAGTTGCGGAAGCCGCCGCCTTGTACAGTTACATCAACACTGCCTACTCGTACTGGCCTGGATGTTGGCGAAACCCCAGTAAACCAAGTATTAATCAGTACAAGCCGGTTAATGCTGCCGATATTGTTATTATCCACATTGATAAATTCACAATTCTGCATCACAAAATCGGAAGAAACGGGCAGATTCCCCACAGCCGTGCTTCGGACCGGGCGAGCGATTTCATAATCCGGCGTCATCCCGAAGGTGCAGCCATCCGCGATATTTTTTCGGGCGGAACGATTTGAGCTTTGGGAAAGTGTCAGCATCATCTCTGTCGTACAACCTCTCATCTGCAAGCCATCCGCGTTAGCCCATATCGTGCCTGAGTTGTCCAAGCCTTCCTTCTTGATGGCGTGAACGTCCTCCAGTGTAAGGTCGGTCAGCTTCTTGTGCGCCACGATCCGTGTCGCAATATGCTTCTTAACCGTGATTCGCTTCGCGCTGTCCCCCCATGTGGTTCCACTGTTGGCAAACGAGAGCAAGCCGGAGTTTCCGATATACACAAGGTCATGCTCAAACTGTCCATGGGTCACGAAGGGACCGTAATCATCCCCGTCACCATGACAATTCTCGACCATGCAGTAGCCAGCGCAAGTGAAGTCATTAAGGTGCCGTGCATTGCTGGTATTACAATCCCTGACATGCCCGTAGAGTACGTTAAGCTGTTGGGTCAAGTAGCCTGTACCTCCCCAGTCCCTTTCCTCCGGATTGTAGAGCTCGCAGCGCTCAGTTACGTAATGCGTACAATATCGCCGCTGGACTACTGGCCAGAACACTTTGGTTGCCACAATCCCAGACGCATCGCATCGGACTGCGAACTCATAAGCAACCGGATTAGAGCCAATCTGATCCCATGTGTCGAAAGGCCTTACCGTTGTTGAGTTGGTTGGCGGCACAGGGACACCCACAAACTTCATATTTCGCACATGGCAGTGAAAGACCGGCTTCATCTTCTTATACGTAATGACTCGGCCAGCCGCAAGCGCCCAACCCAGCTTATAATTAACACGAATATGAGTGCTGTCAATGATTTCCGTGACCATCAGCAAGTAATCCAACTCGCGCTGCGCCTTGCCGGCTGGGTTGTTATTTACCTGCGCGTTCCACCAATCCTCTACCTGAAAGGCCGAGGAGTTCGGCACCTCCAGAATGTCGCTTAACTCGGCAATAGTCTTGGAGAGAGTAACCGTCTGTATGTCACCCGTCGCTGTACCTTGAAAGAACATCACAGCTCCGAAGGGATTATCCTTCGTGTTCAACACAATTCCTTCCGTTGTTACAGTATGACCGTGGAAGTCCAGCTCAATATCGCTTCGATGGTACGTATGACGCCGAGTAAAATTCAAATCGGTATGAGCCTCAATTCGGTGGATCGATAGATCATTGACCAAGGCATCCAGCGCATCATCCGCGTTCTTCGATCCATCAAAGAGACCAAACCAACGAAAATCAGCTACGCCTTGTTGGATAACTTCCCAACAGCCCTTCTTATTGCCAACTGGCTTATGAACCGTACCGCCGTTATCCGCCTTAGTGCTTCCGTCTATCCAGCGAACCAGCTTGGCTCCGCCATCACCAAGTCGATTATAGCCGCCCACATAGACGATTGTTCCGTCCTTGAAGTGTCCCGGAGGCAGCTCGAGGAGTTGTCTCACATTGCTTACCTGCAGCAGCGGATCTCCCCCCTTTCCTTTCTCATCCTTATCTCTGCCGTTCCCTATTCCCTGCTGCTCATCCTGATTGCCTTTTTGATTATCTGCAAAAGCAAGCTTGGCGGCGAGCACATTGCCAGCCAGCACCGCTCCGCCCACACTTAACGTTTTGAGCAAGCTTCTTCGGCTCACTCGTTCCTTTTCCGTTTCCTTCGACATTGGATTCTTGTTATCAGCAGACTCGTCTCGAGACATTTGCAACGGCTCCCTTTTCACTAGTTATTGGTGGAAAAAAGCATACCTGTTCACAAATCACACGCGTTGGCCAGATGACCGCCATCTACAACCAGCGTAGTTCCGGTTATATAGGAAGCTTCATCCGAGGCCAGAAAAAGAAAGGCGTTAGCTACCTCACTGACAGTCCCAAGGCGGCGCATCGGCGTCCTCGCAGTCAGGTTAAGCGTCTGTTCCGATTTTTCCTTAAGTTCTCTGTCCAATGGTGTATCAATAAAGCCCGGCGCTACCGCATTAACGCGAATCCCGTACTCCGCAAGATCAACAGCCATTGATTGTGTCAGCAGCACAACACCCCCCTTGGAGGCGTTATAGTGGGCGAGTACAGCACTGCCCGCCAATCCATTTTTGGAAGCCATATTCACAATCGAACCTTGAATCTTATCTGCAATCATCCTCTTGGCAACCCATTGGCTGAGCTGGAACATCGCATTAAGATTCACTTGAATCACCTGCTGCCAGCGGGAAAGCGGAATATCCACGAACGATTCCCGCGCAGCAATTCCCGCATTATTGACCAGAATATCAAGCCCGCCCCAGAACGACCAAGCCTCCTCGGCGGCCCGCTCCACCTGTTCGGGTATACCCAAATCACAAACTACCGTTGCAATTTGGGCTGTAATTCCGCGTTCCTCGGCAAATTTGCGAAGCATAACGGCGGATTGAAGCAAATGCTCTTCCCGGTAGTCAAGCAGAATGACATGGGCACCTTCCTCCACGAATTTCTCCGCAATTCCCTGTCCGATGCCTCTTGCCCCACCTGTGACCAACGCCTTTTTTCCCTTTAAACGCATCGCCAAATCTCCAATCCGCTTGATTAGTTATCCGTTTTAAAAGTAATGGCTTTCCCTTGGGCCGCAGCAACCTGCTCCGCATAATAATCAAATATCGCTTTACCGCCGTATTTGGTCATAATTTCTTGGCGATATTGCGGCCAGTTCGATGCATCCTTATCTTTGTACAAGACTTGAATAAGCAGTTCATTCATACGTTTGCGCATGCCCGCTAGGTCCATACCCTCTTTGATAGCAAGACTTGTTCCAACCGAAGGAAGGATCTTATAGGAGCGAATTTTCTCGACAATTTTCTTATCCCGCTCTGTCACATCTTTATCCATAATGTCCAGTCCGAAAACTTCCGGCTTTCTTGGTGTAAACCATCCATAAATATCGATAAAGTTGCCATTGTCGGTAACATCTTTTTTATAGGCGTCCGCATTAACCTCAATCTTCTTGCCATCGCGCTTATAGTCCACACCTTCTTGACCGTAGCGTGTCAGCAGGAAGCCTTCTTCCCCTGAGAGCCAATCGAGAATTTCAATGGAACGTTGTGCTTTGGCATCCGATGCTTTGGAGCTGATGAGGAACGGATTGCCCGGAATCGTTTCAACCCATGAACCGGTCTTTCCCCACGGATGGAAGGGCTCCCAGTTCGCGTTTGGATTGCCTGTAACCTGCTTTGTTTTCATTTGAATACCCGCAGGGTTATTATCGAAGGCAAGCGTTTTGCCCATACCCAGCACGATTCCTACTTTCCCCTGCGATGCCTTGTCATACTGCTGTCCGTTTTTATTCAACAGCCAGTCTGGGTCAACGACCTTCAGGCTAAGGAGGTTTTTGATATCATTTAGAACCGGCTGCAGGCGAATATCCGTCCGTACATCAATTAATTTATCGCCTTCCACATAGGTGTCACCAACCAAGCCGTTTTTCAAAAACTCCGGAAAATCCATCGACATGTTGGTTCCATTCCCCACAGCGGTAAACCCATACGTATCGTTTTTCCCGTTCCCATCCGGATCATCGAACGTAAATGCCTTCATGACAGTAATCAATTCATCATAATTGGTAGGCATTTTCAGACCTAGCTTAGTCAGCCAATCTGTTCGAATATAGAACGTGCGGTACAAATCGGTTTCGTACGGCACTGGAGCCCGTTTGAACACGTTTTGCACCTGATAGCCTTTCAGAATATCTTCTTTCATCCAGTATTTGAAATAGTTCGGCATCTTGGCTGGCGTAACAAGTCCGGTTAAATCGCGAGCGACACCGTCTTTAATGTACGTATTGGAATCAATCCCCTCCGAGAAGAAGAGGTCAGGGATATCGCCGGATGCAATCAGGGTATTTAGTCTATTTTTATAATCCTGCCCCATCGGCGCATAAGTCAGCTTGAGACTGACATTAAACTTTTGTTCGATCGCTTTTTTCACAAAATCCTTATCAGGCGATGGCAGTTGACTGCTTGCATCAGCAATGACATTCCATTTCAGTTCGAGCTTTTCCTTGGTGCCAGCGGCAGCCGAAGCGCTTGCACCCGGGCTACCCTTGGGGGATGAAGACACACCTTCGTTGGCGCCTCCACAAGCGGTTAAAACCAGAGATGAGGTAATTAAAACGGACGTGATCTTGGAAAATGTTTTCAAAATCGTAACCTCCCTATTCGTTCTCATTTCGCAAATCGAGACTGGCAGTTTAACTCCACAACAACGCAAACCGTTGACCCCTGTCGATCGAAATTGGCCTTCGACCGCTCATCCCCCCTATGACGTGGTAGCTCTTCGACTAGCTATCTGAACCTTATATGAGAATGCTTCGATCAGCATTTAGCCTTTCACAGCACCGAGCAGCATGCCTTTTACGAAATATTTTTGCAGGAAGGGGTAAATAATCATAACCGGTACGATCGCTACAACAACCGTTGCCATCTTAATCGTTTCTGGCGGCAAGGCATTCAGCGAGGACTGCGGAACCGCAAGCTCCTGACTGACCGTCGGCGATACAATCATATTGCGCAGCACTACTTGCATGGGATAGAGCTCGCGGTCCGTTAAATACATAATCCCGCCGAAATAGGCATTCCAATGATTGACCCCATAAAACAACCCCAGTGTCGCAATAATCGGCATCGAGAGTGGAAGCACTATGCGCAGAAGCGTCCCGAAATCATTGCACCCATCCACCTTCGCTGCTTCTTCAATTTCATTCGGAAGCCCTTCGAAGAAGGTTTTCATAATCAACATATTAAAGGAGGACACTAGCCCTGGAATAATGAGCGCCCACAAAGAATTCATAAGCCCCGTACCCTTAACAACCAGATACGTAGGGATAATCCCGCCCGAGAACAGCATCGTGAACACAATGCCCATGAGCACAATGTTCCTTCCGGGAAGAAACTTTTTGGATAGTGGATAAGCTAGCAAAGTAGTGATCGCCAGATTGCAGGCCGTGCCCACAATCGTAATAAACACCGTTACTTGGAGCGCCTTAGGCACGACATTACTGCCAAAAATCGTCTTGAACGCCTCCAACGTAAACACATTCGGGAAGATAACAAAGCCCCCGTTGCGAAGCACCTCCGTATAAGGCGTAATCGACATAATGATGACAAAATAGATCGGAAATAATGTCGCAAGCGAGAACAGAATCAAACCTCCATAAAGGATACCATCGACTATTCGATCGGATTTTGTTTTCTTCAATGCATATAACATCGTCGTGATCCCCTCCTACCAGATGCCGGAGCCATCTACTTTTTTAGCCAATTTATTAGCCCCAAGGACGAGCACCAGCCCAATGACAGACTTGAACACACCCATAGCTGCCGGTACACTGAATTCCATCTGCTCGATGCCTCGCCGGAAAATCCATGTATCCAGAATATCCCCAACATCGTACACGCGCGCGTTTAAAAAGATGTACACCTGTTCGAAACCCGCATCCATAATGTGCCCGATCCTTAAAATCAAAAGCAGGATGAATACCTGGCGAATACCGGGCAGCGTAATGTGCCAGAGAAGACGCCAACGTCCAGCACCGTCGACCACAGCGGCCTCGTAGAGCTCATGATTGATACTACCCAGTGCAGCCAAATAAATAATGGCCCCAAACCCCGTGCTTTTCCATAAATCTGTCGTAATGAGCATTGTCCGGAAATAATCCGAATTGGTGAGGACATCCATATTCCCCCAACCCCAGTCGCGGAACAGCGTCGTAAACAGTCCAGCACCAGGGGCAAAGAATGAAAACACAAGCCCATATACGATAATCCACGATAAGAAGTACGGGCCGTAGGTGATCGTCTGCACAATCCTTTTAAACCACTGTGACCTGATTTCATTAAGTATCAACGCCAATAGAACATCAGGCAGCATGTTGAACACTATCCGGTATAAACTGAGCAGCAGCGTGTTCTTCATTAATAAGGGAAAATCAGGTGACGCAAAAATCGTGCGGAAATTATCAAAGCCAACCCACTTGCTGCCCCAGATGCCGGACATCAGGTTATATTGCTTAAAGGCAATTAACAGCCCAATCATCGGAAAATAATGATACACAATATAATAAGCAACGCCTGGAATTAGCATTAGGTACAACAAGCGATATCGGACCAAGGTTTTCCATATCCTTTGGCTAGGCAGCTTCGGTGCTATCTTCCCTCTGGCTAATGTGCCTCCATTCTTATCCACGCAGGACACCTCCCATGTAATTTATAAGCCATACCGACAGGCACCTGATTAATTATAGGTAACGACGACCCCCATCATCTGCTCCGGTGAATTCATATAGCTCTTATACAGATCAGGAAGGAACTCCAGCTTGCATTCGTTCATAATGAGAGACTCGATAGCAATCCGCTTCTCAGCAATCAGTCGTAAGAACTCCTGCATATTGCGGCCTTCTGTCCAACGAACGTAGCCAATCGGATAATCTACACCCTGCTGCTCATAGCTATCCTCGTACCGACCCGGCCCTCCCGCGCGGGAAATATGAATGGTCGCCTCTTTGCTAAACAGCAGATCTCGATCGAAATCAGTGCCTGTATCTCCAACAATCACAATGCGTCCCCGGTCCCGCAGCCAATTGAGAGCGCTGTCAATCATGCTGTGCTCCCTCCTGCTAGCGCACAATAGGACGGCATCTGCACCTTGTATCGTTTTATCCAAGGCTAAAGCCTGCTGCATCTTTTCCTCGCTTCTATACACCGTCACGCCTTCTTGTTCTAGTAAAAGACATCTCTCCTCCATCAGCTCAAGGCCAACCACTCGGTAGCCAGCCGCATTGGCAATGCGCGCGATGACTTGACCTAGAATACCAAGGCCAACCACGATAACCGTCTCACCAAACTGCAAATTAGCCTGCCGGAGAGCATGAATCGCAATCGCTCCAATGCCGACGAACGCCGCTTCTACCGGGTTCACACCTCCAGGAACCAAAGCGACCAGATGTTTGGGCGCCAATACATACTCCCGATGGCAAGGAACGCCGTAGCACGCTACACGTTGACCAGGAACGACATGCGTCACGCCCTCCCCTATTTCCTCTACAATTCCAGTAGCGCTATAGCCGAGCCCGGCATTGCTTTGATTGCGGATCATCATAAGCTCAGTACCCACACTTACCGCCGAAAAATCAACTTTCACTTTCACGTGATGCGGCTTTAGCTCAGGGATTGGAAGCTCCACTATTTGAGAAGTCCCATTGCGACTTTGGACAGCCTTCATAACTCAACAACCTCTCTAGATTATTTCTGGTTTATTTTTAGTGAAAATATACATCACAACTCTTATTGTGATTTGTTTCTGGTTTATTTTCATTATATAGAGGGCGTATTCAGATTGTCAATGAATTTTTATTTAGAGAACGCTTTCATATGTTAGAATAAATTACATGTAAAAATATATTTTTAATTTACGTTATGTTTAATAACATAAAAAGACCGTTAAACGGCATTATTTAAAAGGAAATCGATTGAAATAAAGATTTCACAAAAATATCTCGGAGAACGATGTCAGATTCCAAGGAAAGGAGACTATATAAAAGACACCACCCTCAATAATGAGGCCTGGCATCTCTTCTTCGCCTTATCCCTGAAACAAGCAAATCCTTTTCACCACCGTAAACAAATTATTTACTTAGTGATAACACTCCACTCACATATCCACCTTACAATAAAGTTATCTTATCGTGATGGAGGCATCGGAATATGACAGCAAAAATTATTGTTGCATTTACCTGCTTATTATCCCTATCCGCTTTGGGCGTGAGTGCAACAGAGAGTCATATTGTTCGTCCGTACTCACCTGAGCTTTATGATTCAACGGCACAATTCGAATACGAATTCGAGTGGCTAAATGGTAAGATCATCGCGAACCCACAATAACATTAAAAACATTGCAATCTGACACCTTTGTGCATCACTCTTAGGCGCACTCGCGCCTTAAAACATAAAGTTTAACGCAAGCTCATCAAGCACCCCAGAGGGTGCTTCTTTATTTTTTTGGAGATGAGCTGCTGCAAAAAACACAAAGAGCCCACCATCCGCAATGAATGGTTGAGCTCTTTTATGGATATCGTTAATGGAGGCACGCTATGACAGCGTAAAACCACATTTGTAGAAAGATAATTGCAACTTCCTTTAAATGACACCTTGCGCAATCATAGCGTCTGCCACTTTGATAAAGCCAGCAATATTGGCGCCTACTACGAGATTGCCTGGATGTCCGTATTCCTCTGCCGCCTGAACGGAGCTGCGGTAAATATTTTTCATAATCGTATGAAGCTTGTCATCCACCTCATGGAAGTGCCAGGAATATCTCATGCTGTTCTGCGACATTTCTAGGGCTGATACGGCAACCCCGCCTGCATTCGCCGCTTTGGCCGGTCCAAAAAGCACACCCGCTTGTAAGAACACTTCAATCGCTTCAAGCGTTGACGGCATGTTCGCGCCTTCTCCGACAGCTTTCACACCATTTCTCACAAGAATTCTCGCCATTTCCTCGTCAATCTCATTCTGTGTTGCACTTGGAAGCGCAATGTCGCAAGGAATGGTCCAGATGCCGTTACAGCCTTCGTGATAGGTCGCGTTCGGATGCTCATTGACGTACTCGCTGATCCGTTTTCTTTCGACCTCTTTCAACCGTCGTACCGTGTCTAAATTGATTCCATCCTTGTCATAGATGTAGCCATTGGAATCACTGCAAGCAACAACCTTAGCTCCCAACTGCGTCGCCTTCTGTATGGAATAAATCGCCACGTTCCCGGAACCGGAAACAACGACAGTACTGCCTTCAAGACTAAGACCCTTAGCTTGCAGCATTTCATTCACAAAATAAACACAGCCATAACCCGTAGCTTCAGTACGAGCCAAGCTTCCGCCATAAATGATCCCTTTGCCTGTCAATACACCAGCCTCGTAAGCGCCGCGAATTCTCTTATATTGACCAAACATGTAGCCAATTTCACGGGCACCAACACCAATATCTCCGGCCGGCACGTCCGTGTCTTGTCCAATATATTTATAAAGCTCCGTCATGAAGCTTTGTGTAAAGCGCATGACTTCGTTGTCCGACTTCCCTTTAGGATCGAAATCGGAGCCCCCTTTGCCGCCGCCAATAGGCTGTCCTGTAAGGGAGTTTTTGAATGTTTGCTCAAAACCCAGAAACTTAATAATGCTGGCATTAACAGAGGGATGAAAGCGCAATCCACCCTTGTACGGTCCAATAGCACCATTAAATTGAACGCGGAAACCGCGATTCACATGCGTAACTCCATGATCATCCACCCATGGCACGCGGAAAGTGATAAGACGCTCTGGCTCCACAAGTCGCTCAAGAATGCTGTGCTTCATATACTTCGGATGCTTAGCGATAACAGGAGTCAACGACTCCAATATTTCTTTTACCGCTTGATGGAACTCATTCTCATGGGGATTGCGCTTAACTACAGTTTCGTATACCGCTTGAATATACTCTCTTGCCGCAACTTCATTCTCTACTTGAACTGTCACAACCTTAACCACCTTCGTCACTAGTTTATTGTATTGTAAAAGTGTTTTACTATATTAGCAACCAAAATTTACATGTCATGTAATGTTACTTGGATAGGTTAATCTAAGGACCATCGGATGTAACTTATGGGGCTATTTTTTTGTAATGATGGTAATTTCATCATAGGTCGCTTCCCAACCCAAGCAACCTAATCAGCTCGACGATAGCCAAAGCAAAAAGCACCCGCAAGGGCAATGTCATTAAGATAAGTTCAAAGACAAAATACGGAATAAAGATGAATCCGAAAACGGCATGGGAAAAATCCCTGTGCCGTTTGTTTTTTATGCAAACAAGGAAAAAAGCGCACAGCAAACAAACGGATGGAATATCCGCTAAAAAAATGGTCTTGTTAAACGATTTATGCTACTCTGTAGACGAAGCTAACAGCTGATTTATAGCGGATTTTGCGCGTATTCTGCTGTCCTGGGCGGATGGGTCGAATCGGCAAAATGTTTTTGTGAATCAACGCTTCAACATCGGGCGGGGGTTCATCATCTTTTGAACGCAGGAAATATCTACAAACGTGAACGGCAACCGTGAAGTTGACTTGGTAGTGGTGCCGTTTATCCATTTGGGAAATGACGACGTGTGAGGTCATCATTTCAGCGAAATTGTACATGATCATTCTTGCGAAAATCTCTTGGATGATGGACTCTTGTTTCTTTGCGTGAAAACTCGTCAATCCGACGGTGTATTTCAACGCTCTGAAAGAGGTTTCAATGCCCCATCGCATGTTATAAATGGACTCCAGTTCATCGGGTGGGAAATCTGCGGCAGAAAGATTCGTGATGACAGTTTCATAGGCGCCACTTGGCAGGACGAAACGAACAACCCGAAAGGAAATCGGGTAATACAAGTTTTCATGCAAATCCAAAAAATCAAATGTTGACTTGGAAGGGATGAACTTGTAAATCTCGGGATGAGCCTTGACCTCTTTGGTTTGTTTTTTTGTGAGTGTCAGATGAACTTCAATATCAAACGAACCGCTAGAGGGCAAACGCAAGCCCGAAAGAATACCATTGGAATCCAAATCCTTTACCCGTATGACGTAGTTCCATCCTTTGCGCTCAATATGCGCGAAATTGTTGTAACTTTCATAGCCTCGATCGGAAATAACAATGATTTTACCTTTGATGGGGGAACGATCAACCATAGCTGCAAGTGCTCTTCCCTCGCTACTCAATCTTCGCGGCTGAACAATGGCATCCACGTAAAGTCTGTTGCAGAGGTCATAGGCTGCGTTCAAATGCAAAAGGTTGTAGCCTTTCGTGTTCGGTTGACTTTGAAAATAGGTGTCCGTGTTGGCAGGGTCCGTTGCGATATGTAAATCCGAACCGTCAATCGCAAGTAATCGATACCCGTGGTAGTCTTTGATATCCGTATGCGATTGAGTAAATTCGTGAAACAGGAATTCCACAGCAGACGGCAGGATTTTATTCCTCTGCTGAACAAAAGCAGAAGTGGTTGCGGTGTTTACATCATAGCCCTGCGACTCCAAGAGTTCCTTATAGATGCTGTTACCGCCCATCGAGATCAGGAGTTGCATAACCGTTTCAAAGGGCAGCTTTTTCTTTCGGGTAAAATCTCTTTCGGGGTTTTTGACATATGGTGCGGGTAGCGCTGACATTTCTCGTATGAGAGATGTCAGCGTTTCTTTTAGCGAATTCGCGTACTCATTCATTGGCGTAACCTCCTCGTTTTTCAAGGGGCTTCGCCACACACTTTCAACTGCTTGTCAAGTTCTTTTTTTCTTTTTCATGCAAAAAAAGAGCGGGCTATCTTTTCAGATAACCTGCTCTTTTTTTGATTTTAACCCTGCGCCTTAACTTAATGACATTG
>NZ_MBTG01000048.1 GCF_002027705.1 Paenibacillus ferrarius | reverse complement strand
ATTAACTCAATAAAGCAGGGTATATTGAGAAGATATCGAACTTATTATTATCTAATATAAATGGCTAGGTAGAGGAGGAGTGACTCATGCCAATTATAAAAATATCCCTGTTTATTAAAGCACCTATTCAGGTGTGTTTTGATTTGTCACGCAGCATTGATATTCACATGGAATCGACCTCACATACAAATGAAAGAGCGGTAAAAGGTCGTACTAGCGGGTTGATTGAACTAGGAGAAACCGTGACCTGGGAAGCTACACATTTCGGAATTCGCCAGCAACTAACATCAATCATTACTGAGTTTGATCCACCTAATAAATTCGTGGACGAGATGGTTAGCGGTGCTTTTAAAAGGTTTAGGCATGAACATACATTTGAAATACAAGATGGTGGGACGTTGATGTCAGATAAATTCGACTATACCTCACCCTTTGGGCTACTTGGTATGTTAGCAGACGTGATGTTTTTACGATCGTATATGGAGCGTTTACTCTTGCGACGAAACGAATATATAAAAAATAATGCTGAAAAATGAAAAGCGATACCCAATATAGGTTCATTACGCTAACGTAAGAACGATAGTTCAATCTCCAAATAAGACTAGGTTGCCGATCAATGTCGGTAGCCTAGCTCTGTCTTTGGCCATTAACGTAAACAACCCAACAAGAAAAATGTAGGTTTATTACATACGTTTGAGACGCTGGTATTTCTCCAATCATAGCGAAATTCCCAGTACTTATAATTACATATTTATCCATTCACTTTGCCCTTGGTGACAGCTACGCTGGTACTACCCCAAAACACCAGTTTTTATGCAAATGTCTCCATCTAAACAAAGAGGATCCGCCGCGGCGGATCCTCTTTGACTTCTTCACAAAATTAGGAAATTTGTATATATGTCCCTGCTGGGCGTTGAAACAAGGGACTGTTCTTAGAACAGCTAAATTCGCTATCGAAGGAGCAACCTCTTAGGCGCCAAAAGTACTCATTGTGCTTTTCATCGTATGCTACCTGTTTTCTACGTTTAAGTCGACTTCATCGTGACATGCACAGGCGATCCACTCATGAAATGTTTTGCAAAATATTAACGATCTTCCTTTCCATATCGGAGTCGTCTATCGTCTTCAGATATTCAGGTTTTAGCAATTGATACTGCTTCATGTTGTAGAAGTCCATAATCGCTTGTTTCAAGGTGATATCATACTGGATTGAAAATGATGGCTCGATAAAGCGTCGCAGCACAGCGTCATCTTGAACCATAAACAACACGGCATTCATTCTGTTGAAAATCTGTTGCTCCATTCCTGATTCAAAAAAAGTTTGTAAGCTTTTATTCCGATTTTGCAGGGCAACTGACAGTTTCTCATAATGGTGCGGATAAAATTCCTTCAGATCTTGCAAGAACAAATCAGTGATAAACGTGGCACACATCAAAGATTGTAAAAATGTCAATTGAAACCGATCCAAAAAAGAGACGGAATCATCTTTGACAACGGTGTCAGCCTTCTTCGAGTAATCTATGTAATAATTCACAACTTGTTCGATGATGTCGTCTTTGGTAGAAAAATGCTTATAAAGTGTCCCTTTGCTGATATCCATATATTTTGCGAGATCGTCGACTTTCAGTTGGCTGAATTTTGTTCTTCTTATAATGGATTTTATTTTTTCCACATATGTCTCTACACTCACGGCTTTTCTCACGAATAAGTACCTCCCTATGATGCCTATCAAACTCATTATAACAAATTCACTGACTTTTATGTGCATAAAAGTATTAATAAACTAAATAGGCCTATTTAGTTTACTTAATTCACTTATTGCTGTATAATCGTTCCTGTACCTAATCATTCTATTGCGGATTATACAAAGGGAGGACGATTCAAATGGAACAATTCAGTAAGGGCAAATTCTCCGGCAAGAAAGTCGTGATCACTGGAGGTAGCAGCGGACTTGGCCTCGCAACGGCGAAGTTGCTAGTGGAGGAAGGAGCACACGTTCTGATTACTGGACGTACTCAGGCGACGCTTGACGCGGCTCGTGAACAACTCGGCAACAACGCAATCGCGGTCTTGAGCGATGCCGCCTCATTGAAGGATATCGACGAGTTGGGCGACCGGGTCAAGGCCGAATTCGGCACGATCAATGGCATGTTCGTTAACGCCGGCATCACGCGCTATGTCCCCTTCGAGTCAATGTCCGAAGAAGTGTACGACGAGTTACTTACAATCAACGCCAAAGGTCCGTACTTCACCGTACAGAAACTCGCCCCGTTGCTGAGCGAAGGAAGCGGCGTGGTGCTCACCACCTCTGTCGTGAACGTGTTGGGGATCCCGATGATCAGTGCGTACGCGGCCAGTAAAGCAGCGCTGCGCTCCATGACTCGCAGTCTGGCCCGCGAGCTGTTACCGCGGAAGATTCGCGTCAACGCGGTCAGCCCCGGCCCCATCGACACCGGCATCTTGGAGAGGTCGATGCCGAAGGAAGCTGCAGAACAGACCGAGGCGCAGATGAGACAACAGATCCCAATGCTGCGTTTCGGCGATCCAGTCGAGGTCGCCAAAGCCGTAGCATTCCTAACATTTGAGGCCACCTATACCACCGGGGCTGAGTTCCCAGTCGACGGAGGTGGCTCCCAGATCTGAGCACTCTCAGTTCGCAACTGGCTCAGGGCTTCTACTCATGACTATTAAAGCGCGGGCAGGAAGGTCATGAATTTTCATGTAACGCTCCCCTCAAGATATCTTTCCTTCAAATGGACTTTATAGTTCAGGATTTCGTTGCCTTTTCCTTGGAAGAGCGTTTGAATTTACGGAGAACACTATTCCATCAGAGTAAAATGGAGGGAACACCGAAATGAAAAATTTAGATACGTCTTTTAAAGATGTGAAGAATGATCAGGCATCCAACCCTGTTACCATGCGGACAATCCGGTTCCACGACTACGGCGAACCGACCGATGTCTTGCGCTTGGAGGAGGTGGCGATCCCGGAACCAGGTCCGGGACGCATTCGCGTGAGCGTACGTGCTTGTGGGTTAAATCCGGTTGACTGGGTGATGTGCCGAGGACACTTTGCCGGTCAACTGCCCTTGCCTCGCGGGATTGGACTGGATGTATCGGGGGTTGTAGAAGCAGTTGGTGAGGGTGTAACCGATGTCACCATTGGTGATGCCGTCCTTGGTGCCGCAGATTTTATGGGCGGATCAAGCGCCGGTGCGTCCGACCGAGCGATTATGTACTACTGGTTCCGCTTGCCGGCTGGACTCGACTTTGTACAGGCTGCAGCACTGCCAATGGCGGTCGAAACCGCATACCGAGGGATTGATACCCTCGGGGTGAGGTCGGGCCAGACTGTACTCGTGCACGGTGCCGGCACAACCGTAGGCTTCGCCGCCGTCCAGATCGCCCTCATGCGCGGTGCTCGTGTGGTCGCAACCGCTGGTGCCACCTACGCCGACCAACTCCGCGCCATGGGAGCGATGGTGACCTCGTACGGTGATGGAATGGTCGAGCGAGTGATAGAACTGGCGAAGCAGCCGATTGATCTCGTCCTGGATTCCGCACCGATCAGCGGAGTAATGAAAGATCTGATTCATATCGTCAATGGAATTCCCCAGCACGTCCTAACCGTAAGCGATTTTGCCGCAGCCGCCGAACTTGGCGTTCGCGCCAGCTACGGAGAAGAACATACCCTGCGTTATGACGTCGTTGGCAACTTCGCCCAGTACACCGTAGATGGCAAGTTCGCCATCCCAGTCGCCCAGACTTTCCCACTCGACGACTGGCGTACAGCCCTCGAAATCAGTCAGAGTGGGCGTGCCCACGGCAAACTGATTCTCCTGCCCGCCGCCGACTGATGTGCGCAAATAAGAGGAGAGTATTCTGAATAATGAAGGAGGACATACATTGAATACGAACCAACGAGAACATGTCGCACTGATTACAGGCGCTAGTAATGGGATCGGGTTGGCATTAACCAGGAAACTGCTGTCGGAGAGCTGGCAGGTGGTTGCTTTGAACAGGTCCAATTTTCCGGCGGACGATATGTTCATTCATAATGTCCTCAAGAACGGACGGCTTCGAGCCTATAAAGTGACGGATCTCGCCGATTATGGCAGCTTGAGACGCTCTTTGGAAGAAATCAAAGGCAAGGAGCAGCAGATCGATATTTTGTTCAACAATGCCGGAGGTGGCTTAAGTGAGCTGAGCTATTCAAAACAAGGTCGCGAAAAGCATTATGATTTGTTGACGGTCGTTCCTTATATCATAATGATGGAATTGAAGGAACTGTTGAAAAACGGTCGCTTAAAAACGGTGATTAACACTTCATCACAGGTCTTTAGATTTACAAAGGAGTTTACGATCGAAAACTTAGAGCATCCCAAAACCTTCAGTAAAATGTATGGCCCTTATGCGACTTCAAAGCTGGCGCTTTCGTTGTGGACTCAAGCCGTGGCACCGCAACTTGCCAAGGATGATATCAAGATCCGCAGCGTTGACCCGGGAATTAACAACACGCTAAGAAAAGGAAAAGATTCTGGACTGACCCCAGGGTTTGAACTGTTTATGAAGTTTTTTGCCTCTCCGCCTACCCATGGCGCCAACCGATTATATGAGGGAGCCCTCGGCAAACACTGCAATGAAACCGGCGTTTTTTTGTTGAAAGATCGGGTTGCAGACTTGAAATTTACAGAATATGCGCAGCGTGTTCTGGACAAAATCTCTGACATATATAGCCGTGAATTTCTTGACGGGAGTGTTTAAGTTCATGGCTGAGTTCCAGAAGAACGTTGCTTAGGAGACTATCTTCTGAACTTCGTTCGCACGGGGGGAGGGGGCTGGAAGAGCATTTCCAGTTACTTTCATGTTCGATTAGAAACGGTGTATTTCCTACTAAAAAATGCGTTCAGTACGAACAACTTAAGGATGCCGATTTACTTAAAAAATTTCCTTGGTCGACTGAAGGGACTCCCGCCGACAAAACGCGGAAAACGTACGCTAAGGGTAGATCAATTGTGTTGCGTGACATAGCCCATTTACGGACGTTTTGGTGCCGTAATGCAACACAACTTAGTGCTTTGTGGTCGACTCAGGATGCAACACAATTGCTAACGTACGTTTTCCGCGTTTCGCTGGCGCTTCCCCTGAAGGAAGATTAAGCTAACTAGAGACGATAGTGCAACAAACAAAAACCAGTCTAAAGTAGTGTAGTGCTTAGAAAATTTTAATGTGCCCATCACCGGTATTTGGAAGCTTCTTCATTTCCAAATTACAGTGCAATGGGCTTTTTATGTTCTATTTAAAGCCAGTGTAAGAAGCTGTTGTTCATAAAACATCATCATCTGCTAACTCATTCGCCTGGAGTTCGTAATCTTCTAAATTAGCTGGGATCTTTAATCTTACTTTATCGCCATCAAGAGTTATTCCCATTTTTCCCGCGTGTTTGAACGGATCATACGGTTCGTTGTTTTTAAGGCATGAGTATAAAACTTGGGCAATCTTACCGCATACATGACCTATTGCTTTTCTCTTCGCCATTCCTCGATCAACTAATCACTTATAGTAAAAACGAAAACTATTTTCACTTATTTTTGGAGATATTAGTAGCAAAGTCATTAAGAATAGAACTCTGCGAGTATCTCTAACACCTTCGTATGTCTGCCTACTCTTAAAAAACGGATGTTCCCGAGATTTTATTCTCAGCAGCTACACCAAGGTACTTTTTAAGCTTTGGGTAACAGTTCTGCCAAGGTCATAGAGGCTTTTGTAGCAGTAGTTCTTGCACCTATTGTTATTAGAGTTTGCCTAAGTTATTTATTGAACAAATATTCGCCGTTAGAGTTCAAGCACTACACTTTATTCCTCGATTAAAATCTATTTGCTACAGCTCAAAATCGTCATCGGAGAACATGCAGGAAGCAGCTGCCGCGGCGATCTGCCCCGCTGGTTGTTTGAGCTAACTTTTATTAATAGCTTCCTTTCCCCAGACTAGACCTGTATTTTTAAGTTAAGCTTTTCAGAACTCCACTTCCAAAGCTCAAGTGCATGCTCCTTATTGTACGATTCCTCAGACGATGCTGCCTCTTTAGGTCCGTCCCAATATGTTCCACTCTGTACAGAGCCCCTAAGAACAAGGTTTGCAAGATCATTTCCGGATTGTTTGGTTGTCCGAACACTTGAGCGAACGAAACGCAAAAGCGGCATGATATTATTCCACATAAATCGTAACAGAGGACTATAATCCCTCGTGAGGGCTGAGCCTTTGCCAGGCATCATACCGGGATTAAATGCTGCCACCGATATGGAACGTTTGGATTGCTGAATTTGACGGGACAACTCATAAGCAAAGTACAGATTGCAGAGCTTAGAAGTGGTGTAGCGAACCTGACCTTTTGCTAAATCAGACAGATTACCTAGTAGACGATCTGATTCAACAGGGTCAGTCAATATGGTGGGATTTGCGTAACGAGGAGCTGGCATTCCGGTCTTCTTGCTGAAATCATGAGTATCACTGCTTACGACGACGATACGTCCGTTTTCTTGAAGTTGATTTAGCAATAACCGCACTAGCATGAAGTGACCCAGATGATTCACACCAAAAGTGGCTTCAATACCATCGGCAGTCATTTGTGTACCTTGCACAAATTGAGTACCGGCATTGCAGACAATGACATGAAGTGGAGGAAGCTCCACCTTTGAAAACTGCTCGACAAAGTGATGAATGGATGAGTTCGAGGATAAGTCCAACACCATCGCTGAGATATTAGCATTTCCGGTAATCCGGATCAACTCGTTAGCTGCTTCGTTGCCTCTATGTTGACTGCGTGCAGCAATTATGACATGCCATTCATGTGAAGCACTAGCAATAACTAGCGCTGCTTCAAAACCGAGCCCCGTATTTCCTCCTGTAATGATGATGGTTTTCCTGACTTTCTTCATAATAATCATCTCCAGTCTTCGTTATATACGATACGTTATCGTATCGTATATGTCAAGTGAAAAAACCTTGCTTAATCGTTACAAGGTCCTTAATTGGGTTCTCTCATGCCGTTTACGACCAGCTCTATTCCTTGTTTAAGGGAAGCATCCAAATCTGTGGATGGGGGCTTAAACAACAATTGATACATAACAAAGCCAATCAACAGATCTGAAACCAGGTCAACATTGACCTTATCGCTTAGTTTCTCTGTAGAACGGTGTTGAGCAATAATACTTGAAATTTCTTTGGTCTTGGGAAGAGAATGATTTTTCCAGAACGATTCAGATATTTGGGAACTGCCGGATATGGTTGAAATCAGCAGCGAGAGCATCTGCTTTCCAAGCGGCGTATTCATCTGCTGAGCGAAATTACGCGCAAGTTCGTATAAGACCTCGTTAAGATCCCCTTCTGCAGACGCTTTGAATTCTGGTTTTATTTGTTCGAGTGCTTCAACAATCAGAGCTTCTTTATTGTTCCACCTTCGGTAGATTGAGCTTTTCCCGACACCTGCACGTTGAGCGATCATTTCAATGCTTAGTTTCTCGACGCCATGCTCGGCGAGCAAGGACAATGTTGCATCCAAAATGCTGCGATGAACCTCGTTACTTCGTGGCCGACCGCGGGATTCGCCGGAAACTGAATTTTGCGTAATGTCCATCTTTGATCCCTCCCAGTCCTTTATTGATAAAACATGTAAATAATTATATCACAACGATAGGTCCCCTCAACTTTCCACATTATTACTGCCCGTCCCTCGGTTTTAAGGGTTTATCTTACGTATACTCACTCATTCGCAGGATTTCATCACCTTGATTAATAACGATTGCCTGGAAAACAAACTCATTTGGATAAGTGGTCTATTATTTGAGCGTGCGGGAACAGAGGAACCGTAAAAGCCTTTCCCCTAAATCTTACTCTACTGCACGCATATTCCACGAATACCCTGGAAGTTTACCATCCCATGGCTCTACGGGTATAAGCCCTTACATTCCATCGTCATACCTATCCAAGGTGTGGAGACCGATTGCGTTTAGCGGACGGGTCTAAGCCCTTTTCGGGCAGTAACTCGGTTCTCCGTGCTTTCTTTTTAAATCCTACGAATGAGTCAATCTACGTGTATTCAAAGTTTTATTCAGCTTGAGTAAAAATGAAACTTGCCTTCTCGGGCAAAAATGTTTCTCCTTTTTGGACGATGCCGATCAGGATTCGGGCCACTTTTCCCATAAGTTTAATGTCCAATGACACAAATGTGCCTACATAATTTTAAATGCAAATGCCTGATGAATCAGGCTTTTTTATTTTCATGTAGGAGGATTTGTGTCATCAAAAAATGCACAAATGTCCCAACATTGTAGTCTTGTGACACAAATTCACCTACATTACAGGAGATCGTTTTTGGGATTGGATCACTCAAGAGACTTGCCAACAAAATATAACCCTAACCGCTCCGCTAACGGGCAGTTATGCGTGGTCGCGGTCAGCTTTTATTGAAATATACGATTGGAATAATCGCTAAAAAATAAAAAGGGAAAGGAGACTTCATTGTCCCTCTCGAAATTATGAAGCATACTCAATATAAATATTAATTAGGGGGCTAGCAGTTGGGAAAGGCAGATGGGATTTACAATGAACTCGTAAAAGATATTCTTGAAAATGGTACTTGGGACAAAGAACATGATGTAAGAACAACATGGTCGGACGGTACTCCTGCCTACACAAAAAGTTTAATTTCCAAGCAATTAAAATTTGATAATTCAGAGGTACCTATACTCACAACGAAAAGAGTACCATGGAAATCAGCAATACATGAACTATTATGGTTTTATGTGAAGAGAACAAGCGATTGCACCTATTTAGATGAAAACAAAGTGAAGATATGGAAAGAATGGACGAATACTAATAACAATATTGGTAAGGCATATGGCTATCAGTTAGGCAAGCCAATTATGTTAAATGGAAAGATCACAAATCAGGTACATAATCTCATCGATCAGCTTATTAATAATCCTACATCTAGAAGGCATGTAATATCTCTTTGGAATATTGATGATCTTGATCAAATGGAGCTTTATCCTTGTGTTTGGAACAATCAATGGTTAATAAAAGAAGGATTTCTCCATTTAGTAGTTAACGCAAGATCAAACGACATTGGATTAGGTAACCCCTTTAATGTGTTCCAATATTACGTTTTACAACGAATGATTTCTCAAGTAACTGGATACAAATTAGGAACACTTACACTTAATATTAATGATGCCCATATCTATGAAAGACATATAGAACCTTTAAAAGAACAGATTCTACGTTATTCTTATCCTGCTCCTGAACTTTGGGTTAACCCAGAAATTAATAGAATTGATGATTTTGCTATTAATGATTTCGATTTAAAAAACTATGAATATCATCCATCGATTAAGATGGAGATTGCTATCTAATCCACCACATTACTAAACAAAATGGAGCAGACTTCCGAAGCATCTGCTCCATTGTCATTAAGCTATCGGGGCAGGGATAGTTGATTAAGGCTGCCGAATCATATGACTGATAGTTGCATTTAACTAAGAGAGTAATATTTTGAGGTGACTCCACTGTTATTGACCTGGAATCCGTATTGGTATGATTTAGACCAAACTGTAATAGTTGGTGATGTTGATTATTTCTATTTGGATAAGGATGAAAAATCATTCGCAAATGGTGGGGCTTCTGATGACGATAAAGAGGTCCGAGCGGAGATTTTAAGGGTAATCCATCCCGAACTAGGCGAGGTACTGGGAATCTTGGCGAATGGCTTGAGTTATAAAATCTACTTCAGTGACAGTAAATTTATTCAAGTTGATTCAGAAGAGAAACCAGGGTGGATTGAATATCCCGAAAATTATAAAGTAAATGATTGGGTCTTTGATGTTGAAATAAATGTACTTGAGGTTACTGGATTTACGTCTTTGATGAGGTAGAATACCGAAAAAGGATGAAGTAGATGGCAAGAAAGAGAACAAAAATATAAACAGTTACTAAGAAAGGAGTATTTCTAAAGTTTGTTCAACTATCGATAATTTCAAAGTGACGCCGAATCCGGCGGAATAACGACAAAATCACCCTCTTCTGTGGCATGTCTGGCACTGGAGAGGGTGATTTTTCTTGTTCTTTTTATGACTATCATTCCAATTGAATATGCATCCGTGGACGTATACCGCCATTTATTATATAATATATGTATTCATACAAAATTTCGGGAGTGAATACGATGCTAGAGTTAAATATAGAAAATCCAGATGAGCTTGTTCTTGTGGCCCATGCATTATCAACTGATTTAAGGGTCAACATCATCCAACTGTTAAATACAAAGAAGTTGAATATTAATGAAATTGCTGACGCACTTCAGATTCCTGTATCCACCGCAGCTTCCAATGTGAAGATATTAGAAAAAGCTCGTCTCATAGAAACCGAGCTGCTGCCGGCGACACGCGGAGCTATGAAGGTATGTACGCGAACTTACAATGACATTCATATCATATTAAATTCACAGTTCTATCATGTACTGCCGGATAAAAACTGCTATGAGATCGAAATGCCCATCGGATACTTTACGAATTGTCAGGTATCGCCTACCTGCGGGATGGCCAATACGGAGAAAATGATTATTCAGGAAGATTCGCCTGCCGGCTTCTTTCATCCCGATCGCTTTTCTGCACAAATCATCTGGTTCCGCAAAGGATTCGTTGATTACCGTTTTCCGTTGGAACTTCCGAAAGGTGTTAAAATTCAATCTGTCCAGTTCAGTTTTGAAATCTGCTCAGAAGCTCCAAATTATGATAACAACTGGCCATCTGATATTTCGTTTTGGGTGAACGGGGTCGATGTGGGAATATGGACCTCGCCTGGCGATTTCGGAGGGCGAAAAGGGAAGTTAAATCCAGAATGGTGGCAAGAAACTTCGACCCAGTTTGGATTGCTAAAAACGTTGGTTGTGGATGGTGCCATGACCGCAATTGATAACGTTCAAGTGTCTTCAGTCAATTTGCATCAATTAGCGCTTGGAAATAGCAGCTTCATCGATTTAAGATTAGGCGTGAAAGATGATGCGACACACAAAGGCGGTATTAATCTATTCGGTGACAAATTTGGGGATTATGAACAAGGGATCGTCATGAAAGTGTTCTATACGGTTTAAATGATGGGAAATGAGGTCATACAAACAACAATGTTGTGTTGACCCTTATTTTTGTACAATAAAATTGTAATAATTAAAGGGAATAGCTTATTTAATTCAATAATATTAAAATAAACGTTGACATAACTTCATGTAAGCGTTATTATTTTAAAATAAGATACAAAAAAATGGTTGTAATACAATATTATTGTTTTGTATCTTCCAAATTAAAAAGGGAGCGATTGAATTGAAAACATTGAAAACAAAAAAAGTATTAACGTCAATGCTAGGCGTCACAATGTTAGTATCCCTATTGGCAGGTTGTTCAAGTAACGGAGGTTCAAGCGGAGGTTCAAGCACAACTCCAGCCAGCACTGAGAAAGTAGCAGAGACGGCGAAAACGGATAATACCGGGGGCAAGAAAACAGAGCTTGTATTCTGGACGCTGTTTGCGGGCGGCGACGGTGAATACATGGATCAGATCATTAGTTCCTTTAATAAATCGCAGGATAATATTTCAATCAAGAACGTTAAGTTGGAGTGGGCAGAATATTACACGAAGCTCGTGACGGGTGTGTCTGGCGGCAAAGGTCCGGATATCGGGATTTCCCATACATCCAAATTACCTGAACTAATTAAGGCGGGGGTTGTATCTGAGTTAGATGCGACTGGTAAGGCCATTAATCTCAACTGGGATAACTATAATAGCAATATTTTGAGTTCCGCTACAGTAAACGGAAAGCATTATGCGGTTCCGATCGATACGCATCCGTTCATCATGTACTACAATAAGAAGCATTTGCAAACAGCTGGACTGCTGGGCGCTGATGGCAAACCTACAATTGAAACAGGCGCTGATGGCTTCGTCAAATTCTTAACAACGCTGAAAGATAAGCTTCCTAAAGATGTAACGCCATTCGCTTTTTCTAATAATGCGGATGATCCATACCGATTGTGGTGGGCGCTCTATTCCCAACAAGGTGGAAATGACGTTATTTCGGATGACGGCAAAACACCTGCGATTGATACGGATAAGGCAATTAAAGCTGCAAATTATATTAAGGACTTATATTATACAAGTAAAGTAATTAAACCGCAGGATCCTGATTTTTACAAAACGTTCCAAAGCGGCAAAGGCGCCATCATGATGACAGGCGTGTGGGCTACAGGAACTTGGGAAACGACCAAAGATCTTGATTTCGGTGCTATGCCAATTCCTAATATCTACGGAAATACGAAAACATGGGGAGATTCCCACACCATCATCTTGCCAGTGACCGCGAAGGAAGATCCTAAGAAGCGCGAAGCAGCATTGACGTTTGCCAACTATGTTGCTGAAAAAGGCGGCCAAGTTTGGGCGAAAGCAGGTCACATTCCTGCTAACAAAACTGTTTTCGATACAGCAGAATACAAAGCTCTGAAATACCGCAGTGACTACGCAAGTGTAGCAGCTGATGTGGTATTCCCTAAGGTATCAGACAAAACATGGCCTAAGAATGATGTTTTGAAAAAATATCTGGATGAAATTTGGTTGAATAAAACCCCAACGGATGCGGTGTTTAAGAAGATTGATGGTGAGTTAAAAACTTTGCTCTCTAAATAAAACCATTAAACCGGATAACAAGCTTGGAGTATCATACTTCAAGCTTGTTACTTTCAAGAAAGAGAGGTGCGATACTGATGAGTACAAAAGAAGTTGATTTGAACAAAACATCGATCACCACACGTTCACAAATGAAAGCAAGACAGTGGCGGCTGGACATCCTGGCTTTTCTATTTCTTTTGCCTTTTCTTGCCGTATACGTCGTGTTTACGATATTCCCAATGTTCAAAGGACTGCAGATGAGTCTGTACGACTGGACGCTAATTAAAAAGATGGATTTTGTTGGCCTTAATAATTATATCGCTATGGTACAGGATGCAAATTTTTGGCGTGCGCTCTGGAACTCAACGTACTTTGTTATCTTGTCTACGCCTAGCATGCTTATATTTGCTCTACTGCTCGCGGTCATTGCGAATCAAAAAACGAGACTTCAGAAATTTTTCCGCAGTGTCTTTTTCTTGCCAAGTGTCCTATCTGTATCTGTCGTTTCGTATGTCGGTCTGTTTGTCATACAGCCTTATACAGGCTTTCTGAATAATTTACTTAAATTAGTAGGTATTCTTTCGGTAGATCAAGAGATATTTTGGTTGACGGAATCATCCCTTGCTTGGATTGCTATTACTGCTATTACACTGTGGTGGACGGTTGGGGTTAACATGATTCTGTATTTATCGGCTATGCAGGATATTCCAGATGATATTTATGAAGCTGGAAGACTCGATGGCGCATCGGAGAGACAAATGTTTTTTAGAATGACGCTTCCACTGCTAGGTCCCATTACAAAAACGATATTACTACTGCAAATTATTGCTTCGTATAAAGTGTTTTTGCAAATTTACATAATTACACGCGGTGGACCTGGTACAGATACACGGCCTATTATTCAGTATATTTACGAGGAAGGCATCAAAAACAACCATATGGGCTATGCAGCTACCATGTCGTATGCGCTATTTGCCATACTCCTTGTCTTGTCGCTGATCCAATTGAGAATGAGTGCGAAGAAGGAGGCGGTTTAAGATGAGGGCTCTTCGTTTATCATTATCGGTGCTCCTTGCCCTGTTTTTTCTAGTTCCCATCTCATGGATGCTGATCGTTTCTATTAAAGATGAAGGTATGAAGATTACAGGTGTGCTGGATTGGTATAAACCGCCTTATACCTTTGAGACATACGCGTATATTTTTCAAGAAACTTCTCTGGTAAGGTGGATGTTCAACTCTCTTGTGGTTGCTATTGCCGTTACAATGCTAACGCTGTTGGTTTCTTCTTTGAGTGCATTCGCCTTGTCCAAAATCAAGTTCCGTTATCAAAAGTTCATGTTTGTCTTGATCTTGGCTGGTCTTTTGATTCCAGGCGAAGCGATTCTCATTCCGCTTTATCAGGTTGTTAAAGGACTTGGGATGTTAGATTCTTATGAAGGATTAATATTACCAGCAGTGGCCTCTCCATTTGCAGTAGTTGTACTGAAAAGCTTTTTTGACGCGGTTCCCAATGAGCTGATTGAAAGCGCAGAGATGGATGGGGGAAGTAAGTTAAGGGTTTACGCCAGTATCGTGATGCCGCTCGCTAAACCTGCCTTGGCCTCCATTGTCATTCTTACGTTTATTGCCCAATGGAACAACTTCCTATGGCCGTTTATCGCGATTACATCAGAAGAACTGTTTACTCTGCCGATGGGGATTCCTACCCTGATGTCCCAGTACTCAGAAGATTATGTAAGACCTATGGCCATTAACTCAGTAGCATCTATTCCTGTCATGGTCGCGTTCTTGTTCTTCGAGCGGCAAATTGTAAAAGGTCTGAGTTTCTCGGGTATAAAGGGGTAATCCATGGTTAAAGAAAGAGATTACAGCATCGACATCTTCAAGGGGTTATTGGTCATTGGGATGGTGTACTGTCATATTTTGCAATTTTTCAGCGATCCTATGATCTTTACAGGAGCACAACGAGTGATCGATGTTGTTAATATTGTCACGTTTACAGGTTTCGTATTTAGTTTCGGCTACGTTGGCCAATTAGCCTATTACAATAAGCCACTCAAAGCTGTATACGGAAGAATGCTGTCTACTGCGTTGAAAATGTTAATTGCATTTTATATTTCAGGTACATACTATCGCTTGTTCTTAGATCGAAAGCCCCTATCTTGGAGCACAATCAAGCCTATTCTAATTCTTCAAGATATTCCTGGTTGGTCGGAGTTTCTGATTTCTTTTTCACTTATCATGTTGGTCGGATTGTTATTATTTAAACCATTAACTTGGTTAGTTGAGCGAAAGTTCAAATTTTGGGTTGTTGTCGTTTTGCTGCTAATTACTACGTATCTACCCTATGATAAAGTGACTGTGAATCAGTTAGGGCTATTGATTGGCACAAGAAAGTTTGCTTCTTTTCCCGTACTGCAATATTTCCTCTTCTATCTGATTGGTATGTATACGGCGCGTTATAAACTAGGGTGGAACTGGAAGTTTTTCATCGGTTCGTTCATCTCTTTAGGCCTATTCATCACGTATGTAATAGCGAAACATGGGCTTCCGGAGCGTTTTCCACCGTCCATATTTTGGATATTAAGCTCTGCATTCTTAATATATGTGTACTTCTTGGCGGCAAAGATGTTGGTAATTAGATTGAGATATACGGGTTTCTTGCTCGTTCTAGGGCAAAATGTGCTGCTATATTTACTTCTGAGCAATATCATGATTTTTACGTTAAAACATAATCAAGGGCAGCTTCTGTTAAGCACGATGGAATGCCTTTGGTTTGATGTCGGTATTCTTTTATTGATTAGCTTTTTCATTCGAATCACGATAAGTACTAAATTCAATGCGAAGGTCGCTTTGAAATCGGAAGGTGTAAATCATTGAAGATATTTGTGTGCGTAATGGTGACGATTTGTTTGGGTGTATTTCTAACCTCATGTCAGGGAGAGGGGCCTGAGAGAATGGAGCTCGAACGCTGGCGTCAAGTTCCCACCTATAGTAATCCCATCGAATTAGCTGAAGAGTGGGAGGATTATGGTATTGGCGATCCATTCGTTTTCCGTTACAACGGTATGTACTATTTGTACTGCAGTACCCAGGATGATCAAATTGGAGTAAAAGCGTGGAGTTCTGCGGATTTAGTGAATTGGATACCGGAAGGACTCGTTACCAAGGAGCCAATAACAAAAGGGGCGTATGCGCCGGAAGTCGTCTACTGGAACGGTTACTTCTACATGTACACCTCACCGGGAGGCGGCGGTCATTATGTGCTCCGCAGCCAGAGTCCCACAGGCCCTTTTACGGTCCAAACGGATAATCTGGGGATGACGATCGATGGCTCTGTATTTATTGATGACGATGGGAAATGGTACTTTACACATGCTTCTGGTCGAGGCATTTTGGCTAACGAAATGTCTGATCCTTATACGTTTGGCCCCGATAAACTGATCCCGGAAGCCTATTTGCAGCACTGGACAGAGGGCTCATCGATCTGGAAAAGAGAAGGAAAATACCTAATTACCTATACCGGTAATCATGTCTTCAGCACAGGTTATCGAATTCAATATTCGATTTCTGATCAAGGACCCTTAGGTCCTTATCGGACGCTGGAAAACAATCCATTCGTAATCAGCACGGACGATAAATTTAATGGACTAGGTCACAGTTCTACTGTTCTAGGGCCGGATCTGGATTCCTATTATTTGGTGTATCACAATCTGGAAGGCGCATCGACGTCAGGCCCGCCGGTACGCAAGCTTAATATCGACCGTTTGCAGTTTAATGGGGATCGTATGTCTCTACTCGGTCCTACCTTCGCGATGGCCCGTCCTGTTGCCAAAATGCCTGACTTTTCGGCCAAAGAAGTGGTTCCCGGAAGTACGGTTGGTTGGAAACAAGAGCAATTGCATGATAAAACGATTGTAATGAGCGACTTTAAAACGGAACAGGCATTTACAGCTGAGTATAATTTCCACGCATTGTCGACTGACGAAAGCTCTTCCCATATAGGCGTTGTATTTGCATACGAGAACGAGCGAAATTTTATGTTTACGGACGTGGATTCGCAAAGTCATGAGCTAATCGTACAGCGGGTTAATGAGGGGAAGATGCTCCTTGTGGGTAAAGCTCAAATCCCAAAGGAAACGGACCTAACAAAACTGCATACGATTCGAGTAACAAGTGCAAATGGCAAAATTAAGGTTTATTGGGACAATATGTATAGATTAGAGGTGGATAGGCAGATTGCCGGAGGAGAAATTGGTTACATATATGCTTCTGCGTCGAAGTTCGCTCCTGCGATGTTGTTCACGGCTTATAGCAATGATGCGGGTGGAAGCAGTGATTATGAAACCGTCAAGCCTGTCCCAGGGAGTATCGAAGCGGTACATTATTTGAAAGATAAGAACCGTGGCTATTCAGATTCCTTAGCCAATGAACATCGAGGAATTGCAGCGGATGATGGCAGTATGGCAGTTGTTTTGCCGAAGGCCGGAGATTGGCTGCAGTACCCTATACAGGTGAAGCAGGCAGGAACCTATGGCATAGATCTGGATATGCTGCCATCGGATGCGGAGACAACGATTGAAATAGCTGCTGGAGCAGAAAAGCAGCGGTTTATTGTAGCAAAGCGGAACAAAGCTGATCAAACTTGGGAACAAACCCGCATCGGGAATATGACATTGAAAGAAGGTTACGCAAACCTGAAAATCAAAGTTGTCCAAGGTTCACTTTCGTTCAAGACGATGACGTTCTATCCGGGTGATGAAGCGTTCTCTCCAATAGACAATGTGCCTAAAGGTATGGTGGGCATGTGGATTCCTGTAGATGGCGGTTACGAAACTCGCTCTCATGAATATATAAAAACATTCGCGGGAAGTGAAGATTGGACGGATTACCGGATGGATGCGGAGTTCCATTTCCCCACGATACCGACAAGTGATGCAGGCTTGCTGATCAGATCTGTTCATGAATCTTACTATCCGCATCAAGTGCAGGATGCCTTCACAGGTTATTATGCGTCTGTGAACCAAGACGGACTAACGCTTAAAAAAGTGAATTACGGAAAACAGGAGATTTTGAAAACCGTGCCTCTAACGATTCAAAAAGATACGACCTATCGAATGAACGTTCAGGTTACCGGAAATCGAATACGTATATATTGGAACGGATCAACGGATCCTGTTCTCGATTATCAGGATCCGAGAGCTTATACACATGGGAAAATCGGTCTACTTTCCAACCATTCCGATATTATTTTTCATAAAGTTTCTGTTTCCAAGTGAAATGCGTAGTTATAAATACAGAGAAGATAGAGGAGTGTAGTTATGACAACTAAGATGTATATCAAAGATTATCCAAGACCGCAATTCGTTCGCGATTCTTGGCTCAATTTGAACGGGGAATGGGATTTCCGTTTTGACGATGATAATGTAGGGGAAATAGAAAAGTGGTATAAACAGCTTAACGGAGATCGCAAAATAACCGTTCCTTTCACTTATGAAACGAAGGCGAGCGGGATTGGAGAAGAGAAGTTTCACCCGAATGTATGGTATGAGCGTGCTTTGGATTTGCCGAAGGAGCAAGAAGGGAACCGTGTTATCCTTCATTTTCAAGCCGTAGACTATATAGCAAAGCTATGGGTTAACGGAACCATGGTTGGACAACATCAAGGGGGATACACTGCTTTTTCTTTTGACATTACACCGTATCTTCTATTTGGCGAATCCAATACCCTCGTGTTGAAAGCGGAAGACTCACAAAGCTGCACACAGCCAAGAGGCAAGCAGCGTTGGGTTGATGATAATTTTGAGTGCTTTTATGTGCAGACAACAGGAATTTGGCAAAGTGTGTGGATTGAGTATGTAGCGACCTCGTATGTAAAATCTGTTAAGATGACGCCTGATCTCGATAATTATTCAGTTCGGTTTGAATACCAGGCGCACATGGCTGCCGAATCGAAACAACTCCGTCTGGAAACTAGGATTAGCTTGAAGGATATAGTCCTTAAGCAGACGAGTCTAGTCATCGATCGCCCGTGGCTCCAACTGGATATGAATTTATTACATGAAGCGAATGGTCCTTGGAAGGTATTGGCATGGTCACCGCAAGACCCAAACTTATATGATGTGGAGTTTATCCTTTATGAAGATGACATCATTATTGATCATGTATACTCTTACTTCGGTATGAGAAAAATTTCCATTGAAAAAGGGAAAGTACTTCTTAACAATAATCCGATATATCAACGTCTTATTCTTGATCAGGGTTACTGGCCAGACAGTCACTTGACTCCGCCATCGGAGGAGGCGTTGATTGAGGACATTGATGCAATCTTGGCTATGGGTTACAACGGGGTAAGGAAGCATATGAAGATTGAAGATGCCCGGTTCCTATATTGGTGTGATGTGAAAGGTGTGTTGGTCTGGTCCGAAATGGCGGCAACTTTTGAGTTTAACGATGAGGCGATTGATACGTTCACATCGGAATGGGTGGAGATCGTCCGCCAGCAGTACAATCACCCTAGTATCGTGACATGGGTACCTTTTAATGAATCATGGGGAATCGCACAAATTTACACCAACTTAAGACAACAAAAATTTACGGAAAGTATCTATCACTTGACCAAATCACTAGACCCGCATCGGCCTGTTATCGTAAATGACGGCTGGGAGCACACTGTTTCTGACATCTTGACATTACATGATTATGAGGAGAAAGGCTCTGCCTTTTTAAAGCGTTATACAGACAAAGATGGACTCCTGAACAACGAATTCTCATTCAATAACGGGAGATATGTCATGGCCCAAGGATATGCCTATCGCGGCCAACCGATTATGGTCACTGAATTTGGAGGTATTGCTTTTAATACAGGGAAAGGCTGGGGATATGGGAATCAGGTTGAGAATGAGGAAGCCTTTATCGAGCGCTTTAGGAGCATTACACAAGCGATTAAAGATACAGAATATATTAGTGGATATTGTTACACCCAAATAACCGATGTTCAACAGGAAGTCAACGGATTGCTAACAGAGGATCGGAAGCCAAAGATACCACTTGAATTGATAAAAGAAATTAATCTTGCTTAAGTCCTTCAGCATAATATTCAGACCCAAAAATCCCCCGCTAGCCTTTCGGCCAGTGGGGGATTTGTCTATAAATTCACTCCGTTTTGACGTGCATAAAGAATAGTATTTGTACGTTTCTTCTACCCAAGTATATTCGGAAATTAAGTCTTTCTATTATTATATTTAAATATATACATCTGAATTTTAAAATGTTTAATTTGCACTTAATAAATGAGAAAGAGCTCAGAATCGATCAAATGATCAGTTCTAAGCTCATTAAAGGGCAATGCAAGTTTAAAGCTTTACAGAAACAAGTTGGCTCAGTTGGTTCGTTCAGAGAAATTCGACATGATTGTCAGCTACAAAAGAACAAGCGGTTGGCTAACATGGTAAGTATTTATTAAACCACGAACCATGTGTCGAATAGACCCGGGTTTTCTTGGGGTATTCCGAACAGGATTACATGTTTTTTTCCTCGGCCCATTTTCCTAAACAACAAAAAACCACATCGCATTGTTGCGTCCAACAATTGGGGTGCAGTTCATTTGCGGTCTGTTATTTTGTTTAAGAATGGATAAGATCCGAAAGATCAACTTAGTGAGCAGAGTCCTTTATCAAATATTCCATGTTTAGCATACCCTTAATCCGCTGACTGCACCGCCGAATGCCGTGATGCCATGCTGGACAATACAAACACGGCAATGATGGCGATGAGTACGCCGAGTGCCCCGAACCAGGTAATGGATGCCAAAGAAACACGGTTAACGATCAGACCGCCGATTCCTGCGCCGACAGCCATGGAAAGCTGCATCATGGAACTGTTCAAGCTCAGCATGACGCCTGAGGATTCAGGAACAAGCGAAACCAGGTTAAATTGCTGCGCCGGAGCGGATGACCAGGCGGCAAAAGACCAGAGGATCAAAATGGCGAATACGGCAATGACCGAATGTCCGACTAAGGATAGCAAAATCAACGAAATGACGTGAAGCACCATCCCTGAAACGAGCGTGTATTTGATGCCCCGTTTATCCGCGCTGTAGCCGCCGACTTTCGAGCCAATCAAACTGGCAATGCCGAACACGAACAGAGCTGCGCTAAGCAATGATTCATTTAAATGAGTCACCTCTAGCAGAAAAGGGGATATGTAGGTATAGGCGAGGGAATATCCTCCCAACCAGAAAAAAGTAATTGCTAAAGCAACCAAAACCTGAGGTTTTTTTAACAAAGCAAATTGTTTGATCAAAGGGACAGGCTTGTCGCCCTGCATACGTGGAAGAACCGCAGCAATGACAAGCATGGCGATGACCCCGACAATTGCGATGGCCAGAAATACCGCTTTCCAGCCAAAAGCCGAGGCTACCATTCTGCCGAGCGGGACGCCGATGATGAGCGATGCGGTAATGCCCATGGTGACGTTGGCGATGGCGCTGGCCTGCTTGCCTGGCGGAGCAATTTTGGCGGCGATGCTGAGCGCGTTAACGGTGACCACCCCGGCGCCTAACGCCGTAATGATTCTCGCGGCAATGAAGAGACCGAAGCCGGGCAATATAAATGTCAGCAGATTCGCGGCAATAAAGAGGCCCAGCGAATAAAGGAGGAGCTTACGCCGGTCCATTTTGGCTGTCAGCGCCATCAAAATAGGCGTACCGACCGCATAGGCCAGGGAATAAACCGTAATGAGCTGGCCTGCTGCCGCAACGCTTGTTCCCAACGTCTCTGCGATCCGGTCCAATATCCCGGAAATGATGTAATTGGATGTTCCAACTAAAAAGCTGATCAAGGCCAGAACGTAAACTTTCCATGTGCTCTTCATAATTCACTCTCCTGATGTGTTTTAAATAACTATGTTTTTAAAAATATCGAAATATAAATATAAATCGAACTTTGTGCAATCAATGAAGCCCCCAGCTTGTTGACTGGCTCTTCTGCTGCTTCAGCCAATTCACGTAAAAGACCTTAGCTCGCCGTTGTTTATGTGGGTGCCACAATCTTTTACATTTTGTTATTCCTTAGGCATTTCGTTAAAGAAAGCTACATCATCGACTGCCAGCCTTACCGTCGGATGATCGGGCTTCGCCGCCTTGCCGATGGCGATCAAAATAATCGGAACGTAGCGTTCTGATGTGCGGAAAGCTTCCATGGACTTTTGTTTGTCGTAGCCTGTCGTAGCCTTTAGCGCGGGCGACAAGCATGAGTTGCATCGATACTAGCACGCCGTCGGTATAAACTTTTTGGCGGATGGCCTCGGGCGGCGTTCTCGAATAACATCAAAAAAAGTTGGTGCTCCATCGTTAGTGACGGTTGTGAAACCGACATGATTCTCTCCTCCTTTTGGAAAAGCGGCATTCAGCATTTTGTTTCAATACAACATTAGTTGTTTGAACAACACTTGTTGTATTTATATGTTATAATAACAACCGAATGGTACGCAATCATCAATAACCATAAACCGTTGTATAGACAACACCATTTCTATAATGTCGTTTTATTAGGGGAGATTTTAACCATGACAATTAAAAAGAATGAAGTAGATCCTCGTGTGATACGTACACGGCGACTCCTTCAAGACGCTTTTGCTTCATTAATTCAAGAAAAAGACTTTGAATCGATAACCGTTAGGGATATTACAGAGCGGGCTACTGTTAACAGAGCGACTTTTTATGCGCACTTTGTAGATAAATTCGAAATTCTTGAGGCCAGACTAATGGAAGCGTTTATGACAATCATAAATCGTAGAATAAGCGGTCACGAAGTATTGAATGAAGAAACAATTCAGAGCATTTTTCTGGGAGTATGCGAATTTCACAAGGGTCTAAGCACTATGTGCAAAAGAAGAAATACATCGCTTGTACCTGTATTCGAAATTCAAATAAAGGAAAAAATTCAAACGATACTTCTTTCCTTTATAGACAAAGACAAGATGCTATCGACTCCAAACGCGCAATTCTTAATAAATACAGCTTCTATCATGTTAAGTTGGGGGATGTATGGGGCGGCTTACGTTTGGAACAATGAGGGGTGTCTAATAAGTGCGGAATCATTCGTTAAACAGTCTTTGCCCTTAGTGATGAACGGAGCCAAAGAACTGCTGGGATAGGTCCTGTCGCTATTGCTCTATCCTGCGGAAGAAAAAAGATGCAATGCGGACAATTTGCGATCCTTATTCAAACCATATTCGATTTTCTTTTGCAGTTTCAACATTAACTGTATCCGAGGAGGGTGTTGATGTAGTCATTCAAGTTGCGAGCGGAGATATCTGTACAATTTTGGACGCTTTTGGACTCCAGAAAGCTCAAAAATTTCTCGGTGATCTTTCTGTAATGATTCTGTGTCACCTTTGAATATTCTCTCATTTCGCAGTGTATGACGTAATGATGGAGCCTTTCTTCAAATATCTTGCTCTGTAGAAGTTTCTTTTGCTTGTAATACCTGCGAAGGATACAGCCGTGTTGCTGGAAATCCCCAAGCATTCTGACCACTCGAAAGATGTTAATGATCGGAAACCATAGACACTAGACAATGGGTATTCAGGCAAGGGAACGCTATATTGTTCAATGCAGGAGATACTCCAACTGTCAAGCACATTGCGTTAAAGCTGGATAAACATCCTTATTTAGATCGTGAGTACTTTGAGGCTAGGAGAATGAGCCAACAAAAGAAGAAGTCAGTAGCGTTGGTGAGTTCTATTCGTGAAAAACCTAACTTATTTTTTGACTGAAGAAAAACATACCATTAATGTGTATGACACTATATATGTAGGGTGATAAGAACATTATCTCATTCCCGACGGATGGCAGGGAGGAGGTATGGCAGTGGGAGAACAGTTTTTGTTCCGGGGTTTTCCCCTAAGAGGAGCTCGTTCTCCCGGCTACCGCCATCTTATAACGAACCTAAAAAAAAGGCCAACCAGATATTTCTGGTTGACCTAATAATACGAAAATAGAAACCCGACGTCCTTAAAAGGACGTCGGGTTTCTCAACAATCTGAGACCCCTTCGGGGTCTTTTTCATTTTTAGGATTGAGAACATCCTTGTGTGTTTTCTTTTTGGAGTTTGAATCATTTGTGATACACATTTACTTCATTTTTAAAATAATTTTGCCTTTTACATGTCCCGTTTGACTCAAGAGATGCGCTTTGCGAACGCCTTCTTCCGTAAAAGGAAACCGTTCCGAAATAACCACTTTTACTTTCCCTTCCGATATCAAATTCGCTATGGCGGCCAATTGTTCAACATTGGTCGCCATCCTGACCCTGAATGCCGTGATTCCCTTTTGACGTGCCAACTCTTCATCGGACTGGCCGGTGATCGTTACTAATCTTCCTCCAGGTTTCAATACATCATAGCTCTTGGCCAATACGTCTCCGCCAATCGTGTCCAGAACGACATCGACCTTGGCCAGTAGGTCACCAAAATGCTGTTCTTCATAATTAATCACGATATCAGCCCCTAGGTCGCGTAAGAACTCAACATTTTTTCCGCTTGTCGTCGTGGCAACAGTCGCACCGAAATGTTTGGCGAATTGAATCGCGAAAATGCCGACTCCGCCTGCCCCTCCGTGGATGAGTACGGTCTCACCTTCTTTCAGCTTGGCGTGATCCGAAAGACTCTGCCAAGGCGTCAGGCCGGCTACTGGGATAGCTGCCGCTTCTTCGAACGAAACATTATGAGGTTTTCCTACCAGCAGGCGATCTTCAATCAATATAAAGTCTGCATACGAACCCGGTTTAAAAAGATCCGCGCTGGCAAACACTTCATCGCCGACTTGGAAATCCGTAACTTGTTCCCCGACTTCTTTCACGACACCGGATACATCCGATCCTAGAACGATTGGAAACGTAAAAGGCATATAATCTTTAAATAAGCCGGAGCGAACTTTCCATTCAATCGGGTTCACGGATACGGCATGGACCTCCACCAACACTTCGTTCCCTTTTGCTCTGGGTGTCGGCCCCTCGACCAACTTCAACTCATTTACATCTCCGTAAGCTTCAATAACAATGGATTTCATGGGATTGGCTCCTTTATTATGAGTTAGTCTTTCTTACTTGTTCAATTTATTCTGATTTCCCAACGCACGACAGGCGCAACTTTACTCTCAAGCTTTTGGAGTTTGTTTTGTAATCTCTCGATGATCCCCGCCGAGATTTTTTATCTATTGGGAGCTTCAGAGCCCACAGTGGTTGAGCTTTGCTTGTTTCGGCGTCTGCTGGCCTGGAATGCTGCCGCGACGACGAGGACGCCTGCGATGAGAGTGACGACGCTCGCTACCTGCAGCGCGGATTCGGCTCCGGTGGTGAAGGAGTCGATGATAGCGGCTTGCTGAGAGGGGGCCGCAGCGACTGCTTCGGCGACCGTGCGGGGGATCGGGCCGTTGTGTTGAAGGCTTGCCGGCAGATGCCGGGTGAAGCTCTCGGTCAGCACGGTGCCGACGACCGCAACGCCGAGGGCGCTACCGAGTTCCCGGGTTGCAGATTGAAGTCCTCCTGCGACACCGGCTTGCTCGGCGGGCAGCGCAGCAGTGAGTTCAGCTGTCAAGCATGGTAGTGCGAGTGCGAAGCCGATCCCAATGAGGACGAGCCAGGCCGCGTAGACGAGGTACGGCTGGTGCGTGGCGGTGGTTAGACCGGACAGTCCGATGCCGATAGCGAGGAAGGCAGCAGACAGCGTTGCGGGAATGCCGATGCGCCTCACCAGGCCCGGAACGAATTGTGCGCCGAGCAGCATTGGCACCGTCATAGGAACAATCGCGAGTCCGGCTTGCAGGACGGAGTACCCGCGCCCGTACTGCAGGAGCGAAGCGTTGAGGTAGAACAGGCCGAAGCTGCCGAAGAACATCACGAGCATGCCAAGGCTGACGGTGCTGAGCAGTGGGATACGGAACAAGCGGGGATCGAGCAAGGGGTGACGAACGCGCAGCTCGACCACGACCCAAATGGCGCCGAGTACGATACTGGCCGCGAACGCGGCGATGACGACGATGCTGCTCCAACCGCGCTCCGGCCCCTCGATAATGCCGATTAAGAGAGCCAGGGTTGCAGCGACGAGCAAGATGGTGCCGGCAGGGTCAAGACTGCGCGGGCTGCGGCTGCTTCGCTGTACGGCCAGAGCTGTCCAGAGTGCACAGAGAAGTGCGGCTGGCACAATGGCCCAGAACAGGGCTCGCCACGACCCAGCAGTTAGCAGTGCCGCTCCGGCAACGTTGCCGATGAGCCCGCCCATACCAGTCATCGCGCCCCAGATGGCGAGGGAACGGCCTCGCCGTTCGGGTGCGGTAGCGTGAACCAGTACGCCCACGCAGTTCGGAAGCACTAGTGCCGCCCCGACTCCGGTTATCGCGCGGCCGAGGAGTAGGCTCGTCACGTTCGCGGAGGCAGCCGAGATAGCCGCGCCAGTTGCAAACGTGACAAGCCCGGCGATCAGTACGCCCTTGCGTCCAAATCGGTCGCCGACCGCGCCACCTGGGATGACTAGGCATGCGAACACGATGACATATGCGTCAACGATCCATAGCAGCTCCGAAGAGCTGGGGTGCAGCCCGCTGGCTGCGAGCTTCGGAACCGCTAGATTGATGGCGGCGACAAGGCCCACGACCAAGATGGTGCATAAGCACACACATGTCAGAACCAGCCCAGGTTGCCGTGACGGTTTTACTTCACCGGGGGATAATGGTGATGTAGTGCTCATTGTTGTCCGGCTTCCTTATACGCGCCAGCTAAAATGTCCTCCATTATAGTGGGGCCGGAAGGCGTCCATGCGAGCAATTCGCGGGTGCGTTCACTGTAGCCGGTCATGGATAATTTGAGGAATCTGCCGACAAATCCGAAGTGTGCGTTGGCGTCCTCCGGCGCGATCGAGACTACCGGTATGTTAAGGGAGTATCCAATGATTTCGGCGATCTCCCGGGTGGTGATAGCTTCCTCTGCAATCGCATGCAAGCGCGATCCGGCAGGTGCCTTTTCAAGTCCCAGCCGGATGAGCCGTGCGGCATCCGAACGGTGAACCGCAGACCAAGTGTTGGATCCGTCACCAATGTAGCCGGACACGCCTTGCTTGCGTGCGGCAGACATTAGGAAATTGATGAAGCCCCAGTCTCCGGTTCCGTGGACCGTTGGCGCAAAACGGGTAATGATGGTCCGCACTCCGCGACCAACGTAGTCGAGAGCGAGATTCTCGGCCCCTCCCCGATTCGAGCCCGGACCTACTGCAGGTGACGGGTCTGTCTCCTCCACTGGCCGTCCCTGAACCAGACCGGAGATGCCATTGGCCACCACGAAAGGCCGGTTGGTACCGACTAGTGCCTCGGCGAGAGTTTCGACGGCTGCCCGCTCAGCGCGATCCGACTCCGCCGGATTCGCCCAGTCGTGTTTGTTCGCCAAGTGTACGACAGCATCAGCCTCGGTCGCCCCGCGGCGGAGAGAGTCAAGGTCATCGAGATCCCCGCGCAGGACCATCGCACCTTTCTTCTCGAGCGAGGCCGCAGAGACGTCCGACCGTGCCAGTCCGATGACCTTGTGACCAGCTTTCAGCAACTCATCTACGGTGGCAGATCCGATCCATCCGGATGCTCCAGTTACAAATACATTCATTTGTGTTCCTCCTTGGTAGCCCTTCTGTTGGCTACGACTTATATTTTTCGGTTACTCGCATCATCAGGATTGCAACGAAGTCATTCCTCTGTAATTTCGAGACACCGTGTAACCTAATGTACCTTAAACGATACACCGTGTCCAGTAATTATTTTTTAAAAAAGATATGTGTGAATATCAAAGTAGTGACGCGCAGGATTGCCGCCTTAGCGATCAGTATGGCAGGAGCGGCAACAGATTTGGTTAGAATGCTGTTCCACCGTAGTCTGTATGCTTGTCGCGCCACACTGCGTGCGGATGAGGATCGGAGAGGATGATGCCGCTGTGCATCGAGAACTCGATCCAAACGGACGGGCCGTCGATGCGAATATAGTCCATCGGTTTGCTCACGGAAGTTGAGCCCGAATAACCAATGTACGTGGAATCGAGCTCACTTTCATAGTGAGTAAGAATTCTCACGGCGTTCTCGTCGTCGATGCTGCTGACATACGCCTCGATTGCCGTTAGCAGCAGGGCTCTCTGGTCCTCGCGCAGCTCGGAGCCCTGAACGCCCGCGGCTGTAGTCGGGAACGCCCAGTCCTTGCCTGGGCCCAGCAAGAGGTCGCGGTACTTGCCGCGAAGCTTGGCTTTGGCTAACTGGTTTTCATTGAAGGAGGCGAGCAGCTCCACGAAAGCTCTCTGCGCCTGCTGTTGGGGCTGATTGCTGACGCCGTTGTATTCGAAGGTCGAGAATGGCTCGATGCCTCGGAACGAGGGCGTGGCACCAACGAGGACACCAGCTGCGTATGTGTTGGTGACGGCGAGATGGTGTCCACCGAACTGAAGTTCCCACCTGCCTGAATCCGAAGGCGTACCGAGAAATGCAATGTAGAAGTTTTCCCGCCCGTAGTCTCGGCCCCCGCCATGATCGCGGAGATAGTCATCGGCGTTAAGGATCTGTTGGATTTCGTAATAGCCCTTGTTCTTGGCGGAACCGGTAGCCGCCGCGAGCAGGGTGTCCAGCGCTGCCCATTGCTCTCTCGAAAGTGTGTCGATCCGCAGACCGCGGCGACCACGGCGACCCAGAGCTGCCTGGGGATAGTTCGACCAGTTCACTGCGTTCCTCAACGAATAGTCCTGGTTCAAATCACAGAGCTGGTCATTGGTGAGCGTAGCCGCGAACATCTTCGCGAGCTCGACGACTTTGCTACTCGATATGGATGGGCAATCGAATGCGGTTGTCACTTTAGTCGTAAATTTGCTCATAATTTGTATGTCCTCCTTCCTATGCCCTCTAAGGGCATCAATTGAACTGTCCTGCAACAAATCTGCAAAATGGTGTAACAAATGGGCACAATCATGATTTCGAGACAACGTGCACCGAAAATATATCATATACGAGACATTGTGTCCACAAATAATTGTGATTGGACAAGGAGACTGCCTCCATGTATAGTTGAGGCATGGAAAAAGAACACTATCATGTCGGTCGACCCCGAAGCGAGCATGCAAGGACGGCTATTCTAAATGCAGTTGACGACCTTTTGTCCGAGGTAGGCTATGCGGCAATGACAATGAAGGGCATCTCTGAGAGGGCTGGAGTGTCCCGGCAGACCGTGTATCGATGGTGGTCACACAAAGCGGAGATTCTGTTCGAGGCCAGCGCAACCGATGCCGAGGAGGAGCTGGCGATTAGCCCCTCAGGAGCTCTATTGAAGGACCTCACAGCCTATCTGGAAGCACTCGTTCACTTCCTTGCGCACTCACCGGCTGGCACAGCCTATCGAGCGCTCCTCGGTGAAGCGCAGCACGACCCCATCGTGGCGAAACTGCTCTCCGCGAAGGATCCACTCGGGGATAGCGCACGTGTCGTGATCGAGTGCGTGTTCGGGAAGAACACGCTGTCAGTTCCGCTTGATAAAGCCACAGCCTTGCTCATCGGACCTAGCTTCTTTTGGATTCTGAGTGGTCGCGATCCCGCTCAACTTATCCCGCGGGAATTGGCCGAGGACTTTATTCTTCACCTCCAGACGTGACAGTCGCGGTGAACAAGAGCTCATCTTGGCGATGGCGGTGGTCCGCTCCGTTGACTGGCCGTCTGGACAAGGTGCTACCACAATTTCATAACCGAATTTTATACGAAGAAAGACGCCCGATGAGGCGTCTTTCGTTTTTTTGATGATAGGGTGAATCGTATCGTAAGTGACGGCTAAACTTTGCTGAAAATTCCGTGTTCTCTTAGTAGGGGTAATTCCAGCGAAGCTGTCACCAAGTGCCAACTGCTACCGGCCATTGGAGGTTTCCTAGTACTCTTCAAACTTAGAAAGTATTTTACCCTGAGCCTCTTTTATTTTTGCTATATCGAATTTGTTTCCATTTGGCGTTGACTGTATAAAATAATCTCTCGAATGTCCTGTCATCATTGAAATATCTTTTATTATCGGAGAATCGGCTATCTCCTCAATGAAGCGCTTATCGGGAAAGATGTTTATGTAGAAACCGCTGTAAATAAATACAAAAAAGGGAAATTAGTTGAATCTTACTTGGCAATTCCTACGAAAACGGAATATACTGTTAAAATCCCGAATAAATTTATTTATACGACTAAAAAGGGAAGAGTGTACCAAATGGTGTTAAGCAATAATACCGTTAATTTCTATGAATTAAATGGTACATCAGATAAGAAAACACGTCTCACTAAAGAAATAGCGCTTGCTTATGATCCGAAGCCGATTTCAGATAAAAAACGCGAAGTAGAAGTTGCTGCCGCATCTCGTTCTACAGCATTTTCAAGAGCATATGACATGATGGGAGTACAATGGACGTATAAGTCAGCTAACAGAACACCTAATAATTCAGTCACAACAGCACCAGCCCACCTTGACTATGCTCCATCTAGTTCAGGTGATACTAAGAATGGCATTCCTTATAATTGGGGTGGCATGAATGGTGTTGATACAGGAACAAGTGGAACCTATATCAACTTTACTTCAGGAATAAGTAATGGGAAGTATGCTGGAAACATTTCTTCAACTGTAACGAGCAGTGCAGTAGGTGTGGATTGCAGCGGTTTTGTTTCTGCTGCTTATAATTTTGGAACTAAATATGGTACATCAACGCTAAATCAAGTTTTTACTAATACTACATGGAGTAGCTTAGTACAAGGTGATATTGCCAATAAATCTGGATTTCATGTTTGGATTCTTGATAAATTCAGTAAAAATTCAAACGGTGAGATTATGTCAGTTAGCACCTACGAAGCTACAACTGATGGAACAGAAGATAAAGCAAAATCTTGGGCAAGAACATGGACGGATGCTCAAACGTACACGCCGATGACACTAAAATAAAGTTAATACTGTGAGTAAATATACTTAAACAAATATAAACACCCTGGTAATCAAACCATGATCAGGGTGTTTATATTTGACTTACAGATTGGGGAGAAAACCATGAAGAAAATAATATTGATTTTATTGGGCTTTTTACTATTCGTTGCTTGTTCAAATAAAGAAGAAAACATATACAGTAATCCAGAAGATGCACTGAGAGCTTACTTTACATTCCTTTATAAAGGGGACTGGAAATCAATGGCTTCATTATATGGTGGTAATGAGGATGAATTAACGAGTATGAATCCAACCATTGAAAAAAAAAATTACCTGAACACTTGAAGGCATATTGTACTATTAACGGGGGACAAATTGTGCAAATTGACAAAATTCAAGAAAAGAAAGATAAATCACCAAACGAAGTTGAATTTATTGTTACTTTTATAGATAAAGAAGGAAAACCGTTCAAGGTCCGTTCTAAGGATAAAGAGACATCCATTTTTCGTTATTCAGTCAAAAAAATTAGTGGATCTTTCAAAGTTACAAACCTACCTCCTTACCAAGCTTAGTAAGTTCCTACTTAGGTCCATCCAACAATACGCGCCTAAAAACCGGAATTTCTTTACGCTTAAAGACTCCGGTTTTTCTCCATTCCTCATACACAGCACAAATTTCCAAAAATGAAAAAGTCATTTTATGGAGCTACAGGATAATTAACCAATATAGTTCAACCGAGCTTTATCTGAGTTGGCACTTGATGACAGCTTCGCTGGTACTACCCAATAAAGACCAGACGCAAGTGTACCTTGATGCCTGCCTTTGTCTTTCGAAAGACAGCCCATTTGTACTTTTGCAAACAAAGTCCGATGGTGGTTGAATCAATGATTTTGAAGTCATTTCGGTAATTCGTGGAACTTGCTTCTTTTAAAATTCGGGCAACGAGGTCTGCAAACAAAAATTTGCTCGAGTAGCGTAGAATCTACCTGATTATGTTTGCGACATAACTGTGCAGCTGAGATCGATTCAAGCCCGAGTTCCTTTTGAAAATCTTCCGATAAGACATCGTCTGCTATTTCTCGCAACCCATCACGTTGCTGCAATTGTGCATGCAGGAATAGCTTTAGGTAGGCTGGCGTCGTCAGCTTCTTTACATATTTATCTTGCTGCGTTTTAGCAATGCGATCTTTGAACGTTTTTAAACAAATTGGCTCTAGCCATTTACCAAATGAAGAAAATAGGGTATCCTTGTCCAGGAGCTGATCCTTTTCAGTGGATTTTGGACAGGAACTACCTGCCATTCCATTGTAAAGGATTTTTTTGTTCTTGAAATTAATAAAGACAGAAGATTATGAACATTCAGAGTAAATTAATGCAACGCTAGTGATTCAATATAAATTAATGAAAGGGGGAAGAATATAAATAAATCTTTGGCTTGGGGGGAAGGCAAAGATGTTCCTATACTCCGAAGAATAAATATAAGAAGTTCATCTTTCCCTCCCGTTTGTAACCCAAGGTTCTTTAAGCCCCTGATTTCATATTGGAAATTCAAATACTACTATGGTAGGAGCTATGTGAATTTACCGTATACTGATCCCTGCTGCATACTGCACGGGAGGCACGATTTCTCCAGTCACCGTCTTGATTGCATGCAGAGCCCAATATGGATCATTAAGCATGCCGCGACCTACAGCAATAAAGTCCGCATCTACATTGGCCAAAGTAGCTTCGGCCAGATAGGGATCATCCAGTTTACCGACCGCTATGACAGGTACTTCCAGAGCTTGTTTAAATGCGCGGGCAAATGGCACTTGATATCCATGATGATTGCCTGGCATCTTCTTTCCGGGAAGTGATTCTCCACCCGTGGAGACATGGAAGATATCAACTCCGGCCGCTTTGTATTGCTGTGCAATTGCAATCGAATGCTCCAGATCATATCCACCATCCATATATTCGATAGCTGATATTCTCATGATCAAAGGCATGTCCGCCGGCATGACGGATCGTGCGGCTTGAATGACCTCTACACCAAATAGGGCCAGATTTTGACCGTATTCGTCTGATCGGTTATTGATGCCCGGTGAATGAAATTGGTGAATCAGGTATCCGTGAGCTCCATGCAGCTCAATCGTATCGAAACCTGCCTTAACGGCTCTGCGAACGGCTTCTTTAAATTTCCCGACCATCTCTTTTACTTCCAGAGTTGAAAGGGGGCGCGGTAGCGTTAAGTTTTTGCCAGTTTTGCTTTCTCCCGGAAATAAAACAACCGGAATATCCGAAGCACCTACGGGTTGGGCGGCATCCTGTGCTTTTCGACCGGCATGCGCAATCTGTATTCCGATTTTCGAACCGTATTTATGGACTTCGGAAATAATTCTCGTGTATGCTGGGATTTGCTCATCCGACCAGAGACCTAGGTCCTGTGAAGTGATCCGTCCATCAGGCTCCACATCGGTCATCTCCATAATAATTAATCCAGTGCCACCAATAGCTCTGCTAACGTAATGCACAAAATGCCAGTCATTTGGGTTACCGTCCTCTGCTTCCACAGAATACTGGCACATGGGAGCCATCACAATCCGGTTTTTTAAGGTTAAGCCTTTGAAAGTAAGAGGGGAATTTAAATAGGTCATTTTGAAATCTCCTTATCATTAAAAAATATTGGCATTGCAGTGCAAATTTTTGTTTTTTTATATGACTGACTAGATTCTATTACTGCTGCTTGCCTACATGTACCCGTTTAATGAAGAATGCGAAGAATAAGCCGACTATAGCAACAACGATGGCAAAAATAAAAGCGTCTTGAATACCTGCTATCCAAGCAAGAGGGCCATTGCCGGGGGCCGCTTTATCAGCCACATCCTTCATAAAGCTGTTCATGCCACCTGTCATGATACTAACCGCGACCGCAGTGCCAATCGCTCCCGCTAATTGCTGGAGCGTATTCATAATCGCGCTCCCGTGTGGGTAGAGCTCAGGAGGCAATTGGTTAAGGCCATTGGCCTGTGAAGGCATCCATACCATTGAAATACCAATCATTAAGCAAGAATGAAGTACGATAATTAGAGCTAAGGGGGTAGCTATTGTTATGCCTGAGAGAAACCAAAGAGTCACGGTGATGATGACGTATCCCGAAGGAACAACCCACTTTAGCCCGAATTTGTCAAACACTCTTCCCATGATTGGAAGCATAATTGCGTTTAATATCCCTCCTGGGAGCAAGACGAGCCCAGTAGTAAAGGCACTGAGGCCAAGACCTCTAATTAGATAAATAGGCAATACTAGCATGGCTGACAACATAAGTATCAATGTAAAAAATATCATCAGCGTGCCAATGGTAAACATGGGGTGCCTAAATGCTCTCAGTTCCATCATTGGTTGTTTCATCTTCAATTGACGAATGATAAAAATCATCAGTCCCAAAACACCGACAACCATAGAGAAGACCACCTTAGTCGTTCCCCAACCACCTTCCCCTTCACCAGCGCTACTGAAGGCAAATACAATCCCGCCGAAGCCTAATGTAGAAAAGATAAGTGAAAAGATGTCAATTTTGGGCTTTGTGATCGTGGATATATTTTGCATAAATCGCATACCGAATAAAAAAGAAATCACCAAGATAGGAAGAGATAACCAGAAAATCCAATTCCAACTTAGTTTCTCGATCAGCAGACCCGTAATTGTCGGCCCGACGGCGGGGGCAACCACAAGGACGAGGCCAATAAGTCCATACGCTCCTCCTCTCTTTTCAGCAGGAATAATGACGAGCACCGTATTGAACATCAGCGGTAGCATAAGTGCTACACCCGCAGCTTGAATGACACGTGCGATCATCAATATCTCAAAGCCTGGTGCAAGTGCTGCTACCAATGTGCCCAATATAGAAAAGATGAGAGAGGCTATGAAAAGTTGTCTAGTCGAAAACCACTGGAGAAGTAATCCCGATATCGGTACCAAAATTCCGAGCGCCAGGAGGTATCCGGTTGTTAACCATTGTGCCGTTGAAGCGGAAATATGAAATAGGTCTATTAAATCACTTAGAGCTACATTTAAGGCTGTCTCATTGAACATTCCTATGAAACCGGCTAACAATAATGAAATCATGATGGGGATGACTTTATATTCTTGTACTGTATTTTGTTGTGATTCCTTTATTGCTGCTTGCACGCTCGCCACTCTCCAGTTTTTATTTATTACAATAAACAGATATAAGAGATACTCGATATCTTTAAATGTCCAAAAAAATAATTCACATGACTATCTTTATTTTTCTGACGAGCTCAGACATAGTCTGATTACTTAAATGTTTTTCCATCTTTTCTTCTGCTGATAAGACTACCTGCTGAATTGGACAATCCGGTCCATGATCCAAGCTACAATCGAACAAGGAAGCAGTCCCTTCAATGGCGTGAATAATATCAAGAAACGAAATGTTTTCCCAATTCCGATTTAACCTATACCCACCATTAGCGCCAGAAGCGGATTCAATCATGTCCGCCTTGACTAGCTTGGTTAATATTTTGGATAGATAGGTAGGGGAAACCTCTTGCCGCTCAGCTAATTCCAGCACACTAACAGGTTTATTTGGAGTGGCTGCTACAAGAAAGAGCATGGTGTGTAAAGCATAGTTCGTTGCTTTAGAGAACTTCATAGCAGATCACCTTCCTTAATAAAGACATTATATATCGATAATACCTTGTTCATTCCTTTATCGTCAAGTAATGCACGGATGCTCCCGTAGATATATCGATAAATAAAACTCATAAAGTTGGTAAAGCTAATAGTGCCAAGACAAACGAAATCGGTATCTGGTTTGTTTAAAAATCACCCTCCATTAATTCCATGTTAATACTGGTAGCGGCAATACTGCCGGCGGCAGCTGCTACAATCAGTTGTGAGGGGACACCAGTAGTCGCTTCCCCGGCTGCAAATAATCCGGGTATCGTGCTTTTTCCCAATGTATCGGTCACGATCCCGCCTGTTTCATTTATTTTAAAACCAAGCTTTTGAAAAGCAGCCTGTGGCTGCCATTGAGGCGTTATGAATCCACCAGTTCTGTCAATCCGTGAGCCGTCTGTAAATTCCACCTGCTGTAGCTTATCTTCACTACCGTGGAAAGCTGCAACCGTTTGTTCAGACACAATGATATTTCGTGAATTCAGAATCTGTTTTTGTTCATCGCTCAGAATGCTACGACCATTGGTACAGATAAAGAGATCGCGACTCCAATTGTAGAGCAGCTTGGTCATATGGTACACACTTGGATACTCTGACAACACGATCAACGGTTGGTCTCTGAGCTCCCAACCATCGCAATAGGGGCAGTAGAAGAGACTTTTACCATATAGTTCTGTAAGGCCCGGAATATGAGGCAAAATATCTTTTAGACCCGTGGCGACTAGCAACTTGCAGGATTGGATTGGCTTATCGTTATCCGTGATGATCTCGAAGCCATCATGAAGTTTGTGTATATCCGTTACTTTGGGAGCATGGTGCTTTACAGAAGGATATCGCAGCACCTCTTCGTAAGCAATCCGTCGGAATTCAGAAGGTGTAACACCATCCCGAGTAAGATAACCATGGGAGGCATGCGTAACCGAATTTCGGGGTTGATTGTTATCGAACAGCGCCACAGTTCTCCTTGCCCTTCCCAGCACTAGTGCCGCATTTAGTCCTGCCGGACCTCCACCTACAATGGCACAATCGTAAACCATATACATTATTCCTTTCATAGTTTGATCATGTATCGGTGATCAAGTACATCATAGACTAGTTATATCTATAAATCAATAACTAACTTGGAAGGCAATATCGCTAGTGCTTGTGGTTTGAGTCAGTAACAGATGGCGCATTTCCGACAGTCGAAGTTGTTTTTGATACAGAATAGGCATCAGAGTAGTGATTTCTTGAGGTGCCGAAGAAACGGTAACTTGTATCGGACAGAAAAACGTTTTTTCGCCTTGCGCAATAATTCATGAGTTGGCACTTGATGACAGCTTCGCTGGTACTACCCCTAGTAGGAAGAGGAAGAGAAATACTTTAGGAACAATAATCCGGAAAGCAAGCAGAACTGAAAACAGTAAAGGAGCAGCCGTAGCTGCTCCTTTACTTGCTCGTGGAAATTCTTGCATACTAAATGATAATGACCACAAATTGAGGTCTCACTCACTTCAACTGTTCATCAATGCCTGCCGCTGAACCGTTTGATCGCTTCCTCGGTCACCGGCGCGAAGAGATTAACCAGATTGCCGTCGGGATCGCGAAACAGCACAGAACGGTTCCCCCATGGCATCGTGGTTGGTTCCTTTACCCATTCTTCGACAAACGGCTTCAAGCGCTCGTATTCGGCATCGACATCGTGGACGCGGAACTCGAGGATGACAGTGTGATTGTTGGCCGCCACTGCGGAACCAGCTCCGAACAGTTGCACCGTCTGGGAGTGGCCGATCGCCAGGGTGCATGATGGCACAACGAATTCGGCAAAGACGGGCGCGGGGCGTTCCGCTGAAACACCCATGACTTTCTCATAGAACTCGACGAGACGATCCACGTCGTCGGTAATGATGCGTACAGAAGCAAAATGCATGTATTTCCCACTCCTTTATGTTACTTACTCCGATTATAAAACAACGCTACTGACAACAGTATGTCAGTAGCGTTTTCATTTTTTTGTGATTTACTCCCGAATTCGACTTCGGAATGCGCCAGTACACGATATGGATGCTGCTGCTGCGTTACAGGCTGCACAAGTAGAACCTATATTTTAGACACAGTTAGAGTTGGAATATGTTCGAATAGCGACAAGGCACTGGATGATTTCTATAGATGAACTATGCAGATGTACGATTATTAGTTGATGAAGCGCCTTGGCATCTTCTTGTCTGCGGATATATGTTTAGATTATGGGCTGGCAGAGAGATTGCTACTGTTCAAGTCCTATAGTTTGCAACAAGAAGTTAATCTAACGTAAGAACGATAGTTGAACAAAAACAAGGAGCAGTTTTGCCCCGGCAGCTTGCTCCTTGTTTTATTAAGCTAAAGGGCAGTTTAGTTCCAATATGTGTTAATGTAGAAACGGTTGAAATGTAAGTTAAATTCCTGTGAAGGAGAATGTAGAGTGGAAGAAAAACGGGAAATACAACAAATAACAGATAATAACAAAGAACAATTTGTAAACTTATTTAATTATTATCTCTATGAGCTTTCAGTTTACTCACAGGAGGATATCGGACCAGAAGGCACATTCGATATGGAAGATATCTCGCCATATTACAGGGATGTACGGTTGTATCCTTACTTTATTAAGCTTAATGAAAAAATCGTCGGGTTTATCCTCGTTACTTCCCCTCCTTATGTTGCAGAAGATGTGGACTATTCGGTGCAGGAGTTATTTGTATTGCCCAAATATAGAGGCACGAATATTGCCAAAGATGCTGTCATGCAAATTTTTAAAATTTTTTCGGGTCGGTACGATGTGGGTATGTTCAAATCGAATGTAAGAGCGGTCAAATTCTGGACAAAGATGCTGTCATCACTTGATATTCCTGTCGTTGTGGAAGAAGGCTTTATTGAGATTAAAGGAAATGTAATACAGACGATAGGTATGAAATTTACGGTATCCGATATGAAGTTACGGTTATAAATAAGAATTGGGAGCAAATCGCATGCAAAACAATTGCAAACTAATTTTGGTGGAAGGGTTGTGTGGGACGGGCAAATCGACGTTAGC
>NZ_MBTG01000047.1 GCF_002027705.1 Paenibacillus ferrarius | reverse complement strand
TAGTTATCCCGATCTGATAGGCAGGTTACCTACGTGTTACTCACCCGTCCGCCGCTAAGCATTTCCCGAAGGAAATACTCCGCTCGACTTGCATGTATTAGGCACGCCGCCAGCGTTCGTCCTGAGCCAGGATCAAACTCTCCATAGTAGCGAACGATTGCTCGTCCGTATATCTGAAAGCTGAAATGCTCAATTGACTTGCTAGCGAGATTTTGCAATCTCTTTTTGAACGATTGCTCGTTCGTGCTTACTCACTCGTTGTTCAGTTTTCAAAGATCAATTTCTTTCGCTCACTGCCGTGTTACCGAAGCAGCGAAAAGTAATATACCATGCTGAGTTTTTTAATGCAACTACTTTTTTTTGAGTTACTATTTTCCAGCCATCTTGCGGCCGGAGTGATAATATACCACGGGCATGAAGCATTTGGCAATGTCATATTATCCCAATTCGACATTTTTTTTATTCTTCTTTCTGGACAGATTTTCGCGATTATTAAAACTTCTATTTGCCCCATGTATATAACTATTAAAATTGGCCGAATCTAGTAGCTATAACTCTACTAATTTTTCTAAGAGGAGGAGCAATCATGTTTCGTAAAATTTGCTTTATGGCTTTAGTACTTCCTATATGGATTAGTTTATCTCAGGTGGAACCCGCTTACTCTTATCCTGTCGGTGATGAGGACTTGGGTCTCCCACCCTCATACAGCATGTCATCCAGTAAGAGCGCTGCCGAACAAATTGAAGAACCTGCACCTGTCCATGTACCTTCTTCCAGACAGTACCTAGTGAATCGAGGAGATACACTTTATAAGATTGCACGAGATTTCGATGTGGATGTCAACATGTTAATTGCGAGTAACGATATTCAAAACCCTAACCGTCTTACCATAGGGCAGAATATTACGATTCCAATAAGTGAAACAAACGGCGGCATAACAAATGAACAACCCAAAATCATTCAAAAAGTGATAAATACCACACTGACAGCCTATACGGCAGGATTCGAATCCACAGGTAAAAAGGCATCTCATCCTGAATACGGAATCACCTACAGCGGCAAAAAGGCAAAAGAAGGCCGCACCATCGCCGTGGACCCCGCTGTGATCCCGCTAGGGTCGACCGTTTTTATTGAAGGAATCGGCATACGTAAAGCCGAGGATATCGGTTCAGCCATTCGAGGTTCTAGAATTGATGTGTTCATGAACGATCTCAGTGAAGCTCAGGAATTCGGCGTAAAGAAAAATGTGAAAGTTTACTTATTAGCAAAAGAGAATGTGTAATTGTCTTGCAAATGATTATATGAAAGAAAGCCCTCATAGCGCCAAATTTCGGCGATGAAGGCTTTCTTGAGCTGCTAGTACTTCACTATTTAGCCAACACTTGCTTTGAAATGTTGTTTACTTGCTGAATCTCGTCAGTAGAAAGGGTGAATTGCATCGCCTTCACATTTTCCTCGGCGTGATGCATTTTGGATGCGCCTGGGATGGCGAATACGGTGTCACCGTGCGCATGAATCAGCCAATTCAGCGCAATTTGAGTTGGCGAGGCATCGTAATTGTGCGACAGCTCCTCAAGCAGACTAATCAAAGGCTGCGACTTGCGCAAACCGGACTCACGAAAGGCGGACGCCCATTTGCGCGGACCTTTGATCGCTTTTACCAGCGCGGGATTCTTGTGGAACTTGCCGCTAAGGATACCCTGCTCAAGCGGAGAGTAGGCTATGATGGCAATACCCAGCTCCTTTGCTGCGTCCATGATGCCATTCTGCTCAATACGGCGATCGAGCAAGCTATACTTCACTTGGTTCGAAACGAGCCGGAGCCCATGTTCACGAAGCACACGATCGGCTTCACGCATCTTCTCTGCGGAAAAGTTGCTAACGCCTACATTCTTGATGTGGCCCTGTTTCACAAGCTCAGCCATGGCATTCATCTCGCTGCGTACCGATGAAAACGAGTATGGTTGATGAACCTGATGCAGGTGAATTGTTCGATGATCCAGCAAGCGCATGCGTTCATTGATCGTCGACGTAATGCTGCTAGCCGTGCGGAATACCGGCCACCATTTCGTAGCGATATGAGCGCTATTCGCCAAGGCACCTGATTTGCGCAAAGCTTCAGCCAGCATCTGCTCGGATTGACCTTTGCCATACACTTCAGCCGTATCGAACCAATTGATACCGCCTTTCAGGCTGGTTTGAACGATGCGAAGTACATCGTCTTTGCCCAAAGCCGGCCAGAATTTGCCGACCATCCCTTGCGCGTTGCTGAACTGCCAGCAGCCAAGTCCAAGGGGAGAAAGCGCTAAATCCGAGCTGCCCATTTTACGCAGCACCGTTTTACCGTCCATGAACATCCACCGTTCTTTTTTTATTTTGAAGTTGTATGTTGTCGTCGTTTCATGTGTCTAACTTCTATTATAGGCTTAAGTTGAGATGCACACAACGCGGGGACGATCGTAAAGTGGTATGGTTGTGGATGCGGGTGTTGGGTCGGGGTTCGGGTACTCGTGCGAGTGTTGGTGTTGGTGTTGGTGTTGGTGTTGGTGTTGGTGTTGGTGTTGGTGTTGGTGTTGGTGCTGGTGTTGGTGCTGGTGCTGGTGTTGGTGCTGGTGTTGGTGCTGGTGTTGGTGCTGGTGTTGGTGCTGGTGTTGGTGGTCGTGTTGCTGGTCGCGGTGGTCGTGGTATTTATCTGGGGCTACGCTTACCTTTATGGGTGCGGGTACCTCAGAGCTTTAGCTAGAACTGTAGCTATAGCTACTCCTTGCTGCGGCTCCAAGCTCAGGCTGCAAAATACCTGCGATAATGCATCCTTTTGCGCTTGAACCAGCCCCTTTTTCATATATTCCTGCAATTGTGCAGGCTTTTGTGGCTCATTTCTGATTTTGGTGAGCAAAAAGTTAAAATTCCTGCATAATCGCAGGCTTTTCCTTTTTCCAAGCTATTTCTAAGGAAATTACCTGCACTTTTGCAGGTTTTGCGTTGCTGAACCCTGGTCGTTGCCTCGGATGTCAGCGTCCCTACAGCTCTCCTAGCATATCAAAACTAAACACTCCTTCATCTAACTAAATGCTTAAATCCAAACAACACGAGCAAAAACCTTCAACACCACGATAAATGTGGAGCTGAAGGCTTTTGCTGTTGTTCATTATATGCAATGCTTAACCATAAAATCAGCAATCTGCTAGATTTCTTTGGATAATTCCCAAACATCCAGACTCACCAGCTGGGCGTCTCCCTTCCTGGCGAAAAGCTTGATTCCCAGGCTGTCATGTTTTGGATAAATTCGGTTTGTGATGGTTTTTAGCCCGTTATTCGCAAAGAGTTCGACGGAGGAGCGATCCATGAAAATCTGCAGCTGAATCAAACCATTTTCAAGAGGAGCCAGATTTACGTCACTTACACCCAACTCTCCTGCACCCGAATGCGTACGATCTACTTTCAACTTGCAATCCTCTGCGGTATATGTGATTTCCGTATATTCGTCGCCCTCTTCCGAGCAGCGAAGCAGCAAGCCAAACTCGGCGTCATCAGCTAACTGTTTCGTGTCAAAAAGAACGATAAGTTCCAGGACATCCCCTTGAATATCCGGCAGTGGGACAATAGTATCTGTATAAATAGTACGCTGATCTACACGTCGATGAGTTCCCCTCAATGTTGTTAATTCCTCGACTGGCTGCATGCGCAAGGTTCCATCCTCGGCAAGTGCAAGCTCGCGAGGAAGTGTAAAAGCTCCTAGCCAACCACGCTCCTGCTCCGGATAATGTGCTCCCCAAATATTCATCCAACCAATGAGAATACGTCTTCCCTTTCCATCTATAAACGTTTGCGGCGCATAGAAATCGAAGCCGTAGTCCAACCGCTCAGCATAGTGGCAATCGAATATGCCCGTCTTATAGCTAAGCTTGCCGATTAGATACATCGTCTTCGTTGCGCCCATATTCATTGGGGAAATAATTAGTACATGATCATCATTACTCCCCAGAGGAAATAAATCCGGGCATTCCCACATATCGCCCATTGTGCCGTCGCTTTCAGCAGCAATTCCGATATAGGTCCAATCCCGCAGATTTGGGGACTTATACAGGAGTGTTTTGCCCAGCCCATCTTTCCCGTATCCAATCACCATGTACCATACGCCGTCATGCTGCCATACTTTCGGATCTCGAAATCCGAATCCGCCTTCCTGTGGAGGCCTTGAGATAACCGGATTATAGGCCGCTTTATCAAAATTAATTCCATCTGCGCTTGTAGCGATGCACTGAACCTCGGTCGGTGTACTTCCATCCACATGGCCTGTGTAGATCAACGTCAGCAAGCCGTTATCCTCGACTGCGCTTCCCGACCAGCAGCCATACCCACCGCTTTCTCCTGCATCGTAGGATTCAGATGGCGCTAAGGCGATTGACAGGTGCTCCCAATGCACCAAATCTTTACTTTTGGCATGCCCCCAATGCATCGGTCCCCATTTGGATTCGTAAGGATAGTGCTGATAGAAAGCATGGTAGTCCCCTTTATAATAAATAAGACCATTCGGATCATTCATCCAGCCCGCGGGTGGCATCAGATGATAATGAAGTCTAAAGTTATCCTCCGTCGTGTCGGTTGACGCTAACTCCAGTGCTTGATTCGCTCGAGCGATCAGTTGCTTATGAGCCCCGTTTTGTTCCGTTCCAGCTTGATTGCTCATCCTCATTCACCTTCTCTGATTAAAGTATTAATTTCTTCTAATGTTCCTAAAGAAGGGATTGCCCCTTTGCGAGTTGCTGCTAAAGCACCTGCGGCATTCGCGAAGATGAGCGCGTTGCAAAGATCTTCTTCACTCCAAGCCAGCAAAGATTTTCCCAACTTTACAATGCGGAATAGAAATGCTCCAAAAAAGCCATCCCCTGCACCGGTTGTATCTATCGTTTGAACGGAGAAGCTGTCAACCAGCCCCCACCAGCTGCTCATTCGATAAAATGAGCCTTTAGCTCCTGCAGTTACTAACAGTAGTTGAATCGAATAGCGCTCCATCAATTGCCTCGATGCAAGCTCAAGATCCTGCTGCCCAGTAAGAAAAACGATCTCTTCGTCAGAAACTTTAACGATATCCGCAAAACTTAAGCCTACTTGAATAGTCTCCCTAGCATGCTGCTCGTTTTCCCATAAGGAAGGGCGCCAGTTGGGATCATAAGAAATCAGAACGCCACTCGCCTTCGCTCGCTGAGCCGATTGAATTGTCGCCGTGTAGGAAGGTTCCGCTGTCATTGAAATAGATCCAAAATGAAAAATCCGCGTTCCCTCCAGCATAGCAGGATCAACCTCATCCTCTCTCAGCAGTTGGTCAGCCCCAGGCTTTCGAGAGAAGTGAAAGGATCTCTCCCCCTGCTCATCCAAGTGAATGAAAGCCATCGTTGTATGGGCTTCGTCGGACACCACAAGTCCCGAATCCGATACTCCCTGTTCCAGCAAGGCTTGCCGCAAATATACGCCGAAAGGATCTGTTCCCACTTTTCCAATAAATCCCGTCTTCATTCCAAGTTTAGCCATAGCCGCTAGCACATTAACGGGAGCACCTCCCGGATTGCGCTCAAACATTAGCTGCCCCGATTCTGATAAGCCATGTGGTGTAAAATCAATAAGGTACTCCCCAAGTGCTACTGCATCATATTTCATCCTAGAGCTTCCTTTCTTCACTTGTATGCCGAATCCAAATAAATTAACCCTTTATGCCTGACATCGTAATCCCCTGGATATAGTACCGCTGCAAGAACAGGAATAATAAAAGAATCGGTACTGTCGATAAGGTGTTCGCCGCTAATACTTTGGACCAATCCGTCCCTTCATTAGAAGAAAACGTGGAAATTCCCACTTGGATCATTTGCATTTTCTGATCATTAATCACAATAAGCGGCCAGAGATAAGAATCCCAGTTGCCCAGGAATGTCATAAGACCAAGAGTAATAAGCGCAGGTACTGCCGCCGGGAGCACGATAGCAACGAAGGTCCGCGGCAGACTGGCTCCATCAATACGCGCCGCTTCCATCATTTCGTTCGGGACTTCCGCGAAAAATTGACGCAGCATAAAGATGCCAAAGACGGACAGCATCGAAGGGATGATCAAGGCTTTGTAGGAATTGAGCCAACCCAAATCATGCATAAGCAGGTAGTTTGGCACGAGTGTAACTTCACCAGGAATAATCATCGCTGACATAAATAAGGCGAAGACAAACGGTTTGAAGCGAAACTTGAGTTTGGCAAATGCGAATGCCGCCATGGCATTGATGATGAGCACCAAAGCCGTTACGACCGAAGCTACGAACATGGTATTCCAGATATAGCGTAGAAACGGATTGCGTGCATTGAAGATGACATTATGAAAATTGCGTCCCGTCCATTCCACAGGGATCAGAAGATGAACATTTAGCGACGTATATTTAAAAAGCTCCTGATACGGACGAAATGAGCCCGCGACCATCCATAGGATAGGAGCGACAGAAATTAGAGCGATCACAATCATGATGATCAATCTTACGATGTTGGCTATCCTCTTCATCACAGCGTTTCCCCTCCTGATTTTAATCACCCTCTTTATTAAACAGCTTCATTTGGATAAGTGAAATAGTTAATACGATCGCAAAAAGAACAAATGCCGCCGCTGTCGCATAACCCATTCTCATTTGGGTAAAAGCCTGCTTGTAGATGTAGAACACGACGGTTTCCGTTGAGCTGTTTGGTCCGCCATTAGTCATAACGAAGACAAGCCCTGACAGCTTGATGGCATCAATCGTCGTCATGATTACAACAAAGGCCATGGTACGGTTCAACAACGGCAGTGTAATTTTGAAAAACTGTTGAATACGCGATGCCCCATCCACTCTTGCTGCTTCATATAAATCAGGGGAAATGTTATTCAAGCCAGCCAGAAAAATAATCATGAAAAATCCGGCGCCTTTCCAAATCCCGAGTAAAATAATCCCATTCATCGCTGTATCCGGATTGGATAGAAAGCTCGTCACCGGTAGGTGGAACGCTTTGAGCACACTGTTCAGCAAGCCGAATTCTTTGTTGTAAATGAGTTTAAAGACGGTTGCTGCCACCGCTGTAGAAATGATAACGGGAATGAAATACAGGGTCCGAAACAGACCCGCTGCCGCTGTTTTTTTCTGAATCAACAAAGCAAGCCCCAATGCAATACTCGTTTGAATCGGAATGACGACAAGCGCAAAATAAAAGGAATGCTTCAGACTGTTAAAGAATGCCCGATCTTTCATTAAATGAACATAATTATCGATGCCGACAAAGACATCACCTTCGCCAACTAACGAATAGTTTTTGAAACTGATGATGAAGGCTTGCAGCATTGGGTAGAACACAAAGACAAGCAACAAAACTATCGCAGGAAAAATAAACCAGAACGCTGTCGCTTGCTCATGCTTTCGGAAGCTTTGCGATGTTTTTTTTCTTTGTATCGCAGAATCCATCGGTCATCTCTCCATTCCACTTAGATCATTTTCCATCATATACAAACACTTGAAAACTCGAGGTCACACTGCCATCCTGGCTAATCGCTTTGACCTCCGCCTGTCCGGCCTGAACTCCCTGAACTGCAACCCCTCCGTCAACCTCCGAAACCGTAGCAATTCCATTGCTGCTAGATTCCCATTTCAATTGCTGCGGAGCGCTTAGTGGAATAACCGAAGCTTCAACTTGCTGACTGCCGTTCACAGGTACATCGAGCGAGTTCTTGCTGAGTACAATACGCTGTGGCTTCACGTCGTTCACGTCCTCTTCCCGCCAGATCGTTTGCATCGGATAATAACGGGCTTCATTCAGAGTTGCGCTGCCTTCCACTACCGATAGAGCCAGTCGATTGCTGGTCGAATCAGGGAAAATAAGGCTAGTGACGACAGCTTCGCCATCGTTGGCAAATACCTCAAGACTAGCTTCATCTACGAAAAATCGGAGCCTAAGCTTGCCGTCTTTCAACTTCAACGGCGCAGAAACGCTCTCTGCAAAGCCTTTCTCGAAAGAGGCGATGCCCGCGTGGGTACGATCTACGATCAACTGCTCCGTCTTAGCATCATAGCTGACCACTGTCTCCTGATCGTTTCCTTTACGTAACTGGAACGCTAATTTGGCATTCGGCTGAACGGATAATTCGGCTGCCAACTCATAGGAAGTTCCCTTAATGGCTTCGAATGGATTATGCCCCGTCGTCAGCTCCTGCTTGGACAAGACAGATTCTTTGCCGCGCAATGTCTGGAGTTCTTTCACAGGCTCCTGGATCAATCGCAACCCTTGGTCTGGGATGTTTCTTAATCGGAGCTCACGCGGTATGGACATGTTGCCTTTCCAGTTACCCGTCGGCATCGTGAATGGATAGCGCCAATTGGACATCCAGCTCAGCCAGATCCGGCGTCCGTCTTCGGCTGGAATATCCGAGTAAGACACAGCCGCATAGAAGTCTTTTCCGTAATCGGTCCATAGCGTATCTGACGGTTTGTTGTCATTCTTGAACATTTTCCCATCAAACGTACCGACGAAATATTGCGCTGTGGAACCCTTCGTCGCACTATTGCTGCCGATGCTTACCGCTAATACCCACTTCTTTGTTTTGGAGCCCTCCACTGGGAGCTCAAACAAATCCGGACATTCCCATACCGCGGCGTGCGAACCCTGATCGCTCCCGAATTCACTGGTCATTTTCCATGCTTTCAAGTCCGACGATGTGTAAAATTGAACGCGGTTATCGACGGAAACGACCATCACCCAAGCATGCGTAGGCTCATGCCACATGACCTTAGGGTCGCGAAAATCCTTCAAACCCGGATTCGGAATGACCGGATTTCCTTCGTATTTGGTCCATGTCCGGCCTTTATCCACACTATAGGCGATGCTTTGCGATTGAATGCCGCCTTTAAAATGAGTAAATATGGCTACTAACCCTGCTTTGCCGCCAAAAAATCCGCTGCTATCCTTCTTGTCAACCACCGCGCTTCCTGACCAGATTTCTCCCAGCGAATCTCTAGTCAAGGCTACAGGGAGATGTTCCCAGTGAATCAGATCTTTGCTTACCGCATGTCCCCATTGACCACTGTTTTGATAAAATTGATGATACTCGCCTTCAAAATAAACCATCCCATTCGGATCGCTCAAATTGCCAGATTCCGGCGACAAGTGATACTGCGGACGGAACTTTTCCGTATAATAATTGGGTTTGCTCACATACCTAAATGCTGAGCTTTCAGCTAAATTGTTCGATTTCCTATCACCTTTAACCAGAACCGTCACCCCTAATCCCAGAAGTATGATAGTTGCAGCCACTACTAACGCTATTTTCCTTCGCATACTTCCTCCTTGATCACGCTGTTATCTTTTCTGTATGGCCATTGTACCGAGTCTGTACGAAGAAAGATTTCAAAATGATCGGGAGTTTCCTTTCAATTTGATTTGCAATGAGAATAAGCCCGCTGCATCCGCAGGGGCTTAACATCTTTTTATGCATACTCACTTCACCTATTTGCCCAGTAATTCTTCTCGATACTCCTTAGGACCTTTACCGTAGCTCTTTTTAAATGCTGTACTGAAGTAGCTTGGGCTTGAATAACCAACGAGTGTAGCAATATCCGTCAGCTTCAGTTCATTTTCCTGCAATAACACCGCTGCCTTGCTTAACCGCAATCTCGTGACATAATCGCTGAAAGTAGCACCCACAGACTGCTTAAACAAGCCAGATAAATAAGTTTCGTTGAGATGAAACATGTCAGCCAAGGAAGCCAACGTGAGTTCATAGGAATAGTTCTCATCCACATAGTTACGAATGGCTTCGATCATCTGTTGGCCGCTCGAAAACCTCGTTTTTCTCACTTCATTCATCACCAGCTGGGCCATGTCATGAAGCTGCTCCAACACCTGCTCTCTGGAGGAATAGTCTCTTACAGTCATCTGACAATTCCACAGATAGCTTTGTAGGGACGAGTCCCCGAGCTCGAACTTCTTGGCAATCGCGTTAAACAATAAAATGATCCGTAGCGTCAAGAAAGTGAATACGAACATCGGCGTGTCTCGATCGGCTGAGAAAATGGTATGTACCTGCTTCGTAAAGGCAGGCATATCGAGACTTTCAATCGTTTGCATCAACTTCCTCTCCACTTCCGGTGAGAATGCATGCGTTAAGGCTAGCATATTGCTCAACGAATCCGCCTTCTCTGTATGGATCGTACCTTGACTCCAAGCCAGCATACTTGAGGCATAACCATCCTTCAACTGCCTTAACCCGTTAATGGCTTCACCAATGCCAAGCACGCTCTCTACCCTTAAAAAGGTCTTGATGTTCCGTTTAAGCTTACGAACGAAGTCATCCATGAATTTACTATGCCGCTTAGGGTCATCAATAAGTATTAGAAAATGCATCATAGCCGGATGACTGATGGGATAAAAAGGGTAAACCTGCTCCCAGCTCTCGACCGATTCCCGGCAAATCATCTGGAACGCCAAGTGCAGCAAGTCCTTCCGCTCACTCCAATCATCCAATCGTCCTTGGGGAATTCTCATCTCGACAGTCGCAAACTGCGCAGGCACGTCATCGATGGCCAAGGAAGACAGCTGTAATTGCTGCATCCGTTCCTTCACCGTCGGCACACTGAACCATTCATCCTTCACCAGCTGCCAAATCAGTTGTTCTTGCATCATTTGGAGTTGTTGATTACTTTTCATTTCCTCTTGATCCAGCTCCCGCAGCCGATTGCGGTCATCTTCCAATTCATCGGACAGCTTGCCAAGCAGCGCCGTTAATTCACTGCGCACGACGGGCTTTAATAAGTAATCCTTTACCCCTAGCTGGATCGCTGCTTTCATATATTCAAAATCGGAATAACCGGAAAGGACGATGATGCGCAGCTGAGGGAACTTCTCCTTGCAAGCTTTGATGAACGCTATACCATCCATTTGCGGCATTCGGACATCGGTAATAATTACATCCGGAAGCGGCTGGTCACTCAGAAGCTGAATAGCCTCCAGACCATTGGCTGCTTCTAAGGCAATTGCAAATCCGGCAGATGGCCAATCGATTTTGGCTTTAATACTATTGCGTACGCCGACTTCGTCATCAATCAGCATCACTCTATACATGTAAAACATCAACTCCTTATGAGAGGAAAAAACAAGACCATTTCCGTCCCTTCACCCAACCTGGAATTCAGCCTCAATTGAAATTGCTCGCCATAATTCAAGCGGCATCGTGATAAGACATTGCGAAGTCCGATACTATGGCCCTCACTGCTCAGAATAGCAACGGAATCTCCCATCGTAATCTCATTCAATAAATCGCGAACAAGCTCAGGCGACATGCCGATTCCATTATCAATAACACTGATCATCAACTGCTCGCCTTCCACCTTGGTCCGCAGTGTGACCTCTGCGACACCGTCCTTCTCCAGACTGTACTTGACGGCGTTTTCTACCAGCGGCTGAACGATGAATTTAGCTATCATGAAATTAGCCGCGGAGGGATCTTCCTCTATCGTTACTTTAAGTCGATCTTCATGCCGCAAATAGAGGATGAACAGATAGTCGCGCATATAATCCAATTCTTGGGCAACACGGACCAAATCGCTGTTCAAGTTGAGGGAGTATCTCATCATTTTACCTAACGCCTCTGTTGCATCCATGACAAGGTCCTCCCGCTTGATCGCAGCCAGACCGCTAATAATTTCAAGCGTATTATTATAAAAATGCGGATTAATTTGAAGCAGCAGAGCTTTATATTCCGCATTCTTTCGACGTAGATTCGTTTCAAACTCTGTTTCAATCAAAAACCGCAAACGATGCGTCATTTGCTCGAAAACTCCAGTCACATAGTCTACTTCACTATGTCCTTCTCTAACTTTCGGCATGACCTGCAGAGCTTGATTAAATTCGCCACGCTGGACGTGTTTCATCGCTTTGCCCATCATACTGAGCGGCTTAGTGATGCCCGCAGACAACCAAAAAGCCATTAAAATAACAAGAATGAGCAGGATAATGCTAACAAGCAGGATGGTTTTTCTAATTTGAGTAATCTTCTCATATAATTCCCCTTCGGGAACTGTTCCAATAATGGTCCAATTCTGAGTAGGCAGTCTGCGAAAAAAGAGCAGATGGGTCCCCGCTTGATCTTGAATAGGAAATATCCCGCTGGCCTCTCCCTCGAATCTGGTATCCATTTCTCGGAGACCATGCGTCAACACTCCCTGATCCTCTGTAATATTTTGATCGAGAACGCTATTTCCTTCATGTGTCAGTATAACGACTTTCCCGGTCTTCCCGATCCGGATTTTCTCAATGGCATTTCGAAGCAATGTCGTAGGATAATTCACTTTAATAAATCCAACATTCCGAAGTGATTGCAGCTGAACGAGCGGAAAAATAAAACTATTAATCGATCTCACCCGCATGAATTCGTCCGACTGATCGATATCCTTATGCGCGGTTGTCCAACGCTTATTTGCTGTCATAAATGCTTGAAACCACTCACTTTTTTTGTACGTAGTATCTTGTGTCCATAGCCCTCCGGCATCCTCGGCAAAAGCGCTAATCGAAATCCCACTGGAGTTGTTCACTGCATATGAAGAGAAATACTCTCGCAATCTTTGCTTCGTGAGTACGCGTTCCTGAATGCTGTTGTCTGGATTCAAATGAACCGTAAGCCAATCCTGCGTCGTTCGACTGCTGACAACCTGATTCCCCGTATCTTCCACCTGTGTAAGCAGCGTAACCACATGAGAAGCAAATTGTTCAATCGTTTGCGCGGTTGAGGATTCAATCGACGATTGAATTGTTTTCGTCGCTTCTTCACTAAGAAAATAAGCCAAGGCAGCGAAAGGCACGATGAGCAAAACAGAGAACACAGCCATCAATCGGCTCCTCAAAGAAAAAAACATGACAGTCCCCCGTTTCTTATCACAGCCCGTTATTTATCATACATGCCAACCCTCCCAGGAAACAACGACAAAGAGACGATCATCAAAATGATTCGTCTCTATTATCTTCAAAGGGCTTACTTTTTCTTCTGCGCCTCTACATCCGCATACGCTTTATCGATGCTCGTAATGGCTTCTGCAATGGCAGCATCCATATTTCGTTTACCAATGGTGACATCCTCGAACATTTTGTTCACAGTATCGGACATTTGGGGGAATATCGGTGTAATCGGACGCGGTCTGCCGTACTTCTGATTCTGGATAACGAAAATATTTTTCGGGTACTCACTCAGTTCTGGGAATTCCTTCGCTGCCGAGTAACGAGATGGGATATCCTTCGTCATTTCGCTGTACGTCTTCTGTCCGTCATGCCCAGTTACCCAATTGACGAACTTCCAAGCTTCATCTGGGTTCTTGCTTTTTGCGGAAATCCCTAGCGCCCAACTTCCATTAGCCACGGCTTGTGTCGTACCCTTAGGCAGCGGAGCAATGTCGTAGTCCTCACCCAGCTTGAAATTCGGGAACTTTTCTTTCAGATTGGAAAGTGACCAAGAACCATCAATTGTAATGGCTAGCTTGCCGTTCGGGAATGGATCAGGCGGATACTCCAGCGCAGATACTTTATCTTTGTTATACAAATCTGAGAAGAATTGAATCGCTTTCTTCGTTTGTGTGGAGTCCAGATAACCTTTGGACGTTTTGCCGTCAGGACTCATAATCTCCCCGCCGAACTGCCAAATAATCGGATACTTGAAGTAGGCTGTGCCTCCTGCATTTCCGAAGCCCTGCGCGGGATCAATTCCGAAAATGCCGTTCGCCGGATCATTCACTTTCTTCGCGGCATCCAAAACTTGATCCCACGTCCATGGCTCATCCGGATTTTTGGAAGGGAGTGGAATCCCTTTCGCTTGAAACATCTTTTTGTTATAGAACATGGCAATCGAAGATTCCGTTAAAGGCGCCATATATATTTCATTTTGATACGTGTAGGTTGCAAGCGTTGATTTAGGGACATCATCCATGTTCCCATCCGTCTTGAAGTACGTGGTCAAGGGCTTCAATGCACCCGCATTCGCATAAGAACCTACGGTTGGAGCATCCAACGCCATGATATCCGGCGGACTGCCTGAAGCAATGGATACTCTTAATTTCGTGTCATAATCCGAATAAGGAATCGGTGTCATTTCGAGCGAAATGTTCGGATATTTCTGCATGAACGAAGCGACTAATTTATCAAAGGCTGCGTTCTCTGTATCATTCCCCGAGTTTCTCCAGAACGTGAGCTTTACTTTGTCTTCTTTTTTCACAACATTGTCAGTTTGTTTGGGTACTGTAGTTGGATTTGAAGTTGAAGGTGAAGCCCCGCCGTTGCTTGATGTTGAACATCCTGCCAGCAAACCGCCGACTAGCATAACGCTTACTACTGTTTGACTTAGCTTTTTCAAATTGTGATACCCCTTTCATTTATCTGTTCTTGTTGTTCTTGTCATCATCATATCAAAGGGGCAGGGAAAATAAATTCAAAATGCTCTGCTAACAACTTATAAAATTATCATGATCTACAGCTTGCTTAATTACTCGATGCCGCACGTTGAAGCCAGAAAACCGCAATGAATTCGCAGATTTAATACTACACGTACAGGAAGCAAGAGCAAAGCTTTTTACTGACTTGGCGACTTAATTTCAACAAGTGGCTGCGGCTGCGAAAAATACCCGCGATAATGCATCCTTTTGCGCTTGAATCAGCCCCTTTTTCGTATATTCCTGCAATTGTGCAGGCTTTTTACACCTTTTTCCATTCTAGGCGCGCAAAAGCCTAAAAAGCCTGCATAATCGCAGGCTTTTCCTCTTTTTGAGCTATTTCAGTGAAAAAGCCTGCACTTTTGCAGTTTTCGGTGCTTCTGCACAATCCGGGGCCTTCATTTTCGAAGCTGTCTCAAAAGTCGAAATAACCGAGAGGCAGCTCCTTCTGTTTTAGAGGCTCCAGCTGGAGCCACCTAACCCTAACTGCAACCGCATCCGCAATTGCAAGCAACCATCGATTTCACGATGTTCGTGGAATCGAAGCATGAACACCGCACAGTGTGCAGCCTATTCATACAGCCTTACACGTGCACCGCGGCAGCGGATTCTTGCTTCTTCGTGGCATCGAGTCTGCTCGTTCCCACGAACAGTGCGGTGATGACACCGATGATGCCGACACAAATACTTAAGATAAAGCCATGATTGATGGCTTTGGCCAATGCAACTTGCAGGAACTGCCGAATTTCCGGCGGAATTGCCCCTCCTGCCCGCATAAGCAGCTCGGGATTGCCTAATGTACTGATTTTATCCGCGGGAATGCCGACCTTGGCTGCTCCGTCCATAATAAGCTGATTGAGATTGTTATTTACAATTGTCGCCATAATGGAGGCCCCCATAATACCGCCAATGCTGCGCCAGAAACCAACAATGGAGGAGCTGACACCCATATATTTGGGGTCAACATTGGCTGCAATGGAGCTTTGCGCAACGCTCATCAAAGGACCGATGGCACCAAGCCCCAGTAAAACCATCAGCCCAATCATGTAACCGCTGGAAGCATCCGGGCCAACATTAACCAATAAGCATGCTACTACAATTGTCATCAGCATACTAATCATCATGAGTGTGCGGAATGCAAACTTGGATTGCAAGAAGCCGAAAAGTATGGCCCCGGCAATTAAGGAAGCCATCATTGGCGTTAATACGCCATTCGAATTGGCATGGCCTAATACACCAACCGTAAAAATAGGCAGATACGTAATGGCTGAGAACATGAGAACACCTTGACAGAAGCAGATGATACTGGTTCCCAACACCATTTTGTTCTTAAAAATGCTAAGCGGGAGCACAGGCTCCGGAACTCGCAGCTCCACCAGGATAAATAAGACGCCAACGATCACAGAGACCGCAAACAAGCTGATTTCCTGCCAAGAGCTCCATGCGTAATTTTTGCCGCCCCATTCCAAGGCAAGCATTAAAGAGACTGTTGTAGTAATGAGGAACACCGTTCCCAGATAATCTATTTTGGGTTTGCGCTCAGAGCGCGTCTCTTTCAAGGCAATCATCAGAACGATCATTGAAGCCAAGCCGATTGGCACATTGATATAGAAGTTCCATCTCCAGCCAAAATGCTCGGCAATAAAGCTGCCTAATTGCGGACCTGCTACAGAGGAGAGTCCGAAGATCGCTCCGAAGACGCCTGACATTTTGGCCGCATCCTTCGGATCGCTAAAAATGGTATAGATAATGGTGAAGCTTATTGGAAATAAAGCGCCTGACCCGATGCCCTGAATAACACGGAACCAGATAAGCTGATCCACACTTTGAGCCACCCCGCATAAGGCAGATCCAAGCAGAAACATCCCGATCCCAATCATGTAGAACATTTTACGGCCGAATAAATCAGACATTTTTCCGAATACTAGCATTGTGCTTGTGGCAGCCAGCATATACGCCGTAAAGACCCAGCTAATTTTATCAAAAACATTGAAATCTTCGCTTAACTTACTAATACAAGAAGCCACAATTGTATTATCTAAGGATGACATTAATAAACCAAGTGCCATAGCCAGAATGATAAGCTTCTTGCTTGAACTTGAACCTGTCACATTAATCCCTCTTCTCTTCGTTTTCTATTTGCTCCATTTGGGTCAGACCTTCTTGAATCGTTTCCAGTTTGGCCTTAAACTCTTTAATTCCAATTTGAATGCAGATGATTTGCGCTGGATGCATCTCCTTGCTATAGAGCGAATACGTCGCATTCAACTGATCAAGGTGCTGCTGCGTTTGCATTTGAACCTTTTTCAGCCATGCGATAACTTGCTCCGTTCCAACGTATTGGCCAAAATAAAGCCTCATTAAGAAATCTGACTTGACGTTGTCCCATTCCATGGGGCTTGATAAATACGTTTGAAATTGGCTTTTTCCTTTCTCCGTAATGGTATACACATTTTTATTCGGCTTGCCTTCCTGCACAACATTTTCCTTCGTAAGCAGCTCTTCCTTCTCCAAGCGATGCAGAACTGGATAAATTGTTCCGTAGCTCGAGCTATAGAAATAGGAGAATAACTCCTCAAATAATTGTTTGATTTCATAGCCCGTTAACGAACGTTTCATGAGCATGCCTAGAATGACATCCTGACTGTTCATGGTGCGGCCTCCTTTATTTCACTTTTTCATTTATATTACGATTATTAATATATCATGCCGATATATGCTATGTCTATATATAAATATTTATTTATGCAAAATAAAAACCAGTTCTCCCTAAGGATTACTGGTTCGGCTCCATATCTATGATTCGGTTTGCTTCGCTGCAAGGAAATCTTCAAATTGCTCCGCCGACATCGGCCGGCCAATGAGGTAACCTTGAATATAATCGCAATTCAGGTTCTTTAATTGGAGCAGCTGCTCCTTCGTTTCCACGCCTTCGGCAATGACGGATAAGCCTAGACTGTGACTCATCGCAATCACAGCTTTCACGATCGTGCCGGCATCTCGGTCATCCCCCGTCATATCGCTAACGAAAGATTTATCAATCTTGACATTATGCAAAGGCAGACGCCTCAGAAGCATTAATGAAGAATGACCGGTACCGAAATCATCAATGGCAAAACGAATCCCACAGTCAACGAGCTCTTGCATCATCTCACGGCTGTACGTCATGTTCTGAATGGCCGTCGATTCCGTAATTTCCAGGCAAATGGACGATGGGGCGACTCCGATTTCTGCTAACACTTTCTTCACCCATTTTGAAAATTGCTGAATCTGAAAATGCTGCGCTGAAATATTGACGGACATCGTGAAGGAAGGCAGCCCTTGGCGCTGCCATTTCTTTAATTGACGGCACGCTTCCTTGAGCACCCAGTCGCTAATGGGGACAATGAGGCCGTTTTCTTCAGCAAGCGGAATGAAATCAGAAGGTGCAATCATCCCAAACTCGGAGGACTTCCAGCGCAGAAGTGCTTCCACTCCAGTAACTTTATGGTGTATAGCATCAACCTGCGGCTGATAGTGCAGTTCGAATTCTTCTCTTTCTATCGCCTTGCGCAGCTGGTTGACCCGATTGAAGTTCTGAACGAGATGCGTGCTGAAGGCAGGTGTGTAGAAACACATCTGATTGCGCCCGTTTTCCTTGGCTTTGTACATCGCCATATCCGCATGTTTGATTAACATTTCTACTGTAAGCCCGTCTTCCGGGTAGAAACAAGCCCCGACACTTGCAGACGAATACGCCTCTTGTCCCTCAATGAGGATCGGCTCTGACAGATAGTTAATAATCCGCTCAGCCATCCGTTTCACCTCAGCCGAGCCGTGAACTGCAGGCAGGATGACGATAAATTCATCCCCGCCCAAACGGGCAATCGTGTCCTTGGAGCGCACACTCTTGCGCAGCATTTCCGCTGTGTGCTGCAGCAGTCTGTCTCCGGCATGATGACCCAATGTATCGTTAATGATTTTGAAACGGTCAAGGTCGATCATCAGCACCGCGAGCATCAAGCCTGCCGCTTTGCTTGTCTCCATCTCCTCTTCCAGCCGCTCCTGCATATACGAACGATTCGGCAGCCCCGTCAACGTATCGTGGTAAGCAAGTCGAATAATGCGCTCTTCGTCTTCTTTCTTCTTGGTGATATCCGTGAACGTGCCAATCATCCGAATAGGTCGGCCCGTCCGATCACGAATCACTTCACCGACAGTGTGCAGCCACTTATAGCCGCCATCGGATTGACGAACACGGTATTCGAGCTGATAAGGAACTCCATGCTCGAAATGCTCTAGCAATTTACAGCGAATCTTGGTCACATCATTCGGATGAATGAAATCTTGTAAAGATAACGGATCCGGCGTCAGGTGCACACTGATACTTCCGAGCATTTTATAAACACGATAATTCCATTCCATCTTATTCGTGATAAGATCCCAATCCCATATCGCATCGTTCGTATTGCGAGAGACAATCTCTAGATTCTCCGCCAGCGAACTGACTTGCCGATAAAGTCTTTCCCGCTCCAGTGCCGCTGTTAAAATCGTATAACTATGCCGTCCTAAGTTATTTATGAATAAATGGTTCAGTGTGTGAAGCGGCCCGACAAGCACTAGGAATCCCCAGTCCTGCGTTTCACTTGTGACCGGATGAACGAGAACAATATCCCCACCTTCCGCCGATACGGATAGGGGCAAATTGTCAATAGGCGGGAACGCAGCTATCGGATATTCCGAACCAATGGCAGGAAGCGCCTCATTTTTCTTGCTAAATACACGATCGATGACAAGACGCTCCTTGCCAGTGTCTCCGAGTTCCCATAGCGCCAGATATCCCCAATGCGACGAGTTCCAAAACAAGTTGGACAGCTCCACCTTTTCATCCGAAGTAGCTCGAATCAGCCCTTGGATAAGCTCATAGTTGGTGAACTCGATGTCTATTAGTGTGGAGCGCAGGCTTTCAACGGTTTGAAGCGATTCCTCTAAACTTTGCTTTACATGCTTCGCCTCGCCTAAGCAGCCGCAAGAAGATCGTTTGACTAACGAAACAGCTATGGTCGTTACCCGCTGCTCAGGAACTTCTTTGTTGATCAGCATACGAAACAAAAGATCGCAAGCAGTCTTCGCCAATTGATGATGCGGCTGCTTAATTGTGGTAAGTTCGAAAGTCCGATAGGCAGCTTGCTCAATATCATCAAAGCCAATAACCGCAACCTGGCTAGGCACGTCGATTCCTCTTTCCCGCAGCCCTATCATCATGCCGAAGGCATTGGAATCCGAACCGGTTACAACAGCCGTGAAGGGATGACCATTATCCAACAGGGTGAAAGCAGCATCTCTGCCGGCATTCTGCATATCGCTGGGCAAATCAAGCACAAGCTCCGATTGATACGGAAGCCCTCTTTCCTGCAATGCTTCTCGATAAGCTTCGTAGCGCTCGCGTTGATCATAATGAGCCATCGCCGCCGCGAACGCAATCTGCGTGTGACCATGATCGATTAAATGAACAACAGCCTCTTTCATACCACCCCGATTATCTATAACCACGGAATAAAAGTCGGACGCTTCTTCTTGGTAGCCAATAAAAACGAACGGTTTCCCCCATTCTGAAATCGTTTGCACAAAAGATTCACTGACAGCTTTCAGAATGATAATACAAGCGTCCATATGCTCAGCGAAAACGGGATGTGCCGTGGCTGTGTCATGCGGATAATTCATATATGTTTGAATAATTGTCACTTGAGCATTGTAGGCTTGTGCTTCTTCGTTAATGGTAGAAAGCAATTTACCAAAATAATCACCGTCGACATGCGGCGTATATACAGCAATTCGGTAGCAGTCCGGTCTTATTGTCAATGGATTCCCCCTGCTTTCGTCTATGGTCATCATGGTAAAAAATCATATGTATGCTAGGCTATAAGCTCCATTTCGACATCGTTTGACGAAAATCCTTCGTCTGTCGGATCCCACTAATATAACCTAAACGGTTATTTACTATATTTATATTGCCGACTTACTAATAATAAGCTATAATGAAACTGTAATTATTTTAAATATAGAAGGGAAGTACAATTAATGTCTACTGTCTTGTATATTACCGCACACCCGCACGATCACCAAACATCCTATAGCTTGGCTGTAGGTAAAGAATTTATTGACGCTTATCGTGAAGCGAATCCTTCCGATGAAGTCATCTATCTGGATCTGTACAAACAAGATGTTCCAGCAATCGATGCTGACGTGTTCAGCGGTTGGGGAAAACTTCAATCCGGTACAGCTTTTGATCAACTGACTGATGCTGAAAAAGCAAAAGTTGCACGCTTAGGCGAGCTTGTAGACCAATTCGTTGCTGCTGACAAATATGTATTCGTATCCCCAATGTGGAATTTCTCCTTCCCTCCAGTTTTGAAAGCTTACGTTGATTCCGTAGCTGTAGCAGGTAAAACGTTCAAATACACAGAAAACGGTCCTGTTGGCCTACTGACTAGCAAAAAAGGATTACATATCCAAGCTAGCGGCGGTATCTATTCCGAAGGTCCAGCTGCTGCCATGGAAAGTGGCTTCAGCTACTTGAAAAAAATCTCCTTGTTCTTCGGTATTCCTTCTTTCGAAGCTCTTTTCGTTGAAGGTATGGCACTCACTCCGGATCAAGCTCCGGCGATTAAAGAAAAAGCAATCGCGAAAGCCAAAGAACTTGCTTCCAGCTTCTAAGCTTTGCGTGAAAAAGGCTGCCGACATTCGTGTCGGCAGCCTTCTTTTATCTAATTGCAGGTTGAATTTGCTTCTGGTACTTCTCAATAATCTCAAATATAATGCCCGTTTTTATTGGCTTACTGATGTAATCATCCATACCAGCTTCCAAACACTTTTCACGATCACCCTTTAAAGCGTTAGCCGTAACCGCAATAATGTAAGGTATTTGTTCCGGCGGCAGCATGTCTTTGATCTGTCTGGTCGCTTCAATCCCATTCATTTCGGGCATGCGGACGTCCATGAAGATGATGTCGTACCTATCATAAGCCAAGGCTCGGATAACTTGATTGCCATTTTCAACGATACTTGTTATGTGGCCCATCTTTTCAATCATTTTTGTCAAAATAATCTGGTTAATTTCGTTATCTTCCGCGATTAAAATTTTCAAAGGCTTCAGCGCAGCCGGCTCCTCATCTGCCGGGAAATGAGTTGGCTTGGATTCATCCTCAAGTTCCTTCAACCAAATCGTGCACACGAAGGTTGCCCCAAGCTCGTCTGTATGTTCTACCCAAATATCTCCGGACATGAGCTCAACCAGCTTCCGGCTAATCGCTAACCCTAATCCCGTTCCTTCCGATTTACGTGTCATAAAGCTATCCAATTGATGAAAAGGATCAAACAAATAGATCAGCTTTTCCTTCGGTATGCCAATACCAGTGTCTTTAAATGTAAATTTGAGCTGGCGTCTGCCGTTCTCGCTTCCCCCGTCTTCAACCCGAATGGTCACTCCGCCGCTCAGGGTAAACTTAATCGCGTTGCCGATGATATTCAACATGATCTGCTTGATACGATCGTAGTCGCCTAGTAACGCACGAGGAATATCTGGCGGGACATCTATTTCAACATAGAGATCTTTCTCCGTTGCTTTAGGCAGCAGCACATCACGGGCCTCGGCAATACAATCTCTGATATCCATGGATTGCATTTGCAGTTCTGTTTTACCAGCTTCGATTTTGGAAAAGTCCAGAATATCGTTAATAATGGTAATCAATGTATTGCCGCTTTTATGAATAATTTCAACATATTCTTGCTGCTCATCATCCAATTCCGTCGTATTTAGGAGCAAATCTGTCATCCCAATCACGCCATTCATGGGTGTTCGGATTTCATGGCTCATCATGGCAAGAAACTCACTCTTGGCTTTGTTTGTTTTCTCAGCGGCTTCCTTGGCAATTAGAAGCGCCTTTTGCTCCGTCATATCTTTGGCAATGACATAATATCCGGCGTTTTGCTTATTGATAATGATCGGGGCTATCGTGACAAGCACCTCTACGTCATGACCGTCTCTATGCCTGATTTTATTAATATTTCGCTCTGCGGTGAGATCTTCCATCGAGTGGGACAAGATATGGCTTACATTTTGTTCACTGATGAATTTGGAGATATTTTGTCCTCTCATTTCTGCAATGCTGTGGCCCGTCAGCTTCGCTGCCATCTCATTTGTGTTAATGATTTTGCCATGGACGTCCAGAGAGATAACAGCATCATGATTGTATTTTTTCAAAGAGTTGTACCGCTCTACCGATTCTTGCAATTTCAACTCATTTAATTTGCGCTCCGTAATATCTTGGGTCGTTCCATTCATGCGGGTCGCCCTTCCATTCTCATCGAACAACACCGAAACGCGTATTTGCATATATTTAATTGAGCCATCGGGCTGCAAATTGCGGAATTCTAAACTAGAAGGACCCCCACGCCTGGCTTGATCTGTGAAGGCTTTGAATTGCGCCTGATCTTCGGGATGAATAAGCGTGATAAGTGCCGTCGGGTCCGTGGGCAAGCTGTTTTTGGGCAAATTATATATGTGGAAAAATTCATCTGAGAAGGTAATCTTTTGTTCCAGGAAATCAATTTCCCAACTTCCCAGCGCTGCAATATGCTGAGCCTCTGCCAGACTGTCCTGATACATCTTGCGCTCTGTAATATCACGGCCTATCCCTAATATGTTCAGCAGATGACCTTGCTCATCCCGAATAAGCTTTGTAGCGGTTTCCAGCCAAATATAGGTACCATTTTTATGACGTGCCCGATATGTAAATATATTCTGGTCGATCAATGACGTGGACTGTATCTGCAATAAATCATCTGGGTGATTTAGTTCCATACTCTCTCTGCCTATTAATTCTTCAGGCTCATAGCCCAATAGATCGCAAATTGATGGAGATACATACTGAATTTTACCGTCAGGACTCACAAAGGTAATAATATCTTGAGCATTTTGTGAGATCATATTATACATGTCTTCAATCTCTAACAATCTTTGATGTGTCGCCTTTTTCTCTGAGATATCAATCATATGAAGGATAAAATAGAGCGGGCTCGCTGTCTCATCACGAACAATAGAAATCCTTGCCGACGTCCAGATCAAGTTGCCGTTTTTCTGAAAACATCGCATCTCTATTTCATCAAAGGATTCATTCCCGCTTAACACCTCATCGAGCCGTTTGCTCACCCCCGGCCAATCTGCCGGATGAGTAATTTCCTGAAGTGCAAGTCCTTCTGCTTCTTGTTCCGTATAACCCAAAGTTTCATAGAAAGATGGATTGACTTTACGAATCATTCCGTCAATAGACACCAGAGCTATCGCATTAGGCGCGCATGTAAAAACTTGTTTAAATACTGGATCACGATTGAAATCGATTTTATGCAAGATTATTCCTCCAATCATTTCTCCGTCTTTGTCCCAATATCCCCATAAACCAGGGCGTATTTGGTTCCATTATGGCATAAAACGAATTGAATTGCAGGACTTTATCCACAATCAGCCTTCGTCCTCCGCATAAATCCCATCGGCGATAGAGACACGCAAAAAAAAGACCGCCACCTTATCGCATAAGCGAAGGCTGACAGTCTTAATCTGATTCGTCTCTTACGGAGCTTCAATCCATGCTTTACTCATCCGCGCAAGCGAGATCTTACTCCCTGCGGGCTTTTCATAACATACAAAAATCGTTTTATCCGGCGCTACGCCGATATCTGAGTAGCCATTGGTACCAGCATAAATCTCTTTGGACTTATACCAAGTAGTCGCATCATCATTGCTCATTCTTATGGTCACATTCGTTCTGGTGCTGATATTCGCCGGGTTCGTGAACAGAATGGTCGAGGCATCATATCTCTGAATGCTTCCTTGCACGACAGGATCAATCAAGGTTGTATCGGATACTGGCGTGCTCCAAAGGCCATTGACACCTGTGGACGTGGATATCGCCCTGTAATCACTGCCGGGATTCCTCATATTCGTCATTATTTTGCCATTGGACAGCTGTACCATCATATTCTCGTGAATCAATGAGAAGCCTGAAGGATTCGGCACTTTCGAGCCGGCATTCCAGGTCACACCGCCATCTGCGCTGTAAATCGAAGCTACCGTTGAATTCGTCCAATTGGCCGTAGTCAAATAAATCGGAACGAGCAATACACCATTGCTCATTTGAATCCCATGCCCTGGCCCCATTCCCGCTCCCGCTAGGTTAGCAAAATAATTAACACTGGTTGATGTCTTGTAGGAAGCAAGCACCAAAGTGATGTCCTGGGCTGTTCCCCACGTAACACCATCGTCCGTACTGGTTCGGATATAATATTGACAATTGCCCCAAATCCAACGGCTCCAAAGCAGATATACCCGACTTCCCGTATTTTCGGCAATCAACATGGGATTCATTTCGGCATAGCCTTGTGATTTCCCTGGCGGGGGCTTCTTTTTACTTGTTGCTTAAAATAGGACTCTACCGTTTCCTTCTTCCTATTTGCTGTATGATTTTATCAAAGTAATAAATAAGTTTGGCTTCAATTATTGCGTAGACAAAAGAAAGAACAATAAGTAATAGCGCTTGTACAAGCAATTGGCCTTGAAAAGCGTCTAACAGCTTCAATAAAGCAGCAAGATATAAGATGAATAATGTAAATTTAAGCAGCGCATTTTTCATTTTCTTCATCCCCATCTTTTGGTAACTCTTCTGTAACTAGGTGAATATCCTGCCTATGAGTACGCAATAACAGGAGGATAACCTTTATGTACCCCATATACCCTTATTATGGTGAAGAAAAAAAATGCGAGCTTACTCCCCTATCTTTTCCTCCGCAGCATCAAGACCGCCAGCCAGGCTTTGAATATGTGATGGATCCGCTGCCGATCTCGGATAACCCGTCTTATGTCGGAAGCGGCAAGCTCTTGAATAAAGTAGCCATTATTACAGGGGGAGACAGCGGGATTGGCCGCGCAGTGGCCATTGCCTTCGCCAAGGAAGGCGCAGATGTGGCCATTCCTTATTTCGATGAACACGAGGATGCCGCGCAGACTTCCCGCATGGTGGAGAAATATGGCCGGCGCTGCTTGCTTTTGCCGGGTGATCTGCGCGAAGAAGCTTGGTGCCGGGAAGCCGTCTGCCGAACAGTCGAGCACTTCGGCCGATTGGATATCTTGGTCATTAACCAAGGCGTGCAATTTCCTCAGCCGAATATTACCCATATAACACGTCAGCAGCTGGAGGATACGTTCCGAACGAACATCTTTCCGAATTTCTTCCTCACCCAAGAAGCATTGAAGCACTTGAAGCCAGGAAGCTCAATCATCAGCACAACTTCAGTTACCGCTTATGCCGGAGCACCGCTCCTGCTTGATTACTCCTCATCCAAAGGAGCTATCGTTTCCTTTACGAGATCATTGTCCCTGCAATTGGTCCAGCATGGTATCCGAGTGAACGCCGTTGCTCCCGGCCCCATCTGGACTCCGCTTCAACCAGCCAGCTACCCGGCCGAATATATCAAAACCTTCGGTGTTGACACACCGATGCGCCGTGCAGGCCAACCCTTCGAGTTGGCTCCAACCTATGTCTATTTGGCATCGGACGACTCCGGCTATGTGACTGGTCAAGTGCTGCATGTAAACGGTGGCACGATGACAGAAACATAAAAGAAAAGCTGCCAGCTGGCAGCTTTTTCTAGTATAACGCATTTTATATGGTAAAATAGTGAAAAAAAGTAATAGAGAAGGAGACTCCGCTGTGATCCGAACAAAACTAGCGTTAACGCTCTTATTGGGAATAAGTATGGCGACAACAGCAGCTCTTCATCAAGCAGCAGCTTCTGAATATGAAGATACTCCTACGGAAGCCGCAGACGGGATTCATATTCCCAAGAGTTTGACGCTGCTGGAAGATACGCCCTATTATGTGATTCCCAATGCCTTGAAAAATAAAGCCGAAGGCTCGTTCTCTCCTCAGGTGGTTGAAGTTGTAGAAGCCGAATCAGGCTGGGCAACCAATCCAAGTTGGTGGAAAATTCATACCAGCAACGGTGATAGGTGGGTGAAAACATATCCACAATCGATCGATGTGCCTCCTCCTCCCTCCATCACGCTTCTGGAGAAAACGCCGATCTATGCAAACCCTAAAGACAATACCCCCTCTTCGGCTGTATTGTCTCCGCAGGAGGTTGTTATTGTAGGAGCTGAAAAGCAATGGTTTTATAGTCCTTCTTATAAGGAAAGCAAAGATAAATGGTTGAAGATACAGACAAGCTGGTTGGGCGATCAGTGGATTCATTTGCCTGTCAAGAAAATCGGTTCCTACCAAGCGGCAAACAAGAGAAAATACTACCCGCACGTGGAAGTCAGCGACTTACCCTTTATGAACTATCCTTCATCAGAACAATATGCATCTTACATTGAAAATCAGATTCTAAGCGAAGCAGGGGAATTCCGCTCTCCGGCAGGCAGCATCTACCAGATTCATACGGATAAAGGGCTGCAATGGACTCCCTACTCCGGTCAGCTTGTGATAGACAAGGATGATACGATCCAACGTCATTTGCCAGCTCCCTTATTTTCTGCCCCTTCCGAGTATGCTCAGGAACCGATCCTAATTGCACCCCAGACGCTCAAAGTATTCGAGGAGATTCAACAATATCAGTTCAACAGGGCGAATAACGTTTGGTATCATGTAAAGGCAAACGAAGGCGAGGGCTGGTTTAATCCAAGGTTCGCGGATCCCGAAGATGCCAAGCCTGAAAGTGCAACCATTGAATTGCGTTCGACCACGACGGGACTGCTTCGCTATCCGGATGAAAATATCCTTTTGAACAACGGTATCCTAGGCCCCCAATCCTTACATCCGCTTGCATCTTGGACCAATTCAGACGGCATTCAGTGGTTTCAAATATCTACATTCCTTGGCAATGCGTGGATTACACTGAATCCTCAGTTGGATCGCATTCATCCAGCCGGCAGAGAGCTGGATAAGCCTATCATCGGTGATATAAGCAGTAAGGGAGCTTTATACCTGAATGACAATAACCTTACATTCGGTAACACCAAAGTAGGGTACGATTTAGACGGACAGTTATATCTCGATTCCTCCTTTCTAGCGAAAATGTATCATTACGTCCTAACGGGTCCGAGTCAGGATAACAAATGGACATTCGACGATGGTTTAGGCTACTCTTTCCAAATAAAGCCCGGCGAACAAGAAGCGGTTCTGTTCTGGCAGGGTGGAAACCCGCGAAAGCTGCCGCTATCCACTGCTCCAACAAGCTCCTCAGCTAACGGTGTGCCCAATCTGGGCATCGAAGATATGAGAACATTGCTCGGCGCCACCACACAGATCCAGCCGAACCACAGCGAAGTCATCTTGAGCGAGGTTCAATATACGTTCGAGGCCTTCAATCCGCCTGCTGCGGCGGAAGGCAATAGCTTACATCTTTCCGTCCTTAGCTATGATAATGAAAGATTAGCACCATATGAAGTAAGAAATAGCTTAAAACTGTACGTCTACGATCGGAATTCATCTGATTTGCCGGGGACATCCTCCGAACCAGTGGTTGCCTCCAATAAGAGGCTCTATTACTTGAACTACGCCACCGTACTTAACGATATTTCCTTAAATAAGCAGTTGAAGCCAGGAGTGAACCACTTGAAGGCTGTTTTCAAGGTGGGGGAACGTGTGCTTCTAGAGCGCGACTTCGATGTACAGTCGCAATGACCTTAGCCCAACCCCTTCAGCAGCCGCTGGAGAGGTTGGGCTTTATCATAATCTGGTGATATCAATTCTGTTATTTCTTCACGGTTGCATACCAGTCATTCACTTCTGTGAAGCTTGCGTCTCCACCTGATGCTTTGAATTTTGTAATGAACGCATCAATACCGCTCATCGGCTCAGCCCCGAAAATCAGCTTCGTTGTATAATCGCTTGACATCGTATTCAATTGCAGGAAGTTTTTCGAGAAAACGGCCATATACGGCGCATAGCCTAATTGATCGACGACTTTCGTCGACGCCGGTGCCAATCCGTTCATTAGGTTCCACCCATCGAACAAACGCATATCCTTGCGAACACGGGCCTGCCAGTACGTCGGATAATTTTTGTCATCCGTACCCATCAAGAAGTTGTTCGCTTGGTTACGCTCTTCCGTAAAGATCGGCTGAATCGGCGTATACGTGCCGTCTTTGAACGTATAATGCTTATTTTCCTCGCCGATCGCCATCTTTTTGAAGGTTTCCTTCTCAAGCTTGGCGTTCATCCACTTGATCGCATCTTCCGGATGCTTGGATGCTTTCGGGATGAACGTAATGCGGTCAAAACCTCTGGCAGCGGATAACGCCGCTTTGCCATCTTTGCCTTGTAAGGCGGACAGAAAGCCAGCTTTCGCAGTTGGAACATTTTTGACCAAAGCATCCATGATTACCGGAACATCCGACCAGTTCAACATAATGATCCCTGCTTTGCCGCTTGTGAATTTCTCTTTGGCGGTAGCATCCTTATTCGCTGCAAACTCTTTATCGATCAAACCTTGTTTGAATAAATCGGCAACGAAAGCCGTATAGTCCTTGAATGCCGGATCCATCACCCGAGGGATCAGCTTGCCATTCACATCATTCCAATAGTTCGGCATGCCGAAAGCGCCTACAATATTGCTGATGAAGGAGGCTTCTCCACTCATGGTCAGCCCGATATTCTTGTCGCCGTTTCCGCCTGGATCTTTCTCCTTGAAGGCTTTAAGGACAGCCACAAGCTCATCAAGTGTCGTTGGCATCTTCAGGCCCACCTTATCCAACCAATCCTGACGAATAAACAAGCTGGTTGAAACCGCATTTAAACTTTTCGTTGGAATTCCATAAAGCTTCCCATCCACTTTGGCTGCTTCCAGCGCTTCCGGGTCAACAGACGCTTTAATGTTGGGTCCAAATTTATCAATAAGCGGTCCCAAATCGACCAAAGCACCTTTTTTGGCATAATCGGAGTAAACCGCTTTGAAATCCGTTGATCCTACTGTTGTTATGGCATCATAGGGTTCGCCGGAAGCGATCAGGATATTTAATTTATCCTGCGGTTTATCCTGCGGCAGCATGTCATACTGAACTTTGTACCCTGTAGCTTGCTCCAGGAATTTGGCTACCGGATACGTATTGTAGTCATCCTTTTGCCAAATCTGCAAAGACTTCAGTTCAGGCTTTGGACCTGCTGCCGCAGGCGCTGCGGATGCAGCGGTGGATGCCGCTGGTGAAGATGAGCTCCCGGAGCTGGCGCCTCCCGAGGAACAAGCGACAAGCGATGAAGCGGATAAACAAGCTGTAAGCGTGACGAGCATCAGCTTTCTGTGTTTTTTCAACATACATAAACCCTCCCTATGTCATTATGTAACTATATCATTAAGCCTACGATGAGAGCATCTAGGGCGTTAACGCTGCGTTAGCCTTTCACAGATCCAATCAGAACGCCTTTGACAAAATGCTTTTGCAGGAACGGATATACCAGCAGCATGGGAATTATAGAGGCAATAACGGTAGCCGAACGAATGCCTTCCGGTGATATATTCATCATTTCATCAACGCTTTTATTCAGTGCGGAAGAGCTGTCTGCATCCATAACAATATCGCGAAGATAGAGCTGCAAAGGCTTGAGGCCCGGATTGGAAATGTACAGCATCGGGTGAAAATAGTCATTCCAGAAATACACCGCATAGAACAGCGCGATCGTCGCAATCACCGGCGTGCTCAAGGGAAGAATGATGCGGAACAGGATCGTGAAGTTGCGGGCGCCGTCCATTTTGGCTGACTCCTCCAGCGCTTCCGGCAACGATTCATAATAGCTTTTGATGACCAGCATGTTGAACACACTGATTAGAGCTGGCAGCATCAAGGACCATAGATTATTAATGAGATGGAGTTCTTTCATAAGCAAATAATTCGGAATAATGCCACCGTTAAACAACATGGTGAAGATGAACATGAGCAGGATGAACGGTATCCCGGGGAGATGTCTTTTGGATAAAGGATAAGCTGTCAATGCTGTCAGTAGGATGGCGAGCACCGTACCCACAATCATCACCAGCAAAGAAACCGAAATGGCATGCAAGAATTGGCTGGATGACACCACATATTTCATCGTATCTAACTGAAATCCGACAGGAATTACGCCTACCTTACCGGAAATAACGGCGGATTCATCACTTAATGCTTTGGATAGGACGTTGACCATGGGCAGCAGCGTAAGCAGCCCGGATAGCAGCAAAGCCGCATACACACATACATCCATGGACCAATCGCCAATTGTTTTCTTTTTCATCGCTGCACCTCCTACCAAATGCTTCGCTTGACCACTTTTTTGCTAAGCTCGTTGCCCAGCACGATCAAGAGGAATCCGATAACGGAATTGAATAAACCTACTGCCGTGCTGAAGCTGTAATCCTGCTGACCCAAACCTTGGCGGTAAACAAAAGTTCCAATCACATCACCGGATTGATAAACAACGGAATTATACATCGTTAAGATTTGCTCGGTTCCCGCTTCCAGCAAGTATCCCAGCCGCAGGACAAGAATCAGGATGATCGTTGGGATGATACCCGGAAGCGTAATATTCAACATCTGACGAATACGTCCGGCTCCATCAATGGATGCCGCTTCATACTGTTCTTGCTCAATACCGGCAATCGCTGCAATGAAAATGATGGTGTTCCAACCGGATTCCTTCCAGCCAGCCGTAAAGACGATCACACTTCGGAAGAAGTCATTATCCAGAAAAAAGGAAATCGGTGTGCCTCCGAAATATTGAATCACATTGTTCACGAGGCCGCCGCTGGGGGAAAGTATCGTAATAAACAAACCCGAAATGATGACCCATGACAAGAAGTGCGGCAAAAAAATGATCGTTTGAACCGTTCGCTTAAACCAGCTCCTGCGCACCTCATTCAGCAGCAGCGCGATGATAATCGGTACTGGAAATAGCAAGACGAGCTTGTACAAACTGATCAGCAAGGTGTTCATGAACACTTGCAGAAATTCATCCGAATGAATCAATTTCGCGAATTGCGCCAACCCTACCCATTTGCTTCCTGTGAAGCCATCGAAAATATTGAAATCCATAAACGCAATGATGATCCCATACATGGGCGTATATTTGAATAGCAGCAAAAACAGAAGTCCGGGAATCAGCAAAACATAGAGATCTATATTCGTGCGGAACAGTTTCCACCTATTCTTGCTGACCTTCGCCGTTGCGACACGTTGTTTCACTTCCGCTGCTGTGACACTCATATCACGCTCACCTCCAAGTTGTATATTCGTATTATAAAGGGGACTGGTCTTGCAGCTGTAGATGGTGATCTTTGTGTTTCTGGTACTTTTGTAAGGTCTTTATGTATAAAAAAAAGCATTCCTCATAAGAAAAGGAATACTCGACGTTGCATTAAGCTTCTGATTCATGAGACTGGCAGCGGAATCGCGCCGTAATCGTAGTTCCCTCGCCGGGACTAGATTGGATGTGCAAACCGTAGGCTTCTCCTGAAAAAAGCTTGCTTCTCTCATTCACGTTATATAATCCGTAAGAGCTGCCGGAACCGTCATTTCGCATCGTTGGCCTAGGCTCCGTTAACAGACTTTGGGCAAGCTCAGGCTCCATGCCAATGCCATCATCTGTGACAGACAGCAGCAGGTCATCCCCTTCGACGACAGCTCGAATCGTAATTTTCCCGGTTTTCCCTTTGGATTTCCGTATGCCGTGGAGAAGGGCATTTTCTACAATGGGCTGCAGTGTGAGCTTGGGGATGTAGAAGGAGTCCAACGACCGCTCCTGTCCTTCTGCTCCCCCATCGTCATGAGCAACGCTAGTTTCAAATTCAAACTCGAAGCTTTTGGGAAAACGCGTCTGCTGAATTTCCAGATAAACCTTCGCCAGCTCCAGCTCATCCGTAACGGTGACGACATCCTTGCCTTTATTCAAGCTAAGCCGGAAATACTTGGCTAACCCGTCAATCATTTGACTAATGTCATGAGCTTTATGACCGATAGCGATCCAGTTGATCGTATCTAATGTGTTGTACAAGAAATGAGGATTGATCTGCGCCTGAAGGGCACGAAGCTGGGCCTCACGCTCCTGCATCTTGGATTTGTACGTCTCCTCCATTAAATTCCTGACACGATGAATCAGATGATCGACGCTTTTCTCCAGTAAGTTGATGTCCCCATCTGACGTGCCATACCTCTCATCCAATCCCTCAATACCCTCTCGTTTAATCACTTTAATGACGGTTTGCACGCGACGATTCATCCCACGCACAATAAAAGCCAGCAAAATAAAAACGAGAATGAGAAACAGAACCGTTACCCCTGTTAATGTCGCCACACTGGAAATTTGATTTAACGAAGCGGCGCGCGAGCTGATCCCTTTCTTCGGCACCTCTGCTACCAGCTTCCACCCTGTTGCGCTGATCGTTGTATAGACAACATACTGCTGGCTGTTATCCTCCTCTATGGCAGAGACACCTTCATTGCTTTGTTCAATCGTATTCAACACGGCACTTGATTTCAGCTTCGTTCCAAGCAACGATTTATCGCTGTGCAGGACAAGGGTTCCGTCAGGAGCCACCAAGAATACCTGCTGCTCGTTGTTCAGCTTAATATTCGAGAGGATATTCTCTAGAATTCTCGCATCCACATCAATCGATAGAATGCCAGATATATTGTCATAGTGGTCAGGATCACGCAAAATACGAAGGCCTGAGAAAATATAAGGGTCCTCATTCGGGATGTCAATAAAATGTTCCATGTAGGCACCCGTCCATACGAGAAGTCCCCCGGCATTCAGCACATCCTTGTACCACGGACTTGCTTTGATACTTTCGTAGGGGAAGAAATTCACTTTCTCATGCGAGAACAGCTTGCTGTCATCGACATATAAGCGCACACGGAACACATTCAGATTCGTTCTGGCATTATCCACCATATAACGCAGTTCATTCAAGGCATCCAATTGATCGCCATAAGAAGCCGAAGTTCGTAAATAGGTAACCAGCTTCGGATTCATAAATATCGCATTCGATGTATCGCGCAAGGAATTGATTTGGTGATTCAAATTAATTTCCGCCTGCTTCAGAGTTTGAAGCATCGTTCGCGTCACTTCTTCTTCCAGAATGCGCGAATATCGCTGAGAGTAGGCATACAGGAAAATGGAAGCCGGGATCAGGATCAGCACAACATAGGCGATCAGCCAAAGTTTTGCCGCAAGAACGCTTTTGAAAATCATGGATACGTAAGTCCAGCCTCGATGCATCATTTGCCCTACCGCCTCTACATCACTTGATCACGAAATGAGCTTGGGGTAAATCCGGTATATTTTTTAAATATTTTGCTGAAATAGCTTGGATCGGAATACCCCACTGCATAACAGACCTCATAAAACTTATTGCCCGGATCTTGGAGCAGCTCCTTGGCTTTATCCACACGCACCTTCGTCATATATTCATTGATCGTTTCGCCTGTCTCCTGTTTGAAAAGAAGGCATAAGTAGGTGGTGGAAAGGAACACTTCGGCGGCAATATCCCCGACCTGAAGATTATCCGCAAATCGCTTATCGATTAAGGCACGGGTACGTTCTATGACATTTTTGGCTTTGCCGCTGCGCTTCTCTCCGATGCGCCCGCAAACCTCAAGCAAGCGGTATTCAACCAGATGTCTCAAGTCATCCAAGGTCTCCTGTTGGAATACCTTTGTGAGCAGTTCGTTCTCTACATTCTCTGCACCTTGTTTATGAACTTGAAGCTCCAACAGAATCCGGCTTGCGAGCAGCAGCAGCTGCAAGCTTAGATTGCGTCCATAAGCAATACCGTCTGCACGGCTGTGGGAGAGTGCAAGAAAGATCGCGTGAAGCTCCTCGCGCACCTTGGCGATATCTGCCGCTTTCAGGGCAGATATCATTCGCTCATTCTGCGAGGCATCGAACCGATAGATGCTGTCCTCGCGCTGTTCTAGATTATCCATGGAAATAATCTGATTCTTCCCGAGAAACCAGCGCTGATCGGCTGCTTCCTTCGCTTGGGAATACGACTGAGGTACACTGGCAAGCTTGGAAACGCGCTCACCTACGCCGATCGTCACACTAATTTTCAAATAGCTGTAAAGACTTTGGCGAACTTCTTCCGCTAAAGTAAACAGCAAGCTCTCTTGGTCCTCATCCACAATTCGAAGAATGCCCACGAATTCGCCGATTTGATTTTCGAAGGCATAGCCGCCAATCTCTCGCTCAATCAACTCTTGCACAATATTAATCACAGAATAGGAGAGCAGCTGCTGATCTCTTTCTGACCGAGTTTGCGCCACCTCAGCAGCATTATCGATACGAATCACAATAGCTAAATAGGCTGTTTCCAGCGGAAGCTTAAGCCCGAGGAATTGAATGCGATCCTGAATCCGTCCGGGATGCTGGACTCCTTCTCGAATTAGCGACATCAGGAATTTCTCCCTAAGCAGCGGCATGCTCTGTATCAATTTCACTTGCATATCCTCAATGAGCTTCCGCTCTTGTTTCTCTGTCCGTAAGGTATCGACCACTCTTTGGATAACGACAGCCAGCTCGCTCAAATTAACAGGCTTGAATAAATAATCTACCGCTTTCACTTGCAGCGCAGATTTCAAATATTCAGCATCATCATGGCCGCTGACAAACACAATTTTGATATGCGGGAATCGTTCACTCAGCTTATTCGACATCTGAATGCCATCCATATTCGGCATACGCACATCGGTCAATACCAAATCCGGCTTCTCGCGTTCAATCAGCTCTAAACCAACGTCGCCGTCATCCGCATCTCCAATCACTTCAATTCCATAGGCTTGCCAATCAAAATAGTTGCTCAGTCCAAAGCGAACAGTCGGCTCATCGTCGATAATGACAAGTTTATACATCTCGTATTGGCCCCCTTATCACAGCAGTTCTTTATATTATAGCTTGGATAAAGCCGAGGCATATAGGAGGATCTTATGATTTCTGGTCTTATCTTGTGATAGAGGATGCCCTGTTCGTGGAAGCGACGGAAGTCGTACTCCCTTCATCAAAATCGCCTTGAATGCGAATATGTTCAAATGGCAGCGTTGGATTGGCAATTCGCCACAGCATGCGATCCGCAGCCCTGTACCCCGTCTCGCTAATGGGCAGATGAGGTCTTGTGAGCAGCGGAAGCGAATCGGACTGTTCATTCAGAAATCCGACCAAAGAAATATCTTCGGGAACGCGCCACTCCAGCTCCTGACAAAGCTCGTAGACCGTCTGTACCTCATGGTCGATTCCGCAAATAATCGCACTTGGCCTATACCGCTCCATTTGAGCCTTAAGCCCAATACGCCACTGTGCCAGATCAGTTCGTAGACCGATGGAATGCTCGGTAGGATCGATTGCGATCCCTTCCGAATTCATCGCATGGCAGAAGGCTTGCCAGCGCAAAATAAACCCCCGCTGCACTTGAATATCCCCTACATACAGGATCCGCTCATGTCCTAGGCCTCGCAAGTAAGCTACCGACTGAAAGGTAGCTTCATACACATCCCAGATCACACTATCTATTTTCACACCTGGAGGTGGGAAGCTGAGCAAGATGCGCGGTATTTGAAGCTTAAAAAGGGCTGCCTCCCACGCCTTAGGTACTATGCTGGGCGCAATAAAGACGCCGTCCGCGTAGATGACGCCATGCTCCTCCAGCCACTCGGCCATCCTCTCCTCCCTTATGTTCTGAGGCAGCATCAGCAGCTCGATGCGATGACCGAAAGAGAAAAACCGATTCTGCAAACCTTGCAGCAGCAGTCGATTATATGCAACGGACTCCGCCGTTTGCACCAAAAGAAAACGCAGCCTTTCGTTCGGATAAGGCGCAATATGATCCAGCCTAAGGCTGCGAATTTGATCCATGGTATAGTAACCGAGCTTTTCCGCTGTATGGACAATAAGCTGCCTGGTCGATTCGGACATGCCGTGTTTCCCTTTCAGAGCTTTGGATACGGTTTGGACCGTCAGCCCAAGCTCTTTGGCAATCGTTTTTAAGGTAACAGCTTTGCGGGTTGGCATGAAAAGTAACCTCCATTGTGTCCAACATAATGTGTGGTATTTCCCCGTAATCATATCACAGGGCCATTTTTAAATTAAACAAAAGTTAAACTAGTTCCTCCGAAGCTGAACACTATAATGAGAAGCATAGCCACTATAAAACTACCGTGAAGGCAGACGCAGCCTAGTTGGCTGAAGTCCGTCTCCCACTTAGGAGGAACATCTGTATGACATACACGCCGGCAACTACCAATACGAACGTCGAGTCGATGACCATCCCTGCTCAAAAGCTTCCGATCAGCCACACCCCAGACGTTGTCGTTGTTGGCGGCGGGGCCACAGGCATTGCAGCGGCAATCGCCGCAGCCCGCAACGGGGCAAGCACGCTCTTGATCGAGCAGCGCGGTTATCTGGGCGGCATGGGAACGGCAGCGCTCGTTCCTGCCTTCTGCCCGTATACCGATGGCGAGAAGCCGGTCATTCGCGGAATTGGCCTCGATTTGCTGGAGAAGATGAAGCTGGCAGCGGGCGACGATTTCCTTAACCGCTATAAAGAACAGTTGGACTGGGTGCCCATCGATGTGGAAACGCTGAAGCGCGTATACGATAAAGAAGTATTGAACAGCGGAGCCACAATCCTGTTCCATACCGTCGCTGATCAGGTGCTGCTAGACGGAGAGCAGATCAGCGGGCTTGTGATCAGCAATAAATCCGGACGCTCCGTCGTGCAAGCCAAGCTGTATATTGACGCATCGGGCGATGCGGATCTTGCTGCGCTGGCTGGCGTGCCTTTTCAAGTCGGCGGCGAGCATGGCGAGCTGCAGCCAGGTACGATGTGTTACGTGGTGACAGGTGCTGACAAAGAGCGATTCGAGCAGTTCATTCTGGAGACGGGACAGCATCCTCAGCTGGAAGCGCTCGTGACGGAGGCGCAGCTGAACGGCGACCTGCCGGAGGGACGCAAGCGGATCTCAGGTATGTCCTGGATTACGGATTCCATCGTTGGCTTTAATTTCGGACATATCTTCGATATTGATGGGACGAAAGCCGAGGACTTAACCCGTGCGGCCATCGAGGGACGACAGCTGATTAACACGCAAATGCGGTTCTTGCGCAAATATGTCCCTGGCTTTGAACACATTTTCCTTGTTCATTCCGGCGACCAGATCGGGATTCGCGAAACTCGGCGCATCCAAGGGGATTATACGCTCGTCGTAGAGGACTTCTTATCCATGCGTTCCTTCGAGGATGACATTGCACGCAATTCCTACTTTATTGATATCCATTTGGCTAATGCCGGGGCCACGATGACCATCAAGCATCTGCCAAAAGGCAAATCCCATGGCGTTCCTTATCGCTGCATGCTTCCGCAAGGCAAATCAAACCTCATCGTTGCCGGACGCTCGGTATCCTCCGATCGCCCCGTACAAGGCTCGCTTCGCGTAATGCCGAACTGCTTCGCCATGGGCGAGGCAGCAGGTGTCGCCGCCGCGATAGCCAGCGATCGCAGCGTTGGCTTCCGCGAGGTGTCCATCCCTGAGCTGCAGCGGAAGCTGGTTGAGCAAGGCGCCTACCTTGGCGAACGGCCAGGCCATGAGGAGGCCGATCAGACCGTTGTTGCAGCAGGAGCCATTGCCTTTGAGGAAGAGTGCAACTAAAGGAGGACGTGCTTGCATGCCAAAGAAATGGGAAGGTGCAGCGTGGGGAACGCTCGGTGACAGCATCACAGAAGCAGGAGGTTATCAGCCGCTCGTTCAAGAGGCTCTAGGTTTTGCGCGTGTCCTGAATTATGGCAAAAGCGGCTGCCCGATGACTGCGGGCGGAGAGCGTGATTACGGAGCAACAACACATGTGGGAAAGACGATCGATGCCTCTCTCGACTGCATTACCATCTTTGCGGGCGTAAATGACTTTCGCTTGGATAAACCCATCGGGCAAGTCGGGACAGCCGACATCTATACGTATTATGGCGCTTATACTTCGCTCATCGAGCACATCCTGACGACTAATCCACGCTGTCGCCTTAGTCTATGGACGCCGCTGCAGCGGGATAAAGATGGCTATGACATCTTCACCGTCAACGCAGCAGGCCATCGTTTGCTCGACTATGTCGAAGCTGCTCTCCAGCTTGGCCAGCTCTATGCGCTGCCTGTTCTTAATCTCTATGCCCAAAGCGGGCTGAATAAGCTGACGCTGCCCTGCTTTACCTCGGATGGCCTGCACCCGAACGAGGCTGGACATCGGCGAATTGCGGACATGGCCATTCCTTTTTTGGCTGGATTGTAAGGCCCATCTGGAGGGTGGGCTTTCCCTGACAAACTGCCTCCTCTAGGAATGAGAGCATCTCGGCCTCCACCTCTTGGACAGGTATAACGAAGGAATGTAAGGGCTGCGACCCGTTGAGTCATGGGAGGGTAAACCACCAAGAGACCGTGGAGTCAAACGTGCACATATGGGAAAATGAGGAATTAATAACACTTCCTCTATTCCCGCATGCCCTCTTGATGATTTTAGAGAAACAGCTCCCTCATCTTCTAGAGAACCCTGCTTCAAGAATGATGTAATCCTACGAATGAGCGAGTATATGCAAGAAAAACGCTAAGAACAGAGGGAGGGAACTACAGTACGCTATTCAGCGGAAATACCGGCTAAATAGGCATGAAAGGGAACTGGAGTACGCTATTTCCCCAAAAAAAGCCTGAGAACGT
>NZ_MBTG01000046.1 GCF_002027705.1 Paenibacillus ferrarius | reverse complement strand
TCGACTTGCATGTATTAGGCACGCCGCCAGCGTTCGTCCTGAGCCAGGATCAAACTCTCCATAAAGATCTCCCCAAAAAGTGAAGCGAACCTCCGAAGAGAATTCCGATTACTTTCCGGGGGCCCCATAAGGGTTCAGACAATTGCTTGTCCTATATCTGAAAGCTGAAATGCTCAATTGACTTGCTAGCGAGATTTTACAATCTCTTTTTTGAACGATTGCTCGTTCGTGCTTACTCACTCGTTGTTCAGTTTTCAAAGATCAATTTCTTTCGTCCACTGCCGTGTTACCGAAGCAGCGAGAAGTAATATACCACAGCTCGTTCATCAATTGCAAGCACTTTTTTTCTCGTCAATTTCTGTCGGTGTCTGTCGGAAAAACCATATTACCATACGTTACACTTGGAAGGCAAATCCATTCAATGTTCATGGTGTTTGCTGCTTCAAAAGCAACGAGGACTAATGTAACATGCTCAGCAACCAATTACAAGCCCTTTGGAAATGTTCCATTATTGCCACTGTTTTGAATCTTCCTACATACACATATAAATAAGTAAAGTTCCTTCTTAGGCACCTTCCTATCGTTTCGATATTCTATTCTCATCATCGCAGCTAATCGTTTTTACTTTCCACTCTTTATTGAAGCTTCATATCCAGAAGTGATTTGCGAACCGCTCGAAGCTCTACTTTTATATAAAGAAAGCACCTCTTTACCAGAATTACAGCTCTAGTAAAAGGATGCCCGAATTTAGCAGATTATAAAGTTACATTCATCGCGTCGATTGAAAAAATTCAATGCGCTCTCCGTCCAAACCATTAAAGAAAAAGTATCTCGAGCCGTTCGGGAGCTCAGTTATTTCTGTATCCAATTGCTCAACGTTCAATCCTTGTATTCTAGTATATTCAACTTCAATATCATCCACAGCAAAAGCTAAGTGATGAACTTTGCCTTCTTGCGGCAAGTTTCCATTATAACCTTCGATCAATTCTACTTCCGTTTCATTCAACTGTTCAAAACCCAGAAAGCCAAGTCGAATCACACCGTTCGTATGAAGCAGCGTACCTTTGTGCTTGAGACCGATAACTTCCTCATAGAAACGAATGGATGCTTCCAAGTTTGCTACCATGACGCCGACATGCTCCAATTTCAAAACTGCCATTTGATAGAACCTCCCCAATTCAACTCCTTCTATTGTAACGAAAAGAGCGACTGAGGGCTAGTTCATGAAATTAAGAGATACAAATCGTCTCCATCTCTCCGTCCAGCGAATAGAGCGTTACTTCCTTGCTTGTGATATTAACCAAACCGAGATCATCAAACACTTTTTTCACCTGAGCATTCGATAAATGCTTTTTGATCGTTTCAACGGCCGCATGGATATAATCCTGATAAACCGACTCAAAAAACATAAGAACTTCTTTTCCTTCAACAATCATCGTCGTGTGCATCATGCCAGCAACACCCCCACTTTAGATAGTTCAATTGTATATTTGGGAAACAAGGAAAGTGTGAAGATGGTATTAGTTATTTGTTAGGTTGCAAAATTTCACTTTGATGTTGAGCTGGGTGTATACTAAAAGAAAGAGGTTCCGATTGGAGGGTATCAGACATGAGATTACTAAAGCTTCTTCAGATCTACGAAGTGGATGGGTTTACCCCGAAACATCGTTCAGAACGATTCGATTTTGATCAGATTCAAGGGCAGACTTTCTGTGAGATGAACCCTACCGAGGTTGGTTCCCCTATGATGCTATCCGCAATCAACCGTTATATCCCTTTCAAAACAACAAGAGTTCAAGCGATAGATCGTGACGGAATGGATTTCCGAGTGCTTACACGCAACACGATTTATCATTTTGAAGTTCATATGGACCGCAAAGCCAATTAGCCTCTTGGAAGGTGAACGGCTTTTTTTGTGCATGCTGCTAATCATAATTTCTTTACTTCTCAAAAACTATCAATCTCCTATATACTAGTAGATGGACTAATTAACCTACGTTCTATTAATGAAGGGGGACTCTTTACACTTATGAAAAAAACATTGACCACTCGACTCACTGCTCTCGCTCTTGTTACGGTTCTAACCAGCTCTTTTGCTGGCAGCTTGGCTTTCGCAGAATCCGCAGTGCCGAACGCACCCGTAGCGATGAAATCGGACATGCGCCTTGCCATTGAAGGCGGAGCCATCGAAGGCTACGGAGATACCGACTATCGCGGTGCAAATGAGGCCACACGTGCTGAAGTTGTTACCATGATCAATCGTGCCGCCAAGTTAGCGAATGCCAATCCTGGCACAGCAACGTTCTCCGATTTGGCCAATTGGCAAAAACAAGCTGTCGCGAATGCGGTTGCAGCTAAGTTGATCAGCGGCTTTGCGGATGGAACGTTTCACCCGAATGCCTCTGTTACACGTCAAGAACTCGCTGAGTTGATCGTGAAAGTCGTCACAGGCGGTCAATTGCCTAAAGTGAATGAGAATGTACTGAACTACTTCAAAGATTCCTCTTCTATTGCCAAAGAATCTCGCCCTTATGTTGCTTATGCTGTTATCAGCGGAATTTTCTCCCCGACTCTCGACGGAAATTTCAATCCTACAGCGGCTGTAACGCGCGATGAAGTAGCCAAAGCACTTAAACCTATCCTTTTTAAAGTGGTTGATATTTTATCTACGAATGATATTCACGGTAAAATCGAAGTTGGCTTTGACAAAAAACGAAATCAAGAGCAAGGCGGCATCGAAACTTTAGGTGGAATCGTCAGCGATTTCCGCGCTGTAAATCCCAAAGGCACAGTCGTTGTTGACGGCGGTGACGCTTGGCAAGGTACTCTCATTTCCAATACAACTAATGGTCAATCCGTCATGGATACGATGGCTCAAGTGCAGTATGATGCAGCGGCGATTGGTAACCACGAGTTTGATTTTGGGCGCGACGTCTTAATTAACAATATTAAAAATGCCAAGTTCCCTATCCTCGGTGCCAATATCATCGACGACAAAACAGGCAAACGCGTTGATTGGACAGAGCCTTATGTCATCGTTGAAAAAGACGGACTTAAAATCGGGATTATCGGCTTCGCAACGCCGCAAACTACGACAACAACCAAATCAACCAATATTGAGGGTCTCTCTTTTGTAAATCCGGTACCATTAGCCAAAAAACTGTCCGATGAGCTTCGCGCTAAAGGTGTGGATATCATCATGGTCACTTCCCATCTGCCAGGCGAGCAAAACCAAAAATCGCAAGAAATCATCAGCGAGCTTGCTGATCTTGCCAACGGAACAGGCAATGGCACACTTGACGCAATTGTTGGCGGTCACTCTCACCTGCGCGTTTCCGGTATCGTGAATGGAATTCCTGTCGTCGAAGCTCAGAGCTGGCTTTATGCGGTAGGTCATATTCAATTGTTCGTTGATAAAACAACCAAGCAAGTTGTTTCATCAAATGCTAGCTTACTAGAAACCTATACGAACCTAACAACTGCTGATGCCAAAATTCATCAAACGGTTGAAGACTATAAAGCCAAAATTTCAACAAAATCCAATGAAGTAGAAGCCGTAGTTTCGGAACCGATGAGCCGGAAGTCCTTCCGTTTTGCAGCCAATGGCGGCGTTGAACGCGATGGTACAACACAATTAGGCAACAGCATCACAGATGCAATGCGTGCTTCTGAGAAATCGGACATAGCCTTCACGAATATTGGCGGCGTTCGCGCTGATTTGGATAAAGGTGATCTGACGTACGGTAAAATGTTCGAGGTGTTCCCTTTCGGTAATTACAACGTTACTGGCACAATGACGGCTGAGCAAATTAAAAAGGCTTTGGAAGTAACCGACAAGTATTCCAACCTTCCTGCGATTCAATTCTCCGGCTTGAAAGTGGAGTGGGACAGCACGAAGCCGCTAGGTGAAAAATATTCTAAAATCACCTTGGTTGATGGCACACCTATCTATGTGGACGGCAAGTTCAATAAAGATCGCACCTTCAAGGTAACAACCAACGATTTCATGGCTACAGGCAGTGGTGATGGATTTACCGTATTTGGTGAAGTGAAGGATTGGAAAGACGGCGCTGTGATGCTGGATGCTTGGGTTAAATATGCGAATACGCTGAAAACAGCCGGCAAACAAATGTCAGTACAGGACGATGGCCGAGATATTCGTTTGGATTTGAAAAAGTAATAGCTAGGACACTCAGTTAGAAAAAACTCAAACAGCGCGTACTGAGATTTCATTGGTGCGTGCTGTTCTTTTTTATGTAGGAATATCAATTTTTACTTTACTACTTTACCAAGTTAATGTATTATTTAACTAAAGTAATTATCTATGAAGGAGTGATTGCTATGAACAATCGAACTATGGAAACTATCCGTCCTCGCAGCGTGTTAAGTGAGATGAAGCCATACTCCCCCGGCAAGCCGATTTGGGAAGTTCAACGGGAATTAGGGATCGAGAAGGTCATTAAGCTGGCTTCCAACGAGAACCCCTTAGGTCCATCTCCTTTGGCAGTCTCGGCCATCCAATCTTATGTATCCGATATCCACCGCTACCCTGACGCAGATACCGTTGACCTTAGAGCAGCTATTGCCAAGAAATACGACTTCACTGCCGATCAAGTCCTTGTGACTAATGGTGCAGATGAACTAATTACACTCATTTCTGAAACCTTTTTGGAGCCAGGGGATGAAATCGTTGTGCCGTCCCCTACATTCAGCGAATATGAATTCGGGGCGAATCTGATGGGTGCCCGCGTCGTGGAAGTCCCTCTTCGTGAAAATTATAGCTACGAGATCCAGGACATTCTCGCTGCTGTCAACGAAAAAACAAAGCTGCTGTACATTTGCTCGCCCAACAATCCTACGGGTACATATATGAAGAAACAGGATTTGCACCAACTGATGGATCAGCTCCCATCTCAGGTACTGGTCATATTCGATGGGGCTTACAGCCACTTTGTAACAACAGACGATTATTGCGATGGACTCGAGCTTGTGCGTTCAGGCTATCCGATTATCGTTACTCAGACATTCTCCAAAATTTATGGATTAGCAGGCATCCGTGTGGGGTACGGCATTGCAGCTCCTGCCATTCTGCAGCATATTCGCCAGGTGAAGGAACCTTTTAATGTGAATGCCTTAGCTCAAGTTGGGGCTGCGGCTGCCATTTTGGATGATGCACATGTGGAAGCGACCCGCAGCATGAATGCTGCCGGCAGAGAACAATTATATGAAGGCTTAGAGCTGCTGGGAATCGGTTTCACCCGCAGTATGAGCAACTTTGTCTTAATAGAGCTTGGACCAGATGCGAAATCCATCTACGACCAATTGATGCGCAAAGGCATTATTGTTCGTTATGGCGCTGGCTGGAATCTTCCCCTTCACGTGCGTATCTCCATTGGAACGGCTGAGGAACAAAACGCCTTCCTCACGGCACTCCGTGAAGTGCTGGATGCAGGTTCAGCTCGCAGCATATAACTCCAACAAGATTCCGTTCATGTTGATGTGATAAAAACCTAAGAGGGGGCTGTCCCCCTAAGCCATGTTTAGTGATTCGACCCCCCTGACTGTAAAAACCTGCGAATGTACAGGAATTTTCGAGCGAATTAGGTTAAAAAGTGAAGATGCCTGCAATTGTGCAGGTATTTTCATTTTATCCAGCCTCTAGTCCATAATTAGCCTCAAAAGCATGCACTATCGCAGGAATTTCATGATTTGGACTATTCCAAGCTTAGAAAAGATGCACAATTGCAGGTTTATCAAATGGGACTGGAGCAGCGCGACATTTCTTCATCGCCCTCCAAATGAAAATCAAGCCGCACCACTTTCTACAGAATATGTCAAAATATGCAGACCACCATTTGTTTGAGCATTGTAAAATATGCTACAATGCTAACAATTGTAATCTTTTGGAGGTACATTATGCTGAAGGAATTTAAAGAATTTGCATTCAAAGGCAATATGCTTGATTTAGCAGTTGGGGTTATTATTGGGGGAGCTTTCGGGAAAGTCATTACTTCAATTGTCAATGATTTGGTTATGCCGCTCGTAGGACTGTTGATTGGTAAAGTGAAGTTTAATGATTTATTTATTTCATTGAACGGCAAGCACTTCGACACACTTAAGGCTGCTGCCGATGCAGGTGCACCTACCTTTAATTATGGTCAATTTATTTCGACGTTTTTGGACTTTTTAATTGTTGCTTTTGTTATCTTCCTTGTAGTTAAGCAGTTGGGTAAATTCCGTAAAAAAGAAGTGCAAAAAGAAAAGGTCGTTACGACCAAATCGTGTCCGCACTGCTTGTCCGAAATTCCGGCTCAAGCCACGCGCTGCAAGTTCTGTACCTCGGAGCTGTCGTCCGGCCCTAGCGTATCCGGCAGCATCCAGTAACGATAAAAAGCCCGAATCGGCGTTTACGATTCGGGCTTTTTCGTGCGCAGATCGGCGATTTCGCCCTGCGCAAAGGCATTGCTATGCAGCAGCTCGAGCAGCTGCTGCGCGGCAGCTTCCGGCGAGATCAGCTCGCCGCTTTCGTGCAACCCCACAAAGCGGTCCACTTGTGGGAAGTCCTCTTCCGATGCAGCGCGAATTTCCCGCTGCATATCGGTGTCCACCACCCCCGGTGCGATCGCGTAAGCCTCCACCGGGTAGGGCTGGTTCAGCTGCTCGGCGCCGATACAGCGCGTCAGCATATCCAGCCCGGCCTTGGCGGTGCAATACGCCCCCCAGCCGGGGTAGGGCTTCTTCCCCGCGCCCGAGGAAATGTTAACGACCCGCTTCACGATCGGCAGCGCCTGCGTCTGCCGAATGAAGCTGTTCGTCAAGACCGCGGGCGCGACAAGATTGACCTGCAAGCTGCGCTGCAGGTCGTCATCGCCAGCTCGGCCGATCGACGTCATCGGCTCGAGCTGGCCCGCATTATTGATGAGGGTGATAGCATCCGCTCCATCTATGTTCTGCAGGATTCGCTCCAGCAGCGAATCCAAGCCTTCGGTGTGCGCCAAATCGCAAGCGTGGAAGGTGAGTTCACCTTCCGCGCGCAGCGCCTCTTGGCGCAAGCTCTCGTTCTCGCTGCGGGAAATGCAGTGAACCGCGGCGCCCTGCTGCAAGAGCTGCCGCGTCAGCGCAGCTCCGAGGCCTTTGGAACCGCCAGTTATAATATATACAACCATGGAGAAACCTCATTTCATCATCATCATCATAAGCGAGCTTGCGCCGCTTCCGTTTATATGGTGCTCTGAGTATTTTACCACATCTCTATTCGATACGAGATCACTCTAACTTGCCATGTCGTCGGGCTTCCCGCTATATGGAAATTAAAGCTTCACCCGTTGCAGCCGCAGGGCATTCAGCACTACAGAAACCGAACTGAGGGCCATCGCTGCCCCAGCTACCCACGGCGCTAACAATCCAAGCGCTGCAATGGGAATTCCGAGTGCATTGTAGCCAAGCGCCCAAAATAGATTTTGCTTAATGTTGGCCATCGTTTTGCGGCTCATGTACATGGCATCCGCAATACTTGTCAGCTCTCCGCGCATTAGCGTCACATCAGCTGCTTCCATCGCAATGTCCGTACCAGTGCCGATCGCAATCCCGACATCTGCTGTCGCCAAAGCAGGCGCATCATTGATCCCGTCGCCGACCATCGCTACGATTTTGCCTGCTTCTTGGAGCTTCTTCACTTCTGCTGCTTTACCTTCGGGAAGAACTTCTGCCAGAACATGATCAATGCCTACTTGCTTAGCAATGGCATGCGCTGTACGCTCATTGTCACCGGTCATCATGATCACTTGAATACCCATTTGTTTCAACTGAGCGATCGCTTCTTTCGAGCTGTCTTTAATTGTATCCGCGACGGCTACGATCCCTACATACTCCCGATCAACGGCAACAAGCATAGCCGTCTTTCCTTCCGATTCCAGATTTGTCATCGTCGTTTCCGCGATCCCATACGAAATAGCCTCACGCTGCAAAAGCTTGCGCGTCCCGACATGAACTTCCTTGCCCTCTACAACGGCTCGAATGCCGTAACCGGGAATCGCTTCAAACTGCTCCGTCTTCGTCAATTGGATTCCTTTGGCCACAATTCCCGCAACAATCGCTTCTGCAAGCGGATGCTCTGATTGTTTTTCGGCAGTGGCAATCAAGCTAAGCGTGGCATTCACATCTATGCTTTCAATAAGAACATCGGTAAGCTCCGGTTTTCCTTTGGTCACTGTCCCTGTTTTATCAAGGACAATCGTTTGTACCTTTTGCATGGATTCCAAATGCTCGCCGCCCTTAAACAGAACGCCAAGCTCCGCCGCACGTCCCGATCCAGCCATAATCGATGTAGGCGTGGCAAGACCCAAAGCACATGGACAAGCAATGACAAGGACCGCAATAGCCTTCTCCAAAGCCGTTGCAAACTCACCTGGAGCTGCCCAGATAAACCAGATGACAAAGGTTATAACAGCAAGCCCGACAACGATAGGGACAAAAATACCCGAAATCACATCGGCGATACGCTGTATCGGCGCTTTGGAGCCTTGCGCATCTTCGACAACTTTAATGATTTGGGCCAGCGCTGTTTCTCTGCCTACACGCTTCGCTTTCATCTTCAAGCTGCCGTTTTTATTGATGGTTGCCCCAATGACAGTATCACCGGCCTTTTTCTCGACAGGAATACTCTCTCCGGTTAGCATAGATTCATCAACAACAGACAAGCCCTCTACAACTTCACCATCGACGGGGATCTTTTCACCTGGCTTGACCAGAACGATATCCCCAACAACAACCTCTTCCACAGGTATCGACATCTCCTGCTCGTTTCGAATAACGATTGCCGTTTTGGCTTGAAGCCCCATTAATTTCTTGATCGCCTCCGAGGTTCTCCCCTTGGCAAGCAGCTCAAATAATTTCCCCAAAATAATTAATGTAATCAGAATTGCGCTCGTTTCGTAATACATATCAGGGGCATGGCGATGAATATCTTCCGAAGCTGCCCATTCCAGCGTCAAAAACAAGCTGTAAAAGTACGCGGCTGATGTTCCAAGAGAGACAAGCACATCCATATTGGCGCTTTTATTCCGAAGTGCTTTATATGCTGACACATAGAATTGACGACCGATAATAAACTGCACCGGAGTCGCGAGGACGAGCTGCATCCAAGGATTCATAAAAACCTCCGGCACGTAAATCCACGATGTGAATGAAAAATGGCCTACCATCGCCCACAAAAGCGGGAAGGAAAGGATTGCTGATACGATCAACTGCAGCTTCTTGCGGTGAATCTCTTTTTGTTTATAATCGCCCTCCGTCTGATCTTCCTCTTTGCGAATAGCCTTGTAGCCAAGCTGATCGACCTTTTTAACCATCTCTTCAACAGAAATTTCGGCCGGGCTATACTCCACATGAGCCGTTTCCAAAGCCAAATTCACTGTAGCTGCGCTAATACCCGGCATTTTATTTAAGCCCTTCTCAATACGAGCAGCACATGCCGCACACGTCATGCCTTCAATATTGAAATCGACGGCATCTTTTACAGTACCATAGCCCAGGTCCTGAATTTTCCCTTCCATGTCAGCTACCTTAATGCGACCCGGATCGTAGGTGATAGAAGCCTTCTCAAGCGCAAAATTCACATTGACTTCGGCCACGCCTTCTAATCTTTTCAAACCTTTCTCTATCCTGTTCGCGCAAGCTGCGCATGTCATACCTGTAATTTGCAGATTCGCTTGCTGATCGCGTTGATTATCCATATCCAGCCTCCTGCTCCAAATACCCCTTGGGGGTATATTTACTTCAAAAAAAATAGGTGTTACAGGGGGAGCCGTCTGAGCGGCTCCACAATCTTACTTCGCGACATCATAGCCTTGCTCTTCAATTGCTTCCTTGATAGCGTCCACTGAAACTTTGGCCTCATCAAAGTCTACTGTCACAGAGCCGCCGCTCAAATCTACTTTCCCCAGAGCCCCAAGCTTCTTAACTGCGCCTTCAACGGAATTTACACAATGACCGCAGGACATGCCTGCCACTTTCAAAGTAACGGTTTGCATAATCAATCTCTCCTTTATTATTTCATTAATTTATTAATCGTAATCATGAGTTCCTTAATAACCTCATTATCGCCTTCTTGAATGCGTTCGATCACACAGCTGTTCATATGATGCTCAAGAAGCAGCTTCCCCACACCGTTTAATGCCGATTGAATTGCAGCGATTTGGTTTAGCACATCATCACAATACGTATCCTTCTCAATCAGACCCTTCACTCCGCGAATCTGCCCTTCAATGCGATTGAGTCGGGATACCAGATTGCTTTTTGTTTTATCGGAATGATGACTTTTGCGGTCACTGCCAGTATGACAGCTATCCTCATTTAGTTGCTGTTTATCAAGTTGTTCCATGATTCAGTACCTCCTCACATTTCAAATATACCATACCCCCATACCCTATATCAAGCCCTAATTTTACATACTTAGATCTTTTGGAAACGGAGCCAGTTGTAAAAGATACACCGATGCACGGCAGGTCGTAGTAGAGATCTTCTAAAACAATGTCGTCTCAAAAAAGACTGCCATAAAATGAATGGCAGCCTCATTATGAAAACTCATTTATAAACTTACCCCCAAGCTGCTAATCTCATTCTCCATTTCCCGTCTTAGCAGCAGCTTATCGGCCTCATCCAGAAACGCCGCATCGACTCCATTCATGATCAGCTTCACGAGCTCAGGTGCGGTAAAGCCAAAACGGTCAGAAAGCACACGATATTCGTTCGTTATATCTGTTCCGGATACACTCGGATTATCCGTATTAATCGTGACGAGCAAACCTTGCTCTAAGTATTCGCGAATCGGATAGGCCTCCCAACTGGAAACGGCTTTTGTTTGGATATTGCTTATGGGGCACATTTCAAGCGGGATGCGGCGTTCTTTGACCATCTCCAAAATGCTTCTATTCTCCTTCAATCTCACACCATGTCCAATGCGCACAGCACCAAGATTCGTGACGGCTTCATACACATTAACCGCTCCGGCAGCCTCCCCTGCATGAATTGTAACTGGAATTCCGAGCCTTGTAGATTCAGCAAATACTTCGCGGAAAAATTCCGGCGGATACGCGGCCTCATCTCCAGCCAAGTCGACGGCAACTACGCCTTTGCCCACAAATTGAGCAGCCGCTTCAATCACTTCGAGGTTGCTTTGGCAGGAATGGTTTCGCATGCAAATGGCGATAACCCCGCCTCGCACGCCAAAATCCCTTTGTCCTCGCTTCATTCCTTCTACGACATGATGAATCGTTTCCTCAACCGTCAAGCCGTTGTTCCGATGCAATTGCGGGGCAAAACGCACCTCCACATATTTGCAATTATGTTCAGCAGATTGCTGCACAACCTCATAAGCGATCCGTTCCAAAGCTTCGCCAGATTGCATGATTCGCGTTGTGAAATGAAATTTGCTTAAGTATTCAATCAAACTGCCGCATTCCTCACCCACACGCATATGGGGAATTAAACCTTCTCTATCATAAACGGGAAGATCAATGCCTTGATGCAGGGCAAGCTCCAGAAGCGTTTCCGGCTTCACACTCCCATCCAAGTGCAAATGAAGATCAACTTTTGGCAGCCGCGATAACAAATCAAACGTCCGATGATGTGCCATCATCCATCATTCCCTTCCTTTATTTTGGTATGAACTACTAGCTTTATTCGATATGCCGCGAGAAAGAATTTTACTTACTTTAAAACAATGTAATGTATATGTCAATATATATGACAAATTAATTCATTTAATTAATATATGTGTAAGGTTTGATGACGTGATGACAAAATAAAAAATCCACAACAGGATTATCCCCGCGTGGACCTGAAACAACCATTATTAATCATTTTGTTGCGCTTCCTTGCGCTGCATAACTTTTAACGCTTCCTTCACACTCAAAGGTGAAAGTTCATTCTCTGCGACAAATGCCTTCACAGCAGCGGCATCCGTTTTGGAGTATTCGCGCAGCGCCCAACCGATTGCTTTGCGGATGAAGAACTCCTTCGAATCCGCCAATTGCCGGATGATGCTGAACAACAATGCCACATCGGTGCGCTGCTTATATTTCAACTGAAACAAAATGGCCGTTCGCTGCAGCCACATATTTCCTGAAGCCAACCATTTCTCAACATAGGCTGGTATTTGTTCCGGGTATTTCTGCAGATGGTATCCGATCAAATGATCCGCGATGGTATCAACAGAATCCCACCAGGATTGTGTAATTACCATTCGTTCCAGCACCTCGATTCGTTCAGGTCCGGATTCTTTGCGCAGCTGTGTTAGCAGCAGAATGGCTGTATAAGCGAATTCCCGTTCCGGCAGTGCCCACAGCTCCTCGGCGGCTTTCACGCCTTCTGCGCCTTTCGGAAAGCCGTGTTCTTTCCAGAACTGCTTCGTTAGAGCCACGCGCTGGGGATTTCGAATACCCAGAAATGGAAACTGGTCTCGCATATAAGCTGCCATAACCTCCGCATCCGCCACGCTGCTATGTGCCCGCAGCCAAGCCTCCAGCTTGTCCGTATAAAGTGATGCCATAGGTAGATTTGCCTCCTTTATCATCTCATCCATGTCTCGCTTTATTGTAGCAATTCCTTCATGATTCGGGTATGCTTATAGCAGAATTTGTAGATAGACTACTCATCGGATCGGAGAGGAATATATGACTTACCAATTAGTTGCAGCTGATTTAGACGACACCCTATTGCGGGATGATCTGACGATTTCACAAGAAACGATCGATGCGATGCATCAAGCGGTTGCCCAAGGCGTAACGGTTACGATTGCCACAGGACGAAGCTTTCCTTCCGCAGCCAAAATTGCCAATCAAATCGGCCTTAATGTACCGATCATCACTTACCAAGGTGCCCTGATCAAAAACCTTCTGGATGAGGAAGTGCTCTACGAGCGCACGGTTCCTGTGGAAAGCGCCCGCTTCCTGCTTGATTTTTGCGAAAAGAGAAACCTTCATCTTCAACTCTATCATGGCGATCAGCTTTATGCTGGTGAAGATAACGATAAAATCAAAAACTATGTTCGTCTGTCCAAAACGCCTTATATCATAGGCGACCTGCGTCAATGGATCGACATTCCTCAGCCGAAAATGCTGATCGTGGATAAACCTGAAATTTGCGACCAACTCCGTGAGGAACTGCTTCCTTTGCTCGGCGATCAATTGCACATCACGAAATCCAAGCCGCACTATTTGGAATTCATGCATAAAGAAGGCACGAAGGGTCATGCAATTACCTTCCTTGCCGAGCATATCGGCTGTTCCTTAGAGGACGTTATTGCGCTGGGGGATGCATGGAATGATCGCGAAATGCTCGAAGTCGCAGGGCTTGGCGTAGCGATGGATAACGCTTTGCCGGAGCTGAAAGCTTTAGCGAATTACGTGACCAAAAGCAATAACGAGGATGGCGTGCGTCACGTCATTGAAAAGTTTATTCTGAACGTTTAAATGTCAAAAAACCAACCGATTCAAGCGGCCTGATGAACGTGCCGCCAGAATCGGTTTTTTTAGTTGCAAACGGCTGTTTTTTTGGACATAACCTGGCCCTCCGGCTTATATATTACAATAGACTCAGACCAACCCCGGAGGTGTTTCCACATGGAAAATTTCCCATTAACGCTGCGCTCTCTCTTTGACCGCTCACAGTCCTTATTCGCCAAAAAAGAGGTCGTCTCTCGCACAAGCTCCGGCATACATCGGTATACCTACGCCGATTTCGGGAGACGGACCAAGCAGCTATCCAGCGCTCTGCAGCAGCTTGGCGTCAAGCCTGGAGATCGGGTGGCCACTTTCGCTTGGAACCATCATTGGCATTTGGAAGCTTATTTCGCCATCCCCTGTATGGGAGCTGTCCTGCATACCGTCAACATCCGTCTCCCCTTGGAGCATCTTGTGCACATCCTTAACCATGCCGAAGATCGTTTTCTTTTGGTAGATGAGACTTTGCTTCCGATTATCGAGAGAATTCAGGATCAACTGACGACCATTGAAGGCTATATCGTGATGACCGACTCTCAGGAATTGCCCCCTACTTCTTTACATCCCGTCTACGGATATGAGAACATCTTAAATAGCGGCGATCCGCAATACGCGTTCATCGACTCCTTAAATGAAAGCGCTCCCGCAGGTTTGTGCTACACGTCCGCGACGACTGGCAAACCCAAGGGCGTCGTATATTCTCACCGCGGCATCTACCTCCATTCGCTTTCAATTGGCCTCGCCGATACACTTGGCCTTTCGGAACGCGATAGCGTCATGCCTATTGTGCCGATGTTTCACGTCAATGCGTGGGGACTTCCTTTCGCATCAGTCTGGTTCGGCAGCAAGCAGGTCCTTCCCGGACCCGCGCCTACCCCTGACATTTTACTAGGCCTGATCGCCGATGAGAAAGTCACGATAGCCGCCGGAGTTCCTACGGTATGGACAGCCGCGCTGAAAGCGCAAGAAGCCATCAATGCAGATATTTCATCTCTACGCGCTGTTGTCTGTGGCGGTTCTGCCGCCCCAAGAAGTCTGATTGAAAGCTATGAACAGCGGCTCCAAGTACCGTTCTATCACGCCTATGGCATGACTGAAACATGTCCATTAGTGACCGTCGCTAGGTTGAAGAGCTATCAAGAAGAAACCTCGCTGGATGAACAATACGATACACGCGCTGCACAGGGGCTTCTTGTGCCAGGTTTGGATATGAAAATTGTCGGACCACGCGGCGAAGTCGCATGGGACGGCAAAGAAATGGGCGAAATTCTGCTGCGCGGCGCCTGGGTTGCAACGGAATATTACAAAGACGAAAGAACACAGGAATCGTTCCAAGATGGCTGGTTCTACAGCGGTGACATTGCGGTTATTGATCCCGAAGGATTCGTCAAGCTGGTTGACAGGGCCAAGGATCTGGTCAAAAGCGGCGGCGAGTGGATCTCCTCTCTCGATCTGGAAAACAGCTTGATGGCCCACCCGAATGTGTTCGAGGCTTGCGTCGTTGGCATCCCTCATCCCAAATGGGAGGAGCGCCCTCTCGCCTTTGTCGTTTTGAAGGATGCCGCCTTGCAAGCAGGAGATAAAGCCGATTTACTCACCTTCCTGACGGATAAATTCGCCAAATGGTGGATTCCCGACGATGTCATTTTCCTCCATGAAATCCCAAGATCGTCGGTCGGCAAATTCATGAAGCGCGAGCTGCGTGAGCAGTATCAAGCCTATTTTACAGGGAACTAAATAAGCTATATATATGAACGGTATAAATCTCAATCTCATTTCAACGATACCCTCGATATCTATATGAAAGTAAGCCGGATTGGCACTTCTTCGATTGGAGCCGTCGCCGAACCGAGCTATTCGAAGTCTCTTTCATTGCTGAATAGTTCTCATGCCGTTAATCATTAGCCATCTAAATAATCACTGAAGGGCGGTCATCTTTATGTTCGAGGAAAGTTTGTTGAAGGATAAGGTGATTCTTATTACGGGCGGAGGCACCGGACTTGGCCGGGCAATGGGAGAGAGATTCCTGTCGTTAGGCGCAAAACTAGCGATTACGAGTCGGCGTGAAGAGATTTTGGCCAAAGCAGCCTCCGAAATGAGCGCTGACGGCAAGGAGGTCTTCTACAAAAACTGTGATGTGCGAGATGCATTGCAAGTCGCAGAGATGGTGGCTGCCGTGGAACAACACTATGGCCGTGTGGATGTTCTCATCAATAACGCTGCAGGCAATTTCGCCAGCCCTACGGAAAAGCTTTCTCCGCGCGCTGTCGATGCAGTGCTGAATATCGTCCTTCACGGCACGTTCTATACCACGCTGGAAGTAGGAAAAAGATGGATCGAGCAGGGGCGCGGCGGTACGATGCTGAACATCGTCACCTCCTATGCCTCCACCGGCTCGGGCTTCGTCGTACCCTCGGCTGCCGCCAAGGCCGGCGTGCTCGCTCTTACGCGCTCGCTTGCCGTCGAGTGGGCCCGGTACGGCATCCGGCAGGTCGCGATTGCGCCGGGACTTTTCCCGACCGACGGCGCGTGGAGCCGACTGGCTCCGACGCCCGAGCTGTCGGAGAAGCTTTTGAACCGCGTGCCGCTGCGGCGGGTCGGAGACAAAGATGAGCTCGCGAACCTCGCGGCTTATCTGATTTCGGACTTCGCCGCTTATATTAACGGCGAAGTCATCACGATCGACGGCGGCGAATGGCTGCAGGGCGCCGGACAGTTCAACGATCTGCTCGAGGTAACCGATGAGCAGTGGATTGATCTTGCGGAGCTGACGCGCAAGGGCAAGTCGTAAGCAACGAGCTCGTACTGCTGCAAGGGTGAAACATAGTGCTATTACGGTATTCCCAACAGGATACTGCTCTGTAGCACTGTTTTTATTTAAGGTTAGAGTCTCTCTTTATTCATACCGAAGGGATTCATTTGGATCACACTTTGCAGCTTTATTAGCTGGCAACATACCAAATATAATACCAACAAACATAGAGAACAGTACTCCACCAATAATCACTGGTACCGATACAAGCGGCGGCCAATGAGTTAACATTGAGACTAAATATGCTCCTCCTGTTCCAAAAAGAATGCCAATACTACCTCCAAATGTCGTTAGCGTCATTGATTCAATTAAAAATTGAAGCAATATATTTCCCCTCGTGGCACCTAATGCTTTGCGTATTCCTATCTCTCTAGTTCTTTCCGTAACAGAGACAAGCATAATGTTCATCACCCCAATACCACCTACAACTAACGATATTCCCGCAATGCCACTAATAATAGCTGTCATGGTCTTCGTAATTGCGGAGAGCGATTTCTGAATTTGCTCTATATTAAAGATATAGTATTCTCCGTTCATTTTCTTATATCGATATTTATTATTAAGCAGATCAACTGCCTTACGCCCAGCTTCATTAAGTTTATTCAAATCTTGGCTTTGGATTGTCAACGAATGAATGCTATCCTCACCGAACAGAGTTGGCCAAACAGCAATCGGAACTAAAATTTTTTTCATTCCAAAATTCAGGAAACCCTGCTTTTTTTCTTTATAAATGCCTACAACCTTAAAAGAGATCCCCTCAAGCTCAATAATATCTCCTACGATGCTTTTTCCTCTGCTTAATTTATTAACGACATCTTCACCTAACAAAGCAACCTTGCGACCTTGCTTAATCTCATTTCTTGATATAAGACGACCTGAAATCAGTTCAATGGGGTATACGTCATAGTATCCTTCTTCCATACCTACCAATTGGGAATTAACAATCTTATCTAAATAGTGTAAAACGGACGAAGTTGAATTCATCTTGATAATTGTTGATATTTCAGGTAGTTTTTGCAGATCAAAAACATCACTCTCGTCAAATCTGCCTTCAGATTCATCGTAGTTCAACGGCACTTCCTCATCGGTCTCCAGTTGTCGATATAGGATGTCTAGCGAGTTACTACCATTGCCAACGAAATTCTTCTTCAATGCAGCTTCGCCGCCTTGTCCTATAGCAACAATGATAATAATAGAAGCTACAGCGATAATAATTCCAAGCATCGTAAGCAGTGATCTTAATTTATGCGCATACAACGATGCAATAGCCATCTTAACTGCTTCCCATAATTCCATTATTAACCCTCCTGTCCTCAATGACCATTCCGTCACGAAGAAGGATCGTTCTTTGAGCATGTTGAGCTATTTCCGGTTCATGAGTTACAAGAATAACAGTCTTACCTTCACGATTAAATTCAGAGAAAATACGCATTACCTGTTCACCCGTCTGCGAATCCAAAGAACCCGTAGGTTCATCTGCAAGAATTACATCGGGGTTGTGTATAATAGCTCTAGCGATAGCCACACGCTGCTTTTGACCACCAGATAACTGATTAGGATAATGATTCTTACGATCACCAAGACCCACTTTTTCTAATGCCAAATGCGCTTTTTCCATTCTTAATCTTTTCTTCTCTCTAGCATAAATTAACGGAAGCTCTGTATTCGCTAAAGCATCCAGCCTCGGAAGCAAGTGAAACTGTTGAAAGACAAAACCTATATGCTTGTTTCGGCACCTCGCCAATTCCTTATCGGCTGACGTTGATACATCTTGTCCATTCAATAGGTACGTACCAGAGGTTATTGTATCTAGCAGTCCGATGATACTCATGAGAGTTGATTTGCCCGAGCCCGAAGGTCCCATAACAGCTACAAACTCACCCTGTTCGATCGACAAACTGAGGTCATGTAAGACAGGAACTTCGAGTGAATCGGATTTATATGTTTTATATATATTACGAAGTTGCAACATCAACCTTCACTTCCAATCCCTCTTTCCAATCTATCTTAGGCTGTCTGACAACGATGTCACCCTCGTTAACGCCTGTTAGCACTTCTTTAAACTGATCGTTCATCAATCCAATCGTTATTTCTTTCTTTTGCAACATATTATCTACAACAATGAACACGAATTCTTTGCTATCCTGCACAAATGTTGCATCGTGAGGCAAGGTAAACACATTATCTTTTGCTTTTATTTGTATTTCTACAGACACGTGGTAACCTTCTTGCAACCCTGCTCGTTTATCCATGAGAGCTACTTCGAACGGATAAGATGTTACAGACTCCTTCTTTTCAAGCCCTGAATTTATGCCACTTTGCGATGGACTTAATTGTATACTCTTAACCTTCCCCTCCCACATCTCACTTGATAAGACCTTGGATTTCACCTTTACCGGCTGACCTGCTTTTACAAAGACCGAATCAAACTCGGTGATTGTGCCCTTAACTTTGTAGGGTTCATTAGAAACCAGATGAATAATAGGTTCTTGTGCTTCCGTGCCTGCTCTATTTCTGTTACGGGTGACCTTTTTTACGATCCCGGATATCGAGCTTTTCACGATTAAGTTATCTTTCTTCTTTAAAAGACTTTCCATCTGCATTTCATTTTCCTTTATTGAAAGCATTGTATACTTCACTTGCCGTTCTAACTCTTTTCTAGCTTTACCCGCTTGACGGATGGACTCTTCAACAAGAGAAGTATCCTTTAAATTATGTTTAAAATCGGCCTCTAGGTTATCCAGTTTTTCACGATGCTGCTCAAGTTCAAGGGATAGTCGTGTTTTAGCGATTTCTAATAAAGTCACCTTACTCCTGATCTCTTCCTCATCATATCGGAACAGCTCAGTTCCTTTCATAACTTCCTGCCCCTCATATACAAATAGGTCTTTCACCGACCCCATGGCTTCATCAATGAATATTCTCTCCTCATCACTAGGTGTTACAACGCCGGAAGCTATCAAAGTATCTGATATTTGTTGCTTTTCTACCTGAATTACCCTTACATTTGTCAAACTGGAAAGAGAGGAATTAGGATTAAAGATCAAAAATAAATTTATCCCGATAATACTTAGAATTCCTAAACTGAGTAGTATCAAAAACCACTTTTTTTTCATAAAAACGCCCTAACTAGTCTCTTTCTTCCAAGTTGGAATAGGAGTTTCTATTTTTTCTTTAACAAATTCATAATTGCAGAAGCCGTGAAAGCACCAGCTAAAGCCAAAACCAGTTGCGCCGCACGAAACTGTAGTAAGGAAGTACTGAGAATAATTAAATTTTCAAGAACCTCCTATTCACAAAATTAAATACCATATCATAAAAAAGATCAGATAGACCAAAGCTGAAAATAGTAATGATTGGATCTGTGTAGCTTGAAAGATACTTCGGCAGAAATAGAACAGCATCGCTGTTGCTAAGATAAAAAAGGGATTGACCAAAAACAGCCAAATACTGTCTTTGGTTTGAGATATAAACAACTTATCGATCAATGCCCCCAGGACATAAACAATATTGCAAAGCAAAGCAATTCTATATATAATCTTGTAATCCGAATATATCCCAAACATTTTCCGTGCAGTAGCATACATTAAAAAACCAAAACCTTTAATTATTAAATATGTAAATGCCAAAATAATTAGTAAAATTGATCCAAAAACTGCAGTGGCTTGCACTGTCTTAGTCAAGAATAAATCCTTGATTTTATAGACCTCATCCCCTATTTCCAAGACTATGATCGTTAGAATTACAATCAAATTAAGCAGATATGCAGCCGTCTGTAAAAAATACCCTGTATTCTTGTGTTCTATACATACTTTTACCATCTCGCCCCCCCTAAAAATTAACCGCATTAATAAGCACAGAATATCTCCACTAACCTTTGTTCTATCCACTCGAAAATAGTTTTCTATATATTATTTATTACATATTTCTCCAGTTCATTGTCAATAAAAGTATTTGAAACTTGTGTCATTTTACCATTCGACAGAATAAGAATTTCATCGCTAACTCTTTGAGCAATAGGAATCATATGAGTGGAGATTACAACGACATTTCCTTGACGAGCATAATTAATTAATTGATCCCTCATATGCTGAATATTTATCGGGTCCAGCGACACAAGGGGTTCATCCAATAGCAAAATTTTAGGTTTTATTAAAAATGCAATAGCAAGAGATACTTGATGCTTCATCCCATGGGAATAATTAATAATCAAATCATTTGAGTACGAGGTTATTCCCTGTTCATCCATGAAATTATAAAGTTGTTCTTTGGACCAAGACTTATTATGCATTCTACTAACAAAATTTAACATTTCAAAGGCCGATAAGTATTCAAGTAATACCGGAGTTTCAGGTACATAATAAACCAATGAGAAGAAATCCACCTTGTCATTCCCTAATATATCTCCTTGATCAAATGGAATCATTCCCGAAATAACCTTCATTAATGTTGTTTTCCCTGCTCCATTTCTTCCTAATAGGCCATAGACTTCCCCTTCAGCCAGTCTAAATGATATATGGTCCAACACAGTCTTATCGTATTTTTTAGTAATGTTCCTTAGCTCATAGTTCAATGTAACACCTCATTTATAGAAATAAGACAGAAAACCGAACACTTACTTGTGATTCTATGACTGCAGCCAGAAAAAACAGGGTTATCATGAAAGTTAGTAACGTTACCTTTTGCTTGGAGTTATTAAGATAAAAGATCTGCTGGTTAAACATTTTGTTTATTGCTAATCTCATAGTAAATGTAGAAAGAATAAAACATATAATCATTGCCGATATTTCCAAAATACCATGGGTGAGAATGACTGTAACCGAGAATCCAAATGATCCTGTTTCTATAAACACGTAGTAGACAGCAAATGAAGTTATGTAAACATTTAGAAGCAGAACCAGCATACTTAAGACTCCAAATGTTGCATTTCCCAATAGGATAAACGAAAAAGCAAGCATCACATTATGCTGGAAAATCTCAAAAATTGGCACGGATTCCGGGTATAGCTCTTTAGTTGGAATAAAATTGTTCCACTGAAGTAACATGGATACAATCGTTAAAATTAAAATAAATACCCACACAAAACCTGCAATCAACAATATCTTGCTGTTCTTCTTCAACAATAAAAGCAATCCACTATGGAGCATTAGATTGGTTCCTCCTATTGTGCTTTTGATAGATCTGAAAGAATTGAATAAATAAAAGTAGAATAATAAACGGGATAGTAGCATATAACCACCAGTATTGAATGCCTGTTAAATAATTAACCGTGAATATGAATGCAGCTGTCATTCCCACGTAAATAGAAGATACTTTAATAGATATTGCCGTCAAGACATTGGATTCTAACATCCCCTCCAGCATATAAATAACGTAACAATAACAAACTATTGCAAAGTACATCAGAAAAATACCAAATAAGACAGTTGTACTATATGCCATGATTTCTATATCTATTAAGTCTCGGTCTGTAAGTATAATATAAAAAAATCCGAATTCGACAAGTTGAAAGATTAAGTACATCGAGAACAAAAATGCTGAATAATAATACGGGAGCCTCATACGCTTAAGCAGTAATATAGGTTCAGGTCTGTTCTCAAAAATAAAAAAGGTTGAGATTAAAGACAAAATAGCAACTATTATGATGAAATTACCTATCGGAAACAATATACTTATATATTTTTCAATTAAAAACGTAATAAATAACGCGACTATAATGTCGCTATTCACAAACCCATACTTACGGACATAATGGACAAAAAATGAAAAACGACTGCTATTTAGTATTTTTATAAATGAGTATTGCTTAGTACTAAAGCTAGCCTCATTAAAGAATAAACTACTTAAAATAAAAAAAAGAAAGAAAAGAAAAATTATGAAAGCCACACCTATAAGGTAGTATTGCCCATCTAAATTGAAAGTAGAAAAGTTAACAGGAATTTGTGATGTTAAATCGATTATGAGTTTACTTTTATCAGAAGTATTACTATTTAAATAATACTTATCAATAAAAAAATGGATAGGCATAACAAGAAAAGGAACAAGGATGCATACAAGAATATTTGCCATGGAACGATAAAATAAATGAATATGATTCATATAAAATTGCTTAATCAGTAGCATGAAATATTTAACAAAATCTACAATCACACCAAATATAAACAAGATAAACAGATACTGTGCAATAAAAATAAACCCATTTATACCATGATAGTAAAATTGTACTACTAGGAAAGGTACGGAGAGAAAAAAAATCAGAATCCAACAAATAATAACACCCAATAAGCTGTTATATACAATCAAGTATCTTTTTATTTTCACAGCATAATTTGAGTAAATAATAAATCTAGTCATTTCTCTGTTTTCTGGAAAATTAAGAATAAATAGTGCACAAAGAATGAGAACTCCAAGTAGAATTACATTCAATTTGGATTCAGCAATCGGTGCATGATGAAAAAACACTTGAAATAACACCGTTAACGCTGTCCAAAAGAGATAAACTACAAAAATGAAATAGACAGCTTTTTTCAATAGTTTCGATACAAGCTGAGTACCCGAAGCACCACTATTACCTAATATTTTATTAAATCCGTATACCCATTTGTTTAGTAATACTTTTAAGGAGAATTGAAATAATAGGTATAGGGTATATGTTATATTTTTAAGTATCAAAAGATCTCCTTCTCACTATAATTATGGATTAGATCAAGTATTGATATGTTCGAAAACAAACCCCTTCTGTTTTCAAAGCTCTACGAGAATGACTTTAGATAACCATTACGTTCTACCAGCCGGCCAATCTATCGATATTATTTTCTAATAGCCATCCAATGGTTTCTTCACCGATAAACAAAATAATGACCGTGATTACGCTCCAGCCAAAGGCAACTTTCAAAGCAGATCTTACTACTCTGGTTGTCCTATAAACATCGCGAACCCGAAGTAATCCAGCCATGACTGCAGCCCCTCCGATCTCTGGCAGAAGCTTGTCAATACTGAACTGTGCACTATTTATGAAGAACAATGAAACAACTCCTAGTAAGTATGCACCTATCATAATTTGAAAAGCGTGCTTGCTTATTGTACTTTGAGATTTAATAGCAAAAGCTAACATTCATATTCCTCCTATTAATGTCATAATTAAAAACGAAATATATAGAAAACTTGAAAACAGAAGGGCTTTAGTTAGTGTTGCTTGTAAAACTGTACGGAGCAGATAGCTTAGCAATACAAATCCTAAAATAAACAAAGGGTTTGTTAAATAAACTAGAATTCCATAGGAACTATTTGAGAAAACTAAAACATTATATAAAGCACCTAATACAAAAGTAATGTTCCATAACAAAATAACTCTGAAAAACAGGGTAAATTTAGACTCAACTCTAAAAATGAATCGTAATATCAAATAAAGAAAATAGGTGCCTACAAAAACTTGAAAAAGAACAATTAAAAAAAAGAGAATTAATGCAATCCCAATAATAGATATGGTCGGAGCAGTTTTTGACATAATTAAACTTTTCACATCGTTTATAACCGTTGTATTTTCCGAGTAAAAAGCAACAGAAAAAGTGATAAGAAAGAGAATATAAGTCAAAATAATCAATAGATATCCAGTTGATTTTCTATTAATTAGTTGCTCTTTCAAAATAGACTGCATCAATTGCACCTCACACTTTTATTTATATATGTATACTTTAGCTAAAATTGAATTTCCTGAAAATACCACAAATAGGGTATTGAAACCAAAAATTTTCTTATAAATCCTCCTCTATCATGGCACTTCGTTTTGCTGTACACTTTTTTAAGCATATGTCTTACAGTAGCTTCAGAAATGCCTAGTGCTATCGAAATCTGCAGAGCACTTTGATTTTGCAGCCAGCCAAATCCAATTTGCTTTTCACGATTTGTTAGGGAATACAAATCAAAATGCTCATAAACAAGTACCTGTTTATGAGTGGGGCCAGCTGATATCATTCTAGATTCAATATCGTTTACAATCCGTCTTAATATGTGAGCAATAAATCTTACATCTTCCTCCAGTGGTACTGAAATATCCAAAAAACCACATATTTGATCTCCTTGTTTGATTGGAGAACAGACACAGCTCCATTTCGAAAAAAAATGCAAGCTATGCTCAGAGCCTTGTACAGCTACTAAATCTTCCAATTGCATAGAAAGGGAAATGCCATTAATACCTGTATGCTCTAACGCAAAAGAAGTTCCAACACCAACATTAACAGACTCTAATTTTTTTATTGTTTCCGTTGGTCCTGTTAAATTTATCGCCACTCCATTTTGATCTGTAAGAATGATTAAGTATGGATTGGACAATATTGTCGAAAGAGAATCTACCTCTTCATTAACAAATGCGATTAGCCACTTTTTGGGGGAAATTAGTTCTTGCCTCTGTACGTCGTCTATTCGAACTACTAATTCTCTAATTTCTCGATTAATTCCGGCACCAGTACAAGCATTATTCCACAATTCTATTCTCTCGGCTTCAATATCCGAAAAACTAATCCACACATTTTTAGAATCAGAACCCTCCCCAAAGATATCCATTTGCTCCCCCTTTTTCGCATGGAAATACATATTATATTTTACAATAGTTTCCTTTTAAAATAATTTTATAGAATATACGAACATATGGCAATCATTTATAATTAAAGGTGAGGGGATAAAAAAAAAGCCACCCCAAGACTTAGTAAAAATAGTCTCAAGATGGCTTTTCTCGTCTTTAAGCAGCTAAAACTGCTTTACGTATTTCACAGCTTGCTCAATATCAGCTTGGGGATTGTCGCCTACTTCGCGCTCAATGGTCAAGTAGCCGTTGTATCCGATCTCCTTGAGTGCTCGGAAGTACGCGCCAAAAGGAACTCCGCCTTCACCAAGCGGCACTTCCGCGAAAGCACTTCCCGAGCCGCCCGAAGCCATCTCGGCAATCTTGGCATGGTCCATGCCCTCGAAGCCTAAGGCCCCATACACAAGACGCGGGTCAATTTCCCGATAACGGACACCGTCTTTGACATGGGTGTGTACGATGTAGTCCTTCAAGGTGTAGACACCTTGGACAGGGTCATCCCCAGTCACCATGACCATATTCGCTGGGTCGAAGTTGACGGAAACCCCCTTCGTACTCATCGTGTCAAGGAAGCTCTTCAGATGAGCCGCACGCTCGGGTCCGGTTTCAATGGCGAAGAAGGCCCCTTTGCTGTGGGCGTACTGGCCTAGTTCCTCGCAGGCTTTTTGCATGCTGAGGTAGACCGTACTTTGCGTATCTTCCGGAACGATCCCAATATGGGTCGTCACGATGTTCGTGCCGAGATCCAGTGCTAGATCCAGAATTTGCTTGGATTTTGCAATTTTCGCGGGATTCGCCGCTTCGTCTTGAAAGCCATGTCCTGCCAGGTCACCGCATAAAGCTGATATTTCTAGCCCGAGTGAAGCGATATAGGCTTTAAGTTCTTGTCTGTCCGTGCTCGTCAGATGATCCGGGTCCATTTCGCCGCTGACCGCATAGATTTGCACGCCGTCTGCTCCCGCTGCCTTCGCTTTCTTCAAGCCTTCTCTGACGCCTACACCAAAGCTATCTACGATGATCCCAATTCGATTCGTTAGAGCCATTTGCTGATTCCTCCCCTTTATATGCCATGTCATTATTTACTTGTTAAAATGAATTTCTGTACCTTTTTCGCTCGATTCGTAGATAGCACATAGGATTTTGGTCAGCTCTACGCCATCTTCAACAGGCGAAATCAGTTCTTTGCGGCCTAAGCACACTTGCACAAAGTAGTCGATCTCATTGCGGAAGCCTTCCATGAAGTCGAAAGAAGGATGATCGATCTGCGGTGTAATGTTCAAAATGGTATCATGCTTCTCGCTCATAATCGTAAATTCCGGCTCAATCTCCGCGCCGCCTTGCTCGCCGAAAATTTTGACCGCGAACTCATTCTTCTTCGCGTGCAGCGTGAAACTCACATCGACCATCAGCGATGCGCCATTCTCAAAGCGGATCAGCGCATTCGCCATATCCTCTACATCGTTTTTGGAAGCATCATAGTCTGCTGCCTGATAGAAGGTCAAGTTCTTAATGTTCGAACGGTTGCCCAGCTTCGTATAGGTGTTGCCGCTGACCGATTTCACCTTCGGTCGGCCCATCAGATACCAGCATAGGTCGATGACGTGGATACCGATGTCAAAAAGCGGTCCGCCGCCAGAGCGTTCCTTGTCGGAGAACCAGCCGCCGGGATTGCCGAGGCGGCGTAGGTAGGAAGCCTTGGCGTAGTAAATCTCGCCAAGCTCGCCTGCATCAATGAAGCGGCGCAGCACCTGCGCGTTCGTGCCATAGCGGCGGACGAAGCCGACCTGCAGCAGCTTGCCGCTGCGGCGAACCGCTTCCTCGACGCGCAGCGCTTCTTCAACGGTTGTGCAAAGAGGCTTCTCGCACAAGACATGTTTGCCCGCTTCTAGCGCGGCGATGCTCAGCATGCCGTGCGAGTTGTTCCAGGTGCAGATGCTGACCGCGTCGATTTGCGGGTCTGCCAGCATGTCACGATAGTCTTTGAAAGCGACCTTCGCCCCGTATTTCTGAACGGCCGCTTGCGCCCGCTCCTCGTTCATATCGACAATCGCATATAATTCTACTTCCGGGTGTTCCATATAAGAAGTTAAGTGTGCGTCAGAGATTGAGCCTGCGCCAATTACCGCTACTTTAAGTTTCGTCATGTTGGTTTCCTCCGAAATCTGTCTCTTATCCTTTAACAGCGCCAGCCGTCATGCCTTTCATGATCTGTTCCTGGAACAGCAAGAAGACGATAATGGTTGGCAATACGGCAATCGCTAATGCAGCCATCGTTAATTCATAATCTGTCATATATCCCGTTGCGAATGCGGATAAACTCAGAGGAACCGTCTTGAGTGCAGGCTTGCTGATAAAAACAAGCGCGAACGCAAAATCGTTCCAGAAGCGCAGAAACGCCAGAATCGCAACCGTCGATAGCGCCGGCATACTAAGCGGAAGCATCATGCGGAAGAAAATCCCCCAATAGCCTGTTCCGTCAATTAAAGCGGCCTCTTCAATTTCTTTGGGAATCGTAACCAAGTAAGCAGCGATGACGAAAATAGCCAGCGGCAGCTCAAAAGCCACATAAGGGAGAATAAGTGCTCCGTACGTATTCAGCAGATTTACTTTCTTCATAATAATGAACAAAGGAACTAGGGTACTGTGGATAGGAATTAGCATTCCTAATAGAAATAAGCCCATGAAAAATGGTTTTAGTTTAAACGTAAACCGCGATAATACAAAAGCAGCTAGTGCCCCAATGACTAACGTGAGCAGCAAGGAAGCTACCGTAACGATGGTTGAATTCATAAGTGAAAGCCCCATCCCCGATACTTTCCAGGCGCGAACAATATTGTCCCATTTCCACACGGTCGGCAATAAAAAGGGCCGCGAATAAAACTCTTCATTCGATTTAAACGCACTGATAAACAACCAAAACAATGGATATAAGGTGACAAGCCCGTATAAGGTTAGGCATACATTAATGAAACCTTGCAGCCATGCTTTTCGCTTCTTGCCTCCAGCGGGAAATCCCGTCTGCGTCGATACAACCTGCGCCATAGATGTCCCTCCCTAAAGCATTTTCTTTCTATCGATAATCTTTTTTCATGAGATATTGGCTTCCGACAATCAAAATCAAGCTAAGAATAATGATAGCTGTTGAAATGGCGCTGCCGAAACCAAAGCGGTAGACGTTGAACGTGCTGTTGTACATATAAGAAGCAAGCAATTCCGTCGAATGGGCAGGTCCCCCGCCCGTCATCACATAGATAAGGTCGAAGGCCTTCAAGCTTCCAGAGATACAGAGGACGACAGAGACTTTCACGGTATCCCAGATCATCGGCAGCGTGACGGCAAACAATTTGCGAACCGGGCCTACGCCATCGAGCTGGGCGGCATCTTCAATTTCAGGTGAAATATTTTGGAGAGCCGCAATGAACATAATCATGTAAGGACCAATATAATTCCAGATGATCGGCACCATCAGCGCGTACATCGATACTTTCGGATCCGAGAGCCAAGCTTTTTTCCAACTATCAAGTCCAATACCCTCAAGCATGAAGTTCAAAATACCAATTTGCGGGTGGTAGATATAGCCCCAGATAATCCCGACAACAACCGAAGACAGGACCATCGGCATAAAAACAGAAGCACGGATAGCACGTTGAAAAAAGGTGCTGCGCATCAGTAGAAGCGCTAGAATCATGGCAATGGGAACCTGCCCAAAAACGGATGCTGCCACGACGAGCATGTTGTTTTTGAAAGATTTCCAGAAGATTGGATCTTTAATAACTTCCGCATAGTTGTCAAATCCGATAAACTTGGCGGCTCCGATCCCTTTCCAGTCGAAAAATCCGTAGTAGGCCGACCAAAAAATCGGCACAATCACAAAAAACAAATATAGGACTAAGGCCGGGAGGAGCCCTATGGTAATGAATCCTCTGATTCTTGCAGATGCAGTCATAATGAACCTCCTTCTTGTCTTTTTTGAAAAAAGGCTCCAGCCGGGCATTGGCTGGAGTCCTGGTGCCGTACCTTATTTACCGACGGCTTTAGCTTGCGCGTCTTGAATTTTCTTGGCAATATCCTCGGGCTTGCCGCCCATGAGGAGCTCTTGAAGACCATTGTTTACAACGTCAGCGCCTGAGGAGCTAAGATTGCCATCGTAAACCGGTGTTCTTTTGACAGTTCCCATCAGTTTGTACACTTCAACGAACAAGGAGGATACTTTCGTTGTATCGAGATCAACCTTGTAGCTCACGAGTTGATTGCTCTCTAAGATTGCTTTTTGGGCATCTGGGCCTGATAAAGCATAAATCAGTTCATAGGCTGTCGCTTTCTGTGCGCCAGCAACTTTCTTGCTTAGGCCAATCCCTGTTCCTACGACGCCTGAAAGTGAGTTAGGGTCGCCTTTGCCGTTAGGCACAGACGGCAGTACAGTAACCGCCATGTTGGCAAGTGCTTCCTTCGACGTATTCGCCGCTAGATTGGGCAGTGCCCACCCGCCGTCGATCATCATAGCAGATTTGCCTTGAGCGAACATTTGTTCCATTTGTGTGTTATCGATGCTGTTGAAGCCTTCTTGGAAAGCACCAGCCTTGCCCAACTGTTGGAGATAAGTCAAAGCTTGAACGAATTCAGGATCTGTGAACTTCGCTCCATTCTGATCTACCGCTTTCAAGAACCACTCTGTCCCCGTCACACGGTCAGCAAGCGAACTTAGAATGCTGGACTGCGCAACCCAAGCTGCTTTGTTGCCAAGTGCGATTGGCGTAAGATTATTCTTTTTGAACGTCTCCACCAGTTTCATGAGATCGTCCCATGTCTTAGGTGGCTGTACATTATATTTGTTAAATATTTCTTTGTTGTAGAAAAGAATAGAAGTTGGAGATAATGCCATAGGCGCGCTGTAGATTTTGCCATCGATTGTGAAATCATTAAACGAACCAGGCATGAAACCATTTTTCCACTCTGGCTTGCTATCCAGCAGTTCGTTAACCGGTTGAATCAAGCCGCCGGCAACAAGCTCCTTCGTCAACACACCTGGCTGCATGACGAACAGGTCTGGCATTTCATTCGCAGCAGCAACTGTTTTCAATCTGGCACGGTAGCCATCGGGCGGAATACCTTGTATATCCAATTCCACATTCGGATGATCTTTCTTGAACTTCTCCATGTATTCGCGCATCTTTTTGGCACGGAGATCCTCGCCTGTATAGTTGTGCCAAAGCGATAATTTGATTTTCTCTGCAGGTTTGCCTGTATCTGTCGATTTAGGAGCCGCGCTTCCCTTAGCCCCTTCTGTTGTTCCACTTGCGCCACAACCAGCTAACAAAGCTAACGACATCGTAGCTGCAAGTGTCATGATCAATGACTTTTTCATTCGTTTGACCTCCCTATAGGTTTTGTGGAAACATCACTTTTCGCGTTTCCTCTCTACAACTTGAGTATAGTGGACATTCTCAGGAGGCGGTACGGGAGAGACTTCGGCGCGAAGGGGGACATTATTCAGTCTTTATTCCCCTGCCGAAATTCGGAGGGCGTTCTCCCGGTGTACTTTTTGAACTGCTGTGTAAAGTATTTGATATCCTCATAGCCGACTCTTCTGGCAATATCACTCACCTTGGTTTGAGTCCCTTGCAGGATATCTATGGCACGTTTCATCCGTTCCTGTGTAACGAATTCAATATACGTGCAGCCTGTCTCCCGTTTGAATACCTCACTGAAATGATTGGGATTGACGTGGACAAAGCCGGCGACCTGTTGAAGCGATATCGGCTGATGCAGATTATCCCTTATATAAGCAATAGATTTATAGACATAGGCATACCGGTTTTGATCCAAGCCTTGATGGAAACGAGTCATTACAGCAGAAAGCACCTTGAAGACTTCATCTTCTGGACGCCCTTCTCCCTCGTAGACAGGCAGCGTACTTAAGGAAGCTGGCCCATTTTGAGCTGAGCTGGCACGCTCCAGCCAGCGATGCCCGGCAATCATCATCGATTGCAAGTAGCCTTGAACAGAAAGCGGCGTAGCCGCTGTATCCTCCATCAAAGCGCGCACCTTCTGGTTCACCCAGTGCCGCAGCTCTGTTGCATTGTCGCTCATTAAGATAGCCGTAAGCTCGGCCTCTTCCTTCTCTGTACAAACCGTCCGGCCTCCGCTGCGCTCACGAATATCTTCAATCGTAAACAAGCCCTGCGATCCGATCAGCCCTTGATAGGCAAAAACCTCCTTCGCCGTACAGTACGATTCCCGAAGTCCTTCGAAATCCGGCGCTACCGCGCCTAGTGAAGCAAATGCAGAGCATTTGAGCGTGTCCGTGACCCTTTTCAATGCCTTAGTCAGTCCAGCTTGATCGGTGAATCCGGCTTCATGACGAACAACAAGAAGCAAATGATCCTTATTCATCAGGGTGACGCAAGGGAGCAGCTCGAAGAGAATATTCTCCGCCGCGCCTTGGAGCAGCTCCATGATCGGCGATTCCCCCCATCCGGAAACGAACAGAAGAAGCACCTGCATAGGTGCAGGCAGGCCCGAATCCGGATACACGTCTACCCCATATTTGCGAAACCACACCTGCAGCTGGTCTAGGGCATGCTCATCCTCCTGCAAGCCGCGATTTAGCACCCGGTCTAGCAGCTGACTGCGAAGCGCAGCCTGTTGAAGCATATCTTGCTTCGAGGACTCCCATTTATCCATAATGTTCTGCTTCGCTTTAAGCGCCGCTTTAATAATCTCCTCTGGGCGACTCGTCTTCAGCAAGTAATCGGTGACACCTTCGCGCAAGGCCTGCTGGGCATAGCTGAAATCATCATAGCCAGTCAGGATCACGATTTCTGTATCCGGCAGCAGCAGCTTCACCTGGCGAGCAAGCTCGATACCATCCATACCGGACATCCGAATGTCCGTTAAGACAATATGCGGCTTCTCCACGGAGATGCGCTCCAAGGCTTCCTCCGCTGATGAAGCGGCTGGAAGCAGTTCAAGTCCAAGCTCCTTCCAGTCAATGACGGTACAGAGTCCAGTTCGAATAATAACCTCGTCATCCACAATCAAGATTCTCATTGCTCTATCTCTCCCTTCTCCAGAGGAATTGAAAATGAAATCGTCGTCCCAACACCAAGCGTGCTCTCAACCATAAGCCCCGAGCCAGCGCCATAATGCAATAACAATCTCCGGTGAACATTGATGAGCCCGTAGCTCGTAACGGCGATCTTTACATCTTTGAACGTTTCATTGCGCACACCCAATTGATGATTTGCCTGCATGATTTGTCCTTGAATGTCACGAAGTTTCGCATCTTCCATCCCGATTCCCGTGTCTTCCACCACAAATTTCATTTGATTGTCGCGCAGCTCGCCATGCACATAGATATGGCCCTTTGCTTTTTTCTTCTGAATGCCGTGGATCAGACTATTCTCAATCAAAGGCTGGAGGAGCAGCTTTAACATCGAGGTTTGAACCATTTTCGGATCCATAAAAAATTCAATTTCGAATTGATCGGGAAAGCGAATCGCCTGAATATACGCATAGTTTTGGGCATGCGAAATTTCCTGCTGAACCGAGCAAAACTCTTCCCCTTTATTCAAACTAAACCGCAAGAAATCACTTAACGCTCCTACCATATCCGCAATCTGGCGGTCCTTGTTCATCAAAGCAATCCAATGAATCGAGGAAAGCGTGTTATAGAGAAAGTGCGGATTAATCTGAGCCTGCAGCGCCAAAATATCCGCCTCTTTTTTCATCGCTTCGTTCAGCTGCACCTGGTCCTTCAGCCTGCTGATCCGCTCGCTGAGCTTATTGTAGCTGTGGACGAGCAGCCCGACTTCGTCGATACTTTTCACCTCATAGGTGGGAATGGTCTCTTCCGGGTTCAGATCCTTCAGATATTTGGTCAATTTGGTCAAAGGCTTCGTCACCCATTGCAAGAAATACAGAACCAGCCCCATGGCCAAAAGCAGCGCAATAACAATCGTAACGGCCGTTACTGTCAACACATACCCATTCTGTTTCTGGTAGATTTCAGTAGGAATGAAACCAATCAACGTCCAGCCTAATCGAGGAATCTGATTGTACAAAACCGTATGCGGCTGCTCCATATTCTCCACATTCAGCACACCGCTTGTACGCTCCAGTTTTCCCAGATTCGGAAAAATCTCGGCAAAGGTTCGCGCCAGCCAACTGGGATCGCCACCGGCAATGATCCGGTTATACTGATCCAGCAAAAGCACAAAACCACTGCTCTCCCAACCGGCATCCGTCAAATAACGCTCAATTTCTGCCTGATCCAGCGAAACGGATAAAGTGCCCAATGTCTTAAACGTGCTGACATCACGAATCGGCCTAACAAGGGATATAACTTTCTTGGGACCGTCCGACGTCTGAATCTCATAGAGCGGCGACCACCACTTCGTCGCTGAATTGTATACGGATTCATATTGCTGCAAAAGCGGCTGTAAGCCGGAATTCGTAATCGTTGTTGTAAAAAGCACAGGATTGTTGTTGCTTGGCGTAATCGTAATATTCAAAATGTACTTCTTGGAATACGACAGATTCCAAAGCGTGCCGACGATTTGTGAGTAACTGTTGACATCGCCTTCTTTACTATTCAAATAAGCTTGAATGTCTCTTTGCCCAATCAGAAAAATCGACATATTTTCAACGTCCTGAATGACAAAATCAAGCTTGTCCGTCATTTGCTTTAAAGTGTTCATCCCTGCTTGCTTCGCTTTATCCTCGGTCACGGATGTTGCGATTTGATAAGAAACAATCCCCATAGAAAGCAGCGGGAGCACCACTGCGAATAAAATGAGCAAAGACAGCTTACGTTTCAGTGATTTGGCAAACCAGCGTTTCACGGGGGGATCTCTCCTTTACAATTCCAACATCTTTTTTACATAGTACCAGAGCCCAAACTAAAAATCATACTTTTTTTTAGTTCAACAAACTTTTTGTTTGACATTCGTCGCGTTTGTGTTACTATTTTGCTCAGAATGACCTTTCAAGGGGGATAACAGGTGGAATCCATTCAAGATGAATTTGGCTTTTTAACCGATTTGGTGACAGGGCTTGCCGCTCAATTCGGAGACAACTGTGAAGTCGTGCTCCATGATTTGACCGGATCTTACGAAAGTTCCATCGTCGCCATTGCGAACGGCCATATCACGGGACGCAAGGTCGGAGACCCCGGTACGAACCTGGGACTTGAGCTGCTGCGAGGCAATCACGTGAAGGGCAACAAATACAACTATTTAACACAGACGAAGGACGGACGCATCCTGCGTTCAAGCTCGATGTATATGAAAAATAAAGCAGGACACATCATCGGTTCGCTATGCATTAACTTTGATATTACCGAGCTTATGATTGCAGACAGAACTTTGCAAACGCTCATTAATCCAGGGCAGCAAACGGAAGTAAAGGAATCCTTCGTCACGAGCGTCAGCGATTTGCTCGATGCCCTTATTCAAGAAGCTCAAGAGCAAGTAGGCAAGCCTGTAGCCGTGATGACCAAAGAAGACAAAATGCGCATGATTCAGCTGCTGGATGCCAAAGGCGCATTTCTGATCAAAAAAGGCGGAGAGAAGATTTGCGCCTATCTGAATATTTCAAAGTATACCCTTTATAGCCATTTAGAAGAAGGCAAAAGCGCCGCGAAAGAGAGTGAAGCGTGATGACAGAAACCTTAAAAGCCAACGAAACACTGGAAACCTTGGAAACACCGTGCGTAATCATTGATTCCGCGCTTGTCGATCGCAACATCCAAGTGATGGCTGATGCCATTAAGCAGCATCAAGTGAAACTACGTCCGCATGCCAAAACCCATAAGATGCCAGCAATTGCACGTCAACAAATAGAAGCAGGCGCTGTCGGCATCACGGTTGCGAAAATCTCCGAAGCTGAGGTTATGGCAGCGAATGGCATTAACAATATTTTCGTCGCTTATCCAATCGTGACGCCTAGCAAAATTGAAAGAGCGGTCCGCCTAAGCGAGCAAATCGAGCTGATTATCGGCGTCGACAGCTTGGCAGGCGCACAGCAGCTGGAGCAAATCGCAGCTGAGCACGGCCACTCCCTGCAAGTCCGTTTAGAAATCGACACCGGCTTTCGCAGAACCGGTGTGCCCTATGAACAGGCCTCTGCGCTTGCGGCGCAAATCGCCCGCATGCCGCACTTGCGGCTAACCGGCATCTACACGTTCCGCGGCTCGTTCCATGCTGGCAAGGCTACGCTTGACGTAGCGGCGGCAGGTCAAGAAGAAGGCACGCTGATGGTGCAGTTGGCCGAGCGTCTTCGTGCCGAGGGCATCGCCATCGTTGATGTTAGCGTTGGTTCTACACCGACAGCCATTTCCGCAGCTGCCGTTGAAGGCGTGACCGAAGTTCGTCCGGGCACCTATGTGTTCCACGATCGGATGCAGGCACGTCTAGGTATTTGCGACATCGAGGATTGTGCAGGCAGCGTGATCGTCACGATCGTCAGCCGTCCCTCCGCTGATCTTATCATCGTCGACGGCGGCAGCAAAACATTCGCTACCGATGTGCAGCCAGGTACAGACCCCCTTCAGCTTCGCGGTTTTGGCCATATCATGAACCTTGAAGATGCGTATCTCGTTCGCTTATCAGAAGAACACGGCATGATTGAACTGGGACCGCTGGCGCAAACAGCCATCTTGCAAGTTGGCGATAAGCTGCGCATCATCCCTAATCATATTTGCAGCACCGTTAACCTGCACAATCAAGTTGTTATGCAACGCGGTCATACCTATGAACGCGTGCCAGTGCTTGCTCGGGGAATGCTAGAGTAATCAATCAGGAGGTGTCGTCAGGATGTTGGATCTTATCTTGAAAAATGGACGGATTGTCGACGGTACCGGCAATCCATGGTTTGCCGGCGATGTCGCCATCCAAGGCAATAAAATTGTGGCTGTTGGCCAGATTCATGAGGAAGCGGCGCACGTCATTGATGTGCAGAAGCAAGTCATTGCGCCCGGCTTCATTGATGGGCACTGTCACTCCGATTTGATGATCTTCGATTATCCGCACAGTGAAATCAAGATGCGCCAAGGGGTCACGACAGAAGTTGTCGGCAATTGCGGCTTGGCGCCTGCGCCTTTCGTTCCCGCCCAAGCGGAACTGCTGCAAAGCTATGTCCAGCCTGTACTTGGCCAAACCAAATGGGCTTGGCCTTGGGAAACTGTCGCACAGTATATCGACGCTGTGGCAGGCTCCCATCCTTCTGAGCATATGGCGACCTATGTAGCCCATGGCGCTCTGCGCATCGCCGTAATGGGCTTTGCTAATCGGCCAGCGACTTCACAGGAAATTGCGATGATGAAGCAAATCCTTGAAGAAGGCTTGAAAGCCGGAGCGATTGGCTTGTCCATCGGTCTGCTTTATGCCCCTGGCAGCTACACGAGCAAAGAAGAAATTGCCGAGTTGTGCTCCGTGCTTCCTGCCTACAACGGTCTCTTCTCCACGCATATTCGTGGAGAAGGCAACAATCTGCTGCCTTCCGTTCAGGAAGTGATCTGGATTGCTGAAAGAGCTGGCGTTTCGCTGCATATCAGCCATCTCAAAGCTGCCGGCAAGCGCAACTGGGGACAAATTGTCGATGCCTTGGAGCTGATTGAAGATGCCCGAGCCCGCGGCATGGATGTGACCTGCGACGTGTATCCTTACAACGCAGGATCAACAAGTCTGACGACCATCCTGCCTCCATGGGTACTGGAAGGCGGGATCGAGAAGGTGCTCGAGGTCCTGCGCGATCCGGCTATGCGAGCCCGCATTCGTGAAGAATTAAGCCACGAACAGCTCACTTGGGACAATCTCGTCTGCTCCACTGGCTGGCAAAGTGTATTCCTGTCTGCGATGCATACGGAGACAAATCGTCATCTCGAAGGCAAGCACATCGCCGAAATCAGTGAACTTCGCGGGCAGCATCCTGCCGATTGCATGATGGATTTGCTGCTGGAAGAAGAAGGACGCATCTCCATTGTCTACTTCCATATGTCCGACGATGATGTGAAGCAAGTAGTCGCTTACGACAAATCACTCATCGCTTCAGATAGTCTGACTTGCGATACAGGAAAGCCTCATCCACGGCTATACGGGACATTCCCTCGTGTATTCGCCAAGTTTGTCCGCGAGCATCGCGTTCTAACTTTGGAGCAAGCGGTTCGCAAAGTCACTTCTTTCCCTGTTCAGCGCTTCAAGCTGGGCATGCGCGGTCTTATTGTTCCTGGCTACATCGCCGATGTAACCGTCTTTAACCCTGATACCATTCAGGATCACGCCACGTTCGAGGAACCTAGGCTGTACCCGGACGGCATCCCGCACGTCGTTGTTAATGGAAAAATCACCTTATCCCATGGTGAGCATACCCACGCGCGCGAAGGCATTTTCATTCGAGCGCAGCACTGCTGCCGACACTAATTATTTTCACAAACCCTTAAATCTATCAACCCATTCGGAGGTCAACATCATGTCCCAAATCGAACAACGTTTACAAGAGCTAGGTATCACGCTTCCCCCATCCCCAGAGCCGCGTTTCACGTATATTCCTTGCAATCAAACAGGTAATCTCATTTATTTGTCCGGACAAGACTGCCGCATCAATGGTGAGCTTATGTATGAAGGCAAACTAGGCCGCGAAGTCACCATCGAGCAAGGACAAGAAGCAGCCCGCCAAACGATCATCAACTGCCTCGCCGTCATGAAAGGCTACTTGGGTGATTTGGATCGCGTTGTTAAAATCGTCAAAATGCTGGGCTTCGTCAACAGCGCTCCCGGCTTTGGCGATCAGCCGTATGTCATCAACGGTGCATCCAATTTGTTAGTCGATATCTTCGGCGAACAAGGCAAGCATGCGCGTTCAGCGATCGGCACGAGCGATCTTCCGTTCCATACGCCGGTTGAAATTGAACTTATCGTTGAAGTGAGAGACTAGGAAATGAACTGAAACCAGGAAACTGGAACTTGGAAATCGGAAAGGACCTGAGGCGGCTGCTTCAGGTTCTTTTAGGTTTTTGTTATGCGTGCATTCTTGTTCCAAGCTAATTAAACGCTGCCGGAGCAGTTTTGGAGACAATCCCAACAACCACTAGTGGGAGGGAACTACAGTCCCTTATTTGTGACAAAACCCGTCTAGAACCACCCAAACGGGAACTACGGTACGCTATTTCGTTGTTTTTGAAGTTAGACTATTTCGTAGACACACCTTAAGGAACAACCTTTATAATATAGATATTAAATAAGGTCGAGGTGTGGCATGGGATCACAACGTGAAAGTTATGATGAGGAATTTAAACGCAAGACAGTTGAACACATGGAGTCTGCTAATAAGAGACCAATTGAAATTTCTAAGGAATTAAATATTCCTAAAAGTACCCTAAGTCGGTGGATTAAACAGTACGGCAGTAGAACTGTAGAATCTCAGTCTCAGGTGTTTGTAGACTATGAACGAATGAAGAAGTTGGAGCAAAGCATCCTCGAATTAAAAGAGGAAAATGAGATTTTAAAAAAGGCGATGCACTTCTTCACAAAGGACCCGTGCTGATTTATTCGTTTATTTATAAACACCGCTTCCAGTACCGGGTCGAGAAGATGTGCACCGTTTTAGAAGTCTCACGAAGCGGATATTACAAATGGATTAAGAGGGAACCTAGTGCTCGTGAAAAGCGCTTAAAAGCGCTAGATCGGAAGATAAGAAGACTGTTTAATCACTTTAAAAAACGCGCAGGAAGTCCGACGATTACAGCCGTATTAAGAAAAAATGGGACTGCGGTTTCTTCCAAAACGGTCAGTCGGCGTATGAAGGAAATGGGATTGAAGTCAATAACCGTAAGGAAAGTAACGGCTACGACGAATTCTAAACATGACTTGCCTGTGTTCGAAAATGTGTTAAATCGTCAGTTTACTGTGCTAGCGCCGAATAAAGCTTGGGTAACGGATATCACTTACATCCAGACGGGCGAGGGCTGGTTGTATTTGGCAAGCGTAATGGATTTGTACTCTCGCAGAATTGTAGGATTTTCAATGGGAGCTCGAATGACAAGGGAGCTCGTTTTAGACGCGCTAGAGAAGGCATATAAGCGTCGCAAGCCTGAGCCAGGATTAATTCATCACTCTGATCGTGGCTCTCAATACGCTAGTCATGACTACCGCGCAAAGTTACAAGAGTACAAAATGATTGGCAGCATGAGCCGTAAAGGAAATTGCTATGATAACGCTTGTATCGAGTCCTTCCATAGCACGTTGAAAAAAGAATTTGTGTACCAAACAAAATTTAAGACCCGTAAACAAGCCATGAGAGAACTCTATGCTTACATTGAGTTTGACTATAATCGACTACGACCACATTCTACTCTAGGATACGAGACGGCTCATCATTTCGAACAAATTTACTACAGAAATCAGGCTGTCTAATGCCGTGGTTGTTCCTTAATTTTGTGTCTACGCTATTGACAGAAGTACA
>NZ_MBTG01000045.1 GCF_002027705.1 Paenibacillus ferrarius | reverse complement strand
AATCGCTGATTTTGAGTGGAAAAAGGTGAAATAGCGGACCGTAGTTCCCATTGGAGTGAGATTAGGCGGTTTTTGGCTATATAGCGGATCATAGTTCCTTTTGGAGTAAATAATGACGCGAGGGGGAGTATGTTTGGATTTTCATCTACCCTATTATTCCTATCGAATCAAATATGCCAGCAAGTATGCCGCGTTGTATCATGCGCTGCATGATGAGATTCTGGAGAGTCGATTAACGCTGCATACGAAGCTGCCGTCAAGCCGTGAATTGGCTGCTTTGTATGGCTTGTCGCGAGGGACGGTGAATCAAGTCTATGATATGTTGATTGCAGAAGGGTATTTGAAGGCCGATGTAGGAAGAGGAACTTATGTTGTCTATGCCGGCGGCGGTCAGCGGAAGACGGGTGGGTACGAACAGAAGTCCATCCGGTTATCGGACTGGGCGAGGCGTGTTCAAGAAGACGACCGGGTGCCAAAGATCGAGGGAAATCAAGGCCAAGCGAGCGGGCAGCCTGTCATTTCGTTTGAGGTAGGACATCCGCACATGGATGAGTTCCCGCGAGAGCTATGGAATCGCGGGATGTACGAGCAGGTGCGGCGCATGACGGAGTCGCCGCAGGAGGAAGCCCACGTCGCCGAGGGGCATTATGCGCTCCGCGAAGCGATCGCACAGCACCTAAGGCGAATGCGGGGCATCGATGCGCCTCCCGAGCGCATCGTCATCGTCAATGGGTCGATGCAAGCGATCGCGCTGCTGACCCAGGTGCTTGTGAACGAAGGCGATCCGGTCATTGTGGAGCGCCCTGGTTATCAAGGCGCCGCCCGCGCTGTGCGCGCGGCGGGCGGGGTGCCCATCCACGCGGCGGTGGATGGGCAAGGGCTGATCCCGCAGCCGTGGAAGGCGCGGCTGCTGTTCGTGACCCCCAGCCGCCAATTCCCTACGGGGGCGGTGCTGGGCCTGGAGCGCCGCCAGCAGCTGCTGCGCTGGGCGGCGGAGCAGGGCGCTGTCATCGTCGAAGACGATTATGACAGCGAGTTCAGGCACCGCGGGCGGCCGATTGAGCCGCTCAAGGTGCTGGACCAAGAGGGCCGAGTGGTGTACATCGGCACTTTCTCCAAAACGATGCTGCTGGACCTGCGCATCGGTTATGTCGTGCTGCCGGAAGCGCTGCTCGGCGCTTTCGTGGCCGCGAAGCGGCTGTACGAGCCGCATCCTTCGGGGCTGCTCGAACAACGCTCGCTTGCCGCTTTCATGGCGAGCGGCGGCTACGAGCGCCACCTGCGCCGAATGCGGCGGATCTATGCGAGCAAGTTCCAGCTGCTTCAATCGCTGCTGCAGGAACATTTGTCCACCCTCTTTGATTGGGTGGACTGCGATGCGGGGCTGCATGTATTCGGCTGGTGGCGTGGCGATGCCGCCAGCTACGCGAGATATGCAGCCGAATGCCGAAGCTTGGGCGTCAGATGGAGCGACGCCGCCTCCTACGGTCTTCTTCCTGAGCAGGCGGGAGCTTGCTTCGGTTATGCCCATCTGACGGAAGAAGAGATACGTGCTGGCGCAGATCGACTTCAGCTCGCATCGCTTCATATGGGCAAGCAACTAAAATGATTTTGGCAGGACCGATATATTGTGCTATGATCTAACATGTGGTCAATTAATTATTTTTCGTAGGAGTGATCCTTGGTATGGCTGGATTAAATGGTGGAGGCACCAGTGTTATCGTGCGATTGGAAATACATAAAGAACTGGTTACCTTCGGCAGGATTGCTACGGCAATCGGGGATGCTGGCGGCGATATTGTTGCGATTGACGTAACAAGAGCCAGTAAAACAACGACAACGCGTGATATTACAGTAAAAGTGAGCGACCCGGAGCATACCGAGTCCATTGTCAGTGCATTGAATGAGATTCCCGGCGTTCGATTAATTAACGTTTCAGATCAGACCTTCCTTATGCACTTGGGCGGCAAAATCGAAGTGACCCCCAAGATGCCGATTAAAAATCGGGACGATCTGTCCCGTGTATATACACCTGGGGTTGCCAGAGTATGTATGGCGATTCATGAAGATCCTTCGAAAGCGCATTCGTTGACAATTAAAAGAAATACCGTTGCTGTCGTCTCCGATGGTACTGCTGTTCTGGGTCTTGGCAATATTGGCCCGGGAGCGGCTATGCCTGTTATGGAAGGAAAAGCGATGCTGTTCAAGCAGATGGCTGGCGTTGATGCTTTCCCAATCTGTCTGGACACACAGGATACGGAGGAAATTATCCGTACGGTTAAAGCGATTGCTCCGGCCTTCGGGGGAATTAACCTGGAAGATATTTCGTCTCCGCGTTGTTTTGAAATTGAAGAAAGATTAATTAACGAACTTGATATTCCGGTTTTCCACGATGATCAGCATGGAACGGCCGTTGTCATTCTTGCGGGTCTGCTCAATGCGGTCAAGCTGGTTGGCAAGTCGCTTGAAGATTGCAAAGTTGTCATTACGGGCATCGGTGCTGCGGGTATTGCTTGTACGAAGATGCTGCTAGCTGCTGGTGTGACCAATGTGATTGGCGTTGATCGGCAAGGCGCAATTGTGCGCGGGGAGACCTACTCCAACTCAGCTTGGATGTGGTACTCGGAGAATACGAATCCCTTTTTACAAAAAGGAACGTTATCCGACGTCATCGTAGGCGCTGATATTTTCATCGGCCTTTCGGGACCAGGCGTTCTCAAAGCAAATGATGTGAAGCAGATGGCTGCTGATCCGATCGTTTTCGCGATGGCGAACCCAACGCCGGAAATTACGCCGGAAGAAGCGGAGCCGTATGTGCGTGTTATGGCCACAGGCCGCTCGGATTATCCGAATCAGATTAACAACGTGCTGTGCTTCCCAGGCATTTTCCGCGGCGTGCTGGATTGCCGCGCTTCGCGCATTACCCAGGAGATGAAGCTGGCTGCGGCCAAAGCGATCGCTTCTGTTGTAAGTGAGGACGAGCTTAATGAATACTACATTATTCCGAGCGTGTTCAATCATGCTGTCGTAGAGAAAGTACGCGAAGCTGTCATGGAGGCTGCCTACGAGTCAGGTGTAGCCCGCCGCCGGAAACAGCGTGATACGGAAGAATAATGGTTTGAATACCAAAAAAACCTTGCCAACCGGCTGAGTTGATCAGCTGGCTTGACAAGGTTTTTTGTTATGCTTGTTCTTCTGTCCATTCTTTGAGTTTGCGGTCTGAAGGCAGAAGGAAGGTCAGTAGTCCGAAAAGCGGCAGAAAAGCGCATAATTCCATAACGCGGGCCGTACCTATGGCATCGCACAGATTTCCGAGAACGACACTTCCGATGCCTCCAAGTCCGAAGGCTAACCCGGTAATAAGGCCGGAGACGGTGCCGACTTTCCCTGGGAACAGCATTTGTGCATACACGACTGTTACCGAGAAGCTGGATAAAAGAATCATCCCGGTGACGACGAGCAGAACATACGCCCAAGTGATGGACACATGCGGTAAAAGCAGGGCAAACGGCGCCGAGCCAAGCATTGAAAAGAAAATAACATTGCGTTTGCCGAAACGGTCGGCAATCGGACCGCCAAAGAAGGTCCCGACCGCTCCCGCAGCAAGGAATAGGAAGATGAAGTCCTGCGCGCGGTCAATGGTAATGCCATAGGAATCCTGCAAGAAAAAAGCGAAGAATCCGCTCATTGCAGCGCCGTACCACGAACGAATGAATACGAGAAAGATCAGGAGGCAGATGGCGAACATGACGCGCTTGCGCTGCTGAGGATTCACAGTTCGTTTAACGATCGCTTTGGCTTTGACCGGTGTTGAAATCAGGATGCCTTTGTACCAGCGAGCTATGTATAATTGTACCGCAATGGCAACGGCCGCTACGCCCGTAAACCAGATGGAGCCAAAAAGTCCAAGCGGGATAAAGATCCATTTGGTCATGATGGGAGCTAAGGATTGACCGGCATTGCCGCCAACTTGGAAAATCGACTGAGCCAAGCCCTTGCGTCCGCCAGCAGCCATATGGGAGACACGGGAGCCTTCAGGATGGAAAGCAGCCGAACCCAAGCCTACAAAGCATACTGACAGTAAAACGACCCAGTAGGAATGTGCGAAAGCGAGCAATAGCATCCCGATAAGCGTAGATGTCATACCGATTGGCAGCATGTAGGGCGACGGCTTGCGATCCGTATACAAGCCAACGACAGGCTGCATAATGGAAGCCGTGAAGTTAATGGCGAATTGTACCCAGCCTACTTGGGTGTAGCTCAAGCCCATCTCACTTTTCAGGATAGGAAAAATCGCAGGTATAACGGATTGAATGGAATCATTCAGCAAATGGACAAGACCGATTGCAAATAAAATGCGGTAAACCGTAGGTTTGATGTCTCCGGCTCCCTGCAAACTTTTGGAGCTTGGTTCCGGAGATGATGTGCTAATTGCAGCCATGATTCTCTCCTCTCGCAAGTACTGTTCCCTTTACTTTTTATCTAGGAAACGTCCGAGGTCTTCTCCCATTTTCACTTTGGAGCCAAGCATCAGATCGGCTCGCGGTTCGAACATGTCATCTTCAAAGAGAAGCACGACCGTTGAACCAAATTCGAAATAAGCCAGTTCTTGACCACGTTCAAGGGTTTTAGGCAGAGGCTTTACGTATTGGATGGAGCTTACATTGAGTGCGCCTACTTTGACAACAGCCACTTCACCCGCTTCATGCTGGATAAAAGTAATCAGTCGCTCATTGCGGCTGAGCACGCGCTTCATATGACGAAGCCCGAATTCATTGACAGGATAAACTTTGCCAAGCACATGTTCTTTCTCAAGAATATCGCCAGTAATCGGCGAATGAATGCGATGGTAATCAGTTGGGCTGAGGTACAGCACGAAGTAAAAGCCATTCTTATAGTTGACCGTGCGCGGTGAACGATTAAGCAGTTCTTCAATGGTGTAATCTTGACCTTTGACATTGACGATCAAGCCTTCCTTAATATCGCCAATTCCTGTAATCATGGCGTCAACGGGACTAACGACACGAGTAAGATCTTCGTGAATCGGACGTAGACCGGGTTTCAATCTGCGCGTGAAAAAGTCATTCAAGGACCTGTACTCCTTGACATGCTTTTCAGCATCTTCGATACGTATGCCGTACGTTCGGGCAAATCGAGAAATGAACATCCGGCTTGCTTTGGATCTGGCAAATGCCCCTGTCAATTGAGACACCCATTTGCGTGAGGACAGCTCCGTCAGCAATCGAAAAAACGGTTTAGACATAGATCAATTACTCCTGTTCAATTCGTGGTTAGGCGATCTTCATGTTCGGATGAAGAATCCCTATAATTCGTTCTTCGCTAATCTTGCCACAGAAAGGTAAAAGAATCAATTGTCGAATAGGGAAGGTAGGAGGAGGTAAGCGCAAGAAAAAACAGCCTAGCGGCTGTTTTCCAAGTGGAAAGGCCAGTTGAGCTTATAATCCCCGCAGGCATGGCGGACAGCAAGGACCACAGAAACGGGAACGGCCTCTCATTAGTATTTCCGGTGCGGAATTCGTCAATGATGATAGTGAGGTGAAATGTGAAATGTCCATTGTGATTACGTTGTTGATTCTGTTAGTACCGCCATGCATGCTTATCATGGCCTGGCTATTTGCTTCCATGCGCGTGATCTTCCATGTACTGGCGGTTGGCTGCGCTTATGTATTTGCTATTATCTCTGCGCTGGCTGTGTATGAGATTATTAGAGATGAGACCGTATTTATGACGAATATCCATGCTGTTTTTGAAAATAACTATTTTCTGATTGCAGGCGGTTACTTGGGGTATTATGGTATTTATATCCTGTTAAAATGGATGCTTCAGGAGCTAAGAAGCGAGGATTGATTGCTGCAACCAAATGAAGCAGAGTTTCGTCAAAGAGGTAGGTATGATAAACGAAGGCAGGCGATCCTAAATATGAAGCAAAATATGCAAACGAGCGTTAGAAGCATCCTGTGTTTCGCCGCTCTTTCACTTGTCATGACGGGGTGTGCTTCTCACCGCTCAGAGCCGCCAGCTTCGGCGGTACCGACGGTGACGGCAAGTATTTCACCAACCGCTGCTGCTACGCCAGCACCCACAGTGAAACCTGTCTCCACGCCAGCACCAACAACGGCCAGTCTAATCAAGACGATGTCTCTGGAAGAGAAGATCGGGCAGATGATTATTGCCGGGATTGACGGCTACAGTGTGAATGCAGCTGCACGAGAGCTGCTTGCAGATCGGCATGTAGGCGGTATTATTTTATATAAACCTAATGTGCAAAATACCAATCAGCTCGTTGAATTAGTGAATGGCTTGAAAAAGAGCAATTCCAGCAATAAGCTGCCCCTCTGGATCGGTGCTGACGAAGAAGGCGGCAGAGTGACGAGGTTGCCGGATGAACTTCTGAAAACACCGACAAGTCAGGAGATCGGGAAGAAGGGCAATACTCAATTGGCCTATAATATTGGTCATTTGCTGGGGAAAGAATTGAACGCTTATGGACTGAATATGGATTTCGCCCCGGACCTCGATGTGAATAGCAATCCCAAGAATCCAGTTATTGGCGATCGTTCTTTTGGAGCTGATGCGGCCATCGTAAGCAGTCAAGGCATTCAGGTCATGAACGGCTTGCAGAATCAGAAGGTGGTTCCTGTCGTCAAGCATTTCCCCGGTCATGGAGATACATCCGTTGATTCGCATATCGGTCTGCCGATTGTGCAGAACGATCTGGCCCGTCTGCGCAAGCTGGAGCTGGTGCCGTTCGCTGAAGCCATTAAGCATCAAGCCGATGCCGTGATGGTTGCCCATATCCTGCTGCCCAAAATTGACGCGAACAATCCAGCTTCGATGTCCCGAACGATTATGACCGATTTATTGCGCAAGGAAATGGGCTTCCAAGGGCTCATTATGACCGATGATATGACAATGGGGGCTATCACCACGAATTATGGTTTGGGCGAAGCCGCCGTCAAAGCTGTTCTTGCCGGATCGAATATCGTGATGGTTGGTCATGAACACGAGAAGGTAATCACGGTCATTACCGCGCTGCTTGAAGCTGTTAAGTCAGGCCGAATACCGCAGGAAACGATTGATCAAAGCGTAAGTCAGGTCATGAAGCTGAAACAAAAATATGGGTTGAACGACGAGCCGGTCAAAGTGCCCGATGTGAAGAAGCTCAATGCCGAGGTCAAAGAAGTGCTTGGCATCCAAACAAGCAAATAAACAACACCGTGTCAGCGTGCTTACAAGCACAGGGCACGGTGTTTTTTTGGCGAATGGGCTTTTTGAGCCATTACATCGGGGGAGTACATCCATCCAGCAGAAATTTGGCGTAGCCGATCGGGTTGAAATAGCTAGCCTTCCAAATATCCTGCATCTCGGCTTCCAGGAAGCTGTAGCGTTGATCTTTGCCGTTGCATTCTATAAACAAAGGAAATCCATCTGTGGTTATCCCCACGTCAAGCCCGATATCGGCTAAATAGGGGAGCTCGGTACTGAGGTGCTGCGCGACAAGCAATGAGAAATCGGTAATTTGACGCAGCACCTGCTCATGATTGAGGTGGGCATATTCAGCCGTCAAAATTTCCGGCAGCGAGCGGACTTCACCGCCTTGGGCTACATTGGTGAGGAAGAGTTTGGGAGAGGCCACCTTGGCGACAATGCCCGTTATGCCCCATTCTCCGGTCGCGCCGCGCTGAGCGGAAATGCGCAGGTCGAATGGACGGCCATCGAAGGTTGCCAGCGGCAGGCGCTGCTGAATCATGTAAGTACGGCTTTGAATTTTACGCCGCAAGATCAGAGGGAGGTACTGGCGGAACCGGACCGTCCGATAAATTTTGTTGCTGATCTTCATGCTGATCGGGTAAATAAGCTGCCAGCTCCGGACGCGTCGATCCATTTTCATAACACCGCGACCGATGCTGGAATTGGTAGGCTTAATAATGAGAGAGTCGTAGGCTGACATCATAATTTTCATGTTTTTCAGGGTCGCTGGATAGGTACCGGGGAGATGAGGCCGGATTGTATCATTTTTCAACAGCACCTCATGAATGCGAAGTTTGTTGTAGCGATTCCATCTGTTAAACAAAATGACGCCTTGCTGTGTCCATGCTTCCAATGTTTGATAGGAGGCTTGATCTAAATAAACGGCTCGGTTATGAATAACCTTGGGAAGCTCCAGCCACATCTGCTCGTAGCAAAGCCCTACACGGACGTAAGCATGCACCTTCATGGTATCGATGTGAACATCCTGGATGCGAAAGAAACAAGGGGTTACTTCGTACTGCTTGCCAGCCTCCTCATAGAATTGAATAGCTTCATACTGTGTGTTCCCTAGGGGAATGCCTGCGTATAAGGAATCGTTGACTAAAATACCCACGTAGGGATTCGCCATCTGCTTCCCTCCTTTCCACTTGGAGCTTGGGTTCAGAATTGGAACTTCTTCTCAGCTTATGGAAAAGCAGGGGTGCTGGTTTGTACAGATGCTGATAGAACAGGAGGATAGGGGCATAGCGCCTACTGTTTTGCTCATAATCCGCACATGTTTAGATAGCAAGCGCTGATGGGAGTGAACAAGTTCTCCGAAGTCTCCCTAGCAAGAAGTCGCGGAATACCTGGTGGATTTGAGCATTTCTCTGGGTTGGTGCACATTTTTACGGGCTAGCGTACCTATCGGGCGTGGACTGAATATGTTACAAGTGACTAATTCTTGGGAGAATGGAGAGGAGTCTATGAGTAAGCGTAAGAGCAGCAGAGTAAGGCCTTATGTGCAAAAAGTGAACTCCAGTACGAACGAGTTAAAATGGCTTGACGATAATGAACCACTTCCTGCTGCAGCCAAGCAGGATAAAGCAGAACCCCCTCCGAAGGCCTTAACTAACGAATCGCAGCCGCAACCGCAACCGCAACCGCAACCGCAGCCGCAGTCTAAAATGACTGGAAAGGTTCCTCCGGTGGAAAGTGTAAGAACTTCAAAAGTAGCTAATTTATCAACAACCTCAACTCCGGCCCCACCGCTCTTATTGCTTTCTGAACGCAAAACAGGCAAATTCGTCAACCCGGTTGTGTATACGGATGATATCGTGGAAGAAGCGGTCACGTCGGAGAAAATAGCCAGCCGATCCGTTGATGAGAGCAAAATAAAGCCGCTAAGCATTGGTTCCAGAGCGATCAAGGATTTCGCGATTGAGCACTCCAAGTTGGCTCCAGCCAGTGTAACCCGAGATAAGATTGCCGATGGCGCAATTCATGATGAGCATGTGGCAAGTCAAAGTATTGCAGGGGACAAAATACAAGACCAATCCATACCGGGCAGCAAGCTGCTTGATAACAGCATTACCGCAGATAAACTTGCCGATCAAACCATTGATTCGTTGAAAATAGCGAATGGCTCGATTCTTCCTCAGCATTTATCTGAATTAATCATTACAACTGAGCTGATTGACAATCAAGCGATTACTTCGGAGAAACTCCGCAGCGGGGCTGTACAGGCAAAGCATATAGGCAACTACAGCATTGATACAGCAAAGCTGACGGACGCCTCCATTACCACCGATAAACTGAGAGATCAATCGGTTACGGAAGAAAAGATAGCCAATGGCAGCATCACTTCCGTTCATTTTCAGCCGCAAAGCATATTCAATGAACATTTGGCTGACGGCAGTGTGCAGACACGAAGCATAGCTCCAGGACAAATTGACGGGACACATATCGCGGACGGCGCTATTGAGAGCTTCCATCTTCAACAAGAATCCATTACAACAGATAAATTGGTTCCTCGATCTGTCACTGTGAATGAATTGGCAGATCAAGCGGTTACAAGTCAGAAGCTGGCCAGACAATCTGTTGAAGGGAAGCATCTATCTAGAGCTTCTATTCATGGCGATCATATCGTAGAGGCTGCTGTAACCGGATATCATATTGCTGCACAAACGATTCAAGCCGAACATATCACAGATGGTGCGATTAACACATCGCTGCTTCTGGATGGTGCGATTACGAACGCCAAATTGGCTGAACAGATCGTCGAAAGCAAGCACATCAAAGCCGGAGTAGTCCAAGGCAGTCATTTGGCGGACCAAGTGGTTTCCAGTGCGAAGCTGCAAGACGAATCGATCACCACGGCCAAATTAGCCAAAGGTATTATAGACAGCAAGCATATCAACTCTGGAGTGATCGAAAGCGGTCATTTGGCGAATCGAGTGATCTCCAGTGCGAAGCTGCAGGATGAATCGGTGACCGCGGCTAAATTAGCGGAAGGCATTATAGACAGCAAGCATATTAATGCGGGAGTGATTGAAAGCGATCATTTGGCAGATCGGGTGATTTCCAGCGCGAAGCTGCAGGATGAATCAGTCACGACGGCTAAATTAGCCGAATGTATTATAGACAGCAAGCATATTAACGCGGGTGTTATTGAAGGCGATCATCTGGCGAATAGAGTCATTTCCAGCGCGAAACTGCAGGATGAATCGGTGACCACGGCTAAATTAGCCGAAGGTATTATAGACGGCAAGCATATCAACGCGGGAGTGATCGAGAGCGTCCACTTGGCGGACGAAATCATTTCCAGTGCGAAGCTGCAGGATGAATCGGTGACCACGGCTAAATTAGCCGAAGGCATTATAGACAGCAAGCATATCAACGCGGGAGTGATCGAAAGCGGTCATTTGGCAGACAATGTCATTTCCAGCGCGAAGCTGCAGGATGGATCGGTCACGACGGCTAAATTGGCCGAAGGGATTATAGACAGCAAACATATCAACGCGGGAGTGATCGAAGGCGAGCATTTGGCAGACAATGTCATTTCCAGCGCGAAGCTGCAGGATGAATCAGTGACCACGGCTAAATTAGCCGAAGGCATTATAGAGAGCAAGCATATCAACGCAGGAGTGGTCGAAAGCGGTCATCTGGCAGACGATATCATTTCTAGTGCGAAACTGCAGGCAGCCTCCATCACGATAGATAAATTAGCAGAAAACAGTGTGGATGAGAGACATATACGGCAAAACTCGGTTCAGAATAAGCATTTAACGGATGGTTCTGTATCCAGCTCCAAATTGGCCGCAGGCGTTGTTCACAAAGAGAAGCTGGCCGACAGCAGCGTAGATGCTTCTAAACTGCAAGACAGCAGTGTGACCTCTGAGAAAATAGCGGATCAGGCCATTCACGCGGAACATTTGCAAAATGAAATAATCAGCGCGCAGCATCTGGCTAGAGGTGTGATTGCCGAAGCGCATGTTCAGTTCGGTGCAATTCGTACGGAGCATCTCCAAGATGGCGTCATTGCAGCTGAGAAGCTGAGGCGCGGTATTATCCGTACGGAACACTTGGCGGAGCGGTCGGTCAGATCGGAGCAGGTGGCAGAGCAAGCCATTGAGCGCAAGCATATTGCGGACGAAGCCATTACTACACAGCACGTTCAAGAAGAAACGATCACAACGAGTAAAATAGCAGAAGAGGCCGTTACAAGCAGCAAAATGGCTTCTATGTCGATTGAAACACGCCATCTGCAAGAAGATATTATTGATGGCTTCCATATTAAGCCAAGTGCGATTACTTCTGAGCATCTGGCGCAGGGCTCCATTACGCTGGGCATATTCGCAGATCGAAGTCTGCAAGGCAGCAAGCTAGTAGAGAATTCGATTACAACGGAGACGCTGGCACAAGGTGCTGTCACGGAAGAGAAGCTGGCGAATGGTGCGGTGGCTACCCAGCATTTGCAGGCGGGTGCGATTTCAAGCTGGATTATTCAAGACCAAGCGGTGACAAGCAGCAAACTGGATGAGCATGCCGTCACAGAAGCGAAGATTGCGGATGCGAGTGTGACTGGCAAGAAAATTACAAGTAAAGCTATCCATAGTGAGCACATTGCAGATGGCGCCATCACCGCGGCTAAATTAGCGAATGAGAGCATCCATGGCAGCAAGCTGGTAGCTGGGGCGCTTCACGCCAAACATCTTGCGGACGGGGCGATTACAGGCTCCAAATTAGCGGCAAGAACGATCGCTCAGGAGCATCTGGCGGACAATGCCGTAAGCGGCGTGAAGCTGGCGAAAGAAAGCATCGATGGCACCAAAATTGTTCAAGGTGCAATCACGACTGATCATCTGGCTGTCGGGGCGATTACGAGCGCGAAGCTGTCAGTAGGAGCCATTAGCAATGAACACCTTGCAGCGGGAGCTGTAGACAATGAAAAGCTTGCCGCGAACTCGGTTGATGGCAGCAAGCTGACGCTTGGCGCAGTCCATAATTATCATTTGGCCGATAATGCCGTTTATGGAATGAAGCTGGCTACAGGAAGTGTGGATGGCAGCAAGCTAACAGCCGGAGCTGTTAGCAGCGAGCATTTGGCTGACTACATTGTGGATGTGACGAAATTAGCGCCAGGAAGTGTGGATAGCAGCAAAGTCGTGAGCGGGGCGATTCTCCGCGAGCATCTATCCGAGCATATCGTGGATGGGGGGAAACTAGCCTTCGGAGCCGTTGATCGCAATCATCTGGCACCGGGAGCTGTGGACAGCACCAAATTGCTTGAAGGCAGCGTCGATAGCAGTAAACTAACGCTGGGTGCCGTGGGCAGCGAGCATCTGCAAGACGCTTCGGTGAATGGCGCGAAGCTGGCGATCAACAGCGTGGACAGCAGCAAGCTGGTAACGGGAGCAGTCAACAGCGATCATATCGCACTAGGTGCTGTAACAGGTACGAAGCTGGCCCCTTGCAGCGTGGACGGCAGCAAAATTGTCGAAGGCGAAATCGGGAGCGATCACCTTGCCGCTGGAGCGATCACCAGTGTGAAGATCGCCGCTGGCAGTATCGACGGCAGCAAGCTGGTCTCCGGTGCTGTAAGCAGTTACCATCTCGCTGACGGTGCTGTAGACTATACGAAGCTGGCACTTGGCAGCGTTGACGGCAGTAAGCTCATCGCGAGCTCGATCAGCAATGCGCATATCGTGGATGGCGCGGTGGACGGAGCGAAGCTCGCAGCGAGCAGTGTCGACGGCAGCAAGCTGGCCGCAGGCGCAGTCAGCGGCGATCATCTCGCCGATGGGGCTTTATACGGAGCGAAGCTGGCCGCAGGCAGCATTGATGGCAGTAAATTGGCGTCGAGCGCCATTAGCAGCTATCACCTGGCCGCAGGCAGTGTGGACAGCAGCAAGCTGGCGGTTGGCGCCGTAAGCAGCAGCCACTTGGCTGTTGGGGCTGTCGATGCAGCGAAGCTGGCCGTAGGCAGCGTGGACGGCAGCAAGCTGGTTGCCGGCGCCGTAAGCAGCAGCCATCTCGCGGAAGGCGCGCTGGAAGGCTCGAAGCTGACAGCGGGAAGCATTGACGGCAGCAAGCTCGCTTATGCCGCTGTCAATAACTTTCATCTGGCTGCAGGCAGCATTGACAGCAGTAAACTCGTCTTTGGCAGCGTGGACGGCAGCAAGCTAGCCCATGGGTCGGTGAGCAGCCTGCATCTCAGCGACGGCAGTGTGGAAGGCGCGAAGCTGGCGGATGAAAGCATCGAGGGAGAGAAGCTGAAGCCGGGAGCGATCGGCAACCAACATGTGGAAGACGGTTCTCTGGCTGTAACGAAAATCGCAGAGAGCTTGCTGCAAGTGCCCAAATCGCAAAAGCAGGTGATGCAGCAGTTCGGAATTGTGTCATTTGATATGAAGCTTCAGGATGAGCATATCGAGGTGGTTCTGAACTTCGAAGAGACATTCGCGGATGAGCATTACGTATTAACAGCTACATCGAACCACCCGGCCTGTTATGTGTCCGTGAAGCGCAAATCCGTCGATTGTGCGATTATATCGGTGATCAGGGCCAAGTTCTCACCCGATCAGCAAGGCGATGTGAACTGGATTGCGATTGGCAAGAAGGATTAAGGGAACGAAGGATGAACCCAAAACGAACCAAAAACGGCGAGTTTCGCAGCTACTGCGAGTCAGCCGTTTTTTTTGTTGTGCCTGTAGGCCAAGTTGCGTGGTTGAATGACCAATTTTGGATTCGGGGGTATTCGTCCAATTTCCATTTATGACGGGAGCATATGATTAAAGAAGTGGATGTGACAATCGCACCATTATAACGCTTGGAAAGGGGTATGTCTTGTGAAGGGTGTTGTACTGGCGGGAGGAACCGGAAGCCGTTTACGTCCTCTGACGAACATTATCAATAAACATTTGCTTCCAGTCGGTGATTTGCCCATGATTCAATATGCGATTGAGAAATTAAGCAAAGCTGGCGTTCAGGATATTTTATTAATTACGGGCAAACAATCCGCAGGCTTGTATTTAGAATATTTGGGCGGCGGTGACAAGTTTGGCGTCCGACTTACTTATAAGCTTCAGGAGAAAGCCGGAGGGATCGCTCAAGCCTTGTCGCTTGCCGAGGAGTTTATCCATGCCGGAGAGAAATTCGTCGTGCTGCTTGGCGATAATTTATTTGAAGATTCCTTGCTTCCCTTCATGGAGGCTTTCAAACATCAGAAAGAAGGAGCTATGGTCATCTTAAAAGAGGTGACGGACCCTCGACGATATGGCGTTGCCAAGATGAAAGACGGCGTTATTGAACAAATTGAAGAAAAACCGGAGCATCCAAGCTCCAATAACGCAGTGACAGGAATTTATTTATTCGATGCTTCGGTGTTTGGCGTTATCAAAACGCAAGCTCCTTCCCAACGCGGAGAAATGGAAATTACCGATGTGAATAATGTGTATGCGGCGGAGGGCTCATTATCTCACGGATTTCTAGTAGGATGGTGGATTGATGCGGGGACCCATGAATCACTCTTTCAGGCTACTCTATTTATACGTAAGGAGGACAGCTAGATGGCCGTGATTCTTGTCACAGGGGGAATGGGGTTTATTGGAAGTAATTTTATTCATTATTGGAAAAAGCATCATCCTCAGGATCACGTGCTGAATGTCGATTTGCTCACTTATGCGGGAAACAAGGACAACGTCGCAAGTTTAGTTGGGCAAGCTGGGTATGAGTTTGTACAAGGCGATATTGGTGATGAAGCCCACCTGAGTCAATTGATGCAGAAGGGTGTTGAAGTGGTCGTCCATTTTGCCGCCGAATCTCATGTGGATCGAAGCATTCATAGTCCGCGTGATTTTGTCATGACCAACGTGTTGGGTACACAAAGCCTGCTTGCGGCTGCAAGGCAGCACAAGGTGAAGAAGTTTGTCCATATTTCGACGGACGAAGTGTATGGCAGCTTAGGGGATGCAGGAGCTTTTACGGAAAAGACAGCGTTAGCCCCGAACTCGCCGTACTCTGCCAGCAAAGCGGGATCTGATTTGATCGTCAGAGCCTACTTCGAGACCTATGGCTTCCCGGCTGTGATCACGCGCTGCTCCAATAATTATGGTCCTCGGCAGTTTCCCGAGAAGTTAATCCCGCTTATTATTACTCGCGCAATTCGCAATGAACCGATTCCGATCTATGGCGATGGATTGAATGTGCGTGATTGGCTCTATGTGGAAGACCATTGTTCGGCCATCGAACGGGTGATTCAAGCCGGTGTGCCTGGAGAGGTGTACAATATCGGCGGCCATCAGGAACGGACGAATTTGGATGTGGTGAAAAGCATATTGAAGGAGCTTAACAAATCGGAGGATTTGATCCATTTTGTGCCGGATCGATTGGGTCATGATCGCCGTTATGCGATCGACAGCAGCAAAATTCAGCAGGAACTCGGATGGGCGCCTTCCTATTCGTTCGAAGCGGGCCTTCAAAAGACGATTCAATGGTACTTAAAAGAACGTACGTGGTGTGAGCGTATTGCAGACGGCTCCTATCGCGATACCGAAGAGGTCGATCACTCATGAAAATACTAATAACTGGTGCGGGCGGACAACTGGGCTATGATCTGCTTCGCGTATTCAAGCCCGTACATGAAGTGACGGCTTGGCGCAAGGAGCAATTAGACGTAAGTGATGAGCAGCAGGTGAAGGATATTTTGCTCAAAGAAAGACCGTCTGTCGTGATTCATGCTGCGGCTTACACGAATGTGGATAAAGCGGAAGTGGAGACGGAGCTTGCCTATGAAGTAAATGCGATGGGTTCGATGCATATCGCGAAGGTTTGTGAGCAAATCGGAGCCAAGCTGGTTTATATCAGCACGGATTATGTGTTCGACGGGACCAAAGGGGCGCCTTATGAGGAACAAGACAACACCAATCCAGGCAATGTGTATGGTCATTCCAAGCTGCTCGGTGAGAAATTCGTGAGAATGACCTGCTCGAAGCATTTCATCGTGCGAACATCGTGGTTGTATGGCACCAAAGGAGTTAATTTTGTTACCAAAGTATTGGAGAAGGCCAAATCAGGCGGACCGTTATCGATTGTTGATGATCAATTCGGCTCCCCGACCTATTGTTTGGATCTGGCGATCTTTATTCGAGAGCTGGTGGAAACGGACAGGTACGGCGTCTATCACGCATCCAATCAAGGGGTATGCTCGCGATATGAATTCGCTGCACAGATTCTAAAGGTGGCGCATATGGAGAATGTCTCCTTGAATGCTGTGCCTTCGGAATTATTTCCAACTCCCGCTGTAAGACCGATGTATTCCGCCTTCGAGCACCGAGCGATAGCTGTCAACGGATTTACGCCGATGAGAGATTGGAAATCGGCACTGAATTTCTTTCTGCAAGTGGACCATGATGTTCAAGCTGTTATGGATAAGAAGGTGTGACATGAACAAGAGGGTAGCTGTCAGTTTGGCGGAAGGAAAGAAACGGGGATTTCGCACAGGTCTTGAGCATGGGCGACGGATGGGACGATGCCAGTCTGTACTTGCCACCTTGCCGCCGTCCACCTTGCCGCTTCGAGAGGCCAGAGTGTTATTCATTGTTCAAGGCTTTGACGCTATTGATCAAGGCATCATCCAAGGTCTGCAAGAGACCGTGCGTGAGGTATTTACGGCAACAGCGCCTGACATGCTCCGGTTGGCACAGGAGCTTCAACCGAATCTGGTCCTTGTCATGAATGGGCTTCATGTGTTCCCGCCGGATCATCCGAGTCATGTGGATCAGGTCAGGGAGATGGGAATCCGCACAGCAATCTGGTTCGCGGACGATCCCTATTTTACCGATCAGACAGCCTCGCTTGCTCCGCATTATGATTATGTATTTACACACGAAATGAGCTGCGTAGCGTTCTATCGCGAAATGGGCTGCCAACAAGTTCATTATTTGCCTCTTGCCGTCAATACGCGAGTATTCAGGCCCTTGCAGGCAGATCCTGCCTACCGCAGCGATGTTTGTTTCATCGGGAATGGCTTTCCCAACCGCATCGACTTGTTTAACAAGCTGACGCCTTTTTTGGTAAATAAAAAGGTGCTGATCGCAGGCGCATTGTGGGAACAGTTAAGCCAATTCGAGCGATTAAAGCAAAGCATTAAGCTGCAATGGGTTCCTATTGAGGAATCGGTGAAATATTACAGCGGAGCTAAAATCGTTATTAACGTCCACCGTCTCACCTATGACGAAACCTATAACAAAAATAGCCGAAACCTTCCAGGTCACTCAATCAATCCGCGAACGTATGAGATTGCGGCCTGCGGTACTTTGCAAATTACAGACCATCGGCATGACCTGCATGACTTCTACACACCTGGCCAAGATATTGAAACGTTCATGAACGCAGAGGATCTCATTCAGAAGATGAGCTTCTATCTGGGACATGAGGAAGAGAGACAGCGGATCGCCGTAAAGGGCTTGCGCAGGACGATCAGGGACCATACCTTCGCTAATAGGCTAGTGAAGTTGATGGATCTAGTGTTTGCCTAGAAAGGAGAGGAACAGATGGCTTTAGTAGGTAAGAATGATGCGGCCAGACAAGGATATATAGACGGTTATGAGGTTGGGTATATCAACGGAGTTCGCTTGGGACAGTGTGAGGCGATCATTGAAAAAGCGATAAGGGATCGGGAGCCAAACCCCATCTGGGATGTCCGTGTCCTCTATGTGACATCGGGGAAAGGCTACCCGTACGAACCTCTGGATCACGCGATTATCAACAGCTTGCGTCCTTTGGTCCGTGAAATGATTATCGGCAACTGTGCGAATGATCCTATCCGTATCGGAAGTCCTGAGGCAGATCTGGAAACGCTGGCAGCCGTTTATCAGCCCGATCTGATGCTGATTCTGGATGGCATGAATCTCTCGCTGGATGTGGTAGACCGGATTCGCGAGATGGGGGTACGCACGGCAATATGGCTGACTGATGACCCATACTATACAGACTTTACGATCTCGATGTCGACTCACTACGATTTCATGTTCACGCTGGAAGTGAATTGTGTCTCCCTCTATCAGGAGATGGGCTGCCCGCACGTTCATTATTTGCCATTGGCCTTTCAGCCGGAACTGTTCAGACCGAAGGCTGTGCCTAACGGGCAGCAGCGAGATATTTGCTTCATTGGCTCCGCTTATTGGAATCGAGTAGCGATGTTCGATAAGCTGACGCCTTATTTGGCTAACAAACAGATTTTCATCTCCGGCATTTGGTGGGAGCGGTTAAAGCATTACGAGCTTCTTGCCCCGCAAATACAGCTGAATACCTGGATGCCGCCTGAACTTACAGCGACGGCTTACAATGGCTCCAAAATAGTCATCAATATGCACAGAGCTTATGATGATCAGGCTTATAACAATAACAGCCGCCGTATTCTGGGCGCTTCGCCCAATCCGCGAACCTTCGAAATTGCGGGCTGCGGAGCGCTGCAAATAACCGATTTTCGTGAGGATTTGGTTAACTTTTACACGCCAGACTACGATATTGTGACTTATGCCTCTCCCGAGGAATTAGTAGCCAAAATGGATTATTACTTGTCACACGAAGAAGAGCGCAAGCAAATCGCTTTGCGAGGCTTATACCGTACCATGCGGGATCACACGTATGCCAACAGGCTCTCAAAGCTGCTCTCTGTTATTTTCGGACAATAAGGAAGCGAGGTGCATGACTATGATTCCAAAAACAAAGGTGCGTAAGCTCACACTCAAAAGAAGTTTGCGCAAAAAGAAAGTCACCGCTCAGACGAAGGTTCGACTGAAGAAGAAACCAGTGGCTAAGAAAAAGCAAAAAGTTTCACGCTTAAGGAAAACGCCTCGGATCCGTTCCAAACGTAAACTGGCTCGGAAACCCAAACAGATCATCGCCACGATTCCTTACAATAAAGCCTTCGATGAAGCTTACAATGAGGGCTTCAACATCGGCTTTGCACAAGGATATGCCTTGGAGCAAGAGCAGCCAGCCGTATAAGGCTACCCGTTTCGCCCATGTTTGAAATAAGGAGGTGAATTCCATACCTGGTTCATGCAACGGGTATGTTACACATGTCGACTCCATACCAGCCTAAGGTGCTTTTATTTTCACATATTTGCAATCCCGATCATATTACCGGAGCAGAAAAATTACTGCTGTTCATGACGTTGGAGCTTAGACGTCATTATGCGTGTACGCTGGTCGTCCCCAAGGAAGGACTTTTAGCGGAAGAAGCCAGACGCCAAGGTGTGGCAACGGTCGTTCAAGCTTTTCCGCTTCTGTACGACATGTATCATCCAACAGAGTCTTTGCCGCACTTGCATCAAGAATTGCTGGGACATTCCGATATGGCGGGCTTATTGGATCTACTCTTCATTCATGAACCGGATCTGGTTATCACCAACACTTGTGTTAACCTTTTGCCGGCCGCTGCCGCAAAGAAACTGGAAATTCCCGTAGCATGGATTATAGCCGAATCCATTCAATCGAATGCTTTTACGCCTATCAGTGCGGAGTTCATGGATCACTATGCAGATTGGATCGTAGGCATCTCGGAAGCCACACTGCAGCCGTTGCAGAGCCACATTCGCCGTGCCAAGAAATTCGTTCTGCCGCCTTCCTGGCATCCGGAGCAATATGAGTCCAGGGAATGGCCGGCTAGACGGCAAAATAAACGTGCCGAGCTTGGCATCTATGACGAGCGTCCTGTTGTTGGTTATATTTCTTCCGATATCTATGCGAATAAAGGGCTGGATCACTTCATTCAGATGGGCATCACCATTTGTGAACAGAATCGCACGGCCCACTTTATGATTACAGGTAAACCGGCAGATCCCGTGTATATGGAATCCTGCATTCAAATGATTTTGCTCTCCGGCTATTCTGCTCAATTCACACTGCTTCCCTTCGATCCTGACATTCAATCTGTTTACCCAGCCATGGATATTGTTGTTATTCCCAGTCTGCTTAATGAGGGCTTTGGACTCACCGCCTTAGAGGGCTTGATCTTCGGTAAAGCCGTTGTAGCCTACCGATCTGGCGGATTAGGAGAAATTCTATCTTCGACAGGCAATGAGCTCTTCCTCGCGCATAAAGGCGATATTCGAGATCTTACAAGCAAAGTACAGCATCTGGTCTCGGATGGGGGAGCGCGTCAGCAAGCCAGCCAGCAAAACAGTCAAGCCATTGGGCAAGTATTCGGCATCGAGGCTTACCGCAACCGATTGGACCGTTTCCTCTCCATACTTCGGCCGTACATGGATGCCAAAAGAGCAAGCAGGCTTAGTGCTCCGCACTATCCAGATCAGTTTCTGCTGAAGGGCGAAGCCTCCAATACGGTGTTTCTGATTGAACAAGGGCTGAAACGTCCGGTTGCAACCGGTCTTGATTTTCAATTCTATAAATACGACTGGAACCGTGTCGGTATTGTTCAAGATCGGCAGCTAACCTCCCATCCTACTGGTGCGGCAATACGAGCGGAAGAACCTTTCTTGCAGCATGCTCCTGCCATCTTCGTTGCTAGAGGCCAGGGACCGACGGTTTACCTCATACAGCATGGCATTCGCTATCCATTCAGCTCGGAAGGCGCGATGCAGCGTTATGGCTATACGTTTAATCAAATTGTGCAGCTGCCTGAGCGAGGTCTTCTCTCCTACGCGCTTGGCCTTCCAATCGCTGGCGGGGATAGTGGAAAGCCAGCAAAATTAAAACGTAAGATCAAAGTCAAGCGAAGTGCGAGAAGAAAGATAAAAAAAGGGGCAAAGCTGAGACGAAGCGGAATACGATTTGCCAAAGGTGGAGTGAAGGCGCGCAAACGAAAGGCGGCTGTTCGGAAGACGAAAGCTGCAAAGAAGATATCGCGAATTCGTAAACCGTCGGGAAGACGCGCTAGAAACGGTTCTGCCCGACAGAAGTCGAGACACCAAAGATTCGCGAAGGTAGGAGGGAAGAAATGAAAATCGCAACAGTGCTAGGAACCCGGCCTGAGATTATTCGGCTCAGCCTCATCATTCAGAAGCTGGATGAATTAGCCGACGAACACATTCTTATTCATACGGGGCAGAATTTCACGGCCACTTTAAGCGACGTCTTCTTCGAAGAGCTGGGGCTGCGTCAACCGGATTATCTGCTGAACAATCAGCAGATGACGTTAGGCGGCCAGCTTGCTGTCTTATTCGCCGAGTTGGAGCGGATATTTACGTTGGAGCGGCCAGATAAAGTGCTTGTGCTGGGGGATACGAATAGTGCGCTGAGCAGCATTCTCGCCGAGCGCATGGGCATCCCCGTTATTCATATGGAAGCGGGCAATCGCTGCTTTGATCTTGCGGTTCCGGAAGAGAAGAATCGCAAGGTCATTGACGCTATTTCGAGTATTAATATGCCGTATACCAGATACAGTCGAGACAATTTGCTTCGCGAGGGAGTTCCCAGCCAGCGCATTATTGTGACCGGCAATCCCATTTATGAAGTGATGACCCACTACGAGGAGCAGATTAAGCAAAGCGATATTTTGGCAAAGCTTGGTTTGACAGACGAACCTTATTTCCTAGTGACAACGCATCGCGCTGAAAATGTGGACCATCCAGAGCGGCTTTCCCAGATTATGCAAGGACTCAATCTCGTTGCTGAAGCTTTCGGCCATAAAGTAATCTGCAGCATCCATCCTCGGACGAAGTCAAGACTGGAGAAGGATGGCACTGTCAGGCATCCCCTAGTTCAGTTTCATGAGCCTTTTGGATTTTTTGACTTCGTGCATTTGGAGCAGCATGCCTTCTGCGCCTTGACGGACAGTGGAACGGTGCAGGAGGAGTGCTGCATTTTCCATGTCCCCACGGTGACCATACGTACAACAACCGAACGTCCAGAGACCATTGATTGCGGCAGCAACGTTGTGTCGGGTCTTGAGGCGGAGCAAATATTGGACGCGGTGAAAGTGATGGTGAGCTTCCCGGCAGACTGGCAGCGCCCGGATGGTTATCTGGATACGCAAGTATCCCAGAAAGTCGTTCAATATTTATTAGGAGGTAAAAAGCATGTTTACTAATGCGACAATCTTGGTGACCGGCGGAACCGGATCCTGGGGTTATGAGCTCATTGAACAACTGCTTAGGGAAGATCCTAAGAAGATTATTGTGTTCTCCCGTAATGAATCCACCCAGGTGGCGATGAAACGGACCTTTGAAGATTCTAGACTTAGCTTCTGTATCGGAGATGTCCGGGATAAGGATGCTTTGACGAAAGCATGTGAAAAGGTCGATTACTTGTTTCACTTAGCAGCGCTCAAGCATGTTCCTGTTTGCGAGGATCAGCCGTATGAAGCCCTGAAGACGAATGTGATCGGAACGCAAAACGTTATTGAAGCAGCCATTGAGAATAAAGTCAAAAAAGTCATCAATATTTCAACGGACAAAGCGGCGAATCCCTCGAACTTTTATGGCATGACCAAAGCGATAGGCGAGAAGTTGATTGTTCATGCGAATCTACTCAGTGATTATACGAAGTTTGTCTGTGTCCGTGGCGGCAACGTGCTTGGGACAAATGGCAGTGTCATTCACTTATTCATGAAGCAAATTCGCGAGAAAAATCAAATCGGGATTACGGATAAAGCAATGACCCGCTTCTTTCTAACCAAAGAGGAGGCTATCTCTCTATTGCTTCGTGGAGCGAAGGAAGGCAAAGGCGGAGAAATCTTCGTTATGACCATGCCAACCTGCAAAATTATGGATCTCGCCGAAGTTTTGATGGAAGAGATGGGCAAACACAACGTCGATGTCATTGAACTTGGTGTTCGGCCAGGAGAGAAAATTCACGAGATTCTGCTTTCAGAGTTCGAGAGTCATTATACGATTGCCTATGACAAGGATTATTTAGCTATTTTACCAACGATCGATATCCCTGGGTTGCGCGAATATTATGCGGATTATCCGAAGGTGCCTTTTGAAAGCTTTAGCTCAGAGGGGCCTTTGATGAGCAAGATAGAGATTAAATCGCTTCTCGTTCGAGGGGGGTTCCTGGTATGAAGCAAAAGCTGCTAATCCTTGGCGGACGAGGAATGTTGGGAAGTATGCTCGTTGATTATTTCCAGGCATGCAGCAGCTATCATGTTTATTTCACGACAAGAGACAAAACGTGCTCAGAGGGTCTGTATCTGGATGCGGAAGATGCGGTATTGCTGGAGAAGGTCATCGAAACGGTACGGCCGACAATTACCATTAATTGCATGGGGATTTTGAATCAATTCGCTGAGAACAACCCGAAGCATGCCTTCTGGATTAATGGCTTGATTCCTCACAGAATCGCGCAAGCCATGGACAACGTGAAAGGCAAGCTGATCCACATCAGCTCAGATTGTGTGTTCTCCGGCGAGACCGGAGGACATACCGAGTGGGACATTCCCAACGGAACTTCCATTTATGCCAGATCCAAGGCACTCGGGGAGGTAACAGCGAGTCCGCATCTGACCATTCGGACCTCGATCATCGGACCGGAGGTCAGCGAACATGGGATTGGCCTGCTGCACTGGTTCCTGAAGCAGAAGGGAGAGATTAACGGTTACAGTGAAGCGTGGTGGAACGGTGTTACCACCCTGGAGCTTGCTCACTGTATCCGTCACGTCATTGATGAGGATCCCGTATCAGGGATCCTTAACATTACGGCCCCGGAGCGGATTAGCAAGTTCGAGCTGCTGAACTTGTTTCAGCGTGTTTTTCAGAAAGAGGATGTTGTGATTCGTATGGATGATAAGGTGAAGCTGGATCGCACGCTTCGGCAGAGTCGTGAAGACTTTCATTACGTCGTTCCAAACTATGAAACCATGCTCTATGAATTGAAAAACTGGATGTGTACGCAATGAAAACGATTCTTATAACGGGGGCGAACGGTTTTACGGGGCAGCATGCTTGCCGGCATTTTGTGCAAAAAGGGCTGCAGGTTGCTGCGGTATCACGCTATAAGAATTCATCCGTGCCTGGTGTACATTCTCACATAGCCGATTTGACGAAGGTCGAGCAGGTGAACGCCTTAATAAAGATGACCCAACCTGATTATGTCCTGCATCTGGCAGGCAAAAATGCCGTAGGAGAATCATGGCTGGAGCCCCTTGCTTACATGGAAAGCAATATGATGTCGACCTTATATTTGCTGGATGCGCTGCGATCTGTCCCGCAATGCCGTGTTGTCGTCATTGGTTCTATGCTCAGCTATGTACCAGCGGACGGGCAGGCCCCTCCTAGTCCTTACAGCATGAGCAAGTCTTTCCAGACCTGGGGCGCACTCGGTTGGGCGCATTTGTTTCAACAGCAGATTATGATAGCCAAATCTTCTAATCTGGTCGGGCCAGGGCCTTCCAACGGCATCTGCGGGCTTCTGGCCCGCGCGTCTGTGGAAGCAGAGGCGGGCACGAGGACAGCTCCGTTCAAGCTGTCCTCGCTTATTGAAGAACGTGACTATCTGGATGTCAGGGATGCTGTTGCCGCCTATGAGCGGATACTCGAATACGGCATCCCCGGCAGCGTGTATCCGGTAGCCTCGGGTCTGAACCGAACGTTGGGAGATATCGTGAATGCACTGAAGCCGCTGACAGAGAAAGAACTACCCATTCAATCTGATCAGCTTAGCGGGTATGTGCCTCCTGCCCCGATTCAGACGCAGTTGACTCGTGATTTGGGCTGGAGTCCTGCATTTGCTTTGGAGGATTCCTTACGGGACGCGCTCGTTTATTTTCGTCAGCTAGGATTAACCAAGAGGTAGAGGTGAAAGCATGTATCCGAAAGTTTCAATCATTATCCCCTTCTATAACGATCCTTATATTGAGCAAGCTATTGTAAGTGCGTTAGGCCAGACTTACCCGAACATCGAAATTATCGTGGTAGATGACGGCTCTACCATGCATCAAGAGAAAATTGCCCCATTTCTGTCCCGAATCCACTATCTGGGCAAAGCGAATGGCGGAACGGCGAGCGCTCTGAATTACGGCATCCGGATGGCTACAGGGCATTATATTGTCTGGCTCAGCTCGGATGACATGCTGTATCCGGATAAGGTAGAGCGCCAATTGCTGTTCATGCTGGAGCATCATTCTGCAATCAGTTATACCTCTTTTGACGAAATAGACGGCTATAACAATGTCATTGGTCGACATAAGTCTATTTTCCTTCCGAATCAGGCTGAGCTTGTTCGTGCATTTATGAGCTATGATCCAATCAACGGATGTACGGTAATGCTGAAAAAAGAACTATTTGCCATCATCGGTTATTTTAATGAAGCTCTTCTTTATACGCAAGATTACGATCTGTGGATTCGTACGTTATTAGGAAGAGTTCATATTCATTATTTGAACGTGCCGCTGACCATGTATCGTTGGCATGGGGAAATGGGAACTAAAAAGCATTGGCCGGCGATTTTGAGTGAAATCGAACATATTCAAGCTTACTACCGGGATAGTTTGCTGAATTATGTCCATCAATTGGGGGGGTAATACCGATGCATCCACGCGTATCCGTCATCATCCCTTTTTATAATTGTCCTTATGTGCATCAAGCCATTCAAAGTGTTCTGCAGCAGACGTATCCCAACATCGAAATTATTGTCGTAGACGACGGGTCTACCCAATATGTCGACCTTATCCTTCCGTACAGGAACAAAGTCCACTATTTGGGCAAAAAGAACGGAGGAACGGCCAGTGCGATAAATCACGGAATAAGCATGGCCTCAGGAGCTTACGTCGCTTGGTTGAGCTCGGATGATATGTTTTATCCTCAGAAAATCCAAAATCAGGTGTCGTTCATGCTGCATAATCACTCCTTGGCCAGCTATACCCCGTATGATGCAATGGACGCAAATAGCCATGTCTACCAAAGAAATATAGGTCATGTCATGCCAGGTGAGATTGCCCTTTGTCAAGGTTTTATTAAAGGTCTAAATCCCATTAACGGTTGTACGATCATGGTGAAAAGATCCGTATTTGACATAGTGGGTTACTTTAACGAGCAATTACGCTTTACTCAGGACTACGACATGTGGGTTCGACTTATGCTGCATGGTGTTAAGTTCGATTATTTACCCGAACCCCTGACGATGTACCGAGTTCATGAGCGCATGGGCACTGTCCGGCATCAGTCGGAGATGTTTCCTGAATACGAGGCTGTTCAGCGGCAATATACACAGCCTTTGAACTATCGGATACGCCAGCTAGAGGAAATTTCTTTTTGAAATGAGGGGGATTTGTGAAAATACTGTTGGCAACCCACTGGCTGATTCCCCACGTTGGCGGTGTATGGGCATTCATGGAGCAGCTCAAGAAGAGGTTGGAGTCCATGGGGCATGTCGTGGATATGCTCGGCAACAGCCCGGATTATTCGAAAATCCATATCGTGAATCGCAATCTGGAAATTGCCAAATCCCAGCTTCTGCCGCTGCTGGAAACGAAACTGAATGCTCATAATCAGCCTTTGCTGAATTTGAGCCCGATCATTCGCTACCATGAATATGAACGCTATTGCATGGAGTTGTCTGCTGCCTATTTTGATTTAAGCCAATACGATCTCATCCATACGCAAGATGTGTTATCGACACGTTCAATCAGTCGGGTGAAGCCTAAACATGTCGCTCATGTCGCGCATATTCACGGCTGTGTCGCGACAGAGATGATGCTGCATTATCAGTTGAACCCGCAGCTCGGTATTACCGAAAGCTCGCCGGAGCTGAAGTATTTCCGCAGTCTGGAGCATTATGGCGCTACTTCCTGCGATATTACGGTCACATCCACGCATTGGATGAAGGATTTGCTCATTAATGAATTTGCAGTTCCCCGTGGGCAAGTCACAGTGTTCCAATATGGGTTTGATGCTAGTGAATTTAACCTAAAAAGTAAGAGAAGCACGTCCATTCGACGTCCCGAGGGCAAGAAAGTTATCATATGTCCGGCTAGACTTGTATTTGTCAAAGGCATTAATGTGCTGATCTCGGCTTTGGCGCATCTAAAGCAGATTCGGCAGGATTGGGTATGCTGGATTGTCGGAGATGGAGAATTGCGAAGTGAGTTGGAGCAGCTCAGCCTGAGGCTGGGATTGCAGCAAGAGGTTGCCTTCTTGGGACGCCGGGATGACGTTCCTGCTTTATTGCAGCAATCTGATATTTTTGCCCATCCCTGCTTGCAGGATAATCAACCTTATTCCGTGGTGGAGGCGCAGTTTGCCGGATTGCCTGCCGTCGTTTCGAATGCTGGGGGATTGCCGGAAATGGTTGATCACGGACATACAGGATTGATTTCACCTGTCGGGGATGCGGAAACCTTAGCCTTGAACATGGCCTTCTTGCTGGAAAACGATAAGGTCAGGAAGCAATTCGGCCGGACTGCCAAGGCGTGGGCACAGGATCATTGGTCCATGGATCTTATGATGGGGCGAGTGCTTGACGTTTACGAGAGAGCACTCCGTATAAAGTGATCAAAGGAGGCGGAGGGTATGGATTCATCATCCCGATTTTTAGTGCTTGGCGACTTGTATAATTGTTTGTTCACTGTTCAAACGTCAAACTTTAATCAACTGGTTGATTACGTCATTTGGAATCAGGTGAAAGCTTCGCTGCCCAAGGATTATACACTTCCGGATCTGCTTATTCTCCATGCGCTTTCAGAATGAACGACAACCTGCTTATTTGAATTGAAGGAGTAGTGAAATATGACGACTTATTGGGATCATGTCGATCCAGATGAATTCTTGCAGACAGATGAGGAAGGGTACAACAAATCGATACGCAAGCTGTTCCGGGATTTGGTTGGCCATTTGCAGATTCAAACGATCCTGGAAGTAGGGTGCGGACCTGGCGTCGACTATGTAGGAGCCTCCCAAACACGTCCGAGCATTGATTATACAGGCGTAGACATTACCCCGCAGATGATCGAGCACTGCCAGCGTCTTTATCCACATGGGAAATTCCAGCTAGCCGATATTTACAGCCTGCCTTTTGCTGACAATACATTCGAGCTGGTGTACTGCAAGGATGTCTTGAATCATTTGGACACGTGGGAGAAAGGCTTTGAGGAGCTTCATCGCGTTAGCCAGAAGTATATACTGGTTAACTTCTTTTATGGCTTGGGGGCTACGACGGTCAAAGAGAAGCAGGATCACGGTACCCATATCAACAATTGGTACGATTGGAATGAAGTCATGACCACGCTGGTCGCCTCGCGTCCCTTGTCGCTTGTTGTTTTCCCAAGGGTCTGCAACTCCTATGAAGAAACGTTAATTTTGCTGCAAAAGGTATAGCGTGCGTAGGGATGAAGCCGTGTAGTAGGGCTGAAATACGTTCATACGTGCTTAAAGTTAGGAAGAATGAGAGGGGCTGTCCCAAACGTAGATATTCTACGTGAGGACAGCTCTTTTTTATGGTGATTTTCGAGAAAAGAGTTAGCTAGCAGGGGAATTCCTGCAAATATGCATCCTTTTCGTCTTGGAACTAAGCATAAATGTGAAAAGCCTGCGATTATGCATCCTTTTAGGACCTTTTTTCGGTTCTAGAACGAAAAAGCTTAAAAAGCCTGCATAATCGCAGGCTTTCTCGATTTTCAGGCGATTTGATCGAAAAAGCCTGCACTTTCGCAGGCTTTTCGAAATCAGTGTGCCACGGTAGTCCCACTCATCGCCCCCAGCCGAACTCGTCGCCCTCAGTCGAACACATCGTCTCCAGCTGAACGCGATCCTCGGTCGAACGCGCTCTCGGTCGAACGCGCTATTCGGTCGGGCGCGCTATTCGGTCGAACTCGCCCTCAGTCGAACTCATCTCCCAGTCCCACTCATCGCCCCCAGCCGAACTCGTCGCCCTCTGTCGGACACATCGTCTCCAGCCGAACTCATCTCCCAGTCCCCCTCTTCCCCTCTTCCCCTCGAGTCCCCCTCATCCCCCTCGAGTCCTACTCATTCGCAAGGTCCCTATAGTAAATATCTTTGAAAATGCTCTTCCACAAGTTGTCATTGCCATGCAGCATATCATGATTGGGCAGCTCGATGGTGCATACGCGTTCAATCGGCCAATCTGTTTCGAGGATATGTTGGCGATCGGTATATTGGCCAAACAAAATCCGGAAATCATGCTTTACTAGCTTGGAGAGTGTCCGCTGCAGTTCCTCGACTTGATGGCTGTTGCCGCCGGTTCGAATGAATAGGAGTCTGCGGCTGTTTTCTAATTTGTCGAGGAATCGTTCGATGCGCCGATCGTATTTTTCTTTGATCTCGGGGTAGGATTCTAAGCCCGCCATTGTATTTTTTTTGACGGAAAAATCATGAGCACTGTCGATGTGATAAGTCTCGTCTCTCACAATATAGTTGAAGGGGCCGTAGTCTTCGCCGACAACCTTCAAATTTCTAAACTCCATGAAATCGCTAAAGCGATTATTCAAAAGCCGGTTCACCTGAGACAAGTTGCCGGATACCATCCAATCCAGCACGCCGGCGTAGGGGCGCAGCTTATTTTTCTCCAGCTGAATAGCTGGAAAGCAGCTGTCTCCCAGACTAAAAAAGGCATCATAGGAGCCTTTGATTTCGGAAAGTTTCAAGGGGGTGACCTCCTTAGACGATGTGAATACCGTCCAATATTTCTTTCCACCAATGATCATTCGCCGTAAGAATGTTATCCATCGGAAGCTCAAGCGTACAAACGTTGTCATAGGTGCAGCGTGTTTCTATCATTTGCTGCACAGGACTATGCTTCACAAGAATTAAACGATAATCATGGGTCACGAGTTCAGAGAGGATGGCGTGCAGTTCGTCCACTTGTTCCTTCGTGTGGTTGCCGCAGCGAATAAACAAAAGGTGATGAGCTGTGTTCATTTTTTCCATAAAACGCTGAACCCTGCGATCATATTTGGCTTTAACCTCGGGGTAAGCGGTCAGCTCGTGCAGCGTATTTTTGCTGGTAAAAAAATCATGATTGGAAGAAAGCTGATATGCTTCGTCCAAAACCAATAGATTTTTACCGTAGGCTGTGCCTATGATTTTGAGGTTGGCTAATTCCATAAAGCCTTGAAACCGATTTTTGAGCAAGCGATTGACATCCGATAAGTTCAATGAAATCAACCAATCCAGTACGCCCGAGTAGGGGCGTAGCTTATTTTTTTCCAATTGAATGGATGGGGTACAGTGGTCCCCTAAGCTGAAGATGGCGTCATAATTGCCTTTAATCTGTGCCAGTTTCATTGGTTCCCCTCCCAATTCACATGTTGTAGGATAGAGCATGCTTCATTTCAGATAAATGCCCTGCAAGATTTGACCCCATAGCGGATCATTTCCAAACAACACATCGTCATTCGGGAGCTGAATGGAGCAGACGCCGGGCAGAGGCCACTCCGTTTCAACGATGCCTGTCACTTTCGTATGCTCGACGAACAGGATTGTGAAATGATGTGTAACAAGACCGCTCAAGACAGCGTGCAGCTCTCTTACTTCTTCAAGCGTCCCTCCTGTGCGGATGAATAAAAGATGGGAGCAAGTTGCTGTTTTCTCTAGGAATCGAGCAACACGACGGTCATATTTGGCCTTGACCTCCGGGTATGTCGCCAGATGATCAGCTGTATTGCGGGCTACAAAGAAGTCGTGATTGGAAGCGATATTGTAAGCCTCGTCAACAACCAAGAAAATTTTCTGGCTTGCATAACCCAGCACTTTGAGGTTGGGGAGTTCCATAAAGCCCTCAAAGCGATTCCGCAACAGACGGTTGACGTCTGATAATTGATGAGATCCCATCCAGTCGAGAACACCGGAGTAGGGACGAAGTTTATGCTTCTCTAATTGGATAGAGGGACCACATAGATCTCCTAAGCTGAAGATTGCATCGTAAGTTCCCTTAATGTCCGCTAATTTCATAGAGAAAGCTCCTCTCTTAGTTGAATTCCTTCCAGCAGTCTTCTCCATAAATGATCGTTGTTATGCCAAATCTCCTGATTGGGCAATTGGACCCAGCAGACGTTCTCAAGAGGACAATCCTTGTCGACAAGGTCGGGCACGACGGCATGCTGAACAAACAAGAGGCTGAAATCATAAGCAACAAGTTCTGTTAAAATGGCCTGCAGCTCCTCGACATGTTCGAAAGCATCTCCTGAACGCACAAAAAGGATTCGCCGCCGAGTGGCAAGGACGTCCCAAAAACGAGCGATTCGCCGCTCATATTTCGCTTTTACCTCCGGATATGCTGTCAATTGTGTGAGACTGTTTTTGCGAATAGAGAAATCGTGGTTGGATATGAAGGAGTACCGGGTGTCGAGTACCAGGAGCTGCTGGCCGGCATAGCCGAGAATTTGCAGATAAGGCAGTTCCATGAATCCCTCAAAACGCTGCTGAAGCAGACGATTGACATCGGAAAGGCGGTTGGAAATCATCCAATCGAGCACACCCGAATAGGGGCGCAAGGCGTTTTTCTCCAGCTGCATCGCGGGAACGCAAAGCCCTCCCAAGCTGAAAATAGCATCATACGAGCCTTTCAAGTCTACCAATCGCATAAGTTAACCTCCCTCAGAAACTTCTTCATGGAAAAGTTACTTCTATAGTAGATGCATCCCAAGGAGGATTGGATTGGACAAAAAGCAGGGAGTTGTTTCCCCAATTTACGAGATAATCCAGTCGTGAGATATAGGTACTTTCTAGTGGAAATATGCCCTTCCCTTTTGGTGTAAATTTCATACCTTAATAGAGTGAACATGCATGAGCCTGAACACCGATCACACCTATTTTGGGGCAAGGTTTACATGCGATTTAGAGAGGAAGTGACGACTATGCCTAAGTACACGCATGCAAATTCAGCAAATGAGGGGACATTTACGCCGTTTTTGATTACGGATAAGGAAGTTGTGCTCACCTCAGTCATTGCTATGCACGTTAGTCCAGGGAATCGAATCATTCTCCAGATGGAAGTGGGATGGGAGAAGCCGATGAACTGGGATATGGGGGAGATCGAAATTGTTTTGCGCAAAGATGCTCCGGACGGCCCCGTCGTATACTGGACATTGGAATCCTGCTTCGTAAGTGCCCATACCATCGTTGAGCAAGTTGAAATCGGAGAAAATCCCGTTCACGTTTATTACTTATCTGTCCTTTCATCAGAGCATCGTGCGATTATCGTGGGTCCTTATCTTTTGAAATGCACGGTTATGGAATAAAGAAGCCAATAGGTACGAGGAAGGTGAGCGAATGTCAATTTTTCGAATAGAAGCCAGTGAAAACTATGCCATCAATTCTAAATATATTCAGTCTTTTGATATCACTTTGCAAAATTTGGGCAATGAGGAATTCGATATGTTGATTCAGGGGACGAATCCTTCGGGGACGACCTTTACGTACTTATATCATTTGAATCCTGTGTCCGCTGCCAATTCCGTCATTCATATCCCTGATATTTATACAAACTATGAGTCCTTTTCATTGCTGCTTGTAACCAATATCAACACCTACGCCACAACGGCTGTCACCCTGCATATGAAAAGCAATGGACATGTGGTAGCAATATTCACACAAGATAACTTTGTCCGAATCCATTGAGAAAAGAGGAGAACAATGTGAATGTTCTTTTCGTTTATTATGTGCCAAGCGGCGGGGTGGATACCTTGAACCGTCTGAGATGCAAGGCGCTTAAACCTTATGGCATTCATGGTGATTGCCTCTATTATGGCTGGGGAGCCGGGATGCAAAATAAGCCGGATATCCCTTACTATGTAACTAGAAACGATATTGAAATTAAAAAGATCATTGATAAAGGCAATTATGACGCCATTGTGGTGACGACGGATTACGCATCCTTTCCAAGATTTCGCTTGCTTGGATATACCGGCAAGCTGGTCCTGGAAGTACAGGGATACGGTCCCAAGGATGTGGCTCGCAAAGAGCTTACACTGGCCATCCCTTACGTGAATGGTAATGTCGCTGGACTGCTTAACCCGCGAACGCCGCATATCGCTGCTTTATTTGAAGAATTATTCCCGGCTATTCCCCGGTTTAATTTCAATAATGCTTTTGATTCGCACTACTTTACCTATCGGGCTCTGCCTAAAGCCCAAGAACCGATTATCGGTTGGCTCGGACGTATTCAGGACAATAAAAATTGGCGTGAGTTTCTACAAATCGGCCACACCTTAATTCATCATGGATACCCCAAATTACAGTTGTGGATGTTTGAGGATCACCACTTAGCGGTGCCGGAGGAGCGGGTTCAATTTCATGAACTCGTGGAGCAGCTTCACCTGAAGGAGCATCTTACCTTGCGTTCCAATGTAGAACACGCTCAAATGCCAAGCTATTTTTCTATGATCGGAGATTCCGGAGGGCTCTTGTGTTCAACTTCTAAGGTAGAAGGGGCTCCCTATGCTGTTTTGGAAGCTATGAGCTGCCGTTGCCCGGTCTTATCGACATATTCGGATGGTGTATCCAGCTCGATCTATCACAATACTACAGGGAAGTATTACCAACAGGGCCATATCGCGCAAGCGATTGTTGAGGCCAAGGAATTGATGAGGAATTTGGAATTGCGGGAATCGATACGTGCGGCAGCTCAGCTTCTTGTGGAGCGCAATTTCAGCACAGATGCCTATGCCCAGCACTTCAAGGCTATGCTCGAAAGCATATAAGAAGAAGCAAGAATGCTTATGAGGCAAGTTACAATGAATGTAATCGGAGGAGGAAGTAGCGTGGCGAATTATCAAGTGACTCCCAGTGGCAATCCGAAGCAGGAGCCCTCAGTTGCCGTGAATTTACTGGATCTAACGACAGTCATGGCAACTGCAACAGACTTTTCCTCAGGGCCGCCATTGATTGGGATCTATCGCTCGATTAATGGCGGCGTGAATTGGGTTAATGCACTGCTGCCATTGCCTCCGGGTTATACCGGAGCTGAAGCAGGATTTGTTGCCTACGGTTTTCCGAATTTATTCATCGTCTCAGCGCATGTGTTTCCCAGTGATTCCAATGGGACGGTTGTTGCTTATCGGTCAACCGACAACGGCGTGACCTTTTCAGACCCTATTTTTGTCAATAAGGGCTACGGCACTTTTATTAATAACGACTGGACCAAAATTATTATTGATAATGCGCAATCCAGCCCCTACTTGGGTTATGTGTATGTCACGTATAACCGACAGTATAATGTCGATCTGGGAGGCAACTCTGTTGCTGGCTTCCAACGCTCAACAGACGGCGGGCTTACATGGGACCAGCCACAGTTCCTCTCGGATTTGATGGAGGATACGGAACGGGCCGATGTGGCGGTCAGTTTGAAAGGGACGGTGACCTTGGGATGGATCGATGTCAGTTCGGTAAATCCCGCTTTTTTCATTCGTATTTCATTAGATGGAGGGACGACCTTCGGATCACCCATCTTTGTCTCCAATGTTGTCCTTGTCCCGAGTCCCCTCCCAGTCACCGGTTACGAGTTTCGTGTACTTAATTTCTCCAATATGGCAGCCGATACGTCACTGACTCCTGGAACCAGCGGAAATCTGTATGCCGTCTGGCAGGATAACAGGCAAGGGTATGCGGACATTTTCCTCTCCCGATCACTAGACCAAGGACAAACCTGGAAAGCTCCGATTTCAGTAACGAACGCTCCGGCGGGATCACAGAATTTCTTCCCGGCTGTCGCCGTTTCTCCCAAAACAGGGACAGTGAAAATTTTATATTATACGAATCAACTGGATGGTTTTGATTTGGATACTTTCGTCTCTGAATCGAGCGATGGAGGCTTAACCTTCATCAATTCCAGAGTTTCCACTGTATCTTTTAACCCGAATGGGAACAGTCCTATCCCCACACCTCTGATTGGGGATTATATTGATTTGAGCATCGTACCACCCGATGACTTTCTAGGTGTTTGGACAGATACGAGGACAGGAACACAGACCATTTTTGCAGGAAACAATAATCCCTAAGTAAATTCAATACATGTTAATAAGGAGGATGGTTATGGCTAATGTTCAAGTCTCACCTCCAGGCGCGCTTGCTCAGCAACCGTATGTCGCTGTTAATTGGTTGAATACGAATAATATTCTCGTTAGCGCTACCGATTTTACTTCGGGACCACCGCTTGTTGCGGTGTATCTCTCTAATGATTCAGGCAATACCTGGTCGCCGACCATATTACCGCTTCCAAGCGGTTTTCTGGGAGGGGAATCCAATGTAGTGGCTTATGGATTTTCAAGTATTTTCCTCGTGGCATCGCATGTATTTAATGCCGTATCTGGCACAATCGTTGTCTATCGTTCTACAGATAATGGCATGACGTTCTCTGCTCCTATTATCGTAGCGCCCGGGTATGGCACCTTTACGAATAATGTGCAGGTGATCGTGGAAATCGATAATGCGCAGGCCAGCTCTTTCCAAGGGAATTCCTATTTGATTTATGTTCACGGATTCAATACGGATGTCATTGGTGGATCCACGGTCTTTTTTCAGCGGTCACTGGATGGGGGAGTTACATGGCAGCAGTCCGTACTCGTGTCTCCAGAGGCTAGCATCGTAACGCGATCCGATATCGGGATCGGGCTTTCGGGGATTGTCTATGTGGCTTATATTACACTGAGCCCAACTACGGAATTCAAAGTAAGCCGTTCTCTAGATGGGGGAGAAACCTTCTTACCTGCGGTTTCAGTATCTTCGGTGACGCTTGTTCCCGATGTGCTGCCAGTGACGGGCTATGGATTTCTTGTGCTGACATCAGCCAATATTGCGACAGATACGTCATCATTTCCGACAAGCGGGAACGTCTATGTAACTTGGCAGGACAATAGGCTTGGGTATGCGGCTATCTTTTTATCCACATCATTGGATGACGGCGTGACATGGAGCGCCCCATTATTAATATCGAATAGTGGGCCAGGCTTCCAAAATTTTTTCCCAGCGATCGCCGTCTCGCCGAAAACGGGTCTAATCACCGTTATTTACTATTCGAATCAGGCGGATGGTTTTGATTTAAATACTTATGTTGCCGAATCTTCCAACGGTGGCAACACGTTTACTGTTTCACAATTAAGCACAGCCCCCAGCAATCCGAATGCGGGAAGCGCCACACCAGTGACGACGATCGGCTATTATATCGACATAGCCAGCAGTCCGCCAGCTAACTTTATTGGTGTTTGGACAGATACAAGAACAGGGGCACAAGCAATCTTTTCGGGAACATAGGGCATTTGGGGGTTATCGGGCATTTGAGGGTTATCAGGCATTTGGAGGTTATCCTCCAATGCCTTTTTTTAATCACAATAGAAAGTACAAGTTTTCGGTTCCCGAAAATGGCTTTCTATTTGGTGGTATAACGTGTTTCTTGGAAGGCGAAGCGAGGCAGGAAAAAATTGTCCACCCCGCTCTGAATATTATTTGGACAACAGAAATTCGCTAATTTTGTATATGTGTCCAATCATTCTAGCAAGCAATGAATATAGTATTGGTAGATTCATAGAAAGGAGGTGGACATAGATGGTATATACAACTGGTTTGATTAACAATACCAATGACGGCGGAACCTTAGCAGCGAATGTCATTGTCAATATTACGAATGATGATCCAACGAATACAGCGCTGGTTCTCGTGAAAATATTTTATGCGATGGGAACTAGCGTTGCGAAAACTCCCTTGCATTTCACAGGGTACTATGTAGCATCTGGGTTTGTGGACATTCACACGTTCTCTGTAGTCGGTGTTATGGCTTATGAAGTTCAGATTGAAATTGACAGTTCGACGCCGAACCTGACCGTTCCAACTGTTTTTGCTACCGATACATTTGGAAATCTGATTCCTGACACAAGAGTCTTGCAACCTGAACTTGCGTTCATTTCAGCTTTGAGCTAATTAATTCAATCCAGTAAGTGAAAATCCTTGTTGTACAAGGTTTTCACTTTTTTTGACCACAATAGAAAGTATAAGTTTTCGGTTCCCGAAAACGTCTTTCTATTTGGCGATAAAACCTACCTCTAAACGCGGTCGCTCATCTTTGAATGGCTTCGATAGAGGTTTTCTCATGCTAGTTGAGAACAATTAATCCACCGGAGTCTGACTCAATTCAGCTGATTCAATTGACATTGAGCCCGAGAAGGAACTACGGTCCGCTAATTGACAGAGAACGGGGGAAAAGCAGCATGAGAGGGAACTGTGGTACGCTATTTCGGCGAAAAACGTTGATTCTGAGCGGGAAATGCTGAAATATGGGATCCTACTTCCCTTTCAGCTGCAAATATCCGATTCTGAGACAAATAGAGGATCATAGTTCCTCCTACAGTGGAATTTCCCCGAATTTCCCGTAGTTGATCCAGTGTCCGTGAAGCTGTTGACTTCGCTGAAGGTTCATAAGGATTGATACAAGAAGGTTGCCGTGAATCGCGGCCTTCTTTTTTTGCATTTTAGACAAGTAACTGGTTACGAACACAATCAAATGACTACGCACAGCAATAAGCTATTAGTAATATGGCATGGAAGGGGTTCGAATCCATGATTGAAGTTGGAATCGTTATGCCCGTATACAAGCAAAAACGTGAATATCTAAGCGCCGCGATAAAGTCGATTTTGAATCAGACGTTTAAACAATTTCGATTCATTATTGTGATCGATGGAGACACGGAGATGCTGAAGCTTTCCAAACAACTGGTCGGTGAAGACCCCCGAGTAGAGTTTATCGTGAATGAAGTCAATTTGGGTGTGGCTAAAGCGTTAAACCGTGGTTTTGATGTGTTATTCGCAGATCCAAGGATGAAATATGTGACGTGGGTATCCAGTGACAATATTTATTATCCGCAATTTATTTCGGTGCTGCGCCATGCGCTTGCTCGCTGTCCAAGAGAAGTTGGACTCGTCTATAGTTCATTTTGTTCCATAGATGGGGAAGATCGTTCGTTGGATACGGAGCAAACATTGGCGCTGCTGAGACAATATCAGTCCCAACCCAGGGAAGCGCTTCTGGATGCTTGCATAACAGGCGTATCATTTATGTATAAATCGCAATATGCCAAGCAGATTGAAGGGTATTATCTTGAACCTGTCGAGGATTATGAATACTGGCTTCGCTTAACCGAACTTTGCGACATCAAGTATATTCCTGTGGAGCTTGTTGATTATCGCGTCAATTCCACGTTCAGCATTTCAGCTACCTTGCAAACGACCGATAACCATCGCAAATGGAGATACGCCTACCACTTGGCGCGATATGAGGCTAGAATGAGGCGGGGCATTGCACCGCTAGTGACCGTGTTATTCAGTGTGAAACAATTGGATGAACAGGGTATCGCTTGTTTGGAAAGCCTATATGAACAATCATTTAGCAATTACGAATTGCACATTTTGGACTGTTCTTCGGATCGAGTGGCTACCTATGAGATTTCTAAAATTGCACATCCAACAGTAACCTATAGGTTTTTTCCTCATGTGGACGAAGAAAAGGCTATTTTCTATGCTTCACAGTTTACGAAAACACCTCTCACCTTTGTTTTGGGGAAAGAGCCTTTGTCCCAACATCTTCTGATGGAAACCCTAGTCCGGGAATTAAGCACCAAAACGCCGGATTACATGTCCAATTATTTTACGCAAGATAACTTGATTGGATACCGCAAATATGAGAATGATGACAAACCCTATTTCAACGAGCTTTTCCGCACGGTGCATTTTTTTGCTTACCAAATTAAGAAACATCTAGTATGAAAGCGGGCCGGGCTATGAAAATTTTATTTACGTTCTATAACCCAAGCGGCGGTATGGACACCTTAAATCGAATACGCTGCGAAGCTTTGCAAAAGATCGGTGTCGAATGTCATATGCTCTATAAATATGACGGCAATGGACGGCGAAATATTAGACATATCAAGACACATATTTGCAGTACAAACAAGGATATAGAAGATTTGCTCCAGCGGGAAAATTATGACGCGGTCATCGTCTGCACCGATTTTGATTTGCTCCAGAAGATTCGCGCCAGCGGTTACAAGAATCCGCTTATTTATGAGGTTCAGGGACTAGGTACGATGGAAACAGCTGTGGAGATTTTGAAGCAGGCTGAAGCTAATGTGAATAAATATGCATCCGCTCTGCTATACCCGCGCACTTCCCATATAATGACGCTGCTTGAAACATTTTTCCCGGATAAAAAGCACTATTCCTTCGATGATCCCTTGAATATGGATGATTTCGGCTATACTTCGTACCCGCAGAAGAAATATAGCGTTATCGCTTGGGTGGGACGGATTGAGACGAATAAAAACTGGCGGGATTTCATTGAGCTAGGCTATCAACTCAGCCAATCTATCCCGAATCTATATCTGTGGATGTTTGGCGATATGGATTTGAATGCACCTAGTGAGCAGAAGAAATTCGAAGAGAAGATCGCAGAGCTGGGAATTGAAGATCGGGTAATCCGATATTCGAACGTTCCCCATGAGCAGATGGCAGATTATTTCTCCATGATTGGCGACTCGGGCGGATTTCTCTGCTCAACCTCCATATTGGAAGGCTTCGGTTATGCCGTTGCGGAGGCTATGCTTTGCCGCTGTCCTGTGCTTACAACAGATTCGGACGGGGTCAGGAATTTCATTTTTCATAATGAAACAGGTTTATTTTTTCCTCACGGGGACATTGATCAAGCCGTTGTTCTGGCCAAACAACTCATGTACAATGCTGAACTTCGCGATCATATTCGAACGAACGGAGAACGATATGTCAAAGTCCGATTCACGGTTCGCAAATATACGAAAAAGTTCATGGCGATGCTGGGAGAGCTTGGCGTGAAGTAAGGCGAATTGAGGATTGTAAAAAGATAACTTGTCCAGTCATTTCTCTGAGTCTAGCATACGATAACGTATAAACTCAGAAAGGAGGTCCTCTAAATGGGGATTTTACTAGATGAACAAATTTCGCAAAATATTAGTACGTCAGGCGGTATTTCCATTCCGCTTACTTCTACGCCAGCCTTGTTTGGCACGCTAGGCTTGAACACAGCCGATGCAGGAGCTAATCTTCGTGTCCAATTCTCAGCTACTGTTTCTTTAGCTTCTATTGTCTCTGTATTGACACCTGTCACAATTACAATTTTCAGAGGAGTAGGACCTGACGCCGTGCTTGTCTATTCCGCTACGCAGTCTGCTCCGGCAGTTGGCCTGTTGGAAGTTTTGGCGAATAGTGTCATGACAATAACGGGAGCAGATTTTCAGCCTCCGAATCCAGGATTCTTAGTCTATCAAGCCTTCGTCAGCATTCCTAGCGGTATTGCAGTTGCTCCTACGCGAATAGGCCCAGAAAGCTTTAACGCAGCCGCTTACTCCGACTAAGCGTTGTTAGCTGAGCAAACTGAATAACAAGCCAAAGAACCTTACCTCGACTTGCACCGAGTGTGAGGCTCTTTGGTGTTCAATGGGTTAGCTGTTAGTGCTGATTTGGTACGTTTCCAGCAGCCCTGAACGAATGTCATAGTGAGGCTTCCATGACAAGAGGGCAAGTGCTTTGCGATTATCCAAACAGCTGTGCTTGATATCGCCATCCCTAGCTAAAGCATGCAGGATAGGCAGTTCAGAGCCATGATAGTGCAAAAGCAGCTTCGCCAACTCTTTGACGGAGGTTGGGCTGCTCGTGCTCACATGCAGCGTTTCCCCGTTGCCATGATGGATGGCCGCTAGATTTGCGCGTACCACATCTTTCACATAAACGAAGTCTCGTGTCTGTTCTCCATCGCCATGAAGCGTGAGTGCTGTCTCTTTCAGAATGCGATCCATGAAGACAGCGACCACGCCGCCCTCTCCTTTGGGCGTTTGTCTGGGGCCGTACACATTGCCAAAGCGGAGGATGGTGTAGGGAAGTCCGTGGAATTGATGGAAGACTCGAATATAGGATTCGGCAGCAAATTTGGATAACCCATAGTAGGATATTGGCGATGTGGGGTCTGTTTCGGTAAGTGTCTCTCGCTGTAAGTCGCCGTACACGGCGGAAGTGGAAGCGAAGATGAATTTGCTTACACCCGCATCGCGTGAAGCTTCAAGAAGATGAATGGTGCCGATCAGATTAATGTAGGCATCTTGACCTGGATTCGCAATCGAACGCTGAACATCGGCTTGGGCCGCAAGGTGGAAAACAACATCAGGTTGAATCGAAGCAAGAAGCGGCTTGATCTGTTCGTGACTTATATCTTCCACATGAAGAATGGCATCAGGATGAATGTTAGTTGGTTTGCCTGAAGACAGATTATCAATAACATGGACTTCATAATGCTGAGCGAGTAGGTCATCGACAAGGTGTGAACCAATAAAGCCCGCACCACCGGTTACAACAGCTTTCATCTAGAATTCCTCTTTTCTTGGTAGTATGCACTATCTTACGTGAGGAAATAGAAGGATGTACAAGGCAAATGCCTGTTTGTCTCTTGTAAAAAAAGCGAGGAAATAGGCTGTACAAATGCCTGTTTTCCTATATTACGGCTTCTGCCCTGTCCCCTTTCTTTTCCGATCATAGAATATATAAAGCAGGTATTCCGCCATGGACAGGAGTTGAGAGCGAATTGAGTAACCAACGTATTCAGCGGAAGCAGAAGCAGCTAACAGCGCGCATCAGCTTGCATCAGCCTAAGGTATCCGTCATCATTCCTGTTTACAACGAAGCCCGCACATTGGCTAAAGTGATTAGGGAAGCCTTTCGTGTGCACCCTCATACCGAAGTGATTGTGGTAGATAATGGATCGACAGATGGAAGTAAGCGTGTAGCGGCGGGGTTAGGGGCTAAGGTTATCTCGTTTAATCAACCGCTAGGACATGATGTAGGAAGAAGTCTTGGAGCGAAAGAAGCGAGAGGAGATATTCTGCTGTTCCTTGATGCCGATTTCGTTATCGCTGCGAAAGAAGTGATTCCACTAGTCAGAGCCGTACAGCGGGGAGTGGATGTCGCGTTGAACAAATACAACGGAAGCACGGCTACTGTCGGCGTACACCGCGTTGTGCTGGCGAAACATGCGCTGAACGCGATATTAGAGCGCACCGATTTGCTTGGAGCTTCCATGACGACAATCCCGCATGCGATCAGTCGAAAAGCACTTCATGCGATAGGAGCCGATAATTTAGCCGTTCCGCCACTGGCCCAAGCGATCGCTGCTCATCGCGGCCTTCATATAAAGGCAACCCAGCTTATTCAAGTTGGTCTTCGCAATCGCATCCGTCGAAGACCAAAAGCTTCGGATCCCGTAGGTGACTTAATCATAGGCGATCATTTGGAAGCCATTAACTGGCTAGTTGGAGTGTCCGGTGAACGGGCGAGCTTGAATGACTCCGTGCGTGTTAGAGAAATGATGAGGTGAATACATGAAGCCGAACATCAAGAAAAGAAGCCCTCGACCCCAGCCTTCAGCAATTAAAAAAAAACGTTTACAGCCCAAGCCTTCCTTGTCCCGTCTGCGGGCAAAACCATCGCCCAAAAAACGCTCAAGAACACAAGTGTACTGGAGAAATTGGGGCAGCAAGGCGGGTCAAGAAGATGCCCTGAAACATGACATTACCAAAGAAGCTTATCAGAAGAAAGCTCTCAATCAGCTTTGGGTGAATCGAGTTAAGTCCGAATTGCTGCATGCTAACGCGCAGAACTATGAAGCTGCTTCCCAAGGTTACGTGCATGGTTATTGCAAAGCGGCCAAACTGCCAATCCCTGATTGGGTGTTAATGCCTACGGCAGGCTCTGTTGGAGCGATTGTCAGTGTGATGAATGAAGAACGAACGATTGTGAAGGTGCTGGAGCAGCTGAATCGGCTGCCGCTGGATGAGATCATCATTATCGTGAATGGCTCGAGTGACCGCACGCTGGAGAGGGTCAAAGCGCATTCCCACGCGCTCATTGTTCATTATCCAGAGCCATTGGGGCATGATGTGGGCAGGGCGATTGGAGCCAAACTATCGCATTCGGATATCTTGATCTTTCTCGATGGCGATTTTGTTGTTGGTGCTGAGAAATTACTGCCCTTTATTTCTTCGATTGAAAGAGGACATGATCTAGCTCTTAATAATATAACGCCATATTTGCCTCCCTTCTCACAATGGGATTCCGTCACCATGATGAAACGGTTTCTTAATGTCTCGATGAAAAGGCCCGATTTAAATGCCAATTCGCTAACCGCTGTTCCGCATGCATTATCCCGAAATGCGCTCCAGCATATGGGCTATGCGGAACTGATGGTTCCGCCAAAAGCACAGGTCAATGCCATCATGGGAGGATTGCGGATAACGGCGCCTGCCAGTGTTAATGTTGTATCCGTGAACAGAATTCGTAAGATCAACATGGGAAGAAATAATCCCGTTGCCCGGATGATTATCGGAGACCACGTCGAGGCACTGCAATTTGCTATGAAATCCAGAGGGGAACGTATTGTGTTTCCTGATATCATTCGGAAAAGGAAATTCCTCGAGGGGGAAGTCTCATGCAGGTAACGAGTATCGTCATTCCTACATTTAATGGTCTATCCTTGCTGAGAGACTGTGTAGCCTCTATTCGCAAGCATACCTCAGTGCCTTATGAAATTATTGTGGTCGATAATGCTTCCACAGATGGCACATTAGAGTATTGTTATCAAGAGCGGCTTAAGCTCGTTTGCCTTCCGGTGAACCGCGGCTTTCCAGTCGCTTGTAATTACGGTCTTCACATTGCCACAGGGAACGCATTGATGCTGCTGAACAATGACACCATCGTAACTCCAAACTGGTTAGACAATATGCTGCGCGCGCTATACAGCAGTGAGGACATCGGAATGGTTGGACCGGTGACGAATTACGCGAGCGGCAAACAGCAGATTCAAGAGCCGTTTACAACGATTGCCGATATGGCGGCCCAATATAATGTTCCCAATCCTGATTTGTGGCAGGAAAGCACTCGGCTGGTCGGGATTTGTCTGCTTTTCAAAAGGGAAATGCTCGATAAAATCGGCTTCATGGATGAACGCTTTTCCCCAGGACATTACGAAGACGACGATATGTGCTATCGGGCGAGGCTTGGCGGCTTCCGGCTGTTGATTACCGGGGATTGCTTTATTTTCCACCATGGGAGTGCCAGCTTTCATAAAAAGGGGCAAGAGGCTGTCCAAGCGCTGCTCCAGCTTAATCGCCAGAAGTTTATTGATAAATGGGGAGTAGATCCCCATCATTTCATTGCGTAACAAGGTGAAAGGGCGAATGGAAGAAGTTCTGGTTCTTGGCACCGTTTTTTGCCTGATTGCATAACTTAGAGTGAAAAAGCGGAATTTGGAGGCGAAATGGCGTGGAACAAAGGGTAACAACGATTATTTCCCATATAGCGGCTTCCCATCGCGAGATGTCCAAAATCTTGGAGGCGAAGCGGAGTATCTCGACGCAGATGGCCTCCATTGCGAAGGATATCCCAGACTCACACCCCGATTTCGAAGGCCTTAGCATGCTGCAGGAGCAGGCGTTGCAGTTGACTAAGAATATAACGGCATATTTAAACAGTTTAGCTAATCTGGAAGAAGCCATTGCGCAGCAAACAGAGATTGTGATGAAAGAAATGAAAGATCCTGAGGATGAGGAATAGAGGGATATAACTTGAACAGAAATGATCTGTATTTGCATATGCTGGATGCCACAGCTAAGCTGCAGCATGAAATCGCCTTAATGCTGGAAGCCAGAGTTGTCGAGGCGGAGAAATCTCGCAATTGGATATGCCATCACATCAATTCTTCCAATCTGGAAGGGCATGAGCATCAAATGAAACAAACTGGAGAGATTCACGAGCATGTGATCGAGCTCATCGACGGTTTGACGAAAATGGAGAACTCGTTGAACCGACATATGCAGGCTCTTCTTGGATCCAATGATTCTGGTTCAGGAGATTCAGGCGGATCGGGCGGGTTGGGCAATTTATTTTCCTTTGGCGAGGATGAGAAGTAATGAAATCAACACATCGAGATACCATTGAATTGCATATGCTGACCTCGCTGGCCAGAAGCCAGCGAGCGATATGCCGCATCTTGGAAACCATTGCGGATCAGGTAGAGATTTCAGAGCAGCTGGCCGTCCACTTGGCTGAGAATCTGTCGACATTAAGTGGTTATCAACGTACGCTGATTCACAAAATAACCAAGCAGAAGCCGCGCAAGCGTCAGATGGGAACACCCGCCAAGCCTTGGATGAACAAGCAAGTACTGCGTTAGCTTATCCCCAACGTACAATCAAGCCTGCGTGAGTAAGACCGCCGCCGAAGCCATAGAATAATAAGGTATCCCCCGCTTTGACTTTGCCTTCCGTTATGCCTAAATCAAGTGCCAGCGGAATGGAAGCCGCAGAGGTGTTGCCGTAATATTCAAGACTATATAAAGCTTTCTCCAAAGATATGCCGCTCTTTTCGCAGATGGACTCGATGATGCGCAAGTTGGCGCTGTGAGGGATGAACCAATCGATTGCCGTCTGCGGCAAACCGCTTTTCTCGAGAAGCTTCTGGATGCCTTGCGGGACCGTTGTCACCGCGAATTTGTACACTTCGCGTCCATTTTGGACAAGCTTGCCGTCTCCGGTTAATGGCGTCCCCTGCCATTGTGTGGACAGACCGGTTCGGTAGACGTGCTTGCCGCCGGAACCATCGGAACCAAGATGGTGAGCCAGGAATGCAGGCCGATCTGTTTCGCGTTCTACGACTACGGCACCGGCGCCGTCACCAAACAAAATACAGGTGGAACGGTCGGTGTAGTCCGTTATTTTGGACAGCGCGTCACCGCCGACGATGAGAATCTTGCGGTGGACGCCGGCCGCAACAAGCGCGCTTGCGGTATGCAGAGCGTAAGCGAACCCGGCGCAGGTCGCGTTGAGGTCATAAGCACCCGTTTCGGGCAAACCGAAATGCGCTTGAATCTGGCAAGCAACCGGTGTCGAAGGCAGATCAGGCGTATGCGTAGCGACGATGATCAGCTCGACCTGATCCAGCGAAGCGGGGTACCGGGAGAGCATATTTTGCACAGCGGCTATACATAAATGGCTTGTGAATTCATCGTCAGCAGCAAGCCTGCGTTCGCGGATGCCTGTGCGCTGTACGATCCATTCATCATTCGTATCCACCATGGTTTGTAGATCAGCGTTGCTAAGAATACGGGAAGGAACATAGCTGCCAATGGCAGAGATGCGAGCTTGCAAGGGAGTTGAGATAGTCATTTGGATTCACTCCTTTTAGTATCTGATATTAGTACTTGGTACTAAATATAACTTTACTTTAACGAATTTAAGAGGCTGTGTCAATGGTGTGTTGCCTGGACACTAAACGAAATAAAGAACAGGGCTAACCTCATAGTTAGCCCTGTAGTGTTATAAACGATGATGATCTAAAAGCTACTGTTTTACCACCTTAAAGCCTTGCTTCTCCAGCATTGCAACAAGACCAGAGTCGCCCGAAAAATGCGAAGCTCCAAGTGCAATCATATACGTTTCTTTTTTATCGCCGTTCAGATAGCCTTCAATCTTCTCAGCCATTGCTGCATCGCGGTCAGTCTGCATACCTTTGAAATAGTCATCATCCCATTGAAGCGTTTTGACAAATTCAAGCAAGGCTTTATCATCGCCATCTTTCCATAGCTTCAGAATATCATCCATCGACATTACCGCAGCAGAAGGGGGCAAAGTACTTGGATCCAACGTTTGAAGTAGTATTTTTTTCCTGTAGAGAGTCGGCAAAGTTGTTGAAAACCTCGAACTGGGACTCAAAAGTTTCCAGTCCAACAATTGGCTTTTTCGCTTGGCTTGAGCAGCCCCTTGCGATCATAAAAGTGCAGCGTACGTTTGGTCGTTGAGGCCAGTTTAGCGAATGTACCAGCGGTATAATATCTCTTACTTATTATTCTCAGCCCCTTTCTAGCACCAGTATAATGGATGACCTTACGTTACACTCAAGCATTTTTTCTCAGGCGGTTGGCAGTTGGTAATTGCAGCGAAATGCGGGCGCATAATGTGTTATGAAATCTCACAAAATGGCTGGTCGCAGCCGATAAAGATAGTGGATAGAAGTAGAAGCAGGTCATAGACAAATACAGAGTTTGAAAGAGGAGTCAACATGACAAAAACACAAGGTTCAAGGCAAAGAAAATCTTTTTCACAAGTATCATTGAAAATCAAACTGCCTTTATGGATCAGCCTGTTAGTGATTCTTGTGCTAACGGCAACGAGCTTATTTACCTATAGGTTCGGGTCCCAAATTGTAATGAAAAAAAGCAAAGACGAAATCAATACCAACGTTGAACGTATCGGGCAATATTTGCAATCAACAGCAGAGTTGGAAGAACAGAGCCTCTATCTGGTATCCAATGAAGGCGAACTAAAAGATTTATTGAAACTAAGAAATCAAAAAACGTTGTCAGATCAAGACTTTTTCGCTCCCAAAAATGAGCTGCAAGCCAAGACGAATGCCTTCCTTGCGGAAAGCATCAAAGGGACAAAAGGTATCCAAACGATGACACTTGTAGATAACAAGGGGACGACGATTGCCAGCAACAATCCGGGCTCCTTGAAAGCGGATCTTTCGGAACGTGACTATTTCAAAGAGGCTATGCAAGGCAAATTTGCCATCAGCGACGCATTGATTTCCAAGACGACAGGCACTTTGGTCAATGTATTCGCGCAACCCGTTAAAGCAGAGGATGGCACCGTACTTGGTGTAGTCATTCTTACCATTGATACGTCCCTGTTTGTCAATAAGCTCAAGGGGATCACCATCAACGACGAAGGCAGGGTATTCGTTGTAAGTCGTCAAGGAACAATCGTGTATCACTCCACTGTGCCTGACATGATTGGGAAGAAATTAGAATCTGAGCAATATGCCGATGTCCTCAAGCAGAAAGCGACCGATCAGCTGCTGATGGGGAATCTCGATAACGCGGAAACCTATATCCGGTATGCCAAGATTCCAAGAGCGGACTGGATGATTGTTGTTGCCGATGATTTTAGCGATATTCAAAGACCTTTGGATGATTTGATGACCAAAATCGTTATGATAACAATTGCTGCTGTGGTCATAGCTCTATTGGCAGGTATCTTCATCTCCAGAAGCATTACGTCGCCTATTGCGAAGCTGGCAGCGTTGTTCAAAAAGTTGTCTGACGGGGATTTAACGGTTCGAACCGAAGGAAAGTTTGTTGGCGAATTTGGTGTGTTGGCGAACAGCTTTGATACCATGGTGGGGAAAAATAAGGAATTAATCGGTCATATGAACACGTCCATTGAGGTGTTGAATACAAGTACGAGCGAGCTGGAACAAACTTCCCAGAAAACGGCTCAATCGATTCACGAAACGTCCGTAACGACAATGGAAATTGCCAGAGCTATGGAATCTCAGTCGAATGAGACTGAAACGATTGTCGGCAAATTTTATGAACTGGGCGAAAAGATGGAAACGATCGGCAGCAAAACGCAATCAGTGAAGGAGCGCTCGGAAGCTATTCTGGATGTGTTTGATACGAACAAAGAGATCATCGAGAACTTGATTCATATTAATCATCAAAATGAACAGGAAGTCCAGAAAATATCGGCGATTACAGGATTGTTGGCCGAAAGCTCGAATCAGATTCGGACGATTACAGGGACGATCGGCGATATTGCTAAACAGACGAACCTGCTGGCGCTGAATGCGTCCATTGAAGCTGCAAGAGCCGGAGAACACGGAAGAGGTTTCGCTGTGGTAGCGGATGAAATCCGTAAATTGGCGGAACAATCCTCCAAACAGTCCAGTGAAATTAATGAAATTATTCGATTGACCCTCTCACATGTTGACGAGAACAACCAAAGTGTCGGTGAAATCCAGACGATTGCGTTGAAACAAGATGAATTTGTAGGCAAAACGCAGCAAGCCTTCACGATGATCTTGGCGCATGTCAAAGATATTACGAATCAAATTCAATCGATGGCAAGCGATGTCACGCATATGGAAAAGGATAAAGATGATGTGCTTGAATCCGCTCAAAGCTTATCCGCTTCCGGTGAAGAAGTTTCCGCATCAGTGGAAGAAGTAACGGCTACGGTACAAGATCAGTCTTCCATGGTTCAAACGCTTGCTGGCATGGTAGCGAGTATCGACAGCTTAACGAAGAGCCTTGCTGAATTCACCCTGCAGTTCAAAGTGAAATAAACAGCTGATGAGAAGGGCTGTCCCACAAGTAGATAAACCTACTTGTGGGACAGCTTTTTGTGTTTGGGCGTGCGTATACATGTAGCATCCGGATTAGCTGTACGGGTTCTGATCATCTCTTGATGAGCCTTCTGCTTTCTCTGACTCTAGCTCCAGTTGCTTTCTCTAAACCTGCAATTATACATCTTTTTTGCTCCTGGAAGAGCCGAAACTGTTAAATTCCTGCGTTTGTGCAGGTTTTTGAGGCTTTTTCTGGATGAGCGGCTGAAAAAGATAGAAATGCCTGCACAATCTCCAAGGCATTTCCACTTTTTAACCAAATTCGCCCGGAAATTCCTGTATTTATGCAGGCTTTTACACTTGGGTGAACTGATCTGATCTGGAAGCCCCTTCATTCCACATGAAAGTAATCAACCCCATCATCTATCGACGCTTGCTTACTAAATTTAGCTTAGGGGATAAGCTCTTTTTTAAACTAAATTTAAACTAAAATGAAGCTTTAGTTTAATTTATACTGGGGGAAGCAACAACTTGAGCTTATCAAGCAAACCCAAAGGAGTGAATTCAAATGAGCAAAAGCATAGAAGCAGATATCGTTGTTGTAGGCGGAGGGCCGGCTGGCGTGAATGCGGCGATTGCGGCAGGCCGGAGCGGGGCCAAGACGGTGCTGATCGAAAAATACGGCTTTATTGGCGGCATGTCCACCGCTGCCTTGGTGTATCCTTGGATGACTTTTCATACAACGGACGGCAAGCAAGTGATTAAAGGTTTGGCGCAGGAGATTATTGACCGCCTGATGGCGATGAACGCGTCACCTGGCCACCTAAGGGACACCGTTGGCTTTGTACATACAATTACACCTTATCATCCTGAAATTTATAAAGTACTGGCGGTTGATATGCTGAAGGAAGCTGGCGTTAAACTGCTGTTTCATAGCTTCGTAGATCAAGTCGAAACGGTGGATAACCGTATTCAATCGGTTCAGTTAACGTCGAAGTCGGGGCGCATCGATGTTCGAGGCAAAGTATTCATCGACACGACCGGAGACGCAGATCTTGCTTATTTATCGGGAGCGCCTTGTCTGCAAGGGCGTGACGGCGATAAGCTCACACAGCCTATGACGATGAAATTCCGTATGCGCGGGGTCAATTTACCGGCAGTGAAACAGTATATGATCGATCACCCGGATGAATTTTATCGAAAGACGCCTTTCTCCGAGCTGGCTGATCTGCCTTTATCTGGGGTTCTCGGTTATTTCAAGCATTGGAAGGAAGCCAATCTGCCAATCAATCGTGATCAAGTGCTCTTCTTCACAGGACCGGAGGATGACGAGGTGCTGGTCAATACGACGCGTGTTCAAGGGCTGGACGGAACCAATGTGGAGGACTTGACGGAGGCGGAGGAGTTGGGGCGCAAGCAAGTTTTGATGGTGGCGGAGTTTATGAGAAATAACTTGCCTGGCTTCGCTAAAGCGTCGATCTCCTCCGTAGGCGCACAAATCGGGATCCGCGAAACACGGCGGATTGACGGACAGTATGCCCTGCAGGTGAGTGATGTTGTAGAAGGGCGTCATTTCGAGGATGTGATCGCGCGGAGCGGCTATCCGATCGATATCCACGATCCATCCGGCAAAGGGGTAACCGCTGCTTGGGTTAAGGGAGACGGAGCCTATGATATCCCCTACCGCTGTCTGCTGCCGCAAAAAATTGAGAATTTGCTGACGGCCGGCCGCTGCATCTCAACGACGCACGAGGCTCTCGCTACCACGCGCCTTACGCCAAGCTGCATGGCTACGGGGCAAGCAGCAGGTTCAGGGGCTGGGCTGGCCATTAAGCATAGTGTTCAGCCGGCGCAAATTAACGTTGCTGAGCTGCAAGCCGTCCTTGTGCAGGACGGTGCATTATTGAGCTAGCCAGCCTCCTATCCCTGTAATCCTCAAGGGTGCTTGTAGATTATGGACACCAAAAAAGCAATCGAGCCCTTGAGCTTGATTTGCTTTTTGGAAGAGAATCCTATGCCCCATTACTGATTAATTAGCTGACGTCGATCCTCCATTTGCGGTGGTTCCTCCAGCCAGCCATTTTTAATCATGAGCTTGACTCCTTCGTGGGAATATACATAAATGTCCTTGGCGATCCAAGCGGTTTTCACAGTCAAATCATTTCTTAACGAAAAAACAGTTCCAAAACTATTGGTTACCAGACCGAACCCATTCAGAAGATAGATGCAGAACATCATAAGCTTCTCAGAAAATGGCGACGTGGTAGAGGTGGTTACTGTACAACCGGACGTGGCTGAGAACTGAATATCACTTTGTAGAAGGATCTCTTCAAATGTTTTAATTTGCTTCTTGGCAAGCTCTTTTCCTTTTACAAAAAAATCTTTCACCTCTTTATTGTCTGCGCATTGCGCAAAACCGGTAATGAGCTGCATGCCGACATTGTTGGTTTCAATGCCATGATGAAGAACGCCAAGTTCAATGGTATTCAAAGCCCTTTTATCGCCAAAAAGGTTAAATCCATTCAGATAACTTTTGCTTTCAATAAATTCAATCGTTTTCGGCATCGTTACATGCGGAGGCAGAGAAAGAATGCCTTTTTTCAGTAAATAGTCGGTTGATCTTCGATAGGTTTTTTGAGTGACAACGGTGAGGCCTTCATAAATATCCATAACATCCGGATGATAGGCCATATTCATATTCAGGGTATACATCCCCATGCTGATCTCTTTCAGGACGCGAAGAAACATGATATCGAACCCGTTGTCATACAGTTTGGGCGCTTCCAGGTTAACATCTTCTTTCACAAATCCAATTGGAATGGCGATGCCTTGATTCTCAAAAAGCTCATTTATTTTATTCACATAATAACTGAGGTCTTGCCATAAGCCTCCCATAATATTTCTGGCTTCCTGATCTTCTGTTTTCTCTATGAAATATTCCAAAACCCTTAGAATGAGTGTCTTTTCCTGATAGGTAAGCCAAAGCGTTCCAAGCTCCGATGAGCTGATTGGTTTTTTGACATTCAAAATCGGATCCCTCCAGAATTTATTTAAAATGTATTATTTCCAAAAAAGACAACAATACGTATTGCAAAATTTGGAGATAAATCTGGATATTATTTGGGAAATAGGTCACTCTAAGGCTTATCGTCCACGATGCGACGAATGATGCTGATAACGGGGAGTGAACGTAGACTCATGTTGCAAGGCAAAAAGAAGCATATCTGGATCCTGTTTATTTGTATCGCCTTGTTCTGCTCATCCGCGAGCACAGCTTTTGCCTACGGCAAAGGGGCCAAAGGGCCGGATGTTTACGCGGTTCAAGGGATGCTGAAGTCACTTGGCTACTACGGCGGACCAATTACAGGCTATTACGGCAATCAAACTGCTGCGGGTGTGAAAGCATTTCAAAGCAAATATGGTCTCCCAGTTACGGGGAATGTGGATGATCAAACACTGCAGTCCATTCTATGGGCTTATGGGAATTTGAAAATCCCTAAGACTCCAAAGCCGACCCCATCACCAACACCGGCTCCATCGACTCCAACGCCGACACCGAGCCCACCGCCAGAGTCTCAGGTACCACCGACATCAGGCTTAACGGCGGAAGAGCAGCAAATGCTCGATCTGGTGAATAAGGAGCGCACGGCTGCAGGGCTGTCCCCGTTGATTGCGGATGCGGCACTGACGAAGACGGCAAGGCTTAAAAGCCAGGACATGGTCGATAACAACTATTTCTCCCATGATTCTCCTACGTACGGCTCGCCTTTCGATATGATGGAAAAGTTCGGCATTACCTATAATGCCGCGGGAGAAAATATAGCTTGCAATCAGGATGTTCAAGCTGCTCATGAGGCGCTAATGAATTCGCCGGGCCACAAAGCTAACATCTTGAGCAAGGATTATACGCATATTGGGATCGGGATTGTTAATGGAGGTCCTTGCGGCAAGATGTTTACCCAGCAGTTTATAGGGAAATAGAATCGGATGACAGCACACAGCAAAAAGACTATTGAAGCCAACCGGCCGATAGTCTTTTTTTTACATGTCGTTGTTGGCGCTTGTTGGTTACAATTTGACAATGAGAATCATTATCAAATATGATGAGAAGAGTAGTTATAACGGTGACAAGGATGTGGTCGTAAATGTCAGTAACCTTATCATCGCAAGCGCGCGCCCTCCATTATTTGGGGACAGATGAGTTAACGATTGAGAGTCAATCGACAATTGAACATGTCAGCCAACCGCATTATGCGTTTGGTTATGTGATAGATGAACTTCTAAGAGTAACCTTGGAGGATAATAAACACCGACGTACGCATAAAGTGCTGACCGGTGAGCTGTTTTTTGTTCCACCCAATTGCCGATGTACGCTGAAAAATAGTGAAAATCATCGTGCTCGTGTGATCTGGATCCGCTTCCAAATTCTGAACGGCCAGACTTCTGCTGCTGTCGTTAGCGGAACTGGGGGAGTGAGTGACTTCTTGAATCAGCGTGAGCTGCAGCTGCACAGTTTTCGGATGCCGCACATTTCCAATTGGATACCCGATTTCCTTAGCGATTGCGGCCAGCCGGATACGGCTTTATTTTATCAACTGCAGTCCTATCTCTACCGTATATCTTCCGCCTTCACGACCTTCCTGCAAAGTCCAAGGCAAGTAGATGATGAACTTGTGGAGTATGTGGAGCAGGCCAAGCAATATATTTTGGAGCATTATAACCAAACGATCGATATGGAAGAAATGGCCCGCTTGTCAGGCTCGAGCCGCAAGTTTTATCAAGCATTTCGAGGGGTTACAGGCTTAAGCCCGCATAAATTTGTGACGACGATTCGTCTGAATCGCTCGCTCAGCCTTCTGGGAAGCTCCGCTTTCTCCATAACGGAAGTTGCTCACACCGTTGGCTATGCCGACGAGCTTTATTTCAGCAGACTTTTCAAAAAGCATATGGGTCTATCCCCTTCCGATTATTTGAAAAATGCACAAATTCGCATTGCTAATCTTTGTGCTATTTTTCATGGGGATTTGGCTGTGCTGGGGTTAACGCCGAAGGTAAGTCTGCACAAGGATTGGTGGCTGGAGTCAGATCTTACGCCGTACATCGAACAAATCCGGAACAGCCATCCGAACATCATTATAAGCGGGCCGATTCCTGATGAACTGCAAGAAACACTTGCCGATATTGCGCAAGTCGTCATCATTCGCTGGCATGACTTCACCTGGAAGGAGACATTGCTCAAAATCAGCGGGTTAGTGGGTCTATCAAGTGTTGCCCAGCGCTGGCTGACCTACTTTGACATGAAAGTGGATAATGCCCGCGAACACATTCGAGAACGTCTTGGCGGGAAGCCCTTCCTGCTCGTCAGTGCTCAGGAACAGCATTATCGGGTATACGGTTTAACGCGCAAGAAAATCAAGGATTTATTTTATGATGAGCTTAAAATAACGCCGCCTAAGCCAGTAGAGCAGGTATCCTTTTTGGATACCTACACGCTTCCCGAGGTGGCTTCGATGGATTGTGACAACGTGGTGTTCTTCGTCTCGACAACGCTGTCCAATGATTATTGTCTCCAGCTAGAAGCCTCTTGGCGGCGGCTCAAACAGGCGCACAGCCGTGAGCGGCAGCATATTTTGCTGATTCGTCATCATGGTCTGCTCATGTACAACGCGACCATGCATGACAGCTTGATTGATGAAACGGTGTACCATTTATTGTCCAAATCATGATGATGACAAAAAGTCCATCCGAATTACAGGAAAGTCCATTCACGTTAGGTAACAATCATGCCAAAATAAGAAACGTTGATAACGATTCTCAATTTCAGGGAGTCCAGATGACTAGACGGGGGGACATATGGAATTAACTAAACTTATCAAAGAACGGCGTTCCGTTCATCAATTTGAAGATAAACCTGTTTCTGTTGAGCTTATTTCGGAGCTGCTGGATACCGCTGTTTGGGTACCCAATCACCGGATGACACAGCCTTGGCGTTTCGTCATTATTCAGGGCGAAGGCCGCTGCAAATTAGCGGATATCGTGCGCGAGTTCAGAGCGGCCAAGGAGTCAGATCCTGCGAAGGCGCAGGAAATCGGTCAAAAACTATATGATAAATTCATGTCGGTGCCGATGTTCCTCGCGGTTGTTTTGCAGGTGAATGACAATCCGGCCATTGCGGAGGAAGATTATGCGTCGGCAAGCTGTTTGATTCACAATTTCGGATTGCTTGCTTGGGAGCAGGGCATCGGTATGGTGTGGGAAACGTATCCACTGCTGCAATTGGCGTCGTTCCGTGAAGCCTTCGGGGTGAAGTCGGACGAGAGAATAATCGGCAGCTTGCACGTTGGATATCCTGGTAAAGTCCCTTCTCCACAACAACGTATACCGGCCAGCGAACGCTTGACGGTCATGGAATAGAGCGTGAATACAATTTGGTACGTTAGGATCTGCTATGAAAATAAGATATTTAGTGCTTGCCCTCATCGTGTTATCCATCACTTCGATTTTTATCGGGGTTAAGGGCATTACACCCTTTGATTTGTTTCATTTAACAGAAGATCAGGCCCATATCTTGCTGGTCAGCCGTATCCCGCGCTTGATTAGTATCGTCATCGCCGGCGTTAGTATGAGCGTCATTGGTCTATTGATGCAGCAGCTTACCCGCAACAAGTTCGTATCGCCCACAACGGCGGGCACGATGGACTGCGCCAGATTGGGGATACTCGTTGCGATGCTGTTGTTTGCAGAGGCGACGCCGCTTCAAAAAATCGCAGTTGCTTTCGTTTTTACGCTTGCCGGAACCTATCTCTTTATGAAGATTTTGGACCGCATACGCTTTCGGGATACCATCTATATTCCGCTGGTTGGCTTAATGTTCGGGAGCGTCGTGACGTCCATTTCCACCTTTTTTGCTTATAAATTCAACTTGATCCAGAATATCTCCTCCTGGCTGCAGGGCAATTTTGCAACGGTCATGAAGGGACGTTACGAGCTGCTGTATATCAGCATTCCGATGCTGGTCATTGCTTACCTATATGCGAATCGTTTTACGATAGCCGGTATGGGGGAAGATTTTGCCGCTAATTTGGGATTGAACTATCGACTTGTTGTTAATATGGGTCTCGTCATCGTTGCGGTTGTCGCATCGGTGAATATTTTAAGCGTTGGGATCATCCCTTTTCTGGGCTTGGTCATCCCGAACATCGTTTCCATTTATCAAGGCGATCATTTGAAAAAGATTGCCCCCCATACGGCGCTTCTGGGAGCGGTGTTCGTCTTGTTCTGCGACATTCTGGGTCGTATTCTAATTTATCCTTACGAAATTCCGATTGGATTAACGGTGGGAGTCATCGGAAGCGGAATGTTCATTTATTTGCTGATGAGGAGAAAGGCTTATGACGTTTAGATTGAAATTGAGCCTGCTCGCCATCCTAGCTGTAGGCGTCATTGCTGCCTTTTTGACCCTGCATGCGGGCGGCAATTGGGATTATGTCCTCCCCAGAAGAGGCATCAAAGTGATGAGTATTGTCTTGACAGGTACAGCGATTGCCTACTCGACGATTCTATTTCAGACGATTACGAATAATCGTATTCTAACCCCAAGTATTATTGGTTTAGATGCTTTGTATATGCTTATACAGACCACAGTTATTTTCCTGTTGGGCTCGAAGAGCGCGCTTTCGGCGAATGGGAATCTCAATTTTGCGATCACGGTTGGCCTGATGACGCTTTTCTCTCTGGTGCTGTTTAAATTGTTGTTCAAAAGGGAAGGCCGGAATTTATATTTTTTGCTGCTGTTTGGCATCATTCTGGGTACTTTTTTCGGCAGCTTTACGACCTTCATGGAAGTGCTGATTGATCCTAATGAATTCTCAGTTCTACAAGGGCGTTCTTTTGCCAGCTTCAATACCGTGAATAGTAAATTATTGCTGATATCGGCTATCTCGAGCGTCATCGTTGTGCTGTACAGCCTGAAATTTATGAAGTATCTGGATGTCATTTCTTTAGGTAGAGAGCATGCGATTAATCTTGGGGTTCCTTACGAATATGTCGTGAAACGGCTGCTTATTATTATCTCTGTTCTGGTTTCCATAGCGACGGCATTGGTCGGCCCGGTCACCTTTCTAGGTTTGCTTGTGGCTAACCTCACTTACCAGTTTATGAAGACGTATCGGCACCGTTATCTGATACCTGGCTCGATTTTGATTTGTATGATTGCGTTAGTGGGTGGTCAGTTGATTATGGAACGCATATTCAGCTTTTCTACACCACTTGCGGTCATTATCAATTTCGCCGGGGGCGTATACTTCTTATACCTGCTGTTAAGGGAGAATAAGTCATGATTGAAGTCAGACATGTATCGAAGTCCTACGGAAACAACCCCGTTGTGGACGATGTATCCATTCGAATCGGCAAAGGAAAAGTTACCTCTTTTATTGGACCCAATGGCGCTGGCAAAAGCACCCTCATTTCGATGATAAGCCGACTGCTTTCGATAGACAGCGGTGAAATTCTTATCGACGGTGAGGATGTCACCAAAGCCAAAAGCCAGGAGTTAGCCAAGAAAATAGCGATTCTCAAGCAATCCAACCACATCCAAGTGCGTCTGACCGTGCGTGATTTGGTAAGCTTCGGGCGATTCCCTTATTCGCAGGGCAAGCTGACCAAAGAAGATTGGCAGTTCGTGGACGAAGCGATTCGGTATATGGAGCTTGAAGACATGCAGCACAAATACTTGGACCAGCTGAGCGGAGGCCAGAACCAACGGGCCTATATAGCGATGGTCATCGCGCAAAATACCGAGTACATACTGCTGGACGAGCCGCTCAATAATTTGGATATGAAGCATTCTGTACAAATTATGAAGGTGCTGCGACGACTGGCAGACGAATTAGGCAAAACCATCGTGATCGTGATTCATGATATCAATTTCGCATCCTGCTATTCTGATTACATCGTCGCTTTTAAGCAGGGCAAAGTGGTGAAAGAAGGTCCTACGGACGAGATGATTGATTCAGCGGTCCTTCATGAGATATATGACATGGACATTGCGATTCATGAGATTAACGGAAATAAGATATGCGTGTATTTTACCTAACAAAGATAATAGAAGAGGTGTCTAGTCATGAGCAAGAAATTATCCATTCTCCTACTAACATTGATCATCGCGGTTTTCGTTGCGGCTTGCGGCAGCGGAAACCAAGCGAATAAAGAAACTGCGAAGCCTGCGGCAGCGAGTCCGCAAGCAACCAACGCAGCGACGGCTGCGGCAACGCCTGCAGCGCCGACAGAGATTACCGTCAAGCATAAGTTAGGTGAAACGAAAGTGAAAACGAATCCGAAGAAGGTTTTCGTATTCGATTATGGGGTATTGGATTCCTTGGATCGTTTGGGCGTTGAGGTGGCCGGCGTTCCGCAAGCGAACTTGCCTTCTTATCTGAGTAAATACAAAGATGCCAAATACATTAATGCAGGTACGCTGTTCGAGCCGGATTTTGAGAAAATCAATGCCAGCAAAGCGGATCTTATCATTATCTCTGGTCGTGCAGAGAAAGCCTACGCGGAGCTAAGCAAAATCGCGCCAACCATCTTTATGGGTGTGGATAACGCGAAATACATGGATTCATTCAAAGAAAATGCGTTAACCTTAGGCAAAATTTTCAGCAAAGAAGCAGTGGCAACGGAGGAAGTTGCTAAAATTGAAACAGCCGCTAAACAACTTCAAACTAAAGCATCGGCAAGCGGTAAAAATGCGCTGATCGTCCTTGTTCAAGATACAGCGCTTAGCGCATATGGCGCAGGCTCACGCTTTGGCATCATCCATGACGTGTTTGGCTTCAAACAAGCAGATAGCAAAATTGAAGTATCGACACACGGCCAAAATATTTCCAATGAGTACATTTTGGAGAAAAATCCCGATTATCTCTTCGTGGTTGACCGCGGTAAAGTTGTTGACGGCAAATCGACAGGCAAGCAAATCATTGAAAATGAACTTGTCAAAAAGACGAATGCCTTCAAAAATGGCAATATCATCTATCTGGATGCGAACTACTGGTATCTCTCGGGCGGCGGTCTAATCTCCGTTGAGGGTATGGTGAAGCAGGTCGCGGATTCAGTGAAATAACTAGCAGCAATGCTTTTACTAAAGCTTAAACCAACCTTCAGCACCACGATTATCGTGATGTTGGAGGTTGGTTTTTTTGGGGTCATTGATGTTCGCCGGATTCTATTCTAGCGCGCAGCCAGATTTCGAATTCCGAAGCACTAATGGGATGTGAGATCAGATATCCTTGAATGCTGTCGCACTGATGCTCCATTAAGAAGTTGTATTGTTCTTGCGTCTCTACGCCTTCTGCGAGCACATTCATATTCAGGCTGCGTGACAAGGATATAATGCTTTTGGCGATCTGGGCGCCTTGTGGTGATTTATCGCCGATGAACGATTTATCAATCTTGATCTGATGGACGGGCAATTTATTCAGCAGGGATAAGGAGGAGTAGCCTGTTCCAAAATCATCAATGGCAATGGAGATCCCAAGTGTTGTTAGACGTTCCAGAAGAGCAATCGCCTGCTCTTGGTTCTGAACAGCAACGCTTTCTGTAATTTCCAAGCAAAGATACTTGGGGTCAAGACCGGTTTCCTCAAGTATGGCTTGCACGTTGCCAGCGAAATGGTTTTGATGAAATTGGAGCGTAGATATGTTAACAGCCACTTGCAGTGCGGGCAATCCCTCCTCCTGCCAACGTTTGCTTTGCAAGCAGGCATTTCGCAGAACCCAGTTGCTAAGGGGGACAATGAGCCCGCACTCTTCTGCGAAGGGAATGAATTGCTGCGGTGGAATAATTCCTTGTTCGGGAGAATTCCACCGCACGAGCGCTTCTATCCCGCAGACGCGGCCATTGATCAGATCAATTTGCGGCTGGTAATACAGAACCAACTCTTCACGTTCAATCGCTTTGCGCAGGTTGCGCTCAAGCTTCAGGCGTTCGTGAGCCTTATGGCTCATAGAGGGTTGGTAAGCTTCCATTTGATTGCGGCCTTGTTCTTTTGCTCGATACATGGAGATGTCGGCGCTTTTGATCAAGGAATAGACATCCTCGCCATCATCAGGAAAGAAGCTGATGCCTAGACTGGCAGTCACGTTTAGCTCAAGTCCTTCTTCCGTATAGGAGGATTGTTGGAACCGTGCGATCAACTCGCTGCCGATCTGGACTCCGAGCTGCTTGTCAGGCAGATTGGGAAGTAGAATAAGGAATTCATCCCCTCCGATTCTCGCAACCGTGCTGCCTTCGTAGAACGGCTTGGACAGAAGTCCTGCGACGAATTGCAATAAACGATCTCCGACTTGATGCCCCAAGCTATCATTTACAATTTTGAATCGATCTAGATCGAGTAGCATAACGGCAAGCAGTTGCTGTTCTTCCTGTGCTTGCAACAGAGATTCGTTGACACGCTGCTGGAACAGGTTTCGATTGGGAAGACCTGTTAAAGCGTCATGATAAGCGAGGAAGGAGATGCGTTGTTCGGCTTCCTTGTGCGCTGTGATATCCCGCAAAATCATATAAACAAATGTTTCATCGCCGATTTCCAAAAATTCGGTATCCACCATAAAGGAGATAGGGAGATGATTCCGAAAGGAGATTTTCGTGACTTCAAAGTTATGCAAGGATTGCCTGGCATCAAACTGCTTGCGATAGGAATCTAGAAGTTGGGCATGCATCTCTTTGGGATACGCGTCTAGAAAGGAATACGCTTTATGGGAACCATCATCGTCAGGGGGAGTTAGAATTTGTCGTCCAGCTGCGTTGATTTCTACAATATTCGCGTCTTTATCAAGAAGGGCGACCCCGAAAGGAACGAGTTCAAACAGCATCTCATATTTGCGAGATTCATTGGGAAGCATATCGTACCTTTTGACAATCGTCCGGACTGCAATCACGTAGAAAATAACGGAATGTATAGACAGTTCCGGCATGGCGATGTATGGAGGGAACAGATTGCTGAGGATAAACATCACAAACCCCCATAAGAGAGTAATGAAGCTGGAGATCATCAGCATGACATATTTGCGTTTATGACCGCCAGAAGTGGAGCGAATCATCCTTATAAGTAAAAGGTTCTCAACAAGTGAATACATAAAAACAAAAATCATCATCAAGTAAGGAAAAAAAGAGCCGAGGATGGGTTTGATCCATAAGCTATCCAACACATAGCCACTGACGAGATATGGCGTACAGATAGATAAAGGCGCGAATAGACAAAAGGGCAAGCAATAAATAATAATTCTGGCCGTTAAAGAAAGTCTTTGTCCAAACTTGCTAAGGTTGAAATAGAACTTCATCCCCAAGCCGGTAGAAATCAAAATAACGGGAAAAAAGATCGTTTGATAAAAAAATGGGGAAAAAGCAGGTGGGGCCAAATTCAGTACTAATTGTGCCAGGCATAATACGGCAAAGCAGGCAACCAATAAGGCGGCAGACTGATTCACTTTGCTTTTCCGATTGCGAAGATAAATCTCTATGGACGAGTAGAAGAAATAGATGGCGGGTAGAAGATAAATGATGATCGTTAACAACAGGTGAGTTGTTGACATATGAAAGTCACTTCCCTACTAAGACAGTTACCGGACACAGTTCGACACATTTGGACAAATTTCCTTCTCAAAAGGTGATAGTCCATAAAAGTCGGCTCAGAGGGGGAGGCAGCGAGTCGTGCTCGAGCCTGCCAAAAAGGTAGTCTCAGTCGCGAAAAGCCCTTTACTAGGAATTCCAAAGGATTCCTAGTAAAGGGCAGCAGTAAGGCTTTGTTGATTAGGTGGCGGAGACCAGTTTGATGGCTTCTGTCCACTCGTTGTATTTCTGCAGAGCTGTTCCTTGCTCAATAGCATGGCGGGCCAAATAAATGCCTTCTTCGATGGAACCGGCTTTTTGGGAAACCCATAAACGCACGGCACTATTCAACAGCACCATGTTCAAATAAGGAAGTTCAGCGTCACCGCGCAGGACGGCAAGGGCAGTTTCGCCTTGCAGCTGAGCTGTCCATTCAACTTCAGGCACTTCAACCATTAATTCGTAAATTTCCGGATCGACAATGAATAATTCACTGACACCATCTTGGATGAGATAAGTCCGCGTACGTTTGTCGACGGAAAGATCTTCCGAGCCTTCCATCCCCTGCACGACAATACCTTGTGAAACGCCTAATTCGATTAATAAATTGGTGATCTTCTCGAACACAGTGCCATGAAACACACCGACGGCCATATAGGGGGCTTCGGTGAAACGAAGCAGCTTTTCGGCGGTATTGAACACGGTGCGCAGTCCGAGTTCCTGACGCAGCACGCGCAGCTCGCCAAGCGGCGGGCACCAGCTTTCTGTGGGCGTGAACAGGAAACCTGTTCGAGCCGCGGCCGATATGAGTGCTTCGCGTGAAGCGGCAAGCACTGGAACGCCTAGCGCTGCGAGCACATCCGACAGCGTGATGCCCCATTTGGGCGGCATGCTGGGGCTGCCGTGCAGCGTGGCAGGAAGACCGCATGCGGCGAGGACGAAGGCGGTAGGCAAGGTAGCGATGAACGTACGCGTTCGTCCATCGTAAGGTCCGGCGCAGTCGATGCTGCCGGGAATCGGATAAGCTTTCGTTCGTTTGCGCAGCGCATGAATGAATGCTTTGATCTCATCAGGTGATTCCATTTTGATGCGTTCAGCGACGAGAAAAGCGCCCATTTGCGCTTGAGTCGCAGCGCCTGTAATAATGAGCTCCGCAGCTTGGGCAGCTTCTTCATACGTCAGATCTCTTGCTCCGCGTTTGCCGCGGCCCACTTCTTTGAGTAAAGATATCATCGTTTCCGACCTCCTTGGTTCTGATCCTGCAGTATTTGATACACCTTGACGATGGAGGTAGCAACGTCTACCATTCTTTTCCGTTCATTCATCGCTTGTTTACGCAAAAAGTCATAAGCCTCCGCTTCGGAGATGCCTTTAATTTCACATAAGATCCGCTTCGCCTGATCGACCCATTTGCGCTCTTCCAGCTTGGAAAGAAGCTGCTCGCGCTCCTGCTGCCACTCCGTTCGTTGGAAATAATGATTCACACCAAGCAGCAAGGCGCAGTGCACTTCAAGCGGCGTCATCGTTGAGCCGATCAATCCATCAATGCCAGCATTCATAACGCATTCATTTGAGGGAAAGGTGTGGGAGTCGCACCACCAGAACAAGGGAAGACTCTTCATTGCTGACACACGAGTGCGCCAGGATTCTACTTGACTAGGGCTTACAGATAATAATACAGCATCGACCTTAGGAATGATAAAGGAAATTTCTTTTACAGCAGCAGTCGAGTAGACGCGAAAACCCAAGTCCTTCAGCATCTCGGCAGGCAGGAATTTCTCGGTAGAAGAGGAAGAGTTCAGCTGATGAGGCGACGAGGAGGTAGCTGAGCGAGCTGCTTGCAACTCGTCGATCAGGATAAATGATTGTAACATTTGAATACCTCCATCGTGGTTTGCTTTATATATGGCAACTTCATGTGAGGTTTGTTGCTTGTGTGAATGATTGCACGGCATTACTATAGCATATGACCTTGAAATTTGTCGATATGTCACAATGGATATCATGAAAGAAAAATATATGTTATGTTTATTGACATAACCAAAGTGTCATACTATAATCAAAGTAGAAATCGGCACAATGATGTGCCGCTAAGCATCACTAACGAAGGCAATGGCGCCTATCCCCTTACAATTACGTAACCGGATAGGCTTTTTATGTTCTGTTTGATCCCTATCAATTAACATGCTGCTCACGATGATGTGACAGCAGTGGCAAAGAAGCCGATAAGCATCCCACCATGTCTGGGGATAGTTTGTCGGCCTTTTCTTGTCAAAAAGCGCTCAGGTACGGTAGGGTAGAAAAAAGAAGGCGAAAAGCCTCGATAAAGGAGAGGGAATGCATGGTTGATCGGAAGAGTTTTTTGCAAGTTGGGCACAAAGGGTCGTTATTCAGTTCGTTTTTGTATTTTGACATGAGTTTCATGGTATGGGTCCTACTTGGTCCTCTTGCGGTTATTCTCGCCAATGATTTTCATCTGGATGCGGCACAGAAGGCGAATTTAGTTGCATTGCCTACGCTCGGTGGCGCAGTTCTTCGATTAGTACTAGGGGTTCTGACCGATAAAATAGGGCCAAAGCTAACAGGACAGATTGGACTTACCTTAACCTTAGTCCCTTTGTTCTGGGGCTGGCAATTCGCGAACAGCATGGGAGATATGTATTTCGTGGCACTGATGCTCGGAATTGCAGGAGCCAGCTTTGCAGCGGCACTGCCCTTAGCCAGCAGCTGGTATCCGCCGCAGTACCAAGGCCTGGCGATGGGCATCGCAGGGGCTGGCAATAGCGGAACTATTTTCGCTACTTTGTTCGCTAATCGGCTCGCCCAGCATTATGGCGACTGGCATGTTGTTTTGGGGATTGCCATGATTCCGATCGTAATAACACTTGTTGTCTTCAGTATATTGGCGAAAGATAGCCCCAATAAACCGGCTCCGAAGACGATTGCCGAATACGGCAAAGTATTGAAACAAAAAGATTCTTGGTTGTTTTGTATGTTATACAGCGTTACCTTTGGCGGTTTCGTAGGGATGTCTACTTATTTAACGATTTTCTTTAATACGCAATATGGCCTTTCGCCAGTTCGAGCAGCCGATTTCACAACGTTATGCGTGATTGGCGGAAGTTTCTTCCGTCCGGTCGGGGGATGGCTCGCGGATAAAATCGGCGGCATACGCATGTTAATGGTGTTGTACGGGATTGTTGCAATCATGATGGCCGGTATTTCTACGCTTCCTGCTCTTTCGCTTACAACCGTGATGCTGTTCATTGCCATGATGGCCTTTGGGATGGGCAATGGTTCTGTGTTCCAGCTTGTACCTCAGCGTTTCCGATCCGAAATCGGCGTTGTTACAGGCATCGTTGGAGCGGCAGGAGGCCTTGGCGGATATTTCCTGCCCAAAATTCTCGGCAATATCAAATTATCTACCGGTTCTTTCACTCCGGGCTTCTTGATCTTGAGTGCAATCGCGGCAATCTGCATCGTATTAATCGCGCTAGTGCAAGGGCAATGGAAACGGACCTGGATTGGTGAGGGCGGTAAAGTGAAAGCAGCACCTGCTTCTATAGAAAGTGTGCAAGTCTTATAGATATCCATTGTTGCCCCGGTGATAGGAGAGACATATCAGAGAGGAAGATGATCATGACTCAAAAGGAACAGCTGGTATTGGTCGGAAATGGGATGGCGGGCGTAAATGCGGTGGAACACTTGCTGAAGCTTGCACCGGATAAATATGAGATCACTATTTTTGGCAGTGAGCCGCATCCGAACTATAACCGAATTTTGTTGTCTTACGTACTTTCCGGGGATTCCCAAGTCGAAGATATTGTCATTCATCCTTACGAGTGGTACACGAATAACAAGATTACCTTGCACACCAATCATACGGTTACTCAAATTGACACAACCGCTCAAACGGTAACGAGTGATAAAGGGTTAACGGTTCCTTATGATAAATTGATTTTGGCGACAGGCTCCAATCCATTTATGATTCCGCTGCCTGGTGCGGATAAAGAAGGCGTCATGGCGTATCGGACCATTCGGGATTGTGAAATCATGATCGAGTCTGCCCGAAAATATAAAAAAGCGATCGTCATCGGCGGCGGTTTGCTTGGTTTGGAGGCAGCGAGGGGCTTCCTTCATTTAGGGATGAAAGTAGATGTTGTTCATATTGTCGATACGATTATGGAACGTCAGCTGGATCGCACCGCATCCAAAATGCTTCAAGCGGCACTCGAAGAGCAAGGAATCAACTTTCTCCTCGCCAAGCAGTCCGCAGAAATCATCGGTGACAAACGCGTTGCTGGTCTAAAATTCAAAGATGGTACGGTTGCCGAGGCGGATTTGATCGTAATGGCTGCAGGGATTCGTCCCAATGTTGAACTTGCCAGAAATTCCGGTGTAGACTGCAATCCAGGTATCATCGTAAACGACTATTTGCAAACGAATGTGCCTGATGTTTATGCGGTAGGCGAATGTGCGATGCATAGAGGGGTAGCCTATGGACTCGTTGCTCCTCTGTATGAGCAGGGCGCCGTGCTCGCCAAACATTTGGCAGGCGTAGAAACAGCTCCGTACGAAGGTTCCATTCTGTATACGAAGCTGAAGGTTTCTGGGGTTGATGTTTTCTCGGGCGGTAAATTCGTCGATGCCGAAGGTACGAAAGCCATTCGCATCCATGACGAGTTCACAGGTGTCTATAAAAAAGTGGTTATTCAAGACAACAAAATCATCGGTGCGGTTCTTTTTGGAGATACGGCAGATGGCACACGACTCATGCAAATGATTCGAGAAGAAACCGATGTGAGCGCCATGCCCAAAACAGCGATTCTGACAGATTCATCCAGCGGCAGTGGCTCAGCAGCAGCCGGAGCAGCTGACATGAAGGATGATGCTATTATCTGCGGCTGCAATGGCGTTACGAAAGGTACGATTTGTTCAGCGATCAAGGGGCAAGGGCTTACGACCGTGGATGAAGTGAAGAATTGTACAACAGCTTCTCGTTCATGCGGCGGCTGCAAGCCGCTCGTCAGTGAGCTTTTAGCCTTCACATTAGGAGATTCTTATGATGGAAATGCGGCCAAGGAATCGATCTGCGGCTGTACCGAGTTTGCTCGTGATGAAGTGGTTGAAGCCATTCGGGATAAAGGTTTATCGCATGTGCGTGAAGTAATGAACGTGCTGGGGTGGAAAAATGAAGAGGGCTGCTCCAAATGCCGCCCAGCGCTTAATTACTATTTGGGCATGGTAAGCCCTGGCACGTATCAAGATGACAGCACCTCGCGATTTGTTAATGAACGCATGCATGCCAACATTCAGAAGGATGGTACGTATTCCGTCGTTCCAAGGATTTATGGCGGTGTCACGAATCCAACCGAATTGAAGCGGATTGCTGAAGTAGCCGAACAGTTCCATGTTCCCACTGTGAAATTCACTGGCGGTCAACGTCTCGATTTGCTTGGTGTGAAGAAAGAGGATCTTACGGCGATGTGGGAAGCATTGGATATGCCGTCTGGATATGCGTATGGGAAAGCTTTGCGTACTGTGAAAACTTGTGTAGGCGATACCTTCTGCCGCTTCGGTACCGGGGATGCGATGGGGGTTGGCATTGAGCTGGAGAAACGATTTGAACGCTTGAATACACCAGCCAAGGTGAAGCTTGCGGTATCCGGCTGCCCGCGAAACTGTGCAGAGTCAGGCATCAAGGATTTGGGCGTTGTCTCTGTAGATGGGGGTTGGGAACTTTATGCGGGAGGCAATGGCGGAGTGAAGGTTCGTGTCGGTGACCTTTTGACAACGGTGAGAACAGAGCAAGAAATTATTGAATACACAGAAGCCTATCTGCAATACTACCGTGAAACAGGCAAATACGGGGAGCGTACCAGCGAATGGGTTCACAGACTTGGCATCGAGCATATACGTGACGTGGTCCAAAATGAAGAAGAACGCAAACAGCTGTGCACACGCATGGAACTTGCGCTTTCCGTTACGAAAGATCCATGGAAGCAAGCGATTGAAAGCAAAAAAATTCAACGCGATCTCTATGAAGTTGTCGAATTGACCTAGCAGTAGAAGATGGCCGGGAGGGGCAGAACGATGAAAACACAAGACGAGCAACTGGTATGGGTGCAAGCCGTATCTTATGAGGATTTAGCCGTAAACACAGGGAAAACGATTCGTTATCAAGGCGAAGAAGTGGCGTTATTCAAAATGAAAAGCGGCAAGCTGCTAGCCATTCAGAATCGTTGTCCTCATAAAGAGGGCGTTCTGGCCGAAGGCATTGTCTGCGATGATCACGTCTTCTGCCCCATGCACGATCGCAAGATTCATCTTCCTTCGGGGCTTGTTCAAGCGCCTGATACAGGCTGTGTTCGCACGTATACGACCAAAGTGCTGGATGGATCTGTCTATATCGGCTTCCCGACAGAGGAAGAAATGGCCAGTTAAGCAAGCAATGAAAAACTTGGATTAGCAATAGAGCGCTTGGTATTGGGGGTGAGGAGCATGTTATCGCAAGATCAGCCTTCCTCGCACTGCTGCTTTTGCAGTATGCAGTGCGGGCTGGAGATCATGCCGAATGAGAAAACCTCGGTTTTGATGACAAAGCCAAGTCCAAACTTTCCGGTAGCGACGAACCGTCTATGTCAGAAGGGATTAAACGCCCTTGATCATGTGCTTCATCCTGAACGCATTATGGAGCCATTGCTCAAAAGCAAAGCGGAGCCGCATGGTTGGCTAAAGGTTTCTTGGGAACAAGCTTATGCGGACATCGCGAAGCGGATTAAAGCGTTGCAAGAGACGTATGGTCCGGATGTCGTTGGGGTGTACGGCGGCGGTTCTTTGACCAATGAAGTTAGTTATCTCCTTGGCAAATTTACACGTGTTGCGCTTCGCTCCAAATATATCGATTACAATGGCCGCTATTGCATGTCTTCGGCAGCGGCAGCCAGCAATCAGGCGTTCGGTATCGATCGGGGAATGACTATGCCATTAACGGAAATTCCGAATGCCCAATACATCATTCTGGCGGGAACGAACATTGCAGAATGCCAGCCAACGATGATGCCTTATTTGATGGAAGCGAAGAAGAAAGGCGCTGTGATCGTCACGATTGATCCGCGGAATACGATGACCTCCAAGGTCGCTGATATTCATGTACGGCTGCAGCCAGGCTTCGATTCTGTGTTTATTAATGGCTTGCTGCACATAATGATTGAGGAAAAGCTTGTCGATCAACGTTTCGTTCAGGAGCGAACCTCCGGTTTTGAGCTATTGAGGGAAGCTGTGAAGTCCTTTACTCCGGCAAGAGTTGAAGAGCTGACGGGAATTCTTGAGGCTGTTCTACGGACTATAGCGCGAGGGTTCGCCAAGGCGGAGACGGGGATTGTGTTAACCGCACGAGGCTTGGAACAACAAGTAAACGGTGTGGAAAACACGTTGAATTATATCAATTTGACCTTGGTGACCGGTAAAATAGGGCGTAAAGGCTGCGGCTTTGGTGCCGTAACCGGACAAGCGAATGGTCAAGGCGGACGCGAGCATGGGCAGAAGGCGGATCAGCTGCCGGGCTACCGATTGATCGAAGATCCGGCCGCTCGCGAGCATGTCGCCAAGGTGTGGGGAATTGATCCGCAGGAATTGCCAGGCAAAGGTGTTTCGGCCTATGAGCTGCTGCAAAAGGTAGATGAAGGCGAAATTAAGGCACTCATCGTTCTTGGTTCCAATCCACTCGTATCCAGTCCGAACAACCGGATGGTGGAGCGTGCGCTTCAGAAGCTGGATCTGCTGGTCGTGGTAGACATGTTCGAAAGCGAAACGGCGCGTTACGCACACTATTTGCTGCCAGCCTCCTCCTTTGCCGAAGCAGAAGGCACCATGACGAATCTGGAAGGACGTGTGTTCCATCGTCAGAAAGCGATGGAGCTTCCGGGCAGCTGCAGGTTTGATTTTCACATTATTTGTGAGTTGGCAGAGGCCTTAGGGCGTGGCGCCTACTTTCAATATACGGGTGTTGAAGACGTGTTTCGGGAGTTAGCTGCGGCAACAGCTGGCGGCAAAGCGGATTACAGCGGCATTACGTATCAGAGGCTTCAGGAGGAGAAAGGGATATTCTGGCCTTGTCCTGCCCTAGATCACCCGGGGACTCCGCAATTATTTGAAAGCCGCTTTCATCATCCGGATGGCAAAGCGAAATTGTTCGGCATTCAGCCGAAAATGCCGGCAGAGCCGATTGATGCGGAGTACCCTTACGTGCTGACAACAGGCCGGCTTGCCAATCATTATTTGAGCGGCGTGCAAAAGCGACGGACAGAGGCTTTGAACAAGAAGGCTCCGGTGCCTGTTGCCGAAATTCATCCATGGCTGGCTAAGCGCATCGGACTTGGAACGGAAGGGAAAATCCGCATCACGAGCCGCCGAGGCTCCTTGTGTGTTGAGGTGAAAATAACAGAGGGGATTCAGCCTCGGACGGTTTTCGTACCTTTTCATTGGGGAGATGAACTCTCCATCAATGTTTTGACCAATGATGCGCTCGATCCGACCAGTCGGATGCCGGAATTCAAAATTTGCGCTGTCAACATCGAAGCGATATAGACCGTACTCAGCTCAGTTGGCTAGGCCACAGGACGAAGCTGGTGCGGTCTTTTTCTGCGCCCAGAAGTTTGAGATAGGCCTGTTCCGGCGCTTCGGAGATGCGTACGCCATTCCAAGTATCAATGACGATTTTGCGCAGCTGATGTTGTTTCAAAAATTGACGGAACATGAGTTTGAGTTCCTGAACGATGATAGATGGATCGCTAGCGGTATCTGCCAAAGAAGTGATTTGGTAAATTCGCTTGCCGTTATTTTCAATCCAGTAGAGCCACTCGCTGCCTTTGAGTGCTAGGTAATTCCCCTGTTTCCGTGCGAAGGAAATACCCGCAACCTCTGGCCAATCGAGCAGAAGTCCAAAAGGATTGGCTGGATCGACGGCACTTACGAGTGTGAACTTGGTTTGACTAGCCAGAGGAATAGCTGGCTGCTGGTGCAGCAGGCTGATAAAGGTCTTGGTCGCGAATTGCAGCGCATGCAAGTCGGCAATAAACAACCCTCGAACAACAATTCCCCATTCTTCCAATTGACGGAGCGCGGACTGAATAGCTTCCCATGGGAATGGACAGAACGCTGAGACCACATCCTTGGTGACAAGCCCAAAACGTTCAAGCAGGTGATGGGTCCACTGCATGGCAGAAGCCTGCTTGTCAAAAGTTGGTTCATACAAGCTGCTAAGGGCGTACCAGCGGCCAAGTCCAGACTGGAACTTGTCCGGTTTCTTCGAGGCGCCCATCGCATGAAGCCTCAGTGGCGCGAACTGATCATTGGCAGCTTGACCATCCCATACCAATTGCAGCAATTCCTCCAACAAGACAGAAGGCGGCTTGCCAGTTTCAATCCCGAGCTTACTCAGAAAGCTCGCCCCTTTCTCCTGCAGCAGCGTTAGCAGATAGGGCTGAGAGACAGGCATGTGGCTGACTGCGGCAAGACAAGGCTCAAAGAGAGAATGGCTTTCTGCCAGAAAGAAAGCAATCCGTCCTTCCTTCTCGCCCGGCTCTTTGCGGCCAAGCCAGACAATTTGCCCTGATGAGCACAAGGTATCCAAATCTTGCTTGCGGTAAGCAAGCTGACGCGTTGGGAACAAGAGTGACTCCCAGTGTGACACAGGCAAGAAGAAGCCTTGCAAATCTTGAATAATTGCAAGCAGCTCTTCCATCCCTGGCACATCAGCGCGATCCGAGAGCTTGCGTCTCAGGGGCATATGGGCCAGATAGGTGAATGGCGAAATAGCTCCGCCGCCACGGCGATAGGATTGCAAGGACAGGCGAATTAGCCGCGAGGCGACTTTACTGCTGGTCCACAGCTCTTCCGTGCCTGGATCGGCAAAGGGTGCTTCAGCAATCTGCTGTGAGGCAAGAGCGGTCTCGACCCAGCTCGCTGCGAGCTGAGGATCAATGTCGAAATGGACCGCAAGTTCTTCGGTCGTGAACGACAGCTTCCCATCGGCAAAGCGCTGAAAAACGAAGGAGCGGGACACGGCGTCGCTGGAAAGTGAGGCATAGAACGCCATTTCATCCTTGCAAATATATCGCGTCGTTGTCGAGAAGTAAGCCAGTGCTGCTTTGCCTTGCTGCACAAGCTCATCCATCCAAGCAGCTACAAGCGTTTCGGAGGCGGCACTCACCTTGACGAGCTCGGGAATAGAGGCATCGCCGCGCTCCTTCAAAAAGCGCAGCACCTCCGCAGCTGAAGCCAGAGGTTCGTCAGCTTTGGCGAGCTTCTGCTCTTCGGCCTCCATAATTTGCGGGCTGACCGCACGGCGAATGGCTTCCGCGCCGAAAATATCAGCCGCCATCTGCCGGCTGAAGCCAAGCAGTTCCACTTGCAAATCCTCCGTCAAAGCGTCGGATTCATAGATTTTTTGCGCGACATAATCGGATTTGAATTGTGCGGCAAGCGGTGAAGGAAAATGGTTGCGATGTACCGCGATCTGAATCGTACCAAGTTGAATCACTTGCAGAATATGCTGCAAATGGGGCAAGTCGACATGCTCCTCCAAACACTCGCGCATGGCCTCCTGAAATAACGGAAAGCGTTCCTTGAAGGGAAGGGCTTCCTTGATCAGTTCTTGCCCGCGCAGCCGCTTCAGCCAAGCGGGGACGCGCGTAAAGCTGCGGGAAAGCAGCAAGGATGTTTCAGCTAACCGCTGGAAGGCTGCGCCAAACATGCCGGATTCAGCTACGGCTTCAATGACGTACTGCTCCGCTTCTATGAAAGAGATAGAAAGAATGGCGGGTACAACCGCATCCTGCAAGGATGGGAAGATAAGCTCGATGCCATTATCCTTCGCATTTGTATAGAGGGCAGCCAGTCCATGCCGCTTGAGCTGCTTCTCAATCGCCATCAGCCAAGTGCGGTTTAATTTACGGCCGAACAAGCTATGCAGAATATAGTGGGCTTGATTGTTTTCATCAAGAAAGGACTCAATGACTAGAGTTGTATCGGTTGGAACGGTATTCACGGCAATTTGATTGCGGACGAGACTGATCAGCGATTGACTGGCTTCTATGCCAAAAAAGTACTGTTCGCTTAGCCAGTTTAGGACAGCGAGGTCTGCCTCGGTGCTGCTCTGGGCTTGCAAACGATCGCGCAGCTCGCGCCAAAGTTGACCCGTTTGAACGCCGAGCTCAAAGGATTTGCCGCCGCTTTCCCCGCGCCAGAAAGGGATTTCACTGTAGCGATTGTCCGCTTCCTGGACATAGATGCGCTCCGGACGCTTGCGGACGATTCGCCAGGAAGCGGTGCCCAGCTGGAAGACGTCGCCGACTGACGACTCATGGATGAACTCTTCATCGAGCTCTCCGAGATGAAGGCCGGTTTCGTTGTGATGCACGGGATAGGCCGTGCTCTGCGGAATGGTGCCGGCGCCGGTTAATGCAGCCATTTGCGTAGCTGCCAACCGTTCGAGACGGCCGGTTTCGCGATCCCATGCGATGAGCGGACGCACGAAAGGGTAAAGCCCTGACAGCACTTCAAGCATGGCTAACCAGCGCTCCTCCGGCAGCTCGTGGAAGGAATCGCTCTGCGCCAGCAGTCGCGCCAGCTGCGCGACATCCAGCTCGTCGCCCATCGCGCCCATCGCGACGAGCTGCTGCGCCAACACATCGAGGCTGCCCCGCGGAATGCGGATGTCCTCGATGTCGCGCGCGGCGATCCGCCGGCTGAGCACGGCCAGCTCCGGCAGCAGGCTGCGGCTGCGCGCAAGCAGCACGCCTCGGCTGACGCTGCCGACGGCGTGGCCGGCACGGCCGATCCGCTGGATGCCTGCGGCAGCGGAGAACGGGGAGTCGATCTGGATGACCAGATCGACATGACCCACGTCGATGCCGAGCTCCAGCGACGACGTGGCTACGAGGCAGCGAAGCTCGCCTGCCTTGAGCAAGCGCTCGACCTCGAGCCGCTTCTCGCGGGCGACGCTGCCGTGGTGGCTCTTCGCGATCTCATGACCGACATGGTCATTGAGTCGCAATGTCATTCGTTCGCACAGCCTGCGGCTATTGGCGAAGATCAGCACAGTGCTGCAGCCGTCCATCAGCTGCAGCAAACGCTCAACAAGAGGCGTCCATATCTCCTCTTTGTCCGCTCCGGGCTTTGCAGGCTCCGGCATCGTCACCTGCAGGGCGTACTGCTTCTCGGCTTTGCTCTCGATAATGCCGACCTGCCGCGGCTGATCCGCTTCCCAGCCGCCCAGGAAGCGGGCGACCCGCTCGATCGGCTTCTGCGTGGCAGACACGCCGATCCGCTGCACGGATCGCCCGCACCACGCGTCCAGCCGTTCCAGCGTGAGCGACAAATGCATGCCGCGCTTGTCTGCTGCCAAATCGTGGATCTCGTCGACGACGATCTGTTCCACGCTCTTCAGCATCTGTCTCGCGCGCGGCGAAGTGAGGAGAAGGTACAACGATTCCGGCGTTGTCACCAGCAAATCGGGCGGGTTTTTCAGCATCGAGGCTCGCGTGCTTTGTGTGGTATCGCCCGTTCGCACGCCAACCCGCAAGCCGTGCCAATCGGCTTTCTTCGGGGAGGAGGCAGCAGCTTCGTCAATTTCTGCTATAAAATGAATCAAATGATCATGAATATCGTTATTTAACGCCTTGAGCGGCGTTACGACTAGAACACGGACACCGGCTTGATAGCTATCCCCAAGCGATTGCTTTGTTTTTGCAACCCGGTCCATGCAAGGCAGCAAAGCTGCCAGTGTTTTTCCTGATCCCGTAGGAGACGAGATGAGGGTATGTGTGCCGGAAATAATGTGTTTCCAAGCTTGCTTCTGCACATCGGTGGGTTCACCGAAACGGGAAGAAAACCAAGTCCTCAGAATCGGATGAAAATGAGATAGCTTCAGCGCATTGTCCGTCATTTCGTTCGCTCCTTTGCTTACACTTTTATCCAACATAGCATAATGTGAGGGCTAGCGCCAAACCTATGAGCCCTTCGCGACTCGAAAAGTAAGCTCAAAGTGCTGCATGCTCTTGGATTTTCTAGCGCTTGCCTAGAAAGCCTGCAAAAGTGCATCCTTTTTCAGCAATATCGCAAGAAAATTGGAAATACCTGCGATTGTGCAGGCTTTTTAAGCTTTTCCTCTCAGGATGCGGAAAAAGGTCTCCAAAGGATGCATAATCGCAGGCTTTTCACGTTTTTGCTGATTTCTAAGAGGAAAAGGATGCATATTTGCAGGAATATGCGAAAAAGTGCGACATAGACGGGCTTGAGGCAATCTGCCAGCTTCGGTATGAGGACGTCGCTTGTTTAGGGTATGAGGACGTCGTCTGTTTAGGGTATGAGCGTCGATAGGTTTTTGACATCTCTATGCCTGTATAGAGGTGAAGCAGCAAATTCGAGCTAAAAAGGAGCCTCGCTTCGAATCGGGGCGCAGAGGAATACCCACGTAAGAGCAAGACCACAAATCTTTGGACACGATTCCGTGACCACAAGGAAGTATTTTGGGTATCTTCGAGATGCCAATATTCCCTTTCAGCTTTTTAAAGAGGCAGTGCAGTTCTCACAAAGTTGATCTACACAAGCAAAAGTGTGCCCTTCAGGGCCGAGAGGTCAGCTCAGCCCTTTTTGCCGCCGGACTTCCGGTGATTTTTAGGTTCACGTTTGAGGTCACTAGACAGCGGCCGGCTGCTGTTGTGCGAGTTTTGGCCAAATTGCCGCCTAAGTTCCTTATTTTCGTTTTCGAGGTTTTCAACCTTGGCAACCAGAGACATGAGGGGGACTTCATGGATGCCGAATCACTGAGCATAATCCGCTTAATTTCTTCTATATTCATGATGCACCTCCCCTCGTCAGCATTTCCAGTACTTCCAGCCTCCGGCACTTCCAGCACTTCCAGCACTTCTATCACCCAGCACGAGCACCAGCACCACCAACACCACCACCAACACCAACACCAACACCACCGGCACCACCAGCACCACCAGCACCACCAGCACCTCCGACACCACGAGCACCACGAGCACCACGAGCACCACCAGCACCAGCACGAGCACCAGCACCAGCACCACCAACACCACCGGCACCACCAGCACCTCCGGCACCACCAGCACCACCGGCACCACCGGCACCACCGGCACCACCAGCACCACCGGCACCACCAGCACCACCGGCACCACCAGCACCAGCACCACCGGCACCACCAGCACCACCGGCACCAGCACCAGCACTCCAGCACCACCAGTACCACCAGCACCACCGGCACCAGCACCAGCACTCCAGCACCACCAGTACCTCCGCCCTCCTATTCATTCTTGCCAGTGGTAATTTCCCGCAAATGATTTACACATTCTGACAGTTTATTTACACCTTGTATGATAAATTTGTTAAGCCGTATCTAGGATGTTGATATAGATTGGTTATTTATTTTGTGGTAATTATAAGGTCACCCTCCTAATAATAACCAGACGTACGAATTCTTCTGATACACGCAATATTCTAAGTTAAAAGGAGAGTGAAGCTTGGTGTTCAAAAAAGTCGTAGCAACTTGTCTAGCTTTTGTTATGATCACGGGAGGCAGCACGGCCGTTTTGGCAAAAGATAACGGTGCTAAAAATGAGGACAAAAAAGTTGAGATTCATCTGACCTTTGACGATTTGCAAAGCGCGGAATGGGCAATCCGCTATATCGCCAGCTTGGCATCGAAACGTGTATTTGATGGCTATGAAGATGGGACGTTCAAACCGCATAATACTGTTTCGCGGATTGAAGCGATTACGGCTGCCGTTCGTTTGATGGGGCTTCGCAGCCAGGCTGAATCTGCGTCGGCCATGAATACCAAATTGAACTTCAAAGATGCCAATCAAATTCCTTCATGGGCGGTTGGTTATGTCGCTGTCGCTTTAGAAAATGATTTGTTTTCGGAAAATGATGACAGTGTTCAGCCTCAAAAGAGTGGAGACCGCTTGTGGGCAACGACGCTTCTGGTGAAGGCATTGAAATTGGAGGCACAGGCGAAGGCGAAAATGAACACGACGCTGTCTTTCAAAGACGCGAAGCAGATCCCGGCAGGTTCTGTTGGCTACATTGCTGTCGCCATTGAGAAAGGATTGGTCGATGGCTTCGAAGATAATACATTTAGGCCCAACCAATCGGTCACACGGGCTGAGCTTGCGGCGCTGCTTGATCGTACAGGCGGACAATTGCCGGATCAAGGGAATAACACGCTCACAGGCACGATTACTAAAGTAGTTGCGAATAACACGCTAAGTATCAAGAGTTCTGGAACAACATCAGCGTATTCCCTGCACCCGGACGTATTCATTTATCGGAATGGGGCCAAAGTAAACGCTTCTGCGTTACAAGCAGGGGACGAGGTGAAAATACGTACATTTAATAATCAGGTCGTTTTCATCGAAGTAACCAAAGCTGTGCAATCCATCCTTTACAGCGGCACCGTGAGTGCGGCAGTGAGCAATAATACGTTGACGTTAACGAAGGCTGGCGCTACCTCTACACTTGCGCTTCACCCAGATGTTGTCGTCTATCGCAACGGTATGAAAGTGAATGTCTATGATTTGAAAATTGGTGATGAAATCAATATTCGCACATCGGACAATAAAGTCATTTACATTGAAGTCACGCGATCTGTTGTACCTGTTTCCAGCAGCGGGACTGTCAGCTTGGCAGTGAGCAGCAATGTGCTGAGGCTGACGAAATCAGGTGTTGCCACCGAATATGTCCTGCACCCGGATGTTGTCATTTATCGGAATGGTGTGAAGGTCAATGCTTCCGCTTTGCTTGTCGGGGATGAGGTAAATGTCCGTACGTCCGACAATAAAGTTATCTTCATTGAAGTGACGCAAACGGCGCAAGCCATCACCAACAGCGGAACTGTCACTGCGGTCGTTAACAATAATGTGCTGAAGCTCCAGAAGTCAGGTGTTCCTTACGAACTGCCGCTCCATCCCGATGTTATCGTTTATCGCAATGGCCTGAAAGTCAACGCTTCCGAGCTGAAGGTGGGGGACGAAGTCAACATTCAAACGTCCGAAAACAAAGTTATTTACATTGAAGTTACGAAAATGGTTCAAGCGATTACAAACAAAGGCACAGTCAGCGCTGTAGTCAGCAACAATGAGCTCAAGCTTACAAATTCGGGAGTTATAACTACCTTTACGCTTCACCCCAATGTTGTTGTTTATCGAAATGGGAAGAAGGTCAAAGCTTCTGATTTAAAAGCAGGCGATGAGGTCGATATCCGTACCTCTGATAATAAAGTCATTTATATTGAAGTAACCAAAATGATTGATGCGGATCAGCCGTTTGAACTTTTAGGCACATTAAAAGGAACTACCCTCAATGCCCAAGGCGGGCTTGCAACGATTTCTATCGTTCAAACGATAGATGGTAAAGAACAAACAACGATTTATACGGTGTCCACAGGTGTCACTGTTTCGGGCAACTTGTCCTTGTTTACCGAAGGTCATCTGATTCAGCTGAATGGCAAGAATAAGGTTGTAACAGCCATCATTGTCAAATAAGATTGCTTTCCTTCCGGAAATAAACAAAAACCAGTCCAAAGATCACGCATTTCCGTGTCTTGGACTGGTTTTGTTGTAGGCAGGCAAACAAAAAGCCCATCAGTAATGGGCGAGGATAACGGCGATATCTCGATCTGTAAATTGCAGGGAGCCTTCCTCCGATTTATGAAAGAAGTAACCTCTCGATTCAATATAACGGCATAGTCTAAGCAGCATATTGGGTTCTATATTTAGGAGTGTAGAAAGTGAAAAAATAGTTTTATGCTCCGTGACGAACTCACTCATATCACAAATAGCCTCCTCCAATTAGGGTATATATATAGCATATCTGTATCATAGTACATGCTTGACGTCATTTGTTGTCGAATCATCGGGTTAACAAAACGTTCACTTCCAACATAAAAGCCCTCGACTCCTTCCTAAGAAGGCTCGAGAGCTTGCATGGATCCCTTTGCTGACGGAATCAGATCTTCAATTCCCCAAGCTTAATCAGTTCTACAACCGCTTGTGAACGACCCTTGACATTTAACTTTTGCATGACATTGGAAATGTGATTCCGTACAGTCTTTTCACTAATGAAAAGCTGCTGCGCGATATCTTTCGTTGTTTTGTCCTGCACCAAAAGCTCGAATACTTCGCGTTCGCGGTTAGTAAGTAGAAATTTGTTTTTGTGGTCGCTGCCCATGGATGTGTGTCACCCCTCCTTGCTCGGGTATTGGGAAATACAAGGTTAAGGGATACAGTCAAAATTAGTTTATGAAGGGCTGCTGTCAATGGTGCGGTATATGCATAAAAATAGGCGGGATGGATTTTTGAGTTTCCTGCCGATGCATGGTAAGCTAAAATGAAGCATTTCTTTTGAGCTTAGGAGGCGATTCCCGTGTTCAAACGTGATTATTTTATGCGGCAAATTGAACAAATGACCGTGATGCTGCATCGCATTCTTTTTAACAAAGAGCACATCCCTCTGGAAGATGCCCAGAAGCTGCTGGATGAAGCAAGCCGCCACTTGCTTGGGCTGAATATTCGTTCGTTGCAAGCGTTGTCGAGTAAGGATATTCTGGAATTGCTTTCTTACCACGGCAATCTGGATACGGCCAAAGCGATGGTGATTTGTGACATGTTCGTTGCTCAAGGAGATATGCTTCAGCGGCATGAACAGATGGATGAGGCTTATCATGCTTATTTGAAATCGCTGGATCTTTTGCTTCATTTGTCGCTTTCTTCTGAGGTTGACCCCAAGGATGAGGTGAGCGGGGAAATTGGCTCGCGTATCGATCAAAGCTTGGAACGTCTGGATCGCTGGATGATGCCGGAAGATATGAAGCGGCTGCTTTTTGCCCATTATGAGAAGGTGTGCAATTATGCGAAGGTTGAGGATGTGTTGTTTCATTATATGGAAGATCATCCGGATCAAGGCGAATTGTTGGGACAAGGCATTGCTTTTTATGAAAAGCTGCTGGATGCTGAAGATGACGCTCTCCAAGCAGGCAATTTTAGCAAAGATGAAGTGTTGGACGGGTTGCGTATTATGAGAGATAAACAGCGTGCTTTTGAAATTATGAATCCTTTATAGAATATTTAGAAATTGAAGGTGTGAAGAAATGGCTTGGTATCAGGAAAGTTTTGGAAACGATTATTTGATTGTGTATAAACATCGCGATATGCAGGGGGCTTACCACGAGGTCAAGAAAATGATTGATTGGCTGGATTTGCCTCAAGGAGCCCAGGTGCTGGATTTATGCTGCGGCATGGGTCGGCATTCGATGGCTTTAACGGAGTTCGGCTATGAGGTAACCGGGGTTGATTTATCCGAGGTGCTTTTGAATGAGGCGCTCAAGCTGGATGAGATGAAACAAGTCACTTGGCTGCGTGGAGATATGCGAGAGGTCCCGATCGAGCGGCAATTTGATGCTGTTGTCAATTTATTTACTTCATTCGGCTATTTTGATGAGAATGAGCAGAATGAGAAAGTGATTGGTGAAATTCAGCGGCTGCTCAAAAAAGGCGGCCGGTTTATCATTGATTTCCTGAATCCGGTATATATCCAGGCCAATCTGGTTCCTCAATCGGAACGGATGGAAGGCGATCTGTTGATTCGCGAAGCGCGGGCGATTGAAGAGGGCTGTGTGCGGAAGCGCATTGTGATTTCGCAAAAGGATACTGCGGATCGGCACTATTTGGAGCAGATTAAATTGTATGATCGAACGGCCTTTGAGGCGATGCTGGAAAAAGCCGGCTTACATATTGATTCTGTGTACGGCGGTTATGATGGTCAGCCTTATGAGGCTGAGGCATCCAGCCGCATGATTTTTGTGGGGCATAAGGAAGGATGACGACTCGGATATGAACATCGTGACGGAACATACAGAGGAAATTACACAAGTCAAGGTTCCGCTGCCCTTCCCGCTGCGTTGGGTTAATGCGTACCTGATTCGCGGCGACAACGGGTATACGGTGATGGATCCGGGGCTTCATACCCCGGATGCGGAGGCGCTCTGGCTGCAAGTGCTGCAGGAGCGAGGGATTGGCTTCGAGCACGTGGAGCAGATCGTGCTCACCCACCACCATCCTGATCACTACGGGATGGCAGGTTGGTTCCAGGAGCGCACGGGCGCGCCGGTTCTCCTATCGGAGACCGGTTACGCGCAGGTGCAGCTCTTATGGGGAGCGGAGCAGCCGATGTCGGCGCTGCTTCTGAAGCTTTTTGCCCGTCACGGCTTCCCGCAGGACGGGCTGGATGAGATGACGAAGCACATGGTGAGCTTCGTCGAGATGGTCTCCCCGCAGCCGCAGGTCACGCTGCTGCGTGAAGGCCCTGTGCGCCTCGGGAACCGCGTGTACGAAGCCATCGAGACCCCTGGCCATGCCGCGGGTCATCTGGTCTTCTACGACGGCGAGGCGCAGGTGATGTTTTGCGGCGACCACGTCCTGCCGCAAATATCGCCGAACGTGTCCTTCCTCCCGCAGGTGGAGGAGAACCCGCTCGGCGCGTACCTCAGCAGCCTGCAGGAGATCGGCAGGCTGCCTGTGAAGATGGCTTACCCGGGGCACCGGGAGCCGTGGCCTCTGTTCAGCGCACGCGCCGCGGAGCTGGTGCGCCATCATCATGAGCGGCTTGCGCTCATGGAAGATCAGCTAAGCGCTTCGCTTAGCGCTTATGATGTGTGCCGGGCGACTTTCGGCGACCGGCTGAGCATCCACCAGATGAGGTTCGCGCTATCGGAGACGATCGCTCACCTCATCCTGCTCGAAGCGGAGGGACGCATCCGGCAGGACGACCCTACGGCGGAATACATTCGCTATATCACCGTATCGAAATAAACATACAAAAGCCTCCAAACCAATTCGTTGTTGGTTGGAGGCTTTTTTGATTTCTTGAAAAGGAACTGCAATCCCCTATTTAGCAGAATTCAGACGATTTCCTCTCGCAATGGGAACTACAGTCCGCTATTTCGAAGAAAAACGCCACTTTTGCCGGATAGACGACAATTAGCGTATCCTAGTTCCGTTTCAATGCAAAATGGCGGGTTTTCGGCAAAATAAGAGATCATAGTTCCGCTAAGCAAGACAAGCGCTCTTCACATATCACTTCAAAGGCTTGCTGTAAGTAGGAATATTATTATGCGCCAGTCGGCCGCAAGCGGCGGCGACAATGCCGCACACCATATCATCAATAAACGTGTTGCATTTTCCTTCGGAATGATCGCTGTCGAGCTCTTTGATGATTCCGATTTTTTCTTTGTCCAGATAGCCGAAGTTGGTAAGCGCGATGGTGCCGTACATCAGTGGCACGGCTGTCGCGATACTTTCGTCTACGCCGAAAAGTCCCTCGTCCTGTCCGACAATATGATTATATTGCGGATTGAATTCACCGGCTTCGACCGCTGTATCGATTTTGATCGCGAGCTGAAGCGCGTGGAAGGTTTGCTGCTTGCGCAGCACGGCAAGCACATGCTCTTCGCAGAGGCTGCGTTCCATATCGGGATTGTAGGGACGCTGCAGGGTATCGAGTATCTCTACCATATCATCGAGGACGACACCTCTTGCCGCTAACAGGGCGAGATTGCGCGCGGTATAATCCTCTTTTACATTTTCCGAAATGATAACGCTTGCCGTCGAGGCGACGATGGCGCATATCCCTTTGGAAATGAACGATTTTGGACGTTTGGTTGGAAAAAAGAAACGGAATTTACAATCCATAAAGCCGAATAGGGAAATTGCTCCGCTTCCATATAAACCGCAGATCGACATGGCAATCGTGCGATGGACGTTGTAAGCCGGGTCTTTCATGCTGGCCAGCAGCTCGGAATCGTGCTTCACTTTCTTTTGCAATTCCATCAATGTGGACATGACGTTGTAGGTTTCTGTTTTGCTCAAAACGCCAAGCAGTGTTGTTGTAATCGTATCGTAAGGTATTTTCTTGATGCCTTTAATTTCGACGAGCAAGCGAGCCACGGCTTCTTCAATGACAGCTTGAGGATAGTGACTGAAAACTTCATCACGGAATTCGTTGAAAATGAGCGTTTTATCTTTGAGGAAAGTTCTCATCGCTGCGCCTCCAGTTAGGTCCAAACTTTGATACCAGTATAGCATATCAGAATTGAATGGGAAAAATGCGCGTTTATGCAAGGTTTGAATTCGGTCGATCATGGGTGCTTTTTTCAAGATGTGGACAAAAAGTAGTTATAAATCGGACAAAGCCCCGTATACATAATAATACGAAAAAGCAATGTACAGGCCATGCAAAAGGAAAATAAAAGGGCAGATGCTTCCGAAGAAAGCTTCTGCGAAAACTCGAAGGAGGAAATAAGCAAATGAAACATCAACATTGGATTCGTTCAGCCGCCATCGCGGGGGTGGTAGTTTTGCTGACCACAGGATGTTCGGTTCTGGGGACTGGGAAGAAAAGTGACATCGATGCGCCTCCGACCACGGGTGCAGAAGTGGATGCTAAGACGACATCAGCCGCAGTTACGATTGATATGATCGATGAAAACTCCTCGCAGATGACGGTTTATGTCAAGGACGCCAAAGGCTTCGTTGCGCCGCTAAGTCTCGGATTGCCCAAATCAGTGTCTGTCGCCAAGACGACGCTCGAGTACATGGTCGATGGAGGCCCAGTTGCCAGCCTGCTGCCATCCGGTTTCCAAGCGCTGCTGCCTAAAGGAACGAAGATTGTCAGCTTGAATATCACATCCGATAAGCGTGCGATCGTTGATTTCTCTAAGGAGTTCCTGAGTTACGACAAGCAGGATGAAAGAAAGATTTTGGAGGCCATAACTTGGAACCTCACCAATTTCGCAAGCGTGGAGAAGGTTCAACTGCGAGTAGAGGGGAAAGATCTGAAAGAGATGCCGCAAGGAAAAACGCCGCTGGATATGCCGCTCGCCCGTTCAATGGGGATCAACATTGAGAAGGCGGAGGATGCCGAATTCGGACAATCTACGCCGGTAACCCTTTATTTCTTAAATCAAAATGATCAAAATTACAAATATTATGTCCCAGTAACAAGGCTTGTTAAGAGAACGGATGATGTAGCCAAAGCGGTTGTTGATCAATTGATCAAAGGACCGGATCAGAAGAAAGGGTTGGCTGCGGTTCTGAACACGACAACGGAAGTAAAGAGCATTAAACCGACGGCGGATGGCTTGATCACCGTTGATTTCTCCAATAAGCTTCTAGGCACTGATCAGAAGGCATCTGCAGATGCGCTGCAGTCTGTCATCTTATCTTTAACGGAGAACACAGGGTATAAGCAAGTGCAAATTAAAGTGGACGGCGCTGTGAAGATCACATCGACGGACAATCAAAATTACAGCAAACCCGTAGCAAGACCTGCACATATTAATCCAGCGAAGCTGTAAGCAGCCCAGCCTTATGAAGGCCCTATGCCTGCACCCTTGTCATTGACAAGGGCTTGCATAGGGCTTTTTACTTTTTTTAAATAATCTTTGGTTTATCATTGTTCGGTCTGAGGATGCTTTTCCTCGGCTACTTTGTTACAATGGGGCGTAAGGTACAAAGCTTCTGATGGAAGCAACAGGAGGAGAACAACAGTTATGAGAATTGGCGGAAGAACGAATCAAGACCTGCGAACTATGAAAATCACCCCTCATTATATAAAACACGCAGAAGGCTCGGTGCTTATTGAGGTCGGGGATACCAAAGTCATTTGTACAGCAACAGTGGAAGAACGCGTTCCCCCTTTCATGAAAGGGCAAGGCAAAGGTTGGGTAACGGCTGAATATTCGATGCTTCCGCGGGCAACGCAAGTTCGCAACCAACGTGAAGCGGCCAAAGGCAAGCTTGGAGGCCGTACGATGGAGATTCAACGTTTAATAGGGCGCGCCTTGCGTTCCGTTGTGAATCTGGAGGCTCTCGGCGAGAGATCCATTACACTGGATTGTGATGTGATTCAAGCGGACGGCGGTACGCGTACAACGTCGATTACGGGCGCTTTTGTTGCTATGGCTTTTGCTATCAATAAACTAGCTACCGATAAAAATCTGGCGAAGTTTCCTATTAACGATTTCCTCGCATCTGTCAGCGTAGGCGTAATTGGCGAAACACCGCGTCTGGATCTGAATTATGAAGAGGATTCACAAGCGAAGGTAGATATGAATGTCGTGATGACCGGCAATGGTCAATTCGTTGAAATTCAAGGGACAGGCGAGGATGCGCCATTTTCCCGCAAGGAATTGGATGAGCTGCTGGCTTTAGCTGAGACAGGCATTCGCACCATGATTGAAGAGCAAAGCAAGGTACTAGGACCGATCGCTGATCGTATTCGAGGTGTACAACATGCGGCTACAAAGTAACATTGTCGTAATTGCTACGCGCAACGAAGGGAAAGTCAAGGAATTTGCCAAGCTGTTTGGGGCAAAGGGCTATAAGGTTCGCAGCTTAGCGGACTATACGGAGCTTCCTGAAATCGTTGAGAGCGGGAAAACGTTTGCGGAGAATGCACGCATTAAAGCGCAAATTATTTCGGCGCATCTGCATGTGCCCGTTCTGGCGGATGATTCCGGCTTATGCGTCAAGGCGCTGGGCGGGGACCCAGGTGTCTATTCGGCCAGATATGCAGGCGAGGATGCAACGGATGAGGACAATAATGCGAAGCTTCTCCAGGCATTGAGTGAAATTGCGCCATCTGATGAACTGGCTTCCCCATTAGGGGCAGGGCATCCACCACTGCTTAGCGAGGCTTCCTTCGTCTGTGCGCTCGCTTTAATTGACCCCGTGGCCAATGAGATTATCGAAGCGGAAGATGCTTGCCGCGGCTTCATTATCGGGGAAGAACGAGGTGAAAGCGGCTTTGGTTATGACCCGTTATTCTATATTCCGGAGATGGGAAGAACGATGGCGGAACTGACGATGGAAGAGAAAAATGCCATCAGTCATCGGGCTAAAGCACTGCGGCTATTTTTGGATCGGCTGCCTAACCAAACGGACTAAATACAACAAAAGACCTGCATCCATTGAGCAATGGAGCAGGTCTTTATTTCCATTAACGAATGGAAATTTTATAGGTGCGCAGCCAGGTATCTACTTGAGCCAAATAGGCGAATAACTGCGGTCCTGTCATTAACTGTCCAAACCAAGGCAGATCGAAATCATTGTTGTCTGAGCTGGCAAGCGCCCGGATTTTCTTCACATCAATGAACGGCAGCAGAGGGGAGCTGGAGTCGTCAAGAATTTCCAGAACCCACTTCCGCACAGCTGCCAAATAATTCGGATTATGCGTCTTCGGGTAAGGGCTCTTTTTGCGAGTCAGCACGTCATCCGGCAGAACACCTTTGAGTGCCTTGCGGAGGATGCCTTTCTCCCGGTCGCCGGACGTTTTGATTTCCCAAGGGATATTCCACACATATTCAACAAGTCGATGGTCACAGAAGGGAACGCGAACTTCCAAACCAACGGCCATACTCATGCGATCCTTGCGATCCAGAAGGGTTGGCATGAAGCGTGTAATGTTCAGATAGGACATTTCCCTCATCCGGTTTTCCTGCTGGGTTTCCCCGGCTAAGCGAGGCACTTCGCTCAATGCCTGTTGATATCGGTTGCTGACATATTCGACGGGTTTGATCCAATCGACGAGATCCGGGGCCAGCAAGTCTACGCGGTTATTCAGCTTAAGCGACCATGGGAACGTGTTGGCAGACAATGCTTCTTCATTATGAAACCAAGGATATCCTCCGAAAATTTCATCGGCGGCTTCGCCGGAGATGGCTACCGTAGCGTGCTTTTTAATTTCTCGGCAAAACAAATAAAGAGAGCCATCGACGTCAGCCATCCCCGGGGTATCGCGGGCGAAGACGGCTGTTTTCAATGATTCCACAAGTTCCGGCGTGTCGAACTCGATATAGTGGTGCTCAGTGCCAAGGTACTCTGTCATTCTTTTGATCCAAGGCGCATCGGAGTTCGGTTGGAAGATGTTTGCCTTAAAATGTTTGTCGTTATCTTTGTAATCGACAGAAAAGGTATGCAGAGGGCCTTGCCCGCTTTCCTTATAGTGTTCTGCTGCCAGCGAGGTGAGCGCGCTGGAATCGAGTCCGCCCGAAAGCAAGGTACAGATCGGCACATCGGAGGCGAGCTGACGCTGTGACGTATCACTCAGCAACTGCTGTACTTGCGAAGCGGTAGCGGCGATATCATCTGGGTGCGGCTTGCTTTCCAGCTTCCAATAGGTTCGGATTGACAAGCCGTTGCGGTCAAAAACTGCGCATTGGCCAGGCTTGAGCTCTGACATGTTGCGGTAAACACCGTGGCCTGGCGTGCGTGCAGGGCCAACAGCGAAGATTTCCGCCAATCCCTCCGCACCGATCTCCGCTTTGAAATCGGGATGCGCGAGAATAGATTTCGGCTCTGAACCGAATAAAAGTACTCCGTTCTGATGAGAATAAAAGAGCGGTTTTACGCCAAGCCGGTCTCGGACCAAATACAAAGACTGTTCCTGATCATTCCAAGCCGCGAAAGCGAAAATGCCATTCAGACGGTCGACACAAGCTCGCCCCCATTCCATAAAGGCAACCAGCAGCACCTCTGTATCGCAGGTCGTGCGGAATTGATGGCCTCGGAGCTCGAGCTCCTTTTTCAGTTCAGGAGCGTTATAAAGCTCACCATTATATACGATCGTATAGGTGTAGTCTCCTTGTTTCCGAACCATCGGCTGAGCACCGTTTTCCGGATCCATGACGCTCAAACGGCGATGGCCGAGAGCGCAATGCTGTGAGATCCAGGTGCCTGAGGCATCGGGTCCACGCAAATGGAGCGTTTCCGTCATATTTTCTAGAATGGACGGGTACCCGGTCAAGTCTTTCCGCCAATCTATCCAACCCGTTATTCCGCACATAGACGTTCCTTCCTTTCTTTATGAAGAGAGCATGATGATAAAAGGTATGCAAATTAGGGATATATAATGTCTGTCCTGAGGCGGAGGGAAGGCTGCTGCAGTTTGATTTTTGTGTTTTGTTAACAGGACTGTTACAATATAGCCAATTCTTACATTTTAAATGATGAAGGTGATGACGATGAAAAAGAAACATTCCAAAGCACAAATCGACTACTTGGCGTCCAGAGAACATTTTCTGCAAATTAGCAATCAAGCAGATAAACGAATTACAGAGTTGAGAGAAGCCGGTAAAGAAGTAGGGCAAGAAGAGATGGAAGAGATCGTTGAGCGTGTTGGCTTGCATCGCGCTTACAATGAGCTTACGCAAGCTGAGAACGTTTTGATTAATTGGACGCAAACAGCGATCAGAACCGAACCTGAGTTTATGCAGAACCGCATCAATTTCGAGGAATTGTACGAACGAGTGAAAACGGATGCGGAAGCAAGAGGCGCAATTCTTAATTTGGCTATGCGTTTAAATTTAGAGCTTGTGTGACATTCTATAAAGGTAGTGCCATTCTTTCTTCAGGAGGCGAGTGCTCATGGATAGCCATTTCATTAGCAAGCTGCATGACAAGCAGAGGAAAGCCGAGAAGAACTTCAGGACACAAGGTGATAATCAGCCCGGTAGTAATTTGCCGCACAAGAAACACTAAGGTCGAGTGGCACCAAACAAGAGCCTGTAGGGAAATTGCCTACAGGTTTTTGCTTGCCTTTATATAATTTATAAATTTCCGGGCTGGGAGCGGGACTACCACTCTGTTTTGGTTTTTGGTAAGGTAGAGGTAGGTCAACGGGTGGGAGGACAGCCATGAACAAAGAAGATCAGGTCATGATAGGGTTCAGGGAATTGTATAATAAGCTGGTTTGGCTTAATAAGGATAAGATGGAAGACAGTCTTAAGGGGTATAAGCCTTCTGAAGTGCATTGCATCGAATACATTGAAAAAAATGTAGATTCCAACGTGACAAAACTTGCGGAGTCCTTTTATATGACTCGCGGTGCCATAAGTAAATTAACGAAGAAGCTCATAAAAAAAGGTCTTATCGAAAACTACCAGAAATCGGATAACAAGAAGGAAATCTATTTTAGGCTTACGGAACAAGGGAAAGTCATTTATAAAATCCACGAGGACCTGCACAAAGAGTTTCAAGAGCGGGATAAAGCCGTATTTGAGCAAGTAACCGAGGGGCAATTTGACAGTATGCTTAGCTTCGTGGATCAGTATAATAGGCATTTGGATGCAGAAATAAAGAAACAGGGTATACATATGAAGTCGGAATAAATTTGAATAGTGAAGATGAAACCACAAGCAGCCGGGCTCTATTGAGAACAGGCTGCATTTTTATTGTTGTTATTTTGTTGACAAGGAAACAAAGTTGCGATACGATAAATTTGTTTCCATGGAATCGAAATCACAACTTTTGAGGAGAGAATTTCAATGTCCATATTTAAATCTAGATCACATAATGAACAGGACACAGAACAAACCGTAAATAAACACGCTTTGCTATTCGGTCTTATCTCTGTGTTTCTTTGCGGAATAGGCTTCAGTATCATAACCCCTGTCGTCCCATACTTAGTGCAGCCTTATACAAGCAGTCCTGGAGAACAAGCTATAGTTGTTACGCTGCTGACCTCTGTTTATGCATTCTGCGTGTTTTTTGCGGCTCCGGTACTTGGAGCTTTGAGCGACAAATATGGCCGTCGTCCACTGCTTTTAGTATGTCTTTTGGGTTCGGCCATCGGATACTTTGTTTTTGGCATAGGAGGAGCTCTATGGGTACTATTCGCGGGGCGCATAATAGAGGGGATAACCGGCGGGAGCATAGGCACTATTTTCGCCTATTTTGCAGACATCATTCCTCCGCAGCAGAGAACCAAATACTTTGGATGGGTGAGCGCGGTTGTAGGTGTAGGCACCGTCATTGGCCCAACGCTAGGCGGATTACTTGCTAAGTTTGGCTATTCTGTACCTATGTATTTCGGAGCAGTGATCACTTTATTGAATGTTGTTTATGGATACTTTTTTATGCCTGAGAGCCTTGCCAAGAGTAATAGGCTGAAAGATATTACCTTTGTAAGACTGAATCCATTTACACAGCTTGCAAACCTGCTTTCCATGAAAAACTTAAATAGGCTGCTTGTCTCAGCGTTTTTGCTTTGGATACCCAATGGATCTTTACAGGCCGTTTTTTCACAATTTACAATGGATACTTTCAGTTGGAAGCCTGCACTAATCGGACTTATGTTTTCAATAATGGGCGTCCAAGACATCCTTTCACAAGGTTTCATCATGCCAAAGCTTTTGAAAAAACGAAGTGATAAACAGATAGCCATACTTGGAATGGTTTCGGAGATTATAGGCTACAGTCTTATTGCGTTATCTTCATTGTTCTCCTTCTATCCACTTTTAATAGCTGGAATGTTTATATTTGGTTTTGGTGATTCGATCTTTGGGCCTTCATTCAATGGCATGCTCTCCAAGTCAGTAGATTCCAGTGAACAAGGAAGGATTCAAGGAGGAAGCCAATCGATTCAGGCTTTAGCAAGAATGATCGGGCCTATTATTGGAGGTCAAATCTATGTATCACTTGGTCATGCCGCACCTGCTTTTCTGGGTATGATCCTTATAGCAGCGGCAATACCAGTTCTATATAAGAGAACGCAGGTAGTAAATATGTAGATCCTGACTGTACATTGAATGACAATGCCAGGCTTGTTTGTCCGCTGATCGCGGGATTTCTTTCGTGCCGCATATTTAGGCAAGCCATTCCTCATACTAGTAGGGTAATCATTTCACTTACAGGAGGATTCAGCAGCCATGAGCAAGAAAAAAAATATGACAGAGAAAAATCAAAGTGCGATCGACAACTCCAAGCAAGCTGCTCAAGTTCAGTCCAATTTAACCTCAACCGAACCTGGGAATCATCAACCCAATCGGCCTTCCGTTTAAGGCATACGCTTGCACAATTAAATACATGAAGCTCGCCTCAGCCTCCTGGTTGGGGCTTTTTTCCTTGTATGAATGTGGACATTGGGTTAAGATGGTTGTTGAGCTCGGACGAGCTCCGACAAATTCATAACGGGAATAGGTGCTTACTTCTTGCATGTGCAAGTGCAGGGATAAGCTTAAAAGGGAAGATCGGTTCAAAGCCGACGCGGTCCCGCCACTGTAACAGAGGAGTCAATGTCTGAATGCCACTGATCGAATTCGATTGGGAAGGTTGACGTTTGATGAGGATACTGAAGCCAGGAGACCTGCCTATTTCTACAGCACAGTTAGGTACCTACGGGAGATAGGGAGGTGTTAGATGAGCTATTCGCATACCATCGATAGGCGTCTTTCCCTTTTTTTACAAAGAGGGGAGGCGCCTTTTTTAATTGACAAAAGCAGCAAAGTTAGGAATAATGTTTAATTGTAATAATTACGATTAAAACAAAACTAGATAATTCTCGGGAGGTTCATTTGGCTATGCTTAAAAGTAATAAACGTAAATATCGGAAGATTGCCTCATTCCTTATATTAATTGTGATTTTCGTTCTATCTGCCTGTTCCAAACCAACTGGAACGTCGAATGTATCGACAAATCCACCAACCTCATCGACGGCTGCAGTGCCTGCCAAAGAGCAAGTGCTCAAATATGTAACGCTCAATATGCCGCGATCCCTTGATCCTGTACATATTGATGCTCAGCGGATTACGTCGGATGGAATTGCCGAACCGCTTGTCTATCAGAATGATGACGGCTCTATTCGTCCTTGGTTAGCCAAATCATGGAAAAACATAGAACCAACATTGTGGGAAGTAGAACTGCAGCCGAACGTTAAATTCTGGAGCGGGGCGGTGATGGATGCGGCCGCTGTGAAAGCTGCTCTGGAACGTCATCAGAAGCTGAACAAGCGTGGTCCTTCCCAACTCGGCGGCGTGCAGTTCCTTGTGAAGGATGCCACACATTTGCAGATCCAAACGCCAAAGCCAGATCCTTCCTTCATTTTTAAATTAGCGGCTTTTGCTATTCATAACGCGGCTCAAGCGGATTTAATCGGTGATAAATTCAATAAAGAGCCTGATTTAACCGGATTTATGAAGCCTATTCAGTTCACGCCAGGTGAATTGCTGATTGCAGAAGCTTTCCCGGGGTACTGGGGCGATAAGCCAAAGCTTCAGCGTTTGGAGTCCAGATTAGGTACAGATGGTCAAGCCCGCTTGCTTGCGCTTAAGAATGGCGATGCGGACGGCGATATGAATGTGGAAGTAGATCAACGGGTTTCCTATGAGAAGGACAGCAAGTTCCAAACGTACTTCCCTGTCGGCAGCACCTCAAATCTATGGTTGAATATTAAAAAAGTACCTTCCCTGCAAGATCCAAAGGTGCGTCAAGCGATCAATCTGGCTGTGAATCGCAAGGAGCTTATTGACGGTGTGAACCGCGGGTTCGCATCCAAAGCGACCGGGCACTTCCCGGCGGGTCTTCCTTATGCCATTGAAACAAGTTCAGATATGGATAAAGCCAAATCCGTCCAATTGCTGGATGAAGCAGGCTGGAAAGCCGGTTCTGACGGTATTCGGGCAAAAGAGGGCCAAAAGCTGCAATACAAGCTTCTGACGTACTCCGTCTTCCAGCCTTTAGCCGTAGCTCTGCAATCGCAGCTCAAAGAAGTGGGGATTTCCATTGAACTAAATGTTGTAGAAACGACAGCTTCTAATCAAATGATGCTGGACGGCAATTTTGAGCTTGCCACCTATTGTTCCTGCGGCAGTGCGACAGGTGATATCGGAGGGCAGCTCAACTCCTATTACCATACGGGAATTGCGTCCAACTACGGCGGTTACACAAACCCTGAGGTTGATAAACTGCTGGATGTATTAGTTTCCGAGTTTGATGGCAAGAAACAAGCGGAGCTGGCCAAACAAATTCAAACCAAAGTGCAGCAGGACGTTCCGATTGTCTATTTGTACAATAGTACGCGTTGGGGCGCTGCCTACAACAAAAAGGTGCAGGGCGTAGATGACAACCTCAAGACAAGAATTACACCGGCCATGTATATCGCTCAATGAAATTAGCTCGTTATCTTTGTATCCGATTGGCGTTGACGGTTCCGGTACTTCTTGGCGTAACCCTGCTAGTATTTGCGCTTGTGCGATTTATTCCCGGGGACCCAGCCCGGACAATGCTGCTCAGCATGTTTGATCCAGGTGCGAATCTTTCTGATTTAGAAAAAGATGCGAGTGTACTGAACAAAAGCCTAGGGCTGGATCAGCCCTTCTGGATTCAGTACGGACATTGGCTGGTACAGATTGCTGGAGGCAATCTGGGTGTCTCCTTTCGAAGCAAAACGCCAATTTGGGATGAGTTCATGAACCGGTTTCCGGCAACGCTCGAACTATCCGTGGCTGCGCTTGTGGTTATGGTCCTAATTTCAGTGCCCTCCGGCATGGCAGGAGCCGTGTTTCACCGCAAGGGACTGGATCATCTAAGCCGTTTTATTGCTTTGATCGGTATTTCTGTGCCGTCCTTCTTCTTGGGTCTTGTCTTTATGTATACCTTCTCCGTGAAATTCGGCTGGCTGCCGACAATGGGGCGAGGGGACTTCAAGCATCTCATTCTTCCGGCGTTGACACTGGGTATTGGACTTTCGTCCATTACGGCTCGCTTATTGCGAACTAGCATGCTGCAAGCTTTCTCTCAGCGCTATATGCTGCTGGCTGAAGCCAAAGGTCTTTCGCGATTCCAAATGATAGGCAAGCATGCGCTTCCGAATGCGCTTTTGCCTGTTTTGACTTCATTTGGCGTCGTACTTGGAGGATTAATTGGCGGTTCTGTCATCGTCGAAACGATTTATGCTTGGCCTGGGATAGGCCGATATGCCGTTGATGCGATAACTGGCCGCGATTATCCGGTTATTCAAGCTTTCGTGCTCTTCATGGCAGTTGTATATATTTCATTAAATCTACTTGTCGATTTGGCTTATCGTTGGTTGGATCCCCGGGTCAGAGTCGAGCAGGAGGGACAGCGTGGATAATCGTTTTCGCCAAAGATTAGTGGCTGCGCTGAGAAAAGACCCGCTAGCGCTCGCACTGCTTGCGCTCCTTGCGGGGATCGTGGTCTTCTCTCTGGGCGCTCCTTGGTTTGCTGTCCATGATCCACTCAAAGTGAATTATGCGACATCGCTCCTCCCTCCATCCGGTGAACACTGGCTTGGAACAGACAATTATGGGAGAGATGTATGGACAAGATTGATGTACGGAGGGCTGCATTCTATTGGTGCCTCTGTTCTCGCGGTAGGTATCGTCATATCCTTGAGCCTGTTGATTGGACTTGCTGCCGGGTATTTCGGCGGGTGGGTGGACACTGTCATGACCCGTATCATGGATGTGCTTTTTTCCTTTCCGCAAATGGTGCTGGCCATAACGCTTGCTACTTTGCTTGGAGCAGGGTTGCCAAGCCTGCTTATTGCTGTGGCTGCTGTATCTTGGCCTTCTTATGCTCGTATGATTCGCAGCTACGTGCTAGCGATAAGGGGCGATGGTTATGTCCTGGCAGCAAGAGCTATGGGGATTCCAGCGTGGAAAATTATCGGGACACACATTCTCGGAGCCTTGGCAGGTCCTATACTTGTCCTCGTGACGCTGGATATGGGCAGCATCATGCTCAGTATTGCTTCTATGTCGTTCTTAGGCTTAGGTATCAGGCCACCGCAGCCTGAATGGGGGGCAATGCTGAATGAAGGCAGAGCCTATTTGGAAGAAGCGCCTTGGTTGTTCCTTGCGCCAGGGATGGCGATCCTTCTTACCGTTCTGGCAGCTAACTATTTGGGAGATACGCTGAAGGATGCGCTTGAACCTCGAAAACCAAGCGTTCCGCTGCTGTTTGGTCGATCACGGCTTCCGAAGACATTCGCTCATGAGCAGAAGTCCGCTGTCCCGGAAGTCGGGGAGTCTGATGGAGCTATCCTTGAAGTGCGAGAGCTTAGCATTTCGGTTCGAGAGAAGGGAGATCGTTCCAGTAGACCTATTCTCCAAAATGTGAACCTCCGTCTTTACCCAGGCGAATGTCTGGGACTTGTTGGAGAGAGCGGGTCGGGGAAAAGTACGCTGGCTCTTGCCGCGCTTGGCCTGCTGCGACATCCGTTTCATCAGCAAGACGGGGCCCTTCATCTGTTTGGCGAAGATACGACCGCTTATGCATGGAAAGATTGGCGCCGCGTACGCGGTCGACGAATCGCTTATATTACACAGGATCCGATGGATTCTTTGAATCCTGTCTTGCGCATCGGGGAGCAGCTGCGCGAATGTTTGCTTACAAGCGGAAGCCCATGGACGAGGGCGGCAGCCAAAGAGCGAGCCTTGCAGCTTCTGGAGCAAATGGGCTTATCCGCTGAAACATATGCCTGCTACCCGCACGAGTTAAGTGGAGGGATGCGTCAGCGTGTAGTCATTGCCATGGCCATGATGCATCAGCCGGATATCATCGTGGCTGATGAGCCCACAACCGCGCTTGATGTGAGTACACAAGCGAGAATCATGGAGCTGCTTCAGGAGCAGCGAAAGAAGCATAAGGCTGCACTGATCTTTATTTCTCATGACTTGCGCCTTGTAGCTCAAGTAGCAGACCGGCTATGTGTCATGCGCGGCGGCCAAGTTGTGGAGAGCGGGGGCGTTCAGCAGATTTTCACGAACCCTGCCCATGCGTATACCCAGCAATTGCTGGCTGCTATTCCGAAGCTGCCGTCCTCCTCTGCTTGGTCTGAGGAGACGGACAAACGCATCGCAGAAAGCCGAGGTGCTGTTCATGCTGGTCATTGATCGCATCTCAAAAACGTATGCGAAGAAAAAAGTGCTGCAGCAGATTTCTTTTACCATTTTACCTGGTGAAAGTGTTGGTTTAATCGGGATGTCAGGATCGGGGAAAAGCACATTAGCTCGATGTGTGATGGATTTAGAACGGCCGGATGCGGGGGAAATGCTGTGGCAAGGCGCTTCTCTAGCGAATAAGAACGTTCGGCGAGCTTCCAGAAAATCGATTCAAATCGTATTTCAAGATCCGCGGAACAGTTTGAATCCCGCTTGGACGATGAAGAAGAGCCTAAAGGAAGCCTACTTGCAGTTTCATAGGCTGCCTATCCAGCAAGAGGACGTGGATCGGCAGCTTGGAGAGCTGCTTCAGGCCGTTGGGTTAAGTGGAGAGTATCTTAGCCGTTATCCGCATGAACTCAGCACTGGACAATGTCAGCGGGTTTGCATAGCTAGAGCGCTTGTCGCAAGCCCCGAGCTTATCATTCTGGATGAATGCCTATCTGCGCTTGATGTCTCGGTTCAAGCTCAAGTGATCGAGCTGCTCCGAGATTTGCGCAAGCAGCGTCAAGTTGGCTATTTATTTATATCTCATGATATTGCTGTTGTGACTGCACTGTGCGATCGTCTGCTTGTGCTGCATGAAGGCATTGTGGTGGAACAAGGCAGAACGGAAGATGTTATTGCCAATCCACAGCACGCCTATACCCGATCACTGTTGGCTGATGTGCCCCAATATCCGTATTTTACTGAATGAAAGGAGATTGTTATGAGTACTTGGGATTTATCTACCGTGAGACATCACGTTTTAATTTGTAATGGCGGTTCCTGCATGAAGAAATTAGGCGATGAGACGACTTTGGCTATCCGTGATGAAATTGCCCAGCACAAAGCGGAGGGTCTCATTCACACGACACGAACAAGATGCAACGGCCGCTGTGAGGACGCCTGTGTGGTCACCGTGTATCCGCAAGGGATTTGGTACAAAGAGATGACACCGGAGCTGGGAAGAAGACTTGTGCGCGAGCATTTGCTCGAGGGCAAGCCTTTGGAAGATCAGATGATTTACAGCTATGAGACGAGCTTTGTTCCGACTGGAAAAGGCCGCGCAGGCGTAAGTCGGATCAAGCAGTAAGGCGGAGAGAGAGCTGATTTGTTCTGCCCTGCGTCTTTTGGGAGCGTTGGTTTCCACCGGGCGAGGGAAGGGAAGGCGAGACGCGGCAAGGCGAGGCACGGAACGGCACGACAAAGCGAGGCGAGGCAAGACAAGATAAGACAAGACAAGACAAGATAAGACAAGGCAAGGCAAGGCAAGACAAGACAAGACAAGACAAGACAAGACAAGACAAGACAAGATAAGGAAAGGCAAGGCAAGGCAAGGCAAGGCACGGCACGGCACGAGGCGAGGCGATGCAAAGCAAAGGCAAGGCGAGGCGGCGGACGGAGTGGCTCACGGAGTCAAAAACCTGCGAAAATGCAGGCTTTTTCAGCCGAATTGTCCGAAAAAAGGGAATTCCTGCGATTATGCAGGAATTTCCGACTTTTTCATCCAGAAAGCCGAAATAGGCCGCAAAAGCATGTATAATTGCAGGAATTTATCAATTTCCGGCTAAACCAAGCCCCAAAAGATGCATAATTGCAGGTTTATAATACAACAACCGCACCTTCACGGATGTCCGCATCTTTGCCAGCGGTTTAGTGATCCAAGCCTTCTGAAATACAAAGGAGCTTTCCACAAGTTTTTGCTACTTGTAGGAAAGCTCCTTTGCTGCATTCATCCCATTTCAAGGAGTGAATTATTTCCCCTTTGCCCCTTGTTTTCATTTCTGCAATTTGGTTGATCCGGAACTGCTTCGGCTCAAGCACCCTCCGTACGCATTCGAACCATTTTTATGCCAAGCATTCTTGCAACAGAATTTTAAAATCCTCTACATTCCTCGGCGCAGTTCTACCTTGGCGGCTTGTCTCAGGCAAAGCTTCCCACAGATCCAGCAGCATGGGCTTATCCAAGCCAAGAGACTGGATCGCTTGCGTGTTGCTGAAAATCTCGGCAGGCGTACCTGCCATCACACATTGTCCTTGGTCGAGGACAAGAATCCAATCTGCCCAAGCATAGGCCAGATTCATGTCATGCGTTGCCATCACGAGCGTGATCCCTCGGCGATGGATGCGATCAAGCTCTTCGATAAGCTGCTGCTCGGAAATACGATCCAAATAAGCTGTAGGCTCATCCAGGAGCAGAAGCTTAGGCTCAAGTACGAGCACACCTGCCAGAGCGACGCGTTTCTTCTGGCCAAGGCTCAGATGATGAATCGGAGTATGCGCCAAGTGTTCAATCCGCATTGTGCGCAAGATCGCTTCTGCACGGAGCTTGATCTCAGGCTCTGGAATCCCTGCATTCCGCAGCCCATAGGTAACATCTTCATACGGGGTATTTAAGATAAGCTGCTGCTCGGGATCTTGAAAAACAAGTCCAATATCCTGACGCAATTGCTTGAGTTCTTTGCGATTGTACGTCAGCGGCGTGTTGTTCCATAGAACCTGGCCGGAGGCAGGCGAATGAATGCCGATCGCGTGCAGGAATAAAGTTGATTTGCCGGAGCCGTTGTGACCGCATAGGGCCGTTCTTTTTCCTTCCGGGATCGCGAGCTTTAGTTTGTTTAAGGCGTTGGCCTTTGTTCCGGGATAGCTGAAGCTGATATCTAAGGTTTCCAAAATCGAATTCATAGGGCGATCCTCCAATGCAGCCAAATTTCCAAGAGCAGCAGCAGTATGAAGCCTGCGATGCTTTCCGCTTTATACCGAACAGGTACGGGTTTAGCTTGGTAGGGGGCCATGTGAATGTCCTCGGTGAAGCCTCTGGAGACAAGTCCATTGGACATGGATCTATATTGCTGCATCGTTTTGACAAACATTTGAACAATAAGGGTAGCTGTATCCTTTAATCGGTTCTGGAAACCGCTTTGGCCGCCCCTTGCTTGCTGAGCAACATACATATCTTGGGCCGTTTCAAAAAGAATAAATAATATCCGGTACATAATCAGCATAATTTCGAGGACGAGCATCGGGACCCGTATTTTCTTCAAGACTTGAAGCAGTTCCGCAAAAGGGGTGCTGCAAATGATAAAGGCCATACAAGAAAGACAGGCGACAATGCGCACAAAAAGCTTCCCGACGAGCAAGAGACCTGATGAAGTAACGAAAAAATGCCAGTTCATAAAGGTGAAGCCTGCCGCTTCATGAAGTGCGGGAGAGGTTGCTTGCCAAGGGCGAATTTCAACGATTAAGGCAGGTATGCTTCCAATGAAGAACAAGCAAGCGATGGCAATTAGCGATAAGTAGAAGCGAATCGGAATACGCGCATAACCCACAGTCCATATAGTTAACCAAATGGCTAGAAGGAACTGAACGGCTGGGTGAGCGACGTAGGTGAACAACAGCATAATCGTAGCAAATGCACATTTCCACATAGGAGAAAGATCGCGTAAGCCATTGCCGTAAGCAAGTGTATCAATCCGTTTAATCATTGGGATTTGGATTTAGAAGCTTTTCCTTTGAATAGTCCAAAAGCATACCCGATAAAGCCCGCACCAAGTGCCGCTTGGAGGGCAAATAGCATGCTTTCTGTCTCCGCAGGCAGTTCAAAGAAAGAAGAGAACCAAGGTTGATAGGAAGGTTGAATACTTTGAATTAATTTTTCAGCTGCATCATCAGCTCCGCCAAATTCACCTTTGACGAAGATTAAGGGCAATACGGCTAATAAGACGATGGCAACCAGCATGAGAATATTTGTTGTGCGATTTTTCATTGTTCAGATGCTCCTTTCATCTTATGTTGCAGGATTGTCAATTCTTTGGGGCTATAAGCTTGCAGCCAATTCCAAATTAATACGGTTAAAATACCTTCGCTAATCGCGAGCGGGATTTGGGTAATGGCAAAAATGCCTCCAAATTTCAAGAAGGAAGCGATAAACCCGCCTTGTTCAGCCGGGAAGGCAAGCGCTAACTGAATCGAAGTTACGACATAGGTGGATAAGTCGGCCAAAGCGGCAGCTAGGAAGATGGACCATTTCTGTTTTCCGGTCGTTTTCATCATGAACCGATAGATCAAATAGCCGACGACGGGTCCGGATAGCGCCATGGAGAACGCGTTAGCACCGAGCGTCGTAAGTCCGCCATGGGCGAGCAGCACCGCTTGGAACAACAGAACAATAGAGCCAAGGACGCTCATGGGCAGAGGACCGAACATGACAGCTCCGAGGCCTGTGCCAGTTGGATGCGAGCTGCTGCCCGTCACTGATGGAATTTTCAGTGCGGAGAGCACGAAGGTGAACGCTCCGGCAAGTCCGAGCATGATTTTGAGCTCGGGGTTTTCTTTTGTGATTTTAATCAATGAGCGCAGACCAAGGAAGAAGAAGGGCAGAAAAGCAACCCACCAGAAGATAGCCCATCCCACCGGGAGGAATCCCTCCATAATATGCATGGCATGAGCAGACTGGGGTTCATTGATAAATAAATATAAGGCAAACCCCAGCACAAGCAGCAGAAAGCTCGAAAGTTTTTTCTTAATCGTGAACATGTTGGTTGTAAATCTCCTTTACTCTTAAAATGAGGTACAAAAAAAGACCAATCCTCTTGGATCGGTCGTGGGTACGTACGAATAAACGACAATTGAAAGGCATTGTCGAATGACTTGACGTACGCCGCTCCTTTCCGCGAAGGTGTGTGGGTACATAGATGAAGGTAGGTCTCCTGGCTCTCGGATCGTCGTTTTCTTTCGGCCTTCCCTGATGACGTATCAAGTGACATTAATAGAAAGAAACTCCCCGAATACAGTGGCGGGACCGCTCGGGATTTGCACCCGATTCCCTGTTACCCCTTGCTGCATGCAAGGGCACCTCATCTATTCGAATTATGTAATTGAGATGATTATAGCACAAAATGAAAGATTCGTAGCAAGAAAGAGATGGCGGCAGCAGGAGGCTGTAACCAAACGATTGAAGATGCGTATAGTCATTTGAATCGTCCATGTCGAATTTTGCGACAATCGATTTCTTCAAGCCAATGCCAGCTTGACCGAACTCATTAATACGACGGCGATTATGGTGCAGCGCGATATAGACAAAAATGAACTAAAGGCATTGAGCGAAGGCAACAAAAAGTTAAAGCAAGCATCTGAACAAGTGATTGCTCTGACAGGAACGAATGTGACCGCAGCGGTTGGGCTCGCAAATTCGGAGCTGATTCCGGTTGGACGAGAAATGGAAGCCTTGGCGAACAAAATCGCCGAAGGCCAAAAGCAGCTGGTGGATGAAAGCAGCGCCTACAATTCAGAGATGATTGAATCCACCAAGCGAGATGTTTTGCTCATAAGCATCATTGCTTTGGTGTCTGCGATTGTCGTAGGGGTTGTTATTTCCAGGCTGATCTCCAAGCCTATTATTCTTGTTGCAGCAGCAGCCAAACGCGTGGCTTCTGGTGATCTTACCCACAATGACATTAATGTAAGGAACCGGGATGAGGTTGGTGAATTGGCCGATTCTTTTAATCAGATGGTTCATCATCTTCGTGAGTTAATCCTGCAAGTGAAGACGGGCGCTGATCAAGTGACATCCTCCTCCGAAGAATTGACAGCCAGCGCTCAACAGACCAATTGGGCGACGGAACAAATTGCTTTGGCTATCCAGGAAGTAGCGGCAGGAACAGAGAAGCAAGTTGAAATTGTGATGGAGAGTGTGCAGGCGGTCAATGAAATGTCAACGGGGGCCGAGCAAATCGCTGTTAACGCTCAAAGTGTGTCCTCATCCGTTTCCGTTGCTGCTGACAAGTCTTTGGAAGGTAAACATGCGATTCAACAAGTCGTTGCACAAATGAATTCTATACATACAATCATTCAAGATCTGTCCGTTGTCATTCAAGGGCTGCGGAAGCGTTCTACGGATATTGGAGAAATTACAGGCATCATTACCGCGATTGCCTCGCAGACGAATTTGCTCGCTTTGAATGCCTCTATTGAAGCGGCGCGAGCAGGAGAACAGGGGAGGGGCTTTGCGGTGGTTGCAAGCGAAATTCGCAAACTAGCCGAGCAGTCGTCCGAATCCTCTGGGCAAATTATTGATTTGATTTCGACGATTCAACAAGAAACGCATCATGCAGCTCAATGTATGGATTTAGGAATAAAAGAAGTAAATGAAGGCATTCATATCGTCCATATGGCCGGTACATCGTTCCAGCATATTGAACAATCTGTCCTTACTGTAGTATCTCAGATTCAAGAGGTTGCAGCGGCTGCTGAGCAAATGTCTGCCAGCACGGATCAGGTTGGCAGCTCAATGACAACTATTTCGAACATCGTTGAGCAATCCGCATCGAGGGTCCAACTGGTGTCGGCTTCTACCGAAGAACAGCTGGCATCTATGGAGGAAGTGTCCTCATCCGCTTCCGCCTTGTCCAAGTTGGCTGAGGGCTTGCAAGATCAAATGGTTAGATTTAAGTTGTGAGTACTGCAAGATGTGAAGTTTAATCTCTGAAATAGGGTTTTATGGAAAAAAATATTGAATATTAGTGACGGGAGTGCTACTATAGACCTACTTTTTTATAAAGATGGGGTGCTAAAATGGATGTTTCACTTCCGCAAAGTTTTGATAAAGAAGACATATACCGCTTCATTTCGGAGATTTTAGATGAGAATAATGAGCCGAAAGATAAAGAATTTGTCTTTGATTTTTACTCATTGCAGTTTATTCGTCCTGTTGGGGTCACAGTATTAAGCAATCTAATTGGGAAGCTTCATAAGCATGGTGCTTCAGTAAGTTTTAGATGCCCTGTGCCTAACCGCCTAAATAAATGGTGTCCAATTTCTTTTTTAGACGATTCTATGTTTTTCAAACATTATTTAAATGAAACACTTGATAGTTTTGCCTCTTTAAGGCCAACAACTCTTTCACTAGAAAATGTAACTTATTCAAGAAGTATTGAATATCTTTCTAAAGCGATGCAGTGGCTGGCAGGGAAGCTAAATCTAACAAAGAGGTCGCTTTCTGAAATCGAGACATGCTTAAAAGAAGTTTTTAATAACATAAATGATCATTCTTCCGAAAAAATAGGCAGCATATTCATTCAGCAATACCCGAAGGAAAATAGAGTAATGGTGGCCATTTCTGATTTTGGAGTCGGAATACCGCATAATATTCAACGCGTTAAACCGTCGCTAACTGATTCAGAAGCGTTAAGACTTGCTGTAAAAGAGGGATTTACTACTAAAACCACGCCTAAAAATAGGGGGGCGGGACTCGACATTTTACTACATAATGTCGTTAAGAATAATAAAGGATATGTTTACATACATTCAAACCGTGGTATACTAAATTGTGAAGAAGATGGATTTGGTGGTATTATTTTTACTGAAAACAATGTATCTGGATTTTATCCTGGTACACTTTTAGAAATCAATTTCAGAACTGATACCATTGAAAATGAAGAGGAGGAATTTTTATGGTTATGATTAAAGTAATTGATCATGTCAATCAATGTTACTCCAACTCCGATGGTGATGTCATTCGTGTCTTAATAGCTGAATATTTAGGAAAAGGGCAGAAAGTTTCCGTATCGTTTGATAAAATTGATAGTGTGTCAACATCCTTTGTCAATTCTGCCTTTATTGACTTATTGGAAGTATATACTTTCGATATGATCCGTCAACTGTTGGGTTTCACTGATTCAAGCAAATCAATTAATGATCTCATAAAAAAACGATTTTCTTTCGAAGTAAATGAAAGAAATACACTATTGAATGTTTGAACTATAACATAACTAAAAAAAGCCCCAAGGGAAATCCCTTTGGGCTTTTTTTAGTGTATTGTTCCTTATATTTCTCTCACGTGTTTGGGAAATAAAATATTACTTGATTGTTCGCTTTTTGTTCGTATATAATTAATACAAACATATGTTCGAATGGTGGAAAAGTAATATGCAAAACGCATTAGAGGAGGAATTTTTATGATTATGATTAAAGTGAACGATCATGTCAATCAATGCTACAGCAACTCCGATGGTGATGTCATTCGTGTTTTAATAGCTGACCATTTAGGAAAAGGGCAGAAAGTTTCCGTATCGTTTGACAAAATTGATAGTATATCAGCATCCTTTGTCAATTCTGCCTTTATTGACTTATTGGAAATGTATACTTTCGATACAATCCGTCAATTGTTGGGTTTCGCTGATTCAAGTAAATCAATTAATAATCTCATAAAAAAACGTTTTTCTTTCGAAGTAAATGAAAGAAGTTATAAAAAAAGCCCCAAGGGTATGATGTTGCAACCAAATTAAATGATTTCGTTGTATCGTTATCTATGATATTTAATACAAACGTATATATCAATAAAAGCCCGAAAAGCCAAGAAGATCAAGGCGTTTCGAGCTTTTATGTCTTACAATAAACTTAATGACGTCCCAGGAGGGATTCGAACCCCCGACCGCACGCTTAGAAGGCGTGTGCTCTATCCAGCTGAGCTACTGAGACATAAACCTCTTCTTACCTAGCGGAATGAATCCGTTTAGCGAAGCGAGAGTTAATATATCATATCGTTTTATAGGAAGTCAACCCTTTGTTTCATAATTATTTTGCAATCACTCTGACAATCAAGTAAACTGTCACCAGCGAGACCATGATTTCTGAGGTGAATCCCATAACGGACCGATCCATGAACAATCTATTTCTTTTTCCGAAAACAGAACAGTATTATGAAGATGAGTTGACACGTTTCCTGCGGACAGAGCAGTATACGGATGCCCTGCAGTTGTTAACTTTTCTACTGCAATTTCCGAATGTGGACGAAAGTAAAACGGAACAGTGGGAAGCGCTGCGTCATTGGCTCTATACGATGTTTCCAGAGACGCTGTTTCCGACGACAACGCAGCAGGAAGAGGATGAAGAAGAGGAAAAGGACTTACTAAGACAATACATAAGAGAAAAGACGACGGACGAAGGCTATGCCCTTAAATTGCTGAACCTGTTGAAAGAAGGGACCTTGGAGGAGCAGGTCAGCGCGCTGGAGCAGCTTGGTTTCCTTGATCAACCAGGCCTGGGCCAATCGGTGAGGGAATGGCTCAGTGAAAGGCCCCGGCATCCGCACATTCAGTTTAAAGCGCTGCAAGCGCTCAAGCACATGGGGGAGAACGGGATTGCTGAGTTTCCCAAGAATGGGAAGAAGATCGCTGTCGATATTGAAGAGACTCCGCTGTGTCCCGAAGAATTTCCATTGCGAATTCGTGATATGATTCGCAGAGTTGGGGACATTAGTGAAACAAGCCAGCCTGATTTTGTTTATTTTGCCAGACAAACGTGGCAGGAGTTTCTGGCCTACGCCTACGGCACATCCATCTACACGGATCTCCTTAACGCCGAAGAAGGGGCGGTAGATGTATGGGCTTCTGCGCTGCATGCGATTCTGCAAGAGAAATTATTTGGCACGGTAAACCGTGAAGAAATACTAGATAACTATGGGATTGTGGATTCAATGACGCTGCAATGGAAGCGGGCACACCTAGTGCTGCAAGCGTTTGTGCAGCAGTTTAGTCCCGATCCGTCGTAGCTTCTAAAGGTCGCCTTGAAATGAAATTGTTATATGTTATAATAGAATGGTTATAATGAGCGTACGTGAAAATATGTCATCGTACATTTTTGGAGGGGAAAGCATAAAATGAAAGCAAGTTGGGAAAAAATAGAGAAGAACGTAGGCGTTCTTGAAGTGGAAGTTGGCGCAGAGCGCGTCGCAGATGCTTTGGATAAAGCATTTAAAAAGGTATCAGCGAAAGTAAATGTTCCAGGATTCCGTAAAGGGAAAGTTCCACGTTCTATCTTTGAAGCTAAATTCGGTGTTGAAAGCTTGTATCAAGATGCTTTAGATATCATTTTGCCTGAAGTCTATGTGGAAGCGATTGAAGAGGTCAAAATCGAGCCTGTTGATCGTCCAGAAGTAGACGTTGAGCAATTCGGTAAAGGCCAAGTCTTGAAATTCAAAGCGAAAGTAACTGTTAAGCCTGAAGTTGCGCTTGGCGATTACAAAGGCATTGAAGTTGAAGCGGTTAGTGCAGCAGTAACAGAAGAAGAACTGAACGAAGAGCTTGTACGCTTGCAGCAACGTCACGCTGAATTGGTTGTTCTTGAAGAAGGACAAGCAGCTAACGGCGACGTCGTTGTCCTTGATTTCGAAGGATTCGTTGATGGTGAAGCTTTCGAAGGCGGCAAAGCGGAGAAGTATTCCCTTGAGCTTGGATCGAACTCTTTCATCCCAGGATTCGAAGAGCAGCTTGTTGGTCTTGGCAAAGGTGAAGAAAAGGACGTTAACGTTAACTTCCCAGAAAACTACCACTCCGAAGACCTTAAAGGTAAAGCAGCTGTGTTTAAAGTGTTGATTCACGACATCAAACGCAAAAACTTGCCAGAGCTTGACGATGAATTCGCGAAAGATGTTAGCGAGTACGATACACTTGTCGAGTACAAAGAAGAATTGCAAAAACGTCTTCAAGAGCGCAAGGAAAAAGATGCAGAGGCTGCTCTTGAAACAGCAGTTGTGGAAAAAGCAGCAGCAAATGCTGATGTTGAAATTCCAGCTTCCATGGTAGAAGCAGAGCTTGATGTTATGGTGAAAGAATTCGAAAGACGTCTTCGTTCCCAAGGCATGACGCTTGAAATTTACTTCCAGTTCTCCGGTCAAAACGAGAGCGTGCTGAAAGATCAAATGAGAGAAGATGCTGAGAAGCGTGTTCGCAACAACCTTGTTCTTGAAGCTATTGCAGCTGCAGAAAAAATCGAAGTTTCCGACGAAGAAGTTGACGCGGAACTTGGTAAATATGCAGATTCCTACCAAAAAACAACTGCTGAACTTCGTGAGCTGTTTGCTTCCAACGGCAGCCTTGAAGGTTTGAGCAATGATCTTGTTATGAGAAAAACGGTAGACTTCTTGCTTGAAAATAGCAAGCATGTTTCCGCAGCAGTATAAATAAGGTTAGTAAAGGCACGTACGTAAGCAACGTGCCTTTCTTTTACCCTATTTTAGCTCCAAACTGCCCAATAACATAAGAAATGCCCACTTACATAGCAGTTCTCTGAAAAAATGACTTTGCCGCTCAAACGTGTTAAACTGTTACTGAATCCCAATTTGGAGAATATGGCTATGGCCGTAAAAGGAGTTGGTACAATGAGTCTTATTCCTATGGTTGTTGAACAAGAGGCTCGTGGGGAACGTTCTTACGATATCTACTCGCGTCTGCTTAAGGACCGCATTATATTCATCGGGACCGCAATTGATGACGATGTGGCTAATTTGGTCATTGCCCAGCTGCTCTTTTTATCCGCACAGGACCCTGATAAGGATATCCACTTATACATCAACTCACCAGGTGGGTCTGTAACGGCAGGTATGGGTATTTTTGATACCATGCAATTCATTAAACCTGATGTATCTACGATTTGCGTAGGTATGGCTGCAAGTATGGGCTCTTTGCTGTTAACGGCAGGTGCCAAAGGCAAGCGATACGCGCTGCCGAATGCAGAAGTTATGATTCACCAACCGCTCGGCGGTGTTAGAGGTCAAGCGACCGATATCAAGATTCACGCGGATTGGATTATCAAGACGAAACAAAAACTCAACCAGATTTATGTGGACCGTACGGGACAGCCGCTTGATAAGATCGAAAGAGACACCGACCGGGATAACTTTATGAGCGCTGATGAAGCGAAGGCATACGGGTTAATCGACGAGGTTATCACTCGAAACGACTTGAAATAAAGGAGTGATCCCATGTTTAAATTTAACGATGAAAAAGGCCAACTCAAATGTTCCTTTTGTGGAAAATCCCAGGATCAAGTTCGCAAACTTGTTGCAGGTCCGGGAGTTTACATTTGTGATGAATGTATAGAGCTTTGCACGGAGATTGTGGAAGAAGAATTAGGTCATGAAGAAGAACTTGATCTGAAGGATGTTCCGAAGCCAAAGGAAATTCGCAACATTTTGGATCAGTATGTCATTGGGCAAGAACAAGCGAAAAAATCGTTGGCTGTAGCGGTTTACAATCACTACAAACGTATCAATTCGCAAAACAAATTGGAAGATGTTGAGCTTCAAAAAAGTAACATCGTCCTTCTAGGGCCAACAGGTAGCGGTAAAACGTTGCTGGCGCAAACACTAGCCAAAATTCTGAACGTGCCTTTCGCGATCGCAGATGCCACTTCATTGACAGAAGCGGGATATGTAGGGGAAGACGTTGAGAACATTTTGCTCAAATTGATTCAAGCTGCTGATTATGATGTAGAGAAGGCCGAGCGCGGCATTATCTACATTGATGAGATTGATAAAGTTGCACGCAAATCCGAGAACCCATCGATCACAAGAGATGTTTCCGGTGAAGGCGTACAGCAAGCTTTATTGAAAATTCTTGAAGGTACGGTTGCGTCCGTTCCTCCGCAAGGTGGACGTAAGCATCCGCATCAAGAATTCATTCAAATCGATACGACGAATATTTTGTTTATTTGCGGCGGAGCTTTTGACGGTCTTGAGCAAATTATCAAACGTAGAATCGGTAAAAAAGTAATTGGCTTTAGCACAGACGGTGCTAAAGTTGATTTGAAACCAGGCGAGTACCTGTCCATGGTACTTCCAGAGGATCTTTTGAGATTCGGGTTAATCCCGGAATTCGTAGGTCGTCTGCCAGTTATCTCCACACTAGAGCCGCTGGATGAAGCAGCCCTTGTACGCATTCTTTCCGAGCCTAAGAATGCGCTCGTGAAACAATACCAGAAGATGCTGGAAATGGATAACGTTTCACTCGAATTCGATGCTGAGGCGCTAGACGCCATTGCCAAAGAAGCGATTAAACGGAATACAGGCGCGCGTGGATTGAGAGCGATCATCGAGAGCATTATGCTTGATGTGATGTTCGAGGTGCCTTCGAGAACCGATGTATCCACTTGTGTGGTGTCCAAGGAAACGGTCCAGAACAAGATTACTCCTGTTTTGACGACCAAAGAGGGCGCTCCTGCCTCAGGTAAGAAAAAAGAGGAAAGTGCGTAACCCATAATTTCATAAACGAACACACAGCCTCCAATCCGATTTCCTTCAAGGAAATTGGAGCGGAGGATGTTTGGTGTCATGGGGAGAGAAACCATAATGTTCCATAGAAGAGATACGCGTGCCGTCCGAGTAGGCGATTTGACCATCGGTGGCAGTAATGAAGTCATCATGCAAAGCATGTGCACAACGAAAACGGCGGATGTGAAAGCGACCGTTGCCGAAATTCTTCGCTTGGAAGAGGCAGGCTGTCAACTCGTTCGTGTCACGGTTAACAATAAGGAAGCAGCAGAGGCCATTAAAGAAATTAAGAAGCAAATTCATATTCCGCTGGTTTCTGATATTCATTTTGACCATCGTTTGGCGCTTGCTGCCATTGAGAATGGGATTGACAAAGTACGGATTAATCCAGGCAATATCGGTCGCCGCGAGAAAGTGGAAGCGGTCGTTAAAGCTTGTAAGGAACGTGGGATTCCGATTCGGATCGGTGTAAATGCGGGCTCATTGGAGAATCATCTCCTTGAGAAGTATGGATACCCAACCCCGGAAGCCATGGTAGAGAGTGCTTTGTTTCACATCAATATTCTGGAAGAGCTTGATTTCCAAGATATTATCGTGTCCCTCAAAGCTTCTGATGTGCCTATGGCTATAGCTGCCTATTCGCAAGCTGCCAAAGCCTTTAATTACCCTCTTCACCTCGGAATTACAGAGGCTGGTACTTTGTTTACAGGGGCTGTAAAAAGCGCAGCAGGGATTGGTACGCTTCTCAACATGGGAATCGGGAACACGCTTCGCATTTCGCTTAGCGCAGACCCGGTTGAAGAAATTAAGGTAGCTCGTGAGCTGCTCAAGACATTTGGCTTAATTACGAATGCGGCAACGCTCGTATCCTGCCCGACCTGCGGTCGCTTGGATATTGATCTATTCTCGATTGCTAACGAGGTGGAAGAGTACATCTCCAAAATCAAGGTGCCAATCAAGGTATCTGTGTTGGGCTGTGCGGTTAACGGTCCAGGAGAAGCGCGCGAAGCTGATATCGGGATCGCAGGCGCTCGCGGCGAAGGCATGTTGTTCCGTTACGGAGAAATGATTCGTAAAGTGCCTGAAGCAGAACTGCTTGCTGAACTCAAAAAAGAAATTGATATCATTGTGGATTCATATGAAAAGACAGGTGTCATTCCTGGCCGCAAACACTAATCGCCATCATGACAAGGCGATATTAGACCATCAGGGTAAATTCTGATGGTCTTTGTGTTTTTGTCTCCGAGAATCGACTTTCTGAGAATAAGGAACTAATACTCAAACAGGAACCCGCAGGATACTAACTGCGTAGGTTCCTTTTGCTTTTTATAGACCTGAGAGCGCATATTTGTGGCCCAAGAGAAGCATAATGAGTGAAACTGGAAAGCTTGCTCAATTTACTTAAGTTTTACTAACGAGGAGAATGACTATGAATGTGAAAAGCAAATATGCATCTATGCGAGTAATTGCCCTGACAAGTGTCATTGGAGTTGGCCTGCTTATGCTGCCTATACAGATAGGAGCATCGGATGGGAAGAAGCCGGCTAAGCCTGCTGCCGAAATGACAATGAAGAAGGTTGCCATCGTCATTGATGATTTTGGCAACAATATGGAGGGAACCAAGGAGATGTTGGAACTCCCTATCCCTTTTACCGTCGCTGTTATGCCATTTCTGCCATCAAGCAAACAAGATGCGCAGTTAGCGCACGATAAGGGTCATGAAGTCATCCTGCACCTTCCTATGGAGCCAGTGAGGGGCAAGAAGAGCTGGCTGGGACCTGGAGCCATTACAACGGATCTAAGCGACGAAGAGGTTCACAAGCGGATTGTAGCGGCCATTGAGGATATTCCTTATGTGATAGGAATCAATAATCATATGGGTTCTAAGGTGACGGCTGATGAAAGAATCATGAAAATTCTCGTTGATATTTGCAAAGAAAGGAACCTCGTGCTTCTGGACAGCCGCACAACGCCCAAAAGTGTCATCGGGAAGCTGGCAGGACCGAAGGGAGTCCCTTTCTCCGAAAATCAGCTGTTCTTCGATGATTTATATACGTACAGCCATATCAGCAAACAAATGACCAGGCTCAAAAAAATGATCCAGGAGAGAGATATGGTTATTGCTATCGGTCATGTGGGGCCACCGGGCAAAAAAACCGCGCAAGTGATCAAAGAGGCAATCCCGTCCATTCAAAAGGAAGCCACCTTTGTTTCGATTTCGCAAACAATGAAACGCAGCACTAATTAGGCTTAGGCTGTGTCATGGCAAAATATCGTTCCACGGCCTGCGTGATCGCCTCAGCAAGCTTTGCTTGATGATGTGCGGAAGTCAGCAGCTTGCGATCCGTCTTGTTGGATAGGAAGCCGAGCTCAACAATGACCGTGGGACATTTTGTGTTTTTAAGGACGTAGTACTTCTTACCGAGAATAGGCAATTCTTCCATCCCATACACACGGTTGAGCGATTCTTGCAGGAGCTGAGCAATGAGAATACTTTCGGATTGATTCTGATAAATGACGATGGGCCCTCGGCTATTGGGCTTTCTAGACCAATTGATATGAAGACTTAACATCATTTTGGGCTTGACTGTGTTGGCGATGCCAGAGCGTTGAGCTAGATCTTTGCGATGTCTCCCGCCGTATGACCATTTGTTGTCTTCGCTCAATGCGTAGTCCTTGGTTCGGTTGATGACGACACGATAACCTTTTTTAGTAAGAAGCTTATATGTTTTTTTTGAGATTGCTAAGTTCAGGTCTTTCTCTTCATATTTGCCAACTAATGTTCCGCTGTCGATCCCGCCATGCCCTACGTCAATGAGAACGTCAGCGCTTGGCATAAGTGGATCACTCGCAGAAGCGTATGCCTCTAGGTTTGCCGTACAAAGGCAAAGGGAAAGTAGAATAAGCAACATTTGCTTCAAGACGCCACATCCTTTTGCATGAATATCTACTCTTATCCTTCTTCCGCAAGGGGGGGATCATACATCCTGCAAAAGTTTGCATGGATTGGATTAACCTTCTTTTACACGGGAATAATGGATGTTATCGTAGGACCGTTTTGTCGAAGCAAATCTCTAAGGAGGGTAAAAAAATGAGTTTAAGTATCATTCTAATGGTAATTCAAGTGTTTTTTGCTGTTGTTATCGGGTTGTATTTCTGGAATTTGCTGCGCAATCAACAGACGAACCGTTCTGCTGTCGATAGAGAATCCAGAAAAGAATTGGAGAAGCTGAGAAAGCTGAGATCCATTTCCTTAACGAAGCCGTTATCGGAGAAAACAAGACCTTCCTCGATGCAGGACATCGTAGGTCAGGTTGAAGGACTGAAAGCTCTGAAAGCTGCCTTGTGCGGTCCAAATCCGCAGCATGTGATCATTTATGGCCCTCCGGGTGTAGGGAAAACCGCTGCTGCTCGTGTCGTCTTGGAAGAGGCGAAGAGGAACCAGGAATCGCCTTTCAGGCCGGATTCGAAGTTCACTGAAATTGATGCAACAACGGCCCGATTTGATGAAAGAGGCATTGCTGATCCATTGATCGGTTCTGTTCATGATCCGATTTATCAGGGGGCAGGCGCGATGGGCGTCGCTGGAATTCCCCAGCCTAAACCGGGGGCAGTGACGAAAGCGCATGGCGGTATTTTGTTTATCGATGAGATCGGTGAATTGCATCCCACCCAAATGAACAAATTATTAAAAGTGCTGGAGGATCGCAAAGTCTTTCTGGAGAGTGCCTACTATAGCTCCGAAGATACGAATATTCCAGGCTATATTCACGATATATTTCAGAATGGACTTCCAGCGGACTTCCGTTTGGTCGGGGCTACGACTCGCACGCCTAGCGAGATTCCTCCCGCCATTCGTTCGCGTTGTTTGGAAATCTTTTTCCGTCCCCTTCTTCCCAGCGAGGTGGGTGAGATTGCGCGGAAGGCGCTCGACAAGATTGGATTTAAGAAATGTGAGGCAGCCATTCAAGTTGTCATGAAATATGCAACCAATGGGCGTGAAGCTGTGAATGTTATTCAGCTGGCCGCGGGAATTGCCTTGACGGATAAGCGGGATGAGATTACTGCGGCAGACATTGAATGGGTTGTCAATTCTTCGCAAATTCCGCCAAGACCCGAGCGCAAAGTGCCTGCCCAGCCTCAAATTGGATTCGTGAACGGGTTGGCGGTGTATGGCCCCAATTTGGGTACCCTGCTTGAGATTGAAGTGACAGCCATTCCTGTTGCTGCAGCGGGAACAGGCAAGTTTAATATTACCGGTGTTGTGGATGAAGAGGAGATGGGGGGAGGCTCGCGTACAATCCGCCGGAAAAGTATGGCCCGTGGGTCAGTGGAGAACGTGTTGACCGTCCTTCGCAAGCTTGGATTCAACACATCGGATTATGATCTGCATATTAATTTCCCTGGCGGCGTGCCGATCGACGGTCCATCTGCCGGTGTTTCGATGGCAACGGCGATTGCGTCTGCGCTACATAAAATCCCTGTTGATAATAAACTGGCGATGACGGGAGAAATGAGCATCCACGGAAAGGTGAAACCGGTTGGCGGTGTTGTAGCCAAGGTGGAAGCAGCTTTCCAAGCCGGGGCAACGAAAGTCATCATTCCTAAGGAAAATTGGCAGGAGCTATTCGCCGATTTGCCTGGAGTAGAGGTTATTGCGGCAGACTCCATAGAAGAAGTGCTGAGTGTTGCGCTTGGTATCGAGCTTCATGACAATGTCATCCCGCTGCCATTCGCAACGGAGAGAGGCGTTTCCGCTGCATCGCTGCCGATCCTGCATGCTAATTCCCAGCATACGATTGATTCTTAAAAAGGATATTCGAAATACCTTACACCATGCGTTAGGTGCTGATTGGTGTTTTGTTTGCAGTTTTGTTAAAATGTAAAGGGCAACAAAGGGATACAAAAAATGAGAGACTTTGATCTTGGAATCAAAGATCCATATATATGGAGGTGCAGAGGATGGGACCCGGAAAAATCAAGGTGCGCAGATTGCCGCTATTGCCTCTAAGGGGACTGCTGGTTTACCCGAGCATGGTTCTACATCTGGATGTAGGGCGGGAAAAGTCGGTTAAAGCACTCGAACGGGCAATGGTGGATGACAGCATGATTCTCCTCTGCTCTCAATCTGAGATCAACATCGAAGAACCTTCCAAAGAGGATATTTATCGCATCGGAACCATTGCCAAGGTGCGACAGATGCTGAAGCTGCCAAATGGAACAATCCGTGTGTTAGTGGAAGGCGTGTTGCGTGCTGAGATTGTAGAGTACCTTGCGAATGATGAATATTACGAAGTCACTGCCAAAGAATTGCCAGAGCAGGAAATTACAGATCCAGAGATCGATGCGCTCATGCGAACGGTGCTGAACCAATTTGAGAATTACATTAATTTATCGAAAAAGGTTACACCAGAAACGCTGGCCGCGGTTTCAGATATTGATGAACCAGGGCGTTTAGCCGATGTCATATGCAGTCATTTGTCGCTCAAAATTAAAGATAAGCAAGATATTCTGGAGACTGTCGATGTACGAGAGCGTCTCGAGAAAATGCTCAATATCTTGAATAATGAGCGAGAAGTGCTGGAATTGGAACGCAAGATCAGTCAGCGTGTGAAGAAACAGATGGAGAAGACTCAGAAGGAATACTACCTTCGTGAGCAAATGAAAGCCATCCAGAAGGAGCTTGGCGATAAGGAAGGCCGGGCTGGCGAAGTTGACGAGCTTCGCAGCCAGCTTACCGAAGCTGCATTGCCGGATAAGGTTCGCGAGAAGGTTGAGAAGGAAATCGACCGTCTGGAGAAAATGCCTGCGACATCTGCGGAAGGCGGCGTTATTCGCAACTATATCGATTGGCTGCTGGCACTTCCTTGGAGCAAGCAAACGGACGATGATTTGGATCTGATCAAAGCGGAAGAAATCTTGAACGAGGACCATTTTGGCCTTGAGAAGCCCAAAGAACGCGTGCTGGAATATTTGGCGGTTCAGAAGCTGGTCAAAAAGCTGAAAGGGCCAATCCTTTGTCTGGTAGGGCCTCCGGGGGTTGGGAAAACCTCCATAGCCCGCTCTATCGCAAGATCCATGGGCCGTCAGTTTATCCGTATCTCGCTTGGCGGGGTTCGAGATGAAGCTGAGATTCGCGGCCATCGCCGCACGTATGTGGGAGCCATGCCTGGGCGGATCATCCAAGGAATGAAAAATGCAGGAGCCAACAATCCGGTATTTTTGCTGGATGAGATCGATAAAATGGCGATGGATTTCCGCGGCGATCCGGCATCGGCCTTGTTGGAAGTTCTTGATCCCGAGCAGAACAGCACTTTTAGTGATCATTTCATTGAAGTTCCATTTGACTTGTCCAATGTTATGTTCGTGACGACGGCGAATGCTGTGCACAACATTCCACGCCCTCTTTTAGATCGGATGGAGGTTCTCTATATTCCCGGCTATACGGAAATTGAGAAGCTGCAGATTGCGAAGAAGTACCTATTGCCGAAGCAGAAGCGCGACCATGGACTTGAAGAAGAGCAACTGGTTGTGGATGAAGCGGCATTAATGAAAATTGTACGCGAGTATACGCGTGAGGCTGGTGTTCGCAACCTGGAACAACAAGTCGCTGGCGTGAATCGCAAAGCAGCGAAGAAGATCGTATCAGACCCTGCAACACCTGTTCACGTTACGGAAGAGAACCTGAAGGACTATCTTGGTCCTATGAAGTTCCGTTACAGCGTCGCGGAGGAGAAAGACCAGATTGGTTCTGTAACGGGCCTTGCTTGGACAGAAGTCGGCGGAGAGACCTTGGTCATCGAGGTTACGGTGATGCCTGGAACAGGCAAATTGACTTTGACAGGCAAACTCGGTGATGTGATGAAGGAATCCGCGCAAGCTGCTTTCAGTTACACTCGCTCACGTTCCGATGTTCTGGGCATCGCGCCTGATTTCCATGAGAAAAACGATATTCATATTCATATCCCGGAAGGCGCCATTCCTAAGGATGGTCCATCCGCCGGTATTACGATGGCTACGGCTTTGATTTCGGCGTTGACGAATATTCCGGTTTCGCGCATAGTGGCGATGACTGGTGAGATTACGCTTCGCGGCCGCGTGCTGCCGATTGGCGGCTTGAAAGAAAAGGCGCTCGCCGCACATCGGGCCGGTATTCGTACGATCCTGCTGCCGCAGGATAATGAGAAAGATATTATAGAAATTCCAGAAAGTGTCCGCGCAGAGATGACCTTCATTCCAGTAAGTCATATGGATCAAGTGCTGGAACATGCGCTTGTCAAGAACAGGCCCCCTGCTCACGTTGGATAACCATAGAAAGTAGCTGAACATTCATGAAAGTCAATCAAGCTGAGTTTATTATCAGCGCGGTTGGACCTAGCCAATATCCAGAGGATGCCTTGCCAGAGCTTGCTCTGGCAGGGCGTTCTAATGTCGGGAAATCCTCACTCATTAACTGCATGATCTCCCGCAAGAATTTGGCTAGAACCAGCTCGCAGCCCGGTAAAACCCAAACGTTAAATTATTATAAAATTAATCAGGACTTATACTTTGTCGATCTTCCCGGTTATGGTTATGCCAAAGTATCCAAAACGAAGCGGGAACAGTGGGGCAAATTCATTGAAAGCTATTTGATGAATCGGGAAACTCTGCGCCTAGTCATGCAATTAGTGGACTTGCGTCACCCTCCTTCCAAAGATGATCAGGCGATGTATGAATGGCTGCGGCATAATGATGTTCCTGTCATAGTCATTGCAACCAAAGCGGACAAGATTCCTAAGAGCAGATGGTCTAAGCACATCAAGATCGTGCGCGAGACACTGGGAATGGATAAAGGCGTCCAGCCTTTGATGTTCTCCTCGGAGCTTGGGCTTGGCAAAGACGAGCTATGGGGCATTTTGGAACAAGCTATCGCATATGGCGAGCCCACGGCTGAAGAAGAAGTAATTGAAATCGCAAACGAAGAACAACCGTCCTGATTCAGAGGGCGGTTTTTTGTGTAAGGAGGAGTATGACGTTAAAAGAGTGAGAAAATCTAGAAGAAGTTCGCGGGATAGTGAGGTTTTCTGGTGAAAATTTGCTGGCATTCCGTATTTCCTTGGTTTTTTCAGAATATTTGGCTGATTATCATGAATTGCACGCAGGAATATTAAGTGCGCATGTAGTATAATAATAAGCAAGGTAAGAGTTAATGGCTTGAAAACAAAGAATCGAGGGATTTTTATGGCACAAAGGTTAGCGACTGAATATGTCAAAACCTGCCTCCAGTTAACAGAAGCCGAGATGTTCAGGTTTTTTCAAATGTTCGTGGATCATCAAGTGACACTGCAAGTGAAAGTTTTGGAAAATGGCAACCAAGAGGTTGTTTTTCAAGATGGAGCAGGTCAAGAAATCATCCTTTCATTTGAAAAGAAATCGGGCCTATATGAATGTACAGGATCCTGCAGATTAAGCAATACTCTAATGGCTAATTTAATGCGCAAAGCGGTTTCTGAGTTCAAAGGGAGCGCCACAGTAAACCGGATTTATCCAAGTTATACGATGGTTTATTACTATGAACGTGGAACAGTCGTCAAGATTGAGGAAGTCAAAGGACAATTAGTAACGGTCATTTATGAGTACAGAGACACAATTGGTCTTATGCAGCAAATGTTTCAGAAGAGAGAAGTTGAGCAAGAGATCGAGATGATTTATGATCAAATCAACCATCTTCTTGATATGCGCAATACGCTGCAGGAGCCTGAAGAACATCAGCAGATTGATACTCGCCTCAATGAACTGACACATCGTTTGTTTATCCTGGAGGCTTAACCACACATATACTCTAAATCTTAAAGACCCAAGCTTGGGTCTTTTTTGTTTGGGCGAACCGGAAGGGCCTTTTCGACATACATTAGATGTGGCATCCATTCGAAAGAAAGGCACTGGCAAAAAAAACTATTGCATTTCTCGTCGATAGATGTTATTTTTATTCTCGTTGAAAACAATATAGGAACCAGGATTCACTCAGGACATTGAATGTTGCGAGAGATAATACCCTCGGGAAGTGAATGACGTAGGTCCTAGCGGATGAAATTTTTTTTCAGACATTTTATTCCTAGGAAGGGGGAACCGAAAGATGGAAACAGAATACTCAACTTTCGGAAGACACGTTGCTGTAGATACTTGGGGGGTAGATTTCGAACTTCTGAACAATGCAGATTGGCTGCAAGCTCAGATGGTAGAAGCTGCCGAGGTATGCGGAGCAACCGTACTATCTGTACAATCCAAGCAATTTGAACCACAAGGAGCAACTGTACTTGTTATGTTGTCCGAGAGTCATCTCTCCATTCATACTTATCCTGAGAGAGGTTTTGCCGCGCTTGACTGTTATACTTGCGGTGAGACAGTGGACCCTCAATTAGCAATTGATTTCATGGTATCCGTATTGAAACCAGAAACATTCTATGCGAAGAAACTAGTTCGCGGAATGGGTGAATTGAAAGTAGAAACTCCTGAAATTAAGCAAGCAGAGCTTGTTAAATAAGAGTCTGCACATAACAATAACGATAACCACGGAGAAATCCGTGGTTATTTGTTTGTCCTCCTGCCCATACACTGTTATTGCGACACATGTCTAAGTAACAGGGAAGCGGGGGATTGGATTGAAACCGAGAATAATTAGGAAGACGGTGATCTACAGCATCGTGCTTTTTCTCATTATTTGGCCTTTGTATCAACTTGTACATACGCTGGGTTCTCACAAAGAGGAGCACGATGCCACGCATCTGCTATATCAAGTATCATTATTTCAGATGGAGCTTCTGAAGAGTTATGTGGAGGAAGCGGGTCAAAGCAAAACAACAAATGGCTTGGAGGCAAGCAAGCAGGCCTTGTATTCGGCTGGCTATACGCATGAACGCCTTGTACTGGCAGCAGGCGGCAATGACTATTTGACTCCACTCGATAGCATGATTCAGCTCACACAGTACCTGCAGCGACTTCAGGTGGGCGGGGAGCGGGCGTTTAAGCCGGACGAATTGCAGACGTTGAAGGAAGTTGGACAGAAATACAAGAGCATGTATGAGATTTATGAAAAGCTGATGGCCTCCAATGGGGATATCATTTCCTCGCAAAATACGAAGCTGGCCGAGCTGGATCGTGATTTAACCCAATTTTTGCGTAAGAAAATGCTGCAATAAACAGGTTATTAATCCTGTGAAGGTATATAGGAGACGAATGCTGTGAAAACTAACGAGCAGAAAGAAGCATTCATAAATTATACAAAAAATTTGTCGGAATGCCGGTTTTGCTGTGCTATAATGGTTCATAGAAATAGATCGAAAGGCAGGTGGTACCTTTGCATATCATCGCAGTCGGCTTGAATTATCGGACAGCCCCAGTGGAAATTCGGGAGAAATTCGCTTTCTCCGAATCCGATTTACCGAATGCAATAGCAGAATTGAAAGAAACGAAAAGCATCTTGGAATGTGTAATTGTCGCCACCTGCAATCGTACTGAAATCTATGCTGTCGTGGATCGACCGCAGTTGTGCAGTCACTATTTGACACATTTCATTTCAAGATGGTTCCAAGTCGAAAAGGATCAGTTCCAAAAACATTTATATACGTACGAAAATGAGAAGGCCATCGATCATTTGTTCCGAGTCACAAGCGGGTTGGATTCCATGGTTATCGGCGAGACCCAAATCCTCGGACAGGTCAGAGATGCTTTTTTATCATCTCAAAAAATGAAAGCTACCGGCGCTTATTTCAATACTTTATTTAAGCAATCGGTAACTCTCGCCAAAAAAGCGCATTCCGAAACAGGAATCAGCAATAACCCAGTTTCCGTCAGCTATGCTGCGGTAGAGCTGGGCAAACGGATATTTGGCTCTTATGTGAACAAAACGGTTATGATTATTGGCGCCGGCAAAATGAGCGAGCTGACCGTGAAGCATCTGTATGCGAACGGGGCGAACAAAGTCATCGTTGTCAATCGGACATTCGAACGAGCTGTGGAATTAGCGCAGAAGTTCAACGGCATTCCATGTACCGTGGATAATATGCTGGGACATTTACCGGAAGTCGATATTATTATCAGCTCAACGGGAGCACCGGGCTATGTATTGACCAAAAATGACCTTCAATCCCATGTGCAAAAGAGAAAATCGCGTCCGCTCTTCATGATGGACATTGCGGTGCCGCGGGATTTGGATCCGCAAATCAGCGATTTGCCAAACGTGTTCCTCTATGACATTGATGATCTGGAGCACATTGTTGACAAACATTTGCAAGAAAGAAGAAAAGAAGCAGCGAAGATTGAAACGATGATCGAAACGGAAATTGGTGTTTTTGAACAATGGACCAAAACGTTAGGCGTCAGCCCGGTGATCAATGCGCTGCAAGCCAAAGCAAGTCTGATTCATGAAGAGACCATGGACAGCATGCTCAAGAAGCTGCCTGAGCTGGACGAACGTGAAATTAAAGTCATTCGCAAATTAACGAAAAGCATCGTTAATCAAGTGCTGCGCGATCCGATTCTCCGCATTAAGGAAATGGCCGGGGAACGTCATGGTGATGAAGCGCTGGAGCTATTCACGAAATTGTTCGCCCTCGAAGAGACACTTGAACAGCAAGAGCAAGCCAATCAGTTAGCAGAAGAGCGAGAAGCTGGGCAAAAAGCGCTGGAAGCCAAGCAGCAGCTGGAAGAGAAGTTGTCCGTGCGCGGCCTGCAAACCGCAGATGTTCTAGCACAATCTTGAGAAAAAAGGCGCTAATCGCCTAGGAGAGGTGCCATGGTCACACGTAGCTGGTTGTTTGATGCGATGATTTATATGTATGCCCTGAGCCTATTGTTTTACTTTTCGGACTTCGCCAATGCGAACCGAAGTGCAAAACGGATGGGGACGGGGCTGCTTTTGTTTGTATGGGTTCTACAGACCGCCTATTTAGCGATTAACTTATACGGGCATTTGACCGAGTGGGCGTTCGCCCGAACCGATGTCCTTTTTATGTTCTCATGGTTGATTGTCACCATTTCGTTGTTGATCAATCGATTTTTCCGCATTGAATTGTTTGTATTTTTTGTCAATGTGCTCGGCTTTGCCATTTTAGCTTTAAATGTATTTGGAAATCCGCATGTAACGCCAATTCGTGCCAGCTGGGACATTAACGATGAGCTATTATTTATACATATCACCCTGGCTATTGGCAGTTACGCCGCTTTTTCAATTGCCGCCATTTTCTCAGGCATGTACGTTTTTCTCCATAAGATGTTGAAAGCTAAGAAGTTTTCCCAAACGGTAATGAGATTGCCGTCGCTGGAGAAAATTGATCATTATGCCTACTTTTCCGTTATTATTGGGGCCCCATTACTGCTTCTGGCGTTAAGTCTTGGTGTCGTCTGGGTAGTTCTGCAAGGGAATCAGAGCTTGCTGTATGATCCCAAAGTGATTAATTCTTTTTTTGTACTTGCTGCCTATGCCTTCTATTTATTCCAGCGGAAGTCCATGCGTATTTCGGGTTACAAGCTGGCAGCATGGAACCTTGCGGCTTTCCTGATCGTTGTGCTGAATTTCGTCGTTTCGAACTTCTTCTCGGGCTTCCACGACTGGATATGGAGCTGAGTCGATGAATCATCCGTATCCGATTATGGTTAATTTGTCCGCTCGTCAGTGTCTGGTAATCGGAGGAGGTCCTATTGCGGAACGCAAAGCGCATGCTTTGCTGCAAGCAGGGGCTATAGTGACAGTGGTCAGTCCGGAATTCACCGAGGGTCTTGCGGAGCTGGATAACCACCTCAACGTAGTTCTGCTCAGGCAGACGTTCGCTGAAGAACTGATCAAGGGCGAAGCTGCTAGGAAATCATGTTATACCTTGGTCGTGGCGGCAACGAATGATGCTGCGGTCAATGCTCAAATAGGCGAGCTGGCGTCACGAGAAGGGAAGCTGGTTAATGTTGTGGATCAGCCTCGCTTAAGCTCTTTCATCGTGCCTTCTGTCGTTCGCAGAGGCAAGCTGGTTATCGCTGTTTCAACCGGTGGAGCTAGCCCATCGGCAGCGCGGAAAATTGTCCGGGAGTTAGATGAGCTATATGGCGAGGAATATGAGACTTATTTGGAATTTCTGAGCGACTTGCGCCTGTTCATTCAAAGCAGGGTGCCGGACAAGCAAGCTAGACAACGCATGTTTAAAGACATGCTGGAATGGAACGTGCTGGACAAAATTCGCGAGGGTACATTCGCGTCTTGGAAGGAAGCGCTCTATACGGCCTTGGAGAATGCTGCATGGCCGAATGGACGAACAGGCGAAGCTGGGATTGACTTAGCTGCTTGGTCAGCAATCAAGATTTTCGATAGAGAGTAACAGGGAGGGCGGATAGAGATGAGAACTATCATTGTAGGAACAAGACAAAGCGCACTGGCTCTAACGCAAACAGGACAAGTTGTGGAGCTTTTGAAACAGCTTGCGGCTGAACATGGGATCGCTTGTGAATTCGAGATTAAGAAAATAGTGACCAAAGGCGATCGGATCTTGGATGTGACGTTATCCAAGGTAGGCGGCAAGGGATTGTTCGTGAAGGAAATCGAACAGGCGCTTACAGACGGCGATATTGACATGGCTGTCCACAGCATGAAAGATATGCCCTTCGAGCTTCCCGAAGGGCTGGTTGTAGGAGCGATACCGAAGCGAGAAGATGCGCGCGACGCGCTCATTACTCGCGGATTTAGCTCCCTGGACGAGCTGCCGCAAGGCGCGCTCGTCGGAACAAGCTCGCTGCGCCGCGCCAGCCAGCTGCAGCACTACCGCCCGGACCTGCGCATCGAGTCGGTCCGCGGAAATATTGATTCGAGGCTGCGCAAGCTCGAAGAAGAGAACTTCGATGCGATTATGCTGGCCGCTGCCGGTTTGCACCGGGTCGGCTGGCAGGATCGCATCAGCGCGTACTTGCCGCCCGAGATCTGCCTCCCTGCCGTAGGGCAGGGGGCGCTGTGCATCGAGTGCCGGGGCGGCGACGCCTTCATACTGGACTTGCTGGGCAAGTTCCAGCATGAGCCTACTGCGCTCGCGGTGCGAGCAGAGCGGGCTTTCCTCGGCAGACTCAATGGAGGCTGCCAGGTGCCGCTCGGCGCCTACGCGAGCGTAAGCGAAGAGAGCAGCGGGTCAGAAGGACCGCTGCTCACGCTAACGGGCATGGTCGGGACGCCGGATGGCGTGACCATGCTGAAGGAATCCGCTTCCGGGCATGACCCGGAAGCGCTCGGCAAGCTGATCGCGGATAAGCTGATCGCGCAAGGAGCTGAAACTATCCTCGCTGAGGTAAGGGAGTGACCCCTATGGGCAAAGGCAGAGTCTTTCTCGTTGGCGCCGGTCCTGGCGACCCTAAATTGATTTCGATTCGCGGTATGGAAGCTATTCAGAAAGCGGATGTCATCGTCTATGATAGATTGGCGAACCCTCGGCTGCTCAAGCATCGCAGAGAGGACGCTGAGCTGATCTTCGTTGGCAAGCTGCCGGATAAACATATATTAAAACAAGAAGAAATCAATCAATTGCTCGTAGATTTGGCGCTGCAAGGGAAAATCGTCACACGGCTCAAGGGTGGCGATCCCAGTGTCTTCGGAAGGGTTGGCGAAGAAGCTGAACTGCTGGCGGACAACGGGGTGACTTTCGATATTATCCCGGGGATTACTTCCTCGATTGCGGTACCGGCCTATGCGGGCATTCCGGTTACACATCGTGACTTTACTTCATCTTTTGCCATTATTACGGGGCATGAATATCCGAACAAAACATACTCCAGCTTGGATTGGGAGCATCTTGCCAAAGCGATTGGCACCATGGTTTTCTTGATGGGGGTAGCGAATCTGGAGCAAATTTGCCGCGAATTGATTCGCTGCGGGAAGCCGCCTGAGATGCCTGTTGCCTTAGTTCGCTGGGGCACATGGGCAGATCAAGCGACCATTACCGGAACATTGGCTGACATTACCGAGAAAGTCAGAGAGGCCAATTTCAAATCACCGGCGGTCATTATCGTCGGTGAGGTTGTCAAGCTTCGCGAGAAGCTGGCTTGGGTAGAGAAGAAGCCGCTGTTTGGACGCCGAGTGCTGGTCACGAGAGCTAGAAGCCAAGCCAGCGAGCTTGTGGATTTAATTGACGATCTGGGAGGCGAAGCCGTCGAGTTTCCAGTCATTCGCTTGCAGTCGCCAAGCCGCCCTGAGGCGCTGGATGCGCTGGATCAAGCGCTGGACAGGCTGCAGCAGTTCGACTGGATTGTTCTGACCAGCGTCAATGGGGTTGAGTATTTCTTCAAGAGACTCCGCGAGAAACGGATAGATATTCGCAAGATGGGGAATGCTCGCATTGCTGCGGTTGGTCCTAAGACCGCAGAAGCGCTTGCAGAGCGAGGCATCTTGGCTGACGTACTTCCAGCCAAATTTCATGGTGAAGGCATCTTAGAAGCCATTCAACCCGATCTGAAAGCCGGTCAGCACGTTTTGCTGCCAACCGCAGATCTGGCGCGCGATTATTTGCCTGCGAAGCTCAAAGAGTTAGGACTCCAGGTCACAGAGGTCGATGTGTACGAGAATGTACTGACGGCCGATGATGGCGACGAAATCATTCATCTTTTGCAGAATCAAAGTATTCATATTATTACTTTTACGAGCTCATCTACTGTAACCAATTTAATTGAGGCTTTGCGCAAGCTTGGTGCGGAAGATCCTCTAGCCTTGCTGCAAGGCGTTGAAATCGCCTGTATCGGGCCCAAGACGGCCCAAACGGTACGTCAATACGGTCTTCCGATTACGTATATGGCTGAAGAGGCGACCGTTGCTTCACTTGTTCAAAGTATAACTGGTCCTTAAGAAGGAGGCGGAATTTCATCATGAGTTTTCCAATTGTTCGCAACCGCCGTTTGCGCGGCAACGCTGCTATTCGTAATTTGGTTCGTGAAAACCAAGTGACGGTGAATGACATTGTACAACCTATTTTTGTCACCCATGGGACGAACGTCAAATCAGAGATTGCTTCTATGCCAGGCGTGTACCATTTTTCATTGGACAGAGTTCATGAAGAAATTGAAGAAATTACGAAGCTGGGCATCCAAGCCATCCTGCTGTTCGGTATTCCGGATTTCAAGGACCCAACAGGGACCTCGGCTTTTATGGATGAGGGGATTGTTCAGCAGGCGGCTCGTCTTATTAAAGAATTAAACCCGAATTTGCTTATTATTGCCGATACGTGTTTATGTCAGTTCACTGATACGGGTCATTGCGGTGTGATTCATCATCACCCTCTGACGGGAGCTGCTGATGTTGCCAATGACCCTTCGCTGGAACTCTTGGTACGCACAGCGGTCTCGCAAGCCAAAGCGGGAGCGGACATCATCGCGCCATCGAACATGATGGACGGTTATGTACATGCTATTCGCGCAGGTCTGGATGAAGCAGGTTTCGAAAATACGCCAATTATGGCCTATTCCGTGAAATATGCTTCAGCTTATTATGGGCCTTTCCGAGATGCTGCGGATTCAACGCCGCAATTCGGAGATCGGAAGACATATCAAATGGATCCTGCGAATGGGCGCGAAGCGCTGCGGGAAGCTGAAAGCGACGTCGCTGAAGGCGCCGATTTCCTGATGGTGAAGCCTGCGCTAGCTTACATGGATGTTATTCGCATGTTGAAAGATAATTTCGATCTGCCCGTGGTTGCCTACAACGTGAGTGCGGAATACGCCATGGTTAAAGCGGCTGCACAGCAAGGATGGGTCAATGAAGAGGCGATCGTTATGGAAACGATGGTAAGCTTCAAACGCGCAGGTGCCGATATTATCCTGACGTACTTTGCCAAGGACATTGCCCGCTATTTGTCAAATAAGTAATCCTAGGATTCGAACCATTCACCCCAGAAGGTATAAGCGAGCAGTTTCTTCAGGAAATTGGCAAGCCTGCCGCTTAGGGGAGGGTGGTTCTTTTGTCATACTTTTGTCGCAAAACGCAAGCTTACCTCAGTTGTGACAGGGGTATAATTAGGGCATAATGAATGAGAATAGATGGAAACCTAAAGTTTCACGGAAAAAGAGGAAGGTGCCTCATGAGCTACAACGACAATTTTATTAAAGCATGCCGCAAGGAACAGGTGGATACGCTGCCTGTTTGGTATATGCGCCAAGCTGGACGCTATGACCCGGATTATCGCAAAATCAAAGAAAAATATTCACTGCTCGAAATTTGTCAGCAACCGGAACTTGCTGCTGAAGTGACGATGATGCCCATTAAGAAGCTGGGTGTGGATGCAGCCATTTTATATTCCGATATTATGAATCCTGTTGCCTCACTCGGAATCGATTTTGACATTGTGAAAGATGTAGGTCCCGTTATTCATACTCCGGTCCGCACCGCACAAGATGTGGAGCGACTTCGTCCGATTGATGTGGAGAAAGATTTATCGCATATTATCCAGACGATTCGTATTTTGGACAAGGAGCTTGAGGTTCCTTTGATCTCATTTGCTGGAGCGCCATTCACGATTGCCAGCTACTTGATAGAAGGCAGGCCGTCCAAAAGCTATATCCGTACGAAGCAGCTCATGTACTCGGAACCGGCTGTTTGGTTTGCCCTGATGGATAAGCTTGGGGATATGGTAATCACCTATTTGCGTGCGCATATTGCTGCCGGCGCCAAAGCCGTTCAGGTATTTGACAGCTGGGTTGGCGCGCTTTCTCCTGCCGATTTTGAAGTGTATGTCTTGCCGACGATGAAGCGGATCTTCCAAGAGCTTTCTGATTTAAAAGAGCCTAAGATTTACTTCCCAGGTGTGAGCTCAGGTGAATTGCTTCCTTACCTCAGAGGGATTCAAGCGGATGTAATTGGTTTGGATTGGCGAGTTCCTATTTCGATAGGCAGAGAACGCGTAGGCGATCAATACGCTGTGCAAGGCAACTTGGATCCCTATATTTTAACAGCCCCAATGTCTGTCATTGAGAAGCAGGCGAAAGCGATTATCGATGAGGGAATTCAGAAGCCGGGTTATATTTTCAACTTGGGTCATGGGTTGTTCCCTGAAGCGTCGCTGGAGAAGTTGAAGGAGCTGACAACGTTCATTCATACGTATTCCCGTTCGGTCTTAACTCAGCAAGCAGAAAAGAGTGGTGTTTAAGATGACAAAACGTCGGATTGGTGTATTAGTGATGTCTTACGGTACGCCGGAAAGCTTAGATCAAGTAGAAGCATACTACACCCATATTAGACGCGGTCACCCGCCAACGCCTGAGCAGCTGCATGAATTAACAGCACGCTATGAGGCTATCGTGGGAGGGTTTTTCCCTTTGCGCGAAAATACGAATAAACAAGTCAAAGGACTTGAGGAAACACTGCGCAGCGAGCATCCTGAGGTGGAATTTGTGTGCTATCAGGGTCTGAAGCATGCTCAGCCATACGTAGAAGACGGCGTAGAACAAATGGTGAAAGACGGCATTACGGAAGCCATAGGGGTCGTTCTAGCTCCGCATTATTCAACGATGAGTGTCGGCGGATACGTGAAAAGAGCGAAGGACAAAGCTGATGCGCTTGGTCTAAAGATTGATTTCGTGCTGGACTATCATCTCCATGCCAAGCTTGTGGACGCGCTTAGCACACGCGTGAACAATGCGTTGGAGAAATTTAAGGATGTAGATCGGAATGAAGTGCGCGTTATTTTCACTGCACACAGCTTGCCGGAGAAAATCCTTGAATTAAAAGATCCTTACCCGGATCAACTGCTCGCTACCTCCAAAGTGATTGCGGAACGCGTCGGTCTCACGAATTGGCAGTTTGGCTGGCAAAGCGCTGGACAAACGGCGATGCCATGGCTTGGGCCAGACATCCTCGATGTCCTGCGTACGATCACGAAAGAAGAAGGCGTGAAGAACGTTCTGCTCTGTCCGATCGGATTTGTGTCGGATCATCTGGAAGTTCTTTACGATATTGATATCGAAGCACAGGCTTTGGCCAAAGAGCTGGGGCTGCATTTGGAGCGAACGGAATCTCTGAATACAGATCCCCTTTACATGGAAACATTGAGTGATGTTGTTTATACCAAATGGGAAGAGGCTGCGAAATGAGTACCGACATTCCTCACTACATGATTGTTGGCGGGGGGATCACGGGGCTAAGCGCTGCTTTTTATCTAAAGAAACGGTTGGAATCAGAGGGGCGAGCGTTTCGCCTTTCTGTCGTTGAAAAGGGTGCAGCCTTCGGAGGAAAAATCTCTACGATTGAACGAGACGGCTTCGTCATTGAGAAGGGACCGGACTCTTTCCTCGCGCGCAAACGTCCAATTATTGATTTGGCCTATGATCTTGGACTTGAGCATGAACTGACCGGAACGAACCCAGCAGCCAAGAAAACGTATATCGTTCGTCAAGGGAAGCTGCATCGCATGCCGCCCGGCTTAGTGCTGGGCATCCCGACGCAAATGACGCCATTCATGAAAACTGGACTCATTTCTCCAGTCGGCAAGGTAAGAGCTGCAATGGATTTGATGCTGCCAAAGCGTGAGGTGACATCAGATGAATCGCTTGGACATTTTCTGCAGCGGCGGTTGGGGAAAGAAGTGTTGGAACGCATTGTAGAACCGCTGTTAGCGGGGATTTATGCGGGCGACACGTTTAAACTGAGTCTCAAAGCGACATTTCCTCAATTTCGATCCATGGAACAGAACCATCGAAGCTTAATTCTAGGAATGATGGCGAGTCGGAAAAATGTAGCAGAGGAGAGCGCTCATCTGCCTTCAGCCGTGCGCAATTCTGTTTTCGTGACGTTCAAGAAAGGGCTTCAAACGCTTGTATCAGGTTTAGTGGAAGCGCTGGAATCTATTGATTTACGCAGTGGGGTCGGCGTAGCGAAGCTTAAGCAAAGAGGCCAGCGAACCGAGGTTATTTTCGAGGATGGACACAAGGAACTTGTTGACGGCGTCATTCTGACAACGCCTACCTATCAAGCTGCTCCCCTGTTGGCTGATTTGCCGGCAGCAAGTGAGCTTAAGAAGATTGACTACATTTCGGTTGCGAATGTAATTATGGCCTTTGATCGCAAGGATATTCCTTTTGAGCTTGATGCATCGGGCTTTCTGGTGCCTAGGAGCGAGGGATTGACGATTACCGCCTGTACCCTAACCTCCGCTAAGTGGCTGCATACGGCTCCGGAAGGGAAAGTGGTGCTGCGTTGTTATATCGGCCGATCCGGCGAGCAATCGTGGCCAAGCTGGTCAGATGAGGAGCTCGTGAGCAAAGCGCGTCACGATCTTCGTGAGCTGCTTGGGTTAACGGCAGAGCCGCTTTTTACGGAAGTCACGCGCCTTCTAAACTCGATGCCGCAGTACCCAGTTGGTCACTTGGAGCAGGTTGCTCAGTTTCGTGAGGAGCTTGCGGCCTTCATGCCAAACGTGTTCATAACAGGGGCAGGATTCCACGGCGTTGGTCTGCCAGACTGCATCCGGCAAGGGAAGGAAGCTGCTTGGCAGCTTGCTGACTTCACGGGGAACGAGCTTAAAAAAGTGGCTGCAGCTGCCCGCTGATCTAACGAAGCTTGGCTAAATCCAGCTTGAATTCAGAAGGTGAGATCGTCAGGATTGCTTTTTCTTCCAGATCACGAATGACTTGCATGAGAGCAGCCTTTTGCACGCCGGCTAATTGAGAGATTTCGTCAAAGTTCAGCATGAGCTTAATCGTGATCATCGTTCCGCTGCGCAAGCCATGCTTATTGGCTAACGTAATCAAGCTTTTGATGACGCGGGTTCTTGCATCCAAGAAGGTTAAGTCATGCACATGTTGATTCGTATCGCGAAGCCGGCTGCTGAGTTCTTGCATAATGCCAAGCGCAATGTCAAAATGGCTGCGCAGCAGTTCAAGGAAATTATGGGTTGTCAGGCTGAGCAGAAGGCAGTCTTCGAGGGTTTGGGCAGAAGCGGAGCGCGGCTTGCCGTCAATCAGAGATAGCTCGCCGAAGCTTTCGCCTGCTTTGCAGATGGACAGTATTTTCTCTTCGCCGGTATGACTGGCAGTATAGATTTTGACAGAGCCGCTAAGCACCATATAAAAGACAGAGCCGGCGTCTTTTTCAGCAAACAGAATCGTGTTTCCCTTATAGGAGCGCCTGGTACATATCTGGGCAAGGGCATTCAGCTGATCCGCATTTAATTGGGAAAATAAAGGTACTTTTTGGATGGTTTCCAGCATGAGGGGGACCGCCTTTATCAGGAATGATTTCAACTCATTTTAACATAGAACGCTTAACGGGGGTATGAAATTATGGAAAATTCGAGCAGAATCGACACGCGCTCATCGGCAGCTTTTCAAGAAGCCAAGAAGGTGATTCCAGGCGGCGTAAATAGTCCCGTGCGGGCCTTTAAATCGGTCGGCTTAACGCCAATGTTTATGGAAAAAGGATCAGGTTCTCGTGTCACCGATATTGATGGCAATACATTTATTGACTACGTCGGGTCATGGGGGCCATTAATTGTGGGTCACTCCCATCCGGTTGTGCTGGAAGCAATTAAAGCTACAGCAGAGAAGGGGACAAGCTTCGGCGCACCGACGCTTCTGGAAACAGAGATGGCTAAGCTGGTCATTGAACGCGTCCCATCCATTGATATGGTTCGGATGGTGAACTCGGGCACGGAAGCGACGATGAGCGCTCTGCGATTAGCCCGCGGCTATACGAAGCGCGATAAGATTGTGAAGTTCGAAGGAAGCTACCACGGACATGCGGATGCCTTATTGATCAAAGCAGGCTCTGGCGTGGCTACGCTGGGCTTGCCTGATTCTCCAGGTGTACCGGCTAGTGTGGCATCTAATACGATAACTGTTCCTTATAATGATTTGGCTTCTGTACAGCTGGTGTTCGAGAAATTCGGCGAAGAAATCGCTGCTCTGATCGTTGAACCGATTGCCGGGAATATGGGCGTCGTGCCTCCTGCGGCAGGTTTCCTTGAGGGCTTGCGAGCTATTACCCTTAAGTACGGCTCATTGCTCATTTTTGATGAGGTGATGACGGGTTTCCGGGTGCATAAGAATTGTGCGCAGGGCTTATATGGGGTTACACCGGATTTAACTTGTTTGGGCAAAGTCATCGGTGGAGGGCTTCCTGTCGGCGCCTACGGCGGTCGACTGGACATTATGGAACATATGGCGCCTGCTGGTCCCATTTATCAAGCAGGAACCTTATCAGGCAATCCTCTTGCCATGGCAGCGGGGTACGCGACATTATCCTTGCTTGGAGAACCCAATGTGTATGAGGAACTGGAACGCAAATCAGCGAAGCTAGAAGCGGGCTTTGTCCGCAATGCCTCGGAGCTGGGTGTAGCAAGCACGATCAATCGTGTAGGTTCGATGATTTGTCCATTCTTCACAGAGCAGAAGGTTACGAACTATGAGACGGCCAAAACGTCGGATCTCGCGAAGTTTAATGCCTATTTTGGCCATTTGCTGGACCTTGGAGTTTCTGTAGCTCCTTCACAATTTGAAGGCATGTTTGTTTCTACGGTCCACTCGGACGAAGATATTGAGGCAACGATCGAAGCACAACGCACTGCCTTGCAGCGTTTATAAAAACAAAAGACCTGGCCGCTATACGCTGGCCAGGTCTTTTGCTATGTAAAGATTAGTTAGTTTTTACTGGTGTTGAAGGTGTGGGTGATGGTGTAGGCGCTGTATTGCCTGAGCTTGCAGGTGGTACGGGTGCCATGCTCGGAATAGGTGTCGCGCTTGGCTTAGCAGTTGGGGAAGCTCCTGCTGAGGAGCCTCCTGTACCTGCTGTATTGCCTCCGCCGGCCCCGGGACTTGGCGTCGGGCTGATGGAAGCGGAAGGAGACGTTTCCGGCTTCGCAGACGTGCCTGGTTTACCGGTGCCTGCATCCGTTCCCTCAGGACTTGGCACTGTGCCATTCTTGCCTGGCTCGCCGCTGGATTCAGGCTTGTGTGACCCCGTTGGCGTTGGCGTAGTCGTTGTTGTAGGCTTCGGTGTTGTTTTCGGCGGATTGGCTTTCTTCTCTGCCTGTTCCTTCAAGAAATCAGGGTGGTCATAGGCGCCACCTGGATCAATCGTCTTAAGGCCTTCCCATACATTCTTGACCTTTACTTCATCAGGATGATCGAAAACCAAGAAAGCAGAAGGCAGACGACGTTCGCCGTAACGGCTGGATGGCTTCGTAATCAATTCATCGTTGTAAACCATTTCGGAGGAAGCTCCTCCGTCGAGGAAGCCGGCATTAATAACGCCGTCCTCTAAGAAAATATCTTGGACTTCTTTCAGGGTTGCCCCCACACTGCTGGTTTGTCGGCCATCGATCACGATGAAGATAACCGTTCCATCGGCCTTTTGTCCAACTGCTGTACGAGGGGCGCGTCCCCAGCCTCCGTCACCGCTGGTAATGAGCGGCTTGCCGTTGGCAATAACACGAGGATAGAAAGACACGGCGTCCGAAACACCAAGCCTCAGCAGTTCATTAATCGTATATTTCCCGATGATCAGTGTGCCTTCTTTGGTAAATCCGACAATCTGCTGCGCGATGCTGCCTTCTTGGTCGGTATACAGAATTTCGCCGCCGGACATAATAACACCAATTGGCGCAAACCCGTTTCCAAGTCCGTCAGGATCATTAAATCCGCCGCCGTTAACGCCCGCAACTGCTCCGGTACGCTGAACCATCGCCGTAATTCGCTCGCCTTCTCCTTGCTTGGCGGGAACGACGACACGAATCGTACGTGGATCATACACATACATTTTCTTGCCTTTCCAGAATTGTCCGGATATATCTTCTACTTTCACTAGACTTTCTAGTGGACGATTAGTGTTGAATTGAACAGCCTTCAAATCTTGCTTTTCAACAGAGTTGACCTCGGTTAAATTTTGCATTTCAAGCACCATTTGATCTCTTCGCTGAGCACCTACGAAAATCCAAGCCCAATCACGATGCTGCGTAGTAATGACTGTTTTGGCCAGATATTCACGAATATACTCGCCTGGCGGTGTTAGAAATAAAAAGCTTGAACTAAGAAACGTACAGACGGCAATAATAAGAAGAATGCGCTTCAGCCAACTATAATTGCGGAAATGATCTAATATTGAACTACTCAAAGATGTTCCTCTCCTGCTCTATTAATCTATTTTGAAGTATAAATGTCGAAAAAAATCAATACTAGATATATATTATCATATTTTCACATGCAATTGTTATTGGTAATTGTTAAAATAAAGTGTACATAATACCTATTCGTGTAAGGAGTTTTTCAAACGATGAAACGCTATTATTTTTTTGATTTTCCAATAGATCTTATGGCCGTTGTTTTTGTGTTTCTGCTTTTGCTTCTGGTTATCCTTCTGGCTTTTCGCAAAGGGACACGCTCATGATGGTGGGGAAACGCAGCGGTGAATGGCTGGAGCTGCCGTTGCCTAATGCCATGTGGAAGCCGCTTAAGCCAGGGGCCATCGAAGAATTGGCTGTTTTCCTGCCGGTTCCGCGCAAGTTTTTTCTGCGACTAGCGTCGCAGGGGCTTATTCGCGTTCAAGAGGAGAGCATCCGAATACGCCTATTCCCTTCCGAAGAACCCTCCTATAAACCAGAGCGCTTGGCGATCGAAATTCTTTATGAGGATGATTACTGTCTGGTCGTGAACAAACCTGCGGGCATGTCTGTGCACCCCGCAGAAGCTGGGCAGGGCGGCACGTTGGCCTCAGCTGTGGCCTATTACTATAGCTCGACAGGCCAAGCTTGTGCGATTCGGCATATACACCGTCTAGATCAAGATACGACCGGCGCTGTCCTTTATGCCAAAAATGAGTGGGCCCATGTCCTGCTCGATGAGGCGATGCGGGATAAACGGATTGATCGACGTTATGTCGCCGTAGCCGAGGGGGTATTTCGTTCGAAGCAAGGAACGATTGATGAAGCTATTGGCAAGGATCGCCACCAATCTGGTAAACGCAGAGTGACGCCTAGCGGGGATCAAGCGGTCACGCACTTTAAGGTGCTTCAACAGATGAAGAAAGCTGCATTGGTTGAATTGGAACTGGATACGGGCAGAACTCACCAAATTCGTGTCCATCTCAGTCATCTGGGTCATCCGCTGATGGGAGATGCCTTATACGGCGGTTCGTCTCGTTTCTTTCATCGCCAAGCCCTGCATGGAGAGCGGCTTTTATTCGATCACCCGATCACTCAGAAGCAGATTGAAGTTCATGCGCCGCTGCCGCAAGATTTGCAGCAGCTGATCACAGAAGTGACGTAGCTCAAAAATGTAGTCATGCCTGGCCCTTCCCATCCATATACTTTTAGAGACAAACAAGTAAATGGCCAAACAATCCGTCTGTGTGTCCAGCAGCGGGTTAGATGGAAGGGAGGATTCGTTCGGTGTCTGAACAACAACCAGGTTTAAGATTCGATATCTATGAACGCGTTCATTTGCAGGAAGATTTGGCGGGGATCCAAGAGCTGAACGATGTGGAATTGCTGCCTCATATTCAAGTGCTTACGCTGGATGATCAGGCCATCCTGAAGGGGAATTTGCTGCTTACCGGCAATTATGCCAGTGAAGAGGGAGGAACGCCTCGATCCCTGGAGCACTTGATTCCGGTCGAAATCACGCTGCCCTTGAATCGTATTCATCGTGTAGAAGATATTCAGGTTGAGATTGAGAACTTTGATATTGATCTCTTGTCGGCCAGAAGCCTGAATGTGACCGGTGTTCTTTCGCTGCAGGGCGTCGAGATTGTATCGGTTCCGCTGGAAAGCTGGCGTGAAGAAGAGGAAGTAACATTCACCCATGAAGTTGGGATCCCGCGGAACGAGCCGCCAGCCCCTCCACAGGTCTATGAGGAGCCTGCTGTACAAGCGCCAATGTACGAAGAACCGCCCGCGGTTCAGCCTGTGCCTGAATTAGAGGATCTTGGGCCTATTGCATCCGTACCAACAATGCCTGCTATTCAGGAAGAGGAGCAGCAGGATGATGGTGAAACGGTCATTCAAATCGAACAAACAGAATTGAAGGTGACTCCCCATCCCGAGAGCACGGTGGTTACGGAAGAGAAGAAAGATCTCAAAGTCGCGTTTGGCAAAAAAGCGACTGAGGCGACCGATCTCAATCCTTACGGGATCAAATCGCTTCTTTCCAAAGCAGGCTCGTACCTTACGGATAAGCGAAAAGCGGAAGAAGAAGCGCAAGCTGCGCTTGCTGAGGAAGCGAGAATTGATGCGGTTGAATGGAGACGGCTGTTTCTTCAAAACCATACAAGCTCGCAAGAGTTCAGAAAGCTGAAAATGTGCATCGTTCAAAGGGAAGATACGCTGGAGTCGATTGCCAAGCGTTACCAGCTGAATCCGCGTGAGCTGCAGCTTTTGAATCGTCTGAATGATCAGGATATCTCCGTTGGCCAAGTTATTTATCTCCCCAGATAAATAACCGGATACATAGGCAAGAGCTTCTGGCTGCTTTCTGCGGCCGGAGGCTCTTTTTTTTCGTAACATCTTTCAAAACGGAGCATAATTTACTCATAAACGGCAATACTGGAATGATATATTGACTCTATTTCAAATGTTCGTTATCATATGATGTAAACCATTTTGAGTAATATTGGAAACGTTGATAGGGAGTAGTAGGCGGTAAGCCCTTCAGAGAGTGGAACTGGTAGCGCTGAAAGGTTCCATAGGAAGCAACCGAACGAAGTCGCCCTGGAGTTGTGAATGTGATGGCAGCTATCCGTCTATGCGGTATAACTGACTTAGCATTCGCCGGCCGCAGCCGTTATCTGTTTGAGAGCCACGCGCTTTATTTAGTTGAAGCTGCGCGGAATGAAGGTGGTACCACGGAAGCGCAAGCCTTTCGTCCTTTGCGGGCGGAGGGCTTTTTTTGTTTGAATTTAGCTGGTTTACAAGGTATGACAGGCGCTTAAAGCCTATCGAACAGAGATTCTAGTAATGGAGGTAGTCCGATGACTGAAGCTAATGAAACCAAAGAGCAATTACAAATGCCAACTACGTATGATCCCAAGGAAGCCGAGCGAAAGTGGTACGATTACTGGATTAAGAATGAGTTTTTTAAAGCGGGCAACCGTCCGGATGCTGAGACGTACACCATTGTTATCCCGCCTCCGAATGTTACAGGGATGCTGCATATCGGGCATGCGCTTGATTTCACCCTCCAAGATATCTTAGTGCGGACGAAGCGTATGCAAGGCTTTGACACGCTTTGGCTGCCTGGCTCTGACCATGCAGGCATTGCCACGCAAACAAAAGTGGAGCAGAAGCTTCGCGAAGATGGCCAAACCCGCTATGATCTCGGACGCGAGAAGTTTCTGGAGAAAGTGTGGGAGTGGAAGGATCAATACGCGAACACCATTCGTGAGCAATGGGCCAAAATGGGCTTCTCCCTCGATTATTCCCGCGAGCGCTTTACCTTGGATGAAGGTCTGTCGCAAGCAGTTCGCGAAGTCTTCGTAAGCTTGTATGAGAAAGGTCTTATCTACCGCGGCAATTATATTATTAACTGGGATCCCGCAGCACGTACTGCGCTTTCAGACATTGAAGTTGAATACAAAGAGGTGCAAGGCGCCCTCTATCATTTGTCATATCAAACGGCTGACGGGACAGATTCTATCGTTGTGGCGACGACGCGACCGGAAACGATGCTGGGCGATACCGCTGTTGCAGTTCATCCCAAAGATGAGCGCTATAAGCACCTGATCGGCAAAACGCTGCTGCTTCCGATTGTAAATCGCGAAATTCCGATCATTGCTGACGACTACGTAGAAAAAGAGTTCGGAAGCGGCGCTGTGAAAATCACGCCTGCGCATGATCCGAACGATTTCGAGGTAGGCAAACGCCATGATCTCCCGCAAATTCTCGTGATGGATGAAACCGGTACGATGAATGCGAATGCAGGCCCGTACCAAGGACTGGATCGTTTTGAATGCCGCAAGAGAATCGTTGCTGATTTGAAAGAGCAAGGTGTTCTGATTAAAATTGAAGAGCACGTTCACCAAGTAGGTCACAGTGAGCGCAGCGGTGCAGTCATTGAGCCGTACCTGTCGACCCAATGGTTCGTGAAAATGCAGCCGCTTGCTGAGAAAGCGATTGATGCGCAAAAATCAGGCAATGGCGTTAATTTTGTTCCGGATCGTTTCGAGAAAATTTATTTGAATTGGATCGAAAATGTACGTGATTGGTGTATTTCCCGCCAATTGTGGTGGGGACATCGGATTCCGGCTTGGCACTGCGCAGATTGCGGTCAAATCACCGTAACACGTGAAGATGCGACAGTTTGCTCGCACTGCCAAAGCACGAACCTCAATCAAGACAACGATGTGCTGGATACGTGGTTTAGTTCTGCTTTATGGCCGTTTTCAACGCTTGGCTGGCCGAACGAAGAAGCCGAGGATTTGAAACGCTTCTATCCGACGAATGTGCTCGTAACCGGCTATGATATCATCTATTTCTGGGTATCTCGCATGATCTTTACGGGACTTGAATTTACGAAGCAAAATCCGTTCAAAGATGTTTTGATGCATGGACTCGTTCGTGATTCTGAAGGCCGCAAAATGTCTAAATCCTTAGGCAATGGCGTGGATCCGTTAGAAGTGATCGAGAAATACGGCGCAGATGCTATGCGTTATATGATCTCAACTAGCAGCACGCCAGGTCAGGATCTTCGTTTCCGCTGGGAACGCGTTGAGCAGGCGCGGAATTTTGCCAATAAGATCTGGAATGCTTCCCGCTTTGCCCTTATGAATCTAGAAGGCGTTGCCGCCTCTGATATTGATTTGACAGGTCAGCTGGGTACGGCGGATCGCTGGATTCTGCACCGTCTGAACGAGACCGTTCGCGAAGTAACCCGTTTGATCGACAGCTACGAGTTCGGTGAAACCGGTCGAGTACTGTACAACTTCATTTGGGATGATCTATGCGACTGGTACATTGAATTCAGCAAACTGAGCTTGTACGGAGCAGACGCAGCGGCGAAGCAAAAGACGCAATCCGTTCTGGCGTATGTTCTCGATCAAACGCAGCGCTTGATTCACCCGTTCATGCCGTTTATCTCCGAAGAAATTTGGCAGCATTTGCCTCATGAGGGTGAAACGATTACGCTTGCTGCATGGCCGCAAGAGAACGCTGCTTTCGAATCACCGGATGCTGTGCGCGAGATGGAGCTTCTGATGGATGCGATTCGTTCTGTTCGCAATATCAGAGCAGAAGTGAACGTGCCTATGAGCAAAAAGGTTGAACTGCTGGTGAAGCCGGCGACCGCCGATACGCTGAGTATTCTTCGCAACAATGAGGAGTACCTCAAACGCTTCTGTAATACGTCCCTGCTCCAAATCGACGCCGATATGGCAGCGCCAGAGAAGGCAATGACGTCCATTATTACAGGCGCAGAGCTGTTCTTGCCTCTGGCAGGTTTAATTGACATCGCGCAGGAGCTTGCCCGCTTGGATAAAGAGCTGCAATCCTTGCATGGTGAAGTTGAGCGTATTGAGAAGAAGCTGGGCAATGAGGGCTTTGTGGCCAAGGCGCCTGCCAAGGTGATTGAGGAAGAAAAGGCTAAACTTGCTGATTATGCGGATAAACGGGATAAAGTGATTGCTCGATTAGCGGAATTAAAAGGATAATGCTGGTAAAATGGTTAGTTGCCTAGTTACACAGACAAGGTGATTCATATAGTAAATGAGGATGAGAACGATGAACGAATTAAAAGACACCCCTTCGGCTGAATTTCAAACAGCGCAAGAAGCGATTGCGTGGATTGTTGGCCGGATGGAGAAACTTGGCATCAAACCGGGACTTCAGCGAATGCAATTGCTGATGGAAAAGCTCGGTCATCCCGAACGCAGGTTGAAGTTCATCCATGTGGCGGGGACGAACGGCAAAGGCTCTACTTGTGCGTATTTATCTTCTGTCTTGCAGGCATGCGGCTACGATGTGGGGACGTTTACGTCTCCTTACTTGGAGAAGTATACCAATCGCATGCAGGTGAATGGTGCGGATATTGAGGATGAGGTTCTGCTGCGTCTAGTGAATGAGATGAAGCCCATCGTAGACGAAATTGCCGAGACGGAGCTTGGGGCTCCGTCAATGTTTGAAATCTCGACCGCACTGGCCATTATGTTTTTCGGCAAAGTTGCTTATCCGGATTATGTGGTATGGGAAACAGGACTAGGGGGAAGGCTGGATAGCACGAATATCGTGAATCCCGTTGTTACCGTCATTACGAATGTGGGTCATGATCACATGGATATTCTGGGAGATACGCTCGAACTGGTAGCTGCTGAGAAAGCTGGCATTATCAAAGCGGGCGTACCGGTCATTACTGCCGTGGGGCCTGAACAAGGATGGCATGTTATCGAAGAAACGGCCAAAGCGAAGAAGGCTACACTGTATTCGCTTGGACATCAATTTAATTATGCCAATGTATCAAGTAAGCTGGATCATCAATCCTTTGATTTCAGCGGGCCTTTTCGCCGAATCGAAGGCGTGCCGATCTCTTTGAATGGGGAGCATCAGCTGACGAATGCGGCGGTCGCTGTGATGACTTTGGAAGTGCTTCGTCAATATTATGCTTGCATCGTAGATGATGAGGATCTGTTCAAGGGGCTTCAGGGAACACGCTGGCCAGGGCGGCTTGAAATGATTTCGAACGAGCCGCGCATTCTGTTGGACGGCGCGCATAACCCGGAAGGAGCCGCTTCGCTGGCTGCCGCCCTTCAAAGTGTATATTCTTACCGCAAGCTGCATCTGATGATGGGAATGCTTTCGACAAAGAATCATACAGGCTATCTCAGGCATATACTACCATTGGTGGATACTCTTATTCTTACGGAACCTGATTTTCATAAAAAAGGTGATGCTTCCAAGCTTGCCGAGCTTGCCAGAGACCTGCTTCGGGATATGGATCGCACGGTAGAGATTGTCGTGGAGCACGATTGGAAGCAAGCATTAGAAGTCCTTACAAGCAGAACTGAGCAGGATGATCTGGCGGTCGTATCCGGCACGCTGTATTTAATCTCTGATGTTCGTTCTTGGATTACCTATCAAACCGATTCTGAAAAAGGATGGTGAGAACGGCGTGAGTCAAGCAGAACACGTACATTTTATTGGCATCGGCGGATACGGCATGAGTGCAATTGCCAAAGTCATGCTTGAAATGGGATACCGAATTTCCGGTTCCGATCTAGCACAGCAAGAACTAACAGAAAAGCTAATTGCTAAAGGCGCAAAGGTTTTCATAGGACATGAAGCGGGCAATGTCTCCGGCGCTGATTTGGTTGTGTACTCGACAGCTCTTTCCAAAGATAATGTGGAGATGCAGGCTGCGGAGGAATTGAATATTCCGGTCATTCATCGTTCACAGATGCTCGCAAGGCTTATGAACGAACGCAAGGGCATTGCGGTTGCAGGCGCTCATGGCAAAACAACAACATCGTCTATGATTGCGTTGGTCATGGAAATTTGCGGAGCGGACCCGACGTACATTATTGGCGGAGAAATCATGAATGTGGGCAGCAATGCCAAAGCAGGCAAGGGTGACTTTGTCGTCGCCGAAGCGGATGAGAGCGATGGGACATTCCTTCAATATCATCCAACTCTCGCATTGGTCAATAATATCGAAGCGGATCATTTGGAGAATTACAACGGTGATTTCGAGAATTTGAAAAAGGCGTACAAACAATTCCTCAGTCAAGTAAGACCTGGAGGGAAAGCAATTGTTTGCCAGGATGATACTTTCCTGCGGGAAATGATTCCAGCTATTCAAAGCGAAGTCATTACGTATGGCATAGATAGCGAGGCTGACTATGTAGCGCATGATATTACGCTGGGTGACCGTAAAGTTACTTTTGCCGTAAGGTTCAAGGGCGCAGATTTGGGCTTGGTGAGTTTATCCGTGCCAGGCAAGCATAACGTGTATAATGCGCTTGCGACGGTAATCACTTGTTTGGAAGCGGGATTGCCATTCGAGCAGATTGCAGATGCGATTCAAGAGTTTCGCGGGGCAAAACGTAGATTCCAAGTGTTAGGCGAGGTAGAGGACATCCTGGTCATCGATGACTATGCTCATCATCCTACGGAAATTCAGGCCACAATATCGGCTGCCAAAGCAACAGGGAAGCGAATTATTGCTGTTTTCCAACCGCAACGATACACGCGAACCTATTATTTGTTTGAGCAGTTCAGCCGCTCCTTCGATGAAGCTGACGAGGTGATCATCACCGATATCTACTCACCGGCAGGCGAACAGCGAATCGAAGGCGTGGATTCTGCCAAGCTGGTTGACCTGATCAGAAGCAACAGCAACCCGAATGTTCGGCATATTGCAACGAGGGAAGAGGTTCTATCCGATCTGATTCAGCGTGTACAACCTGGCGATCTCGTGCTAACGATGGGTGCGGGTGACATCTGGAAAGCGGCGGATGGACTAGCAAAGTCGCTGCGCAAGAAATACGAAACGAATACCTAGCTTAAAGATCGCTGCAAGCCAATTTGGCTGGAGGCGGTCTTTTTTTGCTGAAAGGAACATAATTCGATTCTCTCAATCATAATCTAGTAACAGAAGATTTGGACAAGACAACGTGGCGTCAAAGCCCGTTCCAAATACATTTATGAGGGAGTGAAGAGAATGAGCAAAGCTAGAATAACCTACCGTTTCGATCCAAAAGAACCCATAGAATCAACCCGCAAAGCCTCACGCGTACCTGATCAGGATGAGAAAGTCATCCCGCTCTATCAGGAAGAGTTCAAAGTAATCACGCATCCAAGTGAAGAACGTGCGCCGGACCCGATTACTTCCTATCAGCAGGCTGAGAGAGAGCAAGTCGAACAAATGTTTGAGCCGCACGCATTAAATACCTTTACAACTGATTTTGGGAATTGGAACAGTCAGATTGAAACAGAGAGCGACCGTGTGGAACGAATTATCCGCGAATCCCAGGAGGTCAGAGACCGCCAGGAAGACAGAGAATTGCCTCCGGAAAGACAGGGGGCGCAGGAGTCGATGCCGGAGCGAAATCGCGACGAGTGGTCAAGCTGGACCTCGAAGGGGCCCTATGTGGAGCCAGAGACAGGTACACGATATGCCAAACCATCGGGCGCGCCTTGGATTCGTATTGCAACGTCAGTGGCTGGTGCTGTTGTGACCGGGATCGCATTTGGTTTTTTCGTTCTTTCGATGTTCTCATCCAATAACGATGCCAACGACACTGCTGCGGCTAAAAATACAATTGCCTTGCCATCGCCTAAGGCGCAGGCAGCGGTTCCATCGAAAGCACCGACGGGAGCTGTCAAGACGACTCCGGAGCAGGCAACAGCTGCTGCTGCATCTGCATCGGTCGTTACACCGGTGCAAATTCCTGCCAAGTCGTATACGTTTCTGCAAAATGGGGTGTTCAGCAGCTTGCAGGGCGCTCAAGCCACGCAGGATACTTTGAAAAAGAAAGGCTTGGCATCCGCACTCGATTCTTTGGATAAGCTGACCGTATTTGTGGGTTTTGCCAAAACGAAGGATGATGCGCTCGCACTGCGTGAGAAGGTGCAGGCTGCGGATAAATCGATTGAAGTGTATATCAAAAGCTTAGATATCCCCGCAGCAACAGGCATCCGTTGGGGCGGACAAAAGCCGGATTCCGTTCCTTCTTTTCTGGCCGAAGGGGACAAATTGGTGAACGCAATAACAGGGCTCACCGTAGTGCATTTGGCGGAGACGAAACCAACCGCGCTGGCAGAAGCTTCCGTGCAGACGATCCATACTTCCCATCAACAGCTAACCACTTTGTCAACAGCGATGAACGAAGGGCTGACGGATGAATCGAAATTGGTCGTGCAAAAAATGACAGCAGCCATCAACAGCGCGGTCTTGTCGATGGACGAGTATAAGAAAAGTCCTTCCACAGCGATGTTGTGGCAAGCTCAGTCGTCGATGATGCAGTACATTATCGCCCAGAAAGAGCTGCTTAAGAAAATCAGCGTCCCTTCCTAAAAAAAGCGTGTCCGAACCTTTTAAGGGCTCAGACACGCTTTTTTTTCATTTGACATAATAACGATTCAACAAGGTCGCCATCTCGGCGCGGGTAATGGTTTGATCTGGCTTGAACGAGGTATCGGTGATGCCATTGATCAATCCTTTATATTGCAAAGCATAAATGGCTTTCGCGCTCCATAACGAGGAAGGCACATCGTCGAAGCTAGGCTGCGGTGCTGCCTGCTGCCTGCTATTTGCAGTGGCGGAAAGCTGCAGCAAATGGTCAAACAGATAAGCAACCTCGCCACGCGTAATCGCTTGGTTGGGACGGATGGTTCCATCCGAGTACCCCTGCAGCAGATTCAGTTTCTTGGCTTTGGCGAACACGGGGCTGGCCCAGTGAGACGTTGGCAGATCTTTGTAGCTTTGCTCAGCGTCATCAGCCTGGCAGCCATATACAAGCGATGTGACGGTTCCGCTTGGTTCACAGGACGCTTTCATTTCGCTGAAGGAGAAGACACGATCCATCAAGGTGAGGAATTCAGCTCTGGTCAGCGCACGATCGGGTTCATACCGATTGCCCATACCTTCAATGACCCCTTTATTTTGCATCCGTACGATCGCTTCTCGGGCCCAATGGGTAAGTGTGTCCGTGAACAAGGGAGGTGCGTAAGCGGCAATTCCATTCGCTATGCCTTTTGCCATCTTGGCTCGCACCGCATCGCTAGCGAGCAAAGCGGCATCGCTGCTTTGGCTGAGAAAGGCTGTTTCTACAAGAATGCTCGGAATGGTCCCCATTCGGGCGACATACACAGCACTTGGGACGAGTCCTAAGTTTTTGGTTCCCACCGCTGCGACCAGAGAATCCAAAACGTGCTGAGCAAGGTCTTTGCTGTAGGGAGTCAATTGCTTCATCGTTTCACTGGCAGGGTAATCCTCTTGCGGATAGGCATTGTCATAGTAAAGCACCATGGAGCCGTTGGTTTTGCCATCAGGGTGAGCATTCGCATGAATAGATACGAATAAATCCGCTTGCTGCGCATTCGTGAATTCGACTCGCTGTGCAAGCGCCCAGTAGGAATCATCTTTTCTGGTCAAAACAACCTCATAACCGAGCGCTTTCAGCTCGTCTCTTACTTTTTGGGTGATGTCCCAGTTGACATCTTTTTCACGGAGGCCATTGACGCCGATAGCTCCGGGATCGCTTCCACCGTGTCCGGCGTCCAGCACGATTTTGTAAGCAAAGGCTTGATACGGAAAGGCTAGGGTTAATAGAAAAGTGAATAGGACAAGTCTTTTTAGTAGAGTCATAGTTGAAATACCTCCGGTAACTATCTTACTAGGATCAGCTGGGGATGTAAGCAGGTAACAATCACCATGCGATCACATTTTTCATGGAAAAAAGAGGAGTGTGCCAGTATAATAGGGCTTGTACATAGAAGAGAGGATGACAGGCATGAAAAAAGGCACCTTCGCATTAATCGTATTTTTAATCGTCGGTTTGATTACCGGGATTATTGTTGGCCAGCTGCTGGCGCCGGTCCCTGCTCTTGCTTTTTTGACCAAATCAGCCCAGATCTCCTGGGAGCCTAAAGCTGATCTGCAGGTTGTGAAATATGAGTTCCATCTTTTGGTGAAACTAAACTTATGCAGTATTCTTGGATTAGTGGGGGCCTACCTCCTGTATCGCAAGTTGTAAAAAAAGCAGTCTCGCCTATGTGTGAATTCGATTATTACTTTGAACGGAGTTGTTTCTTATGAGTACCAATACCAATCACCATCAACGACTTATTCTGGCATCGTCATCGCCGCGCAGACAAGAGCTTATCCAAACATTAGGTCTACCCTATATCATTCGAGTGAGTGACGCAGATGAGACCGTCGAAGAAAAAATCACGCCAGCTCAGCTGGTGGAATTGCTTTCTTTGCGCAAAGCATCCATGGTGCGCGAAATGCTGGAAGCTGAAGAGAAGCATGGTATTATTATCGGCTCGGATACGGTCGTTGTTTACCACAATGAAGTTTTGGGCAAACCGGCGGACGAACAAGACGCTTTCCGGATGCTGCAAGCACTGCAAGGCAATACGCATCAGGTTTATAGCGGGATCGCGTGTATCGATGCAGCTACGGGCAAACAAGCCGTTTCGCACAGTGTCACAGATGTCAAGATGAAACCAATGACCGACAGCCAAATTCTTCGTTATATTGCGACAGGAGAACCTAAGGACAAGGCCGGCTCTTACGCCATTCAAGGGATCGGAGCTACGATTGTGCATGCCATCGAAGGCGACTATTTCACCGTTGTTGGCTTGCCGCTGTCTCTGCTAAGCGATCTGCTGCTTCAGTTTGACATCGAAGTTCTCTAAACGTTCACCGTTCTGCCTCCCAAAAGGTGCTCATCCATTGACTGTATAATCTGTAACGGGTACAATGACAGTAAGCGACACAACATCGCATTCTTCAGGGGGGACCAACCATGAACAGCGAATTTACGATAGCCGTCCACAGTCTTGTATTTCTTGCTAATTTGCCCGATCATATGGCAACAAGCGAAGAAATTGCTGTGAATGTGTCTACACATTCTGCTCGTATTCGCAAAGTGATGGGCTTTCTTCGAAAAGCAGGCTACGTTTCAACGAAAGAAGGTATCGGCGGCGGTTTCATCCTCAGCCGAAACCCGGATGAAGTGACACTCGGTGAAATTTATCGATTGACGTGCCAAGGCTCCTTGAAGCCAAGCTGGTGCTCTGGGGATGAGAATAAACCCTGTTTGATTTCATCCAAGATGGATAAATTAATGGGAGATGTGTTCGCAGACGCCGAGAAGCAGATGGAATTGTACTTCAATGGACATACCATCGGCAGTATGTTGGAACGAATCAGAGCTTTCGAATGCCCACAATCGAATAATGAGTTATTGTCCTAGAAGCCCTCGGATCTTATGAATCCGGGGGTTTTATGTCGTTTTTTGAGCATATTTCGGCATGAATGGGATAGAGGGAAGTAACACAACCTACAAGATGAAAGAGGGGAATTCATGGAAGCCACAAGCTTGATGCTGCGAGAAGTGCCAAATGAAGAAAGACCGAGAGAGCGAATGCTCCAGTATGGAGCCGGAGCCCTAAGTCATGTGGAGCTTTTGGCTATTTTGCTTCGAACAGGGACCGTATCTGAATCAGCTGTGCGTTTGGCGACACGAATATTGAACGAAAGTGGGGGCTTGCGCAGTCTAGTAGATATGAGTAAAGATCAGCTGACGCAGATCAAAGGGATTGGCGATGCGAAAGCTCTGCAAATTATGGCTGGCATTGAGCTTGGACGCAGACTCGCCAAAAGCAGCCATGCCGAGCGGGTGACGATTCGTTCGCCCAAAGATATCGCCAATTTGATGAGCGAAGATCTTCGTTATTTACAAAAGGAGCATTTTGTTTGTTTATTTCTGAATACGAAGAATCATTTGCTGGCGCAGGAAACTTTGTCTATGGGCAGCTTGAATGCATCCATCGTACATCCCCGAGAAGTGTTTCGCGCGGCGATCAAACGCAGCAGTGCTTCAATCGTTTGTGTACATAATCATCCCAGCGGCGACCCCACACCAAGCCCTGAGGATATTCAATTAACGCACCGTTTAGTGGAAGCGGGAACTATCATTGGTATTGAAGTACTGGATCATGTTATCATTGGTGATCAGCGATTCATTAGTTTGAAGGAACAAGGCTTTATGTAATATAATAGATTGGCAACAGGAAAGGAGCATTGCCATGTTTGGCGGTTTAACGAAGGATTTAGGGATTGATTTGGGTACAGCGAACACACTGGTTTATGTAAAAGGCAGAGGAATTATCGTTAGAGAACCGTCTGTGGTTGCTCTACGTACGGATACGAAAACAATCGAGGCTGTCGGAGACGCAGCCAAAAAAATGATCGGGCGCACCCCTGGCAACATCCGTGCGATTCGCCCGATGAAAGATGGCGTTATCGCCGATTTTGAGACAACAGCGACGATGATTCGCTACTTTTTGAGACAAGCTCAGAAGCAGCGCTGGCTCTTTCAGCGTCACCCGAATGTGATGGTTTGCGTGCCATCCGGAATTACAGCTGTAGAGAAACGTGCGGTTGAAGATGCGACCAAACAAGCGGGAGCGCGCGAGGCGTACACGATTGAAGAACCGTTTGCTGCGGCAATCGGGGCTGATCTTCCTGTTTGGGAACCAACAGGCAGTATGGTCGTCGATATCGGCGGCGGAACGACAGAAGTCGCGGTGATTTCTCTCGGGGGCATCGTTACCAGCCGCTCGATCCGCATCGCCGGGGATGAAATGGACGATGCTATTATTCAATACATTAAGCGTACATACAATCTGATGATTGGGGAACGCACATCCGAAACGCTTAAAATGGAAATCGGCTCTGCGCTTCCGATGGAGAAGCCGGAGACACTTGAAATTCGTGGACGTGATCTGGTTTCCGGTTTGCCCAAAACGATGAGCGTGACATCCGATGAAATTACGGAATCCCTTCTGGACACGGTCAATGCCATCGTCGAAGCGGTCAAAGTTACGCTGGAGAAATGTCCGCCCGAATTGTCTGCGGATATTATGGATCGCGGCATCGTTCTAACGGGCGGCGGCGGCTTGCTTCGCAATCTTGATCGACTGCTGGCAAGAGAAACAGGGATGCCTGTCCTCGTGGCAGAGAACCCGCTCGATTGCGTGGCAATCGGCACAGGACGCGCACTAGAAAACATTCATTTGTTCAAGAATAAGTCAGGATCAGGCTCGCGATATAAGCAGCGTTAATATTCGTTAGAAGGTGCTCATGTTGTTTAAATTTATGGGAAACAAGAGGCTGTTTTTCCTGATGTTCGGACTTGTCTGCTTCTTTATATTGATGGGATTGACATTAGGGAACCGGGCACCGATGACGTGGCCGGAGAAATTCGTCAAAGACTCCGTTTCTTGGACGCAAGGACTCTTCTACAAGCCCGCTGCGCAGGTAGCGGGTTTCTTTGAAGATGTTCGTCAGTTAAGGGTTATTTATGAAGAGAACAAGACGCTGAAGCTGACGCTTACACAGTATGCGCGAGATACGCAGCGTTTGAATGATCTGGAAGCTCAGAACAAGCGGTTGATGGAAGAGCTTGGCTTTACGGAGCGTCAGCGTCAAGCCAATGTGTACAAGTACCGCATTGCAGAGGTCGTTACTATTGATCCAGATCCGTATAATAGCACGGTCACGATTAATTTAGGCGACAAAGACGGCATCAAGGAGAATATGGCCGTTATGACCGTTGACGGACTGGTGGGCAGAGTGAGCAAAGTATTCGGCTTTCACTCGAACGTTCAACTGCTGAAGGAAACGAATGACACGGACAACAATTCGAAAGCGATCGCTGTCACTGTGAAAGGCAACGACAATCAACCCTTCGGGATGATTGAATCCTATGATTCCAAAACTGGCGAGCTTGTGATGAACAAGGTCGAGCATGCGGATGATATGAAGGTTGGGGACACCATTATTACTTCAGGCTTGGGGCAAGTATTTCCGAAGGGCATTGAGGTAGGTACGATCACTTCCATAGGTCCTGGGGAATTTGGAATCACATACAAGGTTATGGTGAAGCCGAAGGCTTCTTTCAGCCATATTCGTGAAGTATTTGTGGTCGAAGTCCCGGAAGTGAAATGAGGTGAGCCGTGACGTGACTCGACATTTGCTATGGCTCATTTTGCTTGGCTTGTTTATCCTGCAAGGCAGCATCGTCGTCTGGCTGATTCCATCAGCTTGGCAATCGACTGTAACCGTAACGCCCCATTTCACGCTCGTCTTCATCTTGTTTATCGGACTTTTTCATCATCGTCATACCGCTCTCATTTACGGGCTTCTGTTTGGGCTCTTGCATGATTTCAACTACTACGGTTCTATGCTGGGGGTGTATTCCTTCAGTATGGGACTAACCGGCTACTTGGCTGGATTAGCACAGCGAAGACAACCTAATTTAATATTTTATAATTTGCTGATTACCGGAATGGGATTGCTCTTGTTTGAGTTTTTTAACTATGGGATCAACCGGCTGTTCAAGCTTATTGACATTGATTTGGAATTTGCCCTCACCCATTACATGCTTCCGAGTGTTCTGTTTAATCTGCTATTTGCCCTGATTTGCTACGTTCCCATTCGCAAGCTGCTTGAAGGAAAGCGGAATGCGCCTGCTGGAAACGAAGATTAATTTTCTAGGCGGTTTGCAGGAGAATTCAGGACAGGAACCGAAATGTATAGGTTGGGAGGTTGTCATACACTTATGTCCGTAACTAAGCACCATGTGATGATAAAAGGGGTCAAGGATGGCCTTGTTTTTTTACTAAACGATGCATGCGAATGGCAAGATTTGCTGCAAGAACTGCAGCATAAGCTTGAGAAAACGCATCAACAAATATTGACCGGACCGATTATTCATGTGCATGTGAAATTAGGCAGCCGTGACGTGACGGAAGAGCAGAAGGAAGAGATTAGATCTGTCATTAAGCAAAAAGGCAATCTTCTCATCCAATCGATCGAAGGTGAGCCCCGTAAAGAGGCTGCCGCTGAAGAACCTGTGGCTTCAATGACAACAGTTAAGGGCATGATTCGTTCGGGACAAACCCTCCACCAAGAGGGTGATTTACTATATTTGGGCGATGTGAATCCGGGCGGAACGATAACATCTACCGGAAACATTTATATTATGGGTTCGCTTCGGGGGATGGCGCATGCGGGGATTGATGGCGATGATAAAGCTATTATCGCAGCTTCCCATATGCGGCCTACCCAATTGCGGATTGCCGGCATCATCAGCCGTTCTCCCGATGAGTGGGGAATTGAAGAGGCCTTCATGGAATTTGCTTACGTGAAAGAAGGCAAAATGGAAATCGATAAGGTGCATCAGCTTCATCGACTTTGGCCGGATTCAAACTTGAAATCTTAGTTTGTAACATATAGAAAAATTGCGTGTGGGGTGAGAAAGTATGGGAGAGGCAATCGTTGTCACTTCAGGAAAAGGCGGTGTTGGTAAAACAACGACTTCCGCTAATCTTGGAACAGCATTGGCACTATTGGGGAAAAAGGTTTGCATGGTGGATACCGATATCGGACTGCGCAATTTGGATGTCGTCATGGGACTTGAGAATCGAATCATTTACGATCTGGTCGACGTGGCGGAAGGCCGCTGCCGTTTGCCGCAAGCTTTAATTAAAGATAAACGCTTCGATGAGTTGTATCTTCTGCCTGCGGCACAGACGAAGGATAAGCATGCTGTATCGCCGGATCAAGTGAAGGATATTATTCTCGAGCTCAAAAAAGACTTCGAATTCGTCATCATTGACTGTCCTGCTGGCATCGAGCAAGGGTTCAAAAATGCTGTAGCCGGCGCTGACAAAGCGATAGTCGTGACCACGCCTGAGAATGCCGCTGTGCGTGACGCTGATCGGATTATCGGACTTCTGGAGAATGAGAAAATTTCCTCTCCCAAGCTGGTTATTAACCGTATACGTCCCTTGATGATGAAGAAGGGCGAGATGCTGGATATAGACGAGATCTGCTCTGTGCTGGCGATTGATTTGTTAGGGATTGTTCCCGATGATGAACACGTTATCAAGGCAGCTAATCTGGGAGAGCCAACTGTTATGAACCCATCCTCACGCGCAGCTATCGCCTATCGCAACATCGCTCGCCGCATATTGGGGGACACTGTTCCGCTTATGCAATTGGAAGACAAAACGGGCTGGGTGAAGCGTATGAAAAAGTTTATTGGAATAGGATGATTGGACAGTGCTTGCGAAACTGAAAAACATAGATATTCCGATTGTAGTCATCTTGCTTGCCTTCATGGTGATCAGCACGATGATGGTGTACAGCGCTTCTGTGGATCATCCTTCGATTGTTATCAGCGTCACCAAAATTCTCGTTTTATACGCGGTATGTTTTATTGCATTTCTGGCATGCAGTGTATTTGATTTTCGCGTCCTTATTCGAATTGCTCCTTACTTGTACGGAATTGGTATCCTTTCATTGATTGCTGTGTATTTTTTCGGCAAAAAAATTCATGGAGCACGCGGTTGGTTTGAGCTTCCCGGGGGACTTACCTTTCAACCGGCGGAATTGATGAAGTTAATTCTGATTATTTGCGTTACAGCGCTGTTGGCAAGACGCGGCGGGGATCTATTGCAAATCAAGAATGATATCATTCCGGTCGGAGCGGCTGTTTTATTGCCTTTTATTCTGGTTCTTATCCAGCCGGATTTAGGGAATGCGATCATCTTTGTCATTATTCTGCTCGGGATGCTCTGGATTGGAAATATTAAATATTCGCATGTTTTGCTCAGTGTTGTGATCTTGGCGGGGGCTGGCTTCCTGATCTTGACTCTATACAAACAATTTCATCAACCTTTGTTTGACTTGCTTAAGGGATTAGGCTTCAGTCATTGGATGGACCGGATTGACACGTTTCTTTATCCGCATGAAGTGTCCGCTGATGATAATTATCAAGTAAATAATGCGATTAGAGCCATTGGTTCGGGCGGTCTAGAAGGGGAAGGATTCCTGCAGGGAACGTCCGTTCATAGCAACTTTATTCCTTTTGCATACTCAGACTCCATCTTTGTTGTGGTAGGAGAAGAGTTCGGTTTTCGTGGATCGGCAGTCCTTTTGCTTATCTATTTCTTGTTGATTTATCGGATGATCCTCATCTCCATTCAAAGCTCGCATCTGGGCGGCGCTTATATCGTCGTTGGCGTTGTGTCTATGTTTGTGTTTCAAATTTTTGAAAATGTGGGCATGATGATAGGGATTATGCCATTAACGGGAATAACACTGCCTTTCGTCAGTTATGGCGGTACTTCGCTTATGATCAACATGCTTTCACTTGGGTTAGTCATGAGTGTGAAGCTCCATCAGGATCGTGAGCCTGAATTATTTTAAACATCCAGCCCTAGTCTTGTAGAGTCCTTGGCCTCTGTAAGACTAGGGCTTTTTTTGGTTAGACGTGATTGATCACATAATCTTGTCCCTCTTCTCATAGGCTGTACTAAACATGATTCGCTAGTACTGTTTAGGAGGGGCTTCCATGGAAGTCAAAGATAAAGTCAAGCAAAGACGATTGGAACGGCTTCGCAATCTGCGGGAAACATCGGATATCGCTAAGGGGGACGCTGGTCCATACAAACCTGCGCGACTCAATGAGCAGCTGCCTAATCTTCATATCCCTCAGACCCCGCCTTATGTAGATATGGACTTGAAACGGCGCATGGAAGATCCGGAATATGCATGGCAGCAAAAAATGCGCATGGACAAAGCCTTGCATGGACGAGATTATGGGGGAGATGAAGGCGGTGGCCTGTTATCGCCGCCTTCCTCCCGTAAGATTGCGCTTAAGCTTTTGATTAGCGGAGCATTATTTGCGGCAATGTATGGCATGTTTCAGCTGAACCAGCCATGGGCATTAAAGGGAAAGCAGATCGTGACGGCTTCTCTAACCAAATCCTATGATTTCACTGCGGTTTCAGCTTGGTATACGACCCGTTTTGGCGGTTCGCCGTCATTTATTCCCAGCTTTAACCGTGATGGGAATGAGGCGGTCAAAGTGAGTACAACGAAACGGACGATCTACTCTCCGGTCAAAGGAAGCATCATCCTGCCCTTTGATGGGACGAACCATCCGGGCGTTAATTTGAATACCGCTGAATATGCCCCTGTATACGCTTTGGACACAGGTCAGGTTATTTTCTCCGGTGTTGCTGTGGAGACAGGGCTAACCATCATCATTCGCCACCCTGGAGGCTTGCAATCCTTGTACGGGGGGTTGGGCGAGGCCGCTGTTGAGGTAGGGGACTGGATGAAAGTAGGCGAGTCGATAGGCAAAGCCTCTAAAAAGGATCCGGCCAAAGGGACGCTGTATGTCGCTTTGACAAGAGACGGTCGTCCTATTAATCCACTGGATGTGACGAACTTTGATTAAATGGGCCGGAACAACGTATCGCTTTCATCCTTTGTTTACCCTCATCATGATCGGTTCCGCTTTGACGGGATATTTTCTGGAAGCTGCTACGTTATTTGGTATCGTGCTTGTCCATGAGCTGGGTCATCTCGTTGCTGCGAACGGCTTCGGATGGCGGGTTAAGGAAGTTCAGCTTCTGCCCTTTGGCGGTGTTCTCGTTGTAGATGAATTGGGGACAGTTCCGACCTGGGAAGAGCTTGTCGTCTCTTTGGCCGGCCCGCTGCAGCATGTCTGGATGATCCTCTTGGCTCTGTTCATGAAGGGGCTTGGGGTAGGTGTCGGCAGCTGGTGGGACTATTTCATTGGAGCCAATCTGATGATTGGTTTATTTAATCTCATTCCGGTTATGCCGCTGGATGGCGGCAAAGTGCTGCAGTCCTTGCTGGGTTATTTTTTATCCTACCACAACACCATTTTATATACGGCTTGGATTAGTATGATGCTAAGCACGGCGATTATTGCCATGGCCATCATGCAATTCATCAGCGGACAACTCCCGCTCAATATATTGGTGATCGGCATTTTTTTGCTTGTGTCCAATTGGTATGCTTACCGCCAACTGCCCTATCACTTTTTTCGTTTCCTGATTGGCCGGGGGGCGCGCATGAGCCAGGTGATCAGCCGCGGAACATTAGCACAGCCGATTGTCATTACCAAGCAGCGGACTATGGCGGAAACGCTGAAGCTTTTTATGCGGGAGAAATACCATTTGATCTATATCGTGAACGACGTTGGGCGCATACAAGCCGTGCTGCCGGAACAGCAAATTGTGAGCGGTTATTTGGATGGAAAAAAACCGGGGAGTGCAGTTTCCGATCTTTTCATGTAAAATAACTGTTGAGGTGAACGTGTATGAAGCAACTTATAATTCACTGCGCACCTGAACTTACACAAGCGGCATTGCTTGAAGACGGTCGTCTTGTTGAGTATGATACGCAGTATCCGCTTGATTCCCAAAGAGCAGGCAGCATCTACATGGGTCGCATCGTCAACGTTCTTCCCGGCATGCAGGCGGCGTTCGTCGATATCGGACTTTCGAAGAATGCCTTTCTTTATATAGACGACCTCCTCCCTGTCCATTTGGACAAGCAACCTAAGATTAAACCCTCCATAACGGAGCTCGCTGAAGTTGGACAGACGCTGATGGTGCAGGTGACCAAGGATCCGCAAGGGACCAAAGGTGCCAGAGTAACGACACATATTTCCATTCCCGGCCGCTGGATTGTCTACATGCCGGATGCCGATTATATTGCCATATCCCGCAAAATTGATTTGGAAGTTGAACGACAGCGTCTCAAACAGCTTGCAGAGGGCAATTTGCTTCCCGGAGAAGGTGTTATTCTGCGGACGGGCGCAATTGGACAGAGTGAAGAATCCATTCGCGATGACTTGCAAAATTTACGAGATTTATGGCAAGCGATTGTAGCCAAAGTTGAAGGCGTGCAAGCGCCGGCGCAGCTGTATCAGGATTTGGATTTGCTGCCAAGATTAACGAGGGATGTCATCTCGGATGACGTAAACGAAGTTTGGCTGAACGACGCCAAGGTGTATGAAGAGATGCGGCAGCTTCTGCGCAGGCAGCACCCGAGCTGGCGTGGTCGTGTTGCTTATTATGACCGCAAGATTCCCTTGTTCGACCAATTCGGAGTAACCGATGAATTGAATGTTAGTTTCCGACGGAAAATTTGGCTGCCTAGCGGAGGTTATTTGATTATTGATCAAACCGAAGCATTAACAGTCATTGACGTTAATACGGGCAGATACACCGGATCCATTAATTTAGAACAGACGGTCACGGATATTAATCGGGAAGCCGCGAGTGAGATTCCAAGGCTTCTGCGGCTGCGAAATATCAGGGGCATTATTATTGTAGATTTCATAGATATGATTTCGGAAATGAATCGCGCGGCAGTCATGGAGAATATCTCGCAAGCAGTACGCAAGGATCGCTCCAAAACGATTATTGTCGGTTGGACAAGACTTGGGCTTCTCGAAATGACGCGCAAGCGCAAATAAAAGAATTGCATATCAAAATGTTTCTGTGATATAATACTCGGAGTGTGTTGTTTAGGCATGCTGTAACCGCACGAATCGGGTTTAAGCACGGCATTGGATGTTTCATCCTATCCGTCACCTGGACAAGGCGAGTCTGAGACATGAGGAGGTAATGAAAATGTACGCAATTATTGAAACAGGTGGTAAACAGTACAAAGTTCAAGAGGGCGATGTTCTATACATCGAGAAATTGAACGCTGCTGAAGGTGAAGTTGTTTCTTTTGATCGTGTGTTCCTGGTTTCCAAAGAGAGTGGCTTAGTAGTAGGTGCTCCATTGGTAGCTGGTGCTTCAGTTTCCGCGAAAGTGGAGAAACACGGCAAAGGCGCTAAAGTCATCGTTTATAAGTACAAACCGAAAAAGAACTATCACAAAAAGCAAGGTCATCGTCAACCGTACACAAGAGTAGTTGTTGAGAAAATCCAAGCGTAATAGGCTGACTTATGATCTACGTGACCATAAAGCGTCTTGAACCGGATTCGCCTCAGATCTTATCTTATGTAGTGGCAGGCCATGCTGAGTATGACGTGCCCGGCAAAGACTTAGTCTGTGCTGCGGTATCGGCGGTTTCCGTTGGTACCTTTAATTCTATAGAATCTTTAACCGGCGTGATTCCTATTCACGAAATGGAACGAGGCCTTCTGGATGTTACAATCCCGGAGAGCACGCGGGACATCGTGGAAACGTGGAACCAAGTACAGTTGATTCTGGAATCGATGGTCGTTATGCTTCAAACGATTGAACAAAACTACGGTGACTATATAACGATTGAAACAATCTATCACAAAGGAGGATAAACACCATGTTGAAATTGGATCTCCAGTTATTCGCTTCCAAAAAGGGAGTAGGTTCCACAAAGAACGGACGTGACTCGCATTCCAAGCGCCTTGGCGCTAAACGTGCTGACGGTCAAACGGTTACTGCGGGCAGCATTCTCTATCGCCAACGCGGTACGAAAATTCACCCAGGAACAAACGTAGGCATTGGTTCGGATGATACACTTTTCGCTTTGGTACAAGGCGTAGTGAAATTCGAGCGTTGGGGCCGCGATCGCAAAAAAGTGAGCGTATACCCAGTTGATGTAGCTCCTGTGGCTGCAGCAGTAGAAGCGTAATATGAATCCCTGGCGAGCCTGAGTTCGCTCAGGGATTTTTTTCCTAGAACGAAACAAACCTCTAAACGCGGTCACGCTTTCTGATGGCCGAGGGCAGAGGTTTTCTCATTTGTTTGGTGAAGTTTGCTGGTACATCATGATATACTGGATGAACGTTTACAAAGCAGGGAGAACGGAGCGAACGGGGAATGAAGCGAGCAGGCAGCGCCCAAGTTTATTTATTAGCGTTTGTGCTTCTCGGACTAACAGGGATGATGTTTGTGGAATCCTGGCTTGTCAGAGGCGCATTGGTAATCATCGTTGTGGTATGTGGCTATACAGCGTTTAAACTGGAAAGAAGCAGAGCAGAAGAAAAGTGGAGTCAAATTCTTCACGAACAGGAACACACGAGTCAGAAGAGGCTAATTCAGGTGATGAATCGCCTTAGGCATGACTGGATGAACGACACTCAGATTTTATTTGGCTACATTCAGCTGAAGAAGTTTGATAATTTACAGCCTTATATGGAAAAAATAAAAATGAATATGCAGCAGGAAAGTAATCTCTCCAAGTTAGGTCTCCCCTCGTTTATTGCTTTCTTGTTGCTGTTCCGAGTCGAATCGAAGTCACTCGAGTTCGTGGTTGAACTAGATCAGGAAATGAATCTGGCTGAGCTCCCTTTGCCAAGCGGGCTGATCGAAAGATTGGTGCGCCAAACGGTGGAATGCGTCCAGCAGCATGCAGCTACAGGTGAAGGCGAAAGTGGGACACTTAGCTTAGAACTCGATGTTCAAGAAGATAGCTTACTGCTTGATTTTGTATATCAAGGCCCCTATCATCGGGAGCAACTTGAGAAAGCTTTGAATGAGCGCTTGCGCTCGAATGTCCATTCTTTTACGCTAGAGCACAATGATTGGCAAGAGGAAGAAGCGGCTGTGACGTTGCGGTTGCCTTTTCATACATAAATAAAGGGATCTTTGGCTCAAGGTCAAAGTCTCTCCTTAGTTGAGGTGTAGAAATGTTTGTAGATAAAGCGAAGATTTTTGTAAAAGGCGGCGACGGCGGCGATGGCTTGGTTGCTTTCCGACGCGAGAAGTATGTACCGGAGGGTGGTCCTGCCGGCGGTGATGGCGGGAATGGCGGAGATGTGGTTTTCCGTGTAGATGAAGGTCTTCGTACCTTGATGGATTTCCGTTATCAGAAGCATTTTAAAGCGGATCGCGGCGAGAAGGGCCGCAATAAGTCCATGCATGGCGCCAACGCAGAAGATATGGTTGTACGTATCCCGCCGGGGACTACGATCATTGATGATGACACGCAGGAAGTCATCGCTGATTTGACGCGTCACGGACAAGAAGTTGTTGTTGCGAAGGGTGGCCGAGGCGGTCGAGGCAACACACGGTTCGCAACCGCGCGCGTTACGGCGCCTGAGATCGCCGAGAATGGCGAAGAAGGCGTGGAGCGCTGGGTTGTCCTGGAGATGAAGGTGATGGCTGACGTCGGCTTAGTGGGCTTCCCTAGCGTTGGGAAATCCACGCTGTTGTCGGTTGTCTCTGCCGCGAAGCCGAAGATTGCCGCGTACCATTTTACAACACTGACTCCGAACCTCGGGGTTGTGGATGTGGGCGACGGACGCAGCTTCGTGATGGCGGACCTTCCGGGTCTGATCGAAGGAGCCCATGAAGGCGTGGGGCTCGGCCATGAATTCCTGCGTCACGTTGAGCGGACGCGAGTGATTGTCCATGTCGTGGACATGTCCGCTGCGGACGGCCGCGACCCTTACGAGGATTTCATCAAAATCAACGAGGAAATCAAGCTCTATAATGCGAAGCTGGAGCAGCGTCCGCAAATCGTTGTTGCGAACAAAATGGACATGCCGGATTCCGCGGACAATTTGACCTTGTTCAAGGAGCAGTTGGCTGCGGATGGCAAAGAAGTAGAAGTTTATGCGATTTCGGCTTTGACGCGAGGCGGTATTCAGGAGCTGCTCTACAAGATTTCGGATATTGTAGAAAGCATTCCGAATGCGCCTGAAGTTGAGGGTGTAGCTCAAAAAGAAGAACGTAAAGTCTATCGCTTCGAGAAGCGCGAGGAGAATGACTACACGATTCGTCGCGACAATGATGTGTTCGTGATCGAGAGTCCTTCGATTGAGAAGCTGATCAAGCGAACGAATTTCAGCACACAGGATGGCGTCGCCCGGTTTGCCCGGATTTTGCGGAATATGGGAATTGATCAGGAATTGCGTACTCGTGGAGCCGTTCATGGTCAAACGATCCAAATTGGCGACTTTGATTTTGAATTTGATGAGAAACAGTAAACTCATAAACACTTATCCTTACACAGGGTGAGTGTTTTTTTGCGTTAAACGCGCATTTTATGTTATAAAACTTGACATGTTTTTGGAAAAGGTTTACGATTTTCTTAATAAATACTTTATATGCGTTAGTTAATATAACATTATACTTAAACACCTTCAAGCAGAGAGGAGGAGTGAAGATGAAAAGATGGATTCAAGCAATAGGGTCAGGTCAGCAAGGCTCACGAGATCTATCCTATGAAGAGGCGGTTGAAGCAGCTCATGAGATGGCCGGTGGACATTCAACGGATGCGCAATGTGCCGCTTTTTTAATGGCGCTGTGTATGAAGGGAGAAGCTGATGAAGAACTGAGGGCGTTCGTGGATGTTTTCCGCAGCTATTCCTTGAATTACCATGCTTTAGCCGATTCACTCAACTGCGCTGGACCTGCGGAGGGACGGCATTTATTCCCGATCACACTCCCTGTCAGTTTATTGCTGGCCTCTGTTGGCTTCTCTCAGATTCTGCATGGCGGAGACTCGCTGCCTGCGAAGCAAGGAACGGCTATGAAAGAGCTGCTGGAATGCTTGGGCGTAGAGATGGACGTAACCGTTAAAGCTTGGGAGACGATGTTAGTCCATCTGCACATTGGCTTCCTGCATACGGAGCAGCTCTGCCCGCCTTTAGGAAAACTGAAGCAGGTACGTGAGCAAATTGGCTTGCGCACCGTTATGAACATCGTAGAGAAAGTAATGAACCCGGTACATTCGATGAATATGATCATTGGGGTCAATCAGCGGACAACGATGGAGTCGTTAATACCTATTTCGATGAGCTCAGGCTTGCAAAATGTCTATATTGTCAATGGGATTGAAGGTTCCGAGGATTTGCCTATATACCAAAACAGCACAATTCGGATCGTTACCCCATGGGGCGACGAATCACGCGTGGTAGAACCGCAGAAATTCGGTTTTCTGAGCGATCCGTTGCTGCCAATAAGCAAAGAAGATCAGGTTTCCATCGTGCAGCGGATCATTGCAGGGGAAAATTCTGAGGAATTGCGGCGCGAGCGGGATCATGTCATTTTTAATACAGGATTGCGATTGACTTGGTTCGATAAGGTTGGCAGCTATGAGGAGGGCTTTCAATTGGCGGAGTCTCTGCTGCAGAGGAGAGAAGCCCATAAAGTCATGCAAAAATGGATCGACCAGAGCCGTCGTTTCACCCGAAAAGACGTTTCTAATGGTAATGATTCATCCACGAAAATCGGATAAAGATCCTACTTTTTGTCTGGCAATCAGGCGAAGGCAGGGTCTTTTTTTAAATTTATTTTGCGGCTATCCCCTTAAATCGGCATGTGCTTACGAATGGTATATGGAGGTAAATAAGCTAAAGCGAAAAGCTGGGGAGGCTAACAACATGAAAAAACAACTATTGACTCTTGCGCTCTTACCCACCCTTATTTTTGGGGCGATTATGATACCGATGCCGCAGCAAGCTTCAGCAGCAACTGCTCAGATTATAAGCAGTGTCAGCTTGAGACAAAGTGCAGATGAGAATTCGGCTCGGATTCGATACCTGAAGCAGGGAGAGAAAGTTACCATTTTGACCAAAGTAAACAGTTGGTGGTATAAAGTAAAAGCTTCTGACGGACGCGTAGGCTACATAAGCACGAGTTCCAAGTACATACAAACTTCAGGAGATACCTCATCCGGCGGATCCAACACTGGCGGAAACCAAAGTGGAAGCGGGAGCGACTCAACAACTGCCAAGGTCCAAAAAATTATTGCAGCCGGAAAGAAATATTTAGGCACACCCTATGAATATGGGTCAAGCCGTAACAATACAGCGACTTTTGATTGCTCCGACTTTGTTCGTCAAGCCTTTCTGGATGGCATTGGCTTGAAACTGCCAAGCGACTCTAGAGGACAAGGGAGTTATGTGAAATCTCTGGGGCATGCCAAAACAGATTGGCACGATCTCAAGCCAGGGGATCTTATGTTCTTCATGTCTTACAAAGGGACAAGCGCGTCCAACTACAAGGGAATCAATAAATCAACGCAAACGATAACCCATGTAGCTATTTACTTGGGTGATGGTCAAATCTTGTCCACTTATTCCAAGGAAAGCGGCGGAGTGCGCATTGACTCCATTGCTAATCGGCATTGGGAGTATCGCTTCTTGTTTGGCGGAAGCGCCCTCTAAGCGACCAACCCAAAAAACCTTAAGTTCCACTTCCGTGGGCCTTAAGGTTTTTTTTGTATGATAAGCGTTAGAGCTGCTTCGGGTCTATGAGAGGATTCCAATGTACAGTAGGCTCCTCTGTGCCTGCGATGACGCCGGCTGAACCGATCCAAGGGTGCGGTGTAAGACCAACCTGGAAATAATGTTCAAGCAAACAGCGGAAAATATAAGGAATAGGGCGATCGAGTACTTGTTCTTTGGGAATCCAATGCAGATCCCCTTCATTGGTGACAATGCGCGGATTCACATCCATTTTGCCGATATAGAAAAATTGCTGGCGAACTTCTTGTCCATTTAAACGAAGTAAGACATACTGTAATTGCAGTCCTTCTATTTCATCATGTTCGATGCCGGTTTCCTCGTATATTTCTCGTAAACAGGCCGCGCGCGGGTTATTGAGCTCATCGGGTTCCAAATGGCCGCCGACTGCTGCCCAAACGCCGGGCGAGAGCGTGCGTGTTAAGGAACGTTTCATCATCAAGAGTTCGTTCTGGCTGTTCCAGAGCAGTGCTGTAGATAGCATTCGAAATGTAATCATGGAAAGGGTCCCTTCTTATCTAGTAATCTCAGCTTATCATAGGTAAGATCAAGGCTGCAAAGAATGCAAGAATAGATGAGAGATGCCTATTGCATCTGTCAGCTTGATTCGATATAATGTCCTCTATAGAGAAACAATAGTCTTTCTAGAGAGGACGGTAGACCCGTGCCGGAAAGCAAAGAGTTTTTGCAGACGATTAAGCATACCGGTCCTGAGAGGTACTACTTAGTCCGGGAAGATATATTGCCGGAAGGTGTACTCAAGACGGCGCAGGCGAAAGAATTGCTGGCAAGAGGCGAAGTAAAGACGATTCACGAGGCTGTTGAACAAGTAGGGCTCAGCCGCAGCGCCTTCTATAAGTATAAGGATGGCATTCATCCTCTCAGCAAGCTGGAAAGAGAACGAATTATTACAATATCCATGGATTTAGAGCATCGCTCAGGAATTTTGTCACGCGTATTGGCGCTCATTGCTGAACTGGATGGGAATGTTCTTACGATCCATCAGACGATTCCATTGCAGGGAATGGCCAATGTGGTCATTTCGGTAGAAACCTCCTCTCTGGGGGAGGAGATTCGTCAGATTCTAGATCGACTTCAGGCACAGGATGGAGTCAAGCGCGCGATGGTTATCGGTCAAGGAAGTTGATAAAGCTACATGAAACGGGAGGTAAATGAAATGAAACCAGTCAAGGTTGGATTGCTTGGATTAGGAACAGTAGGAACAGGTGTCGTGCGTATTATCGAAAAGCACCAGGAGGATTTGCAGCGCCAAACCGGTTCCGCGATTGAAATTGCCAAAATTTTAGTACAAGATAAATCAAAACTGCGCAACATCAGTGTAGATGCTGATAAGCTGACAGAAAATGTATGGGACGTTATCGGCGATAGCGAGATCGATATTGTGATTGAGGTTATGGGCGGAGTATCTTCAACAAAAGAGCATATCCTGACGGCTTTAGGCAATGGCAAGCATGTTGTGACAGCCAATAAGGATCTTATGGCGATGCATGGCGCAGAAATTCTGGCCAAAGCGGCGGAGCATGGCTGTGACGTATTCTATGAAGCGAGCGTGGCCGGCGGCATTCCGATCATTCGTGCACTCGTTGAAGGCTTCTCTTCAGACCGAATCACGAAGATCATGGGGATTGTGAACGGAACGACAAATTACATTTTGACCAAAATGAGTCAAGAAGGCGCGGCTTATGCAGACGTATTAAAAGAAGCGCAGGAGCTTGGCTATGCAGAAGCTGATCCGACTTCCGACGTTGAAGGCTTGGATGCTGCCCGCAAAATGACGATTCTGTCTACACTCGGATTCCATGCTAACGTTGCTTTGGGTGACGTAGAAGCGAAAGGTATTTCGAAAGTTACGAAAGAGGATATCCAATACGGCAAAAAATTAGGCTATGAAGTGAAACTGCTTGGGATTGCCGAGAACCATGATGGACACATCTCTGTAAGCGTGCAGCCGACAATGGTCAAGAGCTCGCATCCGCTTGCTTCGGTTAACGGCGTTTTCAATGCGGTGTACGTTACTGGAGAAGCTGTTGGCGAAACGATGTTCTACGGCGCTGGAGCGGGTGAACTGCCAACGGCTACATCGGTTGTAGCCGATTTGGTTGCTGTTGTGCGGAATTTGAAGCTGGGCATCAATGGACGTACTGTACTTGCGCCTTACAAAGAGAAGAAGCTGAAGACGGACGAACAAATTGCTTCCAAAAACTTCATTCTTCTGCATGTTGAAGATAAAGCGGGTGTACTGGCGCAAATTACCCAAATTTTTGCTCACCATGAAGTCAGCCTGGAGTCAGTCTTCCAACATCCGAATCAAAGCAATCCGAAGGCTGAAATTATTATCATTACTCATGATGCGAACCAAGCCAGTATGAAAAATGTACTGAAACAGTTCGATTCTATGGATGTCATTCATGCTATCAAAAGCGTCTACCGCGTAGAAGGCTAATTCATATCCGTTCGGGCTAAATTATGGAAAAGAGGCGCAATTTCGAAATGAGTTATCAGTCAGTGCAAAAGGTAAGAGTGAAAGTGCCGGCAAGTACGGCAAACTTAGGTCCTGGCTTTGACTCCCTGGGGATGGCCCTGAATCTCTATGCTTGGATCGATATGGCCATCTCGGATCAAACGACCATTCAGCTGCTTGGTGATCAGATGAATGGGATTCCAACGGACAAGACCAATCTCATATATAAAGTCGCTCAAATGGTATTCCAAGAAGCGGGCGTCGTTTATCCGGAACTCGAAATCGCAATGTACAGCGATATCCCCTTGACGCGTGGTTTAGGCAGCAGTGCCTCCGCTATTATCGGGGCACTGGCCGGCGCCAATGCACTGATTGGGAATAAGCTCACGTCTTACGAGCTGTTTCAAATTGCAAGCCGTCTGGAGAAGCACCCTGATAACGTAGGGGCAAGCTTGTATGGCGGCATCGTGGTGGCCTTCTGGGACGGTGAGCGAGCCGAGTCGATTCGGATAGAGCCAGACGTGAACTTGGAAGTGCTGGTAGCCATACCTGCCTTCCAGCTGTCTACGGAGAAGGCGAGAGCTGTGATGCCTAAGCAGGTTTCTATGAAGGATGCGGTGTACAACCTTAGCCATTCCTCACTGCTTGTAGCTGCGCTAAGTACAGGCAACCTAGGGATGATCCGTCATGCCATGAAGGATGCGCTGCATCAGCCATACCGCGCTGAGCTCATTCCAGGCATGAAGACCTTGTTGGAGCAAGCTGAGGATCATGGCGCGCTTGGCGTCGCTCTCAGCGGAGCGGGACCAACGATGCTTGCCCTTGTGGACGCGCGAAGCGGACAGAAGGATGAACTGGAGGCTTTCTTGAAGGGAACACTGGCGAAGGAAGGCATAGAGGCCGAAACACTCTGGTTGAAGCCGAGTCAAGAAGGCGTGACGATAACGTTGCTTCAAGAGAATGACGGGGATCTTCAGTCGCGTGTAGAAGGCGGGGTCCTTGTATGAAGAAAGTTGCGATTCTCGGTCCGAGCACCTTTTCGGAAGAAGCTACTCGCCATTTTTTGAAAGAGGATTTTATCTATGTTTCCTATAAACTGATATCCGAAGTATTCAATGCGACGGTATCGGGTGAAACCGATCTTAGCGTCATTCCGATTGAGAACACCTTGGAAGGCTCCGTACATCTGCATGTCGACTGGCTCGTACATGAAGTGGATCTTCCGATTCGAGCCGAATGGGTTTTCCCAATTGATATGAATCTAATCGGATATCCCAAGGCAGACGTTCAGTCGGAAGGTCGGAACCCGTACCAGCATATCCGCAAGGTACTATCCCATCATGTGGTGCCTGCACAGTGCAGCCGGTTCATGAAGCAGTATTTGAGCGGAGCGGAGTTCGAACAAGTAAGCTCAACCGCAGAAGGGGTACGTCTTGTATCCGCACTGCAGGATCCAACTGTAGCCGCTATCGGAACGGCTATCGCCTCGGAGAACTATGGTGTGCCCATGCTGGAGAGGGAAATACAGGATCACAAAGACAATATGACTCGCTTCTTGCTGGTGGGCAAAGAGGCTTCTGAGCTGAAATCTTCGGGTGACATGAAGACGACCATTCTGGTTACGCTGCCTGAAGACTATCCAGGTGCCCTGCATCAAGTGCTGTCTGCTTTTGCATGGCGGAGAATCAATCTCTCTAAGATTGAATCCAAGCCAACGAAGAAGAAATTAGGAAATTATTACTTTTATATTGACATAGCCGGGTCCTTGGATTCTGTGCTTCTGCGAGCTGCGATTCAAGAAATTGAGGCGATAGGTTGTCAGGTTCGAATTTTGGGTTGTTATCCGAGCTATTCTTATACAAGTTGAACAAGCGATTCCCTGGCGTTGATGACGCGAGGGAATTTTTTTGTCCAAAAGGGGCAAAAGCCTAGGAACGTGCATAAACTGTAATATCATTGTGAATAAGCATAAGGCTTATGCAGCATGTTTTCTGACGAACATTCGAAGGAGGTATGGTGTTGAAAATCCATATTGTCAAAAAGGGAGACTCCCTGTACGAGCTTGCAAAAAAATACCAGACTACGCTGGACCAGATTATCGCACTCAATCCACAGCTGGCAGACCCAAATCATCTTGACATCGGAATGAAGGTGAAGATTCCTTCGAAACCGAGTCACTTTGAGCCGCCCGCGGAATATGCGTATAAGCACATTGTCGTACAGGGCGATAGCTTATGGAAGCTTGGCAAAGCTTGGGATGTACCGCTTCATGCCATGATTCAGGCGAATCCGCAGCTGAAGAATCCCAATGTACTTATGACAGGGGAAGTTGTGTATGTTCCCAAATTCCAGCATCACGAGCATGACGGCAGTCAGGGCCAAGCAGCAACCAATCCAGTTCCCTCTTCAAAACCTTCGACGATGCCTTTTGAACAAATGCCGGCTGAACAGCCTTGGACCCCTGTTGATGTGAATCAACAGCCGGTTATGCCCATTGCTGAAGCGCCAGAGCCTGTTGCTGCTCCAACGCCTGCTCCAGAGTCTGCCCCCATTATTCCGCAGCCAATCCTATCTTCGCAGATGGAGCCATCACATATTCTGCCTGCTCCAGAGCCAGAGGCTTTTGAAATGCCGGAAGAGCATGAGAAAGCCGTTCATCCGTTTAAGCAATTTCACATCTCCGCAACGGAGGTATCTGTCTACCCAGAATCCGAGCAACCTGAGGCGTCCACGTATCCCGTATTTGCCCAGCAGCCTGAGGCCTCCGCGTATCCCGCATTTGCGCCCTATCAACAAACGCCATGGGAACAAGCTTCTTACAGCAATCAACCGCAAATGACGTATCCGGCAAGCGAAGAGGGCTGCGGCTGCGGAGGTCCTTCGATGATGGAACAACCGTGGTCGACAATTCCGGCGGGTTATCCAACAGGCCCCATCGGAACGCCATGGGATGGCTACCAACAGGGATCCCCGACGATTCCAGGTCTCTATCCGCCGGCATCACCTTACGACATGCAGCAAGGCGGACAACATCCTTATGGTGATTATCCGCAGGCTGGACATCATCATCAATCCTTTGGGGACTATCCGCAAGCTGGGCTTCATCATCAATCCTTTGGCGATTATCCGCAGGCTGGGCTTCATCATCAATCTTTTGGCGATTATCCGCAGGGTGAACATCATCATCATCACTCCTTTGATGGCTACCAGCAGGCGCCTTACGGCATCCCGTATGCCGGTGCCAACTATGAGGCTCCTTATGAGTCGCCGATGATGCCGCAAGTTCATACGCATGAGCTGGCCAAAGAAACAAATACAGATGAAGTCGTTGAAATTGACATTCGCAGCGATAAGCCGACGAAGTCCAAAACCCATCGCTCCACCAAAAGAGTGAGATTGTCCGGTGCATCCGCCTTAGATTCGTTCTTGAAACGTCAGCAGAGAGCGGCTGAAAAGCAGGAATCCAAACCGGCCGGACCTTGGATCAATTTCTGAACATGAAAAAGAAGCCTTCTAAACCACTTGAGCTTGTGTGGAATAGGAGGCTTCTTCATGTATATTTATGTTTAGGCGATCATGCCGATTGTAAAAAAGACCATTAAACCAACAACGAAATTCATTCCCCATTTTTTGCGAAGCAACTCACGTCCGCGGTGCAAGCGGGTTTTCACGGTTGTGATGGGTAAGTTCAGCTTAGAGCTAATTTCTTGAAGTGAGAGCTCCTCCATGTAGTAGAGTGTAATCACACTTTTATATTTGTCCGCTAATTTATTAATGGATGTATGCATGTGATCTCGAATCTCTGTTTGGAGTACGGCGTGCTCAGGCGATTGATCTTGACTGGCCAGCTTGCTGTAGTAGCTATAGTCATCGTCATGATCGTTCAGTTCCGCATCTAGGGATTGAACAGGTCTCTTTTTGCGGAGCAGATCAATAGCAACATTCTTCCCAATCCGATAAATCCATGTTGAGAAGTTCTGGCTTTCATCATAATGATTTAAGTTCAGATAGACACGGATAAAGGTTTCTTGGACGATATCCTCCGAATCCGGTCTGTTGTGCAGCATGCGAAAAGCAAGCTTCTGAATTTTGTTGCGGTATAGCTCGACTAACTCCACGAAAGCATTGCGGTCGCCTCGTCTGGATAATTGAATTAATTGAAGTTCTGCCACATTCATGATGTTTTCCCTCCCTTAAGAGTTTTCGTAAGAAAACTGTCTTCTTTCACATAAGCATAGCGTTTGTCGTTAAAAAAACTTGCATTACGAAGATAAATTTTTGTGATTTAGTCTTGCTCCATATATATCGTTGTTCCTGAATAAGTATGAGATTAATTCATCTACTTCTGACTATATCACTTCTGCGGCTACAGTCAAATTTTAACCTATGGCGAGCTCATTTTATACCCATTCGTGATCGAATTTATGGAGGTTTGGTTACTTTTTTGAGCTGGCGAGGGATGTGCGGCTGAAGTTGAACGTGGTGGAACCCCTGTTGACCTGTTTTTATTAATTTCATTCCAAATGGCTACTGACCCCCACAACAGGACGACTCCAATCATGAGGAGCGTTGTGCGTTTAATCCGTTTTCTACCTTTCATTCAAGGCCTCACCGTCCGTCTTGATTGTTTTCATTCGTTCTCTCTATGGTAAATGATGTATAGCGTTTGATGCAAATGGAAACAATACGGAAAAACGAGAAGAGAAGGGGATATCAGTGAATGTGCAACGCTTTTTGAAGCATTGGAAAAGAAAGCTGCGGCGCAAACGCAGTTTGTTGACGTTAGGGATGTTCTTTCTTGTCGGAGCGGCGGGTTGGCTATTATTTGCTTCAGACGGTTATTTAAATAAAGCTGAGCGCTCTGAGAAAGCAGTTCGATCAACCATGGCGCAGTTAACGCCTGAAGATGATGAACGGTTGAAAACAGCGACAGAAACGCTTAAACGGATAACGGATAGCCGTGAAAGCTACTTGCTTAAGTCCTATGTTTGCGGAGAGGAACGCAGCCAGTTAGGACTGCAAACGTCAGAACAATTACTCAATTTGCAGACTAAGCATCCAGATTGGCTGTTGAGCTTAAGCAAGAACGGTGAGGTAACATTTACCGAAAATATTGATGATTTATCACCGGCTTGCAAAGAAAACGCGGTATTCGGTATCGACGGCAGCAGCAATCTCTCCCTTTTTAATGGAACACCAGCGAAAGACAATGTGATTCGCACCTTTTTTCAGTTGAATATTAAGCATCTGGAAAGCAGTTTGCCGCGTGATACGGTGGAGCAATTGCACAATGGCATTCGAGTGTCGGATATGGAGGAGTATAATAGCGTATTATCAACCTTCAGTGATTATGCCGTCGAAGAGACGGAACGGGCAATGACAAGGCCATAAATGGGAAAAATTAAGAAGAGGTAGATGAGGGGATTCCCGAGTCTATCTCTTTTTTTTGTTATCTGCTATAATGTGAAATGACTACATATGTTCGCTTTTTTTAGATGGGAGAGAAATGCTGTGCGTATTCTGGGGATTGATCCGGGGATCGCGATCGTAGGTTTTGGCTTTATTGATAAGATTGGCAGCAAGCTCGTCCCTGTGCAATATGGTTCTATTCAGACAGAGGCACATACGGACCCCGGCATCCGGCTCAAAGATGTCTACGATGCTACGGTACAATTAATAGAGAAGTATAAACCGGATGCGATGTCGATCGAGAAATTATTTTTTAATCGAAATGTAACAACGGCTTTCACGGTAGGGCAAGCGCGAGGTGTAATGATTCTTGCGGGTGTTCAAGCCGGTCTGCCGATTGCTGAATATACGCCTCTTCAAGTGAAACAAGCGGTTGTTGGCTATGGAAATGCAGAGAAGCGTCAAGTTCAGGAAATGGTCAAGATCTTGCTTAAACTTTCGCAAATACCCAAACCGGATGATGTGGCCGATGCGCTTGCGATTGCTATTTGCCATGCACACTCATCTGCTTTGCAATCTAGGATAAATGAGGTCAGGAAACGATGATAGATTTCTTAAGAGGGAAAGTAGCCTTTCGCGAAAGCGACTATGCCGTGTTGGATGTAAACGGTGTAGGTTACCGTGTTTTTTGTCCGAATCCCTATGCCTTGTCTCATAAGGAAGATGAAGATGTGACCATGTTCATTCATTATCATGTGCGTGAGGATGCTCACCTGCTGTTCGGTTTTATTTCAAGGGATGAGCAGTCCTTGTTTCGTTTGCTGCTGGATGTGACGGGCATTGGACCTAAAGTAGCTCTCGGAATTCTGGCGGCGGGCGGTAGGCCGGAGGCGGTTATTTTGGCGATTAGCCAGGAGAACCTAGCCTTTTTAACGAAGCTTCCGGGCATTGGCAAAAAAACGGCTCAGCGGATTATTTTGGACTTGAAGGACAAATTAGGATCTGTCAGCTTCTCCAGTCCGGAAGCGGCTGTCGCTTTGAGCGTGGTTGGTTCGGCGCAGCTTACTGAAGGCGGCCACGTCTGGAGCGAAGCGAAGGAAGCATTGATGACGCTGGGGTATACCGAAGCAGAGACTGACCGTGCTTGGCTGCAAGTGAAACCCAAAACGAATCCGGGAGATTCGGTGGATGTGTTAGTGAAGCTTGCTTTGCAAGCTTTGTATTCGATGTAGTAGAAGTGATGAGCGTTATGGAATCATAGAATTCATAGTATACATAAGGGTTTACGAAGTCAGCTTTCCTTACGGGAAGCTCTTAGGAGGATCACGATGGACAATGACCGGATTATATCGGCTAATTTGATGATGGAGGACAATGTCATTGAATATAGCCTGCGTCCTCGTTATTTGGCCGAATATATCGGCCAGAAGCAGGCGAAGGAGAACCTTAAGATTTATATTGAAGCCGCCAAGATGCGTAAAGAAGCACTTGATCATGTGCTGCTGTACGGTCCGCCTGGCTTAGGCAAAACCACGCTGTCCAACATCATCGCCAACGAACTTGGCGTGAGTATCAGAACGACCTCCGGCCCAGCGATTGAACGGCCGGGCGATCTTGCTGCCATCCTGACGAATTTGCAGGAGGGCGACGTGCTTTTCATCGACGAGATTCACCGTCTCCACCGTACGGTGGAAGAGGTGCTGTACCCGGCGATGGAGGACTTTGCCCTTGACATTATCATCGGCAAGGGACCGAGCGCACGCTCCGTGCGGCTGGACTTGCCGCCGTTCACGATGATCGGCGCGACGACGCGCGTCGGACTGCTGTCTGCGCCGCTGCGCGACCGCTTCGGGGTCGTCAGTCGGCTGGAGTTCTACACGGTGGAGGAGCTCACCTACATCGTCAGCCGTACAGCCGACATCCTGCAGGTCGGCATCGTCGGCGAAGCTGCGCGCGAGATCGGGATGCGCTCTCGCGGGACACCGCGGATCGCTAACCGCTTGCTGAAGCGGGTTCGCGATTTCGCCCAAGTCAAGGGCGATGGCATCATCACGCTAGACATCGCCAGAGAGGCGCTGAAGCTCATTCAAGTCGATGACCTTGGTCTGGATGAGATTGATCACAAAATGCTGCGAGCGATCATACAGAGCTTCCAGGGCGGTCCTGTCGGTCTGGAAACCATTGCCGCTACCATCGGCGAAGAGAGCCAAACGATCGAGGATGTGTATGAGCCTTATCTGTTGCAGATTGGTTTTTTGCAGCGAACACCGCGCGGCCGTACCGTCACACCGCTAGCCTATCATCATCTGGGCTTGCCGGTGCCGGATCAGAAGTAATCGAAATCTTTTGCCTCAGCCGGATGGCGGGGGTGAAAGATTTTTTTTGTGTTGGAAGTTACGCGGGGCGTACGTTAACAGTGGAATTATAGGGTGATGAGCCAGCCGAAAAAGCAGCCTCAATCAACCAAAAGCAAGCTCACAGCAGCAGTGGAGCCACGACCTAACAACACTGCATAATCCAGCATTTTCGCGGAAATGTCAGGGCCTCTCCCAAGAGTGTCCAGACATTTTTTGCTAAAAACGACGCTATCAAACAAAACTTCTTCGGCTTACTAGAGTCTAACGTTATAGAATGCATCGAAAGAAAGGAATTATTGTCGAATGAATTGGAGAAAAAAGCTGCTCGCCCCTAAGACGTTGACTGTGATTACTACAGCCGCTTTGATTTTTGGAACATTCCCAATAGTGGAGTCGCCTGCCCATGCAGCGGAAGTAAAGCATTTGGATCAAATTCGTGTTGCGCTCCTGATAGATTCAACGAAGTATAAATTGGTAGAACCAGTAGTTACGCTATCCGGCGGAACAGGTGGGCTGGAAATTGGTGTTCGAGCTGCTGCGAATGCAGTGGTTAAGCCTTGGTTATCCATCGCGGATACCTCTATCCGTATGTCTATTGAGCAGTATAGCGCCATGATGCTGGAGACAACGGATTTTGCGGCGGCCAAAGCGCTATATGCCAAACTGGCTACAATGACCGCGGATGGTTATGTGTTAAGCCGAGTGAAACAAGGCAAAACTGTTTATCAAGTGTATTACGGCAGCTTTCCTACCAAAGAGGCGGCCGAGGGCACAGCTGCTCAGGCATTGAAAGATGGGACGATTGCAGCGCTAACGAAGTCGGTTCCTCCTGTTCTGACAGGCCCGCTGCACTTAAGTGCCGGGAGCTATGCGACAGAAGCGGCAGCTCAGCAGCAAATGAGTGTATACATACAAGCCGGTGTTCAAGCCGAAATAGCTGTGCAGGAAGATGCGGCAGGAACGCTGGCTTATAGCGTTTTTGTGGGCAGCGAAGCAACGGCAGGTCAGCTTGACGCCGTGAAGACAGCTGCGCTGAAAGCAGCTCCGAATGTACCGCTGCAAGCCGTAAACGCAAAGTCCTCTTATATTATTGCTCGATCTGATGTTACAGCTTCATCGAACGGTGCTGCTGCAATCCCGCATTATGCGTCAGCCGCAGGCGAGCAGAAGACGGTAGTCCATCCCAAAAGCGACGGGATTACGGTGAAAGAGCGGGGAGACCGCCGCTATCGCGGAGATATGGAAATTAGTACTTATCATGATAAATTAGCTTTGGTGAACGAAGTTGCCATGGAGTCTTATTTATACGGTGTTTTAGGCTCCGAGCTTAGTGCTGGCTGGCCTGTGGAAGCTTTGAAAGCACAAGCAGTCGCTGCAAGGACTTTTGCGATTAAACAAGGGAATAAGTATGAGATTGCTCAAGTAACGGATACTACGCTTGATCAGGCGTATTATGGCATTCAAAAGGAGTTTCCTGCAGGGAATCAAGCAGTGGATGCTACGAAGGATGAAGTCATAAGCGATAAAAATGGACTCATTTCACCGGTGTTCTCCTCTAATGCTGGAGGAATGACCGCTGATCCCTCTGAAGTATGGGGGAATCCGCTTGCTTATTTGCGCAGTGTGCCTAGTCCGGATGAAGGCGCAGAGAAGGGGAAAGCCATTTGGTACCGCATTCAGCTGGCAGATGGTCGAACAGGTTATGTGCATTCGATGTATCTCAAAGACAGCGGCCAGAAGTCCAAGGATGGGGCTTCTTATTATACGGCTACAGAGCAAGATGTTAACGTGCGTCTAGCCCCTTATGTTGATAATGCAGCGAACCCTTCAATTGATCAGCTTTCAACTAATGAAAAGGTGCTTGTCATTGGTCAAGAGAAGGAATCAAATGCGTTTTCTTGGACTCGAGGGCCTTATACAGCCAGTGATATCAAGGGTAAATTAACGGCAGCAGGGATTGCAATCACGGGAGATTTGCAAACATTAGAGATATCCAAACGCGGCCCATCCGGCAGGGTGACTGAGCTGAAAGCGAACGGCACAGTTGTGAAAGTTCCTTATCCTGATGCTCTGCGCACGGTGCTTGGCGGTTTGCCCAGCACCCGGTTTGAAATTGAACCAGCAGGCAGTTATACTGGTAATACGCCGAATGCGACTGGCCTAGCCATTGCTGGTGCAGCGGCGACCGAAACAAATGGTTCTGCGACGGAGCCCATCTATGTTTTATCCGCAGGACAATCGGCCCCTACCGCTTTGAAAAAGTCGGATTTAACAGCTCTCGGAACGGCTGGATCGTCTAAACCCAGTGCAACGCCGGGAAGCTCGACTTCTCCGTCTGTTGTCCAAGTAAGTTCAGGCAAACAAATTGTTTTCCGAGGAACAGGCTATGGACATGGGCTTGGCATGTCCCAGTGGGGAGCAAGAGGCTATGCGGAACTCGGCTATGATTATAAGAAAATACTCCAGTCCTACTACGCTGGAATTACCATAACTAAGGAATGAAACTACTTCATGGATGTACAATCTTTTGATTTTGAGCTACCCGAAAATTTAATTGCCCAGACGCCGTTGCTGAATCGTACGGCGTCCAGATTGCTGGCACTTAACAAACAAACTGGTGAGACAACTCACCAAACTTTTGAACAGCTGATTGATTATATCGAAGCCGGGGATTTGCTCGTGATGAACGATACACGGGTTATACCAGCCCGGCTTTTTGGTGCGAAGAAAGACACCGGAGCGAAAGTCGAGCTTCTGCTTCTAAAGCCGCTGGGCGACGACCGTTGGGAAGCCTTGGTCAAGCCTGGGAAGCGCATGAAGCTGGGGGCGGTGGCAGTCTTTGGGCTGAATATGGATTCAGCCAATCCGGAGGAGCCGTTATTAACGGCGGAAGTGGTAGAAGAGGGCGAGATGGGGGCCCGTGTGCTTCAATTTAGCTATACCGGCATTTTCAACGAAATTCTCGACAGATTGGGCGAGATGCCGCTTCCTCCCTACATTAAGGAGCAGCTATCTGAACGAGAACGTTATCAGACGGTGTATGCCAAGCATGAAGGATCATCTGCGGCCCCGACTGCAGGTCTGCATTTTACTGAAGCCTATTTGGACAAATTACAAGCTAAGGGCGTTCGAATTGCTTTTGTAACTCTGCACGTTGGATTAGGAACTTTCCGTCCAGTTTCAGTCGACACGATTGAAGAGCATCAAATGCATTCGGAATATTATGTGCTTTCACCGGAAACAGCCGCTTTAATCAATGAAACGAAAGCCAATGGCAGACGAGTCATAGCGGTGGGGACAACTTCGGCACGCACGTTGGAAACAGCGGCAGGACTAAGTCGCGAGCAAGCAGGAAGCGCAGGGACTGAACCGCTGCATATTGAAGCCTCCCAAGGCTGGACGAGCATTTTTATTTATCCGGGGTATCAGTTCGGAGTGGTGGATGCTTTGTTAACCAATTTCCATTTGCCAAAATCAACTTTGTTGATGCTGATCAGCGCGCTTGCAGGGCAATCTCATGTCTTGAAGGCGTACGAAGAAGCTGTGCGGGAGCAATATCGGTTTTTTAGCTTTGGCGATGCGATGTTCATTTATTAATAATCAAGATGAAGAGAAGCTTAGAATAGGAATAGGAAGTGGATGTATTGGCAGCAGCAGTAACGTATGAACCGATCAAAACATGCAAACAATCCGGAGCCCGCTTAGGCAAGGTTCACACGCCTCACGGGGTCATTGAAACACCGGCATTTATGCCGGTTGGCACACAAGCAACGGTCAAAACGATGAGCCCCGAGGAATTAAAAACGATGGACGCTCAAATTATTTTGAGCAACACCTACCATTTGTTCATTCGCCCTGGTCACGATATCGTGAAAGCCGCAGGGGGATTGCACAAGTTCATGAACTGGGATCGGCCGATCCTTACAGACAGCGGCGGATTTCAAGTGTTCAGCCTAAGCAATATGCGAAAAATTACAGAAGAGGGCGTGACGTTCAAATCGCATTTGAATGGGGACAAGCTGTTTCTTTCCCCTGAAGTAGCGATGGAGATTCAGAATGCGCTCGGATCTGATATCATGATGGCTTTCGATGAATGCCCGCCTTTCCCTGCCGAGTATGATTATGTGAAGAAATCTCTTGAACGCACGACGCGTTGGGCTGAGCGGTGTCTGAAAAGCCATAGCAGACCGGAAGATCAAGGCTTGTTCGCCATTATCCAAGGAGGCATGCATGAGGATCTGCGGAGGCTAAGTGCAGAGCAGTTGACTTCCATGGATTTCCCGGGGTATGCTATTGGTGGACTGAGTGTTGGAGAGCCTAAGCACCTGATGTACGAAGTGTTGGATTATACAACACCACTTATGCCTGCGAATAAACCGCGTTATTTGATGGGCGTTGGATCTCCAGATGCCTTAATTGAAGGCGCTATCCGTGGGATCGACATGTTCGACTGTGTATTGCCAACAAGGATCGCAAGGAACGGGACATGTATGACCAGCGAAGGTCGGCTCGTGATTCGCAATGCGAAGCACGCCACTGATTTTGGACCGCTGGATCCCAAATGTTCTTGCTACACGTGTAAGAATTACAGCAGAGCGTATATCCGTCATTTGATTAAAGCGGATGAGACTTTCGGTATTCGATTGACAACGATTCATAACCTTCACTTTCTACTACAGCTCATGCGTGATGTCAGAGGAGCCATTCAGGAAGATCGACTGCTTGATTTCCGCGATGAATTCTTTGCCTCTTATGGGCTGAATGATAATGAAAGAGGATTTTAAGAAAGGAGGATACCTATGTTACTATCAGCAGATGCTGCAGCTAATACTGGCGCAGTTGGGTACTTGTATACATACGGGCCTTTAGTGCTTATGTTTGTTGTTCTTTACTTCTTACTTATTCGTCCACAACAGAAAAGACAGAAAACACGCAATTTAATGCTTGGTGGATTGAAAAAAGGGGATAAGGTCGTTACGATTGGTGGTTTGCACGGAACGATCATGGAAATCACGGATGACATTTGTGTACTTCGTGTCAATGATGCAACGAAAATGACGTTTGACCGTTCCGCCGTTAATGCGATTTCTAAATCGGCAGCTAAGGAATAAGTAAAAAAGCGAGAACCTTCATCAGGCTCTCGCTTTTTATTTGGCTTTTTATAAGAGGCAGTTACAATTCATTGTTCTTAAGAGGTTTGAGAAGTGCTTGCTCGCCAAGGACCAGACGGCCTTCTGCGATACGCAGCCCGAATCTCGCGGCAACAACACCCAGTACGACACCTGCGCACATATCTGACAGCCAATGAATGCCCAGGTAGAAGATTGTGAAAATAATAAATGCCGCAGAGCAGGGCACGAAGATTTTCCAAAATGTATTGCGGCTCTTCACAGCAATGACAGCCATGGAAACCGAGATTGATGTGTGCAAACTTGGGAAACAATTATCGAGTCCCGAAAGAGGACGATAATCTTGTTCGAATGTAGGAAATACATCGAGAATTAACAGTTTGACATTCGGATGAAACGACCAGACTTCATTAACTGGGAAAAACAGATAGAATGGAATAGCGACCATATAGTTGAACATCAACGCATAACAAATGGCGTAAAACAGTTTATAATTTTTCTGGTAGGTATAAAGTGCTATAGATGCAATCATCACAGCAGGAAATATAACGACGTAGAAATAACTACTGACTGCGGTTAGGATATCATTATGAAAAAAGTTCTGAATCGAAGCCACGAAGTTGCCTTCTATGCCGTAGATCGATTTGGTGAAATCCGCATTGAAATGCATTTTTTTCTCAATGCTCATTTCAATTTTATTGAAAAATAGAATGGTGATAAGGGCGGAGAAGTGAATCAGGTACTTCCGGGAAGTGAACACTTCTTGTACGAAACTCCCGGCAATATTGAAAGGGCTTGTGCGTGTCGCAGCAATCAGCAAGACAAAGATAGTAATAACTATATAGACCGTTGCATGTGTCATTGACTGAAACGGGCTCATGGTGTTTTCCCCCTAATATTGGAAATTTATTACGATAATAACCAAGATATTATATCACAGTCTGAGGGGGAAAGTGATAATTTCACGGAAAAATCTTATTTTCTTGTATTTACGCCAAGCATGCCGCCCAAAGCTCCGGATACGAATAAAATGCTAAGCAGCTGCAGGGATTGAAGGTTTAATCCTGCATCGAACGCAAGAAAACCAACCAAAAAGATAAGCAAGAAATAAACAAAACCAACGATGCCTCCATGGTACCAGCCGCGGTTTCCCGCTCTTTTGCCAGAAACCCAGCCTCCAATAAAAAGTGATACCGCATGGATAATTGTTGTCAAAGTATGTAAGGAGCTCTCTTGGGTGCTGGTTAAGAGCAGAAACAAAGATGTCACTATCGTTCCAATTGTCATCATGCTTAATGAATACATAAGGCCGGAAAATAAAGGAGACGTTATTCGAACCTGACTGACCGTTTTCATGGGGTTCACAGGCACCAATCCTTTCGTATATTCGTTCTTTTCATTAACATCATTGTATGGTCAAGCACATAGAATTAGTACAGACTGTTTAAGGGGGAAATGAATCGTTATGACGGAATTTTCACAGGGACCTGCGCTTTGGCAAGCGGTCGCAGCCATTGTTATATTTGCCGCGGCGTATGTGTGCATCTTAATTGAACGCTGGGACCGCATGTATACGGCTTTAGGCGGTGGCTTGCTGATGATTGTTTTGGGAATTATTCCGATCAGCAAAGCTGTAACAACGTATGCCAACTGGCATGTCCTTTTGCTGCTGACCAGTTTATTTGTAATTGCCGGACTTTTTCAGAAAACAGGACTTATTTCGTATGGTTCCAGCCACATTATTCGCAAGTTTCGCATGAAGCCCTTTACACTGCTGGTCAGCTTGTCGCTGCTTGCTGCCGCCAGTTCGGCACTGTGGGATGGTTTATTGGCAATCGCTGTGATTGTTCCTATCTTGCTGAAATCAACGAAGATAATGAAACTATCGCCTGTTCCGTTTCTAATTTCTGTTCTGTTATCCGCACATATTGGCGGTATGACAACATTGATGGGCAATTTGTCGAACCGGCTTGTCGGTCAGTCAGTCCCTATTTCAGCTGCACAGATGCTCGCCAAATTGGGGCCGCTTAGCTTGATTCTGCTTATCGTTGTGTATGTCATCCTGTGGGTGGTTTATGGGAGAAGCATGGTTATTGCTGAAACGAGTAAAAGGGAGCTGCTCAGCTTACAGCCTGCTTCTTATTTGATACAGGATCGCCTCTTTTTGATTGGAGGTTCTCTTATTACAGGGCTTACTCTGTTGACCCTTTTGCTGCAGGGGGTTCTAGGGTGGAAAGCTTCTTACATTGCTGCAAGCGGCGCGCTGCTTCTATTTCTACTAGGCTATAAGCAATGGATGCATCACATTAAGCACAAAGATGTTCAGACTGCTTGGCAAGCAGTCAAGGACTCGCAATTCTTATTTTTCTTCGGTTTATTTGTGATGGTCGGCGGATTAACCTATGCGGGCTTCACGGGATTTGTGGCAGCAAGAGGGCTTGAATTAAGCCAAGGGAGTGTTCCCTTTTTAACCAATCTGCTGCTGTGGTTAACAGCGTTTGGGTCTGCGATGATGGATGCTATTCCTTATACAGCGGCCATGATACCGGTAGTGAAGGATATGGGGAAAGAAATCTTCAATTATTCTTCTCCTACCGCCGCAATACCCATGTGGTGGTCATTGCTTGCAGGCACGGCAATTGGAAGCGGGGTAACTCTGCTCAGCTCAACGGCTAATATGTATGCGGCGGTCCTTGCTGAACAGGAAGGCGGAGGGCTGACCCAGCGTAATTACGTGATCGTGGCAGCGCCGATTTCTTTGCTTTTATGCATCATCGCAACGATCTATTTCAACATTTTTCTGTTGTAATTGCCAACAATTGAATACGTAAATTCTGCATGATGAAGTGCATCCGCGGTCAGAATACCATTGAACTCCGAGAACAAGCAAGAGCTTAGATCAGGGGAGGTTAACGATGGAAATTCTGACCATTTTTTTACGTACCGTGCTGGTTTACTTTGTCGTTTTTCTGATGCTTCGGCTGATGGGGAAACGGGAAATCGGTAAATTATCGCTGTTTGATCTGGTAATCTCGATTATGATTGCAGAAATCGCTGTGTTCGTGGTAGAGGATTCCAGTAAACCGCTGCTGGATGGGCTTATTCCGATGGGAACGCTGGTGCTTATCCAAATTTTTATCGCTTTCCTAGCGTTGAAGAGCAGAACTCTGCGGCTTATGTTTGACGGAAAGCCAAGCGTTATCATCAGCAAGGGAACGATTGATCGCGAAGAAATGAAGAAGCATCGTTACAATTTGGATGATTTGATGCTGCAGCTCAGACAGAACAAGATTATGAATGTGGCGGATGTGGAATTCGCAGTGCTTGAACCGTCGGGGAAACTAAGCGTTGTGGAGAAAGTGGTGAAGGAATCAAGCGCAGACGTGGAAACACCAAAAAGTGTGATCCGATACGAAGGACTGCCGCTGGCCCTTATTATGGATAGCAAAGTGCAAGACGATAATTTAGAGAAGATAGGGAAGACGAGATTTTGGTTGAAAAATCAGCTTCAGCTCAAAGGAGTCCGTGATTTCAAAGAGGTTTTTTATTGCTCGATAGACCACAGAGGACGCATATTCCTGGATCGCAAAAGATAAGGCAGGCCGATGATAGGCGCTACCTTATCGAAGTCCAAATCAACGAATGATCTTTTTGCCCATGCTCATCAGTCGACTGATATCTTTCAAACGAATCAAGCGGAAAGCAGCGATAAGCAGCAGATAAGTCATAAAGCCGACAATCAGGGAAGTTACAAAACGGAGCCAGTCCGTTGATGTCCAAGCTGTATACATGACAACGTAGCTGCAGAGCCCCGAGAGCACCATCGCCGCTCCGATTTTGCCGAAATCGCTGCCCTCCATGCGGAATTTCAGCAAGCGTACTACACTGTTCCAATGCAGGAATGTGACGAGCACGATGTTGACATTAATGGCAAAAACCGCACCATGAATGCCCATTTCCGGCTTGCTGGCCAACCAATAGATAAGAACAAGCTTGACGATAGATCCGATTAGCGTGTTAATTAATGCGGCTCCCGGTTTGTTCAAGGCTTGCAAAGTGGACTGCAAGGGAGCTTGAAAATAAATAAATATGGCGATGGGCGCCATCATTTTCAGCATTATACCGACATCAGGTTGATTGTACATATAGGTACAGATGGGTTCGGCCAGAACGAACATAAGAACGGTGAATGGAGCTCCTGTCACTAGAGCCAGCTTCAGGGATTGATGCAGGCGCATATGGATCGTTTTGATATCTTTGCGTGCCGCGGCTTCACTCAGAGATGGCACGAGCGAAACCGAAAGCGACATCGTAAGTGCGCTGGGTAAAAGAATGATAGGGATAATCATCCCTTGCAAAGCGCCATATTGCGCTGTAGCGACGGAGGTTGTAATTCCAGCAATGGCTAAGCTTTGGGCGATCAGAATGGATTCGAACAGGTACGAGCTGGCACCTATCAATTTACTTCCTGTGATGGGGACGGCAATCCGCAAAATTCTGCGTAAATTAGCCAATCTGCCCTTCACTTTGGTTGAGCCGATTTGGGCGAGTGGTGTCTTTGGAGACGTTTTTTTATCATATTTAAAATGGATGGCCAAGACGACCAGACCGCCAATTTCGCCGGCAAGCACGCCCATCATGGCGCCAGCTGCGGCATATTCGATCCCGTAGGGGATCATGACGTACGAGCAGACAAGCACCATGACAATACGGATCAATGTCTCCATAATTTGAGACGTTGCCGTAGGAATCATATTCTGTCTGCCTTGAAAATAGCCGCGATAAACCGCAGAGATCCCGATGATGGGTATCATCGGACTCATACATAAGAAGGTGTAGTAAACTCGTGAATCCGTTAATAAGTGGGAGGTAATCCACGAAGCCCCGAGAATGCACGCCGCGGTGAACACTGCGCTAAGCGAAATCGTAATGGCTAATGATATTCGGAGAATGCTGCGAATTCTCGTTTCATTATTCTCGGCTTCAGCCTCCGCGATCAGTTTGGCGATGGCTACCGGAATCCCGCCTGTTATGATGGTGAGGATTACGGATAAGAAAGGCCAGCCCATATGATAAATACCGATGCCTTCCGCACCGATGACTCGCGGCAGTGTAATTCTTGGGATGAAGCCAAGAATCCGGTTTAAAATTCCTGCGGCTAACAGGATCATCGTACCTCTAATAAACGATTGCTTCGTCAACGCGACTCCCTCTTCCGATACTTGACATACTCTATGAGTATGCGGGGGTTGGCCAAGCTCATGCTAACATTTTGTGGACAGGGGCAGCGCCAAGCAGGAAAATCGTGGATGACTATCGAATAGTAGATGGAAGCAGGTAAATCACACCTTAGGAGGATCTCTCTATGACCGGAGAAGATAACGACCAAGTCCCTCATCATCCTGAGGATACAGAGAGCGAAGAAGACGACACGGAGCATCAAGAAACATCCACAGAAGCTGGTGAAATGGATAATGGACCTTCCGACATAGAGCTCAATGAGATCATTGAGAGCTTGTGCTTAAGCAAGGTGGAGGAGTTTATCCTGCTCGGCTATGAACATGTGAGCGGCAAAGATATATGGGATTGTGTGAGTGATAAATATCGTAAAACCGGTGTTCCATCGCTTCACCAGATCGTGAATGACATTCTATCGCTGAAATCGACGCAGTTTATGAACTGGATGACGATTAGTATGTATAAAGGAGCCCAATTCTGAGAATAGGGCTTATTTTTCTGTTATTGAGACATGATAAGGATATAAACCGACTTAAATTGACTCGATTTTCAGACCTGAGTATAATAGGCATATTGAGTATCGAAGGGAGCAAGCAAGAGATGCTGGATTGGAAAAGAATTTCGTTCTTTTTTCTTACGGTCATAATTGTCCTCGGAGCAATCGGGGTAACAAGTCCGTCTTTGGTAGAACGAATCAAGCTTGGATTAGATTTAAAGGGCGGGTTCGAAATCTTGTATACCGCCGAGCCATTGTCAGCTGGTCAACCATTGACAAAGGAAACGCTTACGCAAGCAGCAGAAAGCCTTGCTAAACGGGCTGACACTCTCGGTGTAGCGGAGCCTGAGGTTTACCCGGAAGGATCAGACCGGATCCGTGTACGTCTGGCCGGTGTGGAGAACGAGGAAGAAGTTAGAGCCCTGATGTCCAAGCCTTCTGTGCTGACGTTCAGAGGACCGGATGGAACGATTTATATGAACGGGACGGATTTCGTCGAGAACGCAGCCAAATTAAGCTACGATCCGAATACGAAACAGCCGATTGTAGAAATCAAAATGAAAAGCAGAGAGAAATTCAAGGAAGTAACAACAAAGCTGGTTGGCAGCACGTTGTCCATTTTCTTGGATGATCAAGTGCAATCTACGGCATCTGTTAATTTTCCAATTGACAGTGATTCCGCCATCATTACACAAACCAATGTAGCGGACGCAACGAAAGTAGCGAAGATGATTAACCTCGGCGCAATGCCGCTGAAGTTAACTGAGAAATACATTCAACGTGTGGATGCAACATTAGGGAAAGCTTCACTGCACGAAACAGCTAGAGCAGGGTTGATTGCTTCGATTCTGATCTTCGTTTTCATGGTGCTGTACTATCGTGTACCTGGGCTTGTGGCTGCATTTACGCTGATTACTTACGTGTGGGTATTGCTTGCGATATTCGACTTTATGAATGCAACATTGACCTTGCCGGGGATTGCGGCACTCGTCTTAGGAGCAGGGATGGCGGTTGACGCCAATATTATTACATACGAAAGAATCCGTGAGGAAATTCGCGCGGGCAAGAGCATTCTTTCTTCCTTAAAAGCTGGAACCAAGCATTCCTTCCGTACGATTATGGATGCTAACGTAACAAACTTAATTGCCGGAATTGTTCTGTATTATGTAGGGAACGGGGCAATTCGTGGATTCGCAGTTATTACGATGATGAGTATTATTATCAGTATCTTAACGAACGTCTTGTTCTCCAGATGGCTGCTGCATCTTATCATACGAGGCAACTTGCTGAAAAAGCCAAGTTATTTTGGTGTGAAGGAGGCAGACATTCGTGGGCTCTAAACAAAGATTTGATTTTGTCAAAAATCGCAACAAATTTTTCATCATTTCCGTGGCGCTTCTTGTCATCGGTCTGGCGGTAATGCTTTTCTCCGGCATGAACTTCGGTGTCGATTTCAAAGCAGGAACGAATATTGACCTCGTGGTAGGAAAGCAATTGGACAAAGCTAAAGTTGAGGAGATTTTGCATACACTCACATCCAGCGGTGACCTCAAATCAAACTTTGCGGATCCAACGATTGGCGGCAATAACAGTGACCGTGTTTCGATTCGATTCGACGATGTATTGAATGACGATACCGTAAACAAGATCCAAAAGGCATTTGCAACGGCCTATAGCGCGGAAGTATCCAAGGAAATCAATACGGTAGATCCTCAACTAGCGAAGGAATTGCTGCTTAAAGCGGTCTATGCGGTTGCTATTTCCAGCGTATTAATTTGTTTGTATGTGAGTATCCGCTTTGAATGGCGTTTTGCCATTGCGGCGATTATTGCCATTCTTCATGATGCTTTTATGGTTATCGCCATGTTTGCGATTTTCAGATTGGAAGTAAACTTGCCGTTTCTGGCGGCAGTCTTGACCACGATCGGTTACTCGATTAATGATAAAATCGTTATCTTTGACCGTATCCGTGAAAATTTAAGATTTGCTAAGCTGAAAACTGATGAAGATCTGATCGCGTTGGTCAACGATAGTATCTGGCAAACGATGGCGCGGAATATTAATACGGTACTCGTTGTATTGATAGCTGCGGGAGCCTTGTATATCTTCGGCAGCGAATCCATCAAGCTTTTCGCACTAGCGAAATTAATCGGTTTAACGAGCGGAGCTTACTCCTCGATCTTCATTGCTTGTGCACTTTGGTACCTGCTCAAAAGAAAATCTTTGCGTAGTTCTAAAAAGAAAGCTGCAGCGTAATAACCATAATAACCGGCCGCGTGTATGTTGCGCGGCCTTTGTATCCGTTCAGGGGGAGTGGCAACGTGAATGACGAGCGTTTTCGAAAGACAAAACTCGCTGTAGGGCTCGGTATTGCAGGCAATATTGCTCTTGCGTGTCTCAAAGGTATCGTAGGCTTTGCGGCGCAAAGCTCAGCTTTGCTCGCTGACGCGGCACGTTCGACATCGGATGCAGTCAGATCCATTGCTATCTTCATGAACATTCAAACACAAGCGATGCTGCCTGATGAAGCTTTCTCTAAGAGTGAAGGCAAGAAATTGCCTGTCTCTACGATCCTGCTTTCACTGATTATGCTGGTTCTTGGGGTAGAGATGGGGCTGTCAGCGATGAAATCCTTGTGGGCTGGTGTAGAACATGCGCCAAGGATTTACGCGTTTGCGGCAATCGCCGTATCTCTCGTAGTGAAAGAAATTTTCCATCAATATACATACAAGTTGGGGAAGCGTCTCCATGATCAGGGAATTATTACCAATGCAAGAGGGCATCGTTTCGATATATACTCTTCTATTGTAGCTCTTATTGGTATGGCATCTGCTCAAATGGGTCACTTTAAGGGTCTCTCGTTTCTTTATTACATGGATCCATTAGCGGCCTTAGTGGTATCTGTCTTGGTGCTGCGAAGCGGGATTAAGTTCATGAAAGATACGTTACATAACAACAATGATCATGTCCTGCAGCAGGAAGATGCTGCGGACCTTATTGCTGCTGTGCAAGTCATGAAAGGTGTTATTACCGTTGATGATTTGAAAGCTCGAGAGCAAGGTCACTACGTCGTAGTTGACATCAAAATCAGTGTGAACCCAAGAGCATCCGTATGGGAAGGGCATGAGCTGTCCAAAAAGGTCAAGCAACAGCTGATGAAACGATTTCAACATGTTTCGGATGTGTATGTTCATGTGGCTCCCTACGATGCCGGTTTTCCATACAAACATGACGTGGATACAGAACAACAGGATTTTCCTTCTGTGATCCATTAAGAAATACGAAGGAGGACCACCAAGTGCTAGCACCCAAAGCAAGATGGACAATTGGTAATGCGGATGAAGGGCTCGTCCAAACATTGGAGAGTGAGCTGCAGGTTGACCCGCTTGTCGCCAGATTGCTTGTACTTCGAGATATCCGCACAGTAGCGGATGCCGAACAGTTTATGCATGGTGGAGTCGACTACTTTCTTGATCCGTATTTGTTGGACGATATGCTTCCAGCTGTGGAACGTATTCGGACAGCGATTAAGAACAATGAATTGATTCGGGTATATGGAGATTATGATGCCGATGGCGTCAGCAGCACATCCTTGATGGCCCACTTGCTGCAAGGCATGGGGGCGCGGTTTGACACGTATATCCCACATCGTATTCGTGAAGGCTATGGGCTGAACCGTGCTGCAATGGATCATGCCAAGGAGCACGGTGTAGCTCTATTGATCACGGTGGATACGGGGATTAGCGCAGTTCAAGAAATCGCTTATTGCCAGGAACTAGGATTAGATGTTATTGTAACGGATCACCATGAGCCGCCTGAGATATTGCCTCAAGCCTTAGCTGTAATTAACCCGAAGAAGCCTGGATGCCCGTATCCGTATAAACACCTTGCAGGTGTGGGGGTGGCCTTCAAGTTAGCCCACGCTCTTCTGGGGCGATTGCCGGAAGAGCTGCTGGAATTTGCGGCACTGGGTACTGTAGCTGACTTAATGCCTCTTACCGGGGAGAATCGCCTCATTGTGAAGATGGGGCTGCAGCGCATGCAAGATTCTGCATATGCCGGGTTTCGTGCTTTAATTGGTGTATCCGGCATTGATAATAAAGAAGTGACAGCTTCCCATATCGGCTTCTCGCTAGCGCCGAGAATTAATGCCAGCGGTCGCTTGGAAGCAGCGGATATTGCGGTTAAGCTGCTGACAACAACGGATGAGCAAGAGGCAGAGCAAATTGCCTATGAACTGGATATATTGAATAAGGAACGTCAACTTATCGTAGAAGATATGGTGAAAGAAGCCTTCGTGTTAGCCGAGGAACAACAAGCCAAGGGCCTAGACAAAGTTATTGTTGTTGCCAAGGAGCAGTGGAATGTTGGCGTCGTGGGGATTGTGGCATCCAAGATCGTAGAGAAATTTTATCGGCCGACGCTGGTCTTAAGTATTGACCCTCAGACGGGGATCGCGAAGGGCTCTGCTCGTTCGATTGCCGGATTTGACCTGCACAAAGCGTTGACAGCTTGCGAAGAATGGCTTGACCATTACGGAGGGCATCAGGCTGCGGCAGGCATGAGCCTAAACAAGGTGCATCTGGATGCCTTCACGCAGAAGCTGAATCATCTTGCGGCCGAAGTATTAACCGAACAGGACTACATACCGCTGCTGAAGGTGGATGCCGTGTGCAGCTTGCCTGATGTTCCAATCGCCAGCATTGAACAACTGGAGAAGCTCGCTCCATTTGGTATGGGCAATCCAGCCCCTAAGTTCATGTTTACCGATTTGCAGCTTGGCGAAATACGGACCATGGGCAAAGAGAAGCAGCATCTTAAATTAGCTCTTTCGCAGGCGAAAGAAGAAGTGAGCTGCTCGGTTGAGGCTGTTGGTTTTGGCAAGGGCAATCTTGCTTCTCTGATTGCACCTGCCGCCAAAGTGGATGTGCTCGGAGAGCTTTCCATCAACGAATGGAACGGTGTCCGAAAGCCGCAAATTGTTATGCAGGATCTACGGATTACGCATATGCAGCTCTTCGATTGGCGAGGAGCTGGCCAGCTGAGCGCGAAGCTAAGCACTCTTGAGAGCAATTTAGCTTCTGGGAACAGCAGGAATGCGTTCATGCCTGCGATTGTGCTCTTCGATGAAGCGGATGCTGTTGGATTCACGTCAACGGCGTTTCAGCTCGGAGATGCCGTACCTTATTGGATCGTTCAAGATACAGGGAATCTGCGGCCAGGCAATGAGGCGGCCGGGCAGCTGAGCTTTGGTGATATGCAGGATATCATTCTGTATACGATCCCTCGCAGTGTAGTCAGCTTGCAGAGCGTGCTGCATCAAGCTGTCGGCATGATGCGCTGCTACCCTGTTTTTACCGAGCTAGGGCCTGATAGCGGCAGCACGCTGCCGTCTCGCGACATGTTTAAAATGCTGTACGGCACCTTGCAGAAAGAAGGCTCGCTTAACGTTCAAGACGTGCGATTGATGTCTTCATTCAGCAAGCGATCCGGACTTTCGCCAGCCATGATTCAATTTATAATATCCGTATTTGAAGAACTGGACTTTATTGAACGACAAGGTACATTCGTTAAGCTTCAGGCTTCGCCAGCCAAAAAAGATCTTACGGCATCCCGCTTGTATCAACATAGATTGCACCGTCAGGAAGTTGAATCCATTATCATGTATTCGTCGGCCAAAGAATTGGAGCAATGGATGGCTGAACAAATAAAAAAAGAAAACCACTTATTGGAGGAAATCATATGAATTTCAAAGAGTACATTCGCGTTATCCCGGACTATCCACAACCAGGTATTCGTTTTAAGGACATTACGACTTTGCTGCAAAATGGACCTGTTTACAAAGAAGCCATTGATCAGTTGAAGGCTTTAATCCAAGAAAAAGAAATTGATGTGATCGCAGGTCCGGAAGCACGCGGCTTTGTGATTGGTGCTCCGCTTGCTTATGCGCTTGGCGTAGGTTTTATCCCAATTCGCAAAAGCGGTAAATTGCCTGCTGAAACCATTGAGGCTGATTACGCGCTTGAATATGGCAAAGATAAATTAGCTATGCACACCGATGCGATTAAACCAGGGCAAAAGGTGCTGATTGCCGATGACCTGCTTGCCACTGGCGGTACGATTCAAACGTCTATTGATTTGATTAAGCAGCTTGGCGGGGAAATTGTCGGGGCTGCCTTCTTGATTGAGCTGTCTTATTTGGACGGCAGAAGCAAGTTTGACGGAATTGATGTTGTTTCCTTAGTTCAATACTAATAAGGACAGAAGCACCTCAGGATGGCACCCGCTATCCTGAGGTGTTTTCCTAATATTTCAAGCATACTTTTAACGGATAGAGAGAAAATGATGCTTTATGTCGAAAGTGATACAGTGAATAGTTGACGTGGAGCCTGCCTTGCAGGCATAATGAATAAAAATCGATTAAAGGGAATGGGTAGATGCATGGGTATAGAGCAGCTTCTTGAGAAGGCCGCCACCTATCTGAAAGAGAATGATTTGCAGAGGATTCGGGAGGCCTATGAATTCGCGGATGAAGCCCATCATGGCCAAGTACGCAAATCGGGGGAGCCCTATATTCTGCATCCACTCGCTGTTGCAGATATATTGGTGAATATGCAGATGGATGTTACATCTATCATTGCGGCGCTTCTGCACGATGTCGTTGAAGATACAACAGTTTCGCTGGAAACTGTTTTAGATAAATTCGGGAAAACCTGTGCGATGCTGGTGGATGGCTTAACGAAGCTGGAACGCATTAAGTTCAAATCCAAGGAAGAGCAGCAGAATGAGAACTATCGCAAAATGTTCGTGGCTATGGCACAGGACATTCGTGTCATTCTGATCAAGCTGGCGGATCGTCTGCACAATATGCGCACGCTCAAGTATCAGTCTGAGGAGAGTCAGCGGCGTATTGCGGAAGAAACGCTGGAGATTTTCTGTCCAATCGCCCACCGGCTTGGTATTTCTACCATCAAGTGGGAAATGGAGGACATCGCCCTCCGTTATTTGAATCCGCAGCAATATTACCGGATCGTTAATCTGATGCAGAAGAAGCGAACCGAACGCGAACAGTATATTGAGGATGTTATTCACAGCATCAAAGAGAAATTAGATGAGATGGGGATTCAGGGGGATATTTCCGGAAGACCTAAGCATTTGTATAGTATTTACAAAAAAATGAGTTCTCGCGGCAAGCAGTTTAATGAGATTTATGATCTCATGGCGCTTCGTGTCATTGTTGACGGTATTAAAGATTGCTATGCCTCTTTGGGGATTATTCATACCCTGTGGAAGCCGATGCCAGGGCGCTTCAAGGACTATATCGCAATGCCTAAACCGAATATGTATCAGTCCTTGCATACGACGGTGATTGGGCCCAAAGGAGAGCCGCTGGAGGTCCAAATTCGGACGTGGGAGATGCACAGAACGTCAGAGTTCGGTATCGCAGCTCACTGGGCTTACAAGGAGGGCGGATCGGTCGTACCTTCAGGCACGTTTGGAGATAAAATGGGCTGGTTCCGTGAAATTTTGGAGCTGCAGCATGAAACGAATGATGCTTCTGAGTTTATGGAATCCATGAAAATGGATTTCTTCTCCGATCTTGTTTTCGTATTTACTCCGAAGGGGGAAGTCATTGAACTTCCTGCCGGGTCCGTGCCTTTGGACTTTGCTTATCGCATTCATACTGAGGTTGGCAATCGGACAATCGGAGCCAAAGTCAATTCGCGCATCGTTCCTCTGGACCATAAGCTCAAAACGGGAGATATTATTGAAATCTTGACCTCCAAGCACTCTTACGGACCAAGTCAGGACTGGGTGAAAATTGCGCAATCCTCCCATGCGCGAAGCAAAATCAAGCAGTGGTTCAAGAAAGAGAAACGCGAAGAGAATGTAGAAAAAGGGAAAGATATGATTGAGCGTGAGCTCAAGCGTCTAGCCATCGATCCTCCGACACTTATGAGTGACGATAAGATGCTCGAAGCCGCAAGGAAATTTAATTTTAACGATATCGAAGATATGCTGTCTGCTGTTGGCTTTGGCGGGATTACGGCGGCTCAGATTTGTACGAAGTTAACGGAGAAGCTGCGCAAGGAAGCCGAAGAAGCGCAAGTGCTTCAGCTTACCAGCGAGGTTAAGGAAGTAAAATCCAAAGAAAATGAGCGCAAGGGACGCCCTACGAATGGCGTACGCGTCAAAGGCGTAGACAATCTGCTTGTCCGATTTGCCCGCTGCTGCAATCCGGTGCCAGGCGACTTGATCATCGGATACATCACAAGAGGCCGCGGCGTGTCGGTTCACCGTTCCGATTGCACGAACATTCCTTCCAGCAGTGGGGAAGAGGAGCGCGTGATTGAAGTGGATTGGGCCGAAGCTGTTGAATCCAATTTCAACGTGGAAATCGAAATCACAGGGCATGATCGCCGCGCTTTCCTGAATGAAGTGCTGCAAGCTGTTTCCGAAAGCAAAACGATGATCTCCGCCGTTTCCGGGCGTTCGGACAAGAATAAGATGGCGACGGTTCATATGACCATTTTGATCAAAAATATCGATCATTTGCAGTCAGTCGTTGAGAAAATCAAGCGTGTCAAAGATGTTTATTCCGTGCAGCGGATCATGCAAAGTTAAAGATAATTAGCGAGGCTAAGGGGTTTTACAGGCAATGAGAGTGGTAGTTCAACGTTGCAAACGTGCTGAAGTTACAGTTAACCATACATCCATCGGTCGAATCGAGCATGGCTTGATGCTGCTGGTTGGCATTACGCATGAAGATACGGAGCAAGATGCCAAGTATTTGGCTGATAAAATTGCCGGGCTGCGTATTTTCGAAGATGAATCGGGGAAAATGAACCTTTCTGTCGTAGAGACAGGCGGACAAATTTTATCCGTATCGCAATTTACCTTGTATGGGGATTGCCGCAAGGGGAAGCGGCCTAACTTCATGTCGGCAGCCAGACCTGAGCAAGCGCAGCCGCTGTATGACCAATTCAATGAGCTGCTCAGAGCTCAGGGCTTGCATGTCGAGACCGGAGCCTTTGGAGAAATGATGGACGTTTCTTTTACGAATTGGGGACCTGTGACGCTGGTTATAGACAGTAAATAGACCTTGCGCCTTAAGTTGCAATAGGATAATTAGCAGGCTGGATGGGCATACTGAAGCTGTATAATCTTGCAGTTAGGAGCATCCAGATGCGACAATCCATTAAACACAAAGCGATGACGGCACCCGATCAGCAATTGCTTCATACAACTCTGGCTGAACGAATGAGCCAAGCTCCAGCGCTTGCTGATGTGGAAATCAGCGCTGAATTTACATCTGAGCAAGAAAAGATGAAGAGCATTCCCAAAAAATCATATCGGTAACCATAAGGCTTCGCATGCGGATCATATCGTATGGCGGAGCTTTATTTGTGCAGGCACAGAATTTCTCTACACCTGCAAATTGTGGTAAACTAACAAGTGATGTTTAGGCAGCAAATAATTTCACTGCGCAAGGGAGCTTATTGGACACAACGTTGGATAAGCAGCACGAGAAGCAGGAGATAAGGCGGGTGCTTTTGTTTTAATGGCAAATTCGAATCGTAATACGTCCACATCCAAGGGTTGGATTTGGTTGATGGCAACCTTGATTGTACTTGCGGTGTTAGCGGCAGCGGGGTCCTTGTATTATCAATACAAGCACAAAGCAGAAACCCTGCGTAATGTAGCCAAGCAAGGGCTTGAAGAAGTGAAGTCTGTGAAGAAGGCGAAAGAAGCGTACGATGTGATTGTCGTGGGGACCGATCCAGAGGGTGTTGCGGCGGCAGTTTCAGCAGCGCGTAATGGTTTGTCAACCCTGCTGGTTGATGGGCGGAATCGCGAAATACTGGGCGGGCTTATGACTTTAGGATGGATTAACTCACTTGATATGAACTATTCCCCAAATAAAACGCTGCTAGGCAAAGACGATGTATTCAACAAAGGTATTTTCTCTGAATGGTATGCCAAAATCGAAGGGGATTCCTTTGATGTCAACACGGCAGCTAACGCTTTCTATAACTTAGTTAAAAATGAAAAAAATATTGATCTTTTGCTAAAAACGAAAAAGGTTGAACCCCTTCTAACGGATAGCAAAAACGCCGTGCAAGGAGCTACAATTACGCTCGACAATGGTACAACTCAAGTTGTCAAAGCCTCGTCTGTGATCGATGCGACGCAAGATGGAGATTTTGCAGCGGCGGCAGGTGTCCCTTTTACAATGGGGCGTGAGGATATCGGGGATCCAAAGTCTAAAATGGCGGTTACCCTGGCGTTTCGTCTCAAAAATGTAACCCCGGAAGTTTGGAGTCTGATGGCCAAAAGGTTAAATGGCGATGACAATCCTGACACTGGTGTCAATGAAGTAAGCGTATTTGGATACGGTGAAATGAGCAGCTATCCGCCGCTTAACAAAGAGAGAGCCAAAATGCGCGGTCTCAATATGGGCAGGCAGAATGATAACACGGTACTTATTAATTCCTTGCAAATCTTTGGCGTAGATACTTTTGATCCGAAATCTGTAGAAGAAGCTTTTGAGATTGGCAAAAAAGAATTGCCTAATGTCGTAGCTTATATGCAGAAGACGTTCCCCGAGTTCGCAAGCTTGGAGCTGGATGCTTCCGCACCCGAGCTTTACGTAAGGGAAACCCGTCATATGCAGGGTGAATATCGCTTGAATATCGTTGATGTGTGTACGAACAATGACCAATGGGATCGCATTGGCTTCGGTTCCTATGCTGTAGATATTCAACGAACCTCTCCGACAGATAACGGCAACGTTGTGTGTAAGCCGAAGCAATATGCCATTCCTTTCCGCAGCATCGTGCCGCTGAAAGTCGACGGCTTGCTTGTTGTAGGACGAGCTGCCAGCTACGATACTTTGCCGCATGGCAGTGCGCGAGTCATGCCGACCGGTATGGCTGAAGGTGAAGCAGCTGGAGCTGCAGCGATGTTTGCTAAGCAAGAGAAGCTATCGTTTCGTCAATTAGCAGCATCCAAGGATGTAATTGGCAAGCTGCAGGCACAGTTGACCAAACAGGGAATGGAATTGCCGGCAAGCACGCTCAAGCCGCAGCCATTTATGGAGCATAAGGCATATGAAGGCTTGAAGTCCGCGCTGATGCTTGGTCTAGCTTCAGGGGCATATAACAACAATTTCCAGCTGGATGCTGCAGCGAATCCGAAACGCATGGTGAATCTTGTGAGCGGAGCGAAGAAGATGAAGCCGGAAGCTTATAAGGGAGATGCGGCGAAGGCGATAGATAAGCTGGAAAACGCAGATAAACTGCCGCTATCTTTGGAGCAGGCCAGCTATACCATAACCCAAGCGTTAGGAATAGCAGCTTCACCGAATGAAGCGCAAGCTAAGTTAATCGAGGGTAAGTTGTTAACAGACGCAACATTGAAGCTTATCGCGGACAAGCAAAAATTAACCAATGGCGATACGTTTTTAATGATTAAAGATTTGAAGATTGGGCTTACAGGCAAACCATAGATAAAATAAGAGCCTTACTGCCGGTTGATCTGGCGGTAAGGCTCTAACTTTGTATTAGGATGAGGTTTCTGTGATTGCGCTTACATATGTCAGTCAGCTTCTGAAGTATCCTCTTCCGATTCCGCCGATGCTTCTTCATCCGCTGAGTCCTCAGCATCTGCTTCCTCTTCGCTATCAGCCTGGGCATCCTCCTCGGCTTCAGCTTCCTCCTCATCCGCCGCGTCTTCTTCTGCTTCTACAGCCTCATCCGATTCTTCAATGGCCTCTTCTTCGGCTGCTTCTTCGGCTACTTCGTCTTCAGCTTCTGCTTCGGTTTCGGATTCTTCAGAGAAGAGCACCACTAGGTCTTGCCGTTCCTCTTGAAACTCGTTTTGTTTTGTCATTGTTACAGCCTCCTGAAGATAAATTCAAGGCCATTTGCCTTGTTGTACATGTATATGTGAATAATCCTCTGAATATACGGGGGGGAGGGGATGAAAATTGTATGAAAATGCTGCAAAATCACTGTCATGCAATTGTAATATTATTTTCATCTTTCTTTAATGATCAAGGGATATACTTATAGACGACCCCCTTTAAAATATAAATTTGAGGCCTGCAGCCGATGTGCTGCAGGCTATTTTCTTTTGGACAGATGATAAACACGCAAAAAGAACCGTCGGGAAAATCCCCGACGGTTCTTTTTAGTCGCACAAATATGTTACATCAAAGCATCGATAGAATAATCGCCCGCGCCAATCAAAGCGACACCAACTGCGATGGCTATCAGAATCAAGTTGTATTCAATGCCATTGGAAGTAACCCAAAACCCGTTTTTGCCGTGAACTTTGAAAATGGCAACCAACATTGTGAGAACGATCAGGATAGCTCCGAGTGTCGTCCAAAGCCCAGCAGCAAAAAGCAACCCGCCGCCTATTTCAGCCAAACCAGCAAGAACGGCCATAAGCACGCCAGGCTTGATTCCGATTGATTCGAAGAAGCCGCCAGTCCCTTTTGGACCATAGCCCCCAAACCAACCAAATACTTTCTGTGTACCATGTGCAGCGAATGTTAACCCTAGAACTAAGCGAATAATAAGAAGACCTAACGCCATTACTAACAACTCCTCTTTAAATATATTTTGTTTAACAACTTACTTTATGTTAGTATATTATTACGAAGCACTTACTTTTGTCAAGCGACTATGATAAAATTGTTAAGCATAAGCTTACGATGCAAGTTTTCTTGCGAAAACTCTGAGGAGATGATTTATATGGAAGACTATCAACTGTGCCCGAAATTCGAGAATGCATTTGAACTTCTGGGTAAGCGGTGGACAGGATTAATCGTTCATGTCTTGCTTTCCGGACCAAAGCGCTTTAAAGATATATCAGTACTCATTCCGAGTATGAGTGATCGCATGCTTTCGGAGAGGTTCAAGGAGCTTGAGGCCGCAGAGATCATTATCCGTCATGTGTACCCGGAAACACCGGTTCGGATTGAATACGAGTTGACACCGCGAGGCAAAGGGCTCAAGCCTGTTATGGATGAGTTGCAGAAGTGGGCAGACTCTCATTAACTAATATAGTGTTGCCGCTGGGAGTTTAGACTTGTATCCCTTGACTTTACTTCTGGCAATGATTACAATAAACAATAATGTAATTCGATACTTTAGTGATCCGTTGAAGGGACAAAGTAAGTCGCACCCACATAAGCAGAGAAGGAAGCCTAGGCTGCAAGCTTCCTATGATGAGCGAACGAAAAGACCTCCCCGAGGACCAATTGGGAACCGCCAGACGATCTAGGTCGACCAGCGTAGTAGCAGTTGTGCGTATAGCGGGCGTTAACCGTAAAGAGCAGAGATCTGCTTCGTTTGCTATGGCAGCGAGTGCAGCGTCCTGAATGTGGGTGGTACCACGGGTGAATTTGTTAATCAAATCTCTCGTCCCTGACGTAAGTCGGGGGTGGGGGATTTTTTGCATTTTAGCCATGACGATCGATAAAGGGAGGTTGAACCACATGAGCATCCAAAAGCCGAAAGGCACCCAAGATCTTCTTCCCGGTGAGGTGGAGAAGTGGCAGTACTTAGAGAATAAAGCACGAGATTTGTGCCAACGTTTTAATTACAAAGAAATCCGTTCCCCCATATTCGAGGATACCGATTTGTATATTAGAGGCGTCGGAGAAACCACGGATATTGTCGGAAAAGAAATGTACACCTTCCTCGATAAAGGGAACCGCAGCATGACGCTTCGTCCCGAGGGGACGGCGGGAGTCGTTAGAGCTTATGTTGAGAATAAGCTTTATGGGATTCCAGACCTTACGAAGCTGTATTATGTAGGTCCGATGTTCCGTTATGAGCAGCCGCAAGCGGGCAGATACCGCCAGTTCCACCAGTTCGGAATTGAAGCCTTCGGCTCTGTTGATCCAAGCATTGATGCTGAAGTCATTGCACTGGGTTATACTTTTTATAAAGAAATAGGACTCAAAGAAGTAACCGTCGAAATTAACTCGGTCGGTACGCCTGCGGTGAGAACGACTTATCGCGAGAAGCTTCAGCAATTTTTTGCTCCCGTGAAAGATCAGTTGTGCAAAGATTGTCAGTCTCGTTTTGATAAGAATCCGATGCGCATTTTGGATTGCAAAGTTGATCAAAAGTTGACGGAAGGCGCGCCGAGCATTTTGGATTTCTTGGATGAAGAATGCTTAACCCACTTCGAGCAAGTGAAAGAGCATTTGACGGCGATGGAGATTCCATACCGCATCAATCCTCGTCTGGTGCGCGGACTGGACTACTATACGCATACCGCTTTTGAGTACAAAGCAGCCGGAATTGGCGCGATTGATACGATTGGCGGAGGCGGGCGCTACAACGGCTTAGTTGAGCAAATCGGCGGCCATGGCAACGATCAGCCAGGTGTCGGCTTAGGGCTTGGGCTAGAGCGTATTCTGCTCGTGCTGCAAGCACAAGGCGTGGAGATTCCGAAGCCGGAACCGCTGGACGTTTACTTGATTGGGTTAGGCGCGGCAGCCGAGAAAGAAGTTACGAAGCTGCTTCACCAGCTGAGGGTTCAAGGACTCAAAGCGGAGAAGGACTACCAAGGACGCAAAATGAAGGCACAGATGAAATCGGCAGACCGTTTCCAAGCGACCTATGTCGCAATTCTTGGTGATGATGAGCTGGAACGCGGCGAAATTACACTGAAGAAAATGGATACCGGCAGCCAGCTGACAGTTAGTTTAGTGGATCTTGCCTCCAACGCTGCAAAGACACTATTCGAATAGAGCTTTTAAATGTTTATTACAAAAAGAGGAGACTTTGAGCTAGACTCAAAGTCCCCAACACTAGGAGGAAAAATTATCATGATGCTCAAAACACATCATTGCGGGCAGCTTACGAAAGATCAAGTAGGACAAACAGTAACATTAAACGGGTGGGTGCAAAGAAGACGTGACTTAGGCGGCGTACTTTTTATCGACCTGCGTGATCGCAGTGGTCTTGTTCAAACCGTATTCAACCCTGATTTCTCTGGAGATGCGCTAGCTGTCGCTGACCGTGCGCGCAATGAGTACGTGCTTGCAATTAAAGGAAAAGTGGTTGAGCGCGATGCTGAGACCGTTAATAAAAACATTCCAACAGGTGAAATCGAAATTCAAGTAACTGAAATTGAAATCATGAACGCGGCCAAAACGCCTCCATTCTTCATTGAAGATGGCGTTGAAGTGGACGAATCCGTTCGTTTGAAATATCGTTATCTGGACCTGCGCCGTCCGGAAATGCAAAAAACGTTGATGCTTCGTTCCAAAGCATCGAATATTTTCCGTAACTTCCTGGATTCCCAAGGATTCATCGATGTAGAAACGCCAATCCTGACCAAAAGCTCGCCGGAAGGCGCGCGCGATTACCTCGTGCCAAGCCGCGTGCATCCAGGAGAATTCTATGCGCTGCCACAGTCGCCCCAAATCTACAAACAGCTGCTAATGGTGAGCGGCATAGAGCGTTACTACCAGATCGCACGCTGCTTCCGCGACGAAGATCTTCGTGCTGACCGTCAGCCTGAATTCACACAAGTCGACATCGAGACTTCCTTCCTCTCCCAGGACCAGCTTCTTGAGATTCTGGAAGAGCTAGTTGTGAAGTTGATGCAGGAAACAGCGCAAGTTGAAATCCCGCGTCCATTCCAACGTATTACGTATGCGGATGCCATGTCAAAATACGGTTCAGACAAACCAGATCTTCGATTTGGACTAGAGCTAGAGGATGTTTCTGACATCGTTGAAACTTCGGGCGTTCAAGTATTTGCGAATGTTGTTAAAGGCGGCGGTCAAGTAAAAGCATTAAACGCCAAAGGCTGCGGCACTTGGAGTCGTAAGGAAATCGACGATCTGCTTCCATTCGCAGCGCGTTATGGCGCCAAAGGTCTTGCTTGGATTCAAGTAAAAGACGGCGAATTCAAAGGGCCAATCGTGAAATTCTTCAATGAAGCCGAAATCGCGGCATTAACGGAGCGCTTAGGTGTGGAAGAAGGGGATTTGCTGCTCTTCTCTGCTGACAAGAAGAAAGTGGTAGCTGATGTACTGGGCAATCTTCGTCTTAAAATTGGACGTCAACTTGGATTGATTGATGACTCCAAGTTCAAATATGCTTGGGTCGTAGACTTCCCGCTTTTGGGCTACGATGAAGAAGCGAAACGTTACGTAGCGGAACACCATCCGTTCACGCGTCCGAATGAAGAGGATGTTCATTTCTTCGATACGGATCCAGGACAAATTCGCGCTCAAGCTTATGACCTCGTGCTTAACGGCTACGAAGTAGGCGGCGGCTCGATGCGGATTTACCAACGTGACGTTCAAGAGAAAATGTTCAAAGCGCTAGGATTCTCACCGGAAGAAGCAACAGAGCAATTCGGCTACCTGCTGGAAGCATTTGAATACGGAACGCCTCCGCATGGCGGATTCGCTTTCGGTTTCGATCGTCTGGTCATGCTGATTACCGGCCGTACCAACCTGAGAGAGACCATTGCATTCCCGAAAACGGCGAACGCAACAGATTTGCTGATGAATGCACCGAGCGCCGTAGATGACAAACAGCTTGAGCAGTTGTCCGTTCGTGTAGCGATTAAGCAGCCTGCTGCCAAAGCCTAAGAACTTAAAGAGGAAGTGTTTCTATGCTTCACCAATTTTCTCGGACTGAACTTGCAATTGGACCTGAAGGTCTGGAAATAATGAAAAACAGCACGGTTGCGGTGCTGGGTATCGGCGGGGTAGGTTCCATTGCTGCTGAAGCTTTGGCGCGTACGGGAGTTGGACGTCTGATTCTAATCGATAAGGATGTTGTCGACATCACCAATATCAATCGTCAGATTCATGCGCTTACGACAACCGTCGGCCAGCCTAAGGCGGATCTGATGCGCGACCGTATCAAATTAATTAACCCGGAGTGCGATGTAATCGCGCTTCGGATGTTCTATACGGAAGAAACGTATGAGGAAGTGTTTGCTTACCCCATCGATTATGTGCTCGATGCCAGCGATACAATCTCCTACAAAATCCATCTGATTAAGCAATGCCTCGAGCGGAAGATTCCTATCGTGTCCAGCATGGGTGCGGCGAATAAAATGGATCCGTCACAGTTCAAAGTAGCCGATATTTCCAAAACAAGCATGGACCCGATCGCTCGGGTCGTACGCCAAAAGCTGCGCAAGGAAGGCATCAAAAAAGGTGTGAAGGTCGTCTTCTCGACTGAAGAGCCGATGAAGCCGCGCGAGGATGTTACGCAGCAGATCGTTCCGGCCAACGCACCCGAAATCCGCAAGGCGAAGCAGCCTCCAGCCAGCAACGCTTTCGTTCCACCGGTAGCTGGTTTGATTATGGTGAGTGTAGCGGTGAAAGAATTGCTGGAGATTGGTTTGAAGAAAAGTAAGGAAGAGCAGTGAAGATGAGTTAAAGAGGTAAAAAGAAGTAGAAGAAGGTAAAAGAAGTAGAAGAAGGTAAAAGAAGTAAAGAGCAGTAAAGATAAGGGGCTGTCCTTTAAGTAGATAAACCTACTTGAGGGCAGTTTCTTTTTATTAGCAGATCAGCCTCTACACGTGACCGCTCATCATTGAATGGGCTCGATAGAGGTTTTCTCATTGAATTACGGATGTTTTTCTCGAAAAGAGACTGGAATAGGGGCAGCCTTGAACTAGCAGATTATGTGCAAGGAACAAGACACCTGCCCTCAAGGTTAGCTGTAGCCCTCGCTTTTCGGATACATTGATGATTGCCTTGATGTCTTCCTGTTCTAGGGCCTGCACATTTTTACAAACCTGCAATTGTACATCCTTTTTAAGCTTGGAATAGGCTTAATCATGAAATTCCTGCAATTGTGCATGCTTTTGAAGCTTTTTCTGGATGCGAAGCTGGATTAACTGAAAATACCTGCACAATTGCAGGAATTTCCACTTTTCAAAATACAATATGCGCGGAAACTTCTGCACTCTCGCAGGTTTTTCAGTCAGGTCCTAATGGATAAAACATGACACGTTTTCCGCGTCGGGTTATAATAGACCATACGTCTTCTGACAAATAGTAAAACCAAGCAAAGGAAATTGAAACCATGGACTTGTTTACATATGCATCATCCCAGGAACCAACAGGCAAGCTTCTCGCTGACCGCATGCGGCCTATGACACTTGATGAATATATTGGCCAAGAGCAAATTGTTGGCAAGGGAAAGCTGCTGAGACGAGCGATCGAAGCGGATCAGGTTTCCTCCATTCTGTTGTACGGGCCACCAGGCACCGGCAAAACAACGCTGGCAAACATCATTGCCAACCGTACACAAGCGGAGTTCATGAAGCTGAACGCCGTAGATGCTTCGGTCAAAGATGTGCGAGAGATTATTGAGCTGGCCAAAACTAATAAAGCGATGTACGGGCGCAAGACGATCCTCTTCCTTGACGAGGTGCATCGCTTCAACACCTCGCGGCAGGATGCGCTGCTGCCTGCGGTAGAGCAGGGCATCCTCATCTTCATCGGGGCGACGACAGAGAACCCGTTTCACCATGTGAACGGGGCTCTGCTGTCGCGCTCGACGCTGTTTCAGCTCGAGCCGCTCACGGCGGAGCATGCGCTCATCGCCATGCGAAGAGCGATCGCCGATCCCGTGAAGGGGCTCGGCTTCATGCGCCTCCACGCAAGTGAGGAGGCGCTGGAGCATATCGCACGGATGGCCGTTGGCGACATACGCCGTTCTCTCAACGCGCTGGAGCTAGCCGCGCTGACGACTTCGCCCGAACCGGATGGTACGGTTCGGATCACGCTTGAGGTGGCGGAGGAGTCCGTCCGCCGCCCGATCGTGAAAGCGGACGAGTCGACGCAGTATGACGTCTTGTCCGCCTTTCACAAGAGCATACGCGGCTCCAGTGACGCCGCGCTGTTCTGGTTCCTCTATGCCGTTGAGAAGCTCGGCATGGACCCTATGACGTTCCTGAGGCGGCTTATCGTCGCCAGCAGTGAAGACATAGGCCTCGCGAACCCTCAAGCCATGGTGCAGTCTGTGACGGCCATGGATGCTTATCACAAGATTGGCTGGCCGGAATCGAAGTACATCATTTCCCAGGCAATTTTATTCGCTGTAGAAAGTCCGAAGTCGAACTCCATACCGCTGGCGATCATGCGTGCAGAGCAATTGATGGACCAAGTGAAATCGGCCAATGTCCCTCTGCATTTAAGGGATACCCATTATAAAGGGGCAGACCAGCTGGGACACAAGGGCTATATGTATCCGCATAACTACCCAGGACATTTTGTAAGGCAGCAATATTTGCCTGATGAGATTCAGCATGAAGTCATCTTTCAAGCTAGTGAGCAAGGGACAGAAGAGAAGATGAAGGTCAATCAACAGAAAAGAAGAGGGAAGCTTACAGAGTCATAAGATCTGTAAGTTCCCTCTTTTTTCTTGCGCCATTTCAACGGTATATAGCTGTTCGGATATTGGATTATAGCGAATAGACACAATTAGCGGAAATTCGACACCTTGTTGTTTAACCCAAAAACGGAACTGCTGCTGAGCAACACCGGGGGCAACGATTGATCGGCCTAAATATTTATAATCTAATAAAGTGTATACCTTGCCTGCCTCATGAAACGCAAGGCGGCTCCATTTGGCATATTCGGGATCGCGTTCTTGATAGGGGGCCGCCGAAGCAGCATAGAAGTTGCTGCCTTCAACTGCGCATGCTTGCTCATTGCTGCTGCACCAACCAAGCCCAAAGACGAGAAGGACGGCTGAAAATTTATGCATTCGCTCACACCTTTCCCTCTTATCGTTTGCGCCGAGTTCAAGGTGCATACTTGCAGAGAGCAGGTAATTTAGGGCACTTCATGGAAGGATTGGAGCAAATGCTTAACATGCAAAAAGGAGCCCCTAAAGGCTCCTTCGCGAATCTCCTAAAGCTTGAAAATCTTCGTCAAGTAAACGCCGGCAGCAGCACTGTATTTCTCCTCTATCCAAGCCCTCAGCTGCTTTTTGGCTTCTGGGGTTGGCAGTGAATTTGGTGCATGTCCATACAACTCCATCCAATGTGAAGCCGTCATATAGCAAGTGCTGTTCCAGCCGCTTTTATTTCCTTCGGCATTCAGCCGTTCACTGATCCCGGCAATAACAATATCCGTTGTGCTTTGCAGCTCGATAAGCGCGCGGTCGAATGCACTTTTGGACTCTTTGGCTTTCATGCCCGTTTTGGCCCGCAGTGTCTTGACATCAATACCTTCTTGATCGGCAATTGTTTGATAAATTTCGACAGATGCTTTAGGCAGTAGACCATCCTCATAACGTTCTTCGACAGAATAAGGATCTTCCAGCAAATTTTTCACCAAGGGGAAAAGCTCGGCAGAAATCAATAACGGCTTTTTGGCAAAAAAACGTCCATAGGCTGCGAGGCCATCCCCGGGAAAACGGTCCCGCCATAGCCAGGGATCCGTCTCTAAGCCTGTATGCCAATCTTTGAATTTGGTGACTGAATCAAGAGAAGGATGATCAGGGATGAAGGAAGAGAGGGGGAGAATCCCAATCTCTTTCACGAGATGTTTCGCTTCTTCGTAAGTCGTAATTTTCAAATCAAGAGCGTTCCTTTGGACCATTGTGGTTCATCCTTCCCCGTATTCAATTCAATGTAGTCGGCTTACTTATGCACGATATCAATGACACCGCCGCCTAAACAAACATCTCCGTCATAAAATACGACCGATTGCCCAGGCGTTACAGCTTTCTGAGGCTGATCAAAGACAACTTCACAGACGCCATTTTCTGCAAAAGTGAGCACCACGCCTTGATCCGGCTGACGATAACGGAACTTTGCCGTACAGGCAAAGGGACCTTCCGGCTTGCTGCGCGAGATCCAATTGACATCGGTTGCTGTTAATCCGTTGGAATATAGGCCTGGGAACTGTTCGCCTTGAACGACAAGCAGCTCATTCGTTTCCAAGTTCTTATCGACAACGAACCAAGGCTCGCCTGAACCCGAACCGCCAATGCCTAAACCTTGTCTTTGGCCAAGGGTATAGTACATCAGGCCGTCGTGGCGGCCTTTCACTTCACCGTTACGAATATCGACCATATTTCCCGGTTTAGCCGGCAGGTACCCGCTTAGGAATTCTTTGAAATCGCGTTCCCCGATAAAGCAAATGCCAGTACTGTCTTTCTTCTTCGCTGTTGCCAGACCCGCTGCTTCAGCGATCTCGCGAACCTTAGGTTTTGGCAAGTGCCCGATGGGGAACATCGCTTTGGACAGTTGGTTCTGATTAAGGGCATTAAGGAAATAGGTTTGATCTTTATTCGAATCATTGCCTCGGAGAAGCACGTATTCGCCATCTTGCTCCTTCACTTGCGCATAATGACCTGTGGCAATGTAATCGCCTCCCAAGTCGATGACTTTTTGCAGCAATTCGCCGAATTTGATTTCTCGGTTGCACATAACATCAGGATTCGGTGTGCGTCCTTTGGTGTACTCGTCCAAGAAATAAGCGAACACCTTGTCGTAATATTGTTTTTCGAAATTTACTGTATAGAAAGGGATATCGAGCTGATCGCACACTCGTCTGACATCCTCTGCATCTTCTTCTGCTGTGCAGTGCCCAAATTCATCGGTATCGTCCCAGTTTTTCATGAAAATACCGATAACCTCATAACCCTGCTCCTTCAGCAATAGCGCGGCTACTGAGGAGTCGACACCCCCGGACATGCCTAGAATGACACGTGTTTTTTTATTCATAATATTGAACCTCTTTTCCATCTTGCAAGTCTAATTTAAAAAGCTTGATTTAAAGCTCTCACTATTATACATCTCTACCTACCAAAATTAAAATATTTCATGAGAATGCCATGGAATTTCCCACACAAATCAAGGAATCTATGATAACATAGATACGATATACGGATGTTTAGGAATGTTTTTACGAAAAATGGAAACGCTGTTTACCAAGATAGGGACGACCCTGGTTTCTGAAGAAGTATATTGATTTCGATTAGATCCCCTGTTGGTATAAATGTTGAATGAGGTGTAATTTTGAAAATTTCTACAAAAGGCCGATATGGTTTGACAATTATGATGGAGCTGGCCAACCGTGTGGGTGAAGGACCAACTTCACTCAAAAGTATTGCTGAAAAGCATCAATTGTCCGAACATTATTTGGAACAACTTGTAGCTCCTTTGCGCAATGCCGGTTTGGTCAAAAGTATTCGAGGCGCTTATGGCGGCTATATTTTATCCAAAGCTGCGGATCAAGTGACAGCTGGCGAGGTTATTCGCGTACTTGAAGGACCGATCAGTCCTGTCGATTTTACGGAAGAAGACGACCCGGCTAAGCGTGACTTGTGGATCCGTATTCGCGATAGTATTGCGGATGTCTTGGATTCAACTACACTTGCGAACTTGATTTCATATGAGGACCAAGGCACAAGTGACAACTACATGTTTTACATTTAAAGGTGTCTAATGAATCCTATTTATCTTGACCACGCGGCGACTACGCCAGTGCATCCCGACGTATTGGAAGCGATGCTTCCTTTCTATACAGCCTTTTTTGGCAATCCTTCGAGTACACACAGCTTCGGTAGAGCAACAAGGACAGCACTCAATCGGTTTCGTGATGCGATGGCGAAGTCTTTAGGCTGTCTCCCTGCCGAGCTGATCTTTACAAGCGGTGGCACGGAAAGCAACAATATGGCGATCTTTGGGGTTCTGCATGCGAGCAAAGACGACAAGAAGCACATCATTACTACTCAAATCGAGCATCATGCTGTTCTGCATCCTTGTGAGCGTTTGGAGGGCCTCGGATATGAGGTGACCTATCTGCCAGTAGGTCCGACTGGTCTTATTCAAATAGAGGATGTCGCTGCAGCTGTTCGTCCAGATACGGCGCTTATTTCGATCATGTATGTGAATAATGAAGTAGGCACGATTCAGCCAATTGAGCAAATAGGTGAGTTAGCTCGTGCGAAGCAGATTCCTTTCCATGTGGACGCTGTGCAAGCTCTGGGCAAATTGCCGCTGAACCTTCATGAGCTTCCAGTTGATATGGTGAGCTTATCGGCACATAAATTGTATGGCCCCAAAGGCGTAGGCGCCTTGTACGTCTCCAAGCATACGAAGCTGACCCCACACGTGTATGGCGGTTCCCAAGAAAGAAAACGCCGCGCGGGGACTGAGAATGTAGCCGCAATCGCCGGTTTTGCCAAAGCGGTTGAAGTGCTGCTGCCGCAAGTGGAGACTCTCCAGGAGAAGGCTTCGGAGCTTCGTCAGACGATGATTCATGTATTGGAGCAACAACTAGGCAGTGAACGTTTTACGATTAATGGCCACAAGGAACAGTCAGTCCCGCATATTTTGAACATCAGCTTTCCAGGTATTTCAACCGAAACACTCCTTATGAATTTAGATTTAGAAAATGTGGCTGCGGCAAGCGGTTCTGCCTGTACCTCAGGCTCCCTTGAAGTGTCCCATGTATTGCAAGCCATGAAGCTCCCAGAAAATGTTACCGCTTCTGCTGTTCGATTTAGCTTTGGAATGGGGAATTCTAAAGAGCAAATCGAAACAGCTGCCCAGAAAATTGCAACCATTGTTCATCGGCTGCGTAATAATTAGTACCGGGCGGTTCTAGGAGGAATTGAGCTTGCGCAAAGCGCACGATTTGATCGGACTTCCCGTTATTACGGTAGATTCCGGCAAACAAATTGGTCAGGTCAAAGATTTGCTGATAGGCCCTGAGTGGAACATACGAGGTATCGTTCTTGAAGTGAAGGTATGGTTCTCTGCCCTACGTTACATACCGTGGGAGGGAATCGTCGCTGCAGGAGAAGATGCCATTACCATACCGAACGAAACGGTCATTCAAGAGTTTGAGCATGTGGAAGAATGCCATGCTTTACTGGATGGAAGCCGCAAGATTAAAGGACTTCCCATCATCACAGTGGGAGGGCACAAATTAGGCGTGGTAGAGGATGTTTATTTAAACCAAGATTGGGGTAAACAAATAGTAGGTTATGAATTGTCCGAAGGGTTTATTTCTGATTTAAAGGAAGGGCGTAGATGGCTTCCCGTGCCGGATTCGGCAACCAAAGGGGAAGACGCCATCATAGTGCCTGTACATTGCGCTCAGGAAATGGAAGAACTCTTCGTATCCAAAGAAGAATAGGGTGAGCGAGATGCGTTGTCCAAACTGTAATTCCAAAGACATTGGAAAGATCGGTTCCCATCAATTTTACTGCTGGGGTTGTTTTATAGAACTCAGCGTTAACGGAGAGAAAATGTCCGTGTATCAGGTTGAGGAAGACGGTACACTGAGTTCTCTGGATGATTTATTTTTTGAGGAAGAAATGCCTCTAATCCAAGAACACGCGAATTAATAATCATGATCATAACGAAACGTCACTTTTTGAGCACGCAGGTGCTTAAGAATGGCGTTTTTTTGTTGTCCAACTGTACAGCCAAGGGTTAATTTGGACAAGTTGTACATATACTGTATGAGCGCAACTTATTTGGAATTGCCGAGGTGAGGTCAACATGGAACGATTTTGGAAAAATAGATGGTTTGTAGGGTTGGTATATACCCTGCTTGCTTTGATGACTTTGTATATGCTTCTGCAAATTAAGCCGATTTTATTTCATGTCATCACGTTTCTCAAAGCAATAGTGACGCCGTTCTTCATCGCCGTGATCATTTCGTACATTTTGAATCCGATTGTAAATGCTCTGAATAAACGCAAAGTTCCAAGAACGATTGCTGTTTTACTTATCTATAGTGTATTTCTTTCATCCCTTACGGTCATCATCATGAATATGACACCGATTTTTATAACACAAATTGCTGAACTGAACGAGCACATGCCGCAGATGGCAATGCGCGCGCAGTCGCTGGTTGATGGGTTTAATCAAAATCAGCTGCTGCCTGACAGTGTACGCTCCGGTTTCAATCATTCGCTAACAAAACTGGAAAACAGTATTTCCACCGCCATCTCGAATTACATGAATCAAATCGGCAATACGATTAATATGCTGTTTATCGCGTTCATTGTCCCTTTTGTAGCTTTCTATATCATGAAGGATTTTCAAATTATCGAGAAAACAGCGCTGGCGATCGTACCGCGAGAACATCGGAAGAAGACGGTCAAATTGCTCATTGATATTGATACAGCGCTAGGCAACTATATTCGCGGACAATTATTGGTATGCTTAATTATCGGGGTTCTTGCTTACCTGGGGTATTGGCTGATTGGTATGGAGTATGCTTTATTGCTTGCCAGTGTGGTAGCTATTTTCAATATCATCCCTTACCTAGGGCCTTTTTTCGGTGCGGCGCCCGCACTGATCATGGCATCAACGATTTCTTTGAAAATGGTGCTGCTTGTTGCGGTGGTGAATTTATTGATTCAAATTTTGGAAGGAAATGTGATATCGCCGCAGGTGGTGGGAAGAACGCTGCATATGCATCCTCTGTTTATCATCTTTGCGCTGCTCGTAGGCGGGGAGGTAGCGGGAATTGTAGGGCTGATCTTGGCTGTGCCGTTTTTCGCAGTCATGAAGGTTATCCTTCAGCATGTTTTCTTGCACTATGTTCACAAGCCGACAACGTAAGAAGATAAGCAGACGCACAGAACCCCTATGTGCCATGACTTGCGGGATCATGGTACATAGGGGTTCTATGCGAGGGTTGAGGATATGAAAGGGTGTGGCCATGCGTAAACCAACGAATGGACTACGGAATAAGTATACGTAATTCTTGTATTTCTTACTCGATAATGAAAATCATTATCAATAAACTTAGTATACTTCCATTGAGAACGATTGTCAACTGCGTATTTTTTGATTTTTCAAATGTTTATCTTTATCGTCTCCTTGATCGTCCGCTTCTTCCTTTTCCTCCTTTTGTTCTTGGAATTCGATGCGGGATTGGCCTGTTATGTAATCGAAGGGATTGTAACGGCTATCCGGGATTTCTTTCTTTATAAGTGTTTTGACCATGATGTAGATGACAATGATAAAAATGGGTGAGATTAAAGCAAGCAGCGTAAGCGATGAAAAGTCCAGTTACAACACCTCCTAATTTTGGTAAAAGCAAGAGAATGAATGTATCTTATATACGTTTCCCCGAGAGCAAAGGTTTCATTTATTGACCTGAATATTGACAGCATTGCGCCATATAGTTATAATTTGCCTTATCTATATCTAACATGAAATCGTTGATGAAACTTTAGTAAGCCATAGTCCATTGTCAGAGAGAAGGTTCCGGGGAGCAGCGATAGCTGCTGTCAACGGCTGAAAGAACCTTTCGATGTTAGGATGGCCCAAAGCTCGTTTCGGAGTGTGGAAGAACTCCACCGGTTGGACCCGTTACAGATCCGCACAAGGAGATTGGGTTTGTTTTCCCCAATAACCAGGGTGGTACCGCGATGATTCGTCCCTGTATGTTGCAGGGGCGTTTTTTGTTTGTTTTTGATGACAATGCATATATATGGAGGCTTGAGACAGATGAAGGCAAGTGAAATTCGTTCCAAGTGGTTGCAATTCTTTGCAAGTAAAGGGCATAAGGTAGAGCCCAGCTCATCGCTCGTTCCGCATAATGACCCATCTCTCTTATGGATTAATGCGGGGATCGCACCGTTAAAGCCGTATCTCGATGGGCGGGAAATTCCGGAAAATCCGCGAATTACGAATGCTCAGAAATGTATTCGTACCAATGATATTGAGAATGTAGGCAAAACACGTCGCCATCATACGTTTTTCGAGATGCTGGGGAATTTCTCGATCGGTGACTACTTTAAGAAGGAAGTTATTCCATGGGCATGGGAATTTCTGACGGATCCACAATGGATTGGCTTCGATCCAACTCGGATCTCGGTTACGGTCCATGAAGATGACGAAGAAGCCTTCCACATTTGGAACAAAGAAATCGGTATACCGGAAGAACGCATCTATAAGCTGAAAGAAGATAATTTCTGGGACATCGGTGAAGGCCCTTGTGGTCCTTGTACGGAGATCTTCTATGACCGTGGGGATAAATACGGTGATTTGTCCGATCCGGAATGCTGGCCTGGCGGGGAAAATGAGCGCTTCCTGGAAGTGTGGAATCTGGTATTCACCCAATTTAACCATAACAAAGATGGCAGCTATACACCGCTTCCGAACAAAAATATTGATACAGGCGCAGGTTTGGAGCGTTTTGCTTCGATTCTTCAAGATGTTGACTCCAACTTCGACACCGATTTGTTCAAACCGATTATTGATAAAACGTGTGAGCTAACAGGTGTGCAGTATCACGTCAATGAGGAGCACGATGTAGCGCTTAAAGTTATTGCCGACCATATTCGTACGGTAGCTTTCTCCGTCGGGGATGGCGTACTTCCTTCTAATGAAGGACGTGGTTATGTAATCCGTCGTTTATTGCGCCGCGCTGTTCGTTATGGGAAAGTATTGGGCTTGGATAAGCCGTTTCTGCATAAACTGGTGCCTACAGTCGGTGAGATCATGGGCGTTTACTATACAGAAGTTGTAGACAAGCGTGAGTTTATCGAGAAGGTTATCCGTACGGAAGAGGAACGCTTCCATGAAACGTTAAGCGATGGATTGATTATTCTTGCTGAAATGGTAGAGAAAACACGCCAAGCCGGCACGAATCAAATCAGCGGACCTGATGCTTTTAAATTATACGATACGTATGGCTTCCCTTTTGACTTAACGGAGGATTTTGCTTCGGAGAAGGGCTTGACAGTTGATCGGGCTGGGTTTGATGCTTCCATGCAGGAGCAGCGTGATCGTGCTAGAGCGGCCAGTCATAAAGAAGGCGGTATGAAAGTACAGGGCGGACCGCTGTCTGAATTGACGATTAAAAGCGAATTTGTTGGATATAATGAATTGGTAGTTACTGCTAATATTACTGCAATTGTGCATGAAAATGAACTCGTTGACATTGTCGGCGTAGGCGAGACTTGCCAAGTTGTTCTAGATCGCACACCGTTTTACGCCGAAAGTGGTGGTCAGGTAAGCGACTATGGTACAATTCGCAATAATCAAGTGGTTTTGAAGGTGGAAGATGTTGTGAAGGCACCTCATGGCCAACACATTCATAAAGTCATAGTCGAGTCCGGCGTTCTGCGTAAAGGAGATTCGGTTGAGGCTATCGTATCGGCTGCACAGCGCGGTGATATTATCAAAAATCATACGGCTACTCACTTGCTGCACAAAGCGTTGAAGGAAGTATTAGGCACTCATGTCAATCAGGCAGGTTCCCTTGTTGAGCCTGACCGTTTGCGCTTCGACTTCTCTCACTTCGGCAGCATCAGCAGTGAAGAATTGCAGGATGTCGAACAGCGTGTAAACCGCCAAATTTGGAACAACATCGACGTTGATATTTCATTGAAAGCTATTGCTGACGCGAAGGCAATGGGCGCTATGGCATTATTCGGCGAGAAGTACGGTGATATCGTACGCGTTGTTCGAGTAGGCGATTACAGCTTAGAGTTGTGCGGAGGCTGTCACGTTCAGAATACAGGACAAATTGGATTGTTCAAAATCGTCAGCGAGTCCGGCATTGGGTCCGGTGTACGCCGGATTGAGGCTGTTTCCGGCCGCAGTGCGTATGAGTATTTAGACCAGCAATTGCAATTGTTGAAAGAATCGGCCAACCTGCTGAAATCGAACGTGCAAGATGTTCCCAAACGCGTGGAAGCTGCGCTTCAGCAAGTGAAGGAACTCTCGCGTGAAAATGAGTCGCTGCGCGGCAAACTGGGACGCATTGAAGCGGGCTCATTGACTGATCAAGTGAAGCAGGCAGCAGGCGTATCGGTGTTAGCCGCACAAGTGAATGCAGCAGATATGGATTCTCTTCGCAACATTGTTGATGAGATGAAGGTTAAGCTGGGCTCCGCGGTTATCGTACTAGGCGCAGTTGCTGACGATAAGGTCAATTTGGTGGCTGCGGTTACGCCTGATTTGGTAGCCAAAGGCTTTCACGCTGGGAAAATCATTAAAGAAGTGGCGTTGGCTGTTGGCGGAAGCGGCGGCGGCCGTCCGGATATGGCGCAAGCAGGCGGGAAAGATGCTTCCAAATTAGCGGCTGCATTGTCCGGTGTCGAAGGACTGCTCTCTCAATTTGAATAATTATTTTTTGATGGGACAGGAATTTTTAAACCCATAGAGAATATAACCAGTATACACGGAACATTTTCAATTTTTGACACAAGGTAACACAAGGAAAGTGGGGTGCTCCTGATGAGTTCCATGGATAAAACGATGAAGTTCAACGTGAAGGCAGAAGAAATTGAGACATCGCCCAAAGATGTATTGCTGGCGGTATACGATGCTCTTCAGGAAAAAGGGTATAATCCGATCAACCAGATTGTCGGGTACTTGCTTTCCGGAGATCCTGCTTACATTCCGCGGCATAATAATGCCCGGAGCCTCATTCGCAAACGGGAACGGGACGAACTGATTGAAGAATTGGTTCGAGCTTATCTGGGTCAACACAAATAGAAGGAATTGAGAACCGGCATGAGATGGATAGGCTTGGATTATGGGGACAAAACGATTGGTGTCGCGATGAGCGATGAGCTTGGCTGGACAGCTCAAGGGCTGGAAGTCATCCATCGCCGCAAGCCTGGGGAAGACATCGAACGGCTTGAGGCTATCGTCAAAGAATATGGCGTGTCGCAGATCGTCGTAGGCTTGCCCAAAAATATGAACAATACGATTGGACCTCGTGGAGAGCTTGCGATCGAGTTCGCGAAAGAACTGGAACGAAAATTAAGTGTACCTGTAAACTTGTGGGATGAGCGATTAACAACCGTAGCTGCGACTCGCACGCTTCTTGAAGCTGATGTGAGTCGGAAGAAACGGAAGCAGGTCATTGATAAGATGGCTGCACAGCTCATTCTGCAAGGATATATGGATGCCAATATGAAGAGGTGAAAGAACATGTCCAAAGAAGAATTGCGTGAAGAAGAACCAGAAATCATTTACATCCCGGACGATGAAGGCAACGAAGAAGAGTTCGAGGTTATCATGAAATTCGAAGTGGACGGTTCAGACAAGAAATACATGATGGTTGTGCCTACTGACGGCGGAGACGAAGAATCCGATGAGGTATACGCATTCCGTTATGAAGAAGATGATGACGGTGAAGATTTGAAATTGTTCACCATCGACGATGAAGAAGAGTGGGATATTGTTGAAGAAACATTCAACACATTAATGGCTGAATTCGAAGAGGAAGACGAAGCATGAGTACGACACCTTCCGACGTATTGCGCAAAGCTTACGGGGATGATATTATTTTGTTTGACGAGCAAAATGAGTCGACGGTGTATCATCTTTTGAAAGAATTCGTATATGGCAATCACACGTATGCCGTTCTGCAATCCGATGAGCTCAAGAAGGAAGACGAAGTTGCTGTTTTCCGAGTTACGACAGATGCAGAAGGACAATACGAATTGGAAACCATCGAAGATGACGACGAGTGGGAAACCGTTTCTGAGCTCTACGATGAAATGGCCTTTCCAGATCAGGACGATTTGTAAGAGTATACAACCCGAGCGGATCACATCCGCTCGTTTTTGTTTGCTTAGGGATGTGAAGGTACGAGGAAAGCTTTCTGACGGAAAGTATTAGGAGGATTATCGTGAACAACTTGCTTGAACAAGAGAATGAACACAATAAGCCCAAACGGAGCAAGGCCAAGCGCACTCTTCTCATCATTGGACTATTGCTGCTCATTGGTATTGGTATAGCCAGCGGTGTTGGTTTATATATTGCTAATGCTCTACAGCCTGTTGCTGCTTCAGGGCAAGAGGTGCGAGTATCCATCCCGCAAGGTTCCGGTTCTGCACAAATTGCCAAGGAACTCGAAACAAAGGGACTTATTAAGAACTCATCCATCTTTATGTATTATTTGAAATGGCATAAACAAGGCTCGAAGTTTCAAGCAGGCGAGTACAGCATGAAGCCGGGCATGACGTTTGAGGAAATGATCGATAAGCTGAATAATGGCGAGATTGTGAAGGAAGATATGATTCGCATCACGATTCCTGAAGGATTTACCATCGACCAGATCGCGGCAAAAATCAGTGAACAAACGCCTTGGAAGAAAGAGGCTTTCCTCCAGATGACCGACGAAGCTAATGCGTTTAAGTCTGAGACAAACTTCACAATTCCCGATAACAAGAACCTGAAGCATCGCCTTGAGGGCTACCTTTTCCCAGAGACTTATGAATTCAAAAAGGGCTCGAGCGAGCAAGAATTTATAGAACGAACCTTGCAGCAGTTGGATAAGAAATTAGCAACGCTCCCTGCTGACTGGAAGGACAAGCTCAAAGATCGTGGTCTAAGCGTGCATCAAATGCTGACGATTGCCTCTTTAATCGAGCGGGAAGTCGTTGTTGATGAAGAACGTGCACTCGTATCTGGCGTCATCCAGAATCGACTGAAGAAAAATATGCCTTTGCAAATTGATGCAACGGTGCAGTATTTATTTGATAAGTCCAAGGATAGGCTTCTGGAAAAGGATCTGCAAATACAAAGTCCTTATAATACGTATTTAAATACGGGTTTGCCGCCAGGCCCCATTGCAAGTCCAAGCCTTGCCTCAATGAAAGCGGCGATTTATCCGGAAGAGACGAAGTATTTGTTTTATGTGACCAAAAAGGACGGGACCAAAGGACATCTGTTCGCAGAGACTTTCGAAGCACATAAGAAAAATATCGCGGAAAGCAAAAAGGCCGGCAATTAACGAGAAGCCGGGAAGCTGATAGAAGGTAGGGAAAGCTAGTGAATAAACCAGAGTTAGTAGTAAGCTGCAGCTCGATAGCAGAGATGCAAGGATTAATAGAGGCGGGCGCGGATGCAGTCATTATAGGCGAAGAGCGTTATGGAATGCGTCTGCCGGGGAATATAGGGCTGGATGAGATACGAGCCGCAGCAGCTTGGGCGCATGAGAAGCAGGCTAAGGTTTATGTGGCTGTAAACAAAATTTTCGACAATGCCTCGTTAGCTGGCCTTTCGGATTATTTGCATACCTTGCAGGAATATGGTGTTGATGCTGTCATTTTTGGAGATCCTTCAGTGCTCATGGCAGCCCGCACCTTGCCTCGTCCGATACCGCTGCATTGGAATGCAGAAATGACTTCCACCAATTATGCGACAGCGAACTATTGGGGAAGACAAGGAGCGACACGAGTCGTGCTCGCCAGAGAACTGAACATGGAGCAGGTACTTGCGTTTAAAGAGCAATCCGAGCTGAGTGTCGAGGTTCAGGTTCATGGGATCACCAATATTTATCATTCTAAACGTGAGTTGGTCAAAAACTATATCGAGCATCAAGGTAATGAGGCTTCCTCGCAAGATCGTTCTATAGAGCGCGGACTATTTTTAATTGAGCATGAACGTCGTGATCAGCGCTACCCCGTCTATGAAGACAGCAACGGGACACACATCATGAGTTCGGAAGATATTTGTATGCTGGAAAATTTGCCTGAGCTGATGGATGGCCAGATTGACAGCTTGAAAATCGAAGGGCTCTTGAAATCTTCGGTGTATAATGAAACGGTAGTGAGAAGCTATCGGGCTGCGATTGATGCTTATGCGGCAGATCCATCGAGCTATGAATTCCAGCAAGAATGGCTGGATGCTATTTTAGCTTTGCAAGACCCGGAACGGGAATTGTCATACGGATTTTTCTATAAAGAACAGGTATATTGATAGATGAATGAAAGAAGGTGCGTTTCCAGATGACGACAGCTTTAGAAGCAAGAGCTAGAGGAAAGCGTGTCAGACTGCAGAAGCCGGAGCTGCTTGCTCCTGCGGGCAGCTTAGAGAAATTGAAATTTGCGATCCATTACGGGGCTGATGCGGTGTATATCGGCGGCCAGAAATATGGATTAAGATCCAATGCGGATAACTTCTCCCTGGAAGAAATGAGGGAAGGAGTCGAATTTGCCAATCAATACGGCGCCAAAGTTTTCGTAGCAACGAATATTTATGCGCATAACGAGGATATCGAGGGTTTGGACGACTATCTCAGAGGACTTCAAGAGGTTGGCATTTCGGCAATTATTGCCGCTGATCCGATTATTATGGAGACTTGTCGGAGAGTTGCCCCTAAGCTTGAAGTGCATGTCAGTACACAGCAATCTGTGATGAACTGGCAGACGGTCAAATTCTGGAAGGATCAGGGCATTGAGCGTGTTGTTCTGGCTCGTGAAGTCAGCATGCAAGAAATCGATGAGATTAAAGCGCATGTTGATGTTGAAATTGAAGCCTTCATTCATGGAGCTATGTGCAGTTCCTATTCGGGACGCTGCGTGTTGTCCAACCATTTCACAGACCGCGATTCCAACCGTGGCGGCTGCTCGCAATCGTGCCGCTGGAAATACGATCTATTTGCCAAGGATCAGCCTCTCTCAGAACCGTTAGCAACAGATTTGCCTATGTTTGGCGAGGAAGACGATGCGTTTACGATGGGTTCCAAAGATTTGAGTATGATCGAGCATATCGCGGAGATGATCGAATCAGGGGTAGATAGCTTTAAAATTGAAGGCCGAATGAAGAGTATCCACTATGTTGCGACGGTTGTGAATGCCTACCGGCAAGCCATTGACGCTTACTTTGCGGATCCTGAGCATTTTGAAGTTAACCCGGAGTGGCAGGATGAAATCCACAAAGCAGCAAACCGCCCGCTCAATGCCGGTTTCTTCTATGAAGCTCCTGGACACGAGGATCATATTTTCGAGCCGGAGGACAAAGTGGTTGGATTTGATTTTGTTGGTTTGGTCATGTCTTATGATGAGGAAGCGGGCATTGCGCTTATTCAACAAAGAAATCACTTCAAGCCAGGGCAGGAAATTGAATTTTTTGGACCCGATGGCACACATTTCAAGCAAAAAGTCAGTGTGATTTGGGATGAACAACAAAGCCAAGAGCTAGATGCAGCGCGGCATCCACTGCAATTAATTAAACTAAAAACCGATCAGCCTGTTAAGCGTTGGGATATGATGCGTAAAAAAACAGGTAAATAGTACCATGGAAGCTTTCTCCAGACTGGGGTATATTGGAGAAAGTTTCTATTTTTTTATTTATTTCTAGATCGAATATTAAAGGAAATTGTTAAAGTATGTCGAAATTATTATGAACTTCTTATGTAAACCTTTTCATATTAGTTCTAAAGTAAGGGCTATTTAAGAAGTAGAAACCAATGGCGGTGAACAGAATGAAAAACAGTCTGCAAAGTATTCTCGCTTTTCTGACCAAAGCAGCTCAATCTCTCTTAAAAGCAATTCAAAATGTTCCATGGGGTCGTATGATGGGTGTAGCTGGTAAAACATCCAAACAAATGGGCACAGTCGCATTTAAGGAATTGAAGCAAGTTAAAATGGAAAATCCCGTGAAGTCCGTTGGGATGAAGTTGTTTTTAATGTTCTTTGTAAGCATTCTCTTTTTCGTGATTATCGTAGGCATGATCTCTTATTCGGTATCCAAAAGCGTCATTAAGAACAAAGTCTCGGAATCGAGTCTTCAAACAGTTACACAGGCAGGACAAAAGCTAGATTTCCTATATCAAACCTTTGATGATGTGTCCTTGCAAATTATGCTGAATAAAGATCTACAGGATTTACTTGAAAAAATCCCTAAGTTGGATGCATCATCGTATGAATCACTGGAAGTCATCCGTCAATTGACGGACAAATTGAATGTCGTGACTTTCTCGAACAAAGCTATTAAAACGCTTCATTTGTACAGACCTGACGGCAAATTGATTGTCATTACCGGATCTGGCGGAAGCAGTCTGTCTGAAAACAGCTCATCTACCGACTGGTTTAAGAAAATTGTTGATTCCGGCGGAAAAGTCGCTTGGTTGGATACCAAAAGCAAAGGGTATTCCAGCAGCTCGGCTAATACGTTTGCGATTGGCCGTATTATGCGTAATACACTGACGAACAGCACGGCAGGTGTTCTGGTGCTGGAGCTGAGTTCGGATATTTTGAACAAGGAATTAAACGGCATTTCTTTGGGTGACGACAGCAAAGTTGTGATCACAAACGCTCAGAACAAAAATATCGCAGCGAAGGATCTGACTCAAATTGAGAAAGATTCAGAGGTTCAATTATCCAAAGAACAGCTGGAGCAAGAAAACGGATCATTTATCACCAAAGATGATCACTTAGTTGCTTATTACAAATCAGCGATATCCGGTTGGAATCTCGTTGGAGATATGCCTGTAAGCGCATTGGTCAAAGATGCGAAGAAAATTTTCAATTATACCCTTTTGATTGCCTTATTCGCAGCGATTGCTGCTGTATTGATTGGATTATTCGTAGCCAGAATGATCGGGCGTCCATTAACCAATCTTCGCAACCTGATGCAGCAAGGTGCCAAAGGTAAGTTGACGGTAAGAGCAAATTACACAACACAAGATGAGATTGGGCAGCTAGGCGCGAGCTTCGACGTCATGATGCAGCAAATTACTACACTTGTTCAGCAAACTAGTTCTTCCGCCCAAGCGGTATTCGAAACAGCGCAAGAGTTGACGAATTCCTCCAAGGTTACAGCCACAGCGGCAAGAGAAATTGCTGTTGCAACGGATGAGATTTCTAATGGTGCCGGTGGATTGGCAACGGAGTCTGAACGAGGCAATGAATTAACGCACCACATCGGCCTTCAGATGAAGCAAGTGATTGAGGCGAACCTTGAGATGGGTACTGCCGCTGCCGATGTCCAAAGCTCCAGTGAGCAGGGCACCAAATATATGTCCGAGTTGATTTCCAAAACGAATCTGACTGAAGAAATGATTCGCTCGATGGTGGACAAGGTTGATAATTTGAAAGACAGCACGCGTTCGATTCGCAAGATTCTGGAACTTCTTAATAATATGACGAAGCAGACGAATATTTTGTCATTGAACGCAACCATTGAGGCAGCGCGTGCCGGAGCAGCAGGTAAAGGCTTCATGGTCGTTGCTGATGAGATTCGGAAGCTAGCCGACCAGTCCAGACAATCGATTGATGTGGTAGGCCAAATTACAGAAACGATTCAAAAAGAAATCGATGAGACGGTGAAAGTGCTTTCCACAGCGACACCGATTTTCCAAGAGCAAATTCTAGCGGTGAAAGAAGCCGATACGATTTTCAAACAAGTAACGAATCACATGGGTGGTTTCATCGAACAGTTGAGCACAGTAAGCGATTCGATTTCAACCTTGGAGCAATCCCAAGTTGTCTTATCGGATGCGATGACCAATGTCAGCGCAGTTGCTGAGGAATCTCTTGCGACTTCAGAAGAAGTGGCATCACTCAGCTCTGAACAGCTTAGCATTAGCGATGGCTTGGTTAAACTTTCGGACAAGCTGGATCTTCTTTCCAAATCACTTACGGATACGCTTTCCAAATTTGAAGTATAAGCAATCCGCTTTTTTCCTGCAAATAGTAAATAGTCTACATAATTGTTAAGTGAAAGCCTGAGAAATCAGGCTTTTTTTGTTGCAATATCGCGGGTATGGCGGTTTGACAACGTAAAGGAATGACGATACTGAGAGCTATACGATCAGCTTGAAGTTCGGAGGTCCTGGCATGAGGGTGAAACAATTATCTCCTTTAGAAAAACGTCGTATTTTTCTTGTTCTATTTGCTATCATTTTGCTGTTTATTGGGATTGTGGGCAAGCTTTTCTGGATACAAATCGCGGCAACCGAAAGCTATTCCTCTCATAATATTAATTTGCTCAGAAACTCGGTTGTACAAAGGCAGAAAGCTCTTGTTCTGGATAGCGGACGAGGGGAGATTCTTGATCGGTACCTGAAGCCGTTGACAGGAAAGATGATCAAATCGTTGATTGTTTTTCCGATAAACAGCAAAACACAAGTTGACCCTCAGCAAGTTAATCAACTTGTCAGTATCTTACAAACGACCAAAGAGCGGTGGCTTGATTTCTCAAGCCACTTGAAAGAGCCGCAGGTCTGGAGCACCGCTCAGGATGGGAAAGTCGCAGCGCTAAGCGCTGCCCAGGAGTCGCAGATTCGAATGTTGAATTTACCGAATGTGAAGGTGGCCGAGATGGAGGATCGCTATCCGACGGGGATGACGGCGCGGCAGCTAATCGGGTTCATCGGCCAGAATCCTGATCGAGTGATGAGCATTTATGGCGCTGATCTGGAGAAAGGAAAACTGGCGATTACCTCCAAAATCGGAGGAGCAGGCCTTGAAAAAACGTTTGACTTGTGGCTGCGGGGTGTTGGTAAAACGTCGATTTCGTATTTTACGGATGCCGGGAAAAGACCGCTGGCTGGCCTTGATGCTCGCATGATTGCTCCGGATAATTCATTCTTTCCAGTCAAATTAGTGACAACACTGGATGGCGGAATTCAGCAGCAAATTGAAGCGTTGATGGATAAGATGCAGATCCGCGATGGTGCGGTGGTTGTTCAGGATGCCGTACAAGGCGATATTGTGGCCATGGCAAGCCGTCCTAACTATGAGCCAACTCAAGTGGACCTTGCGAGCAACAGTTGGAGCAATTATGCGCTTAAGGCGACAGCGCCAGGTTCAATTTTCAAAACGGTCGTAGCCGCGGCAGCCTTGGATGAAGGCGTTGTGAATCCGAAGGAAACTTTTAATTGTGAAGGTGCGCTTGGGAAGTATGGATTCACTTGTTGGTTAAGGGGCGGGCATGGCCCGTTAACACTGGAACAAGGATTTGCGCAGTCCTGCAATATTGTATTTGCCAAGGTGATGCAGCGGCTAACGGCTGCGAAATTGGAGAGTTACGCACATAAGCTAGGTGTGTTGAATGAGGTTGGATGGACAGGGAAGACGGATACGAAACAGATTCTCCATCAATTGGATGCCGAAGAAAGCGGGCAGCTTTTTGGATCGCATACCCCGCATGATGACGAAGGAGTGCTGATGCAAACAGCGATTGGTCAAAGAGATGTGATGCTGACACCGCTGCAGGCTTCCAATATGATCGTCACTCTCCTGCATGGTGGGAAGGGGTATTCGCCCAGAGTCGTTAAGGAAATTCGCTATCAGACCGATCGAGTGATGGAGACCTTTTCTCCAAAAGTGCTGGAGTCCGAGGATGGGCGGGTATCGGCGGCGACAAGCCGAACGCTTCTGAACTGGATGAAGGAGGTCGTAACGGAAGGCACCGGACAAGGGTTAAAGGATGCGAAGTGGCAGCTGGCCGGGAAATCAGGCACCGCACAGATTCAGAACGGCAAGCAAGAGAAAGTGAATCAATGGTTCATCGGATATGGGCCTGTCGCATCGCCCCAATATGCGGTGTCTGTTGTCGTCAAGAATTTGAATCCTTCAGAGAGCAACAAGTCTATTCCGTTATTTAAGGGGATTATGAATATCTTAGCAAGCGGGTCAAGCGACAGGTAGGGAAATCGTAAAGCAGGTGCCCTCATCAGGCTCACTTGTTACATCAATGAAACCTCCGAAGGTTTTGATAATGCGATAAGACACCATTAAACCTAAGCCTGTTCCTTTATTTTTTGTAGAATAAAAGGGAGTTCCGAGACGATTGACTTCTTCTGGCGTCATTCCCATGCCGGTATCTTTGATTTGTAAAATGATTTTTGCATTTCGCTTGAAGCCGGATATTTGCAAAAGCCCGCCGCTTGGCATCGCTTCGATGCCGTTTTTCGTTAAATTGACTAAGCATTGAATCATTTTTTCGTTGTTGGCCTTGATGACCAGCGATGGTTCCATGTGAATAATAATTTCTACACCACGCATGGCGGCGTATGGATTAATTAAATTGTTTAGTTTGTGCGATAAACCTGACACGTCCAGCTCTTCAAGTTTTTCGGCTTGAGGTTTGGCGAATGATAAATAATCGGAAATGATATTCTGTGCGCGATCAATTTCTTCAATAACCATGGAGGTATAGATCTGCTTCTTCTCCTCTGTGACCGTCGATTGGCTGAGGATTTGCATAAATCCACGTGCAACGGTCATCGGATTTCTGATTTCGTGGGCTACCGATGCAGCTAACTCACTTAGGACATTAAGCTTCTCGGAGCGATGGACTTCTTGGCGCATGACGCTATTTTCCCGGATACGGACAATGATATAGGTGATGAGCCACATGATAAGCATGTGTACGATGCAGAACAAGAGGCCATACAGTAAGAAGGTACTATCAACAGAAATAAACGAGCCAATGCGGTAAAGCATAGTAATACAGAAGGTCGCTAGAGCGCTAATGAAGGCAAGCAAGCTGGGAAACATAACTTTAGGGGTAAGGTGCTTCCAATTGCTAAGTGCAATGAAGGCCAAGTAGAAGGGAACAAGAAGAGCCGCTGAAGTAACAGTCCAAATGAAATCGTAACCGTTGATGTAGTAAGAGTAGGCTACAATAAAGGCAGAAACAGTGAGTCCAGAACGTATACCGCCATAAAGGAAAGCAACGAGTACGGGAATAATACGTAGATCAAAAGTGTTTCCTGTTATCGTAAAAAAGGGGTGCGACATACAAAACATCGCAGCAATCGAACAGCTTATTCCGATGAAGGGACGTCCTAATCCAGCGAGTTTCAGGGGGCTTGGCCGATCGAGCCATAAAATATGACAAAGTAAGATCGGAGAAGTTAATACTAGAATATTGAGTAGTAAGTCGTCAATTACATTCAATGATCTCGCCTACTTAATTAAAAATTTGTTTGTTTAGTTTTATTTCGACAGAAAATATGAAAGTCCTTTGAATCCTTCCAAAATTTTGATGTTTTTTGGTACTTCAAACCTAGATTTGGATTGCGGCTAGGACTCAGATCGCTTACAATTCTGTAGATGTACTAAACTTGTAAGCTCAGGAGAAACGATATATGGAGAATGTACCACTTTCCTCTTCCATGGTCATTTTGGATCGATCAGGTGAAAAGGATGTTAAACCTATTTTATATGCCTTCGCGCTGGAAGAGCTGTTGTGCCGTGCTATTGGCAAGGTGACGCCACCGATTTTGCACATCTGGAGACATCCGCGTGCTTTCGTGATGGGTCTGAGAGACAGCCGTCTCCCCGAAGCAGCGAAAGCCAATGATTGGCTGGCAGGCCAAGGCTTTGAAACAGCCGTCAGAAACTCTGGAGGAGCCGCTGTCCCACTGGACTTAGGGGTTGTGAATGTATCCCTGCTGCTGCCAAAAGAAGCGGGCGATATGGAGCATCGCAAGGATTTTGACCTCATGGTTGCTTTGATTCGTGATGTTTTGAGTTCGACTACTGATCGTATTGATCAAGGCGAAATCATGGGATCCTTTTGCCCGGGTGAATTTGATTTGAGTGTTGGGGGACGCAAGTTTTGCGGCATCGCGCAGCGCAGACAGCAAACGGCCTTATCCGTACAAGCCTTTATCATCGTAGAGGGTGCTGGCGAAGAGAAAGCTAAGCTGGCCAGAGGCTTCTATGAACGGGCAGCAGCAGGCTCAGCTTCTGTAACGGACTATCCTTTGGTGGCTACAGGCAGCATGGCAAGTCTGTCTGAGAGTTTGCAGATACCGTTAACTGCTGAACGCTTCACGGCGAACTTACTTGAGGTCATGGCAGCCAAAGGGCTGCCTATTCAGAAGCCAGAGGATATAGCTGGCTATCCGAGCGAGGCCAAGATCCATGAAATGGCGGAGCTTTTGAAGCAGCGTTATGCGATTAAGCGATAGCATGACGCTTGGGCAGGCTCAACTGGCGGAGGAGGCACTATCCGCGCAAAAGCTTGCTGAACCTGCCAAAAAAGCAGGCTCAGCAAGAAAAAAGCACCCACCCCGCTCTGAGCCTGCAAAAAAGGCAGGCTCAACTGGCGGAGGAGGCACTATCCGCGCAAATGCCGACTGAGCCTGCCCAAAAAGCAGGCTCAGCAGGGAAAAAGCACCCATCCTGCCCTGAGCCTGCAAAAAAGGCAGGCTCAACTGGCGGAGGAGGCACTATCGAGCACGAGACATCATTTTAGCGAAGGAAGAAAATGCAAAAAGAACCGCAGGGAGATTCCAATCCTCTGACGGTTCTTTTTATGAGCAAGGTTACCCCAGAAAATAATGCAAAGCCGTATCCAGCTCTCCTTGCCAGAATCCCCATAGATGCTTGCCTGGTTTTTCGATGTAATGAAGTGTGGTGTTTTTGGAATCCAGTTCCTCTTTGGTTAGCCGATTTTCGCGAACAAAATCAAAGGTTCCCCGTTCTGTTTTTACCTCTGTTTCATCCAAGCCAATCAGCATGTACAGCTCCAGCCAGGCCAAGTCGTCCTCTGCTTTGATACGTTCTCTGGTAATGTCGAAAAATGCGCCCGATAAGGATATAACGCGGCAAAAAAGGCTAGGATAATCTAAGGCGAGATGCAGGGAAACGGTCCCTCCCAGAGAGTCGCCCGCGACAATACGCTCAGTCCTTTCTGTGCGAACCGGATACCGGCTTTCGATATAAGGAAGGAGTTCCTCAGCGAAAAAGCGGCAATAAGCGTCATGTCGCTCTCCTTCAGGCGCATATTCCGAGGTGCGATTCACATTGTTCACATCGACACCAACCACAATGGCGGGCTCTAAGTCTTCATCTAAAATACAACGGGTAAGCGTCGTGGCAATTCGGCCGAAATTGAAGAACTGCTCGCCGTCTTGGCAATAAATGACAGGGTAGGAAAGCAGCTCGTTGTAGCCAGGAGGAAGATAAATCCGCAATGACCGAGTTTCTTGAAGCAGGGCAGAGGTGAGTTCATCTTTGATAATGGTTCTTTTGTAAAAGCGCGAGTCATCTGACATGAGATTGCTCCTTTGTTGTCTGCTTGGGAAAAATAGGATTCTTAAGCGTAAGATTTTATGATTAAGGGTAAGGTGTATTATAGCAGTTGTAAATTTTGTGTTAACTGTATTATATATTTTCGGGAACTGTACTATTCACTTCTGCGAAAAAAGGTCATATAACACGAGGATGCTGGTGTACAATTCACAAAAACAGGTTTATAATAATACTATAACAGAAGTGAAGCTAGCAGGCATCAAAATCATATAAGAGGTGAAATGGTATGAGTAAGCCACTTGTCAGCCAAACAAATTATGAAGTGACCACAGAGAAGGTTGAGCCTTTACAAGTTCTGGCTCCAGACGGCACAATTGTCAATCCCGACAAAATGCCTAATCTTAGCGATGACCAATTGAAAGAAATTATGAGAAGAATGGTATTCACACGCGTGTGGGACGAAAGAGCAGTCAATCTCGGTCGTCAAGGACGTCTTGGTTTCTATGCACCGGTATCCGGACAAGAAGCTTCCATGATCGGTAGTGAATTTGCTTTAAATAAAGACGATTTTATTTGCCCAGGTTACCGTGATATGCCGCAGCTTGTATGGCATGGACTCCCGCTTTACCAAGCATTCCTTTATTCCCGTGGACATCAGCATGGCGGACAAATTCCGCAGGATGTACACGTCCTTATGCCGCAAATCATCATCGGCGCACAAATTTTGCATGCAACAGGTGTTGCTATGGCATTCAAAAAACGCAATCAACCGCGCGTAGCGATTACGTATACAGGTGACGGCGGAAGCTCGGAAGGCGATTTCTACGAAGGCATGAACTTCGCAGGCGCGTTCAAGCTGCCGGTTATCTATTTTGTACAAAATAATGGTTATGCGATCACAACTCCTTATTCCAAACAAACAGGAGCCCTTTCGGTTGCGCATAAATCCGTAGCAGCCGGTATCAAAGGTGTTCAAGTTGATGGAATGGACGTTCTAGCTGTCGTTCAAGCTGTGACTGAAGCAGCAGAAAGAGGACGCAGAGGCGAAGGCGCTACATTGATTGAAGCATTAACTTACCGTTACCGTCCGCATTCCTTGGCTGATGATACGACGAAATATCGTACCAAAGACGAAGAATCCGATTGGGAACCAAGAGATCCACTTACGCGCATGCGCTTATTCTTGACCAAAAAAGGTCTATGGAACGAAGAAATAGAAGCACAAGTAAAAGAAGAAGCGAAAGCAACCGTTGCTGAGCACATTAAAAAAGCGGAGGAAACTGAGAAAATGACCGTTTCCGGCTTGATCGATTCCATGTTTGAAGTTACACCTGCACACCTCGAAGAACAGAAGCAAGCGTATAAATAAATAATTAGCTTACGATGCCAGTTTTTTCTGGCGATAAACGCTTAGGAGGCACGGAGAAGTCATGGCACAAATGACGATGATTCAAGCGATAAAAGACGCAATGCGCGTTGAACTGGAAAGAGATCCAAATGTAATTTTGTTCGGGGAAGACGTTGGCCATGTTGGCGGCGTATTCCGTGCGACAGAAGGTTTGCAAAAAGAGTTCGGCGAAGACCGTGTATTTGATACGCCGCTTGCTGAGTCCGCTATCGGCGGGTTGGCAGTTGGTCTTGGCGTTCAAGGCTTCCGTCCAATTGCTGAAATTCAATTCGTAGGCTTTATCTATGAAGCGCTTGACCAAATTTGTGTGCAAGCTGCTCGTATGCGTTACCGTTCCGGCGGACGTTACAACTCGCCAATCGTATTCCGTACACCTTTCGGCGGCGGTGTTAAAGCTGCTGAGCTGCACACGGATGCCTTGGAAGGCTTGCTTGTGCAAACGCCTGGTATCAAAGTTGTTGTTCCTTCCAACCCTTATGATGCGAAGGGACTGCTGATTTCCGCGATTCGCGACAATGATCCTGTCTTCTTCATGGAGCATCTGAATTTATACCGCGCATTCCGCGCAGAAGTACCTGAAGGTGAGTATACGATCGAGCTTGGTAAAGCGAACGTAGTTCGTGAAGGCTCTGACGTTACGGTTATCACGTATGGCGCAATGGTTCATACTTCTGTGAAAGCAGCAGAAGAAATCGAGAAAGCACAAGGCGTGAAAGTGGAAGTAATCGATCTTCGCACGCTGCTTCCGCTGGATATCGATACGATTGTTGCTTCTATCAAGAAAACGAATCGTGCGATTATCGTCCAAGAAGCGCAAAAAACTTCCGGTGTTGCAGCTGAGGTTATTGCACAAATTAATGAAAAAGCCATTTTACACCTGGAAGCTCCGGTTCTGCGTATTTCACCGCCAGATACCGTCTATCCGTTCGCTCAAATCGAAGACGCTTGGTTGCCTAGTCCAGCAAGTGTCATTGCAGGGATCAATCAAGTACTCGAATTCTAATCACAGTCGAAGGTAATAGGAGGTAGTACACGTGGCATTGTTTGAATACAAGTTTCCAGAGCTTGGTGAAGGCATACATGAAGGCGAGATCGTTAAGCTGTTGGTAAAAGCGGGCGATACCGTAACTGACGAAACGATTCTTATGGAAGTACAAAACGATAAAGCGGTTGTTGAAGTGCCTTGTCCAGTTGAAGGAAAAGTCGTTGCTGTTTCCGTAAAAGAAGGACAAGTGTGCAACATCGGCGAGCTTGTGATGACGATTGAAGTAACAGGCGAACTGCCTGCGGAATCCATGCATCACAAGAGCGACAGCGCAGCGCCTGCTGCCCCTGCGGCGGCAGCACCAGCTCCGGCAGCAGCGCCTGCAGCAGCTGCTGCGGCACCAGCGGCCGCGCCAAGCGCGGGCCGCGAAGTGCTTGCGACGCCTAGCATCCGCAAGCTTGCAAGAGAAAAAGGCATCACACTCGCAGAGGTGACGCCTACAGGGAAACACGGCCGCGTAACACGCGAGGACGTGCTTGGCTTCAGCGGAGCGGGCGCAGCCGCGGCTCCGGAAGCTGATACAGCTGCGACAGCAGCAGCTGGTGCAGCGGCACCTGCGGCGGCTCCGCAGCAGGTTGTCGTGGGCGATCGCGTCGAAGAGCGGATTCCGTTCAAAGGAATCCGCAAAATCATCGCGAACGCCATGGTCAAATCCGTGTACACAGCTCCGCATGTGACACTGATGGACGAAATCGACGTGAGCGCATTAGTCGCTTTGCGTGAGCGCACGAAGCCGCTTGCCGAGAAAAAAGGCGTGAAGCTGACGTACCTGCCTTTCATCGTGAAAGCCCTGGTTGCCGCTTGCCGTCAATTCCCGGTCATGAACGCCATGATCGACGAAGAGAAGCAAGAAATCGTCTACAAAAAATACTACAACATCGGTATCGCAACAGATACAGAAAACGGCTTGCTCGTTCCTGTTATCCATGATGCTGACCGCAAAAACGTATGGTCCATCGCCTCTTCCATCAAAGATTTGGCTGTTCGCGGACGCGAAGGCAAATTGGCGCCTACCGAGCTTAAAGGCAGCACAATTTCCATCACGAACATTGGTTCTGTTGGCGGTATGTTCTTTACACCAGTTATCAACTTCCCTGAAGTTGCGATCCTGGGCGCTGGACGTATCACGGAAAAACCTGTTGTGAAAAATGGGCAAATCGTTGCCGCATCGGTTATGGCGCTTTCCTTGAGCTTCGACCACCGTATAGTGGATGGAGCAACAGCACAAAGCTTCTTGAACTACATCAAACAGCTTCTGGCTGATCCAGAGCTTCTTGTCTTGGAGGTGTAACAGCATGGTAGTAGGAGATGCTTCTTTAGATATTGACTTGTTGGTCATCGGTGCTGGTCCTGGTGGTTATGTAGCGGCAATTCGCGCTGCTCAGCTTGGACAAAGCGTTCTGATTGTTGATAAATCGGACTGGGGCGGCGTGTGTTTGAACCGCGGCTGTATCCCATCCAAAGCGTTGATTTCCGCGGCTCATACGTATGAGCATGCCCAGCATGCCGACAGCATCGGTATTTCCGTGGAAAACGTGAAGGTTGACTTCGCGAAAGTACAAGCTTGGAAAAACAGCATTGTAGCTAAGCAAACAGGCGGCGTTAGCGCGCTGCTCAAAGGCAACAAGATCCAAACGTTCCAAGGCGAAGTGATGTTCATCAATGAGCACGAAGCGCGTGTGTTCAATGACGCAGAAGCTCCTCGCTACCGCTTCAAGCATTGCATTATCGCGACGGGTTCCCGTCCGATCGAGCTTAAGGCGTTCCCTTACGGCGGAAGAATTATTTCTTCCACCGAGGCGCTGAACTTGCCAGAAATTCCGAAAAGCATGGTCGTTATCGGCGGCGGCTACATCGGGATCGAGCTTGGCCAAACGTACGCGAAATTCGGTACGAAAGTCACTGTGCTTGAAGGTTCTGACCATGTGCTTCCAGGCTTCGAGAAAGAATTGACGAAGCTTGTTGCCCGCAACCTGGAGAAAGTTGGCGTTGAGGTTCATACTGAAGCGTTGGCGCAATCCTGCACGAAAACAGACAACGACGTAACAGTTACTTTCACTGTAAAAGGTGAAGAGAAGCAAGTTACTGCGGACTATGTGCTCGTAACGGTTGGTCGTCGTCCGAACACGGATGGTGAGCTTGGTCTTGATCTTATCAACTTGAAAATGACGGATCGTGGTTTGATCGAAGTCGACAATCAAGGCAGAACAAGCATCCCGCACATCTTCGCTATCGGTGATGTTGTTCCTGGTCTTTCCTTGGCACACAAAGCTTCTTATGAAGCTAAAGTTGCTGCTGAAGCTATTGCAGGCCACTCCAGCATCGTAGATTACAAAGCTATGCCAGCTGTTGTATTCTCGGACCCGGAAATTGCCGGAGTAGGTCTAAGTGAAACGGAAGCCAAAGCGCAAGGGATCAATGTAACGATTGGTAAATTCCCTTATGCGGCGAACGGTCGTGCAAACTCTTTGAACGCGGGTCAAGGCTTCGTGAAGCTTGTCGGCGACAAAGAAACAGGTCAGCTGCTTGGTGGTCAAATCGTTGGCCCAGAAGCTTCCAACTTAATCGGAGAGCTGGCTCTTGCCGTTGAGATGGGCGCTAATCTGGAAGATATCGCACTTACGATCCATGCACATCCAACATTAACTGAAATGATTATGGATGCAGCGGAAGGTGCGCTTGGACACCCGATTCACCAACTGGGCAAATAACAAACATTTCCCACAGGTTTCTACTACCTTTAGATAAAAAGTCCCGAGAGCTTGGCCTTGGCCGCTCTACGGGACTCTTTTTTTTGTTGCGAGCGCGATCAACCGTATTTCCGGGCAAAAGCTTTCATGAAATCAGCCAGAGCTTGGCAGGCTTCAAGCGGTACCGCATTATAAGCAGAAGCTCGCATGCCTCCGACACTTCGATGTCCCGCCAAGCCTTCAAAACCGTTCTCGCGGGATTCTTGAATAAAAGCTTTTTCAATTTGCTCGCTAGACATGCGCCAAGTGATGTTCATATCGGAGCGGTCCTTATGGGCTATCAAGCCTTGGTAAAAACCGCTGGTTCCGTCAATGATGTCGTAAATCAATTTGGCTTTATGCTTATTCTGCAGCTCCAAAGACGCTGCGCCGCCTTGCTGGAGAGTCCATTTCAAGACAAGATTCATCATATAGATGGCGTGTACTGGCGGTGTATTGTAAAGGGACTGATGCTTGGCGAACGTCTCATATCGCATAATTTCTGGGATTTGTGTGGAAGCTTGCTGAAGCCATGTTTTGCGGACGATGGCGACGGTAACTCCGGCAGGTCCCAGATTTTTTTGTGCGCCGGCATAAATCATCGAAAACCGCTCAAGATCGAGCTGTCTGCTTAAGATATCACTAGTCATATCGGCTACCAGCGGCGTGCTGCCAACCTCTGGAATCTGTTGAAAGCGAGATCCTTCAATGGTGTTGTTCAGGGTGAGATGGAGATAGGCAGCATCAGCTGTCAGCTCGGTTTCATGCAGGTCAGGGATGTACTGCCAGTTCTGGTCCTTGGAGCTTGCGGCAATTTGAGTCTTTCCGAGATAGGCTGCTTCTTTATAGGCTTTTTCGGCAAAGCTGCCAGTTAGAACGTAATGCGCTGTCTGATTGGCAGGCAAAAAATTCATTGGCAGCAGCGCGAACTGTGTGCTTGCCCCTCCGCCCATGAAGAGGACCTCATAGTCGCTTGTTGGCAAATTGAGCAAATGAAGGAGCAGTTGCTGCGTTTCTTGATTGAGCTGTTCGACTCCGCGGCTGCGATGAGACATCTCAAGCAGAGAGATTCCGGTTCCTTGAAAGTCTACGAAGGTTTCTTGGGCTTCTTCAAGCACCTCCAACGGCAGTGCAGCCGGTCCTGGATTAAAATTATACAAGCGTTTCGTCATGTCTTGTTACCTCCCGAATGTGTTTTATTCTGAAAACGACAAAAAACGCCCTCATCCGATTGGGACGAGGAGCGTTTGCTCGCGGTGCCACCCAATTTAAGAAACACTCTGGTGAATGCTTCTCCACTTGGTTCCGCGGTAACGGGCGGTGCCGGTTAACTTAGAAGGACATTGCTTTAGGATGGCAAGGTCCTTCTTGGCGATAACGCCTCCGAGTTGGATTCTCTTCATAGGCACGATCATGTTATGGATATTGATATGAAGTATATGCGGATTGCGACGAAAAATCAATAGGTTAATTAGTGCTCAATTTATTTTACCGTTTTATTATAAGTGGCAATTTTCTCCGTAATACTCTTCGCAGCGCCGTCAAGCGCGTCTTTTGGTGCTTTTTTGCCAGTCAAAGCTTCTTCGATTGCCGTTTCTACGATTTGACGGGCTTCCGGGAACACACCCATGACTGCGCCTTGTGTCGCTTTGTTGGCTTTCGTGTTGTGCAGTTGGTCAATAGCTGTTTGGAATTGCGGGTATTTGGCCAAGTTGTCCTTAACGAGCTGCTCATCATATGCTTTTTTGGTAATTGGGAAGTAGCCTGTGTTTACGTGCCACCATGCTTGCGTTTGAGGATTCGTCAGGAATTTGATGAATTCCCATGCGCCTTTTTGCTCAGCTTCGGATTTGTTGTTCAAGATGTAAAGGCTTGCTCCGCCAACAACTACGCCGCCATCTTTGGCATCTGCTGGTTTCGGCAGAGTGCCTGTGCCCACTTGGAATTTGCCTTCAGCACCGCTCACGATACCGCGAAGGGAAGCTGTGGAGTCCAATGTCATCGCCACTTGACCTGCCAAAAATGCTTTTTTGGTATCATCGGTTTTGCGGCCAAGGTTTGCCGAAGTTTTGTTATCGACCATGTCTTTCCACCATGTCAACGTCTTAACGCCAGCTTCATTATTAACTAATGACTCTGTTGCGGCAGCCGTACGGCCGTTTCCGTTGTTAAGGTATTCTACACCTTGATTCGCAAAGAATTGTTCCATGAACCAGCCGTAAATGGCAAAGGAAGAGCCGGATTTGCCGTCCTTGCTTAACGCTTGAGCGGCTTTGGCAACATCTTCATATGTCGTTGGCGGTTTCTCAGGATCAAGCCCCGCAGCTTTGAACATATCTTTGTTGTAATAAAGGATCGGGTTGGAGGTATTGAAAGGCATCGAATACAGCTTGTCATCAAATTTATAGTAGTTCAAAATGTTATCTTCGAGCTGGGAAAGATCGAATTTATCTGCGTCAACAAACTTTTGTACCGGTGTAATCGCCTTGGAGTCGATCATGAAACGGGAACCGATTTCGTATACTTGAATGAGAGAAGGACCACTTTTGGTATCCATTGAAGCTTTCATTTTATTCAGGCTTTCATCATAAGTGCCTTGAAAAACGGCCTCAACTTGTACATTTTTCTGGGAAGCATTGAAATCGGCGACCAATTTATCGACAGCTTTGCCAAGCTCACCGCTCATGGAATGCCACCAAATGACTTTGACTGGCTCGGTTGATTTTTTTGTATCAGCAGTTGGAGTGCTTGTGGAGTTTTTCGTATCTGCCGTGCTGCTTGTTGTCGTAGTTTCAGCCTTGCCGCATGCGCTAGTCAGCAAGACCATGAGAGCGGTCATGGCGATCGCAGAGGTTCTCAATTTCAATGATTTCATTTTTTTGATTCTCTCCCTTAGTTTTTCTTTATTTATGGAAATCTAGATCAGCAAGAATACTGACTAGAGAAGCCACCAGACATGAACTAGCCTTTCAGTGCTCCTGCCGTAAGTCCGCGAACCAGCTGTTTTAAGCCAAGCACGAGCAAAATGAGGGAAGGAAGCAGGACGATCGTTACACCCGCCAGAACTAAGTTCCAAACGGTTAATTCTTCGAATTGCAGCATGGCAATACCGATTTGGACCGTACGCATGGATTCGCTATTCGTTATGAGCAGCGGCCATAGGTACATGTTCCAGGCATTCAGGAAAGCATACACCGCCAATGTGGCGAGTGCGGGGCGTCCAAGAGGAAGGACGATTCGGATGAACATGCGAAAGTGACCACAGCCATCGATCCGTGCTGCCTCGAACAGCTCTTTGGGCAGCTGCAGGAAGAATTGCCTTAGCAGGAAAGTGCCGAAAGCCGTTGCTAAGAAGGGAACTGTTAAGCCCTGCATGCTATCGAGCCAGTCCCATTTTTTGACCATCAAATAGTTCGGAATGATCGTAACTTCCCACGGAATCATCATGGTGGCCATGAAAAGGGCGAAGATGAAAGCTTTTCCCTTGAACCGAATATTGGCAAAGGCGTAGGCCGCCATGCTGGAGGTTATTAACTGTCCGACCATAATGATGATAGACACGATGAAGCTGTTGCTAATAAACTTGCCGATGGGCACAAGCTTAAAAACGGCGAGAATACTGCCTAAATAGAAGCTGCTTGGCAGGAAACGAGGCGGATAGGCAGACGCTTCTCCGGGAGTCATGAACGCAGCAGAAAACGTATAGAAGATCGGATACAGCACCAGCGCAGCGCATATTATCAACACGAGATAGACGAATGTATTTTGTAAACGAGTGGTCATTGATAATGCACGTTCCTTTCAAAAACTTTAAATTGCACGAAGGTGAAGATGAGGATGATTGTGAACAAGACCAGAGCTTGGGCACTCCCCGTCCCGAACCGGAAATTGATAAATGCATCCTGATACAAGGAATATACGAGCACATCTGTGGAATTTACCGGACCGCCTCGAGTCAAAATGTGAATTTGTCCAAAAGATTGAAAAGCGCCGATGATGGAGACAATGGTCACAAAAAATACGGTAGGCGAGAGCAGGGGCAAAACGATTTGAACAAAGGTGCGAATCGGGCCGGAGCCGTCGATTTTGGCACTGTCATAGATGTCATCCGAGATGCCTTGCAAGCCGCTGAGCAGCACAATATAGGTGAAACCAAGATTCATCCAGACCGTCATCATGGAAACAGAAAGCAGCGCCCATCTTGGATCTGTCAGCCAAGCAACCGGTTCTAGCCCAACAAGGCTGAGCAAGTAATTCAGCATGCCAACACTTGGATGGAACAGCATCATCCAGATGACTGCCGAGGTGCCTACGGATAGTACAACGGGCAATGAAAAGATAAATTGAAAGATACGCATGCCTTTTAAATGATTATGTGTAAAAGCAGCTAATATAAGAGCAAGAATGATGACCGTAGGAACGGTTAGCAAGGTGAACAGGCCGGTTACCCCTAAGCTTTGATAGAAGCGTTCGGATGTGAAAATGGCAGTGAAGTTATCGAATCCGACGAATGAAGCGATCCGTCCCCTTGGATCGGTTTCGTGCAAGCTCAAATAAAAAGTTTGAATTAAGGGGTAGAACAAAAAGACAGCAAACAGCAAAAGGGAAGGAAATAGGAAGACATAGCCAAGGAGCGTTTCTGTCCAATTCCGGTTTATGGCTGTACGGAGAGGCTGCTTTACTTTCGCAGTTGTTTTCGTTGTTGATGCATATGGCAAATCCCTGTCCATCGTATTCATTTGTAACGCCTCCACGAACATTATTCGACTGGTACTACGCTTCTTAGCTTAACCTTGCTTTATTTGACCAATGTTAAATACATGTGGAGGAATTGTAGATTTTTCCTCGAATTTACATAACTTTTACGTATCTCGACTGGGCATGGCAGGTTGTTTCAACTATAATTTGAGCTATATGAGTATATACGTTTAGGAGTGAGGACGATGCAAACACAACATCCGATCATTATTGGACATCGCGGTGCGGCTGGAGAAGCGCCGGAAAATACATTAGCTTCATTCGCATTGGCACTAGAGCAAGGGGCAGAAGGTATCGAACTGGATGTGCACTTAACAAAAGACGGCGAAATTGTCGTCTGCCACGACCCTTCCGTCGATCGCACGACGAACGGATCCGGTTTGATTATGAATCAAAGCTGGGGAGACTTGAAAGCACTGGACGCGGGGCTTTGGTTTTCGGAAGCTTATACCGGAGAACGTATTCCTTTATTGCGTGAAGTTTTTGAACTGGTGCCGCGTGGACTTCTTATTAATGTAGAAGTGAAGCATGCCTATGAAGGTCGCATGGAGAAGGCGCTGCTGGCGTTTTTGCGAGAAAGCGGCAGACTCGAGGATGTCGTTATTTCGTCTTTTGACCACAAAGTGATTCAAAGGTTGAAGCAGCAAGAGCCTGAGGCAAAGGTAGGCCTCTTGTATGCCGCCAATCTGATCAATCATGCCGCTTATGCCAAACAATTGGGTGTGGACGTTCACTCCTTGCACCCCTACCATCACGGTATTGAACATGAGGATGTTGCAGCAGCCACTTCAGCAGGTCTTGCAACCTATCCCTACACAGTAAATGAGATTGCAGATTATAAAAGGTTAATCACGTTTGGCGTTACGGGGATTATTACCGATTATCCTGCACGACTAAAGGCACTGTTGAAAGCGTAGAGATGAAATGACGCGCTGAACGGCGGAAATTGGGAGATTGTTCATAGGAATATATAAGTATGCCAATCTAGCGGATCATGGTAGAATATGGATATATTCGGTTGGAAGGGGATTCCTATGAGTGAGGTTAGCTTAACCCAAATTGCCCAAATTTCTGTCAATGCAGCAGACATTCCAAGAGCAGTAGCCTTTTATCGTGACACATTAGGCATCAAATTGTTGTTTCAAACTGCGCAAATGGCTTTTTTTGATTGCAGCGGAATTCGTTTGATGATAAGTCTGCCGGAAAAGCCAGAGTTTAGCCATCCGGGTTCCGTCATTTACTATAAGGTAACCGATATCCAACAGAGCTATAAGGTGCTGAGCAATAAGGGAGTAGACTTCCTTAGTAAGCCGCATTTCGTGGCGAATATGGGCAGCTTTGATATTTGGATGGCCTTCTTCCGAGATACGGAGGGGAATACGCTAGCTTTGACGAGTGAAGTTCCCAAAGGAAACGAATAAGAAAGTTCATGATTAAAAATGAGGGCTGATCTCAAGTAGATTTTCTACTTAGGGACAGCTTTTTTTTGTGAATGAGCAGAGCTTAGTTAAGTACTACATAAAGTTAGTACTATCCGTTTACTGGCAAATGCATAGAATGTAATTATGACCAGGTATTAAGAGAAGCCCAAAATGCTAGGCGTTACAAATTCATTTTGCCTAATAAAATGTCCAATTAGCTCGCGTATCCGTTATACCATAGCCTAACTCTTAGGAGGAGTCACGATGATCAAATGGTTGGTAGTTACTCTGTTGAAGCTGTTGTTGCCCTTATTGCGTCCGGCCTTGATGATGAGCTTCCGGGTGAAGTTAAAAGGTTTTGAGCAATTGGATATTACTGAGAAAACGGTGCTTATTCCGAATCATGTATCCTTATTAGATGCTGTTCTGCTCGCGTTGATTCTGCCGAAAGAAGTGGCGTTCGTGGTAAACACCAAGATTGCCAAACGATTTGCTTGGCTGCTCCTTTTTCGGGCTCATATTGCGGTTGATCCTCTGAATCCTTATTCCGTAAGGACGATGCTGAAAACGGTGCAAAATGGCACGCCGTTAGTCGTTTTTCCCGAAGGGAGAATTACTACCACGGGCGGTATGATGAAAGTGTACGGTGGAATTGGCTACATTGCCTTAAGATCGCAGGCACGCATGCTGCCGATTGCCATTAACGGACTGGAGCATTCCAAGTTGTCCTATCTCCGCGGAAAGATGAAGCAGCGTTGGTTTCCTGCTGTAAGCATTGCATGTGGCGAAGCTTTTCAAGTGCCTATGCGTGAACAGCGCTCTAGAAGGATTCAGAAGGAGCAAGCTACCGAAACGATTCGTGCTCACATGCAAAATCATTTGTTGGCAAGCCGCCTGAAGCCAGAGCTTAATTTATTCAATGAGCTGCTTGCTGCAGCGAAAAAGCATGGTTCTTCCAGTATCATCTGCGAGGATATCGTGGGAGACACAGCTCTTTCTTATCGCAAGCTGCTGATCACCACCTACACAATGGCCGGACGTTTGAAGCCGCTGCTCCGTCAGCAGAAATATGTAGCTGTGCTGCTGCCCAATGCAGCGGCGAATGTCGTGACTGTGTTCGCTCTATTCCGCTTAGGTCTTGCACCGGCTATGCTGAACTATTCAGCTGGGAAGCAAGCGATGTTGGATGGTTGCGAAACGGTGTCAGCCAAGACGATTATTACATCCAGAGCGTTCATCGAAAAAGCGAATCTGTCCGATTTTATTGTTAGCGCTAGCAAGGCTTTCACGGTTATTTATCTGGAAGATGTTAAACAGAGTATCTCATTGAGCGATAAACTGACGGGTATATTCGATTATGCAAGCAAAGCGCAAGGGCCTGTCGACGCTGATCTAAACGAGGTTGTCCTGTTCACCTCAGGCAGTGAAAGCAAACCGAAGGGTGTTGTGCTGACTCACCGCAATATCATGGCTAATATTCAGCAGGCTAAGGCGGTTATTGCCTTTAATGCTTCAGATATCGTACTTGGCGCTATGCCGATGTTTCATTCTTTTGGCTTGACTGCGGGAACGATGCTGCCGATTCTTTCAGGAATGAAAGTAGTGCTGTATCCGAATCCGCTGCACTATAAAGTGATTCCGGAGCTGGTCTACGATCGTAATATTACGATTCTATTCGGTACCTCGACGTTTCTATCCGCCTATGCGAGGACAGCGCATCCGTACGATTTTGCCCATTCGCTGAAATATGTGATCGCGGGCGCTGAGAAGCTGAAAGAGGAGGTCAGACAGATTTGGGCTGATAAATTCGGCATTCGGGTGCTGGAAGGCTATGGCACTACGGAGACGGCACCTGTCATTTCCCTAAATACACCGATGAATGCCAAAAAAGGAACGGTAGGGCGGTTATTGCCCGGAATGCAGCACCGCTTGGAAAAGGTAGATGGTATTGAGCTTGGAGGTAATTTGCTCGTAAAGGGGCTCAATGTCATGAAAGGCTACCTCATTCACGGTCAGGGCTTCGTTCCTTGTCCTGAGTGGTACAGCTGTGGGGATGTTGTGCAAATGGATGATCAGGGGTACATCACGATTCAGGCAAGAGTGCAGTCTTTTGCCAAAATTGGCGGTGAGAAAGTGTCGCTGCCGATGGTAGAGGAGCTTGTGACAGCCAGCCTGCCGTCGCCTGCAATTTGCGCAGCTATCAGTGTCCCTGATTTGCGCAAAGGGGAGCGGATCGTCATCTATCATAACAGCGTGGGCGTTCAGCTCCAACTCATCAAGGAAGCGATGAAGCAGCAAGGGCATCCGGCCATTATGATGCCATCAGAACTTCGTTATGTGGAGAAGCTGCCGCTTCTGGGCAGTGGGAAGGTTGACTACGTAACAATCAAACGTACGGCATTGCAGGAAATTCCAGAACCTCAAGGGAGAGAAGCGCTATGACATTGATAAAGAGTCCACTTCAGACACTGTATGTGACACAATTTCTTTCCGCTTTTGCCGATAATATGATTCTTTTCATCACGCTGGCGATCATCAAGCAGAATGCTTTCCCTGATTATTATATCGGGGTTGTGCAAGCCTCGTTTCTAGTAGCCTTCGTGCTCTTAGCCCCATTCGTCGGGGCCTATGCAGATAAAAATGCTAAGTCCCGCGTTCTTCTTGTCGGCAATGCAATCAAAGGCATCGGCATTATTGCTTTATTCCTGCATCTGGACCCGGCTGTCAGCTACGGCATAGTTGGCATCGGAGCCGCGGTGTATTCACCGGCCAAATATGGCATCTTGCCTTCGTTAACGCATTCAGAGAATGAACTTCTGAAAGCCAACGCACGGATTGAAGGCTATACGATTATGGCGATACTTCTGGGGTCTGTGTGCGGAGGGATTTTGGCAAAGGCATCACTTACGGGTTCCATTGTTGCTTGTTTTGGTCTTTACTTCATTTCCTTGATTTTGTCTCTGCAAATACCTAGCATCCCAGGCAATCCCAGTATTCGCTATGTCAAAGAAGCCAAGGATTTTGTTTCTGACGTGACGCTCCTGTTGAAAGACAGAACAACTCGCTTCTCGCTCGTTGGAACAGGCTCCTTCTGGATGACTTCTTCGGTTGTACGGCTCGCTATTATCGCTTGGGTGCCCGCACATTTGGGCATACATTCAGTCGATCAAATTTCGATGCTAGTGGCTATAACGGGCATTGGCATTATGATTGGCGCCTTGATGACACCTAAACTTATTCCTGCTCGTAAATATTATAATTCGTTCGTATTTGGGATTGTGATGGTTCTTAGCATATTGTTGTTTCCGCTCATTTCCAACTTGTACGTGACGATTGGTTTATTGCTCCTGGTAGGCTTCAGCGGCGGTGTATTCATCGTCCCCATGAACACGGTGCTTCAAGATAAAGGACAACGAATGGTTGGTGCCGGGAAAACGATTGCGGTACAAAATCTCCTCGAAAATACAATGATGCTTGCAGGCGTTGGGATCTATACGCAGATATCCAAGGACGGTCTCTCACCTGACATCTCCATTACAGGGATTGCTATCGTTCTGGCGATCTTCGTCAGTTATCTAATTTTACAGCGTCAACGGTTAAAAATAGTTCTTTAGGCGTTAACCCGATAGGAACATCGGCTTGAATGACTTTGTGTGAAGTGAAATTGCCCTCTGCTTCGCATCACGACAATATCGACGACGATACGATCGTGATGCGAGGCAGGGCATATTTGGATAGACCCGCCGTAAGAAGGAATATTGGCAATTGCTGTGAGCCACTCGCAAGTTCAGCCAACATTACGAGCATAAGAATGGGCTCAATTTCATTCCAAATGTTAGATCCTCTGCCATCACCCGAAAATGGGTTGACAATGATTCCGATCAACCTCATGCTATTTTCCCTGTCTCTCTTCTAAAAATAAGCAGCAAATTGTCTTGATTTTTCTTTGGTTTTATGGTGTTTTTAGGCGAAATTTGTCTTTACAGAATGACTGCTTATTTGTAAAATAAACCATAGGTAAATTAATTATTTTCATGTTAGATATGATGTCATCGTAGAAACAGAGAGCATGATGATTTGAGAGGGGAACGGGTCATTTTGAAATTTAACATGAGATTTATGAAAAATGCGAAAAATAGGAAAGCCAACCTGTCCATCCTTCGCAATCTTAAAATCCGCTTTAAACTGATGCTCATGAATGCAATTGCTATTTTGTTCCTCATCATCGTAGGTATTACGGGTTACCACTACATGGACAAGATGGCTGACAATTCTACCAGAATGTACGAGGAAAGTTTGCTATCTGTGAAGTGGATTAACCAATTGAAATCGAACTCGAATGAAACAGAAGCGAATTTACTGGAAATGATGCTGTCCGTAGATGTGAAATATAAACAGAAATTAAAGGCCAAATTAGAGCAAAACTTGTTGAGCAATAATGAGTTGGTCACCAAAATCGGCCGAATTGCTTTAAACGAAGAGGAAGCGATTGCATTCCGCAACTTTGAGGGGCTGAATTTGGCCTATATCAAAGGTATAACGTCAGCTCTTGATCTTGCTACACAAAATAATCAAGTTGCTTACCAAATTTATAATAATGAGGTTTCAGCGCAAGGGAATAAAACGGATGAAGCGTTGAACGCTTTGGTGAAGCTCAAAGAATCTGCCGCCGAGAAATTCCAGGAATCCAGCAAGGCAGACGCGGATTCCTCGCATGTGGTCATTATTTTGACGATCATTATCGCTATTATCATTCTGACAGTGAATGCACTAGCATTAAATATGATTATTTCGACACCGATTCGCAGACTTCAAGAGCATATGGAGAAAGCGGCAGAAGGTGATCTTTCTGTCAATGGCAATTATCCTTACGGGGATGAAGTCGGGAAATTAACAGGGTCTTTTAATGTCATGACAGAAAATTTGCGAAGCTTAGTTTCGCAAATCGCTGACAACGCATTGACCTTATCGGCAAGCTCGGAAGAGCTTATGGCAAGTTCGGAACAAAGCTCCTTGGCAGCCAAGCAAGTGGCCAATTCCAGCCAGCAGTTGTCGGAGGATTTCGAGAAGCAATTCGCTGGCGTAAACCAAGCCAATGAGGCTGTTCATCAGCTGCTTACGAGTACGAAGCTGATTGATGAGTCAGCCTCTGAAGTGACTATGCTCGTCGAACAAGCAACCACTGCGGCGCAAAATGGCAAAAAATCAATCGTATCCATTGCAGGCCAGATGACAGAGATCTCCGATTCCGTGAATGAGGTTAATGCCGTTATTGAGGCTTTAGGCAAAAATGCCCACAAAATTGGCGAGATTGTTAGTGTCATGAATGAGATATCTACACAAACGAATCTGCTTTCTTTGAATGCCGCGATCGAAGCGGCACGGGCAGGGGAAGCGGGCCGAGGCTTCGCTGTTGTTGCTGGTGAAGTGCGCAAGCTGGCAGAGCAATCTGCATCGTCGGCGCGGAACATTACGAATCTGGTTTCTACGATCCAAAGACAGATCAATCATGCTGTGAGCTCTATGCACACAGGAGCCGGCAAAGTTGAAGCCGGATTGGCGATTTCCGTTGAAGCCCAGGAATCCTTCATACATATCGAAACATCGGTAGAGAAAGTTAACGCGAAGGTCGAGAATGTGAACTTGAACATTCACCAGCTCGTAGAAGCGAACGAACGCATCGAGCAAGTGATGGGCATCGTAAGTGCCGTCTCGGAAACAGGCATTTCCGTCAGCCAGGAGACCTCAGCTGCCAGCCAGCAGCAGATGTCGACAACCGAGGAAATCGAAAACTCTGCCAAGTCGTTGGCAGGACTAGCAGAAGCACTGCAAATTTCCTTGCAGAAATTTACGGTGTAGCGTTGGGACCGCAGGCATGTGCCTGCGGTTTTTTTTTGTGGGAAGCGCTGAGTTTCAGCGCTGAGGTGGTGGGGATCGCGGCGGGCAAGGGGGGCTCTAAGCCGAGCAGCCCGTCCAGTTAAGAAGCTGAAATTCAGCCTTAAAGTGGGGGGACGCGCGAAAGAGCCTCCATAAGGCTGAGAAACAGCCTATCATACAGGAGGATAATAACAGATGACAAGAACGATTTGGAGATAGCTCATGTTCATGTTTCGGATCTTGGAAAGGTGGCGTGTTTGTTCCTTCGAGCAGTTCATTTTGAGAAAAAGTTTGACTTTAATTGTATTTTCCTGTATATTATATGAATTGATTGAAATGAACCATATAAACACTTAAAACCAAACCTCATTTACCCCACACGAACGATTAGCGAGAAGAAAGTAACCCCCTCTCCTTGTTTGTTTTTCTCCCAATGATGCAGTAAAATCAGCTCATTTATGGTAAACCCGAGGCAACGTAAAGTGTTTCGGCAGCAGGTGTTTGTTAAGCAATTCGCACTGGCGCGGTCATTGGAGCCGCAAGGATGGAAGAGAGGTAGGGCTTTCATTGTTTTGATTCCAACACATGAATTTTGCAACTTCATAGATATCAATGATAGCTATACAAGCATATAGCTCAACCGAATCGTTTTCGTCCTGAATGAAGGAGCGGAAACGATTTTTTGTTTACTGGTGAAACCACACATATTCCTTTACAATTATAGGAAAGCACGTTGAGCTTCTATCCAATTTGAGCAGAATTGAGGAGTAGTCCACTATGAGTGAGCATCGCTTTGAATTACAAGCATCATGGTCCGGCGGCTTAGACGGCAGTGGTCACATCCGATCCGGCCAGTTGGAGACGGCCATTTCGGTTCCCGAACAGCTGGAGGGTCCTGGTATCGGAACGAATCCGGAAGAAATGTTGTTAGGCGCGGCGGCAACTTGCTATCTAATTACGCTAGGCATGCTGCTGAAAAGACTAGGAATTACAACCATTGCACTGACATCGGAAGTTTATGTGCTGAGCAGTCCTTCGATGAAGGTGGAGAGAATTGTTCACCGCCCTCAGATTGCTGTGCCTAAGGAAACTTCCGAGGAGCTAGTGGATAAAATAACGAAAGCGGCTTATCGCGCCGAACAGACCTGTATGATCAGCAAAGCTTTAAAAGGCAATGTCGAGGTAACTGTTGAACCCGATATATCTCTTGGATGAGTTGAAAGGAAGTAGACGATTTTATCCCTGGAGCATCCAAAGCTATCCCTAGAACGATAAATTAAGGCTCATTTATAATCAATAGTAAGGAATGAAAAAGGCGCCAACACTAAGATGGTGCCTCATTCTGCTTGGAAGGAGTCTGCCATCGCGAATGAATTTGAACAAAAAGGTGTTTATCGGATTTTTAATGTTCATTATTATCCCCCTATTTGTCCTCGGATCAGCGGTATACACCGTGTCTCAGCAGCTGATTGAGAAGAAATATGGCGATTTAACCGAAGTCACCTTGCAGGCGATTTCTCGCAATATTTATTACATGTTCAAAGAAGCCAACTATTTTTCGGATTTTTGGATGGTCAAGGACAGCATACAAGGCATTTATCGCACCATCGACGAGGTGAACCAGAAGGATGCTTCGCCTTCTTCTTATGATTTGAATACATTCGATACGCTGCTGCGGGGTTCTATTTTGACGTATTCGCCGATTCAATCCGTCGTTATTTATAATAATGTCGGTAAATCATTTAGCGCTGGACGCACAAGCGGAAGCGCTTTACCTTGGAAAGTGCTGATGAACAGCACAGCTTTTGAGCAAATCAAGGAATTGAATGGGAGCCCACTGTGGATCGGACCATCTGAGTATAAGGAGTTCGGGTCAGGGCGGGGAGACTTCTATCAAGCAAGAATGGTCAAGGATTTCTGGACGATGGACAATCTTGGCTTTATGCTGCTGAAATTCAAGTTTAGCGAGCTGGATCAAATTTTCAAATCGTTCAATACGGATGAGGAAAGCGCCAAACGCTATTTGCTCGTTAACCAAAGCGGACTTATTCTCTACGATAACAAGCAGCAGGTCGAAGGCGCCAATGTCCTTCAGCTGCTGCTGGGGAAATTGGATCTTGGGCAAGCCAATCACAGCTTTCAAGCTAATTTTCAGAATGAGAAAAGCTTAGTTTCCTTGTATCATTTACAAATTAATCAGATGGGTGTGCAGGATTGGAGCGTCGTTTCGATTACGTCATGGAAGTCGGTGGCGGGGGAAATCGAGACGATTATGAAATTGGTTGCGGGCATTACGTTCGTCTGTTTATTTTTCGCTTTGGTTTATAATTTGGTATTTGTACGCCGTATTATCCAGCTGATTTTACGTATGCTTTCTTCGATGAAGAAGGTGGAGCGCGGCGATCTCACGACCCGGATGGAAGAAAGCGGGAAGGATGAGACCTCAGCACTTGCGAGAGGATTCAACAGCTTGGTTGTTCGTGTGGAAGATCTGCTCGAAGAGGTGAAGCGCCAGCAGGACCGCAAGAATAAAGCAGAGCTTATGCTGCTGCAAGCGCAGATTAAACCGCATTTCCTATTTAATACCCTAGAATCCATCAATGTGCTGGCCATTCAGAACCAAGGCAAGAAAGTAAGCCAAATGGTGTATCGGCTCGGAAATTTACTGCGCATCGGGATGGAAAGCAGAGAGGAGATTTCACTCAGGCATGAGCTCGAGCATCTTAGAAGCTATCTGGAAATTCAAGAATTCCGTTTCGAGGATCAATTCCAGTATGAAATTGAAGCGCCTCCAGAGCTGCTGGATTTCTACATTCTCAAGCTTACGCTCCAGCCTTTAGTCGAAAATGCGATTCAGCATGGCTTTGAACCTATCACCTATAAAGGACTGATTTCCATTCAAGTTGTGGATGAAGGGGAGCATATAGGTCTGTATGTGAGGGATAATGGGATTGGGATCAGCGCGGATAAATTAGCGAAATTTCATTACAAAACAGAGCTGGAGACACCTTTTGATGAAATTTTAGGGGCCAATGAAGAGCGTAGAGGACTTGGCGTCAGCAATGTGGCTGACCGCATTAGAATCCAGTATGGCACCGCCTACGGCATGTTTATTTGCAGTCAAGAAGGGCACGGAACGACGATGAAGATCGTGATTCCAAAAAATAAGGGGGAAGGCTTATGAGACTAAAAGCAATTCTGGCTGATGATGAGCCTAATATTCTCCGTAATTTGCAAGCGGTTATCCCTTGGGATGAGCTGGAGATCGATATTGTCGGGACAGCGAGAAATGGTGTAGAGGCCCTGGAGCTTTGCGGCTTGCATGTGCCGGACCTGGTGATGAGCGATATTCGAATGCCGTTGATGGATGGGATAACGTTCGTACAGAAGCTTCGAGAATTGAGTGAAGATTGTACGGTACTGATGGTGACGGGGTATCAGGACTTCGAATATGCGCGCTCGTTGATGCGTGTCGGTGTCAGCGACTATATTTTAAAGCCAATTAATTATGAAGAGTTGGAGAACAGTATTCGCAAATTAGCCAATGAAATTAGAGAGAAGAAGCTGAATCAAAAGGAGGAACAGCAAAAGTGGGGCAAAATGAAAAATTTGGCCTATGAGAAAATTTTGCAGGACGTTCTGATGAATTATACGGAAATAACCACGCATACGCTGCTTCCAATTGATAATTTGGACCTCGAAACGTTATCTTATTTGTTCGCGATGATCGACGTTGATGACTATTCGCAGAAATCGTTGCCTTGGAGCGAGCAGGAGCGGAAGTTGTGGAATTTCGCTGTGCGCAATGTCCTGCAGGACTCCTTAACGGATGAACAACTTAAATTCACAGTCCTTCAGCTGCGTGAAGGCGAGTGGTGCGTACTTATTCAATGGGAAGAGCACGATGAAAGCAATGCGCAAACGAAGGTAGACGACATCGCGCTTCGGCTGCAAAATAATGTGCTGCAATCCGTCAAATTAGGGATAAGTGTCGGTTATTTCCCAGAGGCCGTTGGCTTGCATCAGCTCTCGGCTACATATCGAAAGCTGCAAAGATTTCTCCAGCTTCATCTGGGCAAACAGCAGTCTCTGCTGCGCTATAAGGAACCTAAGGAGCCAGCGGACGCCAACAGTACCTTATGGTTTTTGGTCGAGGAGATTGTGACAGGGCTGAAGCAGCTTAACCGTGCCAAAACCGAGGATGCGCTGAGCCGCATAAAGCTGATGCTGGAAGGGCTGCTGGATTGTTCGTTTGCCAGGGCTTATCAGATGCTGCATTTTCTCATTCTTCATTTGCTGCGGGAACTGCGGGAGATGAATTCGCTCGATATCCAAGAGGAGGAACAGATTTGGAGTCAACTGGACAAAAGTGAGAGCATCCAGCATCTGCTTCAGGTCATGGTGCAGCTTGTAGCCATTGGCTTGGAAGGAGCGAACAAGAAGAAAAATAGCGAGCTGCTCATGGCTGCGGCGAAAGAATATATCCGAACTCACTATGCCAACGACTTCGGAATTGAGGATGTTGCCAGTTCACTGGGCATTAGCTCCAGTTATTTCAGTTTATTATTTAAGCAGCATTTCGGAGAAACCTTCGTTGAATACGTAACCAAGCACCGCATGGAGCTGGCGAAATCAATGCTGCTGCACAGTGACAAAAGTATAACAGATATCGGGAAGTCTTGCGGTTATTTGGAGCGGCGATATTTCACGAAGGTATTTCAGAAATTCACAGGTGAAATTCCTTCCGAATACCGGGATAAACGAAAAGAAGCGAAGTAGAGAAATTTGCCCCTCAATAAGGAATTTGTAGGTCTTCAGGGCAAACATTCGATATTTTATACTTATATGACAAGCCTAAAGGAGTTTAAATCGAGATGCATACAAGAACGTTGGTTTCGATATTAGGTCTAGTATGTGCAACGTTCATCGTGTCTGCCTGCAGCAGCTTAAACTTGAATGCGAATCCAAGCAACCGCAAAGGTGAAATGACGAATCATCCGACGCAAAAAAATGATCCCATTCTGCTCACTATTCGTCATACGCAAGTCAAGGATACGCAGAAAAAACGGCTGGCTATGCTGCAGGAGGTTGTAAAAGCAACCGAAGCCAAGGTGCCCGGCTTGTCCATGACATTAGATGGAGTGGAAGATAAGGTCAACCGATTCGAGAAGCTGAGATCCGAGATGGCTGCTGGCAATCCGCCGGAAATATTCGATTTGTTCGGTGGGACGGATACGAAGGATTACGTCAAAGCCGATCGACTTCTGGATTTGACGCCAATTCTGAATGAGCTCGGATTAATCGATAAATTCTACAGCTTTGAGGAGTTTACGGTTAACGGTAAAATCTATGGCATTCCGATGGCTGGGTATGTCGAAGGCTTGTATTACAACAAGAAGCTGCTGGAACAGCAGCACGTGAAGCCTCCCCAAACCTGGGATGAACTGCTTGCAGCCGCGGCGAAATTTAAAGCGCAGAAAATCACGCCTTTTGCAATGGCAGCCAAAGATTCCTGGGTCATTAACATGATGAGCAACACCATGTGGGTGCGCACAGCGGGCAAGGATTCCATCGAAGGCTTCCTGGATGGCAGCAAGCGATGGACAGATGCAGATATCGTTGATGCTTTTGAAAAGTATGATACGCTGGTCAAAAATGGCTATTTCCAAGAAGGCAGCTTAGCGTTGTCCTATGCGGAGCAGCAAAATAAATTCAGCAGCGGAGAAGCGGCTTTCATGTTCGACGGCAGCTGGGCGAACACCCCGCTGTTAGACCCTGAGAAGTCATCTATCGTAGGTGATGTCGGCTTCATGAGTTTCCCAGCTATGGGGGGACCCGGGGACGGCTATATTAATGGCGGCTGGTCCAATGCCTATGGCTTCTCCAAGAAAGTAACACCAGTTCAGCTTGTGGCGATCAAAGAATTCATTAGGCAGATGTATAACGAAAATATGCAAAAAAGACAGCTTATTGAAGAAGGCATGCCGCCGGCGATGAAGCTGCAAGACACAAGCAACGTAAATCCGCTTATTACCCAAATCTTAACCGTATTTGCGCAAAGCAATGGCGCATTTCCTGCTTTCGATTCTCGCATTCAAACGAAGGTACGGGAGAAATTAGAACGCGGAATGCAGGAGTTAATTGGCGGACGAACGACTCCAGCTGCTCTTATGGCGGATATTCAGAAGCAGCAGGAAGCTTCCAATAAGGAAGAAACCCATTCGAAATAGTAGGATAATTCATGAATAAATTAGGTAGAAACCCTTGGGCTTATGTGCTTTTTACATTGCCGACACTGTTGTTGATCGCGGTTTTTTTCTTGTATCCGATGATCATGTCGCTGCGCTATGGTTTCACCCAGTGGAATGGCATATCGCCAGCGAAATTTAATGGACTAACGAACTTCATTACCGCTTTCCAGGATAAATATTTTTGGATAGCGGTACGCAATAATCTGTCTTTCATCTGTTTCTCGATCGGCGTACAGATCCCGGTTATCTTGGTATTAGCCTTTTTGGTAAGCAAGATTAGGCGGGGAAAAAGCGTCTACCAAACGATGATTTTCTTGCCAACCATTCTTTCGACAGCTGTGGTCGGTGTCTTGTGGAGCTTCATTTATCATCCTCAGGCGGGATTGTTGAATCAACTTCTAGAGGCCATCGGGTTAAAAGCCTGGCAGCATGTTTGGTTAGCCGAAGACGCGACAGCTTTGCTTTCTGTTCTTGTGACGAACGCTTGGCAGTGGATTGGATTCTATGTTGTACTAGTCGTTTCAGCGATTTATGCCATCCCTAAAAACATCCTGGAAGCCGCTGAAATAGATGGAGCGGCAAGCTTTGGACAGGCATGGTGGATTACACTTCCCCTGTTGCGGCCTATCCTTATTGTGATTGTTTTGTTGTCCATTACGGGATCCATGAAAGCTTTGGACATCGTTTTTGTGATGACTGGCGGGAATCCCTATGGCATTACGGAAGTGATGGCAACTTATATGTACAAAAAAGCTTACCGAATAGGCGAGTATGGCTATGCCAGCAGTGTCGCGCTGCTTATTCTGCTATTTACCGGGACGCTGACAGCCGTATTTGGGTGGATCACAACGAAGCAAGGGGAGGTGCGCTATTGAAGCGATTCCCTTTACGTCGTGTTTTGCCTCATACGGTGATTGTGATCTATATAGGGCTTAGTTTATTTCCGTTGATATGGGTATTGAATTCGTCGTTTAAAACGAATAAAGAAATTATCGCCTCGCCGTGGTCCTTTCCAGAGCAACTACTGCTGTCTAATTATTGGAATGCTTGGACTGGCGCTCATGTGAGTCAATATTTTATGAACAGCTTATTGATTTCCCTCGTATCTGCTTTTGCAACCTTATGTCTGGGGACAGCAACGTCCTATGCCCTGACAAGAATGAAGTTCTTCAGGAGCAGTCAACGAATCAAACAACTGCTGATGCTTGCCCTGCTAGTTCCAGTAGGATCCTTGCTGGTCCCGATGTATCTGCTGCTCAGGGATTTGCATTTGTATAATACACCGTTGGCTTTAATAATGCCCTATATCACCATGGGGCTGCCTCTGACGGTGTTTATGGTTAACGCGTTTTTGAAATTGATCCCGAATGAACTGGAGGAAGCTGGGATTATGGATGGGCTATCCATCTACGGGCTTTTGGTGCGCGTGATTGTTCCCATTACCTTGCCTCCGCTGGTACCTGTTTTCATGCTGGATTTTCTTAGCAACTGGAATGAGTTTATGATGGCTAATTTATTTCTGACAAAAGAGAAGTTCCGAACGCTCCCCGTTAGCATGGTAGCTTTCTATGATCAATTGAATATGAACTATGGTTCGCTATGCGCTGCAATCATGTTCAGCCTAATTCCCGTTGTCCTTTTGTATGCGATCCTTCATAAGAGAATCATCGCCAGCGTCAAAGCTTAACCACCTACACCTTACATTCAAGGAGCGTGTCATTCATGTCGTCGTCATCGAGCAATGCTCATCAACCTATGACCTTGCGTCAAAAAGTGGGTCAACTATTTATTTGCGGGTTTGAATCTCTGGAGCCTAATGCATCTATTACCCAACTGATTGAAGCGTACGGGATTGGCGGTGTCATATATTTCCGGCGAAATGTTCAAGATGCGCTGCAGTTGGCGCATTTATCGAATGAGCTGCAAGACATCAGTCTGCGCAGCGGCGGACAACCTTTATTTATTGCCGTGGACCAAGAGGGAGGCATGGTTTCTCGGATTGAGAAAGGAGCCACATTGCTGCCGGGGAACATGGCGCTGGGCGCAGCTTTTGCGCCGGCAGGCGTGTATGCGAGCTCCAAGGTCATGGGGAAGGAATTGCGCCAAATGGGCGTGAATATGAACTTTGCCCCTTGCTTGGACATTAACAATAACCGATTAAATCCCGTCATTGGCGTACGTTCCTATGGCGAAACGGCAGCGATTGTGAGCGATATGGGAACGCATGCTGTGAAGGGCTTGCAGGATATGGGCGTTATCGCTACCGTTAAGCATTTCCCTGGACACGGAGATACTTCTGAGGATTCGCATCATGATTTGCCTGTTGTTCCCCACAGCATGGAGCGATTGATGGAGCTGGAGCTGGCGCCGTTCATCAAAGCGATTGAAGGCGGCGTAGATGCGATTATGACTGCGCATGTGGTGTTTGCGGCTCTTGAGGACAAAGGCGTGCCTTCCACATTGTCCTATCGGATTTTAACCGAATTGTTGCGCGAGCAGCTTGGCTTCAAAGGTCTGATTGTTACAGATTGTTTGGAGATGAAGGCGATCTCTGAAGGAATCGGCGTGGCGGAAGGGGCTGTTCGTGCCATTGAAGCAGGCTCGGATCTTATTCTCGTTAGCCACATGTTGGATCGTCAAGTAGCTGCCATCGAAGCGGTGATTGCTGCTGTAGAGAGCGGACGTATTTCAGAATCACGTATTGATGAGTCCGTGTTGCGTGTTATGATGTATAAGTATAAGCGGGAAATTAGCTTTGAAACGCTTGCGCCTGTTCCGACCGAGCCGATATCTACAGCCGAGCACCAGCTTCTGGCTAAGGAGCTTAGCCGGAAAAGCATCACATTGGTGAAGGATGAAGTCGGGAAAGCATTGGATCTGACGAAACCGACGTTGGTCATTTGGACGGAAGTGCAAACAGGAACAGAAATTGACGAAGTTGTAGATCGTTACGGGACTTTGGGCAGTACGTTATCAGAAATCGGCGGAACGCCGGTCGATGAAATATACTTAGGCTTGTATCCCTCGGATGCCGAGATAGCTGCTGTGCTGGAGGCCTGTGAAGGCAAGCAGCAAGTTGTTATCGTGACCTACAACGCGACGTTCTCTCCTGGACAAACACGTTTGGTCCAAACGCTCGCACAGAAAGAGGACCTTCATTTCATTGTAGCGGCGGGGCGCAATCCGTATGATTTGCTTGAGTTTCCTGAAGTGAAGACTTATTTGGCTTGTTATGAAAATCGTCCATTAGCCATGGTTTCTCTTGCGAATGTACTGCTTGGCAAGGAGAAGGCGGTTGGGCGTCTGCCCGTTACGCTGTCGGAACAGTATCCGATTGGCTGGAGGCAGAATGAATAGCGAGGAAGAGGAGCGAAGTGATGATGGGGGAAGAAAAGCAGGATGTGCTTCTTCGAGACTATTATGTAGGGGTTGATCTAGGCGGCACCAAAATGTTGGCTGCCCTAATCGCTGAGGACGGCAGTATCATCGCGAAGGAAGAGATTCCCACCTTGGCGAAGCAGGGGGCGGAAGCTGTTCTCGATCGGCTGGGCAGCCTGATCGAAAGCGTGCTCGCGGCGGCGCCCGGCGGCCGCGGCGTTGTTCGCGGGATTGGCGTCGCCACCGCGGGCACGCTTGATACGGCGAAGGGCGTCGTTACCCTCGCCTCGAACTTGGGCTGGCGCGACGTTGCCGTCGCCAGCGTGCTGTCGGACCGCTTCGCATGCGCGGTCCGTCTCGAAAACGACGCCACCGCCGCAGCGGTTGGCGAATGGCTGGCCGGCGAGGGCGAAGGCTCGCCGGACTGCATCTTCGTGACGATCTCCACGGGGATCGGCGGGGGCATTATCTCCGGCGGCCGCTTGATCGCCGGTGTGAACCATAACGCAGGCGAGCTTGGCCATATTTCCATTGATGGAAATGGCATGCTCTGCCCCTGCGGCAATGTGGGGTGCCTGGAGCTCTACGCGTCAGGCACCGCAATAGGCCGTCGCGGCGCCGAGCATGTGCGCCGCGCTGCTGAGAGCGCCGGCAGCGGCGGCGCTCTCACGCGGCTCGCGGGAGGCGACCCGAACCGCGTGGACGCGCGGTTGGTCGCGGCCGCAGCCGCGGAAGGGGATGCCGAAGCCAGCGGCATCCTGCGCGAAGCAGGACGAGCCCTCGGCGTTGGGCTCGTCAGCATCCTTCACCTGCTGAATCCGCAGGTGGTTATTCTTGGCGGCGGCGCTTCGCATATCGGCGAGCCGCTGCTTGGACCGATGCGCGAAGTTATCGCAGAGCGCTGTCTGCCTTCCATTCGCGAGCAGGTAAGATTCGTCTCTTCTGCGCTTGGTTCCTCGGCAGGAGCCGTAGGCGCAGCTCTCCTGATGGTCAGAGATCAGAAATAAGTATCATTATGACTGGTCATATGACATATGGCACTGTTCTTTAAACATCTTTTTCGTTAAATTAGAAAAGGTTTATGAAACTTCTTCTTACTGCTCTTATAGAAAAGAGGTCAAGTTTGATAAAACAATCTATTTGCGAAAGGGTGTTTTTTTTCTATGTCTCAAGCTGGTTCATCTACTGCTCCGACCATGCGTACTTTTTTCGCCAATCGTTTCGTACAGTCGATTATGCTATCAGGCCTTTTTCTCCAAGTCGGGATTTGGATTCGCAACTTTGCAATATTACTTTATGTGACGGACATGACCAATAATGATCCCTATTCGGTTTCATTAATTTCAGTTGCCGAGTTTGCGCCGATATTCATTTTCTCTTTTATCGGCGGTGCTTTTGCGGATCGCTGGCGCCCTAAGCTGACCATGGTCTGGTGCGATATTTTAAGCGCGGCTTCCGTCTTTATCATCATGATTACCTTGTATTATGGGTCATGGAAAGCTATCTTTTTTGCCACACTCGTCTCGTCCATCCTATCGCAATTCTCCCAACCTTCCGCTATGAAGCTGTTTAAAGTTCATGTGCCAGAGTCCCAAATGCAAATGGGGATGTCGCTTTTCCAATCGATGATGGCAATCTTTATGATCTTAGGTCCTATCATGGGGACATTCGTTTATTATCATTTTGGAATTGAAACAGCAGTAGCTATTATGGGCGTTTGCTTTGTGCTCTCCGCACTGGTGCTAACGTTCCTGCCCGCTGATCGGAAAGCGGAACCCGGAGCTGAGCCGCGGACAACGCACATTTTTGCAGAAATGGGCCAAGGCTTCCGTTATGTGCTCAAAAATAAGATGCTTGTCACCTTAGGCGGCTGCTTTGCGGTAGCGGGTCTGGCTATCGGCTTAATCAGCCCGCTTGGCATTTATCTGGTTACAGAAAATTTGGGGCTCCCCAAAGAAGATCTGCAATGGTTCATGGCAACCAATGGGATTGCGATGATTATCGGCGGCGGTATAACCATGGGCTTTTCCAAAAAGATGCTGCCGCAAGCATTGTTAACGATTGGACTTGTAGTTAGCGTCGTGACCATTGGCATTATGGGGATGACGAATCTGCTTTGGTTGGCGCTCTCGATGCAATTCCTATCTGGGCTTGTTATGCCTGCTATCCAGATTGGTATTAATACCATGATTTTGGGTAACACAGAGGAAACGTTCGTGGGCCGGGTCAATGGCATTCTGAATCCGCTGTTCATGGGCGCGATGGTCATCACAATGAGTTTGGCAGGAAGTATCAAAGCATCTTTCTCGCTCGAAATGATTTATTTGACCTCTGCGGCGCTGTTCTTAATAGGTGTATTCATTATGCTGCCATCGCTGAAGTATAAACCGGCTGTTGCTGTGCAGCCAAGCAGCGAGACTTAAGGGAGCTTGATGTCTGGAGAGGCTGATGGCCGACCGTGCGTCCGTTGTTGCGTGGTTGCGCGGTTGCACGGTTGCACGGTTGCCGTGCGGAAAACCGGGTGGTCCCTCGAGAAATCCCTTTTAGGTGGACATTCGCGAAGGGGATAGTCTGAGCATGGCAGCTTTCAAATGAAAGGGAACTAGAGTACGCTATTCTCGCTAAAAGGCCTCATTTTAACTGGCAAAGGGAACTGTGATCCGCTATTTGTCTAAATTCACCTGAAAAGTGCGTTTAAATGAGCATTTAGCGTACCATAGTTCCCGTTCAACTCGTTTTGCCTCATTATTTTGTGAATAGCGTACCTGAGTTCCGTTTCGATTCGTTTTCACTCATCTATCTGTAAAAGCTGCTCGCCACAGTTCGCAGTTCCGTTGATCTATGAAAGCACACTACAGTTCGCAGTTCCGTTGATCTATGAAAGCACACTACAGTTCGCAGTTCCGTTGATCTATGAAAGCACACTACAGTTCGCAGTTCCGTTGATCTATGAAAGCACACTACAGTTCACAGTTCCGTTGATCTATAAAAGCACACTACAGTTCTGAGTTCCGTTTCAACTCGCATTCACTCATTGCTTCACCTACGCAAAAGTCCACCCTATTTTCAATTGAAAATGGAGTGGACTTTTTGGTTTTCGTTTGAAGCCTATAGAAAAGGAGCTCCGGCTTCCTTAAAAGCGTGCTTCATTTCTGGGGTGATTTTGGAATCGCTGATAATGCCGATGGTTTCTTGGACTTCACCGATAACGAACAGCGAGCTGCGGCTGAATTTGGAATGATCGGCAACGAGGTATGTCTCCATGGATTGTTTCATCATGCGTCGATTGGTCTCGGCTTCGAGCTCGTTATAAATCATCATGCCGCGAGATAATGAAATGCCGTCTACGCCCATGAAGGTTTTGCGAATACTCAGGTTTTCCAGTGTCGCATTGGCGAGTGGTCCTGAAAGCTCAAAGGTTTGGGTGCGAATCACCCCTCCCGTAAGGATCAGCTGCAGGCCTTGGGTGCCGATTAATTCATAGGCGATATTCACCGCATTGGTGATGACGGTTAGGTTCTTGAACTGATTCAGCTTTTTGGCGATGAAGGTTGTTGTTGTGCCACCGGTCAAACCGATGATATCGCCATCTTCAATGTAGCGCAGCGCTTTGTCAGCGATTTCTTTTTTCTCTTCGGTGAATAGGTCCATTTTGTTAAAAAAGGGAACTTCGACCTTCAAACTCTCTAGGACAGCACCGCCAAAAGTACGAATGCAGCGTTTCTCCTGCTCTAGGATTTCAAGGTCCCTTCGTGCTGTGGCTTCCGATACAGCGAACTGCTGTACAATATCGGTCAAGGCAATGGAGCCCTTATCTTTAATGGCTTGCATGATGGCATCTCGGCGAACATCTGTCTTTCCCATGGGACCTCCTTAACGCTTTCCTTCAGGAAAGCCATTCTTCTATCTGAATAAGCCCATAAGGCTAGGTAGATATCCATTCGTTTAAGGTAACGCTTTCTTCTATCTTATCATGGCGATGGATCAACCGTCTATTAGGCGGTGTCGAAGAAAGAGCGGGATTGTCGGTGCAGGCATATAAGGAGGACTGTCAGTCACATGGGCAGTGGGATATTGAGTTTGGATTCCCTGACTAGATGGCTCTCATATTTAGCGTTTGTCCGATTAAAATATCCATTGAGCGCGAAGCAGGACGAATCCTTGCGAAAGCAAGCTGAGCCAGCGAAAAACGCTGTCTCGGAGGTGGGAAAGCATCGCCCGCGCTCTGAGCCAGCCGAGGCTCAAAGCCGATGAAAGCCATACTCACCGTAAATCCCAAAAAATAAGGGGCTGTCCCCTAAGCCAAATTTAGAAGGTAAGCGTCGATAGATGATGGGATTGATTACTTTATAATTCCATGTGGAATAAAGGCGCTTCCAGATCAGATCAGTTCACCCAAGTGTAAAAGCCTGCAAAAATACAGGAATTTCCTGGCGAATTCGGTTAAAAAGTGGAAATGCCTGCAATTGTGCAGGCATTTTTATCTTTTTCAGCCTCTCATCCAGAAGAAGCCTCAAAAACCTGCACAAACGCAGGAATTTAATAGTTGAGGCTATTCCAAGAGCCAAAAAGATGCATAATTGCAGGTTTAGAGAAGGCAACTGGAGCTAAAGCTCGGAGAAAGAGGAGGCTCATCAAGAAATTATCAGATCCCGTAACAGCTACATAGATCCGGACAGCTATAGTCATACGCATGAAAGAAGATCACGCGCAGAACGGCCAGTTTATGTCAGGTTATATGTACACAAAAAAGGCTGTCCCTCAAGTAGGTTTATCTACTTATGGGACAGCCTCTGAATCTACTTTAGTACACAAGGCGGCCTGCAGTTGCGGCCGGCCTTATTCCAAGCATGCGGCCTCAAGGCGCCGCAGAATGCCAAGCAGCTACACTGTAGCTGCGGTTAGATCAAGCCATGCCAGCTCCTGCGGAGTCAGCACGAGCTCCGCGCCATCGCGGCATGAGCGCATTTCGGCTTCGCTGCGCGGGCCGATGAGCGCGCAGGCCGGGAACGGCTGGCTCAGCACGTAGGCGAGCGCGATCTGGATCGCGCTTACGCCTTTCTCCTGCGCCAGCTGTTCCGCACGGCGCAGCCGCGTCCAGTTCTCGTCGCTGTAGAAGACGCGGACGAGGTCGGCATTGTCGCGGTTCTCCGGCGAGAAACGCCCGGTGAAGAAGCCGCGCGCCTGCGAAGACCAAGAGAGCAGCGGAAGCTGCTTGGCTTCGTACCAGCGCAGCGCTTGCTCGTCGACTGAGACGCAGCCAGCCCAGAAAGGCTCGTTGGCCTTAGCGAGGCTTAGGTTGGGACTGCTGAAGCTGAAGCCGATGAGGCCATGCTTCTCGGCATAGTCGGCTGCTTCCTGCAAGCGCTCATGCGTCCAGTTGGAGCCGCCAAAAGCGCGAATGCGGCCAGCTTCCACATGTTCATTCAAAGCTTCGAGAATTGCGCCGACCGGTATAGCCGGATCATCGCGGTGCAGAGCATACAGGTCAATATAGTCGGTGCGAAGCCGCTCCAGACTCGTGAACAAGTCGCTGCGAATCGCTTCTGCATTCACTCGGGGACCGGTCTCATCATGATGGGCGCCTTTGGTGAAGATATTCATCGTATCCCGATTGCCCATCTCATCGAGCCAAATGCCAATCGCTTGCTCGCTTTGTCCTCCGCAATAAATGAACGCTGAGTCGATCGTATTGCCTCCGATTGCCAGATAGTGTCCAAGGATTTCGCTGACTTCATGCGGATTATCCAAGCGAAAGAAATCTGAACCCATGACTAAAGTAGAGACAGGTTTATCTAAGCCTTTAATTTGAATGTGTTTCATCGCTACATCTCCACGCTTTCTATTATGATTGTTAAAGGACAACCCGCGAACGCTCTCTGGCTGATTTCAGACAAGCGTCAATTACTTTCATATTGCTGATCGCATCGCTTGCAGGGAAACGCGCCGGTTTCTCACCCCAAGCGGCATAAGCCAAGTCATCCGCCTGCAGGGCATATTGATTCAGGAAGGGAACCGTTTCTACCCGGCGTTCATTGCCGACATGCACGATGAAATTCCCGGATTCCTCCGTTGGCGTCACGAAAGCAGAAGGAACTTCAATGCGGCCGACGGCGCCTACGATTTCTAGCGTGTTGCGGAATCCTGCCCACATGCCGCAGTCAAAAGTTAAAGCGACATTGCCGCTGAATTCAACTAAACCGGACATCATCATATCGACATCATCGTGCTCCGGAGAGAAGAAAGCATGAGTCGTTACAGCTTCAGGCTCTCTGCCCAGAATCATTCTGGCTGCGCTAAGCGGGTAGCATCCAACGTCATAGACAGAACCGCCGCCCCATTCGCGAACGTAGCGGACATTTTTGCTGTCGCCGGGATTGCTGAATGTAAAAGCGCCATGAATGCCTCGAATGTCACCAATCTCCCCAGAGGCAATAATTTCTTGGATTCGCTCGTAACGAGGGTGGTGCCGATACATGAAAGCTTCAGCAAACTGGACACCTGCTTGTTCACTAGCGGTTACCATTTCTTGCACTTGTTCGGCAGTCAGGGCAGCCGGTTTCTCGCAAAGCACATGCTTGCCTGCCTGCATCGCGCGAATGGTCCATTCTTTATGCAGATGGTTCGGCAAGGGTATGTAGATGGCATCAATATTCGGATCTTCAATTAATTCTTCGTAACTGCCGTAGGCTGTAGGAATGTCGAGTTCGGCAGCTTTCTCTTGCGACTTCTGCAAACTGCGGCTGGCAATAGCGCTTACAATTCCTGTTTGAGACTGTTTAATTCCAGGGATGCATGCTCTTATTGCAATATTGGCACACCCCAGAATTCCCCAACGAAGCTTTGTCATGACGGCGTATCTCCTTTAGTGAAAATAATTTAATAGCGGTATATTGTTATTATAAAACGAGTTATTTAAAATGAATATGATAATATATTGCTCAGACTATCGGAATATTGTTCTCAGATGAGGAGGCATGAAGGATGCAAAGACAAGTCATGCTGCCCAAATTGCAGCAATCGTCTTACTTTATTTTCCCGGAATCCGTAGGCTGGTATTATGATTTGCAGACGCATACGGTTTATCGACCTGAGGGGCTGTGCGAGTCCTTCAGCATTCATTTTGTTTTGTCAGGCAAAGGTTACGTGGAAATTGACGGTGAACAGCACGTCCTGCAAAAAGGCGATGCCTTTCTGTTTTTTCCGTTTCAGGAACAAAAGTATTACGCATCGAAGGAAGATCCTTGGGCTGTGCGGTTTGTCCACTTTTATGGGAGCTATCTCAAAGAATTTTTATTGGAAAAAGGCTTTTTTCGGGTGCTTTGGTCGTTAAAGAGAATGAATGAGCTTGAGGAGGCGTTCCACGAGCTGCTGCTGGAAGCGGAGACCATGGGGATTCTTCGATCAACGAATTTGTCTACGTTAACCTACAAGATTTTGAGCGAATTCATGAGCTATGCCGCTCCTTTGACCGGGAATCGCGGGGGGGATTCCGTAGATCGCATCCTGGCGATCCTGCCCAGTATGCAGCAAAAAGCCTGCGAACCGTTCACTCTGGAGGAATGGGCGGAGCTCACAGGCGTAAGCACATATTATTTCTGCAAATTGTTTCGCAAAGCGATGTCGATGACGCCGCTCTCCTTCATTACACTATGCCGCATTCAATTCGCGAAGCAGCGTTTGATTGAGAAAGAGCATTTGTCCATCAAAGAAATCGCCAATGAAGCGGGTTATGCGAGTGCAAGCTATTTCAATCAGCGTTTCCAAGAGCATGAAGGCATGACACCCAGCGAGTTTCGCAGCTTGTATGTCAAAGGCTTATTTGGCTAGGCGAGAACGAATCGGTTGGCCGTCCCAAATAAGTTCTGTTGAAGCTTGCCGCGCTTTGACTTCCGGTTCTTCTAGCAGGAGAAAGAAATTTTTGGTTGGCAGCTCACCAAGCTGATGCTTCTCTGACAGCATGTCCAAATAAGGACGCATATTGTCTAATTGACCGGACATATTGCTGTCTCCTTGCTGCGCAAAAGCATAAAGCGCACTGGCAATCGGCGCCCGTTTCACACGGAACTGCTCAGCGGTCCGCAGGAAGAAATCCCAATCCCAGTAATGGAAAACGTCCGTGTCAAAAGGTCCCAAAGCATCGATAACCTCAGGGCGGAATAGACAGCCGGAGGAGAAGAAAGTTGAGAATCTACGCATCGCCGCCACATCATATTCATAGGCAAAGACGAAACGATCCGTGATTAACCGCGTATTATTTTCATAATCATAATGGAAAATTTCGACATCCGGGTAGACAAGATCGAAGCCCTGAATCTCTTGCAGCATACGCTCAATATGAATAGGGAGCAGCAAGTCATCATCATCGCAAAGCATGATATAGTCGCCTTTCACTTCCAGCAGGCCGCGATTACGGGCATGAACATGTTTTAAGTTCTCAGGCATATCAATGATCTGAATGGCCAGTTCAGGATACAAGTCCTGAATGAAATCAACCGAAGGTCCGCAATCGTTCACGACGATGATTTGTAAATTTGTGTAGGTTTGGCGGTATAATGATTCTGCGAGCTCAGCCAGCTCGATCCTACGATTATACGTTGGAATAATGATGGACACCAAGGGTTGGTCTGACATAAATAAGCGCACCTCCGTTTTATCATAGATTAAGCTTACCTCAAGTTAGTCCTATTACTCAAATGAATCCGTGAAGGAGGCACCTGATGCTGCAAGTTCCGTTTGCACCCATTCGCTCGACTGATCTTCAATTATGGAAAAAAGACCGTTGTCTAGGTGGCTCCGCCTTCGATATCGCGGACATTGCGCTGCTCAGCTTGGATATTTTTGATACGCTGTTGTTTCGGACTTGTGCGAATCCGGCGGATGTGTTTGTTCAAGTTGCTGGCAAAGCACACCTTCAAGGATGTTTGCAGGCTTCGATTACAGCTGAAGCTTTTAAAGCAATGCGAATTCTTGCAGAGCACGAAGCTCGCCAAAAGCAGCTTGCACGAACAGGATTCGGCGAAGTTACACTAGAGCTCATTTATGCCCAAATGCCGGAAGGCTCCTGTGACAAGGCGCGGATCGCGCTTATCGAAGTAGAAACGGAAGCCGAAGTCTGCTATGTGAATCCGCATGTGGCATCGTTGTTAACGGCTTGTCAAAACGCGGAAATTCCGGTTGCCTTGTTATCTGATATGTACTTATCGGCAGACCAGCTGCGATACATCCTGAATGCTGCAGGTCTTGATCTCGCCGCTGTGGACACGATACTTGTTTCCTCGGAAGAGAAGGAGGGCAAGTCATCCGGACATTTATTCGCGCGATTGAAAGAGATTTATCCGCACATGGAGAGTCGCCGTATTCTGCATATTGGCGATAACGTGGCGGCGGATATTGATGGAGCTGCGAAGGCGGGGATCAGGGCGATTCATTATAACGTCATTCCAGAGCATTTTGAAAGCTTGCAGCACTGGGAATATGTTCGTCATGGCGACGTTCTTCCAGCATGGAAGTCACTGCGCAAGCTGGCGGAAGCCTCTGATAAGATAGACGCAGCGACGGAGCAGGAGCACCAGTTCTATAGCATCGGAGCAAGTGTAATTGGCCCTTTTTTACAATCTCTATGCGACTGGGTTTTGGATATTTGTGCAGCTGAAGGAATCAATTGTGTCCATCCGCTTATGAGGGAAGCTTATTTGTTAGCCCCGATGCTGGAAAATGCCGCTCAGCTAAGAGGAATTCCGCTGCAAGTGAAGCCGATTTATGTGTCCAGACAAGCGACCCTTTTGGCCGGAATGGCGAGCTTTGGAGAGATTGAGCTGGCTAATTTAGTGGGGATTCATGGATTAGGAGTAGGCGAGTTATTTGAAGTTCTCGGGATTGGTGAGGAAAGCACGCATTTTGCCCCTTTTGTGCAGCAGAAGATTGAGGCTTGCAAGCAGATTAAGGGAGAAAGTGGCGACACGATCTATGATCAGCTTGCTAATTTCTTGCGGAGTGAGCCTATTCAGCGGAAGATTGATTCTTCGATTCAGCGGCATAGAGAGCTTTTGGTCAGCTATCTGAAGCAGGAATTTGGTTCACCAGAACAATTGGTCACGATAGATATAGGCTTTCATGGCACGATACAGACTTCGTTGGAGAAAATCGTCAGACTTGCGGGCATGCAGCCGCAAATGACACATCTACTTGCGGTAGGCGCCGCAAACCGACTGGATGAATTAAGTTTCAAGGGGATGGATATCCGTTATATGCTGCGCGCCGGCAGCGACGGTACTGCTCAGGCCAAGCGGATTGCGAGAACGCCTGCTTTTGTGGAGGAGCTGATGATGGGGGACTTTGGTTCTACCCTTCGTTATGCCAAAGATGAATCCGGGAAGATTCATCCGGTCACGGCTATTTTGAAACGGTCGGAAAATGAGCTGAGGCGGAAAGGTGCTTGTCAACGAGGTGCCATCGCTTTTCAGGGCTACTATGCTTATTTGCTGAATTTGAAAAGAGGCCATCTATTGCGTTCTTCCTTGCAGCCTGAAGAGTGGAGCAAACCGCTTCACCGCGTTCTGGACATGCCAATGCCTCTGGAAGCAAGAATACTCGGCGACTTGACGCACCAGGATAATTTCGGTACCGAATATATAGCGCCGATTTGTGAAGATATGGCTGAAAAATGGTTCCAGCAGGGAGCCGAATCGTTCTTGAACAGCTGCAATTATGCACCTTCAATTTTGAACGTGAACTGGCCTCAGGGCGTAGCAACTCGGAAGTATCCATTTTATTTGTATCATTACTATTTGCGGCTGCAGGACGGATTTGGCAGTCAGGGAATGCTGTTTAGCGCGATTCAAAAGATGAAAGAAGCAGGACACAAGGCCATTTATCTATATGGCACTGGTTCTTTTGCCGAGCAGGCGCTGAAATTGGCATGGTTTCACGGACTCCAGATCCCCTATTGGATTGATCCGGTAGTAGGACGGCATGCTATGCCTTGGGGCCCCTTTCAATATACGTCATTGGAACAGGCAAGAGATAAAGCGTTGGCATCCGAAGAAGCCCCGCATACCTTCTGGCTTGCGACGTTATCTGACATGGATAGTTATCGTCAGAACATTGCGCAAGTCTATGAAGGCAGCGGGATTACACCGATCATCTACACCCTTTAACCGTAGAAAAATAATTGCCTATTCGTTGAACTAAATCTATGGAAGAAGCATCTGAATAGAGGAATCGTTTTATCCCTCCATTTTTGATTGAAAAAGGAAGGTGTCCGAGGATGAGGCAAATGTTATTGCGTAGGTTTCCTGTTCTTTATCGGTTGCGGATTGGGCAATTAAGGCTGCTGCGTCACTTCAAGAATTTGAATCCTTCTCTTACGTACGCCAAGCATAGGGCCGCTCACACGCTTCCCTATTCGTGCAAAAAACACCAATCATTGCTGCGCAGAAAGCTTGGCACTTCCGATCCTATTTTACAAGAAAACAAAATTACGAATTTACGTCTTAGTGTTGCTTGTATGGACGGCATTCTGATTCGGCCGGGAGAGACGTTCTCTTTCTGGAAGCTAGTTGGGAAGGCGACGTCGGCTAAAGGCTACATCGAGGGCCTTCTGCTTTCGCAAGGCGGGGTTAAGCGTGGTGTCGGGGGCGGGATTTGCCAACTTGGCAATTTGCTGTTTTGGATGGCTTTGCATACCCCTTTGCATGTGGTTGAACGGCATCATCATAGCTTTGATCCGTTTCCGGATGATCACAGGGTTCTGCCTTTCGGGAGCGGAGCGAGCGTCTTTTACAACTATGTCGACCTGCGCATCTATAATCCAACCAAGACAACGTTTCAGTTTCGATTATGGCTCACAGATGAGCATTTGAAAGGCTCCGTTCACAGTGATGAATTGCTGCCGTATGCCTATCATATGGAGGAAAGAAATCATCGTTTTCTGGAGAAGGATGGCAAGCAATATCGCGAGAATGAAATTTGGCGCAAGGTTATTGATAAACGGAGCGGGAATACTGCGCTTGAAGAGCAGATGCTTCATAACTTCTCGGAAGTCAAATATGATGTATTCAGTACTACATAAATGTAGTACTTTTGGAAAAAGCGAAGGCGATGTACCCTGAGTGTATAGCTACTACAAGGGGGATAAAGCCATGAGAGCAATGGAAGAAAGTCGTGATATCGAGAAAAGATCATTTACTTCGAATCGGCTTTTGCAGGCAATGATCTTGGCGTATGCGGGGATCTGGATTTGGATGGCGGTTTCTCCATACAGCAGGTTTGATTGGGTTCTGGAAAATTTGCTGATTTGGGCTGCGCTGATTGGATTGGTGAGCACGTACAGGCTGTTTTCCTTTTCGAATTTATCCTACGCCTTTATCGGGATATTTCTGGTCCTGCATACGGTTGGAGCGCATTATTCCTATAATGAGAATGTGGTTGATGTCTGGATGAAGCTCCTTTTTCATACGGAACGAGACTCCTATGATCGTTTGGTTCATTTCAGCTTCGGGCTGCTGATGGCCTATCCGATTCGTGAAGCCATGTCAGTATGGACAAATCTTAGCCGCAGATGGCTTTATGTTATAACCTGTGTTATCGTGTTGGCATTGGGTGCTTTTTATGAGCTTATTGAGATGTGGGTAGCGCTTCTGGTGGCTCCTGAGATCGGAACCTTGTTCCTTGGTACGCAGGGAGATCCATGGGATACGCACCATGATATGGAGATGGCTTTATATGGCTCAATCATTGCCATGGGCTTAATGGCGCTATGGCGCAAGATGACGATACAAAATAAGAAAAATAAGATGTGAAAATGGCAGCAGGACGGCAAGTCACATAAAGAATATAAATGAATATGCATGGAGGCTGGTTGTGAATGGCGGCTTTTGAAACAAAGCAATTATTATGTTACGTGGGTTCTTATACAGATGAGCAAAATCTAGAAGGAATTCGCTTGTATGCGTTTCATCCTGAACAGGGAGAACTGACATTGGCAGCGTCGTATAATGATCTTCCCAATGCTTCCTTCTTGGCGCTGAATGAGGCTCGCACTGTGTTATATGCCGTGAGCGAAACGGAAACGTATAATGGCAGTTTCGGCGGATCAGCCGCGGCGTATGCCATTGAAGCGGGAACAGGCCAATTGACCAAAATCAATCAGCAGCCAACGGACGGTGCAGCCCCTTGCTACATTAGCTTGGACCAGACGAACCGTACGGTTCTGGTAGCTAATTACTCAAGCGGCAATGTGGCCGTATATCCAATTGAAGCGGGGGGCGCACTGGGTGTACATACGCAAGTCTTGAAACATGAGGGCGATCTTGGACCGCAAGCGGATCGCCAAGAGGCACCGCATGCCCACTCGATTGTTCCAGCTCCGAACAATCGGTATGTGATCTCAGCCGATCTTGGCCTCGATCGGCTGGTCGTTAGTCAGCTTGACGCGGAGCGCAGCTTGCTGCTGCCGCATGGCGAAGCGGCGATGAAGCCAGGCGCCGGCCCGCGGCACGTGGTCTACAGCGCGGACAGCCGGTACGTGTACGCGATCAATGAGCTGGACAGCACGGTGACGGTGCTGGGCTTTGACGCAGACGCGGGAACACTGACCGCGCTGCAAAACATCTCGACGCTGCCGGATGACTTCGGCGGCGAGAGCACGTGCGCGGACATCCATCTCTCCGGAGATGGCCGCTTCCTTTATGCCTCAAATCGCGGACACGATAGCATCGCGGTTTATGCCGTGGACCGACTGGGCGGAACGCTGTCGGTCGTGGGCTGGCAGGCGACGCTTGGGCAGACGCCGCGGAACTTCGCCTTGTCGCCGCAGGGGGATTATCTCCTCGCGGCGAATCAGAACTCGAACAGCATTACCGTGTTCGCGATTGACGCAGAAACCGGTATGCTGCGTGAAACCGGACAAACCGCGGCGGTGCCGCGCCCGGTTTGCATCAAGTTCCTATAAGATCTGAAGAGCTTAGACCGATGGCTCCGGCAGCTACTGCTGCTGGGGGGATCGGTCTTTTTGGTTTGCTGTGAGCCTGCGGATGGCTGTCCGCAACGAGAAGAGAAACGGGCCGCCCGAGCAGGCGAAAAAATGGCTATCGCCCTATCAATTATCGGTTGCAAGTGCAACCAATTCCACGTATGATAAATTAGTGGCAAGTGCAACGATTCGGAAGCTGGATGTTATCCAAAAGACAGGAGGAAGAGGATGATAGATACACGAAATTCCATTCCGCGGTGGATTTCACTGCTGTATCGGTATGGGCAGATGTATATCGGTGAGCATTTGAAGGAATATGAGATTGGCCGAGGACAGCATATTTTCTTGAATGCCTTGTACAAGGAAGATGGTCTCACGCAGGAAGAGCTGGCGGATTATTTGAAAATTGACAAAGGGACTACGGCAAAAGCGCTAAAAAAACTAGAAGAGCAGGGCTATATAACGCGCACAGTCAGTGAAAAAGATAAAAGATGCAACGAGGTTCATCTAACGGAGAAAGCTCATTTCATCAAGGAAGACGTTCGCAAGGTACTGACGGATTGGCGAGAGCGCTTGACGTTTGGCTTGTCGGAAGAAGAGAAAACGTTGGCTTTAGTTATTTTGGAGAAAATGGGCAATAATGCAGCCCGTTTCGCAGAGGAGCCGGTGGAGCCATGAATATGAAACTCGCGGGTTCACAGTTTATTGATCGCCATTTCCATGCGTTGACTCATCGCAATTATCGCTACCTTTGGCTGGGGCAGTGCGTGTCGCTGATCGGGACCTGGATGCAAAATATCGGGCAGTCCTGGCTTGTTCTTACGCTCACAGGCTCGCCGTTTAAGCTTGGAATTGTTGCCGCATGCCAGTTTCTTCCGATTCTTTTGTTCTCCTTGTTTGCAGGTATCGTTGTAGATAAGTTTCCGAAGAAGAAGATTCTTCTTGTGACGCAAACAGTTGCGATGATTCTTGCATTTACATTAGCTATTCTGGTGCTTACAGATTCTGTGAAATACAGCTATATCCTAGTGCTGGCGTTATTGCTAGGTTTGAATAATACGCTGGATATGCCGACAAGGCAGGCTTTTAATATAGAAATCGTAGGAAAAGAAGACCTGATGAACGCCATTGCGCTGAATTCGACGACATTCAATATGGCTAGAATTGTGGGGCCTTCGATCGGCGCGGTTATGATGGCTTTGCTTGGAGCGGGCTGGTGTTTTTTACTCAACGGAGTCAGCTTTTTGGCTGTGCTTTATGGCTTATTTCATATCCAAGCTGCACCTTACGTGCGAAAGAAAACCTCGAATGACGGCATCATGAAGGAAATTAAAGACGGCATCGTCTACATTGCCAGAGATCCGCTGCTGGCCCAGACAGTGCTGCTTGTAACTGTAATTGGCACGCTGGCATTCAACTTTAACGTCCTAATTCCTGTCTTTACGAAAAATGTTCTGCACCTGGGGGAAACCACTTATGGGACGCTGATGTCTTGTCTGGGTATCGGTTCATTTGCCGGAGCACTCACGATGTCTTTCCGCAGTAAGCAAGGACCAAGGATTAAGCTGAGCATTATTGCAAGCTTAGTTGTGGCTGTTTGTCTCGTTCTTAATGGACTAAGCACTTCCGTATGGGCTTGCGGCGCGCTGCTTGCACTAACCGGCTTCTTCAACATTATGTTTGCGACGAACAGCAATTCTTCGCTTCAAATGCACGCCAAAGAGGAGTATCGTGCGCGCGTTATGAGCGTTTATTCGCTTGTATTTGCTGGCTCAACACCAATCGGAAGCTTATTTGCCGGCTATGTGGCAGATCGCTATGGAGCTAATGGGGCATTCGTCGGATGTGGGGTTCTAACGGGTGTTTTGTGCTTAATTATCATATGGAAGTATAGGAAGACGGCTGTTAAAAAGTCAATAGAAGTCATATAACCAAAATATGGATTGTCAAATGGGGTATGTATCCGCTACAATATGAGATATATTCATATCGTTTATGAAGGAGGTTATCTTGTGTTGGGCTTTTTGAAAAGATGGATGCGCACACCAAAGCAGGAACCTATGAACGCTGTGGATTATAAAACGATGGAAATCGACGTTGTAATCAAGTGCTTTGTATCAGATAAAGACAAGCCGTTTCGAGTCATTTTTAAAGTGGAGAAACAAGGCTCGTTCTTTTCCAAAGATATTTTCGTGAAAAATGTGGATCATAAGACTCCCTACGAACTGGTTAATAATTTCTCCACACTTGGAATGAATTATGAAGAGCTGAAGAAGTACGAAAGCACAGATCATGCTGAGTACAGCTTCGCGACTTTGGAAGAAGCCAAAAAGGTGAAAGAAACAACAGTCGAGTACATCCGCTTTCTTATCCGCGAACATCAACAAGAAACACTTTCCAAAATTTCATAGTGGTTATACCAAAAAGGAGCTCGCGATTCATTCGCGGGCTCCTTACTCTATGCAGCTTGCAGGCTCCAACCATGCAGCGCAGCAAGTTCTATTTCATGGTATCAGGTGCAGCTGTTTCTTGTTTGTGCTGCTGCATGATTTCTTTCAAGCGGTGCTGACGAAGCTTTGTAATCGAGGCGAATTTGGAGTCTGCGCCTTTCACTTCGAAAAAAACTTTGCCGTCTTGAATCTGAATGATTTTTCTAGTGTTCACATAGCAGTCCGTATTCACTTTGAAAAACGAGCTGTTTGATGTAATTTCATGAATTTGATCGGTGGACATCCGCTTTTTGATATGATAGTTTTTGCCATGAAAAGAAACAAGTCCATGCTCGCCTACGCGGAAGTACATAATATCTTTTTCAAGAACAAAATCTTCATAACTGTTTCTAGTTTCGAGCGCTACATTCATTTTAAAATCCCCCTTTTAAAAATGATAACGCTTACATTTGATAACGGTTTCATTTTATCATATTTAATTGAAGATTAAAAGACTTTTTTCAGGTTGTAAAAATCATAAAACAGACCTGACTCGGGTAAGACAGATCTGTTCTTTTTTTTGAAATTTTTGGTGAAAAACCTCTTATTTCCCCGGAAATATTTGTCTATCAGCTATTTATACGATCACATACATGGCGTGCAACCCATACACCTGCTGCTCCAGCTTGAGCCAGACCTCGTGTAATTCCAGCGCCATCGCCTCCGCAAAATAGTCCTTTAATTTCGGTCTCGAAGCATTCTGTCAGCTTAGGACGAGCCGAATAGAATTTCGCTTCCACACCATAGAAAAGCGTATGTTCTGCGGCGATACCTGGTGTAACTTTCTCCAGCGCATGGATCATTTCAATCAAGCTTTTCATTGTGTTGTAGGGAAGCACAAGCCCAAGATCGCCTGGGACGGCTTCGGACAGAGTAGGCTCAAGGAAGCCTTCGCGGATACGATCTGCCGTAGATCGGCGGCCACGCATGATATCACCGAATTTCTGAACGATGACACCGCCGCTGGATAAATCATTCGCATGTTTGCATATTTCACGCGCATACTCATTTGGTTTATCGAAGGGTTCGGTGAACTTATGAGAAACAAGCAACGCGAAATTCGTGTTGTTCGATCCTAATGCCGGGTCTTTGAAAGAGTGCCCATTGGCAGCCATGACTCCACTGTGATTCTCAACGACCACATGACCCGATGGGTTGCTGCAGAATGTCCGCACGCGCGTTCCCACGGACGTATTATAAATAAATTTACCTTCATAGAGGTGTTCATTAATTTCCCGCATGACGACATCTGAGGTTTCTACGCGGACTCCAACATCGACTTGATTGTTGTACATTTTCAATCGGCGCTTTTTGAGCACTTGTGTCAACCAAGCTGAACCGTCTCGACCTGGGGCCAGCATGACATGATCACTGTGAAGCTCTGTGCCGTCTTTCAGGCGAATCCCTTGAATAAGGTGTTTATCTTCTCGTTTGATGGTGATAATGTCTTCAACTTCCGTTTTGAATTGCATATCGATGCGCGTTTTCAAATATTCATAAATGGATTTAAGAATCATTAGATTCTGCTCGGTTCCCAAATGTCTAACTTGAGCGCGGAGCAGCTTCAGTCCAGCCGCATAAGAACGTTGTTCAATATCTCTTACAGCCTCTGTTGTAGGGTCAGTTATGTTCTCGGTTGCGCCATGCTGGAGATTAATAGCGTCTACGTAACGGATCAGGTCGATAACTTTGCTTGGCGCCAAGTAGTCGGTCATCCAGCCACCGAATTCTGTCGTAATGTTAAATTTACCGTCACTATAGGCGCCAGCACCGCCAAAACCAGCCGTAATTGAACAAGCGGGCAGGCAGCCGGAGAAGTCCTTTTTGCCTGCAGGAGGAGGACATAGTTTGATTTTGCTTTCCAGGATCGGACAACTGCGATGATAAATATCATGGCCCTTGTCTACGAGTAATATCTTAGCGTGAGGGTGAAGCAGCGTCATCTCATAACAAGCAAAAATACCGGCAGGTCCTGCACCAACGACGATAAAATCATAAGCTTTCATGGCGATCTCCTCTGGAACACATAAATTTGGACACAAAAAAACCCAGCCACACAGGTATGCGAAAGCAAGTACCCGTCGTAGCTAGGAAGTTATGGCTCCCTCTAGAGACCCTTAAGCCAATTCTCAAGGATATACGAACGATATTCATATAGGTGGCTGTTTCTTAGCGCCTTGATTATCATAATACGAACATTATATGTTGTCAATTCATTAATGTTCGTTAATTCGCGTTATAAAGGAATGGAAATGGTGAAACAGGTCTCAGTGGGCAGGCTGTTAACGTGAATGCTGCCGCCATATTTATTAACGAGTGTCTGAATGATGCTTAAGCCTAAGCCTGTGTGCTGCCCGGAATCTTTTTTCGTAGAGAAGCCTGGCTCAAATAGACGTTCCAAGCAATCACCCGGAATCGGATCTCCATTGTTAATAACCTGAAACGTCAGGGAACTGCCTTGCGAATAGCCAATGAGACGCACAATCCGCTCTGTATCTTTATGGGAAGCAGCAACGGCATCGAAGGCGTTGTCAATGAGATTACTGATCATTCGAACCATATCTGTCGCTTTCACAGCACCAAGATGAACTTTTTTTAGATTGGCCACCTCATGGATGAAGGTGATTTTACGTTCGACGGCTTGAATCACTTTGGATTGTACGATAGCGGACAAGGCGGGCACATTGATTTGGATAATATCATTTAAGGCCGTTGTTTCTCCAATGATTTCGGAGGTATACCGATCTAATTCTCCATACTCTTTCAAATGAACGAGTGAATGAATCGTGGCGACATGATTGTTAAAATCGTGCCGCTGTTCTTTCATCGAACGAAACAGTGCGTCAATGTGGTCGACGTAGACTTCTTGAACGCTTTCGGCCGTCGCTTCACGCCGCTTGTTCATGAACCGAATGCTCAGTATGACGAACAGGAAAGCAAAGAAAGCCGTTGTTCCAATTAGTAAAAGCAGTCTGATTTGCTGCTGATAAATAGAACTTTGGACTTGCTCGTAGTCCGCTGTCAGACCTATAACAACTGGAGAATCAAATTGGAGTGGAATGAACATTTTCAGATACGTTTTACCGTTGAGCTCCGTAAACATTTGTTGCATGTGCTTGGATTTCATGACTTCTTGCACCATCTCTTGATCCCGGCTGTCTTTCATCGTGTAGGTCCCGAACAAAATCTCCCGATCTGAGAACCAAGTGTAGCCTTCTTTCTTGAACTGCTCCTGCTGCTTTAAGAAAATAGGAGGGTTAAACACGGCAATTTCTTTGGCGCCATGGTCGGTATACCCATGAATCATTTCATTAATAACGGCATTGACGCCGGTTTCTCGCTGATAGCTTTGGAAAAAAGTATCATGGACATAAGGGTCCAGTATGTAATTCGTGCGCCCGTCATAGTAGTAACCCCATTTGTCAACGTACTGGGGATCCGACATGGACGTGTTTATAGGCCCTGACCAATAGTGGGGCAAGGCTTGGCCGCTTTTGACATTCGTCTCTGTCGTATCGAGCAATTGATTAAACGCTTTGAACCAATCTCGGCTCCACGTTTTGGTGCTCATATTAATTTCCTTGGGCTCTGTGGATTTATAGCCGATGATATCATCACCGCTGCGTTTCATCAGTGTGATATGATCAATCATCAAATCCTTGCTGATCTCGGCAAGCTCGTCATTCGTTACTTTCTCGATATCGGGATCGAGACGATATTGTGCCGCAATCGCAGCTGTGCGCAGATTTTGGCCAATCAGATTCTCCACATATTTTTCGCCGGACCTGGAGTGCTTGATAGAGATAGCGACATTATCCGCAATCAGCTGCAGCTTGGTTTCGAGCTCTGAAGTCAACATTCGTTTCGTGTAATAGTAGAATACGCTATCGGTTAGTAGTACAATAATTAACGATATCATGAGGATAAAAAGGGATGATCGCAGGTGAATCTTGGGCTTCGCCTTCTGTGATTTGTTCATGGTGTCCTCCTATAATGGCAGCAATTTACTCTCTTCAACAAATCATAGTATAAATGTGCTAGGATTCACATAAGAAAATTGGAGGCGTTTTTGTGAAGGTAACATTTCTGGGTTGTGGTGATGGATTTAGCTTGGAGCAAGGGCACAACAGTGCGCTTCTGACTTTTGCCGGGACCAATTTATGTATTGATTTCCCAGAGTCCAATCATCTTGGCTTACATCGACTGGGCATGCAGCTTAATCAGATCGAGAACCTTTTTATCACCCACTTGCATGAGGACCATATCAATGGCTTGCAGAAGCTTGCGCTGTTTCACAAAGTGTATCCAGGCCAAACGAAGCCGAAGCTTTATATCCCTACAGGGTTAAAAGCGGATCTGTGGCAATGTTTGCGCCATGGTCTGGAGCTGACAACACGCGGCAAGCGCGAGTTTGAGGACTATTTTGACATCATCTGTGTCGATCATGAATTCGAAATTGCCGGCATACGCTTCGAGCTTGTTCAAACCCTGCATGTGCCGGATATGCTCAGCTATGGTCTGCTGTGCAAGCCTTATTTTTATTTTAGCGGCGATACGAGATTTGACGAAAGCTACATTCTCAGCATAGCGGATGAGGTGCAAACCATTTATTACGAGTGTCATCTGCAGAATGACCAACTGCCTTCACATACTTCGCTAGAAGAGCTGTTAACGCTGCCGGTTGCGATTCAAGCGAAAATGCTGCTGATGCATTATGTGGATGATTATGTCCATGCTGCTGCGCGGGATCAATTCCATGCGGAGTATAAGCTGCGGATTGCGGAGCCCTTGAGGGGATATGACGGGGAGTAAGGGAGGCGGCAGTAAAATGAAACGGAACTATGATCCGCTATTTCCCGCGGAAAGGGCTAAAATCTCCCTGTAGCGGAACTGTGGTACGCTATTTGTTCCCTGAAGTCCCCTTTTGAGCGAAAATGAGAGAAATAGCGTCCTGTAGTTCCGTTTGACAAGCATTTTTGGCCTTTTTAACCAAATAGCGTACTCTAGTTCCGTTTCGACTGCCCAAAATTAAAGAGCTGCTAGAGTTCCGATGGTTTTCTTGTAAACTGGGCCGGAAACGTGCAAATCTATGAAAGAACGATTAAAATAAAAGCACGATTTTAATAAAGGAGGCATGAAGAGGCTTTGAATGCAGTGGAATTATACGATTATTCAAGGTACATAAAATGAAAAAGAAAACTATCTATCTATTCATCGTTGCAGTGCTCGTAATTGCAGGTTTTTACGTCTACCAAACAACACTTTCCCAGAACACGTCAACCCAGGTTACACTCGTTGTCCCATCAGAGCGATTTCCTGAGACTGCGGCACACATCAAGGCAGCGGAAGAACATGGTGAATCCCGAATTTGCACAATTAATCGCAAAGGTGCTGAAGCAAACAGAAAGGAATCTCTCAAGGGTGTCCCGACCAAGAAAGGCTACGACAGAGACGAATTCCCAATGGCCATGTGTGCGGAAGGCGGCAAAGGCGCAGATATCCAGTATGTAACGCCTTCAGATAATCGTGGCGCAGGATCATGGATTGCTAATCAGCTGGAAAAGTATGAAGATGGCACAAAGGTGCTCATTATTGTGAAGTAACATCAGGGGTTATCTTTTGGGCCGATGAAGAAGCGGCTGAAGGATAGCCCTTTTTTGTGATGCAATGAGGAGTACGGTGTCTTCATTCGTAATTGACAAAATAAAAAAAGGGGAGTACTCTGAAGAAAACATACGATACCGTATCTTGGGGTGAAGCATGCAATTAACTAGGGAAGACTGGGTAAAAGCGGGGTTAAATCAACTAGCCGAAGCTGGCATCCATGAAGTTCGTATCGAATTACTTGCTCGTACGCTGACAATAAGCAAAGGGAGCTTCTACCACTACTTTCGGGACCGCAAAGAACTTCTCGATTCGATGTTGGATTATTGGGAAATGTATGCGACTAAACGGATTATTCAGACCATTGAACAAGAAAATTTCTCACTTGAGCAGCTTCTTCACATTAGCTTTAATCGTGATAAGAAAATTGAAATCGGCATTTATGCATGGGCCAAGCACGATCCTATTGTTGCGTCACGTCTATTGGAGATAGAGGAACAAAGAATTAGTTTTATTGCTAAGCTGCATCAACACAATGGACTGGAACTTGCTGAAGCAATAGACAGAGCAAGACTTACGTATTTAACCTATGTAGGGTGGATGACCCGATTCGAGGCTAATCCAAATTTTGATATAGAGAAGATGTTGAAGATTTTATTGCATATCTGATTAGGCATGTCCCTAATGTGGTTGAATGGCCTCTAGGGACATTAAAAATAATTCAACATACGTACGCGTATGTTATTGGCGTGCTAGGAGGTTTCTCAAATGAAATTGGTGATGACATTATCTACTGTAAGTCTTTTGACGCTGATCAGCATCGTACATGTTTATTGGGCGTTCGGGGGGCGCTGGGGTAAACATGCAGCTATACCATCCCAAGCGGGGGAGAATAGGCCTGCATTTGTTCCCGGTAAGATGGCTACCTTATTTGTGGCTGTACTTTTGCTAATTGCGTGCCTTATTCTTCTCGTTCAGAGCGGTTATACACAGTACTTACAAGCGAGTATGATGACAAGAATTGGGTGTGTCGTTTGCGGTTCTGTTTTCTTGCTTCGGGCGATAGGAGACTTCAGATTCGTAGGGTTTTTCAAGAAAATAAATCATAGTGTATTCGCTAAAAATGATACGTGGTTGTATAGTCCGCTTTGCTTGTATTGTGGGGTCACCTTTATGATGGTGGGATTGAGGCAACAACTTTTGGGAATATAATTAAAATATCTCCTAATGGAACAATTAATTCCTACTTAAGAAACAAAGATAAGTCTATTGGGGACCTTATTTTCACCAAAGCAGGAGGCAATTGATTTGATGACAATTGACGAAATTAGAGAACTACTAACTAACAGATATCCACATTGGAATATATATCTAGGTCAATCTGGTGTGGCTATTTGGATAGATATGAATGATGGCGACACGAATTTCTTTATAATACAAGTTACTCCTAAAGACGGGGTGGGAATTTCGCTAAGGAGAGAAGTAGATGGTTTAGATTTTAGTGGTCATGATAGAGCATTTAAGTATCTAGATGAAGCACTAGATTACATGGATAAAGAAATTTATGATAAATAAAATTAGTATATAAATCGGGATTAATCTCAACCGCCTTGCTATTAGCCCTCGCTAGGTGGTTTTCTTTTTATCCGCCGCTGTACCACTAACAACACAAATAACCGCTCAGAGAGTTTGAGCGGCTACAGAATTCACAAATGTAAAATATATGCGGAAATGGCTTGCTGGACGAGCTACTGATATTATAAAGGACATTTATCAAGGGAAGTTTTATGTTCGCGGATTTACGAATCCCATTTGCGTTGATCCGATTGCATTTATGGAGTGGGCGATGTACCGAGATGTAGATAAAATTATTGGCTTCCTCAACAAGGGGGATGAATATAAAGGAGAACATATATTCCTTTCACGGTCTCAACACATGTGGAGTGCGTGGTAAGGATATATCGGGAAGAGTAAAGCTAATCTATGCCAAAATGCTCAGCCCTCTTCATTAGAGAGGGTTATATTTCATGTTCAATATGGGTAGCCACGATGGGCGATAAAGTGGTGCGTTATCAAAAACAACTGGCTGCAGGTACCAATAAAGAACTGCTTATTGCGGTTACCGATGAAGCGGACAGAACGTATCATTATAATTATGAAGTTCTTGCAGGTTCATTCAATCTGCTACCACAACGAGCCCGAAATTCTCCAGCGCCTACACGATATTCTTCGTTCGGGCCATTTCTATAGCTTCTTCGCGGTTGTTGACGCCGAGCTTCGAGTAGAGAATCGAGCAGTAATTACGGATCGTTCCCTCCGATAAAAATAGCTTGGCGGCGATCGATTTGTAACGCAGTCCGTTCGACAGTTGCTTCAGAATCTCCATCTCGCGTTTCGTAAGCCCGTACGGGTGATTTTCCTGACTTGAGCCGATCTTCTCCAATTGCTCACGTTGACGCTTCATCTCTTCGAAAACTCGCGTAGCGACCGATTGGTCGATCCATGTTCCTCCGTTATAAATAAGTTTCAAAGCTTCCTTCATTTCCCGCGGATGAACCGACTTCAGCATGTAGCCTTCCACCCCGCGCTCCAATGCAGTTGCTGCCTGCAAGGAATCCTCAAACGTTGTCATGAGCACAACCTTCATATCAGGCCATCGTTGTTTCATCTCAAGTAAAGCTTCAAGCCCGTCCATTCCCTGCATAAGAATATCCATTAGCACGATATCCGGTTGGGATCGCTCACAGTGTTCTAATGCTTCGTGCCCGTCCCCCGCCTGGCCAACGACGATAAAATCAGGATGCTGATCCAAAATTTGCTTCAAACTGTCGGTAATGATCGCCTGGTCATCAACGATCAGCAGGCGGATCGTGTCATGGACAGGCTCTGTCTGCAGCGGAATATTACATATGACGAAAGTTCCTTGTCCAGACTCGGAATGCACAGACAGCGTGCCGTGAAATAGTTCAAGCCGTTCCTTCATCCCACCCAGCCCAAATCCAAATTGGATTTCTTCCATTCCGATGCCGTTATCTTCGATCTGTAACCGGAGCTGCTGACTATGGAAATGCAACTGAACGGATATCACGCTCGCCTTGCCGTGCCGAACCGCGTTGGTTAGAGACTCTTGAAGGCAACGATATAGGCAAATGTTTATTTTTTGCATAACGAGCGTCTCACTGCCGATCACACGGAAGTTGACCGTTAGACCTGTCGACTTCTTAAAATCTTCGGTTAATTGCTGCAGCAATTCACTTAAGGTATGGCTCAACGGAGAATGAGAGAGCTGGTGCAAATGCTTTCGGATATCAATCAGGCTGTGTTGGGCGATTCCGACAAGCGAATCGATCTTCCCAATCTGCGAATCTGATACGGACGATCGCAGGGATTCGACGCCGACGATGAGCGAGGTAAGCGCATAGCCAATTGTGTCATGCAGCTCATGTGACAGCCGGCTGCGCTCCTCTATCAGCGTAAGTTCCTCAATCCGCTTAATATGCTGCTCCAGCAACAGATTTTGCTCTTGAATAATTCCAGCTTGCTTATGGGACTGAATTAATATATTAAACGCGAAGCCGATGGCAAAACCAAGGCTGCAGCTAACAATAAACTCATACGGGAGACGATCAGCTATCCAACCGTTCAATATCGGGAATACGATTCCGCAAAGGATACCTGTCCACACATAGGTTCTTCGACTGCTCGTCAAGCCGATAGTTATCACGAGTAAAATAAAAGACCAAAGCAATCCCGGGGCTGCATAGGCTAAAAAAAGATGGAATAAGCCCGCTACCGTGACTTCGACTGCAAGATACCGATCTGTATTCCTGCACCAGACGATTAATGGAAAGAGATAAACGACAAAAGCAAGAAAAAGTACAACCCAAAGCGACGCATCGACTAATGATGGATCGATAAAACCAGCGCTTGCGATAATGACCAGCCAAAGCGTTCGTATGGCCACAAGTATCCAGTCATTCCAGAACCATTTTTTCATTATGGAGAACACGAATTATGCACACCTACTTGTATTATTTTATAAAATTAATTTTCGAATGAATCTGACCTATCATGCAACATAACTTCTCGATCCGTCAAGCGAGAGAGGGGGAAACGGTTAGAACTTAGAATAGCAAGCACGTCATATAAGACAATTGACAGTTTGTCATACGGTATATATGACAGGTCCAAATTACGATGTCATCAAAGGTTTGGCGGTTTTATCACTATTTGATTTAATAATTTCGGGGGTAAGGTGAGGGGGTAAAGCAGCACAACATTCAAAAAAATAGGAGCGATGCGTTATGAAATCATTTAACATTCAAAAAGGAGTTGTACTTACTTTAACAGCTATATTGGCGGGTACACTGGCTTTCCCTGCTTATGGAACTGTCCACGCAGAGGGTCAGACGGCAACCTATCAAGCTATCGATAAAGCTGGCAATACCGAGAAAGAAAAGAAAAGAAAGCATCGGGAAGAAGTCAAACGCGTCATGGATCAAGTAGTTACCAACAAAAGAGTCCCAAGTGTCGTAGCTGGCGGGCTACAGGACGGGGAACGCTGGTCTTACGCTACAGGTACGGCCAGTTTCGAAGTACCACGCCCGGTGGAGCCGGATTTTTCATTCCGTATTGGAAGCATCACGAAGACATTCACTGCTGCCGTTGTATTGCAGTTGGCTGAGGAGAAACAGTTGAACCTGGATGATTCGGTGGAAAAATGGCTGCCGGGGGTCATAAAGGGTAATGGGTATGACGGAAACAAAATTACAATTCGTCAATTATTGAACCATACAAGCGGGCTTGCGAGCTATACTGATCTTGATTTTCGAGATATTACCTTGCCTCAAAATCCATTCCGTTACTATTCGTCCGACGAGCTTATCAGCATGGGACTAGCAAAGCCGCCTGTATATGAGCCAGGGAAGGGCTGGAACTATTCGAACATGAATACTGTACTAGCCGGTCAAATTATTCAGAAGATAACAGGAGATACGTATGCGGAGCAGATCAGAAAACGGTTCATCGAACCGCTCGGGATGACAGAGACATTTGTAATGGAAAATAGTCACGATATTCCAGGTAAGCATGCCACAGGATATAATATGGACAGATCGGGTCATTTGTATGATTTAACAGAAATGAGTCAATCATGGGCAAATGCAGCCGGAGATATAGTCTCAACAGCCAAAGATTTGACCACATTCTTCAGTTCGCTGTTGGGTGGAAAGCTTCTAAATCAAGAGATAATGGATCAGATGCTCACGACAGTAGATTCACCTATAGGTAAAGTCGGACTAGGGATTTATGAAATAAAAACTGCGGACGGGCAATCATACTGGGGGCATGCAGGGGGTACTTTCGGATTTGAATCGAGAGCCGTCGGATCTCTAGGCGGGCAGCATATTTTGGTAACGTGCATCAACTCGGTAGCCGAGGAAGTGGTGCAAGCTCACAATAAAATAATCGATAAGGAGTTTGGCCGTTAAGTTTAAAGCCGACATCGCGTCCTTTATTTGAGGGCGGATGTCGGTTGTCTCCCAACAAATGTCCATTCCTGATTTACACTGTTTAAGATACAACTTCTCTGTCTTGAGATGCGAAAAAAAGGATTCGATGCATGCGTTATCTAAGCAGGTTGCTTTGCGAGAGTGGCTGCCTTTAACGCCGAATGCTTCTAATCGCGTGTTGTACGCCTGAGACGTATACTGGAAGCCTTGATCCGAATGGAGAACTGCTTCCGCTACGTCTCTTTTTCTTGTCCACTGTTCAAATGTATCAAGTACAAGTTCTACATCGTACAGACAATATATGGTGGGCTGAAATGGATATTCAGGATCAATTGAGGGTATGGCATGAGTATCATAAAAAATTGGAGAGCTTAACTGCTGAGTGGTATAGACTTAGAAAGCATGCAGGTTCTTCAATAATTCTTCAAAAAGAGAAAAAGGTTATCTCCAATTATGGGACAATCTCTCTCCTAGAGACGAAACCAACTGTTCTAGTTCAACAATTTCTAAGTATCTTTGGAATCAGTGAATTGTTGGATGTGGTGGTTATAGATATTTCTAAGGTAGAGGAACTTGGGGCCAGAGGATTTATTTGTATGTCAGAAATCAATAAGTATAGAGAGTTTAACGACGTTAAATTGAAGTTTTTTCTTATGGAGATCTCAAAAGAGCAGGCGATGTATGAGTTTCTTCAGAGGAGGCAAAAGTTACTTTCTCATTTAAGTGTAACAAGGTGCCCAAAAGTCAATTTAAATGAGCTAGTTCCAGATGACTTCTTCGTCTAAGTTAATCGGTACAGGCACTTCTAGGCTCCCACCCACATACACTAATACTAAGCTCAAAGCGGAGACTTCCGAACAGCTAAGATCCGCTAACACTGAAGGGGGTGGCTGAAATGCCTGGATTGTTTAGCGCAATAGCTGTATTAATTAAGCAGCTAACCTTGCTTGTATCCTATGTGAAGAATAATGCGTTTCCTCAACCTCTTACCGAGGCAGAGGAAGAAAAACATTTAAGACTTATGGCAGAAGGCAATGATCATTCCAGAAACAAACTGATTGAGCATAATTTAAGACTTGTCGCGCATATAGTGAAAAAATTCGATAACACAGGGGAAGATTTGGAGGATTTGATCTCCATCGGGACGATTGGATTGATCAAAGCGATCGAATCGTTCTCGCCGAACAAAGGCACGAAGCTCGCGACTTTCGCGGCTCGTTGTATCGAGAACGAGATCCTGATGCATCTGCGTTCATTGAAGAAAACACGGAAAGATGTGTCCTTGCATGATCCCATTGGAACGGACAAAGAGGGGAATGAAATTACGTTGATTGACATCCTCGGCAGTGAAGCTGACGACGTGGTGGATGCTGTACAGCTGAAAATAGAGAAATCAAAGATATATAAGAATTTGGAGATCTTGGATGAGCGGGAGAAGGAAGTTGTGGTTGGGCGGTTTGGATTGGAGTTAGGCGGGGAAGAGCGGACGCAGCGGGAGATTGCGAAGGAGCTGGGGATTTCGCGTTCGTATGTGTCGCGGATTGAGAAGCGGGCGCTCATGAAGCTTTATCATGAGTTTTATAAGGCGAAGCGGTAAGGTCAACAAGTTGAGGTCGATACGTCGGTGAATCGTATTCTTCATTTATTTGGCATCAAATAATGGGGGGCGAACACAATGACAGCCTTAATCCATATTGAGCATGTTAGCAAATTTTATCACATGGGCGGGGAGACAATCGGCGCCCTAGACGACATTTCCTTAGACATCGCACAAGGTGAGTTTGTCGCCATTATGGGGCCTTCGGGCTCCGGTAAGTCCACGCTGATGAACATCATCGGCTGTTTGGACGTTTCGGACGAAGGCATGTATGTGCTCGATGGGAAGCAGATTCACTCGCTGAAGGATTCACAATTAGCCGAGATTCGGAATCGAAAGATCGGGTTTGTGTTTCAGAATTTTAACCTGCTGCCGAGATTAAGTGCTTATGAGAATGTGGAGTTGCCGTTGATTTACCGGGGACTGTCGAGAAAGCAGCGGGAGCCGCTTGTCCTCCAAGCGTTGGAAGCGGTTGATCTGCTGGGCCGTCGGAAGCATTTTCCGTCGGAGCTGTCAGGTGGGCAGCAGCAGCGTGTTGCTATTGCGCGCACGTTGGCTGGCGATCCGCCGATTATCTTGGCGGATGAGCCGACTGGGGCGCTGGATTCGAAGACAGGCGCGGAGATTATGGATATTTTCAGGCGGCTGAATGAGCAGGGACGGACGATTATTGTGATTACGCATGATCGGCAGGTTGCGGAGCAGGCGAAGCGGATTATTAGGTTTTGGGATGGGCGGCTGGTGCATTAGAATGAAATAGAAAAAATTGCTTAAAGCAGGGCCTTACGAGAAATCGTAAGGCCCTTTGATAACTTAATTATTAAAATGTGCTTACAACGGCAATATCAGACATATTTAGATTGGTTGACACCAGCAGCGCACAGGCATGTCGGTTTCGTATTTCATGCAGCAAAGCGAAGAGAATGAGTGGACGGTTGTGATCGTGCGCATTCCGATTCAGATCAAAGGGGCAGCTGACGAAAGTACCTGAAATCAAACGAAAAGTCCTAGATTATAGTATTAATTCGTAAGCCTGTCCCTTAAGATACAGAGAATGTGCACCTTTTCATTCGATCCGTCATGGAGGGATTGGTTTCTATTTTTTATACTCCATACAATGAGATGGTCGAGAGATCATGGAAGGAGGCCCTGCCTTCGTAGTGAAGCAATAGATGAATGGAACAGAAATTGCGGTCATGTTCGTGGTCGTTGCCGGTTGTACAAAGCAAGATGACGAGCCTCCTACAGGTGAAAATATAGCCCGTCATACGGAGCTTCCGAAAACAACTGCAGTGAAAATTTTTGGCAAACCCTTTGCCTTCAATTTTGAATCGGGCATACAAACGGATGATGTTGCGAAGGAAATGCCTGAGGGTAAGCTAGCCCTCGATTATAAATATGATTCACTAGGATGGAACATCCGCAAATCAAGGAGGGAAGACAAAAATTACAGCGTTCGAACAGGAATAGGAAAATGCAACAATTATCAATCCTACACCAATGGTGCGATAGGTCCGTTGTGTCAGGTGCCTTTCGTGGTGAAGTGCAGCATTTGGGCTATGCAAAGTGCTTGCTTACTATATGGACATGTATAAGAAAAATAAACTGGCGATGGAAGCCGGAGCTCCATCCTGAGTGAGGGGATATGCGATGAAATCATTACACTTATTATGCAATGCGCATTTAGATCCAGTTTGGCAATGGGAATGGGAAGAGGGGGCAGCAGCGGCGGTTTCGACCTTCCGTGCAGCATCTGAATTCTGCGAAGAGTATGGCGGCTTCGTATTTAACCATAATGAGGCTCTGCTTTACTTGTGGATTGAAGAGTATGAACCTGAGCTGTTTGTTCGTATACAGGGGCTCGTTAAACAGGGAAAATGGCATATTATGGGTGGCTGGTATTTGCAGCCGGATTGCAACATGCCTTCTGGCGAATCGTTCGTTAGACAGATGCTGAGCGGCAGAACGTATTTCGCGGAGCAATTCGGTGCACGGCCAACAACGGCAATTAATTTCGATTCTTTTGGACATAGTAAAGGGCTCGTTCAGATTATGCAGCAGGCTGGCTATGATTCTTATGTGTTCATGCGTCCAGATTCATTTCCCGAGCTTCCAGGACAGGATTTTATTTGGGAAGGCTTTAATGGTTCCAAACTAGCTGCCCATAAGGTGAAAGATGGCTACAACACCTTGCTGGGTAAATCAATAGAGAAAATCAAGCAGCATATGGAGCAGCTAGGGGATCAACCGGTTGGTCTTGTTCTATGGGGTGTCGGAAATCATGGCGGGGGCCCTTCTCGGCAAGATTTGGGTCACATTGCGGAGTTGATGAAAGCGAATACGGGCTTTGATATTCGGCATTCCACGCCGGAAGCGTATTTTAAGGAACTCCTTGCGGAGATTGAATTACCTAGCTTTGACGGCGATTTGAATCCCCGATTTGTTGGGTGCTACACATCGATGATCCGTATTAAGCAGAAGCATCGTAAGCTGGAAAGTGAATTATTTATGACGGAAAAAATGTTGTCGGCAGCTGCGCTGAATGGTTTACTTGCTTATCCGCATAAGGAGATGCACGAAGCTTTACGCGATCTGATGACCGCACAATTCCATGACATCTTAACCGGTACATCCGTACAGCCAGCAGAAGAAGCTTCTATTCGAACGCTGGATCATGGATTGGAAATTGTCGCACGGATGAAAGCTAGAGCTTTCTTCGCTTTAGCGAAGGGTCAGCCGAAAGCACAGCTCAAGGAATATCCGATTCTTGTGTTTAATCCGCATCCATTCCCAATGGAGACGACAGTAGAATGTGAATTTATGCTGGAAGATCAGAACTGGAACGAGGAATTCTCGCTCCCTGTGGTCTACCGAGGCGGACAGCAGGTGCCTTCACAACCAGAGAAAGAGCTGAGTAACTTGAACTTGGATTGGAGGAAACGCACTGTGTTCAAAGCAGTACTCGAGCCGATGACCATGAACCGATTCGATTGTCGATTGGAAATGATCCCGGAGCGTCCAGCGGTTGCGCTTCTGCCAGAGGGCGGCAATTGGATTTTCCGTTCTGAGCGACTGGAAGTCATCATCAACGGTTCAACAGGTCTCATCGATTCGTATCGAGTGGATGGCGTTTCTTACTTGAAGCCATCTGCATGCAAGCCGATCGTCGTGACCGATAATGAAGATCCATGGCGGATGGACGTGAATCGTTTTGACAGCGTAGAAGGGGAATTCGAGCTGATGAACCCTCGTAACGGAACAACGTTCAGCGGCGTTAAGCAAGGTGAGTTAGCCTCTGTTCGTGTGGTGGAGGATGGTCCGGTTCGCACCGTTATCGAGACGTTACTCAGCTATGGCGATTCCGTCATCTGTCAAACCTATAAGCTTCCAATGCAAGGAACGGAAGTTGAAATTCATGTGCGTGTATATTGGAACGAGAAGGATAAAATGCTGAAATGGTCCGTACCTACCTTATTGGAGGAAGCGGCGTATGTGGGGCAGACGGCTTACGGCATCAGTGAATTAAAGAGGGATGGCGAAGAAGTTGTTGCCCAACGCTGGGTAGCTGCGCAGGAAAAATCTGCGAATGATCGCACCGCTCGTGCTGTGACGTTAATTAACGATTCCGTCTATGGTTCCGATTATCAAGCGGGTGAGATTCGCTTGTCCTTGCTCCGCGGCGCAGGATATTGTGCCCACCCGATTGGGGAACGAGCGATCTTACCGCAGGATCGATTCCTCCCTCGCATAGACCAAGGGGAACGAGCGTTCTCTTTTTGGTTGAACGCGGGTGCAACAGAGAATCGCTTCGCTGCGATCGAGACGGAAGCGCTGTTCCATCATGAAAAGCCATATGCGCTTTCATTCTTCCCAACCGGCGAAGGCACGCAGCCGCAATCCCCGTTCCAGCTTGAAGCTTCAAGCGTTCAATTGACTGCGTTCAAGAGAGCCGAGAACGGAGATGGTTATATTTTGCGCTTATTTGAATCGTCAGGTAGAGGTGAGACGGCCAAGTTGTATTTCCCGGAAAATAACTTGCATAAGGAAATCAAGTTGAATGGCTTCGAAATTGTTACGCTACGGTATCGTAAAGAAACAGGAGAAGTTGTGCAAGAGTCATTAATGGAAGGTTATTAAGAAGGATGTAAGGGGGGATCGTCAGATATCTCTCCTTTTTCGGTATCATTGACAAGTGGATAGCTCATGCTTACTCGCCTAAAGCTCTTTTTTCTCAATATGAGCATGCAAATGAAGCTGTCGCTCTTTATTCACGGTATTATGATGGGAGCTGTAAAAGAGCAGGTAAACCATGCGAGCACTAGAGTTGGATCTAGGAGCTTGCATTTTTTTATCGCAGAATGGAAAAAGTGATTGAGCAAGCGGTCCGGATGGATGCTGTAGCTGTATGTGTGAACCTGTTGCAATTGCCGAATCAGCCCATGCTTCATTATCAATGTGTGAAAAATGTATCACATCTTAAACAGCATGTGACCAAATTTTAAAGTACCATATTCATAGAAAAAGACTTATATTAAAGTATACATGCGAACTTAAACCAATTACATTGGGATGACACACTACATAATTCTGATGGCACGGTGGGACTGATACATGCCAGTCTCTTTCACTTCGAATAAAGGAGAATATGAAGGCATGAACATAAAATCTTTTTTAGGAGCTAAAGCCTATTTTATAAAAATGGTTCTTTGGATTAGCATGGCTATTTTGATTCTTGTAGTTGTTCTATCTACAGTTGTATATATTAATTCTCAAAATCTTTTGGTCAAAAATGAATATGCAGCCAATCAAAAAATACTTTTTCAAGTCAAGTATAATATGTCGTTTATGGATCAAACGATTACCAATTTATCTAAATTTCTTTACTTAAACAGCGATGTAACCGCTATTATGTATGCAAAGAATGAAGATATGATTGAGGTGTCAAGGCATTTGACTAAAGTCGTTAGCTCTGTTACTTCGGCTATTCCTTATATTCACTCTGTTGGCATTTATAATCGCAATCTGGATCAAACATATAGTTCGGGTTTTCCTTTATTTTTTAAAGATCAGATGCTCTACGAATTTATTAATTCGGATCAAGCGCTTCCTAAGCTTAAACCGATTTTCCGTGATATCAAAAAACTGGTAAACGGAGTAACCGAGCCTGAGTATGTATTCTCCTATTTTATATACGAAACTCTGTCTAGTGGGGCTAAGCCGGATGGCGTTGTAGTAATTAACGTTAAACCGGAGTGGTTGTTAGAAAATATTAAGCAAATCAATATGATAGATAAACAAAAGGGAGATAACGTATTCATTCTGGACCAGGCTGGCGAGTACTTGGATGATGGAACCAATGATCCTGCAATCAAGAATTGGCTGAAAACAGATTTTTTGGCAAATAAAACAGCACATCCACAAGCTGAACGAGATGGTTTTTTTCAAAGCAAACGTGGTGGAACGCAATATTTAGTTACTTACACAAATGTCGACAACACGGGGATGACGCTGCTAAAAACGCAGCCTGTTCTTGAAATCTATAAGTATATCAACAGCTTAAGAACGAGTATTATCATAATTACACTCATTTTCTTGGTCATGGCTTTGGTGATATCCATAAGCATCTCTCGAAAGATATATCGACCCTTTGGGAAGTTGGTGAATTCGATCATGTTAGATCGGATTCGGAGATCGGACAAAGACGATGTCGTTGATGAAATCTCTTATTTGAACACCGTTTACAGACAATCCATGGAAATGCTCGATCATTTTGATAAGGAAAAGGTGCAGTACAAAGATGTTATGAAGCACTATTGGTTAAGCAGATTGATTACGGAGAGTTTATCCATCGGCAGGGCAGAATTGGAAAGCATTTTTAAAGAAATGAGGATTTCTTTAGTCAGGGATGCTTCCTTTGCCATTTGTTTATTGAAAATTGATAACTATAAGGAATTTCAGCATGCGTTCCATGCCAAGGATAAAGATACGATTCGCTTTGCTATGATCAATATTGCATCAGAAATTATGGCAAAAAAGTATCCTAACGAAGGATTGGATATGAAGGATGATCATGTCGTATTGATTGTAAGTATTCCGGAAGAAGATGAACACTTTCAATCACATATCCACGCTCTTATAAAAGAAGCTCAAGAGAATGTCTCCCGTTTTTTTAAAATTTCCTTTACGGCATCGATTAGTGAAAAGACGAGTCACATACAGGAATTGAATAGTATGTATAATCAGGCTCTCGATCAGGCTATGTATCGTTTATTATTAGGGCATTCCTCCGTTATAACATACGAAACGATTAAAAAAAATGTGGAAAGTAAAAAAACGGGCTATTCCAGAAATTATGAGGAGTGGCTTGTGGAAGCAATGAAATTGAGCAAAACCGAAGCGAAAGAGGAGGTTTTGGGGAACATTTTTGAAGAGGTGGGCACGCTAAACTATCACAATGCGTTAGTCTCCATTATAAGACTCGTGGATAAGGTTATAGAGACGTTGGAAGAAATGAAAGTGACTACTGCGCCATCTTTGCATATCTCTTCGATCAGTCGCAATATCTTGGAGATGGAGACGATTGCCGAGATCCATCAGATCATTGTAGGTGCCCTGCAAGACTCGTTCAAAAAAGATTTCCAGGGTCATACCACTAAACTAAACTACTTTTTGGTAGATGCGGTCACGGAATATATTCAAAACCATTATCAAGACCCTTCCTTGAGCTTGACTTCCATTGCTTCGATTATGAAAATATCCACAAGAAATTTAAGCAAAACATATAAGGAAGCAACCCATATCTCGATTCCTGATTATATCAACGAGTTTAGGTTAACAAAAGCGGCAGACCTTCTTATCCAAGATGACCTTAGTGTGTATGAAATTGCTGAGAAAGTCGGGATCTTGAATGAAACCTATTTTTTCAGCATGTTCAAAAAGAAATATAAGGTCACACCGAAGGAATATGCCTTGCGGAGAAATATGATTAATTTGATTCAATAGGAAGAGATGAAAAGCAAAGAAAGGCATTACCGGGGTTAAGCAATGTAACAAGACATCCAAAGGATTTGAAATCAGCCTGGCCTCGGGTGAATATGATTTTACAATTGAAGGAGCTGCGTGCCCATGAATCCAGAGACCAGCCGGCAGACTGCGGAAGCATTCATTTTTGTAAAAGAAGAGAACATGTCTATGCGATACCGTCCATTAGCCAAGCTGGCTATGGTATTGCGGAGTCATGCAGATGAGGATCATTCGGGCAATATCATTTACGCAGAGGGAATAGACTATGTCGTCGATTACGATCGGGGTGTCATTCGCCGGACGAAGCAAAGCCGGATCCCAGATTGGTCCCGTCACGAATTATACGGCCAAGTGGTGTTTGATCATGCAGCGTTCAAAAACTGCAGCAATCGTGAATTTACCGTGTATGGGGATTATGTGTATGATAACGATCAGTTTAAGGACTGCTTCGTTGCCCACGATAGTGGAAATCGAGCCGGGGTGGAGCGCTGGCTTTCCAAATTGCGAACCAGCGAGGAGAGTTCAATCGTTGTTTTTGGTGACAGCATTAGTGCAGGTGGGGATGCGAGCGAAGAAAAGTTTATGTACTTCAACCGGGTTCATCAATTTCTCAATGAATACTATCCGCGCAGCCGAATCAGTCTGTTGAACAAATCAGTCGGCGGTGAAACGAGCAAAGATGGAAAGAATCGCATACAGCGCGATGTCATTCCTTTGCGCCCCGATCTCGTGATCATCGGATTCGGCATGAACGATCAGAACAAATATGGTGAAGGGGTGGGCGTTTCGCCGGCGGATTTTGAAAGCAATCTATGTCAAATGATCGAGGCCGTCAAGAAGTTGGACAACAGCGATCTTGTGCTCGTGACGCCTTGCCTGCCGAATCCGAAATGGTGGTATTCCAGCGGATTGACTGGCAGGTATGCGGAAATCATCCGCCGGCTGGGCCGGGAATACGGTGTCGGCGTAGCTGACGTCACTGCAGTTTGGGAGCAGGAACTGGCAGCCGGCAAATCGGCGGAAAGTCTGCTCCTGAACAACATCAATCATCCGAATGATTATGGGCACTGGCTTTATTTCCAAGCTTTTGTCAAGCTGTTGAGAGATAACCTGGAAATAATTGAAACGAAAGAAGCTTGAGAAATCAAGCTTTTTTGTCATTGGACTACTTCAAAAAAACCGCCGTCCTTTACGCAGCTTGATTCGCTCAGGCACATCGCGAATCGAAGTGTCTAATGTGGCTTGAGAATCCTTCGGAAGCACACGCAGCATATCGACTTAAGCGCGTTCGGTGGAGGATACAACTATGTATCCCGTTGATCATAACCAAGGTAAGCGGAACTCACTTGATTTGCAGTGTTCTATCCCCTTTGGAAGAAGCTTTCCTACACATTTTGAAGGAATATACCTAGATTACAATATACATTTCCTAGGGTAACGCCTACAGTTGGGATATCAACAAAGATGGCCGTCAAAATTTACAAGCTAGGATGTGTTGGATGGATGGTGAGAATATTCAAGAAGAATTTCGGAGTGACGCTGCTGGCACTGCCAGGATTCCTGTTGATTTTACTCTTTAATTATGTACCGCTTTACGGATTGCTGCTTCCTTTTAAGAATTATAAGTACAATCTTGGCATTTGGAACAGCCCTTGGGTCGGGTTAGACAATTTCGGCTTTCTATTTAATGGGGATGTGCTGTATCGCGTTCTACGCAATACGATCCTGTATAACGCTGTTTTCATTACCTTGGGTACTTTTCTCTCCATCGTTATTGCTCTATTGCTATTTGAACTGAGCCGGAGATTCGTTAAGGTGTATCAAACGATCTTGTTCATCCCTTACTTTATATCGTGGGTGGTGGCTGGATTTGCCTTTCGGGCGCTGTTCGATATGGAGCATGGCGTTATCAACAGTATCTTAGTTGCAGTAGGGAAAGCACCGATCCTCTGGTACAGCGAGCCCCAATATTGGCCGTACATCCTAGTGGCTGCCGCTGTTTGGAAGGGACTTGGCTATGGATCTGTAATCTATTACGCTGCTTTGATGGGCATTGATGCCGAGTATTATGATGCAGCCAAAATTGATGGAGCAAGTAAAATTCGGCAAGCGTTTTCGATATCCGTGCCGATGATTAAACCGATGATTATCATGTTGGTGATCCTGCAAATAGGAAGTATCTGCTACAGTGATTTCGGTTTGTTTTACAATGTGACGTTGAATTCATCCTTGATCTATCAGACAACAGATGTCATTGATACATTCGTTTATAGATCTCTTATTGATATAGGTGATATTGGGATGGCTTCAGCAGCAGGTTTTTTCCAATCGATTGTTGGATTCTGCCTAGTATTGATAACCAATTTTATCGTAAGAAGGATAAATCCAGAAAACTCACTTTTCTAAGGAGAATCGACTATGCATCCTCAAAGATCAATACGAATACGGCCTACCATTACAGCGGGAAAATTAGTAATCCATATCCTATTTATCTTGTTATGTGCGGTATGTGTATTTCCTTTTCTTGTCATTATCGGAACCTCCTTTCAAACGGAAAATGACATTATTAAATTTGGGTATTCCATGATTCCCAAAAACTTTACTTTCGATGCCTATAAGGTGATCCTGCACGAGCCTAAAGTTCTGCTCAATTCTTATCTGGTTACGATCGGAACGACGGTCATAGGTTCTTTGATTGGGATGTGGGTAACCACGACCTACGCTTATGCCATTTCGCGTAAAGATTATTCTTACCGTTCGTTCCTTGCCTTTTTCATCTTCTTCACGATGCTCTTTCATGGGGGGATGGTTCCTTCTTATATCCTGATGGTGAAATGGTTGGGACTCCGCAACAACATTTTGGCACTCATTTTGCCATATCTGATTAGCGGCTGGTTCGTGCTGCTGATGAAAGGCTTCTTGCAAACGATACCGGAAGCGATTATCGAGTCAGCGAAAATGGATGGCGCAGGCGAGCTAAGAATTTTTGCTCAAATTGTTCTGCAGATTTCCAAACCAGCACTGGCGACATTAGGTCTGTTCTTTGCACTCCAATACTGGAATGATTGGTGGCTGACCTTACTTTATATGGATCAGGATAATTTAATGAAGCTGCAATATTTACTTATTCGTGTTCTCAAAAATATGGAGTATTTGAATTCGAGTGAGGCCATTCAATATGGACTTGTGAAACCAGGTATGCAAGTACCTTCCTTAAGTGCTCGCATGGCGATGTGCATATTGGCTGCAGGACCGATGCTGCTTGTTTTCCCACTGTTTCAAAAGTATTTCATACAGGGGTTAACGGTAGGTTCGGTAAAGGGTTGATAGTTTCAGATGCAGGAAAACCACGCTGCGTCTGTAAATTATATACAAAGACGATATAAGGGAGGTAATCTACGTGAAAGGTCAAAGGACAAAAGCTTTAAAATGGTTTGGACCAGGAACATCCGTCTTGCTTGCAACAACGATTGTGATTAGCGGCTGCAGCACAACTGAAAAAACGAAAGAAACAGCTAGCCCAGCTGCTAGTACGGTGGCGGGCACTACGAATCCAACGAAAGATTTCGTCGATATTAGCTGGTTCATGCCAAAGCCAATCGACAATTTGAAGGACCAAGAAGCGGTCGAAGCGGTAGCGAACAAACTAATTAAGGAAAAACTAAATGCAAACCTGCACTTTAACATGATTGATAACGCAGGTTGGGAAGACAAGATCAAGTTGAAGTCAGCTGCCGGTGAGCCCTACGATCTCGTATTTACCTCAAACTCATCCAATAATTTAAATGCGAATGTGCAAAAAGGCGCCTTTATGCCACTTGATGATCTACTGCAGAAGTATGGGCAAAATATTTTGAAGAAAGTAGATCCGCGTGCTTGGAAAGCTGTTACTTATAAAGGGAAGATCATGGCGATTCCTGCTCAGACACCTTACAGTCCGGCATCTTCTTATGTATTTAAAAAAGATTTAGTTGAGAAATATAAATTCGATTATAAAAGTGTCAAGAGTCTCAGCGACTTAGAGCCATTCTTGAAAACGATTAAGGAAAATGAGCCGAACATGATTCCAGTCATTGCAACGGCTAATGGAGCGACTTCTGGCGTAGGGTTACCCGACTATACAACCGTCGTAGGTGGTATATCTTTCAGCGAGAAGGAAGGTAAATTCGTCAAAACCCTTGATATCCCGCAAAACTATGAAAATTATAGAGTCATGAATGATTTCTATAAGAAAGGCTATATTGCCAAGGATGCCGCAATCAAAACGGATTATCTGGCTGAAGCGAAATCAGGGAAATATGCCGTGCTTCGTGATTCAGGCGGTTATACCGAGGATGGGTCGAAATCGACAAGCACTTATGGATTCCCAACCGTTGAAACATTCAGCTCACAGCCGACTATTTCAACTGCTTCCATGACTGCTGCTGCGACAGCGATTAGTGCAACTTCGAAGAATCCAGAAAGAGCCATGATGCTGCTTGATTATATTTGGAGTGATAAGTACTTATTGAATACACTTGCTTATGGCGTTGAAGGTAAAAATTACACGGTTAAATCGGGTACGGTTAAAGATCCTAACCCAACAATCGAAGCCAAAAGCGGTGCGGAACAAACATGGGCGATTTGGCATAACTGGCTCGGGCCGCTTTGGGATCAATGGGATTCCAACTGGAATTCAACGAAAGCTTTGGAAGCAATGAGAAAAACGAATGAAAACGGCAAGGCATCTGGTCTGCTCGGATTTGTCTTTAATAACGAGCCGGTCAAAACGGAGATTGCGCAAATCGGTGCTGTCAATAAAGAGGCGAATCCGATCTTTACGACGGGATCCATGCCGGACTACCCGAAATACGTTGAGGATACGAAAAAGAAACTGGTAGACGCTGGCATAGACAAAGTAATGGCAGAGATTCAGAAGCAATATGATGCTTGGAAGGCAGGAAATTAAATAACGACATGATCTTATGAAACAATAACACTGCTGACTGGAGCAGTGTCATTGTTTCCACAAAGCAAATTCATTGGAAAAGGGAGTGTAATGATGGTTAAAAAGCGATTAGGTATTCTCCTTACCTCATTCATTGTGTACGCTTTCATATTTGTTTTTCAGTCAGCGGATGTTAGCGCGGAAGCCACCAGACCTGATGCAGGTTATGTAATCGATGAGGATTTCTCGTTCTTATCAGCCTTGACACCAGGGAATAGCCAGCCGTCCGGCTGGGATGTTCGCGCTGCAGGAGGGGCGCTGCTCTCCCTATATAACACGAATTTCAAAATCAGCGATACGAGCAAAGACCTGCCCGTTTCAATGAGTAAGAAATTTGTTGCGCAAAGTGCAGGTAATCTGACCATGGAATTTCGCATTAGGCCTATGTCAGTCATTGACGGCTTGAAGTGGCAGTTGCTCAGCGATGATGTCGTAGGCGTCAGCTTAATTACACAAAACAATATGCTTAGTCTGGAAACGTCCCCAACCACTGTGCTTCCCTTGCAAACCTATGTGGCGAACGTAGAGGTTGGGATTAAGATCGACATCAATCTGAGCACGCATACCACAGATGTGTACATCAATGGCGTAAAAAAGGCGAACGGGGCTACTTTCAAGAACGCAGTCTCGAACCTGAACCAGTTTCAAGTGCAGACAGGCGCTGCCTCCTTGGGGGACTTCTTCTTTGGTCCTTTGAAAATTTATAGAGGCTACGCCGTGAATGAAAGACTTATTTCCGTCGTGGACGGTGGCGCCATCCCGCAGGATTGGTCTGCGGTTACATCAGGCGGCGCCATCACCGTCGGCAGCATGATGAGTTCCCCGCAGCCGGATATCAACAGCATGAAGCTGAGCGCGGCTAGTAGCACCGGCAGTATGAGTCTGTCCAAAGCGATATCGCCAATGGCGGATAATTTTACCTACGACTTCAAAGTTCTTTACAAGCAGAAGGCGGATGGATTGGAAGCTGAGCTAAAAAGCGGAACGACGAGCGTCATCAAACTAACGACGTCGGGCGATGATTTGGCTTATGTCAACAGTAGCGGGCAACCTGTCTCGCTGAAATACAAGTATTTAGCGAATCTGTGGACGCACATTCAGATCAAAGTGAACTGGGCGACGGCTACAGCGGATATCTATATCAACGATAAGCGCAGCAATCAAGTTGTACCACTGGCTCCGGGCGCGGTTTCCGTCGACACCCTCAAGTTCACGACCTCTTCTTCGTATCGGGGCGAAATGTGGCTGGATGACATTCTCTTGTATAAAACAGTTCCCCTCCCTGCCGATTATGTGCCGGCTCCACAAGCGGTCAGTAAGGGCGAGGACGATCCGGTTGTAGGCGTCCAAAGCTGCCCGATGTGGCGGGAAGGCCATCACCTGGGCTGGGATATGATTCAGCCTTACCCGGATCGGACGCCTCTTCTAGGGTTCTACGACGAAGGCAGCCCGGAAACGGCGGATTGGGAGACGAAATGGCTGATCGAGCACGGCATCAATTTCCAGATGTCCTGCTGGTTCAGGCCACTTGGCGGAGACACCAATCGGGTGCCGATTAAAGATTCGTATTTATCGCATGCTTTGGATAACGGCTATTTTAATAGCCAATATAGAAATCAAATTGATTTCGCGATTATGTTTGAAAACCTCAATTCCAAGGTCAAGGATGCTGAAGATTTCCGAACGAATCTGATTCCGTACTGGATTGAATATTATTTTAAAGATCCGCGTTATTTGAAGATTGATGGTAAACCTGTTTTCACGATCTACAATTATGACGAGTTAGTAAATGCTTTTAAAGGCAGCGAGAACGTGAAGCCGGAGCTGGATAACTTGCGAGTCGAAATGGTAAAAGCGGGGTTTAAGGGTATTATCCTGCTGAACGTGTATAACGGGACGGACTCCCAGCAGTTGGCTAAACGCAAAGCCGCTGGTTTTGATGGGGTGTATGCGTATTCCTGGGGCTCCTTCGGCGGTCATCCGGAGTTTCAGAAGCTGAAGATGACGCAAGAGAAAGACGCAAACGCCATCGATATTATCCCTGGTTTGAGCATGGGCAGAGATGATACGGCTTGGGGCTTGAACTTCGGTTATTATGCGACGCCGTCGGAATTCCAATCCTTGGCGCAGTGGACGAAGGATAGCTTCATGCCTTCGCTGCCGGCAGGCAGTCTAGGCAAGAAGCTGGTTATGCTGGATAACTGGAATGAATTCGGAGAAGGCCACTTCATTATGCCTGCCGGGCTGGCCGGCTTTGGCTACGTGGATGCCATTCGCAATGTATTTGGCGATAGCGCGTCGCATATCGATAGCGTGCCGACGCAAGCCCAGAAGGATCGGATCAATACCCTGTATCCCGCGGGGAGAGTGGTTCCTAATCTGAACCAACCCCAACCCGTGATGACCAATGTCTACGGGAAGATGTGGGAGTTCAATACCCCGGGCGATGCGGAGGGCTGGACCGTCGAGAAACAGATTGTGGGCGTGACTGTGCAAGACGGCACTTTTTCTGGCTTAACGAACAATACCGATCCCGGCATTCGATCCGCAGATCACCTCGGGATTAAGGCGGAGGATATCCCGTATCTGGTCATTCGCATGAAGAACGGTACGAACGATATCGATGGCCGATTCTTCTTTACGACGGAGGCGGATGGGACCTGGAATGAGGCCAAGGCCGTCGGCTTTTATGTGAAACCGCAGGATAATGAATATACGGACTACGTGATTGAGGCGTGGCAAAACAAGAACTGGACGGGGACCATCCGGCAATTACGCATCGATCCGACTTCCTCCGTCGGGCCAATCAGTATCGATTACATTCGAACGATCTACTCGCCGCAGCCCGGTATTCGGACTTACGTCGACGGCGTTTACAAACCGTTCAGCCAACCGGCTCTCCTGCAGGACGGCATCGTGATGCTTCCTATGAAAGAGACCTATCTGCAAATCGGGGCGAAGCCGGAATGGGATCCATCGAATGATACCTTGGTGGCCGTGAAGGATAACGTTGTGTATCGACTGAAGGTTGGCGATAGCGTTGCCTATAAGGGAAGCCAAGCGATTACGTTAGAACATGCGCCCGTCAAGCTTGCCAATGGAACGGTGATGGCACCGCTCAGCTATCTTCGTCAAGCTTTTGGCGCGATTGCCAAATGGGATGCGCCTTCGCAAACCGTCCGTGTGTACCCGACAGCGATCACTTGGGATTTTACGACGAGCAGCGGTTGGACGGCCAACAGTCAGATCGCGAGCCCCGTCGTGGCGAATGGCGTCTTCAGCGGAACTTCAAACGGGACTTCGGGAAATGTCCAGCCAGCGATTCTTTCACCGGATGATTTGCAATTTGCAGCTTCGGATATTAGGCGGATTCGCGTCCGAATGAACAACATGACAAGCGGCAACGAGGCGAAGATTTATTTTACGACGACCGCGGATAGCAATTGGAATGAGGCGAAAATGCTCTCGTCTTATATCCTCCCGACCGATGCTGTCTATCGGGAATATGTCTTTGATACGTCGAGTCTAGCTGCCTGGACGGGGACCATTAAACAGCTTCAAGTGGTGCCGACGACGGCATCTGGAGCCTTCAGCTTGGATTCCGTTCAATTGGAAATTACGCCGACGGTTGCTGTCAAAGGGGATAATCTGATTGATGATCCGGGTTTTGAGGGAAGTAAAGCATCTCAATTCGCGATGTCGGATGCGACGTATGTCAAAGATCCGAGTCAGTTTCATAGCGGTCATCAGTCGGTTAAAATCATCAAAACGACTCGTTACGGAGGCATTAAATTCCCAGTAAGTGTGGAGAAAGGCAAGTCGTATACGTACTCCGCATGGGCGAAGTTGGCAAATGGTGCGTCAACGAGCGAGCCTCTGAGGCTCGGACTCCAATATAATCTGGACGGGGTCACCAAGCAATTCATTATGTTTACAAGCCCTGGCTTGAAGGCGGGAGATTGGACGCAGGTCGAAGGCACTTACACCATTCAGGAATCAGGGGAAGTAACCAATGTCTTGATGTACCTCTACACAGAAGCCAATAATCCAGGCAGTGTTTATTATGTCGATGACGTTGCGGTCAAACCGATTACAAATACGGGAAGTTCAGTTTGGGTTCATCCATTAAGCGTAAGCTTGAATGCAACGTCACTCACGGTAGGTCGGGATAAAACCAAGGCATTGGTTCCTGCGTTCACACCAGCGAATGTCAGCAATAAAGAGCTGATATGGCGTTCGAGCAATCCAAGTGTCGCAACGGTGGATGTAAATGGAATGGTATATGGCGTAAGCTTGGGTACAGCGACCGTCACGGCAACGACAGTAGATGGCGGAAAAACGGCATCCGTGCTTGTCACCGTAGATGCAACGGTTGCGGTTACGGGACTGTCGCTAACGCCAAGCACGCTTAGCTTGACGCTGGGCGATAAGCAAACGCTTGTCCCGACGGTAACACCGGCCAATGCAACCAATAAGCTCATCAAATGGGAATCCGTGATTCCGACTGTGGCGGCCGTCGATGCCGATGGGACGGTGACAGGCGTGGGCACGGGCACAACCCCAATTAAAGCAACCTCGGACGATTCGGGCATCCAGACCGTGGCCACAGTTACAGTAACAGCACCGACGAACGTGGTGAAAAGTACCAACCTTATTGTAGATCCGGGCATGGAAGGCAGTACATTAGCGGCTCCTAACTACGCTTATCAGGCCGTGCCTACGATGACTTCGGCGGAACATCATTCCGGTCAGCAGTCGTTGCTGTTGACGAAGACAGATCGCTACGGAGGCGTTAAATTTCCTGTCCCACTTGTAAAGGGCAAACCCTATTACTATTCGGCCTGGGCGAAACTAGCATCTGGTTCTACCACGACCGAGACGATCAGAATCGGCTTGCAATATAAGGTAGACGGTAAACCTATTCCTACGCAGTATATTATGTTCACCAGTCCACCCCTAAGTGCTACGGAATGGAAGCAAGTTCAAGGGAGTCTCATCATTAATGAAACAGGTGTTGTAACCGAAACGACCATGTTTTTATATACGGAAATTATAGGTACCGGCAACCCGTTTTATGTCGATGATGTGGAGATCCGACCGTTAACGGTGGATAATATCCCTCCCGTTACGGTCAGTGACGCTCCTTCCGGTTGGGTAACGACGGCTCAAGTCGTTCATCTGACGGCCACCGATGGGGAAAGCGGCGTCGCAGGGACGTTCTACAGCTTGGATCATGGGGTCTATACAAGCGGAAATACCGTGTCGATTGCAGGGGAAGGCGTACATACGCTGGACTTCTATAGCAAGGACGTGGCCGGCAATCAGGAAGCGACGCAAACGGTAACGGTGCGCATTGACGGAACGGCTCCCGTCACGACGGCTGCCGTCCAGCCGTCAACGCCTGACGGAGCGAGCGGCGCTTACGTCAGCCCCGTTACGGTTGCATTAACCGCCGCCGATAACGCGTCTAGCGTAGCGGGAATCGTTTACAGCACCGATAACGGAACAACATGGCTGCCTTATACGGCTGCACTTACCTTCGATAAGCAAGGGGCCTATACGCTCTTATACCGAGCGATCGATGCTGCCGGAAATAGCGAGACAGCGAAGAACGTAAGCTTCAATCTGGCTGCTACAACAGTTAAAGTCCAGCTGAAGGATAGCACCGGCAATCCATTAAGCGGCGGTATTGTGAAATATTTGGACGGTACTTGGAAAGAGTTTGGCGTAACCGATGCCTCCGGCTATGTCTCTAAGTCGTTAGGGGAGAAGAGCTATCTCTTCTCAATGACGTATGAAGGGAAAGCGCAAGAACTTACGCAAAATATTGGTATGAGTGCAAGTGTTGTATTTCAAACGCAGTTGGTTCAAGTACAGCTGCAAGATAGCCAAGGGAACCCTTTAGATGGCGGCAGCGTAAAGCTTTTCTCCTCTGGCAGTTGGCGGGCAGTGGGTACTACGGCAGGAGGGAAAATCAGCATGGAAGTGTTCCCTGAAACGTATACGTTTGGGTTGACGTTTGAAGGGAAATACAAGGAGATTGTTCGAAGTACAGCAGCCAGCAGTACCGTTGTTTTTAACACGGTGAAGGTGAATGTGCAGTTGAAGGACAGCCAAGGCAATCCACTTGATGGAGCTGTTGTCGACTATTATTCAGGCGGCAGTTGGAGGCCGATGGGCACAACGGTTAGTGGAGAAATTAGCCGGGAATTACTTGCCGATTCGTATACGTTCGGTTTGACGTATGCAGGCAAACGCAAAGAAACGATCCAAAATGCAGTCACGAATTCAGTCGTCAGCTTTCAAACGGTGAAGGCTATCCTACAAGTGAAAGACAGCTTAGGTAATCTGCTCAGCGGTGGTAGTGCAAAGTTGTACTCCGGGGGGAGCTGGCAGAACCTCGGACCTGCAACGTCGGGAGAAATTAGCAAAGAATTGCTGCCCGGAAGTTATTCGTTCAGCATGACGTATGGCGGTACGACAAAGGAAAGCACGTGGGATATTAGTGTTGATCCGGTCGTTGTTTTTCAATATTGATGTAGGGTAACTGCATAGGGAACTATCAAAAAGGAGCTTATCAAAGTGACCAAGATAAAAGTAGGAATCATCGGATTAGGAGAAGTTGCGCAAATGGTTCATTTGCCGATTCTAGAGTCTCTGTCTGAACTTTATGAGATCGTAGCATTATGTGATATTTCGCCCAAGCTGTTAGCGAAGATCGGCGAGAAATATCGGGTGGAGCATTTATTTCTGAACATGTCTGATATGCTTGAACAATCTGAGCTTGATGCTGTGTTTGTGCTGAATAACATGGAATATCATACCGATTGTACCGTTGCGGCCTTGAAGAGGAATGTTCATGTTTTCGTTGAGAAGCCAATGTGTGTGACACCAGCGGAAGTTCATGAGATCATTCAAGCTCGCGACGCTTCAAGTGCACAGGTCATGGTAGGTTACATGAGACGGTTTGCTCCCGCATACCTTCAGGCTCTTGAAGAGGTAAAGACGCTAGGACCAATTATTTATGCCCGCGTGCGGGATATCATTGGCCCGAATCAATTTTTTACGCGTCAATCCAGCCCTATCTATCGTTTCAATGATATCCCCGTTGAAGCTGTACAAGATCGCAAGGAGCGGAATGCCAGATTGATGAGAGAGGCGATTGGGGAATTGCCAGATGACATGTATGGCGCCTATGGCTTATTACTCGGATTGAATAGTCATGACATTTCGGCGATGAGAGAGTTGATTGGGATGCCGATTGGGGTAAGGGCAGCATCCGCTTGGCTCGGGGGAAGATTCAAGAATGCGATCTTTGAATATGAAGGTTTTAACGTGACCTTTGAGACTGGTATGGATCAACAAGGCAGATTTGATGCTCATATCGAGGTGTACGGCGAGAATAAGTCTATCCTTGTTCAGTACGATACGCCGTATATCAGACAGTTGCCTACGACGCTGCAGATCAGCGAGACGATTGGAGACAGCTTCGATCAATCAACGGTTCGACCGAACTACAAGGACGCTTATGTGGTTGAGCTGGAATATTTCCATGAAGTTGTCTCGAAGGGAACGCTGCCCAAAACGACACCTGAGGATTACTTGCAGGATCTTATCATCTTTCGAATGATAATGGATGCCATTCAGAAGTAACTATGAAAAGACCGAATTCCACCCCATATCAGGTGGTTTCGGTCTTTTATTTAACCCTTTTTAGAAGAATCGACGTAATTCAAAGTATACATTTAGAAGCGTATTAGCTACTTTTAAATAAGGACTTGGGCTGCTGCCCATTTGGTTCACAACATGCTCGAAATTCAAGTGGAGATGAGTGTAACATGGAGACGATTCAGGTTCGAAATGGTTTATCGCAGGTTAGAAATAAGCTGGAAACAGGTCAATTGACATTGGGTTTCATTGGTGGATCTATTACAGAAGATAGCAGCGTGTTGTGGAATTGGCCAGAGCCAGTCGCACGTTGGTTTGTAGAATCGTTCCCCCATGCACGCATTACGGTGGAGAATGCTGCGATTGGTGCGACTGGGAGCGACTTGGCTGTATTTCGTGCAGAGCGAGATTTGATCAGCCGCCAATGTGATCTAATTTTTATTGAATTTGCTGTCAATGACTACCTGACACCATCCGAACAGCGGATGCGGGCAAGAGAGGGATTGATCCGTAAACTGCTGGCAGATGGACGCAGTGAGCTTGTAATTATTTATACTTACAGCCAGAGAATGTACGAGGAGATGTCGCAGGGTAAGGCCCCTGCCAGCATCGCTGAATTCGAACAGTTAGCAGAACATTACGGCATCAGCTCAGTTTGGGTGGGATTGCACGCCTGGCAGGAAGTGAAGAAAGGCCAAATGACCTGGGATGAATGGCTGCCGGATGGGCTGCATCCTCGGCACAGAGGCAGTCTGAGTTATGGACAGTGTGTAATTGCCTATTTGGAAAAGGAATTGATAACGGCTCCAGATCGGGATAGTGAAGTGACCCCTAGATCGCTCGCATCACCGTTAAATGCGCATCATTGGGGGAATGCGAGTACACTCTCCTTCGAAGAGGTCCAATTGGAAGGCCCTTGGCTAATAAGACGAGCAGCGGCTCATATGCCTAGGGTTGATCAGATTTTGACCACAGCAGCAATCGGCGCGAAGCTTTCCTTTTCATTTACAGGGAAGGGATTGGCGTTAGCCTTCGATTTTGGCAAAAAGTCAGCTGAATTCACGTATCAGCTCGACGGAGGCCCTGCCATCACGACTCGTCGGGATCGGCCTAACTGGTGCAATGACGGAGGATGGTTCCACATCTACTGGATTGCGGATGATCTAGAGGAAGGGCTTCATCATATTGAGCTGGAGGTTGTTCACGGCAATAGAGAGGACTGCACGGGGACGAATTTTCATTTGGGACTTATCGGAATCTTAAAGTAAGAGGTGCAGGACGATGAAACTACTTATAAATGAAGACTGGCAGCTAACGTCGGAGCCGCACTATCGTCAGGCTGCCGATCTCTGGTACGTTAAACAGAAAGAGCAGGATTGGCTGCGAACCAATTTACCCTGTGATGTGCATATGCCGCTTATCGAGCAAGGGACTATTGCGGAACCGCTAGACGCTGATCAGTGCTTTGCGAGTGAATGGACGGAGAACCGCTCTTGGTGGTTTAAGAAAACATTTGTGCTGACGGAGGAACAGTTGTGTTCAGAGCAAATGCTCCTTCAATTTGACTCTTTGGATGTAGAAGCAGATATCTGGTTGAATGATTGTCATCTGGGCCATCATCGCAGCGCATTTTATCCGTTTGCTTGTGATGTGAAGGGTAAGGGGCAGCTTGGCGAAAATCAAATCTTTGTGCGGGTGACCTCTGGTTTGGAGCACTATTCGGAAAACGATCTTGCGCTCATTCGCGAGGCCAAAGTGGTGTATGAGAACGAGCAGATCAGGCATAGAGGCGACCATCGCCGTGGCATGCTGAGAAAACCGCAATATGTATGGGGTTGGGATTGGGGACCAAGGGTAGTGACGTGTGGGATCATGGGTGAGGTTAGTATCACATGTATCCACAGTTTCCATATTCGAGATATTCACGTCACAACGACAAGATTGGATGCTGAGGACACAGCTGCATACTTACAGTTTCAATTGGAACTGGAGAACCTGCATCCTTTTCAAACCTTAGAAACGGAGCTGAAGCTGGAACTCCTTTTTATGGGGGACCAGGTACAGATCATTCAAAAAGATTGTTGTCTTCGTTCCGGGCTAAACTATGTGACAATTCCGATGAAGGTGCCTGATGCGAAGCTTTGGTGGCCGAATGGGATGGGGGAGCAGCCGCTGTATGTGGTTCGGGCAACGCTGCAGACATCTACACATGTTGTGGAATATCCAACTTTTTCAGTGGGAATACGCACATTGCAACTAAACATGGATAAAATCCCTGAGAGTCAGGAAGAACGTTCATTCACTTTTGAGATCAACGGTGTTTCCGTTTTCAGCAAAGGTGGCAATTGGATACCTGCTGATGCCATCTATGCGCGGGTCACGGATGCCAAATATAAGGCACTGCTGAGTGAAGCGAAGGAAGCCAACTTCAATATGCTGCGTGTGTGGGGAGGAGGTATCTACGAGAGGGATATTTTCTATGACAAATGTGATGAGTATGGGATTCTCATTTGGCACGACTTCATGTTCACCTGCGCGAAATATCCAGATCACTTGGCTTGGTTTCGGGACGAAGTAGAGCGAGAGATGGACTACCAGACTCGGCGTCTGCGCAATCACTGCGCGCTCGCGCTTTGGTGCGGCAACAATGAGAATCATTGGGGCTTTGAGGAATGGTGGAATGAGACGGAAGCCGCCGACTTCTACGGGGGAGCGGTCTGTTACAATGACATCGCGCCCCGCATTGTGCAGCGGAACAGTCCGACGATTCCTTATTGGAATAGCTCACCATACGGCGGTGCGCACCCGAATGGCACCCAAGCTGGTGATACACATCATTGGAATGATTGCATGATGCATCCCGACATGGAGAGGCGAATTACACCTGAAGAATATGACAAGGTGACCGCTAAATTCGTCTCGGAATATGGTTACATCGGCCCCTGCCGGAAGGCTTCCACAGCTATTTACCATAATGGTCAGAAGCTGGATCGTGAGAGCAAGCTTTGGCAGCTTCATAACAATATTTTCGAAAAAGATACCGTACTTGCTGGCATTAACAAGCACTATGTAGATACCGTACACTTGGAAATCGACGATTACTTGTTGTACGCAGGATTATGTCAGGGCTTCATGCTTGCTTATTCTCTTGAGGCGATTCGTGCCAAATTGTTTTGTTCTGGCGCTTTATTTTGGATGTACAATGACTGCTGGGGGGAAGTGGGCTGGTCAATCATTGATTATTATGCAACGCGGAAGATATCGTATTATTTTGTGAAACGGGCATTAGCACCGGTAAAGCTCCTTATCCGCGAGCAGGATGGGATGATTCAGCTTACGGCAATCAATGAAACTAGCACGGTTATCCGTGAAACCCTAGAATATGGACTTGTCTATTATGATGGAAGCGGAATGGAAGCACATGAGGCAGAAGTTGAACTTTCTCCATTCTCGCGGGAGGTTGTCCTGCAATGGCCTTCACCTTCCTATCCTTCGAGAGAGGCGTGTATCTTCATTAGAGCATTAAGTGAATCCAGCGAGATAATGCCTGCTATCCTGCACAGCGAAGTGTTTCGCAATCTCAACTTACCTGATCCACAATTACAAGTGTCCAACATCCAAGTCATCGAACCTGGGCTAACTCGCTGCACGGTTTCAAACAAAGCCTTTGCGCATGCGGTGTATTTCGGTTTGGATGAGACGATTCAGTTGAGTGACGAATATTTCGACTTGCTCCCAGGTGAGAAGCGGGACATTACAATACGGCACGGGGAGATTGCCCTCATACCCGATCAGATTGTACCACGCTCGATCATACTAAATCATAGCGAAGGCGGCCTATAACATGAAACAGAAATTTGCTGTACAGCTGTATACCCTGCGTAACGAATGCGAACAAGATTTCCCAGGCGTACTAAGAGAACTGAAGCAAATGGGCTGGGCAGGGGTTGAACTGGCGGGACTGCACAGTTATTCAGCTGAAGAGATTGCCGAAGTGCTGCAAGAAACAGGCTTACAAACGGCCGGTATGCATGTTTCGTTTCTGCGTTTAAGCAGTGAACTGGAGAGTGTGCTTTCGGAGGCACGACGATTGAATACGACAACTTTGATCTGTCCTTCAGTCCCTCATGAGCTTCGAAACGAAGAAGGTTACCAGCAATTTCGCAACCAATTAAATGATATTGCGAAGGACATACAGCCAGATGGTTTTACACTTAGCTTCCATAACCATGCATTTGAGTTTGAAACAAACGTTAATGGAATGAATGCGTTGGAGTATATACTTGAGCCTTCTGCGGATAATGCTGTTTTGGCCGAAGTTGATGTGTATTGGGTGAAACATGCAGGGCAAGATCCGGCGGCATTTATTCGTCCGTACAGCCATCGGATGCCGACTATGCATGTGAAGGATATGAGCAACGATGAGAGGCGAACGTACGCCGAAATTGGCACGGGAGTAATCAATTTCGATCCTATTTTGATATGGGGAGAGCAGAATGCTGTTGCATGGTATGTTGTGGAGCAGGATGTGTGCCAAGGGAATCCAATGGACTGCGTGAAGCTTAGCTTAACGAACTTACACCGAATAGCGGAAAGACTTGCCACAAATATATAGTCTTGAAGAGGCTTTCCCATAACGATAAGGGAGAGCTTTCGTAGAAAAATGGTGCTCAGCAGGTCCCCCTGATTGAGAAAATTCAATAAAATAAAAGGATCTACATTTTATTCATAACTAATATGTAGATCCTTTTATTTTCTGGTCTGAGGAAAAAAGTATTAATCGAGGAGTGCTCGTTACAAACGTGCAATTATGCGCGGCAATACGCGTTTAATTTTCTTCGGCTGATATGCATTTCTTAATAGTTACGTGCTAAAAGCCCATTGGAGTACAAACATCCTTAATAATCTGCAGCAGACCTGGAACACATAGTAGACGGATTATAAGGCAGGGAAATGAGAACAGCGAGGTGGGGTATGTTTCAGTACGTTACGGAGAACTCCCTCGACAAAAACGTTCTACTGCAGTAGAATATATATTAATTCTACTGCAGTAGAATTAAGGGAATATGAGGTGCTTTCATATGAATATTAAGCTGTTTGACAGCGAGCTTAACATTATGGAGATTTTGTGGCGAGAAGGAGATACGACTGCTAAGAGAATTGCAGAAGTAACAAAGGAAAGAATAGGATGGAGCAAGACAACAACCTATACCATCATCAAGAAGTGCCTCGATAAAGGAGCGATTGAGCGGCAAGAGCCAAATTTCGTTTGCCGTGCGCTTGTGACGCGAGAGCAGGTGCAAGAGCATGAAACAACAGAGCTTATCAATAAGATGTATGATGGTGCCCCTGACAGGCTGATTGCTTCGCTTTTAGGGCAGAGAAAGTTGACGACAGAGGAAATTTACCACTTAAAACTACTGATTGAGAGCTTAGAATGATTTGGGGGATGTCTTTGCTTGAAATGAGTGTATCGGCTTCCCTCATAATTCTTGCGGTTGTATGCTTTCGCTCCCTGCTCCTGCATAAGGTTCCTAAAATGACTTTTATCGTTCTTTGGGGAATTGTGTTATTCCGGCTGCTTGTTCCTATTTCTGTCCAATCGCAATTTAATATTTATACGGCGGTTAATGATTTAGGCAGGATGTTCACAGTACAAGAGAGCAATTCCCTAATGCAAAACTCACCGATTTCAGATGGCGGCACAGTTACCATGCCTCCCATAACAGATGGTATGATTACTTCAGCCGTACCATTGGAGTTGGCTTCACCGATACCTTTTTTCGTGCTGGTATGGCTTATTGGTTTTACGTTATGTGCTATGTTTTTCATCATCCCGCATTTACGGTGTCGAAATATTTACAGAATGTCGTTACCGATTGAAAATGATTTCATCCAAAAATGGCAGAAGTCTAATCCTGTATGGCGAAAGGTGCAAATCCGACAGTTAGATAGAATTTTGACTCCGCTCACCTATGGTATTTTTCAACCTGTGGTACTCTTGCCGAAACATATCGATTATACCGATCCAAAACAACTCGAGCTTATCCTTACCCACGAATACATTCACATTAAACGATTTGACACGCTCAAAAAGTGGTTACTTGTAGCTGGTGTGTGTGTCCATTGGTTTAACCCTTTCGTGTGGGTCATGTACATCCTTGCCAACCGTGACATCGAGCTGTCTTGCGATGAGATGGTCATAAGGACATTTGGGGAAAGCATGAAGCCTTCTTATGCTATGGCACTTGTCCGTTTGGAAGAAAAGAAAAGCGGGCTGTCTTCAATAGTTAGTCATTTTTCCAAAAACTCAATCGAAGAACGGATCATATCCATTATGAAAACCAAGAAAATCTCTAGAGCGGCGATGCTGCTCGCTATTGTGGTTGTGGTCGGAACCGTTACGGTCTTTGCGACTTCGGCACTGGACAAAACGGAAACGGCTTCGGGTGTCGAGAACCCTGTGGCTGAAAGTACGCCCGCCTTGTATCAAGGCGAATCGTCGACAGCGTTAATGCCGATTGATTTAACCTTTACCAAATCGGACGTGCCGCAGTTGATTGATCAGCTTAACGCTTCAAAGTATAGGGCGCTTTATTTGGACAACGAGATTGTTCTGCGCGTATTGAATGATAATTCCATACAGATTAGCAAGGACAAAGGGGCATCTTGGAAAAAATATGATACTGACAGAGTCTACGCAACAGATTTTGCCGTCTGGCTTCTGAAAAATGATCCGAATCCTGGCTACTCAATGAAAGAAATGCAGAGTCGCTTAGCAAACGGAGCAGAAGTAGAGCATATTAGGTTTGAAAACGGAAAGGAAATGTATGTTGTCGTAGACAAAAGTGGCGTCCAGATTGAGCTTGTTCAGCCTGAAAAAATAACTTCAGTCCTGTTAGACGGTCAAAGAATGATGATTACTTCCGATAGAATCCCCATGCTGATATCAGCACAGGAACTGAAATCGTTTTATGACTTATTAGTTTACAATAATATACTGACAGAAACTCAAGCAGAACAAAATTATTCGGAAAGAGTAAAACATCTTAAAGAAAATGATTCGATCTTTACGGTAACAAATTAAAGGGCCAATCAAGGATCAACATTACGCTAACTGCGAACGTTAGTTTAACTATTACGGCGGCAACCTAAGACTATAATTTCCAGTCTAAGTGTGCCGCTGTGACTCTTAGTGAATCAGTTTAATCATTCCCCATAGAATGTCACCATCCAAAACATAAATGATGGTGATTGGTAACCGATTAAATGGAAGATAACGACAGTACCTGTAACGATTCCCTCGCGGTTTCTGATGTGATGAAGAACTGTAAATACGAGAAGCACAAACAGACCAACAGCCCAAGGATAGAAGCCACAAAGCCAGAAGATTGCTGATCCAGCACCCAGAGCGAACACGGACGCCGTTATCCGATTAACGGCACTGCGTATTCCTCTGCGCCTTGTTACTTCTACTCCAAGAATGGGCAACAATCCGGTATTGGCTAGTGAATGAATCCCTAGTAGCTCTGCTGCGTACATGGCAACAATCGCTGCAATCGCCGATTTGATAATACGAAGGCTCATGATAAAATTACCACTTTGCCGTAGTGAGTGAAATCGGATCGTTATGTGATTTCTTTCTCGGTAGCAAAGTAGAAAGGACTACGCCGCACACAATGAGAATGGAACCGCCGATTTGTGTGAAGGTTACCGGAGTTCCGAGCATGAAGTAGCCAAGCACCATGGCTACGAATGGCTGGAGATTCAGAAATACGGATGCTTTGGCAGCACCTACCTTCTGAATTTGGTTGTTCCAGATGATTGCACATAGGCCTTGAATGAGCAGAGCCGAGCCGATTAAGAGTACCCACCAACCTAAGGAATGACTACTCTGTTCATGAGGTTCGCGCCATACGGCTACCGGAAATACAAGCATGCAGCCGAGTAAAGTTGAATATGCGGTCGCTTTGAGCGCATCCATTCTTTCTGTCAGCTTTCTCATTAGGACGGTAGCTCCGGAGAAGGCGAACATGCAAATAAACATGATTCCCATACCCGTTGTAAGTGATATATGCAATCCTCTGCCTTGGCCGACTACGAAGAAGACGCCGGCAAGCGCGACCAAGGATCCTACGGCCATACGCAGAGTGAAGGATTCTCTCAAGAAGATCCGCGCCAGCAAGGCGGTGAATATTGGAGAAAGTGACAAAATGAGCGAAGCTGTCGTCGCGTCTATCGTCTGCAATCCTGTAAAGAAAGAGACTTGGTGCAGTAACATCCCAATTAAAGCGAGCGGAATTAAGTAGACGACATCTCGTGTTGTCAGTCGAATCATACGCTTGGCTATGATCAAATAGCTAAGCAGGAACACCGAGGAGACAGCAAGTCGGTATGCGGATAGGTGCATTGCGGGAAATTCTCTCAGCAAGAGTGAGCCGAATACGAAATTGCTTCCATAGAGAGTCGCGCAGAGTAAGAGAAGCAGATAAGTTCGCAAGCAAACGCGCCTTCTTTCAAAATATGGCTAGTACAGTAGCCTTATTGGTTTAACTGTCGTTTGATGGCAACCAGTTCGATCTCGATCTCGGCGCTACGCGGCAGTTTGGCTACCTGCACGGTAGTTCTAGCGGGATGATGGTTACCGAAATAATGGCTGTAGACGTCATTCATTTGCCCAAAGTGATCCAGATTAGTCATAAAGACTGAGGTTTTCACAACGTCTTCTAGCGTATAGCCAGCTTCCGATAATACGTTCTGAAGGTTCGATAAGATCTGTTGAGTTTGTGCAACGATGCCTTCCTTCAACTGGCCCTCCGTATCTATTGGGAGCATTCCTGATGTGTAAATAACAGCTCCTGCAGCTATGGCTTGTGAATAAGGCCCGATTGCAGCCGGCGCTTGAGCAGATGTTATAGCTGTATGATTCATGGTGCATATGCCTCCTTCAATGTATTCAGGTTTTGTCGTATAGCATTCGGTTATTAAAGAGCCCGCAGCAACAAGCTGCGGGTCTCAGAATAGCTAGGAGATAGTATTGAAATCCGCTGATGTTGCGTCGTTATTGGCCCGCTGGCGTATAAGCTTCGTCTAGGAATGATTGAACCGCTTGGAACGCCTGAAGTCTATTTTTCTCGAGTAGTACCATATGAGTGCCTTCTCCGATCTCAACCCAACGGCGATAAGCAGCACCTGTTAGGGAGGTAAAGAAGTTTTGTGCCAATTCTAAGGGCACATCTATATCCCACTCTGCGTGGACGAGGAGCACAGGTACGGTAATAGCTTTAGGCTCATAGAAGGCTTTCCCAACCGTCCAATATTCGCGTATATCTAGAATAGGCCCGTTGGTAGCACGAATATGTTCTGGGTGTACTGTCTTGTTATTAGGATCGGTTGCCAGAGTTGCTTCAACCCATTTCTCGAACCAACCCTCAGGGATTAGGCCGTCACGCTTCCCTTCGGGAGCTGCACTTAACCAGCGTTCTTTAGTGGTGCCTGCTGGCACAAGTCGGTAAGAGCCAAGCGGACCACCTGTATCGATGGGTATTGGCTTGGTGCTTAGCCACTGAGGAGCGATGAGGGATAGCTTGTTTACTTTGTCGTTGTTAAGGCTTGTGTATGCCCCGGCCACCGTACCGCCCCAAGACATCCCAAGTACATTGACCTTTGTTAGATTGCGATGCTTGAGGACGAAGTCTACGGCCGAGCCAAAGTCACGAACCCCGGTTTCTGTACGAACAAGCGGAGGATTTTGATCCGCTGGCTGCTCCATCTCTGGAGGTCTAGTGGATCCGCCGTAGCCGCGAACGTCTACCGCATAGACGTCATAGCCGTGGCTGGCTAGGTAATCAAGGAAGGTGAATCCGTCTAGCTCCACGTCATACAGGCTGCCAACTGGATAAGTAGCACCATGAACCATGACGATCGTTTTCTCGTTAGAGAAGACAGTCATAGATGCAGGGCGTTTATTGCGGATCGATAGCTCGATACCAGGTGTGTCGCTGGCTATGTTAAAGTTCTCGGATACGATGTTAATAGATTTTTTGAATGTATTGTTAGACATAAATGTTTCGCCTCTTTTCGTTATATTAGATAAAGCGCCAGTTGAAGCCGTCGTCGCTTCTGGTTACATAACCTGCTGAACTCTCTGGAAAGTGCGTACTGAAATAAATAATTGGGCGATCGGCGAGGTATTCCAAAGCCCACCTGCGGGAGATTCGAGCTTGATCACCAAATTCACAGTACATAGAGTTCCATTCAGGTTTCATGACTTGGAATGGATGATGCATGATGTCGGCGCCGAACAAAGCTTCTTCTCCACCTGATGAAAGACGAATGGACATTTGTCCGATACTGTGACCTGGAGTCGGAATGAATGTAAATATATCTAGAAACTTCCCGCCTTCTGGACCGATTGTTTCCGTTAAGCCAGCCTCTACAACAGGGAGTACACTCTCTTCATAAACATTGAAGTTTGCTTCGTTTTCTTTGTTATGGCTTGCTTCACTGGAGTAATATTCTTGTTCTTTAATAGGGAAAACATACTTAGCATTCGTGAATGTCGGTACCCATTTGCCGTCGACAAGCTTCGTATTCCAACCGACATGATCGACATGCAAATGCGTTAATAACACGTAATCAACTTCCTCTGGAGTAACGCCAGCCTCTTTAAGCCGCTCGAGATAAGGCATCTGTAGATTGGCGAGATCCGGATTAAGTGGCAGGTTTTTATCATTTCCTGTAGCTGTATCAATAAGAATCGTATGCTTCGGCGTTCTCACGAGCCAGGTGCCGATGCTAACGATGAGCTGCGAATTGTCATCTATTAATCCTTCTGGGAAGGATTGTTTGTTCTCTTCCAAAAAAGTGGGATCCCACGTGCCTGAGAAATATATTTCTGGTGGAACGCCACTGATTACCATTTCCGTAACGCGGGTAACAGTGGTATCGCCTACGGTGTAAATCTTGGGTAGCTTTGTCATTTGGCTCATCGCCCTCCTCGAAAATTTCGCTGAAACTGAAATATTATATTAAAACTAATTATGTGCAAATGTCCCGGGATCGTATTTACACATCAGCCTTGTTAAAATCTTAATCCAATAATGACGTCAAATCAACGTTTTTACACCGGAATTGAGACCTCGCGAGAGGGCTTGCTATTGCTCGTTATTTTGATTAAGATCATAATATTAATTTCGCTGACAGCGAAAAAAATGTATCGATAGGAGAAATGGCAGATGGATTCTATTGGAGAGGCTATAAGAAATACTCGCAAAAAACAGAAATTAACGCTCAAAGAGGTGGCAAACGCAGCATCCATCTCATTATCGTTTCTCAGCGAAATCGAACGCAACAAAGCGAACCCATCCATAAGCGTCCTGAAGCGAATCGCCAATGCGTTAAATGTTAACTTCACCAATTTATTCGGAAATAAAGAACAAAGCATTGTCGTGAGAAAAAATGAGCGCAAAACGTTGGTACATTCTGAAGGCTCTCGTATTACGTGGTATTCCCTTAGCGAGGGAAGTAGAAATAAGATGGGGCCAATCTTGGGTGTGCTTGAAGAAGGTGCAACCTCCGGTGATGTAGGTGTAGGGCACAGCGAAGGAGAAGAATTTCTGCATGTCCAATCTGGGTGTATAGAGTTCATGCTAGGGAATGATAGATACACTCTGGAGGAGGGAGACAGTATTTATTACGACGCTAGAACACCGCACCGTTATAAGAACGTATGGAAAGGTGAGACTTTGGTGCTTGCCGTATCGACGCCTCCATATTTTTAAGTTGAAGAATGATGCTCTTGAAAATTAAATCGACACATCGTGAATTATGGTTGTGGTGCAAAGCTCTAATTCGTGATAACGTAATTGATAATGAAGTCATGAGAAGGAGCAACTTGCTTTGGGAACGAAATTGGATTTATTTAAATGGAAGCAATATGAATCAGCAATCATTTTACAACAGTACGATGGTATTTAAAATATAGTTTAAGCTACCGAGAAAACGAATCCGCCCCTTTTTGAAACCTACCAACGACTCGTGGAGGACTGACGAAACCTACATCAAAGTTAAAGGTCAGTGGAAGTATTTATACAGAGCCGTTGATTCTATGGGGAAAACTATTGATTTCATGTTATCTGAAAATCGGGATATGCCGGCAGCTAAGCGCTTCTTTACAAAGGCTTTGACCTCTCCACATACTCAAATCCCACGTGTAATCACCTTGGATAAAAATCCAGCATATCCACCAGCCATACAAGAATTAATAACTGAGAAATCCCTGCCAAAAGAAACCTTGATTAGACAGACAAAGTATCTAAACAACATTGTGGAGCAAGATCACCGGTTCATAAAAAAAATCACAAAACCAAATCTCGGTTTCAAATCGTTAAGTATACAAAGAAACTCCGAAAAAGAAGCTCGTTCATTTGGTGTTGAGGGATTTTAATTTGCATTTCATCCAAAAGCTATCTATACAAAGTCAAAAGGTTGTATCATGCTTATATAGAGTTATAGAAAAAAAGTTTATGGTTATCAAGTCAACCTATGAAGAAATCGTTTTAAAATATGATGACCTCATTAGTATTCAAGCTGCCAAAAGCTTAACTATAAAAAACAAACTACATTTTACGACCACTAATCAAACCTATGAAAGCAAAGGCATCATTTCAGATTATGCTTTTGCCTTAAAAGACTGTAACTTCTTGCAAATCCATCGTTCCATTATTATTAACCTGCTTCATGTAAGAAAGTTTGCTAGCGGAGTTGTTCTAATGTCCAATGGGTTGGATTTACCCATAGGCCGTTCTAAAATTAAAGAGGTTAAAGATACTTACACCAAATTTATGATTATGAAGGTCGATTGATATGATTCAAAACAATTTTCCTATTGTCTTTAGCATTGTACTTGTGATGGGTGTTCAAATTAATTTTTTCTTCAACTCGGTTTTTGATAAATCAGCTAAAAAACATAACCGATTCATTTATTTCATTATGTTTGGGTTGCTTGATTACCTGTATCTGGTTATTCCCATCTCTCCTATTTTATCTTTGATTCTACCTTTGCTCATGATATTTAGTTTTGCACAATCTTATCAAGTAGAAATTAAAGACAAGATCATTTTTTCTATGTTTTACGGTGTTTTAATATCTCTTGTTAATTTTATATCCCTTTATATTTTTTATACCTTATATTCAGTTGAGTTTAGCTTTGACCCTGTAAATGAACATGATCAAATAGCCTACACAAAAGCTATTTTACTCAGTTGCATGATTATGTTTGCTATCATTCAGATCATACGACTACTTGCAAAACGTAGAAGTTACTCTTTGCATTATCGTTACTACATATTTTTTTCGGTTATTCCTATCGTAAGTATAAACCAACTGAATATTCTAACTTATAAGGACGCCTATTCTTTCATATCCGTCATTGTATTACTATTCTTAAACGTTATGATTTTCTATGTTTTTGATATGATCATTGATAAATTTCAATTCATGCATGAGAATGCTCAGCTGCAACAGCAGATGGACCATCAGGATGCGAATTACGAAAAAGCCGTTCACAGCTTCAAATCCATTAAAAGAATCATTCATGATACGAATCAGCAGTTTTTGTATATTGAAGAGTGTATTAAGCGAAATGAGTTAACAACTGCACTGGAACATATTAAGACGACATTAAATAAAGTCGAAGGAGCTTATCAACGGGTTAATACGGGGAACCTGGTTATTGATGCCCTTGTCACAAACATTCTTAATATAGGACAAGCCAATGGCATAAGAATAGATACAAAGATTAACTTATGTTCACAAGTAGTCCCTATTGACCGTTATGACTTATGTGTTGTCATTGGAAATATGCTAGATAACGCAATAGAGGCTTCTAAAAAGTTAAAAGTCGCAGAAGATAGGTACATTCTTATAAAAATACATTCTACCGAGTCTACCCTTCTCATTCACATCATGAATCATATGGAGAATGAAGTTGCCCACTTAAACACCCAAAAATCAAACCCGGAATTTCATGGTATTGGATTAACGAACATAGCTAGAATCTGCGACAAGTACGGTGGTCATATGACCATTGAAACGACACATAAAGTATTTAATAATATGGCGCTAATACCATTATATACCAACAATCCTTAGACAACCTGTTGTTTAGGGATTGTTTTTTGCGTTTCAGGGCGCTTTTCATTCTAACAGCGTTCTTTCTTTTATGATGAATTCAGTAAGTCACATCTAGAAGGAATACGAGGAGGGATTAATAATGAAGAAGATTGTTTCCGTAGTAATGACCGCTTTACTTATTGCAATACCGGTAAAACAACAATTATGAAGATGATTACAAACTTATAATATTAATAGAGAAGAGGAACGCTTTATGAAAGTAAGTAGTCAAATTACATTTGCAAGTCTGGCCCTTTTAATAACTGGAAGTTCCCTGCTATACACATCGCCAACCTCAATTGTAAAAGCAGAGCCCACTCAAAATGAATCTAGTTCTTTACAAACAAGCACTCAACAAGACCATAATTCCGTCAAGCAAGCTATGCGGGATACATTGCAACTTGGATTCCCGGGGATACTTGCTAAAACTTCTGAGGGTGGAAAAAAGTGGGGTTATGCCACTGGGGTAGCGAATCTGAGCACCAAGAAACCAATGGAAACAGATTATCGCTTTCGCATTGGCAGCGTGACGAAGACGTTCACCGCAACGGTTGTACTTCAATTAGCTGGAGAGAACCGCTTGAATCTAGACGACTCCATCGAAAAATGGCTGCCTGGTGTCATTCAAGGAAACGGATATAATGGTAATCAGATTACCATCCGGCAGATATTGAACCATACAAGTGGTATCGCTGAATACTCAAGGTCCAAAGACGTAAATTTTATGGATACAAAAAAATCGTTTACGGCTGAAGAATTAGTGAAGTTGGGAATTTCTCTGCCCCCAGACTTTGTCCCAGGAAAGGGCTGGTCTTATTCAAACACAGGATACGTATTACTGGGTATTCTTATTGAAAAAGTAACTGGAAACAGCTACGCGGAAGAGATTGAAAATCGGATTATTGAACCGCTTGAATTGTTGGATACATTCCTACCTGGTAATTCAAGCGTTATTCCAGGCACCAAGCATGCACGGGGATATTCCCAACCAGACGAAGCAAGTGAGATAAAAGACGTTACTTATTATAATCCAAGCGCAGGTAGCTCGGCTGGAGATATGATTTCTGATGCTGACGACTTAAATAAATTCTTCTCTTCCTTGCTCGGTGGCAAATTACTGAAGGAAGAGCAACTAAAACAAATGCTTACTACAGTTCCTGTAGGAAGAAGTGGAATCGAAGGATATGGTCTTGGAATCTCTGAAATTAAGCTTTCAAATGGTGTCTCGATATGGGGACACACAGGTGGCATTCTTGGGTTTTCTACGATTGCTGGAGGTACACTTGGAGGCAATCATACGTTGGTCGTCAGTTTGAACAGTTTGGGTAGAGATAACAGTCCTAATCCTTTTAAAAGTATTTTACTTTCTGAATTTAACAAGTAGGGAAAACGGAAAAAGAGAAAAAATGTCGATGGCATTTTTATGAATCTAACGATTCAAGATGAGTTTTATTTGTTCGCTGAAATACTACTGCGATATCTATCTCCACATATTCTTCAAAAACTTGCGCAAGAGACAGGCAGTATATACCTCACTTGTTTCATGGGAGGCTGACGGAGCTATTATTCTATAACAAAAAAAATGAAACGAATACCTAAACACTATGTCCTTAGAATGGGATATTTTATTAATTTATATAGCAGAAATTAAAGGAGTATAAAATTATGCATAGCTATCTTGAAAAAATTGAAAAGTATTTAAAAGCTTTGTCCTCTTCCGAGCGTATTGACATTATAAAAGAAATCAAAAGTGCAATGCTTGAGTTGCAAAATACTGGTCTTACTACTGAGCGAATCATCGAAAGGTTAGGAAACCCAAAAGAATTAGCGAAAGCATACTTAGGTGATGCCATTTCAAAAAACAGTAAATTCAGTTGGCGTAAATTCGCCGCTGTATTTGCTTTTTGTAGCAGCTTTGCAGGGGCCATTGGTATGTTTGTTTTGCCGATTATCAGTACTCTTTCCATTGCTTTAATGATAAGTGGAGTTATTACGCCATTAGGCGGAATTATTAAATTTGTCGGGAATTTTATGGGAGATGATATTACCGGAATAACAATCCAAATTGGAGCATTTACACCAAGCCCAATGCAGTTCTTACCAGCTTCTATTGTGATTGGTGTGTTGATGTTTTTGTTGGGGAAAGTGTTATGGAGACTTACAATTAAATATATACACGCAATTAGTCAAAACAAGAAAACACTCTGAATGTGAGCCCTAGCGTTGAGTGACTTACCTACCATATTTTTTCCTCCTAATTTATAAATCTTTTTTTTGTTAAAATTCCAATAAATTTTAATTTTACTATTTATAACAATCTATTAAATGGGATAAAACAGGAGTCGAGCAAACACTTTAACATTAATACTTCGGCTGTACCCGTTTTTGACACCAGGCTTTTCAGCCTGCGATCTATCCACTATTACCATTTGTTTTCGATGCGTTTACGGTCTATGACAGCTACTCTGGTACTACCCCTACAGTCATTGAAAACAGTAGTGCAAAGGACCAGGTCGTTGCTGCGGTCAGATCCTATTTTGCTTGACCTTAGGCTAGGTAATGAACTAGACGGAAGACTGTGTGGGGAAATAATCCATCATGCTACACTGAGTGGGTACTTCCAGCCTATACTAATTTTATTGAAGGAGAATTTTCTAATGCGCAAAAAAAGAGTTTCAAAAGTGCTCGCTGTAACGCTAAGCACGTCTCTAGCTGCGACTTACTTGATTGCTTTGGTCGGAGGGCATAGTGTCAGTGCGGAACAGCTCCCTCTTAAGGGGCAAACAATCACTGCGATTCAGCCTGCAGCTGTTCCTGCTGCTCCAAGCGGTCCGATTGACCCCAAAGAAGTGGAGGCCTTCGCGGACAATTACTTTGGGGAAAGCCTGAAGAAGTTCAATGTTCCGGGTGCCATGTTCGTCGTCGTTCAGGACGGACAAGTTGTTTTATCTAAAGGATACGGGTATGCAAACAAAGAAAGCAAAATCCCAGTTGATTCCAATACCGTTTTTCGCATCGGTTCCATTTCAAAGACGCTTACAGCTGCGGCTGTGCTGCAGCTTGCTGACCAAGGGAAGATCAAGCTGGATCAGGACATCCAATCCTATCTCGGAGGTATCACAATACCCAATTCGACAAGTAAACCGCTAACTATGGAAAATATGCTGACCCATATGACTGGGTTCGATTTCCCATATGAAAAAGACGATGACGCCTCGCCCGATCTTCTCAATCAAGAGAATTCTCTTCGAGATTTCTTAATGGATCGAATGCCAACTATCGTCCGGACGCCGGGGGAAGCCTACCAGTATGACGATTATGCTTTTGCTTTGGCCGGATATGCCGTGGAACAAGTTACCGGACTCCCTTTTCATGAATACATGGATAAAAACATCTTTCAGCCGCTCGGTATGAATTCTTCCCATGATCTTGTAACCCCAGAGCTTAAAGCCCGAATGGCTGCAGCTTACGATCCGGAAGGCACGCCATATCCGGAGTATGGCCTTTATCCTACGGACATGCCTCAGGGCGGAATGTTGTCCACCGGAAGCGATATGGCTAAATTCATGATCATGCTTCTGCAAAAAGGAAAGGCTGGGGATCGGCAAATGTTAAGCGAACAAAGTGTTCAGCGAATGAGTGAGTTTTCCGTTTTCGCTCATCCTGCCATACCTATTACAAGCTATGGATTTGAAAGCATTTTCAATGAACTGTCGAATGGTCAGTATGTCGTCAGCAAAGGTGGGAACATCCCCGGACATGCCTCATTTACATGGCTACTGCCTGAGCGCAAAACAGGAATGTTCGTCATTTATAATAATGATTCCGAATTGCGCTCGGATTTGTATGCAGCCTTTATGGACCATTATTATCCGAAGAGCACCCAGACGCCTGAATCTGTATCATCTCTGACAGAACAGCAAGCCGCGCGTTACGTCGGATTATACAAAGATCTGCATACCCCGTCATTTGTGACTAGAATTACGTACAATAACGGACAACTTGTAGCGGAAGACAGATACAAATTGGGGAATGGCAAGACTACTTTGAAAAAGATAGATCCCTTGTTGTTTATGGATGACTACGGGAAGAAAATAGCATTTCTTGAACAAAAGGATGGCGGTATTGCTAATATGTACAGACCTGCCAAGTCACCGATAGCTTATTCGCCCAAAATACAGGAAAAAGCGCTGTTTTCCGATGTCTCGAAAGAAAGCCCCTACCAACTGTCTATTGAAAAGCTCCATTCGCTGGATATCATCAATGGAAGAGATGGGCGCAGCTTTGACCCCAAAGCGTCCATGACCCGTGCGGAATTCATCACAATGTTGCTGCATGCTGTCGGCTATCCGCCCTCCAAATCGAAATCCGGTTATACGGATATCGAACACCATTATGCGGTCAAAGAGATTCAGGCAGCGGTCGAGAATCATTGGTTGGGGGAGGAGCCTGAAGGCCGGTTTGAACCGGATCGCACGATAACTCGGGAAGAAATGGCCGTCATCTTAACGCGCATTCCTCTTCCTTGGCCACTTAGCGATGAGGTGCGATTGGCAGGGCAAACCGATGAATCGGCTATCAAGGCCGTAAGCAAGCTTATTGCTGCCGGAGTTACGGATCCAGTCACAATAGCCAATTCTGACGGTTCAGTCGATTTCCGCTCCAAAGCACCTTTGCTTCGCCAAGAAGCCTCCTATTTCATTGACAAGATTCTATTTGTTCCTTAAACTCTTATCGGGCCGATACAGCCGCATTCGCACCGTGACGGAATCATGTGATCGCGCATGAACTGGCCCACTACAACGAAAGGATAAGATCTGGAATATGGTCGGCAGTCTTTCAAACGGAAGGAAGCAGTAGACAAAGTCTGTTTAGAGACGGTGAATGGCATGACATCATTCATATGGGTTTTTGAAAATGAATACTTTGAGAAACAAGTAAAAAAGGGATAACATGGTTCTACCGCAGAAGAGAGGAACAGCTATTGAATGGCAGCAACTAAATATGATAGTTTGGGTAATTAAAGTTCGAAGAGAATAGATGCACATAATTTTTTCGAGAAGCTGGGATTCAATGGAACAATTAGTAAAGGATTTAAGAAATATATAAGAATACATTGACAACAGGTATTTAAACTAACGAGAAACTTTAGCACAACAACAGGAACAATTGTACGGTGAAAATAAAGTATTAGACTAACGCGACTGCGTTGAACTAACGGGGGAGTTAAGCGTGACAAGAACACGCATATTTAAAGACTAGCCACCATAAATGGTGGTTTTTTGTTGTTTTAGGTTATTTCAAATTGTATCTCGGAACAACTTATCATGTATCTAAATGCAGAAAACAAAGAATTTTTTCATGGTGCTTGGAATTTAAAAAATCAATCAGTAAGGGAGATATTTATGTGTCGCACGTAGTTGGGAGTGCAATCTTTGCAATTATAGGATTTTTGTGCGATGGAACTTTACAAAACCTTTATTTGATAACATTACTACTTTGACGGTTCAGGAGGGATTGTTATAAAACCATTGGTCATAATAGCAGCATTACTACTCGTTACAGGTTGTTCAAGTAATAATTCGACTAACAATCAAATGAATGCTAAACAAATGAAGCTTGAAACTCATGCTCCTAATGCTGCTTCAACGTCATAACTCAAGCATCATCCATTTCTACTGCGGGTGCAGGGAAATCACCGATTACGATTAAACAAGCACCCAATGACGCTTCGAATTGGCTGGATTGGTTCCAAGGCAACTATGCACCGGCAGAAAGCCCAGCGAATCAAGCCGTAAATCCGCAACAGTCCGCCAATCCTCAACAGTCCGTAAATCCATCCCAATCTGCTCAGCAAGTCTTGGATCTGGTGAATCAAGAAAGAACGAAAGCAGGCTTGAATTCCATTAGCTTGAACAGCAGTCTCTCGAAAGTAGCGATGGCTAAGGCTCAGGATATGTACAACAATAATTATTTTGATCATCAGTCTCCGACTTATGGATCCCCGTTTGATATGATGACTGCATTCGGTGTCACATATAACTCTGCAGGGGAAAACATCGCCAAAGGCCAGACGAGCCCGACGGAAGTGATGAACCAATGGATGAGCAGTCCTGGCCATCGTGCCAACATCCTGAATAGCAGCTACACCCAAATCGGGATAGCTTACTATAATGGTGAGTGGGTTCAGGAATTTATAGGATAGTAGGTCAAGGACTTCAAAAAAGAGTATCAAATCCCACAAAAGGTGTCTGCAGAAGTTTTGGAGGATATTACGGAGTGGATATTGACCAAATAATAAAAAGATACCCGTTTATCTCATCGTCTGTCGGTTCCGGT
>NZ_MBTG01000044.1 GCF_002027705.1 Paenibacillus ferrarius | reverse complement strand
TGTACTTCTGTCAATAGCGTAGACACAAAATTAAGGAACAACCACGGCATTAGACAGCCTGATTTCTGTAGTAAATTTGTTCGAAATGATGAGCCGTCTCGTATCCTAGAGTAGAATGTGGTCGTAGTCGATTATAGTCAAACTCAATGTAAGCATAGAGTTCTCTCATGGCTTGTTTACGGGTCTTAAATTTTGTTTGGTACACAAATTCTTTTTTCAACGTGCTATGGAAGGACTCGATACAAGCGTTATCATAGCAATTTCCTTTACGGCTCATGCTGCCAATCATTTTGTACTCTTGTAACTTTGCGCGGTAGTCATGACTAGCGTATTGAGAGCCACGATCAGAGTGATGAATTAATCCTGGCTCAGGCTTGCGACGCTTATATGCCTTCTCTAGCGCGTCTAAAACGAGCTCCCTTGTCATTCGAGCTCCCATTGAAAATCCTACAATTCTGCGAGAGTACAAATCCATTACGCTTGCCAAATACAACCAGCCCTCGCCCGTCTGGATGTAAGTGATATCCGTTACCCAAGCTTTATTCGGCGCTAGCACAGTAAACTGACGATTTAACACATTTTCGAACACAGGCAAGTCATGTTTAGAATTCGTCGTAGCCGTTACTTTCCTTACGGTTATTGACTTCAATCCCATTTCCTTCATACGCCGACTGACCGTTTTGGAAGAAACCGCAGTCCCATTTTTTCTTAATACGGCTGTAATCGTCGGACTTCCTGCGCGTTTTTTAAAGTGATTAAACAGTCTTCTTATCTTCCGATCTAGCGCTTTTAAGCGCTTTTCACGAGCACTAGGTTCCCTCTTAATCCATTTGTAATATCCGCTTCGTGAGACTTCTAAAACGGTGCACATCTTCTCGACCCGGTACTGGAAGCGGTGTTTATAAATAAACGAATAAATCAGCACGGGTCCTTTGTGAAGAAGTGCATCGCCTTTTTTAAAATCTCATTTTCCTCTTTTAATTCGAGGATGCTTTGCTCCAACTTCTTCATTCGTTCATAGTCTACAAACACCTGAGACTGAGATTCTACAGTTCTACTGCCGTACTGTTTAATCCACCGACTTAGGGTACTTTTAGGAATATTTAATTCCTTAGAAATTTCAATTGGTCTCTTATTAGCAGACTCCATGTGTTCAACTGTCTTGCGTTTAAATTCCTCATCATAACTTTCACGTTGTGATCCCATGCCACACCTCGACCTTATTTAATATCTATATTATAAAGGTTGTTCCTTAAGGTGTGTCTACGAAATAGTCTAACTTCAAACTAGACGAAATAGCGTACCATAGTTCCGTCTGACTAGCCAAATGGCTGTTTCGCTGATGATTAAGGGAACATAGTTCCCGCCCGAGGTTCAGCGGTTTTTGTTCAGTTGAATCTTTTCTATCTTAGAAACCTCTACGTGTTTTTGGAGGTTTTTTTGTTTTTCAGCTTATCGCGACGTACGCTCAGCATTTTCAAACGTTTCTTCAGCTGATCTTCCCACTCGGCATCGCCAATGGTCTTAGCAACTCCCAGCAAATCGAGCGCCATGTCAATCTGACTGCGTACGATATCCAAAGGCTCTTCGCCTTCATGATTCACACAATTGTCATGCAGCAAATGATCTTTGCCATCGACATATTCAAGGAAATCAACCTCTGCCGCTCCATCGCCATGGGCATATTCCGCTAAGATCTCGTATTCGTTCTCTACCAAATAGTGAACCTCAATACGGTGACATACCGGGCAGAAGAGAATGGGCACATTGTGAATTTGTGTACGAATATGCTTTAGTGTACCTTTCGTTCCAATCATACTGGCTCCACAACAAAAGCTCATGGATATCCCTCCTTGTTTGTTTACCCGGATTTACTCAATATATTCGCCATAAAAGTGTGAAATTCCTTTTTTAATCGACAGCTAGATTTTAGCAATCCGCGCATATTTTTCTGCCTAAAGGCGAATGCTTTTATCATCAAAAGCTCTCATGAAACAGCAATAGTCAGAAAAGAGGAATCACCTTGGAAGCTATAACTACTGCGGAATTCGAGGTTCCTGACCGCTATCATAAGGACTTACTCCATCTTATGGCAGTAAGTGCTGATTCGCTCTATGTGTACTGGGAAATTAGCGATAGGCGAAGATGGCTTTTATCTCAGCATTTTGAGTGTGACTATGGAGACATGCCCAAGGTCATTCGCCTGTACGATGTCACTCATATGTATTTCGATGGCGGAAATGCACACGCCTATTGGGATGTTGTCACTACACCGGAAGCAACCAATTGGTATCTTCATGGACTGAAGGCCAATCGAACTTATCTCGCAGATATGGGAACGTACACGTGGGAGCATGAATACATTCCTCTGCTTCGTTCCAACTGTATCGTAACGCCCAGAGACTCCGAAGCCGTATGGGGAGAACCGCTTCAAACGGTCGTTCCCGAGGCGCAGGCAGAGCAGGTCTCTCAGCGCATCCGGCCAAGCTTCTTCGAAAATATTCAAACCTATACTCCTTACATGAGGTGAACATATCCTTTGATCAACCGCATCAAGCAGAAGCCCGAGCTCAAAGGGTATTTAGCCCTTGTTTTACATGCCCACCTTCCCTTCATTCGTCATCAGCATCAAGAAGATGTTCTGGAAGAGCGATGGTTCTATGAAGCGATGACTGAAACGTATTTACCCTTATTGGAAGTTATGAATCATCTCGCTGAAGATCAGATTGATTTCCGCCTAACTCTCTCCATGACACCTACGCTCTTGTCCCTGTTAAGCGACCCGCTCATGCAGATGAGATATCGCGCTTATCTGACTAAGCTTATCGCTTTAGCAGATGCGGAACAGGCACGACTGGCTAAGAATCCAACCTTCCTAGCGCTAGCCAAGCAATACGCGAAGCGGTTCCGGGAACTGCAGCAGCTGTATGAACGCTATCACGGGGAGCTCATCCCTGCCTTCAAGCAATATCAAGATCTTGGACTTATCGAAATCGTGACCTGCGCCGCGACGCACGGCTTTCTGCCTCTTATGAAAACGGAGGAAGCCATACGCGCTCAAATTATGACGGCTGTTCGGGATTATGAACGCCATTTCGCTCAGAAGCCACGTGGGATTTGGCTGCCAGAGTGCGGCTATACCCTTGGACTGGACCGTATTCTGAAGCAAGCCGGCATTTGCTACTTTTTCACGGATTCCACAGCGGTCGCTTTCGCTTCTCCCCAGCCTAACCGGGAATTGGTCGCTCCGCTCCTGACACCTTATGGCGTAACGGCTTTTCCTCGCGACCCTGAATCAACCAGTCAAGTATGGAGTGCCGAGCATGGCTACCCGGGAGATTATCAGTATCGCGAGTACTATCGTGACATTGGCTGGGATCTCGGCTGGCAGGATCCAGAAGAATGGGCGCATATTCAGCCCCATGTTCTACCAACCCGCGAGCGGGTGAACACAGGAATTAAATATTATCGCATTACAGGCAAAGGCAATCAGAAAGAGCCCTATAATCCGGATATCGCCTTGGCTAAAACAGCCGAACACGCCGCAGATTTTCTGGCGAAACGTCAGAAGCAAGCTCAGCATTGGTATCACTGGCTGGATCGCAAGCCGATCATGGTATCGCCCTATGATGCGGAGCTTTTCGGTCATTGGTGGTACGAAGGTCCTAGCTTTCTTGAGCAGCTTTGCCGGAAAATGTTTCACGATCAGATTACCGTCAAAATGATAACGCCTAGCGAGTATTTGGAGGAATATCCCCTCGCTGATGTCGGCAAATTAAACGAATCCAGCTGGGGCCGCAACCATTCGGCCGAAGTTTGGCTGAATGGAACCAACGATTGGATTTATCATCACCTGCATCAAGCTGAGGAACGTATGATTCAGCTGGCAACGAAACATGAACATCTGGCCCGCCACGGCAAATTGCAGCCCGGTATGCTCAAGAGAGCCTTGAATCAAGCCGCAAGAGAGCTCATGCTGGCCCAAAGCAGCGATTGGGCGTTCATTATGGACTCCCAAACCGTGCTGGATTATGCCATTCGCCGAACGAAACAGCATCTCGGCAGCTTTCATCAGCTCTGTGATCAGATAGATCAAGAGGCTGTGGAGAATAGCTTCCTAGCTGCTCTGGAGGGGAGCAACAACTGCTTGCCAGCGATTGATTATAGCGATTATATCCGTATACAAAAGCTTTCCCCTATCCCTATTATTCCAAGCTTGGCCGATTGGGAAACATGCCTTGCAGAAACAAAGCACCGGCCAAACGTATTTATGCTCGCGTGGGAATACCCGCCCAAACAGGTAGGCGGCTTGTCCCGCGCCGTTCATGAGCTATCCGAAGCTTTGGCAGCTCGCGGAGAAATCGTTCATGTCATCACCACATCGGTACAAGGGGCGCCTGCTTTTGAAAAACGGAATGGTGTTTATGTACATAGGCTTGCGGTTGATCATTCCGGTGATACTCACTTCTATCACTGGACCTTTGAAATGAATCTGGCGATGATTGATCACTTGGTCAGGTGGCGGGAAAATGGCGGCCGAATGGATCTCCTGCATGCCCATGACTGGATGGTTTATCACACGGCAAGAGAAATTAAAGCCAGCTACGGACTTCCCTTAATCGCCACGATTCATGCGACCGAATGGGGCAGAAACCAAGGCAATCTCTACACGGATCTCCAGAACAAAATTCATCAAATGGAGTGGAAACTGACGTACGAGGCCAGCCGAGTATTTGTCTGCAGCTCCTATATGAAAGAAGAAGTTGGACGTATATTCAGTCTTCCCTACGATAAAATAAGCGTCCATCCGAACGGTATTGAAATTTTGCCCAGCGAAGCCAAGCTAGGTCGGCCTGCGGAAGTGGCGAAGCAAGATAAAGCCATCTTCTACATTGGCAGGCTGGTGTACGAAAAAGGCATTCAAATCTTGTTGGATGCCATGCCCGCCATTCTCTCGCAGCTTCCGCAAGCGAAGCTCATTATTGCCGGCTCCGGACCGATGGAAGGCGAGCTTCGAGCCAAGGCTGCGCAGTATGGAGATCGCGTCTTATTTACCGGTTTCGTAAGTGATACCTACCGGGAACAGCTCTATCAAGCGGCGGATGTTTGTGTAATTCCCAGCTTGTATGAGCCCTTTGGCATTGTCGCCTTGGAAGCGATGGCGCATAAGAAGCCACTTGTACTTTCGGATACCGGCGGTTTAGCTGAAATTATTCGTCATGGCGTAGATGGTTTTAAAGCGCTCCCTGGCCATGTCGATTCGTTAGCCTGGCACATTGCCGAAATACTGCTGCAGCCTCAGCATGCGCGCCGCATGGCAGACAGTGCTTACCAGCTGCTTCAAGAGCACTATCAATGGGGCCATATTGCCGCTAATATCCAGCTGGAGTACCTCAAGCTAACCCATTACCAGCCTGCGACTCAGGCCATTGTAACGGTTTAATCACAACCATATACAAGATATGCGAAGGAGGTCATCCCAATGAAGGCTGTTATTATGGCCGGAGGTAAAGGAACGCGGCTGCGTCCCCTTACTTGCCATCTCCCCAAGCCCATGGTGCCTCTTCTTGGAAGGCCCTGCATGGCCTATATTATTGAACTGCTCCAAGGGAATGGCATTCAAGATATCGCCGTGACCATGCAGTATAAACCTGACGTAATCCGCGACTATTTCGGCGATGGGCAAGCCTTTGGTGTCAATCTCCATTATTTCGAAGAAACGAGTCCGCTCGGTACAGCCGGAAGCGTGAAACAGGCCCGCGAATTTCTGGACGAAACTTTCATTGTTATTAGCGGTGATGCGCTGACGGATTTCAACCTGCAGCATGCCCTTGCTTTTCATAGAGAGAAACAAGCTAAGGCTACTTTAGTTCTTACACGTGTTAGCCATCCTCTGGAGTATGGTGTCGTGATGACCGATGAACATGGTTCGATTACACGTTTCCTTGAGAAACCAAGCTGGGGGGAAGTATTCAGCGATACCGTAAATACCGGCATATACATTCTGGAGCCTGAGATACTGGAACGTGTTCCACCCGGCGTGGAGTTCGATTTCAGCGGGCAGCTGTTCCCTGAATTGCTTCAGGAGAAAAACAGTCTGTATGGATACATCAGCCCTGGCTATTGGATGGATATCGGCAATCTCCAGCAATATCGCCAAACCCAATTTGATATGCTCGAAGGGAAAGTCCAGCTGCGTATCGAGGGTACGCAAATCCGACCCCAGGTTTATTTGGCGGAAGGTGTGGAAATCAGCGCGTCGGCGCTAGTATCCGGCCCCGCTTTTATCGGTAAAGGGAGTATTCTGGAGGATGAGGTGGAGCTCGGGGAATACTGCATTATTGGGCAAAACAACCGACTTTCCAAAGGCAGCAAACTAACCCGCAGCATCTTATGGGACCATAATCATATCGCCCCTTACAACGAATTAGCCGGTTCTACATTAACAAGTCGGATTGTTAGTAAAGAATCCTCCTATTTGGGGGATGGTTCCGTGATTGGCAACCATGTTGTTCTTGGTGCCAACAGCCGAGTTGAGCCGAATGTGAAAATCTGGCCCTACAAACAAATTCGTGAAAAAACCCGTCTTCATACTTCTTATATCTGGGGAGATCACGCAACGAAGACGTTATTCAAGACGCATGGGGTAAGCGGCGTTCCCAATCTTGATTTAACACCGGAACTCATCGCCAAATTCGCCACGGCTTACGGGGCAACCCTTGCTGCGGGTAAAACAATGACTGTTAGCTGTGCGCCTCATCCCTTCACGCAGCTATTGAAACGAACACTAACCGCCAGCTTGCAATCGGTTGGCACGAATGTCATTGATTTGGGCGATTGCTTCGCACCAGCGGCTTGTTTTGCCATTCGCCACTTGGGTGCCGCAGGCGGCATTCATCTGGATTGGTCAGGCAACGATAACGAGTCTTGCTGCTTATCTTGTTTGGACGCGGGAGGATTGCCGATTCCCAAATCCCTTGAGCGGAAGGTGGAGAACAGCTTTTGGCAGGAAGACTTCAGCCGGGCTTCCATGAAGGCGATTGGCACCTACGAAGACGAAACACACTGGTTTCAAACGTATATTGCCGCGCTCGCGCAAGAAATCACCGATGAGAGAAATGACTTGCCTTCGTCTCCTATGCGGGTTGTCGTTGAGGCAAGCTCTTGGCTGCAGCCTTATCTCGTCCCTTTTTTCGCCAAGCTCGGGATTGAAGCCATTCATGTGACCTCGGCCAGCACACAGGAGCCGCTTCAACACTTTATCCCACTGTCGGGTGCACATCTTGGACTTCGTATCCACGATGACGGACGAAGCATGCAGCTTATAACAGAGCAAGGAACGGCGGTAAACAGCGACTTGCAAACCATTTTCCTCTATCTGTGCTATTTGCACAGCCGTCCGGGATCAGCCATTGGCGCCCCAGTCAGTGCCCCTGAGCTGCTGGAAAGCATAGCCGAAGGGCTCGGCGGCACTATTATTCGGACAAAGGAGGGCGCGCGTGCCCTTCTGGAGGTTACACATGGGGCGATGTTGCATCCGCTGCATGATGCCCTTTTTGCCATTGGACTCGTCGTCCTGCAATTGGATCGAACGGGTCTGCCGCTCTCCGAGCTGCTGGCCTTATTCCCAACGCCCTACCTTCATCGCGAACGAATTGACTGCCCTTGGGACTCCAAGGGTGCCGTCATGCGGAGAATGATGGAACGAACGAAGGATACACGTGTCGACTTGGTTGATGGCATTAAGTTTTATCACGAGAACGGTTGGATCCTGCTGCTGCCGGATAGCGATGATCCCGTCTTTCAGCTGGTTGCGCAATCTACAGCGCCTGAGCTGGCCGAGCAGCTTGTCCACTCCTACCGTGAACACATTCTAAATGTTCTTCAATAAGCATACCTATGTACAGATACGATAGTTCCGATACGGTTTTCCAAAGTCTTAAGATGAAGGGGAGAGCAGCGTGAATATGATTCCAAGCGTTTCCAGGCAGATCGCTTTTGTACAGTATGACGATCAATCCTCCAGTATGACCGTGCAATATCATACCGGATTTAAGGCTTCTTATACGAATGTAAAGCAAGATGAATATCAGCTGATCTTCACCTCAATAAATCGGTATGACTCCTTAATGAGACTGACAGAAGCCTGGTACATGGAAGGCCAGCACGGCCAACACCCTGCCAAGTAAAGGATGTACTCGTGATCTCCCCCTTTTCCATAAGGAGGAGATTTTTCGTTTGTATTCTGCATATGCTACAATACTGCTCAAAGGTCCATGCTGCTTATTCCCACTACTTTCCTGAGAAAAGGTGAGTCCGATTCCTACCCAAGCTCTCTCTACTGAATCATTTGATCGGGATACACTTCAGCTGCTTGTCCAATCTCCATCTGTTCTGTTTGCCTATTGGCAGCTATCAACAAGAACGGCCAGACTGATCCACGAACACTTCAGTGCCCAGTGGAAGGCACTTCAACCAACCTTGCGCATATACGCTGCCCCTGAGCAAGAAGGCGATGATTCACAGAGAGACAGGCACATTTCCCAGCTGCCGCTTCCTGAAGGAAATTCTTGCTTTCTTAGCGGGGTTCTCCCGGGCCAAAGCTGCTACGCAGACCTTGGCATCGTCAACGAGCTTGGCCAGTTTCTCTCTCTTCTTCGTTCCAATACCGTTCAGACACCTTATAGCCTTACGAGCAAGGAAGATTCCACTGGCACGCTGAACCAAGAGCAGCTAGAAACATACAAGCTTGCCCCTGTTTCCTTGAAGCTAAGCCATACAACGACTTGTGAGTATTTCTCTGCTTATTCGGTCTATACACCGAAAAGCGCATACGCGGCAGATACGGAATCCGGAGGCGATACAGATTGAGCAACCCCCACGTACACGGCTATGTTGCTTTCCTTTTGCATGCCCATATTCCCTATATTCGTCATGAGAAGGACGACATTACCTTGGAAGAACGCTGGTTTTTCGAAGCGGTCGTTGACAGCTACCTGCCTTTGATCGAAATGATGGATCGTCTTCTGGAAGAGGACATCCCCTTTCAACTCACCTTGTCGCTTTCTCCTCCGCTGCTCGCCATGCTGGCAGATTCAACCCTTCAGCAACGGCTTCGCAAGCATCTGGAATCACTTTGTGAGCTTTCGCAGCGAGAAGTGATTCGCCTGTGGGGCCATGCCGATTTCAGCGGGACGGCCAGACAGTATGCCGATCACTATCATCGGCTTCTGACACTGTACGATCGTCTTCGCGGCGATCTGATCCGTAAATTCCGCAGCCTTAGAAGCTCAGGCTGCTTAGAGTTAATAACGTGCGCCGCGACGCATGCGTTCTTGCCATTGATCAAGAACGATGCCGCTCTGCGCGCGCAGCTGGAAGCCGCCGTTCAGGAATTCCGGCGGCATTTCGGATCAGCTCCGGCTGGCATCTGGCTGCCGGAGTGCGGCTATACCCCTGCGATTGAACCCCACCTGCAGGCACTGAATCTGCGCTACTTCGTCGTTGACGCTCATGCGCATGCACTGGCAGTAGAGCAGATGGACAGCGAAGCGCAGCAGCAGACTTCGGGGCTCTGCGTACCCTTGCGGACGCAAAGCGGCGCTTGTGCCTTCGCGCGGGATCTTGAAGCTGGTGCCCAGGTCTGGAGCGCCGAGGTGGGATACCCAAGCGACGCCGACTACCGCGAATATTATCGCGATATCGGCTATGATCTCGGCCGCTCCGGCGGGGCCGAGTGGGAGTACTTGAAGCCCTATGTGCTGCCGGACGGCGCACGCATTCATACGGGCTTCAAGTACTTCCGCGTCACCGACGCAGCCGCCGGCGACGCCAAAGAGCCCTACCGCCCGGCGCGTGCCGCACAGAAAGCTCAGCAGCATGCTGAGCATTTCGTCGCCAGCCGGGTGGCGCAGCTGAGCCGCCTCGCTCGCGCGGCTCTGACGGCAGCAGGCCGCGAAGCGCAGCCTGCGCAGCCGCCGGTCATCGTATGCCCATACGATGCCGAGCTGTTCGGGCACTGGTGGTACGAAGGCCACCAGTGGCTGGAGGCTGTGCTGCGCGGGCTCGCCGCCGCGCAGGATCAGGGCGTAGTCGTGTCTACGACTACGCTTGGCGGCTACGCCGCCGCCCATGCGCCGACCACGGAAGCGAAGCTTCCCGTGTCGAGCTGGGGCCGCGGCGGCTATGCCGAGGTCTGGCTGCAGCCGCGCAGCCAGTGGGTCCATCCGCAGCTGCACGCAGCGGAGGATCGCCTGGTGCTTGCTGCGCAGAAGCACCCTGCCCCGAAGCTGCTGCCAAAGATGCAGCTTCGGGCACTAAACCAAGCAGCGCGAGAGCTTATGCTCGCGCAAAGCAGCGACTGGACGTTCATCCTGGACGCCCAGACCGTGACCGAATACGCGGCGAATCGTATCGAAACCCATTTGGCCCATCTTCACCAATTGCTGCAGCTGGTAGAAGATGAAGCCTCAGATCCAGCTCTTTCCGAAATCGTCATTGCCTTGGAGCGGAAATCGCCCTTTTTGCCCGAACTCAACTACCAAGCATTCCAACCAAGCCCGCCAGTTGTCTCTATAGACAGCTCTTTAAATAGATCGGCAGAGCATATAAGCCCGCTCCACAGTTTTCCAAGCAGCTCTTTCAGCCTTACATCGCTTAAAGCTTCATCTTCTTCTCGCTTGTCGATCATGGATACACACCCAGCATCCTCCTTGCGTATTCTGATGCTAGCATGGGAATATCCGCCGCATGTGATTGGCGGCTTGGCGAGAGCCGTATGCGATTTATCCAGACAGCTTGCTCGTTCCGGTCATGAGGTGCATGTCATCACCTGTCTGACGACGGACTGCGTTCCTTATGCCTATTCGGATGGCGTGCATATTCATCGTGCTGAAGTGCTGGAATCCATTGGCAGTGTGCATTTCCTGGATTGGGTTTTTCAAATGAATATAGCCTTCCTTCAAACGATAACTCGGTTATCCGGGCAAGGCCTGCAGTTCGATCTCATCCATGCGCATGATTGGCTGGTCTTTTACGCAGCAAATGAATGTAAAACAACACTTCAGCTCCCATTGATCGCAACCATTCATGCTACTGAACATGGTCGAAATCAAGGGAAATTGGAAACGCACGTTCAACAACGAATCCATCTCCTAGAAAACAAACTAGCCAATAGGGCTGATCATCTTATTGTATGCAGTTTATATATGCAGCAGGAAGTTATAGACCTCTTTCAAGTTCCAGAGCATAAAATAAGTGCTATCCCCAATGGGGTAATGCCTTTTCTCATCCCTGCGGATACTCTTTTGGCAACGAACCCGCTTCTATCTGACGTATTGCTTGGCGGCGAATCGCCAATTCTTGTTTTTCTGGGGCGGCTTGTTTATGAAAAGGGCGTACATATCCTTATTTCGGCCATGCGCCTCGTACTCAAACGTTTTCCGCAAGCTAAACTCGTGATCGCAGGCTCTGGGCCTGAACTAGAGGGGCTTCAACAACTGGCAGCCTCCCTCGGAGACCGCGTCAGCTTCGTTGGTTTTCTGGAGGAAACCGACAAAAACCTGCTTTTGCACAAGGCAGAGCTCTGCATTTTTCCAAGTCTCTATGAGCCCTTTGGTCTGGTTGCTTTAGAAGCTATGGCCAGCGGCACGCCGGTTATTGTCTCTGATACAGGTGGACTTGCAGAGATTGTCGATCATTCGATCAACGGTTGTAAAGTGAAGCCGGGAGACGCTCCTGCCCTCGCCATGGCAATTGTCAGCCTCTTGCAGGACCCCATGACTGCAGCCAAGCTGACAAGTGACGCACTAAGCAGAGTCAGCTCCATTTATAACTGGGAACTCATCAGCACTTTGACAATTGAGGTTTATAGCAAATTGATTTTCCTTCACGACCAGGAAACAGGTATATTCCGGCATCAGAAGGAAATAATCAAATAATATGGAGAACTATGCCAATTGTAAGCGTGACCAGTCTAAATTTTCAGAATTTTTTCAAAGAATCATTGATTCCTTGGTAATAATTAGGTAACCTATTGGCAAGCCCTGTGCTAACGAAGTCCTAGCAATTGCATTGCGAGAGACGCGATATCCCATTAATGGGCACCTCAAGGACGGGTTCTGAATTCGCGATCAAACAAACGAGTGGGGAAGTGATTGTATTGCCTAGACATCTGGTCATCGGAAACGGTAAATTTCTTATTAACCTCGATCAACATTCCTACATGCGAGATCTGTATTATCCTTTCGTAGGCCAGCTTAACCATATTGGTGGCTACCAATGCCGCGTAGGTATTTGGGTAGATGGTGACTTCGCTTGGTTGAATGCCCCAGAATGGCAGTTCAAACTTGGCTATGTCGAAGATTCACTAGTCACCGAAGTGACAGCCACGCATCCAGGTCTTGGAGTCACACTCCTCATGAATGATGGTGTGCACCAACGTGAAGATATTTACTTGAAACGCATTCAAATTACGAATCACAAAAGCACGGTTCGTGAAGTAAGAATGTTCTTCAATCAGGATTTGCTTATCAATGAGACTGAAGTCGGAGATACAGCCGCCTACTATCCCTTAACCAATACCGTATTCCATTATAAAAAAGACCGCTATTTTATGTTCAACGGCAGCACGGGAACAGAAGGCATTTATCAATATTCTACCGGTGTCAAAAGGTTCTATAACGCTGAGGGCACGTGGCGTGATGCGGAAGACGGCCATCTCATGGGGAATGCCATTGCCCAAGGCTCTGTCGACAGCACGATTTCCTTCCGCTTATTCGTACCTCCTAACGCCAGCCAAACGCTTTATTATTGGATGGGAGCAGGCAAGAATCTGGAGGAAGTTAAGAAGCTTGATGCTTATGTCAAAGACAGTCATCCTGGGAAGCTTTTGGACCGTGTAACCGTCTACTGGCAACGGTGGGCCAACAAAATTGAGCGCGATTATTTCGATTTGAATGTGGATGTCCAGCGCCTCTTCAAACAAAGTCTGCTGCTTGTCCGGACGCAAACCGATGTGAACGGCGCGATCATCGCGGCCAATGATTCCGACATTATGCAGAGCAACCGTGACCATTACAGCTATATGTGGCCGCGGGACGGCGCTTTAATCGCCTACTCCATGTCCATGGCTGGCTACCAGGGCATGATTATTCCCTTCTTTAATTTCTGCGCGAACGTGCTGTCTCCTGAAGGGTATCTGCATCATAAATACAATCCGGATGGTACCGTAGGCTCCAGTTGGCATCCTTATATTCATTCGGGACGTGTGCAGCTTCCGATTCAAGAAGATGAGACGGCGTTGGTATTGTTTGCTCTATGGCAGGATTTCCAGAAAAATGGAAGCCTTGAATTTGCGCAATCCCTGTATCGCAACCTCATTCGCCGCGCGGCTCGCTTCATGTCCACGTACATTGATCAGGAGCTGAACTTGCCGAAGCCGAGTTACGATCTGTGGGAAGAGCGTTACGGTATCTATACGTTCACCGCTTCTGCCGTGTATGGCGGACTAATCGCAGCTTCCAACTTCAGCAACTTGTTTGGTGACGAAGAGCGAAGCAACCGCTACAAGCATACCGCGGAGAAAATCAAATCCGGCATCCTCAAGCATCTGTGGGACGAAAAAGAAGGTCGTTTCGTTCGCGGCTTGTACATGGAGGATGGCGAATGGGTCAAAGATATGACGCTCGAGAGCTCGGTCTACGGCATCTTCGAGTTCGGCGTGCTGCCTGCGGATGACGAGCGGGTCGTTGGCACGATGCGAGCGAATAAAGCCGGTCTTACGATCAAAACCGAAGTTGGAGGCTCTGCCCGCTATCATCATGATTATTACTTCCAACGCTCAACGGATATTGAGAATGTACCGGGCAATCCATGGATCATCTGTACCCTCTGGATCGCCGAATGGGAAATCGAATACGCCAAAACGTTGGCTGAACTCGAAGCCCCGCGCCAAACGCTTGAATGGGTTGTCGAACATGCGATGGAAAGCGGCGTGCTCTCGGAGCAGCTCGATCCTTTCACTGGCGATCCGGTTTCCGTTGCTCCACTCACTTGGTCTCACGCGACTTACGTGCTTACTGTTGTGAAGTACTTGAATAAGTACAAACAGCTGTCGAAGTAACTATGAACCTCTCGGAATTGAACATTTGTTCATTTCGGGAGGTTTTTTTCATGCTGCCAAACCTTCTATCACCTGTATTGACTCTCCTTTTACCAATATGTTACAATACATTTGTACTGACTAGTCAGTTATATATCGCTACGAAAGGAGAATCTTCATTGAGTAAAGTGAAAATTATCCATGCTGCGGTTGACGTATTTTCAGAAAACGGTTACCATCGGGCAAGCATGGACGAAATCGCCCTGAGAGCCAATGTGGCCAAAGGAACTCTCTACTATCACTTTCCGGGTAAAGCCCAGTTGTTTAAAACACTTGTTGTCCAAGGTTTCCAGGAGGTTATCGATAAAATCCGCGCCGATCTTCAGGCTGATCTCACCCTCGAAGAACAAATTCGAAGAATTGTCAGGCACAATCTCGATCTCTTTTTGGAGTCCAGCGGCTTAGCTCATATTGTTTTTAATGAATTATCCAATGGGATCGACCAGGAAGTGCTGGAAGAATTGAAAAAGCTGAGAATTGACTACATTCATTTTCTTGCTGAGGTTTTGGAAGAAGGCAAGCAAGAGGGCGTGCTGCGCGATGTTAACTGCCAGTTAGCCGCAGCAGGCATTGTCGGGATGCTCGACAGCGCAGCTAATTATTTTATGAGCAATACGCATGAATTGTCTCGTGATCATATGGAACGATTCTTCTACACAATCATTACATCGGGGTTGTTTATGACTGCAGGTGAGTAATTCACCTTTTTTTAACTTCATTGTACTGACCAGTCAGTTAAAGCGAAAATCAAATGAGAGCATGGTGATGTGAATGAATTGGGAAAATTCAGCTTCCGTCTCAAACGAACTGATTCCATTGTCTTATTTTAATGAAATGCGCAATTCCTCTCCGGTGTCGTTAAATAAACAGAAAACAGCATGGAATGTTTTTAAATACGAAGATGTCAAAACGATTTTCACTCGTCACGACCTGTTTTCTTCGCAAGGGGTAGAATCCGTGAATGATCCCATTGAGTCGAGTATTCTGAGACAGGATCCGCCCAAACATCGGCAGTTGCGGATGCTTGTTTCTCAAGCTTTCACCCCTCGAATTATCCAAGGACTGACAGCTAAGATTGAGGCGATAGCGGAAGCGTTATGCGACCAGATGGAAATGAACGCCAAGGTCGATGGTCTGCATGATTATGCGAGCCCTCTGCCAATTACCGTAATTGCCGAAATGCTGGGCATTCCACCGGAAGATCGTGAGCGTTTCAAAGCATGGTCGGATGCGCTGGTTGGGAACGACACCGATGGGTATTATCAATGTCAGCAAGAGATGAGTGTCTATTTCAGCGAAATTGCCAATAGGCGGCGGGCGGAGCCTCAGGAGGATTTGATTAGCAATCTTGTGCGCGCGAACGGAGAAGGAGTACAATTAAGCGATGTGGAAGTGATCGGTTTCTGCATCCTGCTGCTTGTAGCGGGAAATGAAACCACAACCAATTTGATTTCTTCAGCTATGCTTCTCTTCGATGGCCATGCAGATGCAAAGGCACAACTCATAGCGGATAACAGCTTGCTCCCGCAAGCGCTTGAGGAGGTTCTTCGCTACTGTTCACCTGTTCAAACGATGATAAGAACGGTAACGAAGACAACGGTTCTGCGAGGGGAGATACTGACTCCTGGACAAATGGTCAACATCTGGATTGGCTCGGCCAACCATGATGAAGACATCTTCGAGCATCCGGAAATCTTCAATATCCACCGGAATCCGAATCCCCATCTCGCCTTTGGTCACGGCATTCACTACTGTTTGGGAGCGCAATTAGCACGTTTGGAAAGTAAAATTGCCATGCAGACGCTGCTTAAACGGTTTCCTGATTTCCATCTCGACCACTCGCAGCCTTTGGAGCGGATAGACAGCTGGATTATGTTTGGCGTCAAACAATTGCCGATTATGTTAGGCGATGAATAAGACCACAAAAAGTATCGGCCTGTGACCTGCCGTTCCAATATGGAACAAACAGGCTCACAGGCCTAGTACATTTGGGTGGCGGCCATCAGGCCATGTAAGTTTTGGACAGCTCCTTTGTCCAATTCCCCAATTAAATCCAGGCCTTCAGGCCGATTTGTTTGATGAAATCTTCTGTGGATTGAACTTCTTTGTCCCGTTCGATATCCGCTTCCTCGCTGGAACCGCCATTCATAACTCTGCGAAACAGCTCTTCATTCCTCGTAGCCAATGCGAAATCAATCAGCGCTTCTCGCTCGATTTGGTCTGCTTCCTGATGAAGAAGAACTTCTTCCAGTTCTATGTCCGAAGCTGGCACGTAATAGTGTTTATTATCCCTAGGAACACGAACGACGTAATCGAAGATGTTATCGTTATTTCGATCATAAGCAATAATATATCCATATCCGCCAATCGGCAGATTTTGTTCTAAACTATCGGCAATCACGATGATTTTCTCACCTAGACGAAGCATACGAGTCCCTCCCATCTGTATGAAGCTACCTATTTAGTAGATTGAAAGCTTACTAGTTCTATCGTACTAAAAAAGATAGTTTGTGTCCAATTGAAACAATTGAAATACGTTGTTCATACTCCATACATATTTCTCTCCTACACTTTAATTGCATTTACTTTATTTAAGGAGTTGCTTACTATGCTTAAAAAGTCTTTAAATGCTTTGCGTTATATCGGCTGGGCGGAAGGATCATCCTTTCTTATTTTACTGCTCATCGCGATGCCGTTAAAATACTTCTTCGATATGCCGAAAGCTGTCCTATATGTAGGCATGGCGCACGGCGCTCTATTCGTCCTTTACCTCTTATCGCTCGCTTGGGTCACACTGCTTCATCGCTGGTCCATTGGGCGCGTGTTTGTTGCATTCATTGCCGCCTTTATCCCTTTTGGTCCATTTCTGCTGGATCGTCGTCTTCGTTAATGAAGAAAGTTTCAGCATGTCGAAGGAAACTGGTATAATAACGAAAGGCTGTTATTTCGTTAGTTAGGATAAGGAGATCGACATGAGTGAAGCCGCAACGCAGAAGGTACGGCCTTCTTTAACGGAAGGTCCTATCGCGAAGACATTATTTTTATTTTCATTGCCTATTCTATTTGGAAACGTGCTGCAGACGCTGAATGGATCTATCAATGCTATATGGATAGGCAAGTATCTGGGAGAAAAAGGACTTGCCGCTACGTCCAATGCCAATCTGATTATGTTTTTCCTGATCAGTGCGATATTCGGATTTGCTATGGCCGCGGTTATTATGATTGGTCAGAATCTCGGGGCCAAAAGAGTTGATGATGCCAAGAAAGTCGTCGGAACTAGCGCCGTCTTTTTTTTCACTCTTTCCTTAATTGTCGCTTTATTGGGACTGCTTTTCTCTTCCACCATTCTCGATTGGATGAACACTCCAGCGGATGTGAAGGATCTCGCGGTAACGTATACGCGCATTATTTTTGCTGGTGTTCCTTTTATGTTTGGCTTTAACCTGATTATGGCCATTTTACGCGGCTCTGGGGATGCCAAGACACCGTTTTATTTCTTGCTGCTATCGGCTATTTTGGACGTTGTCCTCAATCCGCTGCTCATTCAAGGTATGGGACCTTTTCCGAAAATGGGCATTGCCGGCTCGGCTGTTGCTACGTTTATCGCGCAGTTGATCAGCTTTGTACTGCTGCTTGTGTATCTGTATCAAAAGAAATATTTTCTGCGGATCACCAAATCGGATACCCACCTGCTTCGCCTGAACTTCACGATTATTCGCGCGCTGTTTCAAAAAGGGCTGCCTATGGGATTAAATATGGTTGTTGTTTCACTAAGCAATTTGATTCTTATCCATTTGGTCAACTCCTTTGGTTCCGAATCGACAGCCGCATTCGGCGTAGCGACGCAAATATCGAGCTATGTGCAGATGCCCGCAATGGCGATCGGCGGAGCCGTTACCTCGATGGCCGCCCAAAACATTGGCGCCGGAAAATGGGATCGAGTGACCCGCATTACATGGTCAGGCGTAGCCATGAACATCATCATGACGGGGATTATCGTTGTCATCCTACATCTGTTCAACCGTCAGGTCGTCGGGCTCTTCCTGCCAACGGAAGGCAAAGCGATTGATATTGGCGTCCATATTAACAATATTACCTTATGGTCATTTGTCATCTTTGGCATCTTCAATGTCGTCGCAGGTGTAGTTCGATCCGCAGGAGCCGTCATATTCCCGCTTATCGTATCTTTCATCGCATTGTTGATCGTACGTATCCCACTAGCTACCGTCTTGGCTCACTCCTATGGGTTCGATGTGATTTGGTGGAGCTTCCCGATCAGCTTCACAGTAGCGGTTATTCTGAATGTACTGTACTATCAGTTCGGCAACTGGCGCAAAGCGCGAATGATGCCAACCAAAGCTTAAAGAATCCATCCAAAAGCAGTCTGCCGAGCCTAGCAATGGGCTCCCAGACTGTTTTTTTCGTAAAAACGGACAAACCCACACACAAGGTAAAAAGCCGCCCACCCCGCCTTTTCGGCAGGATAAGCGGCCTTGTGATTAGACCTTACGGATTAACGGTGATTGTAAACGTTGAAGTCGTATTTTTGATATTTGTCACATTGTTGCTTAACGTCAAATGATTGAAAACCGCTGTGCCAACCGCTGGCCCTTGACCCGCTTCCGGCATATCGTTAGCCCAGATCGCGACTCCCGATTTGGCATCAAAAGCATCGCCGCTCTTTTGAGCGCCCGAGATTGAAACATTCGTGAAGATCGTATCTGTAACCGGATTTTGCGCTGTGCTTCCACTGTAATTCGTTTGGAACATAATGCCGTGGTACGTAGGGTCAATAATATCCACGTCACTTACGCGAATTCCTTGAAATACCTTGGAGGCTGAGAAAACCCAGATAGCCGGGAACGTTTGGGAGCCCCAGAAATGACCGCCTGCACGCACAATAGAAATGTTCTGCAGATTCGTGGTCGGGGATGCGCCAAATCCGTTCATTGGATATCCGAAATCCAAGGAGCTAATTGTGATGCCTGAATAGCATAGCGTATCGGCAATATAAATATTTCTGAACGTGTTGCCATACCCGCCATAGACGGCAAGGCCAGCCGCGCGCCAAGTAAGAAGAGAAGTCAGATTTTCAAAAATGTTATCCTTCTCGTCAGCTCCCCCAGCATCAATGGCAGAGAATAAAGCAAAGCTGTCATCGCCAGTAGAACGAGCTTCAATATTCGTAACGAGATTATTCGTACTGCCATTCGTCATGTTGATACCATCTGCGAACGTATCGCGAATCCGCGAATTTTTGATCGTCATATAGTCGGTATTGGCACCCCAGTAGAAGCACACTTGATGCTCTACCCAAATATTATCGATCGTCATGTTCGAGACATTCGACAAATCAAACACTTTGCCTGGACCGTCAATACGCGATGTATAGTTTCCGAAGTAAGCAAAGTTGGCAAATGTAGATCCATTAGCCGTAGAAGTTACGGAGAAACCAATATCAGTATTCGATTGGCCTTGTGGTGCAACGAAGCGCGTATACCATGGACCTGCCCCAATGACCTTGATTGATTTGCCATATACTTGGAACTTATTCGATGTCTCATAGTTTCCGGCTGGCAAATAAACTCCTACCAAATTACCGGTTGTGTCCATACGAACTTGGTTCAAGGCATTTTGAACGTCTTGATGGGTAAAGCCCGCAGGAATAACATACTTCGCCGGATCCGGATTAGCGATAGGTGCTACCTGCTCCAGATTAATAAAGTCGATCGCATAATTCGTCGTATTCGCTGCATCCTTTTGCAGCTTAATTGTGCTGCCAGCAGGAATGGTTGTATCGAACATGATGTTGGCTTCATCATAAATATGTCTTGGTGACCCGCTGCCAGGGGAATTGCCAGGCGATGTTTCGGAGCCATACAACCAAGCATACTTGGAGGTCAGGTTGATTGCTTTGGTGAAAACACCGTTCACATAAATGTTCAATGTATTCGATTGGCCGTCGCCGCCAGGTGCATCCGGAATAGAGAAGCGTGTCACGAGCGTATTGGTGTCCGCTTTGGTCGTGAATTGCACATAGCTGCCGGTTGTGTTCAAGGTTACCGCTTTACGGCCTGAAGCTTCGCCGGCCAAGTCGCCGATCGTACGGTTCGGACCAACAATGGCCGCACCGCCGCCAATGACGCCATCCTCCGCTTCATACATGTCGTAAGGCATATTCGCTCCGCGTCCTACGAAGAAGGATTGTGTCGTTGTGTTATTGGCTTGTTTCACCGGCAGTTCGTTGCCGTCAACAGCAACTTGAACTTGGAGATTGTATTTTCCATTCACCGCTGTCCATGTTCCGAGATTGATGGTACTAGTCGTTGCACCACTAGCAATTACGCCCGTGTATGTGCCTGTTGCTGTTTTGACAACTGCGTTCGTCGTTGCATCCTTAAGCGTTAACGTTACGGTATGGGCTCCACTTGCGGAGGCTGCGATCCCTTGGTTTTTGATCGCTGCGGAGAAGCTGACCGTGTTGCCTGCTGCTGGATTGCCAGGCGACCAGCTGATCGCAGACGCGACCAAATCAGAGCTGGATACCTGATTGACCGTCAAAGGTACAGCACTCGTGAAGCTGTTGTTCGCTTCATTCTGTTCGATCACGACATTAGCTTCATCCACTTTGGATGTTACCGTGTACGTCCCGGCATCCTTGGCGCCGATGTTCACGGAGACATTCGCAGATGCACCCGCGGCTAATGCGCCGACCGGAGCTGATCCGACCGCTGTCGTGCCTAAGTAGAAATTAACGGTTGTCGCGCCCGATGCCGCTGATCCGATATTTTTGACCGTAGAAGTCAGGGTAATCGCATCCGTTTCAATCGGGGAACCTGGTGTCCAAGTCATGCTCGTGATGCTTAAGTCAGGATTAGGAGCTGGCGTTCCAATGACTTGAAATTCAGCAACCTGCCCACCTGTTGAGCCGGAATTGGTCGTGATTTTCAACTGCACATCACTGACTGTAGCCGTGACAGGAATCGTCACCGTATTGCCGGTTGCCGGGTTGAATGTGTAAACTGCGGCGGCGACCAAGTTCGTAAAACTCGTCGAATACTGATCATGACCGAGAACCTGAATGGTTTGCGTGCGCGTCGCCCATGCTGCGTCAGGGTTCAGCTTCAATACAATCGAAGTAATGTTGGCATTCGCCCCCAAGCTTACCGATAATGTATTCGGATAGCTGTTGGCATTGCCTTCCCAGTACGTTGTCACACTGCCGTCATTGGCATTCGTGGGCACGAACGTAAAAATCGAGGACGAGCCGGTAATCGTTTTACCGATAGCCAAATTCGTACCTGTGCCAGGTGAAGGCGTTGGTGTTGGGGTCGGAGTGGCTGTTGGTGTGGCTGTTGGCGTTGCCGTCGGAGTAGCCGTTGGTGTGGCTGTTGGTGTAGCCGTTGGCGTTGGTGTGGAGCCTGTAGTACCATATACCTCAAGCTCTGACAATTGTGCCGCTGGCCAAGCTGAGTTGGCAGTGAAGTTTAGTTTAATATAACGAATATTGGAACTTGTTAAATTGATTGTAACGGTATTAGCGCTGTTGGCATCAAAAGTATACGTTTGGGAAGCTTGAATTGTCGTGTAGTTCACATCATCCGTGCTGCCCAATACAGAAAGAGTTTGAGTACGTGTTCCCCAATTAGAGGTAGGAAGCTTCAAGACGAGCTGGTTGACTGTACTGACAGTTGCCAAATCAACGCGAATCCACTGTGGAAAGGCATTATTGCTGCTCTCCCAATAAGTCCCTTGATCGCCGTCCGTCACATTTCTGGCAACATAATTTTGATTATAGCCGCTTGCCGCAGTTCCCTTGCCTGCAGCCAGATTCGTAGCGGCTGAGGAATGGCCCGAAGCAATAAACTGCGTGAGAATGATTACCGCAATAAGCGTACATATAAGGAACGATTTATTTTTCCAAAAAGCTCTACGGATAGACATGCCTTGCACCTCCAAGTTGATGTGTGTTGTGAATACATCGGATACATGCGAATTGCAACAACCCTGCTTTAGTTAAAACCCTCCCTTCCTAAAGTACACGCTTTCATATGCCTGCACACCGTACCTAATGAAGTCACACCCCCTCCCTAAAATTTGGATTTTATTGCTAAATTTGAATGGTTCCTATTGCAAATTATACGGAGTGTCCACACCTTTGACGATGACATATATTACGATTAACTGGTCAAATAATATGATTTTCCAGAAGCTGCTATCCTTATGGCATCGCTTCTGCCTAAATGAAAAAAACGTTAGGATGGTAATCACTCCTGACGGTTTTTTGGGTCTTATGGGTTAGATTGGTTGTCCTATAGACGAAAAGGAACTACGATCCGCTAATTGAGGGGAATCGGGGCAAAAGTAGCATGTAACGGAACTGAGGTCCGCTATTGAAGCGAAAAACACTGATTCCGAGCACAAAATAGTGAAATAGAGGATCGTAGTTCCCTTTGGACTGTGATTTGGTAGTTTTCAGCATATTAGCGGACCATAGTTCCCTTTGAATTGCAAAATGACGCAGAGTGTATGTTTATAGTGCAAAATCCGCCTTTTAAAGCTGAATAGCCACTATAGTAAATCTTTATGTACTTTAACGACGATTTTCTTGATCGTTTGTCCCTCATGAATTGCGCAATTGGGTCTATGAATATCTGAAGGAAAACAAACTGCGAACATGCCGGGTTTCAGCAGAATTGCCGTTTCCTGTTCAGCAGGATCTGACTCATAGAATGCAATGTCATGCGTTGCAAACTTGTCATCCAGCACTTTGGCACCGGCATGAAGCTTGTAGAAACAAATTTTCTCCTCCCCGCTCACAAGGAACTGAATGTCCGTATACACAGCATGGGATTCCGGCACTTGCTCTTCGAATGGACGAGTCACCGATTCCTGCACATTGGCATACATCAATACCCCGTTGTCTCCTTCGAGATCGTATCGGCCCAGTTCCGCTTCCCCTAGGTTGCGATTTACAATATAGTCGATTCCTCTTTGTACCGCAGAAGGCCATAAATGGCGCTCCTCTTGAAAATGCTCCAAATTACTGATGATCATACTTTGAATTCTCCTTTATCATTCCATTTCAAAATCCTACTTCTACTATAGCTTATAACAGCAAAAAAGACCCACTTTTTAGGGTGGGTCTTCGAGTCTTCGAGTCTGCTTGCCTATTAAAATTTCTCTTGATTAGCGCCTTCCCAATCCGCCAAGAATTTCTCAATTCCCGCATCTGTCAATGGGTGTTTGCTCATGGATTCGATTACTTTGTAAGGCACAGTTGCAATATGGGACCCTGCAAGAGCAGCCTCAATGACGTGTGCGGAGTGACGTACGCTTGCAGAGATAATTTCAGATTTAATGCCGTGTACTTGGAAAATTTGGCTGATCTCTTTGATCAGATTCATTCCCACTTGGTTGATATCATCCAAACGTCCGATAAACGGCGATACATACGTAGCTCCGGCGCGTGCAGCCAATAAAGCTTGTGTCGAACTGAAGATCAACGTTACATTCGTTGGAATTCCTAAGGAGCGGAATACACTTGTTGCTTGAAGGCCATCCAAAGTCATTGGAAGCTTAATGACGACATTTGGACTAAGCTTAGCAAGCTTTTTGCCTTGCTCGACCATTTCGTCTGCTTTCAATGAAACGACTTCTGCACTAATCGGCACATCCCCAACAATGGAGATGATTTCTTTGACGGTTTCGAAAAAGTCTCTTCCTTCTTTGGCAATCAGCGAAGGGTTCGTTGTTACCCCTGCAACAACACCTAACGCGTGCGCTTTACGAATTTCTTCTACATTGGCTGTGTCGATAAACAATTTCATCCTGTATCCCTACCTTTTCTCCCTTGATGGGCTGTTATTGGAAATACTTCTGTCTGATTTGTTCTACGATTGCTTCTGCGGTAAAGCCATATTCACGAATGACGCGATCGGCCTTGGCGGATGCCCCGAATTTACGGATGCCCACGACGAAGCCGCTCCCTCCCGTAATCTCTTCCCAACCAGCAGGATAAGCCATCTCCATGACAACATTCGCTTGCACATTCGGTAAAAGGACGGCATCTCGCACTTCTTCAGGCTGCTGTTCGAACAATTCGCGGCTTGGCATGGAAATAACACGAGCCCCAATACCATATTGCGCCAACTGCTTCTTCACGTCAAGTGCAAGGCTTACTTCAGAACCTGTCGCGATAAGCTGTACAGCGGTGGTTTCGCCTGCGGCCACATCGGATAACACGTAAGCCCCTTGATGAATATGCGCAAAAGCAAGCGTATCCGTTCCTGGAAGGACGGGCAGATTTTGACGTGAAAGGGCGAATACGAAAGGACCTTCCTTCGCCTCCAGCACGTACTGCCAAGCTGCTGCCGTTTCGTTCGCGTCCGCAGGACGGAACAACGTCAAATCCGGAATCATCCGCAGGGATGGAATTTGTTCAATGGGCTGATGCGTCGGGCCGTCTTCCCCGACAGCGATGCTGTCGTGCGTGAAGACGTACGCGACCGGCAGCTTCATCAGCGCGGACAAGCGAATTGCGCCGCGCAGATAGTCGCTGAACACGAGGAACGTTCCGCCGAAGGCACGTACGCCGCCGTGCAGCAGCATACCATTCAGCGCTGCGCCCATGGCGAATTCACGGACGCCGAACCAGAAGTTGCGGCCGCTATAATCCGCGCTGCTAAACGCCGCGGCGTCATTAATCATGGTGAAGTTGGAGCTTGCGAGGTCGGCAGAGCCGCCTACAAGATAAGGTACCCGCTTCGCCAAGCCGTTAATCACTTTGCCGGACGCCGTGCGCGTCGAGATCGCGCCGCTCTCCGGGGTAAAGCGCGGCAGGTCGGCCTTCCAATCGGCCGGCAGCTCGCCGCTGCTCGCGAGCTCGAACTGCTTCGCGAGCTCAGGATAAGCTGCCTGGTAGCTGTTCCACAGCTGCTCCCAGGCAGTTTGAGCTTCTCCGCCCAGCTGCTTGAAGTGGGCGAAATGGGCGTAAACCTCAGCCGGCACATAGAAGTCCGGCTCCAAAGGCCAACCGAGCGCCTGCTTCGTCAGCAGCAGCTCTTCTTTGCCAAGCGGCGAGCCGTGCGTGCCGCCGTGGCCGCCTTTGCCGGCTTTGTTCGGGCTGCCGTAGCCGATCGTTGTTTTGATCTCGATCAGCGTTGGGCGCTCGAGATCCGCCTTGCCCTCGGCGATCGCGGCGGCAATCGCCTCGACGTTGTTCTGTTCTTCCACACGTAAGTATTGCCATCCGTAGGATTCAATACGCGTCTTAACATTCTCGGAGAACGACATATTCAATTCACCGTCAAGTGAAATATCGTTGGAATCGTAGAGCACGATTAATTTGCCCAATTTCAGATGCCCCGCCAGGGAGGCAGCCTCAGATGAAACGCCTTCCATTAAATCACCATCACCGCAGATAGCATAGGTGTAATGATCAACGATCGGAAAGCTCGGTTTATTATAAACAGAAGCTTGATGCGCTTCAGCCATCGCCATACCTACAGCCATGGCAACGCCTTGGCCCAGAGGTCCCGTTGTAGCTTCCACGCCTGCTGTATGCCCGTACTCTGGGTGCCCGGGTGTCCGGCTTCCCCATTGGCGGAATTCCTTAATGTCCTCAATCGTCACGTCGTAACCGCTTAAATGCAGCAGGCTATAGAGCAGCATCGAGCCGTGACCCGCTGATAATACGAAGCGATCGCGATCCACCCACTTGGGATTGGCCGGATTATGCTTCAAATGCTGCGTCCAAAGCGCATACGCCATAGGCGCTGCTCCCATCGGCATACCGGGATGACCCATCGCTGCTTTTTCAACGGCGTCGATCGTCAAAGTCCGGATCGTATTAATACTTAATGTTTCTAGACTGGCTGTGGCTTGATTCAAAAGAAGTTCGCCTCCATCATTTAAGTTGTAATTGCTGGATCTACTCCTTATTATAAGAGTAGATCTGCTATTCAAATAATTGATAGTTTCGATACTAGGTATAGAAGGTGTCTATATGATTAACTTTGAGCTGTACAAAGTATTTTATTTGACCGCCAAATCTGGAAGCCTTTCCAAGGCCGCCAAAGAGCTGTACATTACCCAGCCCAGCGTCTCTCACTCCATTAAATTATTAGAAGATCAATTGAAACTGCAATTATTTGCCCGTACATCCAAAGGAGTTGAACTAACCAAGGAAGGTTCCATTTTATTTTCCTATATCGAGCAAGCGTACAACTTCATTTCACTCGCGGAAGAAAAACTGCATGAACTTCGAACCTTTTCCAGCGGGGAAATCAAAATCGGCGGCAGCGACTCCTTATGCAAGCACTACCTGCTTCCTTTCCTGGAGTCTTTCCACGACCAGTATCCACATGTGCAAATCAATCTGGTAAACGGCACCACACCGGAAATTGTAAAACAATTAAAGGAAGGGAAAATCGATATCGGGATCGTCAGGACGCCTATTCTGGATGAGCAGATGCAAGTCCGCGAGGGTATTACCATTCAAGATTGCTTCGTGACCGGACCGAAATACCGCGAGCTTGCTTTAGGTAAGGTCTCGCTTGCTGATCTGCTGAAATACCCGATCATCTTATTTTCGAGCAACAGCTCCTCGCGGAAATTCGTCACCCGTCTATTCAGCGACCATGACCTCATGCTGGAGCCGGAGATCGAGCTGGGCAGCGTGGATCTGCTCATTGAATTCGCGAAGATCGGATTTGGCGTCTCCTTCGTCACAAAGGAGTTCGTCGCGAAGGAACTCGCCGAGGGCAGTTTGTTTGAAGTAAACTTGGACGCTGCGATCCCATCAACCAAAATCGGCATTATTACTTTGCGCAATATGCCGCTTTCGACAGCTGCTGCTGCTTTTATTGCAAAGCTTGAGAATCCTGTGCTTGGGTGAGCGGGTATTTCAGAAATAAAAATACCCTACTGATCTCGTTGATCAGCTGGGTATTTTTCAAAACTAGGGTACGAAATGTCAGATAGAAGCTATCTCTATTCTCAGAAACGCTTATTTCAAGCTGTCCAACAACTGCTTAATTTCTGAATTAAGATTTAGGATATTCATGATGGCCGTAAGCGCCTCGGCGCGGGTCGCAGGGCTATTCGGATGGAACTTGCCATCGCCTAATCCGCTAATGATTCCCGCTTTGGAGGCTTCATTGATTTGCTCCTCGGCAAAAGAGCTATTAATATCGGCGAAGCTTGATGTGCTTTTCTGTTGAACGGAGCGCAGGTTTACGATGCGGCTGACGATGGCTACCATCTCAGCACGGCTAATCGTTGCATCTGGTTTGAATGAAGAATCTTCGTAACCGTTCAAGATCCCAAGATTGGCCATTTTTTCGATCGCTGTTTTCGCCCAGTGCGTGTTCAGATCATTCAGTGCCAGGTTGCGCACAGGCTTACCGTCAATTTCGAATACACGGGAAATGAGAGTCGCAAACTCTGCACGCGTTACTTTGCCATCAGGCTCAAAAGTTCCGTTCTCATACCCTTGAACGACACCTATCGCTGCGAATTTGTGAATAAGGTTTCCTGCCCAATGCGCAGCAGGCAAATCTGTGAAAGAAATGGTGTTGCTTTGCTTTCTCGCTTCTTCGACTTTGGACTTCAGGTTCTTCATCAGCGTGTCCATCTTGACAAGCTCTTGATTAAATACTTCTGGAAGCGCGGGTTTTGTCGGTTCAACCGGTTTTGCAGGTTCCGCAGGCTTAGTCTGCTCTTGCGTCGCTGTTGGCGTAGGTTGGTCGTCTGTCTCTGTCGATGAAGAATCACCCTCATTGGAGTTATGTCTAATGACCGTAAGTGTATACTGATCCATCAATCCGCCATACGTTGCTCCAATGACTGTCGTACCCTCCCCAAGCGCGCTTACCAAACCCTGCGAGTTAACAGCGGCCACAGATGGTGCACTGCTGCTGAAAGTGACGCCGGACACAGGTTGGGTCTCGCTGTTATCACTGTATTTCGCCTTAACCGTCGTTTGATCCTGTAGCCCTATATACAATGAAGCTTTTCCGTTCATTTTAATGGAAGATAATGTCGTTTCTACAGGCTTGGAACTAATAACCGTAAGCGTATACTGACCCATCAATCCACCATATGTTGCTCCAATGACTGTCGTCCCCACCCCAAGCGCGCTAACCAAACCATGCGAATCAACAGTAGCTACAGTTGGAACCGTACTGCTGAAAACGATACCGGAAACAGGCTGAATCACACTGTTATCGCTGTACGTCGCTTGAACGACAGTTTGGTCCTGCTGGCCGATATTCAGTGAAGTTTTCCCATTCAATTTGATGGAGTATAATGTCGTTTCTACAGGTTTAGCTTGTACAGTGACAGTGCTTTGCGATGTGAAGTTGCCATCGGCCGCAGTCGCCGTAATCGTTGCGGTACCTGCTTTGACGCCTGTGATAACGGCCTTGCCGCCCATGGATTCAAGTGCCGCGACCGCAGGATCGCTTGTGCTCCATGTCACCGCCTGATTGCTCGCTGTAGCAGGCAGCACTTTTGCGGTAAGCTCGGCGGTCTGTCCTTCATAGATTGTTAGATTCGTGTTCGTGACTTCTACGCCTGTAACTGGAATAACATCGCTTTCTTGTTTTTCTGCGCCGGTCAAGTTCGGCATTGTTTCTTTTGCCTGCGAATCGGCGATCATGGCGTCTTTAAGAGCAGCGGAGGGATTAGCTCCCTGTGATCCAACGAGGATATTGACAATGGGCTGATCTGCAGCAATGGCTGCATCCGAGGAAAGAATGATTCTCGTCACGCCGTTTGCCGTCTCATTACGCAGCACCTTGACGCCGGGTTGAGAAGGTTCCACGGATGTGACATTCATATCATTTGTCTGGATCTCAAGGTCCATCGCTTTGGCATCCGATTTCAGTTCACTGATGGACAGCTCGTATCGTTCTACTTGCTGCGTAGCTGAAGAGATGACTTTGGTTAATTTCAAAATTGCAGCATCCGGCTTGTTTTGATCTTTTTGCTGGATAAACATCCCGTCAATCACCTTGGAATCGCCAATTGCAGGATCGACGCCGAGGGCTGTGAGGACGGTTGCCGCCAAATCCTTGGTTGTGCCTCCTTGCAATAGCTTCTCTTCCCCGACATCCGTAGCTACCGTTCTTCCGTTCGCCGCCATGAATGTGGTCGTTGACAGCGGTGAGTCTTGGCCGTGCGAAGTGGAGCTTTCTAACGTTTGATCGGCATTTTCGGTGCCTCCGCCATGATCAGGCAGCATTAAAATAAGTGTATCGTCTAGCAGTTGATTATCTTTCAAAGCATTGTAAATCACGCCTACGTTCAAGTCGGTTTTCGCTAATTGCTCATAATATTTTTTCGTATAAAAACCGGATATGTGCCCCGCCTTATGATCCATATCATCCAAATGTATGAAAATCACGGATGCATCGGCAGCTTTCCCATCTGCTATATACTGAGCGAAGGCAGCGGCATTGCCTTCATCATTCGAGGGGTAGTCCTCAACACCGACAGACGGTTCAATATGACCAGCGAAAATGTTGTTCCAATTTAAAAAAGCAGCTAGCTTAGTTTCAGGCATGGCTGATCTTACTTTTTTAAAGAATGTCGGATAAGGGGAAGCTTCATCATAGGTATAAGCTCCGCTGATATCATTATCAATCTTATGTTTACTGTAATCAACGCCGGATATCATCGCGCCCCAGTTTGGCGAAGAACTGGATGGCAGCGTTGTTTGGACGGTATAGGAGATAGCGCCATGTTCAATGATGTTTCTAATCGACGGAATGTTTAGGCGGCTTCCGACTGTCTTTTTGACGGAACTAGGAGTTTCCCAATATGGCGCATTGGGCGAAACCGAAACGCCTCCACCGTCGATCCCAATGACAACAACACGTTTATAAGGAGTAAATTTGGCTTTGTCGGCAATTTTTTGTAAAACCTCGTCAGAGTTGCCTTGGGCCAAAACAACATCCCCAACCGTCACATGGCCGTCCTTATTGAGATCTTCAGACGCTTTGGAATGGATTTGAACGGTAGCAGCCGGCTTATTCAAAGATTCAATTTCTATTTTATCCGTACCGTTATAGAAATCCGCATTCTTTACTTCAATGGTTCCTTGACCTGAAGGGGCTTTCGCTTTGAAGATCAGCTCGGAAATTCTGGAATTCTTGAATTCAAGCGGATTGATGTTGCTGTAAACTTTCCCCCCAGGCAAGCTCAGCTTCAATATTCCCGGCACGGAAGTGTCAATGGAAGTCGCGCGCGACGCACTGACGAATTCAAATAAATGACTGTCATACGCGAGTTCAACATCTGCTTTATTAATCACTTTGTTCATGTCCGGTGTACGAAGATCCAGGTTGTAGTGAAATTGCGAACCCTGAACGGTATGCTGGGCGCCTATCAAGTTCAGAGCGCCATTGAATTTTTCAGGGTCACGGGGAGGAATGGCGTTATAGGCATCTAAAACTTCTTGCGCCGTAACAGCTTTTCGCAAAATCTGAAAATCATCAAGCTGAGCTTTCAAATTGGCCGGATAATTACCGGTACCGTCATTGCCAATCATCGTTGGCAAACTGGAATCCAGCGTGCCTGTCTGTCCAGAAATGTCTACTGCGCTTGAAATGTTGTTATAATTACTTCCGCTCGATATGTTAACCGTTGCAGGGCTTCCGTCTTTATAAAAATCGACGCGTCCTGTTGTCCGGTCGTGCGAGATGACGATATGATGCCATGCGCCGTCCGCAACGTTAGGAATAGAGGCATCCGCTCTTGAACCGCCGTCCGTATTGTAGTTCCATATCAAGCGCGTATCCTTTAAAGCGACGACATAGCCAACATTGCTACCGCCGTCCCAGTCCTTATTGGAAATGATGGGAGGGTCTGATGAAACGCCGCTCGATTTCACCCAGAAAGCAAGGGTAAAGCTGGTTCCTGTGCCAAACTGAAGTTGATCTGGTTTTCCCAAGTTGACGTATTGCTTGGTTGCGTTTGAAGAATCAATATTCAGTGCACGGCCAATCCGTCCTGCAGCATAAGACAAGCTCCCTACAGAGGTTGCAGTTACTGGATTTTGCGAACTATCCGTCAAGTTATCCTCAAAAAGCATGTGCAGAGCATAATCAGAGGGAGTAATTGCGGCAGATGCAGTGAAAGAGTTTCCAAACAGAGGAATGTTTGACGTTGCGACGACCGTAGTTGCTAGCGTAATAATAAGTACTTTCTTTAAATGAATAAACATCCTAATGCCTCCAATTCGTTTAAAATAATATTTCCAGTCCTAAAAACAACACGAAAACAATTTAACTTAGTTTTATTAATTTGTTTTATTTGTTTTTAGTTTCTTTCATTATATTACTAAATCATCCTCGCAGTGTAAATTATTTATTAAGTTTATGTTAATATACATAACACACTCACGACATGTTATTGTGGATATAGTACAAGATCAGAGTGTTGAATAAATAACCGGGATCAATCGGAGCAGATAACTTCCCATGACTTGAGCAGCCACCTCCATACCAACTTACTTACCGTCCATTATGCAGCGCTCCTTAGTTCACGTAGTAGCTTGCTTTGCTGATAAAACTCTGAAGTAAATAAGAAAACCGGATTCGCTATCCTGATAGATCAGTCAGTCTCTTCTTAGCGGCAGAACCTAGTAAGGGAACTAGGGGACGCTAATTAGGCAAAAAGTAGGGATACGAGGGCAATAGCGGAACTACAGGGTCTTATTTTCACAAAAAGCGTTGAAAATTCCCAGAAACAGCAAAATAGCGAACTGTAGTTCCCTCAACCTCTCGATATTGCCACTTTTGGCTAGAATAGCGTACTGTAGTTCCCTCCGCGTGAGGCAGCTGGAGTAACTCCGCGTTCACTCCAAAACATATAACTCATACATAAAAAAAGGTTGGAGGATTTGAAGCATCCCTCAACCTTAAGGCCGTTTTCCATCCTTACGGAGGCCAGGTTCGCACTTTCCGCCCACCTTAGCTCTGTTTTTCATCCTCTCAAGAGGAGCGACAGCATCCAGAGGTAGGTTGTATCACCAATAAGAAAGGCCTAGCCGACGGCTAGGTCTTCAAATCCATACACCTTCGCAAGTTTCCTTACGAACCCAATAACCTTTATCCGGCCAAAATCGCCCATTCTGAAAATCTAATGAATGCCAGATGCGCTATTTCAAGCAATTGCTAACCATTCGGGCAATAAAGTACCGAATAATGCCAATCCAGTTCATTACATCTCCAAAGCAGCCATTTTCTCGTCGATAAGCATTCTACAGTTCATTAGATACTACTCAAGACCGAAAACCTCCAAAGCAAAGAGGCCTGTGATGGACGTCAACTAAAAAGGGAAAACCCCTTAAATCCACCCAAAAACTTATACTTTCTAAAAAAAAACACGCCCATCTGCCTACAAGCAGTTGGGCGCGTCCTTACAAACAAACGATCGCTTTGATTACCTTGGACTCCGGCTTGAGCCAAGTCTCAAACTCCCCGATCATGTCCTCGAAGGAAACACGGTGTGTGATGTAGCTTTCAATGTCGATGACTCCCGTCTGCATCGCTTTACATACGGTGTCGAAATCCTCCATCGTTGCGTTGCGGCTGCCCATAAGCGTTAGCTCCCGCTTATGAAAATCCGGATCATGGAACGTGATATCAGCCTTCACGAGGCCAACGTACACGAGCTTGCCGCCATGCGCGACAAGTCCGAAGGAGTCCGTCATCGACCGCGCGTTGCCGGTCGCATCGAAGACCACAGTGGGCATATCGCCGTTCGTTAGCTCAGCTAGCTGCTCCTTCGGCTGCTGCAGCGCATTCACGGTCTGATCGACGCCTGCCCACTTGCGGCAATACGCCAGCCGCTCATCATTGATGTCCATCGCGATGACGGTCGCGCCAAACTGCTTCGCCAGGATCATGACGCCGAGTCCGATCGGCCCTGCGCCAATGACGAGCGCAGTTTCACCGGCGCGAAGCCCCGATCTTCGCAAAGCGTGAGCTCCGATGCTAAGCGGCTCCAGCATCGCAGCTTGATCCAGCGTCAGCCCTTCGGTTTTAATGAGATGGCTGGCGGGTATAGATACCAACTCTCTCATTCCTCCATCCATATGCACGCCAAGTACTTTCATATCGGTGCAGCAGTTCGTATTGCCATTGCGGCAAGCAATGCATGTTCCGCAATGCATGTAGGGGACGACGCTGACCAGATCGCCAGCCTGCAGTCCCAAGACCCCTTCGCCAATTTCCTCGACGTAGCCGGAAAGTTCATGACCAAGTACACGCGGGTAGCTGAAAAATGGCTGATTCCCTTTATAGGCGTGTAAATCCGTCCCGCAGATACCGATTCTTTTGATACGAACGATGGCTTCACCCGCTTTGACAGTAGGCTCCCTCATCTCTACAAGGTTAAACTGCTCAATCTGTTCACATATGATCGCTTTCATCCGAACCCTCCCTTACACGTAAGTCTTCTCGTTATATTCAGGTCTTCCGCTAATCCATGACTTGTTGCGGATTGGCTCCAAAATGTCCAGCACTTCTTGCAGCAGCTCAGTATCCATCGGCTCATCCGTCCATGCGATGTTTTTGCGGATATTGTCCGGACTGGCTGTACTGACCAGTGTCGTTGGAATTCGCTCGTTCGCCGTTGCATATTGCACCGCCAGCTTCGCGATGTCAGCGCCTTTGCTTGCGCAGTGCTCAGCCGCCTCCTTGCAGAGCCACTGAATGTCAGCCGGTGCAGGATGCCAAGCAGCAGCGGGTCTAGTGCTCAGCAGTCCCATAGACAGCGGCGATGCATTCACTAAGCCAACCCCATGCTGCTCCAACAGTGGAACTACATCCAGCAAGGACGTGTCATTCAAAGCATAATGGCAATAAGACAAGACAGAATCAAACTCTTTCACAGCCAGCGACTTCTCAAACACAGACAGCGGTAATCCGGATACGCCGAAAAAACGAATTTTCCCAGATTGCTTTAATGCATCCAGTGCAGGGAAGGCTTCCTCAACAAGCTGATCAAAAGCCACAAATTCAATATCATGCAAATATAAAATATCGATATAGTCCGTATAAAGGCGCTTTAAGCTCTCATCCACACTGCGAATGATCCGCTCCTTCGAGAAGTCGAACTCGGCGTCGCCGTAACGTCCTGCTTTCGTTGTCAAAATAAAGCGTTCTCTGTCTATTTGGGCAATAGCTCTGCCTAAGACAGTTTCCGCCTTGGTTAAACCGTAATAGGGGGACACATCAATTAGGTTAATTCCTAGATCAACAGCCGTATGAACGGTCCAAATACTTTCTTCCTCGTTGGTTTCCCGGAAGAGGGAGCCAAGCGAGGAGGCGCCGAAGCTCAGTACCGAGACATCCAGCCCTGTTTTGCCCAGTTTACGATATTTCATAGTTTATAAAACTCCTTTGCATTTAGTCCAAATAGACGGTCATTGTCGTGCTGAGTCCAAGATTCCGGCAAGGCGTGCGTCAGTACCCCGATGACTTCATCATAATCAGCCGCTAGCAAGCATACAGGCCAATCGCTCCCAAATAATACTCGCTGCGTTCCGAATACTTCCAGAACATGCCGGATGTATACTGTAAAATCTTCTTTGACCCAGCTCGTTGGGTTCGCTTCCGTCACCATACCCGAAAGCTTACAGTACACATTCGAATGCTTGGCGATAGCTGCCATCTGACTTTTCCAAGGCTCAGTAGCCCCCTCCCCAATCCGAGGTTTCGCGATATGATCGATCACTGCCCGCAACCTCGGGACCTGGTCCAAAAGCTCAATAACTGGCGCTAATTGCTCGGATTTTACAAGCAAATCTACGGGAACATCCTCCCCGGCAAAATATCGCAGAGCTTCAACAAAATGAGGCTCTAGTATGCTGTTCGCATCCGGCATTTCTTGAATCATGACTCGGAAGCCCACATATTTGGGATGCTGGCTGAATCTTTGGTACTGTGCAAGAACGTCGGGGTCATTTAAATCAAGCCAACCTACGACACCCGCAATCGTATCTGATCCTTCGCTTAAGCTTAATAAATAATTTGTTTCATCTAAGGTTGGCGCCGCTTGGACGGCAATCGTTTGACTCACATCCTGTTGATGCAAGATAGGCAACAAATCATCTGGCAGAAAATCACGATACAAGACCGGCAACTCCGGCGTTAACCACCCATAATCGCCACGATCTATTTTCCAGTAATGCTGATGTGCATCAATTCTCATAGCGCGCTCCTTTTTCATAACTTTATTTATGGTATCGCTTTTTTCTATTGTATCACTAATGAAATCATATGAAATATTGATATCTAGCACATTTGTACGGTTTCTTGATATTATAGAATAAATCTGTATTCAGAAGGAGGCTCACCATGCATCCCATACGTAAAACATTCGATACGAACGAGTCCTTCCCACTCTCTTTTGCTTATAAAAACACAAAAAGCTCGCTAAGCGAGCTGCCTGACCATTTTCACGACTGGTATGAAATTGTGTATGTGTATCGTGGGCAAGGCACCTTCTTCATTGATCATACTTTTTATGATATGAAGCAAGGCGATCTGTTCCTCATCCCAGGCAATACAATTCACCGAGCAACGCCGGACAAAGAATTGCCCGTTACGTCTACAGCGATTTATTTCAGTCCAAGTCTGGCGCAGGCCCCCAATCTGGATGAGGCATTCTCCTATTTACGAAGTTTTGAGCAAGCCGCGGAACTGCGCAATTACAAATTTGAAACGCTGCTTCCTCAGCGTCAGCAGATCGAATTTACGTTGGAGTCCATACAGACAGAACTGAAGCATTCGCATTTAGGCCAACGCCAAGCCATTTACTTGAAGCTGCTGGAGCTACTGCTTTATTTGCAGCGTGAGCTGGGGCCTGAACGCAAGACAACCAATGGAGACTCCTCGGTTGGTCCCTTATGGATGCGAGATATCTTACTTTATATTGAGCAGCATTACTGCGACGACATCCGTTTAACGTCCCTAGCGAAGCAAGCTTCTGTCTCTCCTGCCCATTTCAGCCGGGTATTCAAGCAGTTGATTGGAATGAACATTACCACCTACCTGATGACCAAAAGAATCATTCGTGCGAAGCAGCTGCTGAGCGAAAGTGACGTCAACATCGGTATTATCGCCGAAATGTGCGGCTTCGATAGTCTGCCCCATTTCCATGCCATGTTCAAAAGAATGCTCGGCATGACGCCGGCTGCTGCGAGAAAGGCCATGAGATAAAGGACAGGATCCAGCAATCAGATCAGCTTAGATCCATTGGATTCGTTCGTTCCCTTAGACTGATATTGCTTTCTGTAATAGTCCAATGTTTCTCTCAAACCATCCCTTAGGCTATATAATGGACTCCAGCCCAACCCTTCGAGAGCGGCCTGATTATCCAGTCTGCTGTGGACGATATCTCCCTTTCGAATGGGTAAATAAACTGGATCGAAGTGTGTACAGCTAATTTCGCACATTTCCCTCAACAGCACATTGACACTCGTTTGTTCATTGCAGCTAATATTATAGAGTCCATGACTGCCATTGTTCAGAGCGGCTATATTGGCGCGGACAATATCTTTGACATATACGAAATCTCTCGTCTGCTCCCCATCGCCATAAATCAACGGTTGTTTGCCCTCCAGAAGCTTGTCTACGAAAATGGAAACTACACCACCCTCGCCCTTCGGATCCTGCCGGATGCCATATACATTCGCATAGCGCAATATCGTATAATCCAGCTCATAGAGGGCGGCATAGGTTCCAATATACTGCTCTGGCGTTTGCTTGGATATCCCATAGAACGAAAGTGGTCTTATTGGGTGGACTTCATCCAAGCCCAAGTACTGCGGCGTACCGTATACGGCTGCAGAGGAGGCGTATATGATCTTTCGCACACCATGCATACGACATTGCTCCAACACCGCAATCGTACCCAGAATATTAATCTGCGCATCCAACATAGGATTCGCAAGTGAAGTTTGAATATCGATTTGAGCTGCATGATGTATGACCACTTCCGGTTGTGAAGCTGCGAATGCCTCAGCCAATCCATGATCAAGTAAATCGCCATAATGGAAGATCGCCTGTGAATTGAGATTTTCTCGATGACCAGTCGTCAAGTTGTCCAAAATATGTACATGATGCCCGAATTGAATTAATTCATCGACGATATGAGAGCCTATAAAGCCCGCCCCGCCGGTAACCAAAATGCGCATGGTACACACTCCCATATTGTTAACATAAACAAGGTAGAATAAGTTCACTCCTATTATATAGGATAACTCGTAAACTACGAAGAAGAGTATAGCCTTAAATGAGAAAAAAGGGCCTGTCCCAGAGGTCACATGACCTGCGGGCAGCCCTCTTCAATGATTTAATCCTGCTGTAGAACATGCTTCTTTTTCGCATTCGATGCTGCTGGTTTCCGATGATAGAGCCCATAGTAAATGATCGAAGAACAAGCAACGACAAGTCCTGCGACAAAATACATCGTATGGTAGTTTGTTTTGGAAGCAATCGTGCCGAGAACGTAGGATCCGATCCCATAGCCGACGTCAAAAAGCACGTAATACGTACCTGTGGCAAGCCCTCTGCGATGAGCAGGCGCTGCTTGTATAGCGATAGTTTGAAAACTCGGAAGAAGTGCGCCGAATCCAAGTCCAAGCAGCACAGCTACCAGCAAAAAGAGGAGGGGGGATTGCGTCAGGCTAAGCCCGATCATACCCACTGTAAATAAAATAATGCCTGGGTAAACCAGCCGATTGGGACCGTAACGATCGAACCATTTGCCAATAAAAGGTCTAGATACGACAATAGCCAAGGCGAATACCATGAAAAAATAGCTGGCATATGATTCTAAACCAATAGCCTTCGCATAAACGGAAAGAAACGTAGTAATCGCCCCATATGAAAAGGCTAATACACTGCCCGTCAATGAAATCGGCAAAGCGCTTGGTTCGATAAATTTCCTCCAGCCTTTGGCTGCGATCGCTTTGGTGTTAACGACTCTTTTGGGTAGGCGGATGAACAGCCCGCAAATGAAGGCCAGAAATCCAAGCAGGATGCAAACGCCAAACAAGAGGTTATTATTATGACTTTGCGTAATTGTCAAACCAATAAAAGGGCCCACGACCATCGCCAGACTCATAAAAAGACTGAAATAGCCAATCCCCTCACCTTTGCGGCGTTCAGGCACTAACTCAATCGCAATAGCCCCCGTAGCGGTGGCTGCCATACCGAAGCTGATGCCATGGATAAGTCTTAAGCCTAACAATACATAGTATTGATGCACGAATGGATACATAGCCACACATAAGATAAATAAGCTAAGCCCGGCAATAACAATCTTTTTCCGATCCCATTCATCCATCCATTTGCCGGTTAAAGGCCGAAAGATCACGGTTGAGAAAATAAATACCGTCATCACCAAGCCAACCTGCTGCTGACCTCCGTGCAGCGTTTCCGTAACAAATATCGGCAGGGTGACGGCCAGAATGTAAAAAGTCATAAACAAAAAAAAGCTGCTGAAACATACAGCAACAAAACCGCGGTTCCATAATCTGTTCTCTTCACTCATTGCCGAGCCTCCAGTTCCTTGATGCCTTCGTTAGCTTTATTCGTAACCTGGCTAAGCATATTGCGCAATAGATGCACCTGCTCTTCCGAAAATTGACTCAGCAGAGAAGCAATAACCCTACGTTCAATCGGGGTAAGAATGTCATTCAAAGCTCTTCCTTGATCTGTAATATACGTCAAAAATGATCTTCTATCCGTCTCATTGGCTCTTCTCTCTACTAAGCCTTTTCTCTCCAGTTGATCGAGAATACGCGTAATATTCGTTTGATCCTTTTCGGCTCGAATCGCCAGCAGCTTCTGCGTAATGCCATCCTCCTCCACCAAGCGGCTGAGTACGACCCATTGCTCAGTTGTGATATCGTAAGGTTGAAAACTAACATTCAACAGCTGCGTCATTCTACGCCCCGCGTGGTTCAAAACAAATCCAAAAGAGTTTTCCATTTTCATATCAGTTCACCTCTGCCTATTTAGATGCTATAGCAATTATATACTTAGCAAGTAAATGTGTCAACAATTTTACAACCTGTAATTTCCCCTTTAGGTTATTCATTCCAGATAAATAAAAAAAAGAGCTAAGCGATTTGCTTAACTCTTTTTTATCCTAGTACTTTCTCATGATACCGGCGAGAGGACTCGAACCTCCACGGTTTCCCACTCGATTTTGAGTCGAGCGCGTCTGCCATTCCGCCACGCCGGCTTATTAGGATTCATGGTGCCGTCGAGAGGACTTGAACCCCCAACCTACTGATTACAAGTCAGTTGCTCTACCAGTTGAGCTACAACGGCGTATTTAATTAAGAAATGGTGGCTTTGGACGGAATCGAACCGCCGACACGAGGATTTTCAGTCCTCTGCTCTACCGACTGAGCTACAAAGCCTTGATGTTGTTAATTGGGTCCCCGTAAAGTATTCGGAAATTGCTTCAAAGCTTCACGTCACTTTGTGGGGTTGAATGGCGGAGCTGACGGGATTCGAACCCGCGGTCTCCTGCGTGACAGGCAGGCATGTTAGGCCACTACACCACAGCTCCACATGAAAACTTGTTAAGGCCAATTTATGGTGAACGCTGACGGGATCGAACCGCCGACCCCTACCCTGTCAAGGTAGTGCTCTCCCAGCTGAGCTAAGCGTTCATGGGAAGTGTTGTACCGGGCCCACGCAAAGTAATCGGAATATGCTTCGTCAGCAATACGTCACTTTGTGGGGATTAGTTGGTGACCCGTA
>NZ_MBTG01000043.1 GCF_002027705.1 Paenibacillus ferrarius | reverse complement strand
GAATCATAACCATAATACAAGTTCGAACCGAATGGATCACTTAGATTTGTAACATTACCTTGCATGTCATAACCATATTGCAGCGTCCGCCCATCGGGATATGTCATTTTATTCAAAGTTCCAAGTATCGGATCGTAGGCATTGCTCGTAGTTCCAGTACTATCTGTCATACTCATGCGTCGTCCTGCTAGATCGTAACCGTACGTAACAGCCTCTGCAGGAATGGGGTTACCTGATGGATCTAAAATATCTGATTGACGCAAGAAGTTTCGGCTATCATGCGTATTTTTGAATCGGGTTCCATTGCGATCTTCAATGCTGGTCTGATTCCCGTTCGCATCGTAGTACATTTTCTCGATTTTACCTGTAGCGTCTAACGTTTGGATGAGTCGGCCAATCTCATCATACGTGTTGGCTTTGGTTTTCCCATCAGGAAAAGTTGTTAGTGTTAGCTTTCCTATTGGATTGTATCGGTACCCTGTTGTCTCATTTTTTGCATTCTTGACACTCGTTAATCTTCCAACGACGTCATATTCAAAGTTAGTTATATTTGGAGGAGTCACATTTTCAGTTAATGTGCGCATATTGCCAACGTAGTTGTAATCCATCGTAGCCAGCACATTTTTTGTTGTTACGCCATTTACAACTTTTGTTTCCTCTTTTGTCATCGTACGACCAAGAATATCCAGGTACTCACCAGTTATATATCCCTCGGCGTCCGTACCCACTTTAATATTATTGATGTCGTCATATAGCACAGAAGAAATTGATCCGTCCTCCGTTGTTACTGTACTCTGGCGACTCCAATGGTCGTAGCCATAATTGGTCTTAACCCCTCGTGCATCCTGACTCCAATCCATCCGACTGTGCGTATCATAATGGTATGTCGCTTTAATAAGCTGATCATTAAAGCCTACCGCTTCTTTTAAACCAATCGGGTTCCATTTGGTATAGGACTGGACGCCAGTTTCATCGGTGATTCTAATAAAATTGTTCAAGTCGTCATATTGAATCGATATTTTACTGCCATCCGGATGGGTAGCCAAAGTAACGCGTCCCAAAGCATCGTATTGATACGAAGTGTGATAGTAATTTCCATCTATATACTTGGTCAATTTTCCGGTAGATGGATCATATTCATATTGCCTTAGAATCGTTGATGCGTTATTAGCCGCATCATGTACCGTCGTTGTTGTCTGAGTCGGGAATGCTCCCTGATACGCCAGCGAATATTGTATTTGTGTCAATGTATCGTTGACTGTTCCGTTTTTCACTCGAATCTGACCGACATTTCCAGTCGAAGTGTCAATATTTTCGTAATCTGTTTCCATTAGCAAAGCACCAGATGGACTACCGTCATAAACCTTCTGTGAAATAATTTTTGTGGGGTGAGCCGTATCCCGCGTTATTAACGTGTATTGCGTTTTCCCAGCATAGATCGGCTTGGATACACTTATCAATAGATGATTAGCATCGTAGCTATTTGTGGTTGTAATGCCTGCTGGATCCGTAGATTGCTTCACGTTGCCATAATCATCGAAGATATTCCATGTTTGTGCTACAAATGTTTTTGAAACACCTTGCTTCGATTTCGTCACCTTCGTTATATCCGGAGAAGGGAGACGCCGAGTTTCATCGTAGGTATAGTCGGTTGAGTTCGTGTAGATGGCATTGTTTTGATCTTTGGCAACAGCAGTGACGTTCATGTTGTAAAACACATCGGGCGTATCAACGTCAATATAATGCTTCTTGTTTGTAAATGTAGATTGGACCCGTCCATCATCAATTGTCGCTGAAAAACTAAGGATGTCAGCAGCATCAGTACTTCCCATATCTCCAATATAAGAGATGTCTTTACGGTTGTAGGTTCTTGATGATCCATCGGAGTAAAACACCTGATCCTCTCGCGATTTCACGCGGTAGAACTGATTCATGCCATGAGTAATATAAATACTGCCATCAGCATTCGTTCTTTTAATCTGCATATATCGAGTAACTGGTGTGTCTTCATAGGTATATACACTTTTAGCACCAGTCGGATGAGTCACTCCAGTCAGTAACGCATAAGCGTTATCCATTTCAGCAGTAGTACCTTGCAAATTGTACTTACTGCCTTTAATTTCATAATCGTAAGTGGTTACTCTGCCTATGGCATCGGTAACTGAAGCAAGTACCCGTTTGCCATTTGGCCAAGAAAATCTGTAAGTATTCGTTTGATTTCCTTTTGTTATCAAAACACTGTTATCCTGAGTGTAAGTAATAGAAATAGTGTTACCTATGTTATCAGAAATAGCAATTAGTCTGTAAGGTGCAGCACTCTCATAAAGAAATTGTATCTGATTGTTATAAGTATCAGATATTTGAATGAGTTGGCCCAAAGATGAAAAATATTGATTCGTACCATGAATGGACTTTAAGACAGAGGCAGATTTTACTCCATTGACAGTTACTGTGCTAGGATCTGAAGAAAATGTGAGATCTTTCCACGGATATCCAACCAGATTGTTATTGTCATCAATTTTATATACGCCAGATCCAGCTAAATGAAGGTACCTTCTTAAATATTTATTGCTCTCGATGTTGTATTCAATGGATGAAGTATTCCAACTCCACCCTTTGCCGATTGGATACTTTTTCTCATTGTAAGGTGTATCCGGATAGTCATGACTATCCTTAATTGTCATACTCGATAATACAGAATCAGAGGAATCATAAGTTCGACTTAGGGTAAAAGAAAGTCCGTTACGACCTGGCAGCGTAAACTCATTTTCTTGAACCGTAAGTCCGCCTGACAATGTGGATACATTTTCTTGATTCAGCCCAATTGAATAAGGGGCATCATCCGGCTTTAAGTTGACATACGAATAATCGGGTTCGATGGGCGTTGTCGTATCGGCAGCTTGTACCAAGCTTGCTTCTGCTGCACTAAAATCTTTCTCCCCTACTTCACTCCGAATTTTGCTTTCCGCATATACCGAATTATTTACGGCTTGCGGTTTTACTGTTTCTATGCTGGACTTTATATCCATATTAGAAGCAGCTTGTTTCTGGTAGGCTTGTTCAATTTCTTCTAGTGAATATCCACGATTCAACAGATTTTGAATGTCTTCATGTGTAGCTGAATAAACTTCAATGATCCTTTTCAATGACTGATTTGAACCCTTTGTTGGATCCGTTATTTTATTCCATACCTGCTGTTGGCTTTCCGCCGCATAAGAAACCTCGTAGATGTTAGACAGTGGAAGTGCGCTAACGATACACAATACAACGAGGGTCAGTAACAATATTCTTTTAGTCATTGTTTTCAATGCTGTCCCCTCCTAGTTACTATTCGTTTGTTTACCGATTATATTTCCGTTAGCATCGTACTGATAGCCAGTATTGTAATTAAGCGTATATTTACTGACCTTAAGTGTATAAGGAGTTGTGGGGCTAAAATCTCCATTGGCTCCAATGATTTTCACATAATAAACGGCACCTGCAGTCACTGGGAATATGATGTTCTCCGCCACACCTACTCCGCTTGTTACCCCAGCAACAATGAAATTCATATTCGAATCGTAAATGTAAATATCAAAATTTTTGTCAGCAGGCATCGTAAATGTAACCCGATCAATACCGGTTGTTGGAGCGGTATACTTAAAGAAATCTACATCTGTAGCAGAGCTAATAGCCGATGTATACATGGTATTGTAATTAATTGCAAAAGCTTGAGCATTTGTATTATTTGGTTCATAGGCGTTAGGGATATTCAAGTTTGAACGTGTAGCAACAGCCGACCATTCCATTCCGTCGTAGGCAGTTACCCTAAAGTTCCACGTTCCATCGGGTATAGCCGAGGTCGTGTGTGTGGCGGAACTTCCGCTTAGTACTCCTGAATCATACCCCACCGAAGCCCAATTGTCTTTTGATCCTTGAACACGGTAATTCGTTTGAGTTTGTCCGTCAACATCCGCATACGTCCATGCAAAAGTAAGAACATTGTCACTCACTTGTTGACCGTCTGTATAGGAGGTAAGTGTTAAAGTAGGAATTCTATTGGGTTTCAAATAATATATCGTTGAGAAGGCAGAGGTGCCTCCTTTATTATCTCTAACTGCGACTCTCCAACCGTATGTCGTACCCCTAGTTAAAATATTAGATGGAATCGTATAAGACGTAGAAGAAGATGTAATCCATCCGGAGTCGCTTATTAGAGTTGTCCCCGCTGAATTGTATATCTGAACATCATAAGCAGATTGCGTATCGCCAGCATCAGGGTCGGAGAAGGACCAATTTAAGACCGGTGTTATACCTGCAACAAGGGTTGGAGTCGAAGCCGATTGGTTACCCGGAGTAAGGCTGCCTGGAATGTTCGGAATATTGTCCACGGTAATAGCGCTCGTATACATTGTGCTTCCTGTTCCCCAAAGTCCATCGTTTGCTGTAATAAGTATATTACTGTAGGAACCAGCCGGAATGTTGTCTGAAAGAACATTCCACTGTAACATCCATGTTTGTGGCGAACTTGTATTTGAAACTATAGTGGATTTAGTAACCCCTGCAATTGAAGCACTTACAGTCACATTGTCATTATTCCAGTCACTGATTGTACCCGTTAATGTAATAACATTTCCTGAAACACTCTTATAAACTACTTGACTATTATAATTAATAGAATTAAACACAGGATTTACATCTAATCTAGCGACAGTGTACTGTTCTCGTCCATCTTGATCGTTCCTAGCATAGCTAATTGAATTTACATTTTGTAGATTTGGCCAGTACTGGGTTTCGTCCTTTACAACCCAATTACCAATTGACCAATCGACATATTGTCTTACTACCGTATTGTTATTATATAGAACAATGTACTGTTCACGTCCATTGCTATCGTTTCTAACATAGCTAATGGATTTTGCATTTTGCAGATTCGGCCAATACTGGGTTTCGTCACTTATAACCCAATGAGCTCCATTTGTATAATCTACATATTGCCTTTTTACCGTATTGTTACTATATAGAACAATGTACTGTTCACGTCCATTACTATCGTTTCTAGAATAGCTAATGGATTTTGCATTTTGCAGATTCGGCCAATACTGGGTTTCGTCCCTTACAACCCAATGAGCTCCATCTGTATAATCTACATATTGTCTTACAACCGTATTGTTGCTATAAAGAACAATGTACTCCTCGCGTCCATTGCTATCGTTCCTAACATAACTAATGGATTTTGCATTTTGTAGATTGGGCCAATACTGGGTTTCGTCCCTTACAACCCAATGAGCTCCATCTGTATAATCTACATATTGCCTTGTAACTGAGGGGCCCAATCCAGCGCTATTAACAAGCATGTTTGCATAGACACTGTTATAAACGGAACTAGTAACAGTTGGATTCGGTAGATTATTAAAATTATTAACTATACTACTAGAGACATTGAGTAGACCATAACCAAAGGTAGTATCTCTCCCCCCACTCCCTAAATCAATAATGTGCTGGTCTAAAGCGATACGCAACAGGCTAGCAGTGGACGTTGGACTTTGCTGTTTTAGTTGAGCCAATTCACCCGAAACAAAAGCCGCTGCCATTGAAGTTCCACTCTTAGTCATATATCCATTATTTATATAAGTACTATTTATACCGACTCCTGGAGCAACTATCTCAAGTTTACTCCCTGTCGATGAAGACACAGCACGCTGTTTGTTCTGATCTACTGCTCCAACCGAAATTACTGAGCTATATTTAGCAGGGAATTGAATCGTATCTCCGCTTCCATCCGAAGTGCCTGCATTACCAGCGGCTGCCACTACTAGCAATCCACTATTGTAGGCATTATCTACAGCATTATGAAGTGCCTGAGAGTCAACACTTGTTGTCATACTAAGATTTACAATATCCATTTTGTGTTCAACTGCCCAATCGATGCCAGCGATTACATCGGATAAATAACCCGTTCCATGCGAATCAAGAACTTTTACTGCATATAACGATGCATCTGGCGCCATTCCTATGGTACCTATATCATTGTTCTTTGCTCCGATAATACCCGCTACGTGAGTACCATGACCGGAATCATCGTTGTAAGATGTCGTATAGTCTACGAAAGATGTACCACCTTCAACCACTAAATCCTCATGATTTAATGAAATACCCGTATCTAATACGGCAACCTTGACACCTTTTCCGGTGTAACCATTGTTCCATCCGTATGTAGCTTGAGTAGCCGTAACCCCCCAGTCTGCGATCTGACCTGCCGCTTGCAACTGAATATCTGGTTCAACAGACGCCACATTGGGATCACTTTTCAGTTTTTCAACTTCATTAGATGGCATGGTGACCGTTAATGACGGTGCATGTTTGCCCTCTCTCTTTATTCTCCCCTTCTGGATTAGTGACTTGTTAACTTTCTTCTTATCTTTAAATGTTACAATGACACGTTGTTCACTATCACTCACTGCAGCTACCGATACTGGGCTATCTTGGATTAAATTAAGCTTAGAATTACCGATGCCTAATCCTGCACTAATAACTTCCTCATTACCTTTTAACGTTGCTGCCTCAACCCCTCCAATTGAAGAAATTGAAAACAGCAGCACTCCTGCCAACAAACTAGAAACCACTGACTTGCCCTTAAGCAAGGTTTTCATAAAATTGCTCCTCTCGACATATTATGGTAATAATTACTAATATAAAGGAAAAATAAGGGATAAACATCGGGCTATTTTGTCGAATAGACTCAAATTTCAATAAAGAATGCCAAAAATATGGTTAATATAGACATAATTGTAAGTAACTTATTAGGTGAAACTTCCATAATTAAATAAAAAGACGGCTCATTTCCATTTTTTGAATGGATGAAGCCGTCTATCACCACAAAAAAAAAGACCGCACACCAGCCACTCCATCGGCCTTAGCTGCGATCCTTCTCATTTTGTTTATTTCCGAATTAATGCGGATAAACAATCTCAAACTCTTCGCCGCACGGACCTCCGTTCGGATTTACCTCAAGCGAGACGGGCTGGCCGTTCTGCCGGTACAAAGGGCGATAATGATTGCTTATATGCGTTGCTGATGCATTGGCGTAATGACAAATGAATGCCCGGCGGAAGCGGTCCTTCGTTTTATTCCGATAAGAACCATGAATCAGATTGCCATTGAAAAAGAGCACATCGCCTCGCTCCATGATGACCGGCATTGCCTTCTCATCTCTAGGCGGCTTCACATAATGTGTTGTAAACGATTCCTTCGCATCGGCCAGATCCGGACATGAGAGGTCAAGCGTATTCGTCTTGGGAACTACGAGCAAACCTCCATTCTCCTCATCGGCTGGGTCGATAGCCGTCCATGCTGCTATGCAGTTGCCCGGCTCCACCTGTAGATAGAAGTTATCCTGATGAAGGGCTTGCCCGCGGGAACCCGGCGGTTTGTAATAAAACATGCTTTGCGCAGCCAACGCTTCTTCCTCATACAAATCTGCTAGCACTTCCATAATAGGCTGATGCAGCATGTAGGACTTCGCCGTCTCATTAAACCTATGCGGATGCATCACACGCGGATATCGCTTCAATGGATCTACAAGGTCCGAATGGAGATCAGGCTCGAAATAGCCAGGTATGATTTGGTGGCTTATTGCCTCAAAGGTTTCATCGATCTCCTTCAGATTCTGCTCTGAGAATAGCCCTTTCACGATAACATAACCTTCTGTATCAAAATGCTGCTTCTGCTGCTTCGTCAACCTGAACGGTGATTGCGGCATGTTCATTCCCCCCTGAATCATCATGTATTTCCTAACTTCAGCATATCGAATTCGCAGTTTGCATAGAAGTAAGAATGTTGCTAAATAGTCATACAATCCTGCTGTTTCTTGATATACTTAAAATAATTTCTCAGCATTGACTCGAAAGGAACACGAAGAAGATGACATTGGAATATCAATTTACTGAGTTGTTTGCAGGACATTATCATGAACCAGATACGTATGTCGTCAAACGGCCTCAAGGCCGGAGTGATTGGCTGGTCATGTTTACACTGGCAGGTGAAGGTTATGTACAGCGAAACGGTGAGGCGCAAACGTGCAAAGCAGGAGACCTGATCCTGTTGGCTCCCGGTACTCCCCATCACTATGGCACGCAGCCAGCCCATACCTGGGAGTTCCTCTGGTCGCATTTCCCTCCCATTTTCACAGAAACCAGTCTGCTTCCTCAGGCTGAACAGTTTTTTCTGACTTTTGAGCATGAATCCATTCGAGATCGCGTTTCTCAAGCCTTCAACCGCATATTGGCTGATTCTCGCGAGCGCGGCGAATATTGGTTTGATCTGTGCAGCAGCTCGCTAAGGGAGATACTGCTCCTCATGGCGCAGAAAACCAGACGCAAGATGGACCCGCGGATTGAGGAAGTCCTTCACTTGCTCTCGCGGTTCATGCGCGAACCGATTCGAATTGAGGATTTAGCGCGGTCTGTCGGGCTCTCTCCTTCGAGATTGTCCCATCTCTTCAAAGCCGGCACAGGCCATTCCATTATCGATACACTGAATCGGATGCGCATCCAACAAGCGGTTCTGATGCTGGAGCATAACGGCCGAAGCGCTTCGGAGGTATGTTATGATGTCGGTTTCCAAAACTATAATCACTTCACGAATCAATTCCGCAAATGGCATGGGATGACCCCAAGTACTTATATGAAAAATCAACGGTAAAATTTATTTGACAGTCGGTTAATTGCAGGATAAACTGCTAGCAAGATAACAAAAAGAGGAGGATTCCTATGACTTTTGAACATCATCTTAATAAATATGCGGAGCTTATCGTCCGTGTTGCCCTGAACATCCAGTCTGGTCAAACGCTATGGATCAACGCCCCTATTCTCCACCCAGATCTTGTGCGCCTTATCTCTCGCAAAGCCTATGAAGCCGGAGCCAAACATGTACATATAGAATGGCAGGATGAAATTTCTACCCAAATTAGATATGCCTGCGCGCCAGATGAAGCTTTCAACGAGTATCCCTCCTGGAGAGCTCAAGCGCTTACGGAATTAGCCGAAAATAACGGCGCCTATTTATGGATTGATGCGGATAACCCAGAGCTGCTCAAGGATATTGATCCTGCTCGCATTTCGGCCAATTCCAAAGCGGCCGGCCCAAAATTGCTCAAGTGGAGAGAGCATATGTCCGCTTATACAATGACATGGTCGATCGTTGCCGCTCCTTCCGAGGCTTGGGCACAAAAGGTCTTCCCTCATCTGGATGGGGAAGCAGCTATTCATGCTTTATGGGATGCGATCTTCCATGCGACACGTGTAGATCAGGCTGACCCTGTGCAAACGTGGCACGAGCATAATGCTGTTCTTCGCAGCAAAAGAGAGCAACTGAACGCGAAGAACTTCCATAAGATTCATTACCGCGCTCCAGGGACAGAACTCACCGTTGAGCTTCCTCCCCATCATATATGGCGTGGCGGTTCCGCAACGAACGGAAGGGGAGGCTTTGATTTCAATCCTAATATTCCGACAGAGGAAGTTTTCCTTTCACCGCATCGCTTGGGAACCCAAGGCGTCGTGCGCAGTACTAAACCATTAAGTTATCAAGGCAAATTGATTAACAATTTCTCGCTCACCTTTGAAAACGGGCGCATCGTCGATTATACGGCTGAAGAAGGCTATGAATCGCTCAAAGCAATGATTGAAATTGATGATGGCGCGCATTACTTGGGAGAAATCGCACTTGTGCCGCATGTTTCACCGATTTCTAGTTCTAATTTGATCTTCTTTAATACGCTGTATGATGAAAATGCTTCGAATCATTTGGCTTTGGGCAGAGCTTTCTCTACCTGCATCGAGGGTGGAACGTCCCTGACCAAAGAAGAGCAAATTCAAGCAGGACTTAACGATAGTCTGATTCACGTTGACTTCATGATTGGCTCCGCTGACATGGATATTGACGGTGAACATGCAGACGGCCGCATTGAGCCAATTTTCCGCAAAGGAAACTGGGCATTTTAATACCACAAAGAGGCTGCTCCGAAGTCATTGACTTCAAGGGCAGCCTCTTGTTATGTAGTAGAAAGGTTTTATTTATTTGGCAAACAGCTTTTCAGCGGCATCTAGCGACATCTTATTGCCGATGGCTGAATAATCGAGCCAAGGTTGATCGGCAATCGGATAAATATGACCGGCTTTAACGGCCTTAAGCCCTTTCCAAATCGGATTGGAGGACAATTGCTCAAACAACTTTTTAGCCGAATCCTCGTTGTTCACTATGACGAAAATCGCATCCGCATCATAGTCAGGAAGAACCTCTTGGGAAATCGTTTCGTACGCTTTATCAATCTTCTCAACACCGTTGGCAGGCTTCAAGCCCAAATCCGTAAACAGAATCGGTCCTAGTGGTCGCTTCATTCCCATGACACGCAGCTCTTTGGCCGTCACGCGGATCGCCATCACTTTGCCGTCTCCGATTTTGGCGTTAATAAGCCCTTTTACTTTCGTCACCTGTGTCTCGTAATCCTTGATGTACGTGTCCGCTTGCTGCTCGCGGTTGACCAGTTTGCCGATTTTCTTCAAATGGTCGCGCCATGTGCCTTCATCCAGATTGAACACTTCTGATTTGGCGATTTTTTCATATTTGGAAACATCTTTGCCCGCATACTGTTGATCTAAATAGATTACGTCGGGCTTCAATGCCAGCAAGGCTTCCATATCAGGCTCAGCTACGACACCCAGCTTCTTGGTGTTCTGCAGACGATCGGCAACATGCGGAAGAAATGCTTTCAGATCTCCCCCCATCACAGATCCGACAGGCGTAATGCCCAGTGCAAGCAGATCATTCGTCAAATGAATCGACATGGAGGCCACACGAGGCTCTTTCTCCACAGGTTTTGCCGTGCTTGTCACTGCAGGCGAGGCTGATGCTGCTGGTGCTTGCGTAGCTGCTTGTTTCGGTGCCGCAGCCTGCCCGCAAGCAGCCAGTAGAAATAAGGAACTGATAATACCCGTCAATGCTATGTTTTTCTTTTTCACAATAAAACCCCTCTGCCTCATTATTTGGATCTAACTAATAAATATAAGAAATACGGCGCCCCGACTGCCGCTACAACTACGCCCGCAGGTATCGCATTCGGCTGAAAGATCGAACGACCGATCGTATCCGCTGCAACTAAGATGACTAGTCCGATCAGACCGGCCGTCGGCAGCAAATACTGATGCATGGGACCGACCAGACGCCTTGCCAGATGCGGCGCGACCAGTCCCAGGAAGCCAATGCCTCCGGCCATGGCCACACTCGCACAGGATAAAGCGACTGCGCTCATGAGAAGCATCAGCCTTTCGCGATTGACAGCAACCCCCATGCCTGATGTAACCTCATCACCCAGCGAAAAGGCGTTCAGAACCTTCCATTTGGAGAAAACATACGGAAAGAAAACAACAATCCATGGCACAAGCGCATAAACATGAACCCAATCTCTTCCCCACACGTTGCCAAGCAGCCATCTGGAGGTAAAGCTGTACGTAGCTTCATCCAAGCGCAAGGAGAGGAAGAGCGTTACCGCACCAAACCCTGCGGCAATTGCAATACCTACGAGAATTAGCCGTATGGGGATAATCCCCTTTTGACGGTCAAATGCCAACATCACGATTAGAATAGCGGTTAGGATGCCGCCAGCAAAGGCAAAGATGGGAATAAGCATCGATGGCATCCCCTTCATGGAATGAAAGAAGCTAACGAAAACTATTAAACCAAAAGCAGCTCCTGCATGAAGGCCAAGAATTCCAGGATCTGCGAGACCATTGCGGGTAATGCCTTGCAGAATGGCACCGGAAACGCCAAGACCAAGGCCGGCGAGCATCGTAATGAGAATTCGGGGCAAACGATATTCAAACAAAACCAACTGACTATCCGGGCTTCCCTGCCCTAGGAACGTCTGCCATACTTCCAGCGGCGATAACCGAATGGAACCTGTATTCAGGCTGATCATAACGACCGCCACGCTCATTAGCAGCAGGCAAATGCCAACAATGACGCTTTTGTTCCTGCGATCAAACTGTTTGTGGGAAAACACTTACAATCCCCTCCTTTCTTTCCGAGCCAAATACAGAAAGAAAGGTACGCCCACCAACGCGACCATCAAGCTAATCGCCAGTTCTTTGGGAGGATGAACCATACGTGCGCCCAAATCAGCAAGCACCAGCAAAACAGCTCCTAACAATCCGGATAACGGGATAATATAACGATAATCCACGCCAACAATCCTTCTTGCAATATGCGGGATAACAAGTCCCACGAAACCTATGGATCCCACAGCAGACACCCCGACACCTGCAAGAATAACGGCCAATAGGATACCAAGCAGGCGAATCCGCTTTGTTTTAACCCCCAAACCAACAGAAACCTCTTCCCCCAAAGAAATCAAGGAAACAGAACGGCTTATCAGCACAGCACCCACGATAGCCAGTAGAATCATTGGGACAAGCAGCTTCAGATGCTGCCATTTCACTCCAGCCACCCCGCCCGCATACCAAAAGGCAAGATCTTGGTTCAGGTTATAATAGATGGCAATGCCTGAGCTAAGTGAATGCAGCAGTGCAGCTACAACCGATCCTGCCAAGGTCAACCTTAGAGGCGTCAAACCGCCTGGTGTAGAGGCACCCAGCAAGAAAATAAATGCCGTACTGAGCACAGCGCCGAGGAATGAGACCAACATCAGCATGGAATAAGGCATATCCGGGAAGAAAGCGAAGCTTAACGCAACCATGAACGTTGCACCTGCATTAATCCCTAAGATTCCCGAATCTGCTAACGGATTGCGCGTAATGCCTTGCATCAAAGCGCCTGCTACCGCAAAGCCTGCTCCGATAATCGCCGCACCGAGGACCCGAGGCAGTCGTAATTCATGAATAATCTGATGTGTGGTCAGCTCCGGATTATAATGAAAAACCGCAGACCATACGGTACTGAGCGTCAAATCCTTAGCCCCGTAAGAAATCGCGATGAACATTATGAATAGTAAAGCGATGATCGTTAGGAGACCTATCCCTCCATTAGTAAGACCATTCATGTTTGCACGACTCAACTTCATGGATAGAATCCGTACCTCTCATTAATATTGATAATCATTATCAATAAAGTAATTATAGAAATCTCTCGTGATTTCGTCCATGACATATTCAAAGATATTATCCTTGGATTATTTTTGGATCTAGATATGGCGATTCGATAATGTCGCGTTAGACAACAACGATATCGCTTTCTCCAGAAGCTGCTCAATCGCTTGAGGCGCATACACCATCCATTCTTCCCATGGCAAAAGAAAGTAGCGCCCCTGTCTGATCGTCGGCAGACGCAGCCAAACGGGATCTGTCCGCAGCTGCTGGCGTAGTTGACCCGCCGCTTGTTCAGATGAAGTGAAGAAAAGAATATAGTCCGACTCATACTGATTCATATCCTCTGGGTTAACCGTCAACCAATTGAAATTCGTACCCGCGCGGTGCTGACTCATCTCATGGGCCAGTCGATCCGGTGGCGTTAATTCCAAAGAACGATAGAAAATATGTCCCACATTCCGGGCCCCATATATTCTCAAACCACTGCGTGTCATTCTGCAAATCGTTATTGATGGGCTTCCGAGCGTTTTCTGAACCCGCTTCCAGGCCAGCTCCGATTTATACGCATGACGTTCAATCCATTCCTTCGCGGCTTCTCTACGGCCCACAAGCTGCCCGATTGCTTCCAGATGATCGAATACATCCTGCGTCGCCCACGGAATTGAAATAATAGGTGCAATATCACTGATATGCTCTCTCGCTTTCAGCACAACATTATCTTTGCATATAATCAGATTTGGCTTGACTTCCAGGAAGGCCTGTCTTCCGATTTCCCAGGCATCCTTGGCATGAAGCGGCAGCGATAAGGAGGTTGCATTCACAGGCAAATAAGGTGCACGATGAAATTGCGCGGCCGTTGGAACAATGCCTAACGTTTGCAAATGATCTGTATAGGGATAAGACAAAGAGACGATACTCGCCAAAGGCTCATTGGCATATTGCGTAGGCGCAGAACCAGCATTCTCCTTGAATCGCCGACTGAAATAAAACTCATCGCGATATCCGACAAGTCCGGCTAAATCTTTAATCTTCGGTGCTGAGACAAGCAAAATTTCCTTCGCCTTATTCATCCGGACTTGCGTAAGGAATTCAATCGGCGTTTTATTCATCTTTTGCTTGAACCGCTGCGAATAGTAAGCTGGATGCATCCCTGCAAGCTCAGCAAGCTTGTCCAAGTTCAAATCTGTTGCATAAGCGTCCTGCATATATTGAATAGTCAGCTGGATCGAGGCATCCGCATCCTTAGGCGCGGTAATTTCTGGCGGTTGTTCTTTAAGAATCAGCTCCAGCAATTCATAGACATATTGCTGACGCAAATGTTCTCTAACACTTGATACGCCATAAGCGGATGCAAGCAATTGTATTTTACGCTGAAACAACAGCAAATCCGCTTGCAGCAAGCCCTGCACCGGGAAATCGAGCACACGGTCAAAGACCTTGCGCAAATTCGTTATCTCCCCGATGCGAAATAGTTCGAATTCAAGCTGATAGATCAAGCTGTGTTCATTGCCCGACAAATTCAACGTCTGCGCGCTCATTCCAGGCAGCAGCAAACAGAGCGTTTTACCGTAAATCGGGATTTCTTCCTGATTCATAAGAAGCTGACCTCTTGTTTTTACGAAAAAAAGCAATATATGTTTATCAGCCTTTTCTACTTCAAATTTCCAATTAGCTGTATAGGTGATCACTTCAAGTTTGCTCAGCTCCAGCAAGGTACCCGCTAGATACGTTTCTTGGTTTAAATCGCTATTCAAGTCAAATCCCACCTTCACCGAATCAGTGATAACCATTCTCATAATAGTATAACATATCGGAACCAGGTTGGCTGTTACAAAAACAAATTGAATTCAAATAACCAATGCAGGCAGCCTTACATATAATGAAACATATACGTACTCACGAAATAGCTGGTAATCTAATAGCGATAAGACAGCATGATTTTTTGTTTACTGGGAATCTTAGTCAAGAGGAGTTGATCGTATGAGTACCATACCGAAAATTAGTGCGATTAGCGTGCCATTTGATCTAGGGGCAGGCCGACGCGGAGCCAGTAAAGGACCCAAAACCATCCTGCAAGCTGGATTGTTGCGCGGTTTGCAGCAGATGGGCATCACTGCCGAGCATACAGGTGAAATTAAGCTGCCTGATGACCAAGCCACTCCCTTAGCTGCTGAAGTGGATCATACCAATCTCAAGTATTTGGCAGAAGTGGTTGAGGTGAACACAAGACTGGCGAAGGAAGTTTCCAAGGTCGTTCAGCAAGGACATTTTCCACTTATTCTAGGTGGCGATCATAGTATAGCTATTGGAACGATAGCTGGATTATCCGAGCATTACACGAACTTGGGCGTCATCTGGATTGATGCTCACTCTGATCTGAATACAGCGGAAACGAGCCCTTCGGGCAATATCCACGGGATGTCGTTAGCCGTTAGTCTAGGCATGGGACACCCGCTATTAACAGAGATCCAAAACAAGCAGCCTAAACTCAAACCAGAAAATATCGTCCTCATCGGATCGCGCTCATTGGATGAAGGCGAGAAGAAACTCATTCGTTCCCTCGGAATCAAATGCTTCACCATGTATGATATTGATCGCAAAGGCATGGCACATGTCATGCAGGAAGCCATTGATTATATAAGTACCAAAACAGACGGCGTTCATCTTAGTTATGATGTAGATTCGCTTGATCCATTGGAAGCTCCGGGCACAGGAACGACAGTCAAAGGCGGCCTCCATTTCCGCGAAGCTCATCTGGCTGTAGAGATGCTCGCTGAAGCAGGCATTGTAACTTCCGCTGAATTCGTCGAAGTAAATCCGCTTCTGGATGATAATAACAAAACGTCCCATTTGGCTGTAGGCTTAATTAGCTCCTTGTTAGGCAAGCAGATTCTATAAGATTATAGTCCGCTGCATGCAACGCCGCTGAAAGAGGCTGTCTCAAGTAACATTGTTGATCAGTTTCAATCGTTAGACAGCGGCATATTGGAATAACAACGTATACCGATTACATTCGCTTCATTCTGAGGAATCTCTCCTTTTGTTCAAATGGTTGGGTGGTACCCCCATTTTGCCAAAGAGAGATTTCTTTTTATTATTCTCTTAGGTCTTTCAGACTTTTGATACAGCCTCTTGCTTGTAGCCTCTTGGAAAGTGATTTTTTCGCATTTCACTGGATATACTCCAGTCAAAGTAGCATTTCAACCTCCTTAACCCGATAACACTGTAGTAATTCCAGTGGAATTGGGGCTTGCGGCCTCTAGGAAGGCGATTTTCTTGCATTTCACTGGATGAACTCCAGTCAAAGTAGCATTTCCTCCTCCTTAACCCAACAACACTGTAGTAATTCCAGTGGAATTTGCCAACAGTTTGGGGTTGGGGTTGGGGTTGGGGTTGGGGTTGGGGTTGGGGTTGGGGTTGGGGTTGGGGTTGGGGTTGCACTTGAATAGGCAGTCGCAATGCCTATTGGGTTGTCACAGCTTACATATGCGGGGATGCTGACTTCCTGCACACCGGGGGATTTTTCCGACTTGCTGAATATGGAAAATACAGGTAAACTATAGAGGGAATTACACTAACATATAGGAATAATTACACTTTGGAGTCTACGATGAAAACTTTGAATAACAGAAACTTATTTATATTTTTAGGTTTATTTTCGATCATTACAGTAAGTGTATACGAATTTTTCAAGGATAAAACGTACTATGAATTTCTGATCTGGAATCTATTTCTTGCTTGGATTCCTTATCTGTTTGCTTTGGCAGCCTATTACATCCACAAGCAAAAATCTACGATTTTGCAAGTCAGCCTCTTGTTGGTTGTCGCGCTTGGCTGGTTGTTGTTTCTGCCCAACTCGCCTTATGTGTTGACAGATTTTATCCACTTAACGATTATGAAACATACGTATGCACAGAACGGCACTCTCACTTATCGCTATTGGTATGATTTTTATACCATCTTTTTATTTGCCTGGAATGGCCTCTTGCTGGGCTGCAGTTCCATGTACATCATGCATCTTATCGCCAGAAGAATGTTCAATGCTTTACTGTCATGGATCGGAATCGGAGTGACTTCACTCCTGTGCGGGTATGGGATTCTATTAGGCAGAAAATATCGTTTGAACAGCTGGGATGCCTTGTTGGACACTAACATTTGGGGTGTATTGCGAATGACCTTGAGCAGAGAATCCTTCCTCTTCTGTTTCGTAGTGGGCCTTGTTGTTTTGCTGGTTTATGCAACCTTCTATTTCATCATCAATGGCCTAGGAACAAACGCAAGATCCGATCAGCACCACTGATATTGGAAAAGAAAATGAGCTAAGCGGCTTATACCTGCTTAGCTCATTTTTTGGCTTCCGCCGCCGCTAGGTTGCAGGCAAGCAAGAAAGAGCTGCCCTCTAGGTGATTAACCTAGTGAGGCAGCTCATTCTATAAGTGTATGCGCTTAGTCTGTAAGCTGCAGCAGTCTTTCTCCGGCAATGCCGGGCGTCGTCATTTGAATTGGATTGAGGATTTCTTCAATCTCCTCTTGGGTGAGCAGCCCGCGCTCTAAGATTAGCTCTTTGAGCGTCATGCCGGTGCGCACCGCTTCTTTGACCAACTGCGCGGCGACCTCGTAGCCGAGATGCGGATTCAACGCAGTGACGATGCCGAAGCTCTGCTCCACATAGTTCGCGCAGCGTTCACGGTCGGCCTCCAAGCCTTCGATGGCGAAGCGCTCGAAGACGCCTGCTGCGTTGCGCAGGATTTTCAGCGATTGCAGCAGGTTGAAAGCGAGAACAGGCCCCATGACGTTAAGTTCGAATTGTCCAGCTTCGCACGCCAAGCAAATTGTGTGGTCGTTTCCGATGACTTGGAATGCCACTTGATTCACAACCTCAGGCATTACCGGGTTCACTTTCCCCGGCATGATGGATGACCCTGGCTGTCTTGGCGGCAGCTTGAGCTCGCCTAGACCCGCGCGCGGGCCTGAAGCCATCATTCGAATATCATTGCAGATCTTCGAAAGATTAACCGCGCATACTTTGAGCGATGCAGAAAGCTCCGTATAGGCATCCATATTCTGAGTGCCATCAACCAAATGCTCCGCCAGTACGATCGGGATGCCTACTTGTCCTTTCAGATGAAACATGACTCGCTCTACATACTCCGGCTTGGCATTAAGTCCCGTTCCTACGGCAGTTGCCCCCATATTCACAGTGAGCAGCCCTTGTGAAGCCTGTCGAATCCGGTTAACATCACGCTGCAAAACACGCGCATATGCGCCAAATTCTTGACCTAGTCGAATCGGAACCGCATCCTGAAGGTGGGTACGCCCCATTTTAATAACATCATCAAATTCCGTTTCCTTACGCGCAAAAGCGCTCTGCAATGAACTGAGTGCCTCTATCAACTGCTCGGATAACCGATAAGCCGCAATTTTGATGGCTGTAGGAATAACGTCGTTGGTGGATTGCGACATGTTCACGTGATTGTTCGGATTACAGTGAAAATAATTGCCTTTTTCCTCGCCCAGAAGCTCTAACGTGCGATTGGACAGCACTTCATTCATGTTCATATTAATCGAAGTACCTGCTCCGCCTTGAATCGAATCAACAATAAATTCCTCAAGCAACTGACCTTCCCGCACTTCTTCAGCCGCTTTGACCAGTTGTTCGCCAATTTTCCTTGGGAGCATATGCGTATCCATGTTGGCCAGTGCAGCCGCTCTCTTTACTTCGGCAAGTGCCGTGATGAGTTCTGCGTGAATTTTCACACCGGTAATGGGGAAGTTCTCTACGGCACGCATCGTTTGAATGCCATAATAAGCCTGGGCTGGAACTTGCTTTTCACCTAAAAAATCTTTCTCAATGCGAGATGTCATCGTACACACCGTTCCTTTGTCTGGATAAAGTATACTTCTCTTGTTGACTCTTCAAATCTAACATCATCTGTTATATTTTTCAATTGTTAGTCTCAACTTTCGTATGCGGACAGCTCGGTGAGTAATTATTTTTTTGGGACGAATACCAATAGTGGCAGCGGCTAAAGCTATGAACATGGTTATTTTTAGCTTAATTGCCGAGGATATGCGTTCCAATTTTTTTATATGAAATTCCCATAATAGAAGGTTAATGGCACTGATTGTACGCGGGGAATACAATGCATTATACGCTCATGTTGTGATCAGGTTACTTCCAGCTGCTCGCCACCGGAGTAATCTGACCAAGGAGGAATAGGTTATGGACACGAAGAGTTCCAACATTATCAAACAAACCGAAAAATACGGAGCACACAACTACCATCCACTACCGATTGTAATTTCAAAAGCTGAAGGCGTTTGGGTCGAGGATCCGGAAGGCAATCGCTATATGGATATGCTAAGCGCATATTCCGCTTTGAATCAAGGACATCGTCACCCCCATATTCTCAAGGCGCTGTATGAGCAGGCCGAGAAGGTTACCTTGACATCCAGAGCTTTTCACAGTGAGACCTTAGGAGCATTCTATGAAAAATTAGCCCTTTATACGGGGAAACCGATGATTCTCCCCATGAATACAGGAGCTGAAGCTGTTGAAACAGCGATTAAGGCTGTCCGCCGATGGGGCTACGAGGTGAAAGGCATTGAAGCTGATCAAGCTGAAATTATTGTTTGCACGGGGAATTTCCACGGTCGGACTGTGACGATCACTTCCTTCTCTTCGTCACCTGAATATCAACGGGGCTTCGGGCCGTTTACTCCAGGTTTCCGCATCGTCCCCTATGGCGATATCGAGGCTCTTAGAGCTGCCATAGGGCCCAGTACGGCTGCGTTTCTGTTCGAGCCCATCCAAGGCGAGGCCGGCATTGTTATTCCGCAGGAAGGCTACCTGCGGTCCTGCTATGAGCTATGCCAAGCGAATAATGTCCTGTTCGTAGCGGACGAAATCCAAACAGGATTCGGCCGCACTGGCCGCCGCTTTGCCAGCGATTGGGAAGGCGTAACGCCGAACCTGTACATCATGGGCAAAGCGCTTGGCGGCGGGGTGTTTCCAATATCGGCCGTCGCCGGTGATCGGGAGGTCCTTGAAGTTTTCGAGCCTGGCTCGCATGGCTCAACGTTCGGGGGCAATCCGCTCGGCTGCGCCGTCGCCATCGCAGCACTTGAAGTGCTTGAGAACGAACGGCTGGCAGAGCGTTCGGATGAGCTTGGCACTTATTTCCTGAAGCGGCTGCAGGAAATCAAGCTGCCTCTTATCGCCGAAGTGCGCGGCCGCGGTCTGTTCATCGGTATTGATCTTACAGTTGCCGCTCGTCCCTACTGCGAAGCTTTAAAAGCCAAGGGGCTTCTATGCAAAGAAACTCACGAGCATATTATACGTCTCGCCCCTCCATTGACGATTACTAAAGAGGAACTGGACTGGGCTTGGCAGCAAGTAGCCGATGTCCTTCATCAGGCCGAATAAGCAGATCACCTCTTGCCGCCAGCAAGGCCGGAAAGCGGCTGTCGTAAAAATCATTTTTGAACCTATCAAAAAACGCCTCCTTCCACTCTTGTGCAGCGGTTTTGGAGGCGTTTTTGCATGTTGCTGAGGAATCGTTCATACACGGATACCCTTGTATTTCGGAAAACAGTTGGCAATAGGGTTATACCTGTCTTTCTGTTTATACACACTTTCATGGTGGATTGGCTTAAGTAGCTTCAGTTTGTTGAGTTTGTTGAGTTGGTGGAGTTGGTGGAGTTGGCTGGGGTAGCTTGAGTAGCTTGAGTAGCTGGAGTAGCATGGGTAGCTTGGCCCGCTTGGGTCGCTTGGATTAGCTTGGGTCGCTTGGGTAGCTGGAGTAGCTGGGGTAGCTTGGGTAGCTTGAGTAGCTGGAGTTGCTTGGGTAGCTGGAGTCGCTTAAGTAACTTGAGTCGCTTGAGTAGCTGGGGTAGCTTGGGTAGCTTGGGTAGCTTGGGTAGCTTGGGTAGCTTGGGTAGCTTGGGTAGCTTGAGTCGCTTGAGTTTGCTCATGCAGGCAGATGGCCGCTGGCCCGTCTGCCTATTTCACGTAATTCCTGCAATTATGCATCCTTTTCGGTATGGATATGGGGAAAATAGGGAAAAGCCTGCGATTATGCATCCTTTTGAAGCTATTTCAGCATTGCTGGATGGAAAGGCCGAAAATACCTGCATAATCGCAGGTATTTTCATTTTTCACCCGATTTCGCTGAAAAAGCCTGCACTTTTGCAGGCTTTTCGAAATCAATGAGCCGCGGATTCCGTCTATAAAGGCGGCGCATCGCTAACGATGGCTTTGGCTGAGCCTCATTCAATCCCACAGGCCTCTTAATTTTTTGAAATGCGATCATTTCTTCAACTTTACATCAAAAGAGGCTCTAAGGCCGAGCACGTTCGTATCCTCTTGTCTATATTACTTCATTCCTGTCTTTGTCTCGTTATCCCTTCACAAATGTCAGCGTTCCAAATCGCTGAGGAATATGAAAGTTGACTTCACCCGTTGGAGACCACGCGGCATAGTGCCGCTGCCCTTCCACATCGTCATCAATCCGATAAAGGTTCCAGCCCCACTCAGCACCGGGATTTGGCGTAGGCTGTCCCAGATCCGCAAAAGGGAAGCGCAGATCGTAAATCCGCCAGCCGTCCTCTCTCAGCCATACTTCCGTATGGAAACCTAGCGCATCCCATGACACATCAACCTCTTTGTCCCCAACCAAATCGTTGTGGATCAGCGCGTCAAAGACTACGTTCCGAGGACTCACCTCGAACTCATAGTAGACACTGCCCGTACCGACGGTATCGATGAACACCTCAACGACATCCTCCAAATAAAGCGGATCATCCCGACGCTCCATCGTCGCCACCACATGATCATCCTCGCATTCGAAACGAACATGCAAGGCTTCCTTGGTCCAACAAGCTCGAAATTGCGTCGCAAGTCTAGGTTTCTGCCCTGTCACAACTTCGCTCAGCGAATGAGCCTGTATTTTCTCCCAAGGAATATTCAAAACCTCGATAAAGCCGCATTCATAGTTCATCCTAGTCATCAATTTGTCTCCCATCTCTAGCTCTTAAACACAATATTAATATCATATTCGTCATATAAAAAGCTTGAAATCTGATCCCTTGCTTCCGACTTTACATCCTTGAGCCAGGACGTGTCCAGCTTTTCGATCGTTTCGATGCGTAAATTTTCATATTTCGTCTTCGCTTTTTCAATTTGCATGACACGATTCCTTGTGAACAGGAAAAGCGATATACAAGCCAGCAGCGAGCCGGAGAGAAGCGAGTTGGAGATGACCAAATCGAGAATGGACAGCGCATTGCCGCCGGAGGGCAGCAGCACTTTCCGATAGAAGGTAATGAGAAAATAGAGAATGAACACTGCCGTCAGTATGGCATAGATGGGCTGAGTGGCTTTGAGCTTGTCCCATTTATTTTTCCTGTCCCTCAGCTCCACAAGCAGCTTGCTGGCATCGTCGCTTAGATTAAGTTCGGGCCATTTTTGCATAGACACTCCCCCTCTCTATCAGCGTATGCTTGCCCTCAAGGATTCTTGCCATAAAAAAAAGACCACAAGCATCACTCTTCAAGTTAGGTCGAAGATGCTTGGGTCTATGTATGCTTTGGAAAAAATCAAATTAGAACCGTTTTTTTCCTACTAAAAACTTTTTATTTCCTTTTTTAGCCGCCACAGGCACATGCTTATAGCTGCGCACCATCGGATTTTTACATAATGGACAAGACGGTAAAGCTTCCGTAACGAATTCTTTGCGAACCCATGCTTTACAATCCGTCTCCTTACATTTCCAAATCTCAATTTGTTCGACTTCTGGCTTCTGTTCTTCCGTCACGGCACTCGTTGATGTAGACATTTCAGTTATGTTCTCCCTGTTTCGTAGATTAGACTACTTATTATTATACAGATCAGTTCGAATATCAAGTCTTTCCCGTGTTCAAAATTATTTACCGGTGGTAGAATGGATAAGGCGGTTACAAATTAGACACAGAATCCAAAGGCAGGAACAACTCATGACACATTTACTTCAGGAGTGGAAGACGCAATTTAGCGGGTACAGTCGCAATATTTTGCTATTCTTTTGGTTTAATTTTGTTTGGAATTTAGGTTTGGGCATGTTTGGTCTCGTTTATAATCTCTATGTGAAAAGTTTGGGCTATGAGCAGACGACCGTAGGAAGTATCGTTGGCATGACAGCTCTTGCCTCCGCACTCATTCTAATACCTGCCGGCATTATGAACGATCGGCTCGGACCGAAGCGCGTCATTACGTTTGGACTTATTTTCACTTTAGCCGCATTGACGGCCCGCTCCTTAATTGAAGGCCAACAGGGGATGCTCGTCAGCGCTTTCTTCGGCGGTCTGGCTCTTGCTGTGGTCTCTGCAACGATTTTGCCTTTTATGGCGAACAACTCTACACCCCAGCAGCGGGTTCACTTGTTCAGCTTCAATATGGCTTTGGTCATGCTTGCCAATGTCATCGGCATTGCGCTTGGCGGTGTGCTTTGCGACTTTTTTCAATTCATGATTGGGTTTGACGAAATACACAGCTTGCGATATACCTTGCTGATTGGCGTTGGGATCGCCGCGCTTGGCGTCATTCCAATGGCTCTTTTTGACAAAAGCGAACAGGAAATTCAGCCAAAACGCGAAAAGCTGCACGTTAAAGAGCTATGGAGTTCCCACAAAACGTCGATTCAAGTCATTGGTATTTTTTGCTTGCTGGGGCTTTTGTCCTCGACAGCTGGCGGAATGGTCGTTCCTTATTTGAATGTCTACTTTGAGGATCGGTTTGAAGCGTCCAAATCAGCAATCGGTATCGTGGTGGCGTTAGGACAAGGAGCTACGGCTATCGCTTTTCTCATTGGGCCTATGATCGTTAAGCGCTATGGGGAAGTGAAATCTGTCGTTTATTTGCAGCTAAGCTCCATCCCATTCCTGCTGCTGACGGCTTTCTCAGCTAACTTCTACTTATCGTCAGGCGGTTACTTGTTCAGACAAGCTTTAATGAACGCAGCCAACCCTTTTTACAATTCGATCAAAATGAGTTATGTTCACCGTTCGCTCCGCGGACTAGCCTCCAGTTCAGGCGAAGCCGTATTTAATCTGGGCTGGTTTCTTGCTTCTCCGGTGAGTACAGGCCTCGTGTTCCGTTACGGCTCTTACTATGGCTATGCGTATGCTTTCTGCATCACAGCTGTCGTCTACTCCCTTATTTCCTATTTGTTTTATTTCTTTTTCGGCAAAAATCGCTTTAAACCTGTGGATGAATCCAGTTAAAATGGTTCTTTCCGTCGTTGACTTCAACGATGGAAAGGCCATACAATGGAATGACAGCGCATTCATTTGCGAAGCTTTATGCTCATTTTCTTGTAACGGTTATAAGGGGGTACCTGTCATGCGGAATAAAGTCATCATCAATAGACAAAGTATTGTCTTACCCTGGATGATCTCCTATATCGTGATTCTCCTTTTACCTGTAGCCATTGGCTTATTATTGTATGTGGAATCGAATCGAACGCTGAAAGAAGAAATTCAACAAGCGAATGATTCCTTATTGAAGCAAGTACGCGAAGTTATGGACAATCAATTCAAAGCGATGGAGCAGCTGAATTTCGAAATGACCTGGAATGTGAACATGCAGGAGCTGCTCTATTCCAATAAATATGACGCTTATCCCAAAGAATACAGGTATGATCTGTACCAGATTGCCCGCAGCCTCAGCCTATATCAGACCTCTTACCCACTCATCGATTCCTTCTATGTCTATCTGAATAAGGATCAATCTGTGATTCTTCCTGCTACCGTTCGAACAAGCAGCTTTGCTTACGATACCTTGCACAAAAGCGAGGCGTTTAGCTACACTTCCTGGCAATCCACACTCAATCGCAGCAATTTCAAAGGCTTCATTCCCATGTACCGCATCGGCAGTGAAAACAAGCTGCTCAAAACAGTCGCATATATCAGCACTTATCCGATGGAGCATAATAACCCTGTTGCCACTAATGTCATTATGGTGGATCAATCACGTATTCTTGGCGCCATTCAGAATATGGAAATTTTCAACAAAGGTCATGTTCTTATTCTCAACGAAGAAAATCAAATTCTTGCCTCCAATTCGACGGATACACTGCCTTCCGGTTTTCCTTTTGAGGAATTAGCCCGATCAACGCAGTTCTATTACACCGGCTCAAACGGGGAGAAATATGAAGTCTTCAATATCCAATCCCCTCGTTCCAAATTAAAATACGTTTCGATCATGCCCAGCGTGATCTATTGGCAAAAAGCGGCGCATGTCCGCAATCTGACCTATATCAGCATGGCGATTAGCTTGCTTGGGGGAGGCATTCTGACGTATATCTTTTTACGAAGGAATTATCATCCTGTTCGCCGCCTTGTTCACGCCTTCTCTATGAAACAGAACAACACGTCTCACCAGCGATTCAATGAATTTCATTTCATCCAAGAAGCTGTAGACAGAACCTTGATTGAAGTCGCCGATTCCAAAACGAAAATGGAGCAGCAGCGCCGAATTGTCCGCTCCCACTTTATTGAAAAGCTGCTCAAAGGTAAACTGAACAGTCAGATTCCGATACATGAAGCTTTAACAACGTTCGAAATGAAGCTGGATCGGCGTGATTATGCCGTTATGCTGTTCGTTGTGGATAAAAGCGAGACGTTCACGGAACGCATCACTCATTTGTCGGAAGAAGAATCTTGGAAATTTCTTCAGTTCATTGTAATGAATGTGGTAGAGGAGCTATTGGCTGGGCAGCACCGCGGCTATGCAGCGGAAATCGACGATACCCTGACTTGTTTAGTCAATCTAACCACCGACAATGAGAGAAGTTCCAAAGAGGAACTGCTTCGCATTGCCGAGGAAGCACAGGCTTTCCTTTCAGCGACATACAACATTCACCTTACCATAGCGATAAGCAGCATTCATGAACAATTGGCTGATGTTCCGCAGGCTTTCCTTGAAGCGCTTGATTCCATGGCCTTCAAGATGGTTATGGGAGGACGTGAAATTCTCGCTTATGATGATTTACAGACCAATGTCATTAGTGAAACGAACACGGGATATGATTATCCCCAGCAGGTTGAGCAACAATTTCTGTATACTCTCAAGCTTGGCGAGCTGGCCGAAGCGCAGCAGATTTTATCCGATATCATGCACCGAAATTTTGAATGCCGCGATATCTCTGTTTCTCTGGCCAAATGCCTCATGCTAGGCCTTATCACTACGATGATGAAAAGCATCAGCGAAACCGGCGATATTCAAGAGAGCTTTTTTATTCGCAACCCGCAACTCATCGATCGTTTGCTGGGCAGCAAAACTGTTCAAGATATGCAAAAGCAGCTGAATGATATGCTTGCGCAAGTCTGTACGTACACAGCAGCCAAGCGGCAGATTACTATTTCGCAAACACGGCAAAAGGCGATGCAGCAGCTAGTCGAAGAAGTGTCCACTTTCATTGAACACAATTATACCGATGCCAATTTGAACGTCACCATGATCGGCAGCCATTTCGACCGGAAAGCCACTTATCTTTCCAAGCTCTTTAAGGATTACGCCGGAGAAGGGCTGCTCGACCGCATTAACAAAGTGAGAATCAACAAGTCGAAGCAGCTGCTCAGACAGCAGGAGCAATCTGTCGGAGATGCCGCTTATGGGGTAGGTTTTAATGATATTAATGCCTTCATTCGTGTTTTCAAAAAAGTCGAAGGCATTACGCCAGGCAAATATAAGGAACTGATAGATAAATAACTTACTAGCGGGGGCTGTCTCAAAAGTAACTATTATCAATAGTCAGAACAGGCTCAATCGTTGGAAAAGGTAATATTTGAATGAAAAAGGAGCTAAGCGGCTTGTAGCTTGTATCTGCTTAGCTTCTTTGTTTTTGGCACCCACTGCTGCTTTCTTGAGCAGATTGTGGGCAAGGGAAAGCCACCCGACCTCCAAACTTACTTTTGATAAGCCTCGAAGCAGAAACTTTTTAAAACCACGGTTGTTTTTCATGAAAATATTGTAATTATATCCCATTAAATTTAAACTATTCCATATCATTTTTCGTCTATAGTATACAAGGATTATTAGGAGGAAACAAAATGAGAATTATGATGAAAGTCATCGCCCTAGCTATGACTGGTAGTTTAACATTGATATCTACAACAATTGCAGCCGCGACAAGTTCCTTTCCTGTTACAAAGGCCCCCTTTCCGGTTCAATTTAATGGCGTTACCATTGACAACCAAACTGCACAATACCCCCTATTGCTTTTTAAGGACATCACTTATGTTCCAATGACGTGGGATTATAGCCAATCACTTGCACTGCAAGTTTACTGGAGCCAAGAAACCGGTCTTGCGATTACCAAATTACCTCCAAAAGGGATTGCGGTCAAACCGGAGACTGCTTCTCAAGTTGAACAATTACAAAATGCAGCTATGCCCACTTTCCCTATCACAGTAAACGGTAAGCCCATCGACAACGCTAATGAACCTTATCCTATATTGGTGTATAAAGATATTACTTACTTCCCATTGACCTGGAGATTCGTTCATGACGAATTTGGGTGGGAAACGCAATGGAACAGCACAGAAGGACTTCGAATTGAAACTGATAAGAAACAAATTCTAAACAATATATTGTATGAAGATGATTCCTATCTCTACCTGGATACAACGAATTCGACTATTTTAAAAATTGCCAAGGACCTGCAGAGTGATCCGATTACAGTAGATAATAGTGAAGCCGAATCAATTAAACGTGCAGCTCTCAATTCCAGTAGAGCTACGGTCATTTCCTTGGAAGGTGAAATGAACGAACATTTCGAACGGGTGGGCAATACGATTCGTTATCGAGGTACTGACATTATGGACCTTGCTGCTGTAAAGTCTGTAAGTAACGATCCAGTAGGTTTTGTGACCAAAATTGCCGACGATGTAGATCTTGTTGTAGTGGGAGCCAAAAAAGATGACAGCGATCCAGAAAAGTGGTGGACCACACTCCCCATATATTACACCTATGTGCTAAAAGACCATACGGCCAAAATCGTGCCTGGGTTAACGCAACGGCCAACTCGTTTCATCATAACATCCGATCGTTCAGTTTGGCTTGTTAGTGATGCTGATATTAATTTGTCCAAACCCACGAATCCACGATCGCAAATCGGGCTCATTGAATCGAGTGGGGAAGTTCATGGTCTCAATGTGAAATTCAATAGTCTCGACGTTGAAATTGTCTCACTTCAGGAAAAGAAAATCATCGTAAAATCATTTAACAACCGATTTGGAACAAATATAGCTAAAGAAACTGACGGGTTTTATTCCGTAGACACGAATTTCTCAATCCAAAAACTAACGGATCTCTCCTCCAATTCTGCCTACATGGATGCGAAAGGAAATACTTATCTCGTGAATAAGGGCAATAGCATACATTTAGTGAATACAAATCAAACTTGGCATCTATTGACTATACATTAAAAATGTTGTTCAAATAGCGAGCAACAGATTGTATAAATCCGGTCTTCCCTCTACCAGACTTTTTGAGACAGCCCTCTTCGAAATGAGCCAAATAGCGTGATTTCACGCGCTACAATTGGCCTTTTTCAAGACGAAATTGGATATTTTGTATAACATAGAAACAGAAATCACGAGGTAATTGGATATTTTGCAGATAGTGAAATTGTAAGCGTTACCATATAGTTGAGGTAAGACATCAAGCACCCTACCCCAACGAAAACTCTTAGGAGGTCAACGTATGAAAAAGAACAAAAGAAACATGTTCACAGTGCTGGTGGCAACATCCTTAATGGGAAGCTTAACGGTCGCTTGTACATCTAATCCCCCAACAGCTGTCAATACTGCTAGTCCCAAAGCTACCTCCGGTGGAACAACAGCGCCAAGTGCAGCTGTCACTTATCCGATCAAATCAGACAAAACCTTAACGTATTGGGGAGAGCTCACAGGCAATGTGGTTGGTGTGAAATCAGCTCATACGGATATTCCTTTTTTTCAGGACTGGCAGAAGAAAACCGGCGTGAATTTAAAGTTCATCGCGCCTCCAACGAACCAAGCAGCTCAAGCACTTAACGTCATGCTCGCATCCGGCGACTTGCCGGATATGATTGAATTTGATTGGCAAAGCGCCTTCCCAGGCGGGCCGGAGAAAGCGATCAAAGACGGCTATATTCTGAAATTAAATGATACGATTGATAAATTTGCACCAAACCTCAAGAAATTCCTCAAAGAACATCCTGAAGTAGATAAACAAGTAAAGACAGATAACGGCAGTTATTATGCGTTTCCTTTCATCCGTGGCGATGACTATCTCCGTGTGTTCCAAGGCCCTATTGTTCGCAAGGATTGGCTGGATGAGCTTGGCCTTCCCGTTCCTGAGACCATTGATGATTGGTATACAACGCTCAAAGCTTTCAAGGAGAAAAAAGGAGCGACGGCTGGCTTCTCCGTTGTAAGCGTTCCAAGACCCTTTAATGAGCTTGCCAACGGCGCCTTTGCCAGCGCTTTTGGAGTGACGCGTGATTTCTTCATTGATAACGGCACGATTAAATTTGGACCTGCTGAAAAAGGCTACAAAGACTTCCTCGCTACTTTCCACAAATGGTACGAAGAAGGTCTTATTGATAAAAATTTCGCGACAGCGGACAGCAAAGCTTTGGATGCCAATATCGCCTCTGGAGCAACAGGCGTTACTGTTCAGAATGCCGGCGGTGGCATCGGGAAGTGGCAGCCGCTTGTTGTAGCCAAAGATCCTAAAGCGGTGTTGATCGGAGCTCCGTATCCGGTTCTGAAAAAAGGCGATATCGCCATGTACAGTCAGAAGGACCCGGCTAACGCTCCAGGCGGTTCCGTCGCGATCACTACCTCTTCCAAAAACATTGATACAGCAACAAAGCTGCTGGACTACGGCTATTCGGATGAAGGGCATATGTACTTCAACTTCGGCACCGAAGGCGTTTCTTACAAAATGGAAAACGGCTATCCGAAATACACCGATCTGCTCATGAAAAATCCGGATAAGCTCGCACCGGCTCAAGCCTTGTCTCTCTATATCCGTGGAAATTACAACGGTCCTTTCGTCCAGGATAAACGCTATATCGAGCAGTATTTAGCTTTGCAAACACAGCGGGATGCCGTGTCGACTTGGCAGAAGACGGACGTGGATAAGCACAAGCTGCCTCCAATTACAGCTACACCGGAAGAAAGTACGGAGCTTGCCAAGATTATGACCGATATCAATACTTTAGTGGATGAGATGACACTCAAAATCATTTTAGGCACAGAATCGGTCGACAGTTTTGATAAATACTTAGAAAAATTTAAATCCGTGAAGTTAAGCCGAGCGCTCGAAATTAAGAAGGCTTCACTGGATCGTTATAACAAAAGATAACGAATATGGCATGGGGAGGGCGTCCGCTCTCCCTATTTAGGAAGAAACCGAAGCGGCGAAAGGAGAGATTATATGCGTAAAGGAACTGAAGCTACCTTCCCGACACGCTTTAGGCGCGATTTTTTGCTGAATAAATATTTATATTTGATGATGGTTCCTGTAGTGGCTTATTACTTGATCTTCCATTATGCACCCATGTACGGGGCACTGATCGCCTTTAAAGAATATACGCCTAACAAGGGTATTCTAGGCAGCGAATGGGTTGGCCTCCAGCATTTCCAGGAATTTTTTGGCAGCTACTATTTCTGGCGAATTCTCAAGAATACCGTCATTATCTCCCTTTACTCGCTATGCTTTGAATTCCCTGCGCCGATTATTTTGGCCATTATGATTAATGAGCTTGCCAATAAAAAGTTTCAGCGTTTCGTTCAAACGGTTACCTACATGCCTTATTTCATTTCGCTTATCGTCATTGCCGGGATGGTGAAGGACTTCACGAACAGCGGCGGTTTGATCAACAACCTGCTCACACATGTCGGTTTTAATGATACAGCCATGCTGCAAAAGCCGGAAATGTTCCGTACGATCTATATTTTATCTGAGATTTGGCAGAAGATCGGGTGGGAATCCATTATTTATCTTGCTGCCTTGATGAGTATCGATCAGGAGCAATATGAAGCGTCCAAAATTGACGGCGCCAACAGGTGGAAACAGATTTGGCATATCACATTGCCCGGCATTTTGCCTACGATTGCGATCATGTTCATCCTGCGGATGGGAAATTTATTAAACGTGGGCTTCGAGAAAATTATTCTGCTCTATAATCCCAGCACCTATGATACCGCAGATGTCATCTCCTCCTTTGTCTATCGGAAAGGGCTGCTTGAATTCGGGTGGAGCTACAGCTCGGCAGTTGGCTTGTTCAACTCGGTTATTAATCTTGCCTTGCTCGTTACGGCTAATAAAATAAGCAAACGCGTCAGCGAAAACAGTTTATGGTAGGAGAGGAGGTGCTGAAGTGAGAACAAGTCCATCCGACAAATTATTCGTTACGATTATTCATATCTTACTGCTGCTGCTCGTCGTCATTACCTTGTACCCGCTCCTATATGTCACCTTCGCCTCACTTAGTGACGGCAGCCTCTTGATTACGCACAAAGGATTTCTATTCAAGCCACTGGGCTTTAGTTTGGAAGCTTACAAAAGCGTGTTTCACAACCCCGCCATTCTGAAAGGCTATCGGAATACACTTTTTATTCTCGTATTTGGCGTCATCACGAATCTGGTTGTCACGTCCTTGGGTGCTTATGTGCTTTCACGTAAAAATGTGATGTGGAACCGCGTCTTTATCTTCATGGTCGTCTTGACGATGTTCTTCAGCGGGGGACTGATTCCGCTCTATCTCGTGGTCAAAGGCGTCGGCTTGCTGGACTCCCTCTGGGCGACCATCTTTCCTTTTACCATTAACACTTTCAATCTGATCATTATGCGTACCGCATTCATGGCCGTTCCCGAAAGCTTGGAGGAATCTGCCAAAATAGATGGCGCCAACCACTTGGTCATTCTGTTTCGAATTATTATCCCCCTTTCCATGCCTGTCATTGCCGTGATGATTCTGTATTATGCTGTGGAGAAATGGAATGGCTGGTTCTATGCTTCCATCTTCTTGCGGAATCGCGAGCTCTACCCGCTCCAGCTTACGCTGCGCGAAATTCTGATTGCCAACAATACGGACGGCATGTCCGCAGGCGCGAATGCAGCCGAGCAATTCCAGATCGGGGAAACGCTGAAATATGCGACCATAATGGTAGCTTCCGTGCCGATCTTGATCTTGTACCCGTTCGTGCAAAAGTATTTCGTCAAAGGCGTCATGATTGGCGCTGTGAAAGGATAAACTGAAAAACCTCCATTCCCACTTGAGTAGTGGTTTTGGAGGTTTTTTGGCATCAACTTAATCGATATAGCCGGCAAAGCCATTTTTCATTAAATAATCCATCTCTACTTCCAGAATCGTATCGACATCAAGTTCCGTCAATTTCACATCAGGTCTGCTCAAAATATGATCAATCAGCTCATCGCTGTCGATATCCGCTTGTCCCTTGGCACTTGCCTCAGCCTTGGCAATAAATGCTTTTTCGTATTTCAAAACCAGTTGAACTTGCTTCGGGTCTAACTTCACTTTCGCAACAATAAATTGTAAAAGCTCTTGCTCGTTTACTTGCCCACTCATGTACTCAGGTCAACTCCTCATCTTCTTTAAGCCTATTGTAGCATAGTTGTCCTTCTTGTCTATTTCTCATATTCCTCCCACCAAGGAAGCAAGTCATGTTAACATAGAGCTAATGGAAAAACATTCCTTATATCAAGCAATGGCAGAAGGAGGCTTTATGGAATTAACATCACGTGTTGCTGAGTTGGAAAAGAAAGTAAAGGAACTCGAACGACAAGTAGGCGAGCTGCTCCGAAATCAACCGCACCACACCACATCGGAGCCAAATCAAGCTGAACGAACACCGCCACTTTCAGAACCAATACCGCCGGACATACAACCCCCTCCACAGGAGGCTCGCCCACCGGTTGAGAAAACCATGCCTCCTAGAGATTGGGAGCATTTGATTGCCCGTGTATGGCTGCCACGCATCTTCATCGTCGTCTTTCTGCTAGGCGTCCTCTGGGGTTTCACTGCAGCTGTTAGTGCTGGCATCCTTACAGAACCTGTGCGTTGTATGCTCGGCGCTGCAGCAGCATGCTTCATGATCTGGCAAGGAGAAAAGCAAATTCGCCATAAGCATGCCGCGCTCGGGCAAGTACTCCTAGGCGGAGCCATGGGGGTTCTGATTTTATCCTTGTTCGCCGCTCATATGCTTTACGAACTGATTCCATCAAGCTGGGCTTTTATTTTGTACATTATCACAATTGCGCTTAGCGTCTACTCTGCTGTTCGCCATCGCTCACAAGCACTCATGATCATCACCCTGCTTGCCGGGTATCTGGTTCCCTTCCTCGTTGACTCCATCAACCCCCATATATGGGTTTTCGCTGGCTATGAGGGATTATTTTCGATGTCAATGATGGTGTTGTCGTTACGCTACTCGTTTCGGGGCGCTTATTTTACCGCCTTTTGGGTTCTGCATCTTCCATTGCTGATTGTTGCCCTATTTGACTATGGCACCAATGACCGGGCAGCCCTTCTAACGATCGTTATCCTGCAGCATTTGCTGATCTTTACGATCTCCGTAGTCCGCGCCAAGGAACCGCGAATTGGGCAGCGAATCCTGCTGTTTTTAAGTTTCGGCTTGCTTGCCGCCTGGTCATACGGGCTTTACGGCAGCTCTAACCATAGTAGTGTCTATGAATGGCTGCTGGTCATTGGGTTCTTGCTTTATGGCAGTACATCTTTCTGGCTTCATCGGCAAAAGAATACCTTTTCCGCGCAGGCATCCATCGCAACGTTCAGCGCTCTGCACTGGATCATTTATGTGCTTCATGGGAATGAAGCAGGCTCCGCTATTGTGGTCGAAGGCGCATTGGCGTTATGCCTCGGGGTCGCCTTCCAAAGCAAGCTGCAGCAAATCAGCGGTGCGGTTACCTTTTTCATCGGCATGCTGTTTGTATTCGCTCATCCCTTGCATGACGTATTGTCCGAGGAATCTTTGGCGTGGCTTATCCTTGTAGCCTCTATCTTTGGCATGTACGCTTACTTCCGCTTCAAAGTTCAGCAAGGACTTGTCCGGGTTCAACTCAGCCTGTCGCTCGTATGGTTGGCGTTAGTCCTTCTACTTGTTTATCTCACACAGTTGACGAATGCGCTAACTCGCTCACTTGATTTTGACTACCAGCATTCGGTCCTTTCCGCGGTTTGGGCTGTTTATGCGATACTCCTCATCGTCATAGGTCATCTGATTCACAAGCCCAAGGCCCGACTGGTCGGCATCATTTTCTTATTCATTACTTTACTCAAAATCATCTTCATCGACCTGCCTGATGTATCTACAGCGATCCGTGCTGTTCTGTTTATCGGACTTGGAGCTATCGGGGTTGGGATCTCGCGGTTGTTTTATAGGCGCAAAGAGTAGGGCAGGTGAAGACGCTAAATAGACGACACACCGCTGAGCCTCCCTTTTGGGGAGGCTCATCTTGGTCATCCACCACTTACGGTGCCATTACCTAGTCCCAAAGGGAACTGTGATCCGCTATATGGCTGAAAACCGCCTAATCTCACGCCAAAGGGAACTATGATCCGCTAATTCAGCATTTCCTACTCGGAATCACCGCTTTTCGCCGAAATAGCGTACCATAGTTCCCTCTCATGCTGTTTTTACCCTGTTCTCCGCCAATTAGCGGACCACAGTTCCTTCTCATGCTACTTTTACCCCGTTCTCCGCCTATTAGCGGACACAGTTCCTTCTCATGCTGCATTTACCCTGTTCTCCGCCAATTAGCGTACCATAGTTCCTTCTCATGCTGTTTTTACCCCGTTCTCCGCCAATTAGCGGACCACAGTTCCTTTTCGTCATACTAGTCACGGTTTTGCAATCTGCTCTGGTCATCCACCGCTCACTCTGCCATACTAGCCACGGTTTCGCAATCCGCTCTGGTCATCCACCGCCCACTCTGCCATACTAGTCACGGTTTCGCAATCCACACCTGAGCTTCTACTGTCCATTTTGGATGAATTTCAGCCTTTGAATCGTACGAATACTATTTCTTGTCAGCCAGCCATTCGGATAAGCTCTTTATGTCCTCTTCCTGCAAAATGGATTTAAAGGCAGGCATGCCGCCTTTCCCATTCTGAATCTTGTCCGCAATCTGCTCTTGGCTTCTTATTCCGCCAACCTTTGCCAGCGAAGGTCCAATTTTTCCTTGCAAATTGCTGCCATGGCAGGTCATGCAATTGCTCTTGTACAACGCTTCAGGCTTGTTTGCACTTATCGCAGGGCTTGAAGCTGCTTGATCTCCTCCCGGCTTAGGCGCCTGGGTTGCAGTCCCGCACCCAGATAACAACGCTAAAAGCAGAATCAACAAACCTGCTGCCCCATTCAGTTTCAGTTTCATTTTCATACTCATACTCATACTCATACAGCCCCATACAGCTCCTATCTAGATCTATCTGACATCCATCCCTGCTCATACACATAACGGGTAAGCTGAACCCGATTGTCCATGCTTAGCTTCTGCATCATATTTTTCAAGTGATTTTTCACGGTATGCTCCGAAATCGACAACCCTTCAGAAATTTCGCGATTGGACTTGCCGCTTGCCACCCATTTCAAAATCTCATTTTCCCTTGCCGTGATCGATGTGTTCACAGGCACAGCCTGCTTCTCTTTGTGCGAGAATTCCTGAAGAAACCGCAAAGCCAGCTCACGGGACATGGGCGCCTCGTCCACAGCAACAGCTTTTAAATATTCATGCCAGGAATCTGCGCTTAGATTTTTGAGAAGGTAGCCTTGCGCGCCTTTCTTAATCGCCTCGAACAAGTTGGTAATATCGTCGGACACCGTGATCATCACGATTTTCACATACGGATACTTCTCTTTAATTTGTTTGGTTGCTTCCAAACCGTCCATTTTGGGCATATGGATGTCCATCAAAATTAAATCAGGCATCCATTCCTCCATAAGGATCATCGCTTCTACACCGTTCTTGCCTTCTGCCACAATCTCAAACGAGGGGTCTTTTTTCAAAATGGATCGAATGCCTTCCCGGGCATGGGAGTGGTCATCAACAATCAGAATACGGAAGGGCTGGCTCATCCGTCGGCCTCCTTATTAAAACTCAACTCCCTTCTAACTATACGCAATAATTCAGATTTCAAAATGACTCAGAAGAGCTATTATTGCTTTATTTGGGGTGCATTTCGTGACATCTCTTCGACATCGGTGCATGAAATAGCCCTTTCTAGTCATGGCATCTTTCATCCAAGCAGGTATAATGGCAACCAGAGAGACAAGTAAAAAGGAAAAATGAAAGGGAGGACATGATGAAGAAAGCATCAGCAGGGCTTGTTCTAGCGGGACTCTTGCTATTGACGGCATGCCAAAGCTCCAGTATGGATGACATGGCAATGAATCCTAACGATATGAAAATGATCGACGTCGATCTGCAAGTAAATCCTGAATTACCAAAAACCGACGAATGTGTGACGCTGCAAGCTACCATTTCACAGGATGGAAAGAGGGTCAAAAAGGTAAGTGACATAACTTTTGAAATATGGAAAGAAGACCAGACCAGCGAGCATATCAAGGTCAAGGCAGCCAAAAAAGAAGCAGGCGTGTATGTGGTAGAAAAGAAGTTCCCAACAGCCGGCACCTACAATGTGACTGCTCATACAACGGCATCTGGCTTCCATGCAATGCCCAACAAGCAATTCCAGATTTCAGGTAATTAAGGGGGTTAATGAAGGTGTCCGTACAAACACATACCAAAAAAATGGTTTATCGTTACGCAGCTGTCGCCTTACTTGCTCTTGTAGGTCTATTCTTGGTCCTATGGTATCGGCAAGATACAGCGCTGCCCATGATCAAAAAAGCTCCGGAGTTCACACTCCAGAACTTAAAGGGGGAGCCGGTTCAATTAAGCGATTCCAGCGGAAAAGTAAGGATCGTAGAGTTCTTTTTCGGCAATTGCGTGGATATTTGCCCGGCGACGACTTCCAACATGGTTTTGATGCAAAATAACCTCAAGGAAAAAAAGATATTCGGAGATAAGGTTGAATTTCTAAGCATCACTTTCGACCCGCTGCGCGATACACCGGAAGCTCTGGAGAAATATGCTAAGGCGCTGGGCATTGATCAGGGAGCTGGATGGCAATTGCTCAGAGGAAGCGAGCAGCAGGTTCTGCAAACCACCAATGATTATGGCATCATGGCTGTTAAGCAAAAGGATGGGCAATTTGCTCATTCGATCAAATCCTTGTTTCTGATTGATCAGAACGGATATATCCGCAGCATATTTGAAATGGGGGCAAGCATGGATAACGAAACGATTGAGAAATCTATCCGCCAGCTTCTGCGTTAAAGATCAAACGCCATTAAATCTCTGGCCATGGTGATCGGACCTTTGTAGATGTCACTCATCCCTTCGATGTAAGCCCCCTCTGCCTCTTCATTCGCTGCTGGGGCCGGGATATGGTGAGTCAGCACCAGATGCGCGACGCCAGCCTTCCGGGCTATCTCGGCTACCTCCAGCGTGGTCGAGTGATACTTGGCCGGATTGGAGAGACCGACCTTTTGCTCTGGGAACTTGGCAATCAGTGTGTCGAGCCATGACTTGTTGTAAGATTCATGGATCAGCAAATCAATGCCACGGCTATGTGTGACCATATTCTCAACCGGGATGGTATCTCCTGAAATAACAACGGACTTGCCGTTGTATTCAATTTTATACGCGATGGCAGGATATACAGGTCGATGATCCACTTCGAAAGCCGTTATTTTCACGCCGTCCCGCTCATATACGATGCCCTCATTGCTTTCGTGATAGACAATATCCTGCCCGTCTTCGGCGGAGAAATTGTAATTCACTCGAAGGTTCACATCGAAGTCGAAGGAATCCCTCATTTTACCTATAATCGCTTCCGTCGTTTGGGGACCATATACGTTCATAGGTCCTTTACGCCCCTCAAAAACGCGATCCGCAATAACATGCGTACGCCAGCTTGTAATAAATACATCGAAAAACCCGGAATTATGATCACTATGATGATGGGTGAAAAATACGTCAGAAATACGCTGTGGCATGATCCCCGCTTTAATCAATTGATCCACCGTCGCACCGCCGCAATCGAAGAGAAAGGTCTTATCTCCGGCAAGAATCGCGACGCCTGCTTTGGCCCTTCCATAAAAGGCTCTTGGTGTACCCGTGCCAAGTATCACGGCTTTGATCTGCTCATGGAAATCAGGCAAAAGGTTTTCTTGTGGTTGTAAATACAAGGGAAAAGCCTCCTTCGTTCAGAACAATTATTTGTCTTGCTTTATTTTTCTTTCTTCAGTTCATCCAAGAGCGAGGTGTCCAAAAATTTGCTGAAATCCAGTTCCTCCGCTTTTACTTTCAGATAGCCGGCATCATAAGAGATCTTCGCCTGCTCATTAATATCTGCCAACGTGATATCCTGGGTAAGCTTCAAATGATCGATTGCCGCTTTGATCAGCGCAGGCTCCATTCCTTTGCCTGTCAGAACCTTCAATTCGCTGCTGATTAATTCATAGGCTTTGTCCGGATTTTGCTGAATGAAATCAATGCCTTGCTTGTTGGCTTTCACAGCCTTCTTCGCCAAATCACGATGATCTTTCAGAAATTTATCATTGGCAACGAGAATGGTTAGCGGATAATTGCCATCCTTCGGCGGGATTTTATTCCAATCCACTAGAATCGTTCCCGTTCCTTCTTGAATGATTTGCGTGCCCCACGGCTCGGCAATTAAAGTAGCATCCACTTCTTTCTGCCGAATCGCCACCAAGGTGTCTGCGGGAGCACGTGTTACAATTTGCACGCCGGAGGCATCGGTGGAAACCTTCAAGCCTTCTTGCTGAAGCAGCGAACGAAGCGAGAGATCCGGGGTTCCGCCTTTAGCCGCAACAGCAACCGTTTTGCCGACGAGGTCCTTCACGGTTCGGATGCCTGCATCCTTCCTCGCGACCAGAACAGCTCCGCCGTTGTTCACACCAGAAATCACTCGGATATTTTTGCTTTTCAAATATTGATTGATAACCGGACCCGGACCTACGTACCCAAGATCAAGCTGATCCGTAGCCATCGCCGTTGCAAAATCAGCCCCATTATCAAAAGAGGTAACTTCTATTTTGGCATTTGGACCAAAGGCTTGCTGGAAGTAGTTATTTTGCAACGCGATAAACCCTGGCGCATGCGTCACATTTTTCAAAATCCCGATTTTCACAGTTATATTGGCCGCACTAGTAGATACCGCAGCTTCTTTGCTTTGTCCGCATGCCGATAGAACCAATCCGCTGATGATGGCCAAACTCATGACCCAACCCCATCTTTTCATCTAAAATCCCCCTTAAATAACCTATTATTTCTTTAACTGAAAGCGAAGAACAATACGATCCTCCAGCTGTTTAAAGCAAAAATGGTCTGAAATCGTCCCAATGACCGCAATAATAATGACAACACATAGAATCGTAGCCGTGTCTCCTAAACCGCGTCCATCCTGAAGCATCTGCCCCAAGCCGACGCCTTTGGCGATTAGCTCTCCGGCGACAAGGGCCCGCCAAGCGAAAGCCCAGGCGACACGGATGCCCGTGATCCAATGCGGAAATGCCGCCGGCAGCTGCACTTGAAAAAATAACCGGTAGCCGCTGCCTGTTCCCAGCATTTGCGCTGCCCGCAGGTGAATCGGCGAAATATTCATGATCCCCGTTCGGCTGGCCATCGACATCGTCCAAGTTGCGCCAATCGTCGTTATGAAGATAACCGCCGTATCGCTCAGCCCGAACCAGATGATGGCAAATGGCAGCCAAGCAATGCTCGGAACGGTCTGAAGCGCAACAACCACAAAGCCGAAAGTCTCGTCCAGATACCGATAACGTGCGAAAAGATAGCCAAGTATCGTCCCAATGCCGATCGAAATCGCAAAGGATATGAGCAGGCGGCGAAGGCTCGCTCCTATCGCGCCGAGGAGATGACCCTGTGTCAATCCATCATAGAAGGCTTCCACTGTTTGCAGCGGTGAAGGGAATTTCCAGCCCCACTGAAATATTCTAAATCCCAACTCCCATATGATCAGCAGAAGAAGTAGAAATAGCGTTCTTCTTAAGGCTGTATTCATAGCCAAGCTCCTCTCTGACTACCTTCTCGAGCTCGTCGGTCAGAGCTTCCATAATCTTGTTCTCCAGCGCATGTATCAGCGGATCGCCCATTTCATGAGGTCTTGCCGCCTGCACGGCAAACTCCTTCTTGATTTTCCCGGGCTGTGTCGCCATAACCAGAACCCGATCCGATAACATGACGGCTTCGCGAATGTTGTGCGTAATGAATAGTATCGTTTTCCCCGTTTTCAGCCATATTTCTTCCAAATCCTTGAGTAAAATGATCCGCGTTTGCTCATCTAAAGCTGCAAAAGGCTCATCCATCAAAAGAATATCGGGATCCATCACAAGCGCTCTGGCGATCGCTACTCTTTGTTTCATTCCCCCAGAGAGCTCATGAGGATAACGATCTACAAATTTACTTAAATGCACCGCTTTAATTTGTTCCAGCGCGAGGTCATAGCGAGCTTTCTTCGCTAAGCCCTTTTGCTTCAAGCCAAAGGCTACGTTATCCAGCACCGTCAACCACGGAAACAAGCCGTGCTCTTGGAAAACAACAATGCGATCGGCTCCGGGTCCAGTCAGCTTCTGACCATTCACCGCAATGCTTCCGCTGCTTGCCTGCTCGAAGCCGGCAATTAAATTCAGCAACGTTGACTTGCCGCATCCGGATGGGCCAACGATGGAAACGAACTCCCCTTTTTGTATAGTCAAAGAGACTTCGTCCAAAGCTGTATAGGTGCTTCCTTTCCGCTGAGTATACCTTTTGCTCACTTTGTTGATAGCAATCATGGGTCACCTCCTGTCTGACGATGTCTACACACTAGCGAAAAATTGATTCGGACGAAGGATCACGATTTTCTTTTTCGAGTAATCAATGAGCGCTTGCTCTCGCCACTTGTTCAGCGTTTCTGTTACGGTTTGCCGGCTGCATCCGATGACGTAAGAGATTTCTTCATGGCTCAGCGGCACTTGAATCTCCAAGCCTTGATCCGTTGGTTTGCCAAGCTGCAAGAGAAACCACGCCAAACGCCATGCGACAGGGCGGCAGATCAAGGTTTCGACCATTTGCTGCGTCTGCAAAAGCCGCCGCGCGCCAAGAACCGCAAGCGAGTAGGCAAACTCCGCGTTTTCCTTAGCCAGCTCAAGAAACTTGCGGGCATCGAGCGTAATAAGTTGGCTGTCTACCAAGCATCTGGCATATCGTTTCCGTGGGATGTGGGTCAAAATTTCCGCATTTCCGAAGATTTCCCCCTCATAGCGAAGAAACAACGTGATGCCCTGCCCTTCTTCCGAGGATTGGGAGATTTTGATTAAGCCCGCTTCCACATAATAGGCACCGCTCGGCTGATCATTTTCTTGAAAAACAAACTCATTTTTTTTATAGCTTTGCAGCGTCCCATGTTTCCGGAAAGCCTCTATCATAACTTCCTTGGTTGGATCTTTCTCTTGCAAATCGGCAAGCTCATTGAATTGGTCCATAGGATGAATCCCCTTTTTATTAATTCCCATATCACATGATTTAATGTCGAGTATTCCGATGTGTTATAAATATATTATCACATGAATCTAGGTTAAAATGTCGGATTCCCGACAAAATCAAAAAAATAATTGCAACGTTTCCAGCAAATCGAATCAGAAATAGACCTCTGCCGCACATGCAGAAGTCTTTTCCATGAATGTGAACTTTCTTTGAAATCATTGATTTCAATGCTCATATGCGATATATTCAAATCTTGCTAGTTGATATATACATCTAAATCTGGTCATATTTACAAATAAATACACGAATTCAAGGAGAGATCAACTTTTATGACATTGAAAAAAACGACAGCAGGCGTGATCCTGCTTTCCATGATGCTAACCGCAGCCGCATGCTCCTCCGAGCCGAAACAAGCAGCAACCAGCCCAGCACCAACAACAGCCGCTACGGCAGCGCCACAAGCAACGCCAACGGCTGAGAGTCAAGATGCTTTGAATTTGAAAGGTTATATTGCTGCAAGAATCTCGCAAGAGAAAATCGACTTCCTCTTCGCGGAAGCCAAGTCCAAAGACGGCAAGCTGATTCTTAACCCCGTAGCTGCGGACAGCAAAGAGAAAGCCGTAAAATTCCTGTCCAGCTATTTCGATGCGGCATTGGCCGATAAAGTAGCGACCCATTACTTGACCGATCAAAAAGCAGATGGAGCTATCATCACGAATACAGCGCCGTTCTTCCCTGGGAATTTGCTAAACACCCAGAAACAAGACATCACTTTTGATGCCGCGAATACCAAAGATCAGGTTGCTTTTACAACCAAAGATGGCGTTACTTATACAGCCAAAAAAGTGAATGACAAATTTGTGCTTGCAGATGCAGTGAAGAAATAAGCGAGTCGACCTAGCTTTTGTGCGTGAGACGGAACTAGGATACGTTATTTGCTTGAAAATGGTTGATTTCCAGTTCAAACGGAACTACGGTACGCTATTTGCTTACGTTTCACCTTGGAACGTGTTTTTTTGAACAAATAACGTACCATAGTTCCTTCTCACTGCTGATTTCCTCTGTTGATCCACATTTAGCGGATCTCAGTTCCCTTTCAGACATATAAAGTGCATAGGAGCCTCCAATTCCACTTGGCTAAGTGGTTTGCGAGGTTTTTTTGCCCCTCCGGCAGCCACCTTGTCCTCATTGCACAAAAAGAGACCCACGGCAACGGGCCGAGGGTCTTAAAGTAATTCTATTTTAAAGGGGGTCGAGTTTTATTATACGAAAGTTTTGTTAACTAGAGATGAATTCTATATTTCTTTTTGATGACAAATTAATCATCTATATGACAGAACTTTTAAAAAAAGAATCCGGCAACAGCCCAATGTCATTAAGTTAAGGCGCAGGGTTAAAATCAAAAAAAGAGCAGGTTATCTGAAAAGATAGCCCGCTCTTTTTTTGCATGAAAAAGAAAAAAAGAACTTGACAAGCAGTTGAAAGTGTGTGGCGAAGCCCCTTGAAAAACGAGGAGGTTACGCCAATGAATGAGTACGCGAATTCGCTAAAAGAAACGCTGACATCTCTCATACGAGAAATGTCAGCGCTACCCGCACCATATGTCAAAAACCCCGAAAGAGATTTTACCCGAAAGAAAAAGCTGCCCTTTGAAACGGTTATGCAACTCCTGATCTCGATGGGCGGTAACAGCATCTATAAGGAACTCTTGGAGTCGCAGGGCTATGATGTAAACACCGCAACCACTTCTGCTTTTGTTCAGCAGAGGAATAAAATCCTGCCGTCTGCTGTGGAATTCCTGTTTCACGAATTTACTCAATCGCATACGGATATCAAAGACTACCACGGGTATCGATTACTTGCGATTGACGGTTCGGATTTACATATCGCAACGGACCCTGCCAACACGGACACCTATTTTCAAAGTCAACCGAACACGAAAGGCTACAACCTTTTGCATTTGAACGCAGCCTATGACCTCTGCAACAGACTTTACGTGGATGCCATTGTTCAGCCGCGAAGATTGAGTAGCGAGGGAAGAGCACTTGCAGCTATGGTTGATCGTTCCCCCATCAAAGGTAAAATCATTGTTATTTCCGATCGAGGCTATGAAAGTTACAACAATTTCGCGCATATTGAGCGCAAAGGATGGAACTACGTCATACGGGTAAAGGATTTGGATTCCAATGGTATTCTTTCGGGCTTGCGTTTGCCCTCTAGCGGTTCGTTTGATATTGAAGTTCATCTGACACTCACAAAAAAACAAACCAAAGAGGTCAAGGCTCATCCCGAGATTTACAAGTTCATCCCTTCCAAGTCAACATTTGATTTTTTGGATTTGCATGAAAACTTGTATTACCCGATTTCCTTTCGGGTTGTTCGTTTCGTCCTGCCAAGTGGCGCCTATGAAACTGTCATCACGAATCTTTCTGCCGCAGATTTCCCACCCGATGAACTGGAGTCCATTTATAACATGCGATGGGGCATTGAAACCTCTTTCAGAGCGTTGAAATACACCGTCGGATTGACGAGTTTTCACGCAAAGAAACAAGAGTCCATCATCCAAGAGATTTTCGCAAGAATGATCATGTACAATTTCGCTGAAATGATGACCTCACACGTCGTCATTTCCCAAATGGATAAACGGCACCACTACCAAGTCAACTTCACGGTTGCCGTTCACGTTTGTAGATATTTCCTGCGTTCAAAAGATGATGAACCCCCGCCCGATGTTGAAGCGTTGATTCACAAAAACATTTTGCCGATTCGACCCATCCGCCCAGGACAGCAGAATACGCGCAAAATCCGCTATAAATCAGCTGTTAGCTTCGTCTACAGAGTAGCATAAATCGTTTAACAAGACCATTTTTTTAGCGGATATTCCATCCGTTTGTTTGCTGTGCGCTTTTTTCCTTGTTTGCATAAAAAACAAACGGCACAGGGATTTTTCCCATGCCGTTTTCGGATTCATCTTTATTCCGTATTTTGTCTTTGAACTTATCTTAATGACATTG
>NZ_MBTG01000042.1 GCF_002027705.1 Paenibacillus ferrarius | reverse complement strand
TCGAACAACTATTATTGTGCGAAACCTATGTTTTTGCGAATTCTATCAGCAGCGATGAGAATAGTATTTCCCAAACTATGTTATTTTAACATTTTTCTTAGATGAATAACTAACACCTTCTGTATAAAAGTCATCCTTGAGATAGAATGAAAAAGCAGCCCCGGCACGCGTTGGAGGGGCTGCTTTTCTATGTGTATGGGATTATTTAGGCTGTGATCGAGGTTCATTGTTGTTGCGATTTGCATTGGAACTTTCGATGCTTTTCACATACTCCTCGGGGGATTTGCCAATCATGGCTTTGAAGGTTTTGATGAAGTGGGCTTGGTCGTAATAACCCAAATCCTGAGACAATTTAGACCAGTTGGGTAGACCGCCTTTCTCAATAAGCTCAGCAGCCTCTTGAAGCCGGTATCGCCCTATGACCCATTTCGGACTAACGCCAACATAACGGTTGAAGAGTCGCTGCAGCGTTCGCTTATTAATAGAGAATTCTTGCACGATGTCCTCTACCTGCAGAATCTCTCGATTGTTGATGGCGGATTGTACCATTCGGTTGATTCGGGCAACCTGTTCATCGGGCTCCGGAAGGAGATTCCGCAGAAATTGTTCCACGAGCGGTACCATTTCTTCCCCATGTTCCAACTGGAGCATGGTCTTCGTCATATCTGTGACCTCAAGGCCAAGAGCATCATGGATGCTTAGCGTTTGACCGGTAAGAAGAGATACAGGCTTGTTCCAAAACGGGTAGAAGCCCGCCGGATGAAATTTGACCCCGAAGACGATGCCTTCGTCTTGCAGTAGGCGAGTGTATGTTGTTTTGGGAACACCGTAAACACCGGCGAAGAGCCCGCTGCTTTCTCGTTCAAAGGCTATATTCACATTGGGGTAGGACAGGATAACCTGGCGGAATGGAGCTTGCCCCCTTAAATCCCAACGGACGACCCAGTACTGCTCGATATATAAGGCCAAATCTTCAGAAGGTTGATAGCGCATAAGTGAAAATTTCTGTCTCCCGGCTTCCGCATGCAGAATGCCTTTATCGGTTTGCTGTACGTTGGATTTCATCTAGTTTCCCCCAGACGATTGCGCTTGTCGCGTTTTTACAATACATGGAAGTGGGAATGCTCTACTATTGAGACTAGCAGTTTAGCATGATGAAAGCAATGAAATACACATGAATGGAGGCAAGATTATGTTAGATCTTAAATATGAATTCTATATCAATGCAAAGCCAGAGAAGGTTTGGGAGGTGTTCATTTCACCGGAAGGGACGAAGGCTATATTTTTTGGTTGTGTACTGAACTCAACCTTTGAAATAGGCTCTCCTTATGCTTATGTGGGGCCAGGCAGTGAAGGCGATGAAACCGTTCACGTTTATGGCGAAGTGCTGGCCTTTGAGCCGAATCTTAAGATGAGCTACACCGAGCATCCAGGGCCCTCTTATCGGGAAAACCATGCAGAATTAGAGACGAGGGTTACACTTACACTGGATGTTGTTGGCAATTGTACGAAGCTTACATTGGTTAATGATCAGTGGCCAGAGAATCATCCTTCTTATGAGTCCACCCAATCCAGTTGGCCGATGATCCTAAGCAATATCAAGAGTTATGTAGAGACAGGAGAAACACTGGATTTTGGCTGGTAAGAGATAAGCGACGTCCCGCGATCTATGAGGGATTAGACAGGTTGTAACAGCTTGCCTTTTGGGGCAGGTTGTTGCAGCCCTTTTTGACGTTCCTCTGCCTATCATTCGCACTTGGTTTACTGCAAAAATTTGTGGAATTTTGATCTTTCCAGTTGAGGAATATGCTAGAATAAGACAGATTAGTGGAAATTATAGACAGAGGTGTGTCATAACGTGCGGAATAGAAACAGCATTTTTGTTATCGGTTGTTTAGGTTTTATTGGCGTAATTCTCGTTATAGCGATTATTAGCGCGGCTATGTTGTGGGGACATCGCAATACAGCGATTGCCTTGGATGAGAAAATTAAAGCACAGCATGTCTCGAACAAATCCAATTACGATAATATGTGGAAACGATTCAAAGAAATGGCCCAAGTGACGGATATGCAAGCAGACGATATCAAAAAAGTGTATACCGATCTGATTGCCGGTCGCTACAACGATACAGGGGCTCTTTTCAAAATCGTCCAAGAGCAGAATCCTCAAATGAATAAGGATCTGTATGCGAAGCTCCAGAATGAAATTTCCGCTGGGCGCACAGAGTTTGACCGTAATCAGAAGAAAATTGCCGATCTGGTGCGGGAGTATAATACGCATATTCGCAAGCATGTCTTGATGAACAGCATCTTCCATTTTGAAACGATGGACGCGAATAAGTTTATCATTACGTCGGATCGCACAAGCGATGCGTATCAAACGGGCAAAGATAATGAAGTGAAGCTGAGGTAGCAGATGGCATATTGGGCAGCGTTTTTTCTTGTTCTGATTGTCGGGTTTGCGATTGAGCTTTTTCTGGGCAGAAGATGGTGGCGCTACATATGGATCACCGTGCTGTCTGCGATCCTCTTTGGCGGTGTAATTGCGGCAGACTACTATTGGCGAACGCTAGATAAAGAGGTGTGGTCAGGATCAATCTCGGCTTGGGAACATCAAGAGGAATGGGATGAATGGATTCCCGGCAAAGAAGAATGCGAGACGGACAGCCATGGCCGTAAAAGCTGCACCAAAGACCGGGGACATTGGGAGCATCACGAGGCCAAGAATAAAATTCAAACGACGGATAACGGCTGGATGACGGTGAGTGAATCCTTGGACGGGAAAACGGAGTTCAACGATCGTTACCCCAATTCGACTGCGGAGCTTGCCAAGTTTTTTCCGCTGGGGATGCCGTCAGCCTCTAAGCATACGTACACGAATAAGGTGAAAGGCTCTTATAGCCTTTTTAGGCATACGGAGCTCGATCCTAAAGATTATCCTGGTCTCCCCTCTTATCCTGATTATGTCAGGGATTTGATCAAAGTGGATCGGATTGTGGGGGATGTTCCAGGCAAAGCCAAGGCATTAGATAGGCTGGCTGCTTGGAACACGAAGCTGAATCAAGACATACCAGATCCGGACAAACCAGGAAAAACGAGGTCATGGAAGCAGGTTAATGTGATCTTCGTTAACGTCGGGGACGACAAACCCAGAGAGTACGGGTATGCGCTGCAAGACCGATGGCAGAACGGCAACAAAAATGATTTCATTGTTAGCTTCAGCCCCGCGCCAGATGGAACGATGAAATGGGTGTATGCTTTTTCTTGGAGTGAAGTTGATATTCTAAAGCTTGAAGTTCAGGATTATATGAGCGAGCAGGGCTTTGGGAAGGACTTTTCTCCGATTGTCGATCATGTCGCACAGATGGTGGCTGATAAATTCGAGAGAAAACAGTTCGCTGAATTCAACTATTTGCAAATCGAGCCGAGCGATATTTCGACTGTGATCATATGGGGACTTGAACTTACGCTGCTAGGCTTCTATGGCTATAAAGCGGTTAGAGGGTATTTGCGGCGCCGGACTTCGCATGATAGAAGTTTTGACTATTAGAAACGGAGACATATGAGTCTCCTGATACCACAAGAACCCTCTCTCACACAATTGTGACAGGGGGTTCTGCGATTTAGGGCTGATTAGGCGATAATCCTGCCATGATCATGTTACTGAGCGAAATCCAGTTCCAACACAACAGGGCAATGGTCGCTGCCCAGAATGTCGCAATCAATGGAAGCATCCATGATGAAGGAGCGCAATCGCTGGGAAGCAAGGAAATAGTCGATGCGCCATCCTACATTTCGGGCTCGAACACCAGGCATATTGGACCACCACGAATACATGTCTGTTCGATCTGGGTACAGCTCACGAAACGTATCGATGAAACCGGCTTCTAAGAGCTCCGTCATTTTCCCGCGCTCTTCTAAAGTAAAGCCCGAATTATTATGATTTCCCTTCGCATTCTTCAGATCAATCTCGTTATGCGCCACGTTAAGATCCCCACAGACCACAACAGGCTTAAGCGCATCCAATTGCAAAAGGTAGGTGCGAAAACGATCTTCCCACTCGATTCGATAGTCTAGCCTAGATAGATCACGTTTAGCATTGGGCGTATACACAGTCACCAAATAGAATTGTTCAAATTCCAGCGTGATAATCCGACCCTCAGGTTCTTCGTCCAGCTCGATACCGTAACGAACGGATAGCGGCTTTTCTTTGGTAAAAACAGCTGTGCCGGAATACCCTTTCTTGATCGCGTAATTCCAATATTGCTGATAGGTCTCACCGAGCTCTAGGTTAATCTGTCCTTCTTGCAGTTTAGTCTCCTGCAGACAAATGATGTCGGCATCTTTCTGCTGGACATAATCCATAAACCCCTTATTCACACAGGCTCTCAAACCATTCACATTCCACGATACTAGCTTCATATTCATAGATTCCCCTTGCGGCTTTCGATAGTTTCTTATCCCAGTGTACCATAAGTGGGTACGATTAAAACAAACACCCATATATAAGAAAATAGCGTACACTTTCATCAACATTTCTGATTTATTTAATTAAGGGCATGCATGCTATACTGATCTTATCCGACTAAGTTCATGGGTTTAATAACCGAGGAGGTACATGTATGACCAACATTTATAATAATCTAACGGAGCTAATCGGCAATACGCCGCTGCTTGAGCTCTGGAACTATAACCATAAGCATCATCTCGAGGCCAAGATCCTCGCCAAATTAGAATATTTCAACCCGGCAGGCAGTGTCAAAGACCGAATCGGTTTTGCCATGATCAAAGAAGCCGAAGCCTCGGGCAAATTGAATAAAGAGACGGTCATTATCGAGCCGACCAGCGGGAATACAGGAATCGGTTTGGCTTTTGCCGCAGCGGCGCTGGGATATCGGTTGATCATTATTTTGCCGGATTCTTTCAGCGTGGAACGAAGGAAATTATTGAAGGCACTTGGTGCCGAGCTTGTGCTGACACCCGCATCCGAAGGGATGCTTGGCGCGATAAGGAAGGCGGAGGAGTTGTCCTCACAGATGCCGAACTCCTTCATTCCGCAGCAATTCAGCAACCGGGCGAATCCCGAGATTCACAGGAAGACGACAGCTGAAGAAATTTGGAGGGACACGGAGGGGAACGTTGATATTTTCGTTGCCGGGGTAGGCTCAGGCGGAACGATTACAGGTGTAGGTGAGCTGCTGAAAGCAAGAAACCCGTCTGCTCAGATTATTGCCGTGGAGCCGGAAGACTCTCCTGTTCTATCTGGAGGCAAGCGGGGCGTGCATCAGATTCAAGGAATTGGCGCCGGGTTCGTGCCGGATAATTTCCGTAGAGAAGTCGTAGACGAGATTGTTACGGTAAGCAATGAAGATGCTATACAAACGGCCCGTGAATTAGCCAAATCCGAAGGATTGCTTGTTGGGATCTCATCCGGTGCTGCGGCTTTCGCAGCGACGGAAATCGCTAAGCGTCCCGAGAATAAAGGGAAGACCATCGTCGTTGTGCTGCCGGATACCGGTGAGCGGTATTTGTCTACAGCGCTTTTTGAGGAGTGAGAGGCTCGCTAGGCTCTGATATAGAACTAAGACCAGAAACCCTGAGGGGGCTCTGGTCTTAGTTCATTTTAATGGGAAGCAGCGAATTTCTCTGTCTCCGCTTCCAGCACAAAGCGTTCTTTGCTCATCGCAAAAGCAGCAGCCAAAGCTAGTACGGCAGGGATGATTCCCCAGGCAAAAGTAAGTACGATGGACGAGGACAGTCCTTCTGAAATTTGACCTAAAATTTTCTCCGGAATGTTGGAGCGGGTTGCCGGGTCTAAGAGTGCATGTGGATCTTTGAAGTCTAGGCCTTGCGGCAGCCCGGCGGATCCATTCCCAGAGAAAGCATCCGACAGATGACGAGTAAGTGAATGGCTTTGGATAATGCCGAAGATCGTGATGCCGATCGTCATGCCAAGGGAGCGTAGGAAATTCAGCGTTGAGTTTGCAGCGCCGCGTTGGCTGACGGCTACTGAATGAATAGCGGCATTACTCAGCACGGAGAAGGAAGCGCCGATGCCTAGACCAATCAGGATCATATAAATTGTAATAACCAGGCGTGAAGATTGCGGTGTTAACGTCGTGAGCAGTGCTATGCCAGCGACCAGTAGAAGCAATGTCGAGATCAGAATGGCACGATAAGAAAATTTGCTGGTCAGCATGCCGCCGGCCGTTGCGGTAACAACCGTTCCCAGCATCATCGGCAGCAGCACTAAACCGGAATTCGTTGCGCTGCCGCCGAGCACGCCTTGGATGAAGATGGGAATATAGACCGAAGCCGTAATGAAGGCTGCGCCGCTTAACATAGCGATGGCATTGCTGGCGGAGTAGAGGCGGTCTTTGAACATTTTAAAAGAGATAATCGGTTCTTCGGCTTTCGTCTCTGCGTAGAGGAAGCAGCCGGTAAGGACCGCGAATCCAGTAAATAATCCGAGGATTTGGGCAGAATGCCAAGCGAATTGTTTACCGCCCAGCTCCAAAGCGAACATGAGGCATACAATAGCGCCAACAAGCGTTAAAGCACCTGTCCAGTCAATACGTTGCTTAGCATGCTGAAGAGATTCTTTATAGAAGAAAGCCACCAATCCGAAAGCAAGAAGTCCAAGCGGAAGATTAATGAAGAATATCCATTCCCACTTGATATAGTCGGTCATATAGGCCCCAAGCAAGGGACCGAAGATGCTGGACATGCCGAACACCGCTCCGAACAAGCCCATTAGCTTCCCGCGATTCTCAGGTTTGACGGTGTCGAACATAATGGTGAAGGTAATCGGTACCAAAGCGCCGCCGCCGATGCCTTGAATGGCGCGATATAAGCTCAGCTGAACGATGGAAGAGGCTGTACCGCATAAAGCAGATCCAAGCATAAAGACGAGGATGCCGAAGATGAAGAAACGTTTGCGCCCATACATATCTGATAGCTTGCCGAAGATGGGCATACCTGCCATTTCGGCAACCATGTAGGCGGATGTGACCCACACGAATTTATCGAGTCCTCCGAGATCGGCGATAATTGAGCCCATGGCTGTGGCAACGATGGTATTATCCATCGATGCCATAAGAATGGCTAATAGCAGTCCGGCTAATACAAAGCCTGTTTGGTTCTTTACTTTCATGTTGATCAAATCCCTTCATGTATCGTGTTTATTTAACTTGATTATAAACACACTACCCTGACAACTTATTGTCAGGGTTATAAGAGGGATTTTAAGAAATATAAGGTTTTTTCTCTAGCATGATATACTAATCTCATTGCTGCATAAGGAGGAATTAGGATGAGCACACCAACATTATCTACGGAGGAAGCATCAGTTCAAGCCCTATATCAACGGCTTTTAACGACGTGGAATGAACGTAAAGCTGCGGATATGGCAGCTGTTTTTGCTGAGGAAGGGGAATTGATCGGATTTGACGGAAGTGTGGTCCAAGGGCGGTGGATGATTCTAGAACACTTGGCTCCTATATTTGCGAATCATCCGACGCCGCCTTATTACGGAAAAGTGAAATCTGTTCACTTTCTGGCTGAGGGAGTTGCTGTTCTGCGAGCCATCGCCGGGATGGTCCCCCAAGGGAAGTCTGATTTGGCTCCGGAGCTTCATACGCATCACACGATGATCGCGGTAAGGAAGGATCAGATCTGGCAGATTGTACTTCACCAGAATACACCGGCGCAATTCCACGGCAGGCCAGAGCTGGTAGAAGCCATGACGAAGGAACTCAGAGAGCTGCGTGCGTCTCAGGGAAAAGAACAAGAATAGATGAGCAAGTGAAACGATTGCAAAAACAAGTAGATAGGTATCGAGAAATAGAGCTGATAGCCAAATGGCACATAAAAAATGCCCCCTTTCCGGTCTTTGGTTCCGGTGGATGGCAGTTACATAACGACACAAGTATGGCGGTCCGGGGCTTCTTCTTTATTTTCTTCTTCATCTGACTAGACATCTGGGCAAAATCCCGGATTCTGCGCATTTAATCGCTGTGTATAACGAGGATCCAACTTGGAGAGCTCTTTGAAATAATTGTCCATCGCATGATTAGCCGAAACAGAGCCTGCTTGAAAGGTAAGCTCTACGCCCTTTTTTACATGAAGGTAGTGGTAGATCAGATTGGTTCGGGGGGACTTATATAGGAAAGGCGGCAATTCAGGGACGATATCATTCGTATTATAAATGCGGTAGTGAGGTCCGGTTCGATGGTTAAACAGGCTGGCGAATTCCGGATTCCCAACGCGTGGTGAGGCATAGGTATACACAGAAGGCATCTTAAACCGAGTATTGGTCGCCAAATCAGCGGCACATAAGATGGCGAGAGAACCGCCAAGACTGTGTCCTGTGATGTACAGCGTTTTGTGGGCTGAAAGCTTGCGAAGCGAGGCTAATATTTGCTTGCGGGCAGAGCTGTAAATATCAATGAAGCCTTTGTGCACGAGTCCCTCCTCTGCGGCATAAGGGAAAGCAGTTTGTCTGGCAATGATATCGGAGATCCAATCCGATGTCGTGGAGGTGCCTCGAAATACGATGACGATCTGTCCGTCCGATTCCGCGATAAAGCCGAACAGCTCTCTTACGCCGAAGATAGAAGTCGCTGTACAGGGAGACACCATGCGATAAGATTTTGGCAAAACAATGCTATCGTTACCATTTTCAAGCTGCTGATAGCTTTGACTGCACATGGCTGCAAGAAAGATAGCCGTTCGCGTGTCTAACGAATTGCTTAGCATAGGTTAATTCCTCCACACACAGGATGCCGTTCACCTATATATATGAAAATAGTGGACACATGTCCTCCGACAAGGGCCTATTTTCTTAGAGACTTTCGGCCTACCAGTGTGTAAGATGGAAAGAAAAGAGATATCGCGGCAATCAACGCGTATAGAGAGTGGAGATGACAGGGATGATGAACATGGAGCAGCTGGACGGGAAACAAATTGGACAAGAAGTTGTCATAAACAAAGGAGAAACGTTGTTTCAAGAAGGCGATGCCGGGCACCACATGTACATCGTCTTAGAAGGTACCGTTGAGATTTGGCTGAAGATCGAGGGAAAACAGATTCCAGCGGCTAAACTTAGGGAAGGTGATTTTTTCGGCGAAATGTCTCTTCTGGAAGGACTGCCTAGAAGCGGGACCGCCAAGGCAGTGGAACATTGCCGATTGCTTCTCTTGCAAGAGGAAGCGTTCCAAGAGCTATTGTCAGCAGATTCTGCCTTTGCCTGGCGTATCATGAAAGCCTTGTCCTCGCGTGTGCGCAACGTGAATCGGGAGTTGGTTCAGCGAGTGGGCAAGGACCTGCAGGAGGTAGCCGAGCAGCTTGATACGAATACCCAAGGTGTTGTAGCGGGGATTGAGGCGATTGCCAAATCAGCGAGTGAAATTGAGTTGAATGAGAAGCAGCTGGCGGAAGAAATCAAGGATGTGCAGCATATATCGAAGCAAATTGGCTCGATCATGTCTTTTATCCGAACCGTATCCACACAAACGCACATTCTCGGCTTGAATGCTGGTATCGAGGCCGCAAGAAGCGGGGAACATGGACGAGGTTTTGCCGTGATTGCCGAAGAAATTCGAAAGCTTTCCGCGCAGTCCAAGGAGAATGCCGAGCAAATTGCGAATCTCATCGAGCAGATCGGTCTTAAGATGACCTCGATCACCGTAGCGTCGGAAGGCAGCGCAATCCGCAGTCATGAACAAGCGTCAGCTACGAATCAGATGGCGGCTGCCACAAGTCTAATGACAGAGCTGGCTGCAAGACTTTCAGATATTGCTGCTTCCATGAAGTCCTAAATAGGGCTTCTTTTCATTTTTTTATGAGGTATAATAAGCGATGGGAGGTGGGGACATGTGTTAAAACGCTTTTTTTCCTATTATAGGCCCTACAAACACTTATTTATTTTGGATTTTACCTGCGCGGTTGTAGCTGGGCTGCTAGAGCTCGGATTTCCGCTTGCTGTGAATCAAGTTGTGGATAAACTGCTTCCTGCAGGCAATTGGAGTTGGATTCTATGGGCTTGCGTAGGCTTGCTTGCTGTCTATGGACTCAACACAGTGCTGAATTTCATCGTCACATACTGGGGACATAAGCTGGGGATTAATATTGAGACGGACATGCGCAAAAAGATGTTCGATCATTTGCAGAAGCTCTCCTTCCGGTTTTATGACAATAATAAAACAGGTCAATTGATGTCGCGAATGTCCAATGACCTGCTCGAGATTGGGGAAGTCGCGCATCATGGTCCGGAGGATCTGTTCATCGCGGTGATGACCTTGATCGGTGCGCTGCTGCTCATGCTCAGTATTAATGTGAAGCTGGCGCTGTTAACTTTCGTTATTGTGCCGTTCCTGCTCTGGATTGCGGTATACTTTAATCAGAAAATGACGAAAACCTTCCGCCGCATGATGGGAGACCTCGCGGATATTAACGCAAGAGTCGAGGACAATATCGGAGGGATTCGCGTAGTTCAAGCGTTCGCGAACGAGTCCTATGAGAAGAAGCTGTTCGAGGATAACAATGGACGTTTCCGATTGACCAAGCTGCTGTCCTATAAAATTATGGCGTGGAATGTATCGCTTAGCTACATATTAATGCGGATGGTGACGGTGTTCGTCCTGATTTGCGGCACGTGGTTCGTTATTGACAAGCAAATCAGCTATGGCGAGTTTATTGCTTTCGTGCTTTTGACGAACGTCTTTCTTGGGCCGATCCAGAAGATTAACAACGTGATTGAAAGCTATCCGAAAGGGATTGCCGGTTTCAAACGATACGTCGAAGTGATTGACACCGAGCCGGAGGTATCCAATTCTCCGAATGCCGTCAAGGTTGAGCATTTGGATGGACAAATTACATTCGATTCCGTGTCTTTTGGCTACGGAGACGAAGCGCGGGTATTGAATGATATCAGCTTAACCATTCGGGCGGGAGAAACCGTTGCTTTCGTCGGCCCGTCCGGCGCAGGGAAGACGACGATCTGCAGCTTGCTGCCTCGATTCTACGATGTCAGCGAGGGCAGCATTTCCATCGATGACCGCGACATTCGCAGCATCGAGCTGGAGTCGCTGCGCCGCCAAATCGGCATCGTGCAGCAAGACGTGTTCCTGTTCTCTGGCACATTGCGGGAGAACATCGCCTACGGCAAGCTGGGCGCGACGGATGCCGAGATCTGGGAAGCTGCGCGTCGCGCGCAGCTGGAAGGCTACATCCAGTCCCAGCCGAAGGGACTGGATACGATCGTTGGCGAACGCGGCGTCAAGCTGTCGGGCGGACAGAAGCAGCGGCTCGCCATCGCGCGGATGTTCTTGAAGAATCCGCCGATTCTCATCCTCGATGAGGCGACATCGGCGCTCGACACGGAGACCGAGGCGGCGATTCAGCAGTCGCTTGCCGAGCTGTCGCAGGGGCGCACGACGTTAGTCATCGCCCACCGACTGGCGACGATCAAGAATGCGGATCGTATCGTCGTCGTGACGGAGCATGGCATTACCGAGCAAGGCGGGCATGAAGAGCTTATCGCAGTAGGCGGTGTCTACAGCCGCTTGCATCAGGCGCAGTTCAGCTCATAATACAGGCTGTAGTAAGCTGGCTTAGGCTGGCTTGCTGCAGCTTTTTTTGCCTGGATGGGAACAACGTGTTAGGCGCTATGTAAATTCCATAAAGTGGATAGAACTCCTAAAAAATTCGTGGTACACTATGAAAATAGTTATCTACCACTGGTGAATTATAGGACGGGGTGACGATAGTTGAAGTCGACTTTACGCTGGGTATTGCTTGGATTGTTTACGCTCGTGTGCATCTTCTTTCTGAGTAATATCCGCAATGCGTTCATATCTACCCAACCGGATCAGATTAAGATCATGGTTGGTTCAGGTTCCACCTTGCAAGCAATAAGCGAAAAGCTGCCTGGCAGTCAAGTCTTGGATGAGAAAGCTGGGCTGCTCACCGTTCCCTATGGGAAGGTGTGGGATTATTTAGGGAAAATAATGGCGGTAAAAGGTGTTTTCCGTGCCGCGGCCGTTCCTTTGGATCATCCGACCATTTCATGGCGTTACTATGGCTATTCGATCAAAGAGCAGCTTCAAGGCTTTCTGCATGGCGATTTCGGGAAATTCCGCAGCCCTTTTAATCGCACAGAGGTGACGGTTGTTCAAGAGCTGCCGACAATGCTGCTGCGAACATGCACGTACTTCATTCCTGGTTTGTTGATGGCTGTTGGTGTCAGTCTGCTTCTGGCGATGCTCTCAGCAAAGTGGCGGCGAATCGGCGTTTTCATGGACGGCGTTCATGCTTTGCTCGTTGGATTGCCTGACTTCTTCTTGATTGTGCTTATTCAATTAGGAGCGATTTATGCTACGAAATTTCTTGGGCATTACGTGCTTCTGATTGTGCAAGTAGGGAATAAGACACCGTTCCTCATTCCATTTCTGACGATTGCGCTCATTCCTTCGGTGACCATCTATGGCACGATGCGTGTTGCTATCTCGCGAGAATTGGGTCAAGACTACGTGGTTACCGCACAAGCCAAGGGGTTAACCCGCAGCGAGGTGCTCATTTCGCATGTGCTGCGCAACGTCATGCAGGATTTGCTAGCCATCTTGCCCAAAGCGACTACGTTGGCGCTGGCCAGCATGGCTGTCGCTGAAGCAATATGCGGGATATTTGGCCTTGGCGGCTTCATCACCTCGCCGACTGTTCAAAGCGTCTCGTCGATGTCCGTCATTTGCATGACACTTGCATTAGTGGCCATGGCCTTTCATGTGCTGTACGCTCTGCTGCGCAGAAGGTTCGTCATCCGCACAGGGGAGGCAGTCTCCCAATGAAGATGAAACGCTCATCTACCGCTTACTACTGTTCGATTGCCCTTGTTGTCGTAATTTTGCTCGTCATGATTTTCGGCACGTGGCTTAAGCCGCATGGCATTACGCCAACGGATAAAATTAATATGATTCAGTATCAAGAAGATGGCAAAACGAGGTACAGCATCCCACCGTACGCGCCGAACAGCACGTTCCTGCTCGGTACGGATCATCGGGGCTTTGACATCCTCAGCTTATTGCTAAATGGCCTGAAATACACGCTGGGCATCGCGCTGGTCCTGACTTTGGCCCGCTTTCTGTTCGCACTGCCCTGGGGGTTGTGGAGCGGGATGACCGGCAAGGGGTGGGGAATTCTTAAAGCGATGCAGTGGGTAGTGGCATCTGTCCCTGCATTTATATTTTTATTCCCGCCTCTGGCTGGCATGTATTTTGGCTTGAGGCTGGATCAATGGACAAAGGCAGATCCACATTATCAGATTCTTTTTTTCGCTACGTTTGTTAGTTTGGTTACGTTTATTGGTGTATTTCCGCTGGCACATCAGATGGCTGAACGAACACGCTATTATAATGATAAATTGTTTATTGAAGCCTCGCGTTTGATGGGGGGCTCCGTTATTCATAGGACCCTTCGGCACTTGGTTCCTTGTATGCGCAATGAAATATTGTTCATTTTCCTCAGTGAATTTATGCAGGTGCTCTTCCTGCTCGGGCAGCTCGCTGTCTTCAACATCGTGCTTGGCGGGACAGAGGCTATCGGCGACGCAGATGCCGGCTACTCAATCACCATCACGACATCTGGAGAGTGGCTGTCTATGATTGCCTACGGTTCAAGGTATATCAGGCTGCATCCTTGGATCATTTTGAGCGTCGGTACGAGTTTCGCTATCTTGTTTTTGTCTTTGCAGTTCTTCTTAAGCCAGCTCAAACGCCGCTACGGCACTGATCGTCAATTGATGTGAAAAGAGTCGGGAAACGCCATCTCATGGACGGTATCCCGACTTTTTTGAGTCTTAGCCATGTGAGGTAGTATCAGAAGGAAGAAGTATCCACTAAAGTTGGCTCAGAGCGAGTTAGTTTGTTAGCGATAAGGCTGTTCGATTAATGTCCAGAAGTAAATTTAAGTCCAAGGATGCCTACTAGGATTAGGATCATAAATAAGATCCGCGTCAAACTGATGGGTTCATCGAGAAAAAGTGTGCCGATGATTATGGCGCCAACAGCGCCAATTCCAGTCCATGCCGCGTAGGCGGTACCAATTGGAAGAGTTTTCGTTGCGACAGCTAGGAAATAGAAGCTAACCGCCATCCCTGCGATGGTAATGGAAGAAGGAACCAGTCGTGTGAAACCATTGGAAAACTTCAAGGAAATGGCCCAAACCACCTCAAAAACACCTGCAATAACGAGATACAACCATGCCATGATGAATCACTCCTTTGAATAGTGCTGTACACGCCTTTTTGGCCGCGGCAAAACAGAAAAAGCCCGGAAGTCATCGCTTAGCGATTAGACTCCCGGGCTTTTCCCCCTCCGTGACCACAGCGTATTCGCTGTGTGTTTTCTCTTGGACCAGGCCGGCAGTTGAACGCCGCGGAACCCTAGAAAACGACATGCCGTTATTATAGAACGGCTTACATGCGATGTCAAGTTACAGCTTTTGGCTGCTGCAGAGGAAGGTATGCGTTTTATGATTCATTTCGCATCTACGAGCTATCAGGCCCATCGATCTGTTTGCTTCTCATAATATGCTTATACACCTCAATAGCAGCAGCTCGGGATGCTTTGATATCCACAATTGCGTGCGCTTGTGGCAAGTGAATCTGCTTGTCATTCTGATCCATCAGCTGTGGCAGCCATCTGCGCAGGTATTGCCCACTTGGATCATGCGTGACCGACTGGGTCACCGGGTTCATAATGCGGAAATAGGGAGAAGCGTCGAAACCAAGTGACGCGCTCCACAGCCAACCGCCGCGATTCAAGATGTTATCGTAATCATGGAGTTTATCGCGGAAATACTGTTCACCTAAGGTAAAAGGACAAAGCAAGTTTTTCGTGAGAAACATGGCCGTTATCATACGCAGGCGGTTGGGCATTCTACCTGTTTCATTCAGCTCTGTCATAGCCGCATCAATAATCGGCACGCCTGTCTGGCCGCTGCACCATCGCTCGAAGTGCCGGTCGCTCAGAGCGGATAAATCAAAGCATTTCTCATAGCTGAAAAAGTTGTCATCATAGATGGCTTGGTACATATAGAAATCGCGCCATATCAATTGCCGCACCCATGCGGCTGCATGTTCCTGATTCATCACAGCTTCATAAACCTTGCGGATCGAAATCGCGCCTGCATTCATAGCTGCACTCAACGAGCTGGTGCCGTCATAAGCGTAATGATCGCGCCGCTCGACATAATAAGGGAGATGATCCCGCAAGAAATCATCCAGCTGTTCAGCAGGATCTTCAGCTTGAGGGGCATCCTCCCAGGAAAAAGGCGGAGCAAAGGTCTGCAAGAGCTCTAATAAGCGATGCCCGTCTTCCCAATGAGCGAGATTTACGGTTGATAAATCGCTCAAATGAATCGGTGAAGAAGGGCGATAAAATGTTTGCAAATAGGTGTTTAACTTTCTATAAAAGGGGGTAAATACTTTGTAAGGACCACTTTTGCCTGAGGTAATCTGAAAATCGGCTAAATCCGCAAGGGTATGATCGATGAATGTCGTGAACGATACACCTAGTTCTCGGGCGACATCCCGCAGCTTCCCATCACGTGATTTCGCATAAGGCGTGAAATCGCTATGCAGGACAACCTCATCAATGGGGCTATTTTGCAGTAAACGCTCAAGAACCACTTCGGGCTCTCCATAAACCACATATAAGGTTCGATCATATTGCTGATAAAGGTTCATCAACCTTTTTACATATCGCAGAAATTGTTTGCCGCTATGAGCCTCATGCCTGGAGTGACCCAGCAGCGAGGGATCCAGAATGAGCATATGCAAACTAGGCGCGCCGCTTTCTAATAAATAATTAAAGGCAGCTAGATCGTCTACCCTCAAATCCTTCCGATGTATAAACACTTTCATTCTATTCAATAGGCCTCCCAAAAGAATAAAAGCCCGGAAGCTGCTCTTGAGAGCTAGGCTTGCCCAGGCTTTATTCATGGTATTGCAGGAAAATTACTTGGATTCAGCAGTTAGCTGATTGTAGATATCATCCCACAGAACACGTCTGGCGGATACATACCTCTTGGCATAGTACGATTCGCTTAGCTTATTTTTCACGATGCCTTCATCGGACGCGGAATGAATAAATTCACCGTTACCCAAGTAGATACCAACGTGAGAAATGCCTTTGCCGCCTGTGTTGAAGAACACAAGATCGCCTTTGCGAAGATCACTTTTGTCAACCCAGAAGCCCTCTTTATCTTGAGCAGATGAACTATGAGGAAGGTCAATACCGAACTGGTCGAAAACGTATCTGGTAAATCCAGAGCAATCAAAGCCCTTTGTTGTCGTTCCCGCATCTTTGTACGGAATTCCGAGCAATCCATCAACCGTTTCATCCAACTTAGCTTGTGACGCAGACACACTTCCTAAAGCCACACTCAAAAACAAAACAAGACTAAAAACAAGAGCAACAATCTTTTTCAACTGCTTGTCTCCTTCCGGTGCCTACGAGGTTAGCTGGAGGGTTCGGTTGAAGGTTCCCTATGATCCCTGTCTTGCAAGATCAATTCACCCGGGTAGTGGTTCCCCCGTTTCCCCAAAGAAATGAGGAATTCGGCATGAAATATTTGGTTTTTTGATGCTAGTTTTTGTAATTCGTCATAAAGATTGAAATTCCTCCTTTTCCAAGCGCTTCCTTCTATAAAAAAGTGAAAAATATCGCAAATCGGACGAAAAAATGCCCCATTCACAAGTGAATGAGGCATTTTAAGTCAATTTAAGCTGTTTTCGTTGATTTTAACCATTCAATTTGGCGGAGAGCAGTTTGAATTGTGACGTGATCGCCCAAATTTGCAGGAATATGTGGAAAAGAGGGAAGAGCTGATAAATGATTAGCGCTACCAGACCTGCCCATAAGTAGGTCGCTGTGAAGGTGATCCCTGCCAATAGTCCTGCACTGCATAGGAGAATAAGTGCTATACCCATGATGGGAAGCGAAAAGCGAATGAATGTGATGACTGTTGATAGGACACCAAGGTTCCCAGCAAGCGCAAACTGTATGTACATGAACATGAGGTGCAAAAGAAAGCCATATACCAGCATGCCTGCAAGCCAAGGCAGTAATTGGAGCGCGGCTTCCTCAAACGATGTGCTGTGCGTAAACAAAGATTGCGCTTTGGGCAGCAGCCAAATGAGCGGAGCCGCGGTGAGTGTGATCCGGGTTATATACGCAAGGAGAAAGGGCAGCATAAGCTCCTTTATTCCGCGGAAGAAGCGATAACCTGCATTTTGCTCGGAATGGGTAAGCGAGTAATAAACACCGCTGTTCAGCAAAGGCGTTAGCAGCATGCGGAGCAAGAGCAACGCAGCTAGCCACCAGAGGTAAGGATAGATAAGATCGGTTTTCATAATTTGAAACTGACTTTCAGCCAGAAACAGCTGCAGGGCCTCCTTCGGCTGGTCGGCGCCGGGAAAGCGGTGCATGAGAGGGACGAGCACCCCCTGGACCAGCTTGTAAAGCAGGATGCCCCAGCCCATTTGGTACACGAACAGAATAATCGTGGCAAAAGGCTGCGCTAAAGCTGCCAGGAAGCCGGATTTAATATAGGATGTCATGGAAGTCCCTCCTTCGAGATTTGCTTAACCCTACCAGGAAACCCAGCCGAATATCGTTTGCAGGAATTGAATAATACCGAGATTCCAGCGAATTTTCCACTTCGTGCTCACTTCGGTTTGCATATAATTGTTAATGTGTTTGTTTTCCAGGATGAGCGTGTAATTGGGGTCAATGCGAACCCAATCTACCGGTGTCGTGTGGGTGAATTTAAATTCGATCCGGCTTTCTTTGCCGTCCCATGTTTTATCCAGCGCGGTGCCGTCTGCGAAATGGAAATGGATCGGTACCTCCGGCGAATTGCCGCCTTTTTTGGAGATGAGGACGGTACTCTCGTAGGAAGCGGCTTCTTTCGTGCCTACCGATTTCACGCGGATGCTCTCGACGGTGTAATCCATCATCATTGCGCCGTAGACATATTCGTTGAAGAAATCATCCCACTTCGTCTTGGTTATTTCTTCCACGACATTCTGAAAGTCCTTCGTCGCAGGGTGCTTGAACTCCCATTTCTGGAAATAGGCTCGCATGATGCGATCCATCGTCTTGGTGCCGACTTGCTTCTCGATGGCTTTGAGCACAAGTTTGGCTCGTGTATAGACATTCTCCGCATATTGGTCATGTCCGTTATAATCCCACGCGTTCTGTTTCAGTGCATTAGGCGATGTAATATAGCTGGATTCCACTGGCAAGTTGGGAGACACGCCATAATCAACTTCCATGACTTTATCTTCGATATAAGAAGTGAAGCCTTCGTCCAGCCATGCCTCTTCGAACTCGTTGCTGGCGACGAGACCATAGAAGAATTGATGCCCAATTTCATGGACAACGACGCGTTCGAGCTCCAGATCCGGCGTTTTGTCGGCAGCTCCCCATGCGGTAACCAGTGTCGGGTATTCCATGCCGCCAGCGCCGTTGCCGCCCGGAGGAGGGACAACAATAGACAAAGTTGAGTATGGATATGATCCATACCACTGGCTGTAGCGAGACAGGGCCTTTTTGGCAGCGGCCATGTAACGATCCTTCAAATCTTGATGATTAGGATCAAGATAGAGCTTAATCTTCACTCCCGGGATCTGCGGGGTAGAGAAAGGCTCTTCGACATACACGAAGTGAGGCGAAGCCGACCAAGCGAAATCATGGACATCATCCGCATAGAACTGATAGGTCTTTATGCCGTTATCCGTCACGGCTGGTTTAACGGGGAACCCCGTCGCTGCCACCGTGTAATTCGATGGGACTTGGATTTTCACGTCATACATGCCGAAATCCGCATAAAATTCGGAGTTCCCATGATATTGGTGGAGGTTCCACCCCGGCTCTGTGCGTCCCCTTGTACCTGCTCGCTCATACGCCGCTACTTTAGGGAACCATTGCCCAGCCATGACGAAGTCACCTACATACCCCATTCTCGCGAAAGCGGCAGGCAGCTTGACCAGGAATTCTGTCTTGATCGTGACTTGCTCACCGGCTCCTACAGGCTTAGGGAGCGGGATTTTCAGCAAGGTATGATCATCCTTGTTGCCGTCATCCGGCTGTACGAACGTCATTCGAGTGCTGAGGTCCTCGCCGTCAATCGTTTTCACAGACAGCAAGTCCATACTGCCGGTGCTGCCTATCCGGGCTTCATCTTGACGCAGCTTCCCGCCGGATTCGCGCATAAACGTCGTTTTTTTGGACGCGAAAGCATTCGGATAGAGATGAAGGTAAAGCTCTTGTACAGGAACGGATCCCGGATTTTCCCACGTCACGGTTTGCTGCCCTTGAAGCTGCTGCGTCTCAGGTGTATAGGCAACGTTCATGTGATACTCGGCAATGCGATAGCTTAGCGGTGCCGGTGTTTGCTTATCCGGCGCTTTGCCGTTGTCTGCAGGCTGCATGTCCGGCGCCGGAGCAGACGATTCATCCTTAGAGACGACCGGAATCGTCAATCTATTTGCGGATGGGAGCAAAGCTTCAGACAGCAGGACCGTGCCTGCTGCAAGGAGCATGACAACGAACCATTGTACCTTGCGGTTTTTGAATACAACACTCATGAAATTCACCCCGCCTAACAAGCATCTACAGCATGTATATGTAGACAACCTAGGGAATATTTCTGCGAGTGGAAAAGAATTGCAGGACAAGGCATCGAAAGGAGCAATTCCAGTGGTCCTTTCGATCCTGCCCTTGTTCTGGAGGTGGACTTTCGCTACAATAACAATAACGAAGAAGTGTCATTTTATTATGAAGAGTGGAAGGTGCCCTTATGGAAGCGGATAAAAAGAAGCTGGCCTTAAATATAGTAAGTTCCAAAGTGAATCATAAAGGCTTTGGTGCCGGAGCGATTGATTTGAGCAATGTGTCGGGTATCATTATTGATGGGGATGAAGCTTATTTGGATGAAGGTACCCTTCATGCGAAGAGCAAAATTGAAAAAGGAATCAAATTCTCGACGAACAAAGAAGACGTACCGAATGGCCGCAAGGCTTGGATCGTGTGGGTTGCAGTGGATCGTACAGAAGAAGGAGCCTACTATGCGGGAATGGCTGCTTGCGAAATGTTGGTGGATACAGAAGCGCGCCGCGGCTGGAAAATCCTAGCCGATCATGTGAACAAAATGGACGGTGCGATGAAACGTAAATTCATTCTTGACGGTCTGGCAGACGGGGAGAAGGCAGCACTGAAAAAACAACTCATCGCCCACAATGAAGAATGGTGGAATCGCTCGGACCAGTCCCTGAAAGACAGCCTTTCTTGATCACACAAAAGCCATATTTGAGAATATGAACATTATGTGTCATCCATTGTTACGCAATGGTGAACCGAGTATACTAGACCCTAGTGTATGTTACCTCATATACTAGGACAGCAAAAAGGCAGACTAAGACGCGCTTAGTTCTGCCTTTTTGTGTTTCAATGGAGTCGGCGGATCAGTCATTCCACCATCGTTTGAGATCATTCCACCAAGAGCTGTTTTGGCCTTTTGGTGTATTTTTATTGTCATTTTTGGACGCTGGCTTGGCAGGCTTTCCAGTGCAATAGGTAGTTGGCTCAGTGCCGGCAAGGAAAGCTTCCAGATGAGAATTGGGACAATCCTCATTCGACAGCTTGCCGCTCACTGGATCAATATAGACGCTATTCACGCCTTCTGGGACAGGGAACAGCTTCGGTGGAATTGCGTCCAATGTTTGTTCCGTGAATTCAGCGAAAATCGGAGAGGCGAGATGGGATTCCACAGTAGAGATATCCCGGTCCTTGTCATAACCGACCCACACTGCCGTCGTAAGCTCTGGCGTGAAGCCGACCAGCCAAGCATCTGTGTCGGTCGTACCGGTTTTGCCGGCAATCGGCCGCTTAATCGTACTGGCAACTCGATTCCCTGTTCCGCCCTCCTCGAACACGCTCTCCATTAAATTCGTCATCACATACGCGACAGCAGGGTCCAGCACACGCTCGGCTTGCGGCTTCGCTTCATATAAGACCTTCCCATTCGCATCCTCAATTCGTACGATGGCTGTTGCCTCTTGGTGCACGCCCTGATTCGCAATGGTACTGAAGGCGGACGCCATTTCCAGCGGGCTTACGGGGAACGAACCTAGCGCCAGCGAAGGCAATGGCTTCATCGGAGAGGCAATCCCTAACTTGCGGGCCAGGTCGATGACCTTCGCTGGGCCGACATCCAATATCGTATGCACCGCATAGATGTTGTCTGATTTGGAAATGGCCTGGCGCATATCAATATTCGCGTTAATGTACTGATCATTGAAGTTCCTTGGCGTATACTTCTGGCGGCCTTCATCATAGGTGAACACAGTTGGCTCACTTTTGACCTGTGTGACAGGCGTGTAGCCGTTTTGGAGTGCAACCATATAGACGATAGGTTTAAAAGCGGAACCTGGCTGTCTTGTATTCGAGAGGGCCCGATTGAACTGATTCTCCGAATAGTCGCGACCGCCGACCATGGCCTTTATTTCCCCGGATCGCGGATCAATGGCCACAAGGGCAGCTTGCAGATCCGGCTTATCAGCGAGCTGTTTGGTGACGGTATTCTCGGCAATGGCTTGCGCTTTTTTATCCAATGTCGTGTAAATGCGAATGCCGCCCTCGTCAAATTGTTCTTCTGATATGCCTAATTTCTCTGTGGCAAGAGACCGCACATAATCACGGAAATAAGGTGCCGCAGCGGGCTTCTTCTTCGTAAGCGGTTGAATGTTCAGCTTTTCTTTGCCTGCGGCGTCGGCTGCGGCTTGCGTGATGAACCCGCTGCGCACCATCGTCTGTAGAACGATTTTTTGGCGATCCATCGCATTTTTCAAATCATAATAGGGGGAATAATAGCGAGGACCTTTCGGCACCCCGGCGATCATGGCGCTTTCGGCCAAGGTCAACTCACTGGCATGTTTGCCGAAAAAGAGCTCTGAAGCTGTTTCAATGCCATAGGTAGAATGACCGTAATAGATCTGATTTAAATAATTGGCAAGAATTTCATCCTTGCTTAGCTGCATTTCCATTTGAACCGCGTAGACGGTTTCTTTGATTTTGCGGGACCACGTTCGATCATGATTTAAATATAAGTTCCGTGCCAATTGCTGAGTAATCGTGCCTGCCCCCTGCACCTTCGCCATCGCTTGGACATTGACAACAGCTGCACGGGCGACCGCTTTCACATCCACGCCGAAGTGTTCGTAGAAATGCTGATCCTCCACAGCAAGCGTCGCGTTAATGAGATAGGGAGAAATTTCTTTGAGAGAAACGACCTGCCGATTTTGCCCTGAATAGAAGGTGTCAATCAGCTCGCCATGGGTATCGTACATTTGGGAAGTTTGCAGCATTTTGGTAACGGGCAGCGTTTGGGTGCGCAAATAAACGAAGAAGCCGGCGGCCAAGATGAGCATAAGAATGCAGGAAGTAAAGAAGAAGGAAAACATCTTCTTAATACGCCGCATCCAGCGCATAGACGCAGGAATCTCTTTATTCTTAGGTTTTTGTGGCGTGCCTGAAGAAGGCGGATGATTGTTTTCATTTTCGGACATCATGCTTTCCCCCTTTCTGCGTGCCCAAAGGCTTTACTATCCAGTATGGAAAAGCATGGCAGTCCGTATTCAACAAATTGTAAATATTTTTTATGAAATGTGTAAAAAGCCTAGGAAAATATTGCATTTTGGGGGTAATGAACTATAATACAATTTGTGCGTTGAAGAACCTTGATAAACGTACTCGTCCAAATGGACAGTGCAAGTCGTTATCCTTGGTACGAAGGGACAGGAAATGTTAGCTCCCATCGCATGACTTTTCCAACTGGTGGCACACTGTTAGAGATAACGAATATCAGTATTTATTCATCCCAATATAGCCTCGCGAAAGAAGGTATGAACATGGATTTGTGGTACACAGAGAAACAAACGGATAGCTTCGGCATCACGGCAAAAGTAAAAGAAACGTATGTAAGAGAACAAACAGATTTCCAAGACCTTTCAATGATCGAAACCGAAGAATGGGGAACAATGCTGACCCTGGACGGCATGGTCATGACAACGGTAAGAGACGAATTCGTTTATCATGAAATGGTTGCCCACCCTGCGCTTGTGACTCACCCGAACCCAGAGTTCGTACTTGTTGTTGGCGGCGGCGACGGTGGTGTTATCCGTGAAATCATGAAGCACCCGAAAGTGAAAAAGGCTGTTCTGGTTGATATCGACGGTAAAGTCATCGAGTATTCCAAAAAGTATTTGCCAACCATTGCTGGCGAACTGGACAACCCTCGCGTAGAAGTTATCGTTAACGATGGCTACATGCACATTCACGATCACAAAAACACTTACGATGTTATCATGGTTGATTCCACTGAGCCGGTAGGACCAGCTGTTGAGCTGTTCTCCAAAGGTTTCTACCAAGGCATCCATGAAGCGTTAAAAGAAGACGGGATCTTCGTTGCTCAAACGGACAACCCTTGGTTCAAAGCTGACTTGATCCAAACGGTAAACCGTGATGTGAAAGAAATCTTCCCGATCGTACGCGTGTACAGCGCGAACATCCCTACATACCCAAGCGGTCTTTGGACGTTCACAATGGGCAGCAAAAAATACGATCCACTTCAAGTCGAAGAATCAGCCATTCCGGAATTCCCGACGAAGTACTATACACCACGTCTACACAAAGCGGCATTCGTATTGCCGAAATTTGTGGAAGATTTGATTAAGTAACAAAAGAGGATAGAGCCGCCAGCGAATCTGTGTTTGCCACGGAATGAGCTGGCGGCTTTTTGCTTATCCTTTCTTACGATCATTGAATTCATCGACCTTATCATATAAACTAATACCTAACTTGCCTTATCTTGACATAAGGCGCAAAGAGGATCTGCAGAAGAGGAGAATGACGGACCATGACGGCTAAAGCGCGTGTGCGCATTCGAATTGAGAGTCGAAGCGGGAGCGAGACCACGGTGCAGAAAGCACGAGGGGATCTCTATCGCAAAGGCAATCACACGTATATCCGCTATGAAGAAGAGCCGAACGAGCTTGGAAGAACGGTGACACTTATTAAGCTGGAAGAGAATCAGATACGCATTGTCCGTCAAGGAGATGTACAAGCTGAGCAAACGTTTGTGGCTGGTGAGAAGCGGATCGGCTATTATCAAACCCCACAAGGCCGTTTGGAACTCGAAATTGAGACACATGAGCTGAAATCGGAAGCTGAGCAAGGCATCGGCATCACGAGATGGAGCTATGATTTATATGCATCAGGCGCTCATGCGGGGGCATACAGGATTAAGTTGTTAATTCAGGAGGAGTAAGACGAATGGATGTACTAAACGAAGTTAAGGCTATCGTAAAAGAAGCGATTGTAGAAGCTGTTCTAGCAGCGGGTATCGTAGAAGCAGAGCAATTGCCGGAAATCATTCTTGAAGTGCCGAAAGAAAAAACGCACGGTGATTTTGCTACGAATGTTGCCATGCAGTTGACGCGTATTGCCAAACAAAACCCGAGACAGATTGCTGAGAAGATCATCGCTAACCTGCAAAAGGACAAAGCGAATATCGCAGAAGCCGAAATTGCCGGACCTGGTTTTATTAATTTTAAAATGAACAAAGTGTACTTGTACCCGGTTATCGCGAATGTTCTTGAGATGGGAGAGCGCTTCGGGGCATCGAACGTTGGTCAAGGACTGAAAGTGCAGGTCGAGTTCGTGAGTGCGAATCCAACGGGATCCCTGCATCTAGGACATGCGCGTGGTGCCGCTGTTGGCGATGTGCTCTGCAATGTGCTTGATCTGGCTGGATACGAGGTTTCCCGTGAGTATTATATCAACGATGCGGGCAACCAAGTCGTGAACTTGGCCAAATCCATTGAAGCCCGTTATTTGCAGGCGCTTGGACAAGAAGCAGAGATGCCGGAGGATGGTTACTTCGGAGAAGACATCAAGGGCTTTGCCGCTGATCTTGCTGCCGAAGAAGGGGATCGCCTTCTTAGCTTGCCGGACGATGAGCGTCGCGCGTACTTCCGTACTTATGGCTTGAACAAAGAGCTCGACAAAATCAAACGCGACTTGGGTCGGTTCGGTGTACATTTCGACAACTGGTTCTCCGAGACGTCGATTTATGAAGATAACCTCATTCCTCCGGTGCTCCAAGAGCTGCGGGATAATGGACACATCTATGAAGAAGAAGGCGCGACTTGGCTGAACACTACACCGCTTGGTGATGACAAGAATCGCGTGCTGATTAAAAATGACGGCTCCTTCACCTATCTCACTCCGGATATCGCTTACCACCGCAACAAATTTGGCCGCGGCTTCGAGCGCTTAATTAATATTTGGGGCGCAGATCACCATGGTTACATCCCTCGGATGAAGGCAGCCATGACAGCGCTTGGCTTTGAATCAGATCGACTTGTTGTGCTGATTGCGCAAATGGTGAGCTTGTTCCAGAATGGGGAAAAGGTGAAAATGTCCAAGCGTACCGGCAAAGCGGTTACGATGGAAGACCTCATGGACGAAGTTGGCGTGGATCCGATTCGTTATTTCTTCGCGATGCGCAGCATGGATTCGCATTTGGATTTTGACATGGACTTGGCAGTTTCTCAGTCCAATGAGAACCCTGTCTTCTACGTGCAGTATGCCCATGCACGGATTTGCAGCATCTTCCGCCAAGCGGAAGAACAGAACATTCAGGTGCTGCCTCTGGAGCAAGTAGATCTTACCCAGCTCACATCGGAAGCTGAGTTCGACTTGCTGCGCAAGATTGGCGAGCTTCCGGAAGAAATCGCCATCGCAGCCGAACAGTATGCGCCGCACCGGCTCATCCGTTATGTCTATGAACTGGCGAGCCAGTTCCACAGTTACTACAGAGGCCACTACGTCATCAGCGATGATGTGGCCTTGACGCAAGCACGCTTCGCGCTGCTTGGCGCGCTGCGCACGACTTTGGCCAACACGCTTCGCGTGGTGGGCGTGTCAGCTCCGGAGCGGATGTAGCTTCCTGCTTAGAAGAACACCTCCGAACACTGGAAACAGTGTTTGGGGGTGTTTTTTGTTGTCCGCGAGATGTATCGGGACGTATATACAAATGATTTCCAATGCGCTTATTGTCGAACTTATGCGGATAAGTGACTTTGCGGCAGAGAAAAATTCTGGAAACCCGCAAATGTGCATCCTTTTGCGCTTGAAATGGCCTGTTGTCAGCAAATTCCTGCGATTATGCAGGCATTTGTGTTGCTTTTTGGATTGTAGGGTGAAAAAGCGGATAAAGCCTTGGAGTAATCGCAGGCTTTACCTTTATTTACATGATTTTGTTTGAAAAAACCTGTACTTTTGCAGGTTTTAAGGAAGAAGGCTAGTATTGGCGGCCTTGTACACAGCTCCCAGAGGGGTGCTCAAAAGCTGGACCCCCAAAGGGGAAATCTGAGGAATAAAAGAATATCCTCCCCGGTGATGAACGCGGAGCAGGAGGTAATGTTAGCCAAATTACAGCTGAAGGGGAAGCAGCTATGGAGTTAGCCCTGTTTCCAGTGTTTGGAGGTGTTTTTATTGTCTGCGATATGTATCGGGACGTATATACAAATGATTTCCAATGCGCCTATTGTCGAACTTATGCGGATAAGTGACTTTGCGGAAGAGAAAAATTCTGGAAACCTGCAAATGTGCATCTTTTTGCGCTTGAAACGGCCTGTTGTCAGCAAATTCCTGCGATTATGCAGGCATTTGTGTTGCTTTTTGGATTGTTGGGTAAAAAAGCGAATAAAACCTGCATAATCGCAGGTTTTACCTTTATTTACATGGTTTTGGTTGATAAAACCTGCACATTTGCAGGTTTTAAAGAAGCCGCGGTCCGCCCTTCACCCCCGGCCCACGCACTGCCCCTGCGCCTACGTGCCCCGCCTCTCCGGCCCGGCGCCCCCGACCCGCCTAGCTCTGCCGCGCAGCCCGAATCGCCCGGCGGGCGTTCAAATGCCCAGGCTGCCAGCGCGTGCTTTCGCGCTTGCTCAAGCCGACCGAGCAGCGGCGCAGCGCGTTCTTGATCTGCAGCGGCGACATCGGCTTGATGGAGAGCATCAACGCGACAACGCCGCTGACATGAGCGGTAGCCATCGAAGTGCCGCTGAGCTCGTTGTATTTGCCGTGCAGCCACGACGAATAGACGCGTTCGCCCGGTGCGTAAATATCGATTTGCTTCCCGCGGTTGCTGAAGGGAGCAATTCGGCCTAATCGCGTGGTCGCGCCAACGGAGACAACCTGCGGGAAGCGGGCGGGATAATCGATCGTTTTCTTTTTGCCGTCATTGCCTGATGAGGCGATGATGATTTTTCCTCTGTAGTAGGCGTTCATCACGGCTTGTTCGAGAGAACGATTGTATGACTTCATGCCGAAGCTCATGTTGATGATGTCGAGATCGTTGTGAACACACCAATCAATACCTGCAATGATGTCCGAGACATAAGCGCTTCCACTGTGATCAAAAGCTTTTACAGGATGGATAATCGCTCGGGGAGCGACGCCGACAATACCGGAAAGGCGGCCAGTTGCCGCGATTGTTCCGGCGATATGCGTGCCATGCCCATTATCGTCAAAGGGAAGCATGCTGCGGTTTAACAAATTAATACCGCGTGAAATGGAATGGCGCAAGTCAGGGTGGTTGTAGTCAATGCCCGTATCAATGACGCCAATACGAATATTCTGGCCCGTCGATTTGCTCCATACTTGAGGTGCGCCAACTTGATCGACGCCCCAAGGAATCGTTTGGGAGCCATCTAAGGTGCTTGCACGTTTCGTAACGATTTTGTTGTTCACCATGTGATGAACCGTAATTTTCGTGTCTTCTTCAATGATGGGAGCACCGGTTAAGCCTCTAAGCTTGGAGTCAGGACGGAGCGTGCAGGAGAAAGCGTGAATGATGTCTAAATGGCGAACTTTGGTGAGGTTGCGGAGCTTAGACTTCATTCGTTTCAGCTCAGCTTTGCAGGCGTAATAGTCCCTAGCTGATGAGAAATGGATAATATGTTTTTTGCCGGAACGTTTGGTGAGGCCGATTTCCTCGTGAAGCAAATGAAGAAAGGTGGCTATATCCATCGTGCCATCCCCCCATGACAGCTTAGAATCGAATCTCCCCTATCCTATGTACAGGTCACCCCGTCTGACCGTGTCATCGCCTTTATTGAAATAAATGGGTGCGAAGCCGTGTCAGATGCGTAGATTTTACATAGGATAGATAGAGAGGCGCGAGCAGGAGTGTCTCTTTCTCAGGTACTGGAAACGGCTGTGACTCGTTCGCAGACGCTTTCCTTAGGATACAGTCGCAAGCGGAGGGGGACCTTCGCTTGTATTCATTTTAGGGGCATCGCTTTCTTTCCTCGGAAGGCTTGAATCGTCCATAGTTTTTGGGGATTCTAAGGGGTAGTTGCATTTTTAGAAAAAATAGGTTTTACTTAATGAAGATATTGGATAAGGTAGATAGAAGAAGCGAAGAAGACGATCGAAAGGGATGTGCCTTAGATGAGTAGCGAATACACACTCAAAATCACCACAGAGCAAGCACGCGAAATGCCCATGGTGGATTTGGCGTTTGAATTACTGAAGTCGGCGAATACGCCGTTTTATTACCGTGACCTGATGGCGGAAATTGCAAAAATAAAAGGGTTGTCTGAGCAGAATGTCATGCAAGTGATTGCCCAACTATATACGGAGATCAACATCGATGGACGTTTTGCTTGCGTAGGTACGAACCTATGGGGCTTGAAGCGTTGGTATCCTGTCGAGAAATCGGATGATGCGGTTGGTAACGCGAAGCGTCCTAGAATCATCAACGATGAAGACGACGATCTGGATGAAGACATCTACGCGGAAGAAGAAGATACATACGCAGAGGAAGACGAGTACGATACATTTGGTACCGAAACCGAAGAGGAAGAAGCGGAAGAGGATACTGAATTCTTCGAAGACGAAGAAATCGAAGAGGATCTTGGCGAAGCGGGTATCGAAGAGAGCGACGAGGATGACGATTTGGACGAGGATTCCGAAGGCGAAGATGAGGACGACGATCTGGACGACGAGGATGAAGACGACAAATAACTTGTCTTGACAGCCCCTAGCTGTTCAGAGTAAACTATTGCATGGGCTTTAAAAGAATCTTAACAATTTGCGCTAGCATTCAAAAAGTGCCCCGTCACTACGGGTGTCACTTTTTTTGTTTTTTTTGGTGTTTTTTCACCATATTTTCATGAAAACCATCATTTAGTAGACACTAAATAAGGGTTGAAACAACGAGAGCGAAAGCTTACGCCGTAAGCGTTTTGCATACAAAAGGAAATTCATTTTTACAAATTCTGGTGTAAGGTAAGCTTCAAGCTTACGAGGCAAGTTTTTTATACCAAAAAACCAAGTTATGCTCACGATGCCAGTTTTCTGGCTAAAACTTTAAGGAGGCGTACATAGTGACAAAATACATTTTCGTTACGGGAGGCGTAGTTTCTTCCCTTGGCAAAGGAATTACAGCAGCTTCCTTGGGAAGATTGCTTAAGAACAGAGGTCTAAAAGTTACGATTCAGAAGTTCGACCCTTACATCAACATTGACCCAGGAACCATGAGTCCTTACCAGCATGGCGAAGTATTCGTAACCGACGATGGGGCAGAAACGGATTTGGATTTAGGTCATTATGAGCGTTTTATTGATATTAATCTTTCCAAAAGCTCCAATGTAACTTCCGGTAAAGTGTACTCTTCCGTTATTACCAAAGAGCGCAGAGGCGAATATTTGGGCGGTACGGTACAAGTCATCCCTCATATTACGAACGAAATCAAAGATCGCGTTATTCGTGCTGGCCGTGAAGCTGGGTCCGATGTTGTTATTACGGAAATTGGCGGTACGGTAGGCGATATCGAGAGCTTGCCGTTCTTGGAAGCAATTCGTCAAATGAAAAATGATATCGGCCGCGAGAATGTCATGTATATTCACGTTACGCTGATTCCTTATATTAAAGCGGCTGGTGAAGTGAAAACCAAACCAACCCAGCATAGTGTCAAAGAACTGCGCGGATTAGGCATTCAACCGCACGTGATTGTTTGTCGTACCGAGCATCCTTTAACCGAAGACATGAAGCGCAAATTAGCTTTGTTCTGTGATATTGATCCAACGGCAGTTATCGAGTGCAGAGATGCTGAAACGCTGTATGAAGTACCGATGATGCTTCGTGAGCAAGGCATGGACGACTATGTCGTTAATCACCTGAAGCTCAAAACGAACGAGCCGAACATGACAGAGTGGGAAAGTCTGGTTCGCAAAGTCAAATCATTAACCAAAAAGACAGAAATTGCTATCGTTGGGAAATACGTTGCGCTGCATGACGCTTACCTCAGTATTGTGGAAGCTCTAGGCCATGCAGGCATTGATAACGATTCCGAAATTGATATCCGTTGGGTAAATGCTGAAGATATTTTCGATCATAACGTACATTCCCTGCTTTCCGGCGTACAAGGCATTCTTGTACCGGGCGGATTCGGCGATCGCGGTATTGAAGGCAAAGTTTCCGCTATTCGTTATGCCCGTGAGAAAGAAATTCCGTTCTTTGGTATTTGCTTGGGCATGCAGGTGGCTGTTATTGAATATGCACGTTCTGTTTCAGGTTTGGACGGTGCGAACAGCTCCGAGATTAACCCTACAACGGCTTATCCTGTTATTGATTTGCTGCCGGAGCAGAAGGATATTGAGAATTTAGGCGGAACGATGCGTCTGGGTCTATACCCGTGCAAAATTGTTCCAGGCTCCCTTGCTGAGCAATGCTACAACGATGAGCTTGTGTACGAGAGACATCGTCACCGGTATGAATTTAACAATGAATACCGCGAAATGATCGAATCCGCAGGCTTGCGTATTTCCGGTACATCCCCAGATGGCCGATTGGTGGAGATGGTGGAGCTTCCGGGTCACCCGTGGTTCCTGGCGGTGCAATTCCATCCGGAATTCACTTCGCGTCCGAACCGTCCGCAGCCGCTTTTCCGTGAATTCGTGAAAGCTGCTCAATTGATTTCCCGTTAATTCGGCTAATTGCGCCACACCTCCTGTAAAACAACTTTTTTGTAAAAGTTTTCAATTTACCCTCTTTTTCAGAAGGAAAACGAAAATGAATAGCGAATACCTTACGTTACAATCGGTAGATGTTGGGAATCGTTATTCGTTTTCGGGAGGGAATTAGGCTTATGAAGAAAAAAGTATTGATTGTCGATGATCAAAATGGAATTCGCGTATTGCTCATGGAAGTATTCAGCAACGAAGGATACGACACCTATCAAGCCTCGAACGGTAAACTGGCTCTGGAAATCGTCAAAAATTCTTCGCCTGATCTGTTGCTATTGGATATGAAAATTCCTGGCATGGACGGTTTGGATATTCTGAAACACGTGAAAGCCATCGATGCTTCGATCAAAGTGATCATGATGACAGCTTATGGTGAACTTGATATGATCAAAGAAGCAACTGATCTGGGCGCCATCATGCATTTCACGAAGCCATTTGATATTGATGAATTGCGAATGGCGGTTAATATGCAGCTTAATAATGAATCAAGCAGCGGTTTTGCCGTAGGATCCTAGTCATAGGGTCTTTTTTTGTGCGTGAAATCGGGGGCTTGGTTATCATTTGAAAATTTATGTGCTATAATAACTCAGGTATGACAAAGAGCGGTATACGCAACTACTACAGGTTCTAGGAGGAAGAGAAACATGGCATTGGTTTCAATGAATGAGTTTTTACCTAAAGCAAAAGCGAACAAATTCGCGGTGGGTCAATTTAACATGAACAACCTTGAATTTGCTCAAGCGATTGTGGAAGCAGCAATCGAACTTAAGTCCCCGTTCATTTATGGTGTTAGCGAAGGCGCACTGAAATATATGGGTATCGAATTTACAGTAGCTATTGCGGAAGCAGCAGCGAAAAAATCCGGTTTGCCGATTGCTTTGCACTTAGATCATGGTAGTTCCTTTGAAGTAGCAATGAAATGTATCCGTGCAGGATTCAGCTCCGTTATGTTTGACGGTTCCCACTATTCTTTCGAAGAAAACATTCGTTTGACGAAAGAAGTTGTTAAAGCTGCTCGTGCAATGGGCGTATCCGTTGAGGGTGAGCTTGGAACAATCGGTGGTGTTGAGGATGACATCTCGGTAGACGAAGAGCACGCTAACCTTGCAAAACCAGAAGAAGCAATCCGTTTCTACGAAGAAACAGGTGTTGACTGTCTGGCTATCGCTGTAGGTACTGCACATGGCATGTACGCAGGCGAGCCTAACATTCACTTTGACATTATCGAAGCTGTTTCCAAAGCGATTCCAGTTCCGGTTGTATTGCATGGCGGATCCGGCGTACCTGACGAAATGATTCGTAAATCCATCGCAGCTGGCGTTGGCAAAATCAACGTAAACACAGAGAACCAAGTGGCATGCACAGAAAGCATCCGCACAGCTCTGAACAAAGATGCTAAAATTTATGATCCTCGTAAATATCTCACCCCAGCTCGCAATGCTATGATCGAAGTCGTAAAATCCAAAATTCAATTGTTCGGAAGCAGCAACCAAGCTTAATTCCAATTGTATAGATAGGATAGGAAATGCAGTGAGACGCATACGGAAGACAGGTTAATAAATGTCGAACGTATGCGTTCTTACGAGCGTTTCCTTCTTCTATTTTTGTCTTATGTTCTCTCTTAGAATATTAGTAGTTTATTTGTCATGGCACTTTTTTATTTTTTTGGTAAATTTGGTTTGGGAATTTCAGGCGTTTGGGACATTTGATTGGCTTTGGTTAGGCACCTGGATTTAGGGGGAGAAACATGTTGGAGAAATTAATGGTGGTCGGGGGACGTCCACTACGGGGAACCGTTCAAATCAGCGGAGCTAAGAATAGTGCAGTCGCACTCATTCCAGCGGCCATTCTTGCGGAAACATCAGTAACTTTGGATAATCTGCCTCATCTGAGCGATGTGGCTATATATACAGAAATTTTAACGGATTTAGGCGCTACTATTGACTGGAACGAAGATCGCATGACCATTGATCCGAGTCGGATGAAATCGCTGCCGATGCCCAATGGCAAGGTGAAGAAGCTTAGAGCCTCCTATTATTTGATGGGAGCACTGCTTGGTAGATTCGGAGAGGCGACGATTGGTTTGCCAGGCGGCTGTAACTTTGAACCTCGTCCGATTGATCTGCATATTAAAGGATTCGAAGCTTTGGGAGCCGAGGTTAGCAATGAGAACGGCGCACTAAAGATACGGGCCAAGGAACTCCGCGGCGCGAAGATTTACTTAGACATGGCAAGTGTTGGAGCAACCATCAATATTATGCTGGCAGCCTCACGAGCTAAAGGTGTTACCATTATTGAAAATGCGGCGAAAGAGCCTGAAATCATAGATGTTGCTACGCTTTTGAACTCCATGGGCGCGAGAATCAAGGGCGCTGGGACAGAGACCATTCGGATCGAAGGGGTAACCGAGATGCATGGCTGCCGCCACTCGATTATTCCGGATCGCATCCAGGCCGGTACTTACATGATTGCTGCTGCAGCAACGCGCGGGGATGTTACCGTGGATAATGTGATTCCGAAACATATGGAGGCCTTGACGGCCAAGCTGCAGGAAATGGGTGTACATATCTACGAAATGGATGAATCCATTCGTGTTGTGGGTCAGCCTGAATACGAAAGCGTTGATGTGAAAGCGTTGATTTACCCTGGCTTTGCGACAGATCTACAATCTCCAATGGCAAGCCTTCTCTGTCAGGCTAGAGGCGTGAGCATATTGACGGATCACGTGTATAGCAACCGGTTTAAGCACATCCCTGAGCTGGTGCGCATGGGTGCCAAGATGAAAGTAGAAGGACGTTCCGCTATTATCGAAGGTTCACAGCTTAGCTCGGCTAAAGTAAGAGCTACGGATTTACGGGCTGGAGCCTCGCTTGTGCTTGCAGGCCTGAGTGTTAGAACAGGTGGTATTACCGAGGTGTCTGGCGTCGAATTTATTGACCGCGGGTATGAGAACTTAGTTTTCAATCTATCCTCACTGGGCGCTGAGGTTTGGCGCGAGAGCGAGGAATAAAGTTCCAAACAACAGGCAATGCTAGAATCCAATTGAAAATTTAATAGTTTGGTGGTTGAAATATGAGCATGCAGCTTGCTGAGCTTGAAGTACTCAAGCTTACTGAATTATATAAACTAGCTAAGAAACATCAGATCCCATATTACGGTACGCTGAAGAAAAAAGAACTCATTTTTGCAATTTTACGTGCACAAGCTGCTGAAAGTGGTCTAATGTTCATGCAAGGTGTCCTTGAAATCCTTCAAGAGGGCTTCGGCTTCTTGCGTCCAATTAATTACCTTCCAAGCTCTGAGGATATTTATATCTCGGCATCCCAAATCCGCAAATTTGATTTGCGTTCCGGGGATATCGTTTCTGGAAAATGCCGTCCTCCTAAAGAGAATGAGCGTTATTTCGGACTTCTTCAGGTCGAAGCGGTGAATGGCGAGAAACCGGAGACAGCTGCGGAGCGACTTCATTTCCCAGCATTGACACCTCTTTATCCAGACACACGAATCACACTCGAAACTGAGCCTAATAAGATTTCCATGCGTATTATGGACTTGCTTGCCCCTGTTGGACTAGGTCAACGCGGCTTGATTGTGGCTCCGCCCAAAGCTGGGAAAACGTTGCTGTTGAAAGAAATCGCGAACAGCATTTCCACGAATTATCCCGAAATCGAACTGTTCGTTCTGCTCATTGATGAGCGTCCGGAGGAAGTTACGGATATGCAGCGTTCTGTCAAAGGGGAAGTTGTTGCTTCTACCTTCGACGAGCTTCCGGAGAATCATATCAAGGTGGCTGAACTCGTAATGGAACGCGCTATGCGTTTAGTTGAACATAAGAAAGATGTTGTCATTCTGCTGGACAGCATTACTCGTCTGGCGAGGGCTTACAACCTCGTGGTTCCGCCGACTGGCCGGACCTTATCTGGGGGTATTGATCCAGCAGCGTTCCATCGTCCGAAGCGTTTCTTCGGTGCAGCCCGTAACATTGAAGAGGGCGGCAGCTTAACTATCCTCGCTACGGCGCTTGTAGAAACAGGCTCCCGTATGGATGATGTGATCTACGAGGAGTTCAAGGGTACAGGGAATCTGGAGCTTCATTTGGATCGTAAAATGGCTGAGCGCCGCATTTTCCCTGCGATCGACATTCGCAGATCCGGTACGCGTCGCGAAGAGGCGCTGCTCGGCAAGGACGAGCTCGAGAAGGTATGGGCGCTTCGCAAAGGCATGAACGATTCGCATGAATATACAGAGCAATTCATCAAAAAGCTCGCCGACACGAAAACGAATCAGGAATTCTTGGATTCCCTGGCATCCCCTTCAGCCGGCAACACGACGAATAACAAAAGTAAAGTAAAGAACTCTGCATCCTAAGCTTTCACAACATACCTATCTGACAGAATCTATATGGCTCTGCCACACAACTTGCATCAACTTTGACAAACGCAGTCGTCCTTCCCGGACGACTTAAGTCGTTTATCCTTGACGCACAAAGAGGAGTACCTGTTATGAATTTAGTTTATTCCGACTCACAAGGAAACGTCTTCGACCATCCCGACTTCTTGGCGCTTGGCCGAAACGCAGAAATGATCACTGAAATCTTAGATGACGAGTTGATTCCTCTTCCAGAGGGTTCGACGCTCGTCAGCCTTCCTTTTACGCGTCCGGTCGGTATCGACGCGGCGACTGGCGATATGAAGCTGGTTGAAGGCGATTATCATGCGGTTGGGGCTTTGCTTCCGCAAGGCTTTACTCGGCTGCTGCTTCCGGGTTATGTCAAATCAGACAAAACCAAGGCACTGCCCTTGTTCGGCTATACGGCAGTCGTGTGGAAAGAAGATGGCTTCTATGTCGCCGCTCGTTTAACGGATAACCCGTATTATTGGAATCCGATTCACTGTGACCCGACGGAGCTTGAGGTCGAGGTTAAACGGCTGGTCGCCAAGTATCCGGAGAACCGCTTATATGCACATTTGTCCAACTGTGCGCTTGGCTATGAGTGTCTGACCGCTTCGAATACGTTCCTCCAGCGCTGGGAAGGGGCTGTTCCGGTCTCCTATTCCTGCAATGCAGGCTGTTTCGGCTGTATTTCCGAACAACCCGATGAGAGTGGGTTCGTGGCCCCGCAGACGCGTATGAACTTCAAGCCTAAGGTGGAAGAGATCACGCAGATTATGCTGGAGCATCTTCGTACACCGGAGAGTATCATTTCTTTCGGACAGGGCTGTGAAGGCGAGCCCAGTACACAAGCTGTGATTATCATTGAAGCTATCAAGCAAGTGCGTGAGCAAACGAAGATGGGCTATATCAATATTAATACCAATGCAGGACTCACGGATCACATCCGCGGCATTGTAGACGCCGGACTTGATCTTATGCGGGTCAGCACCATTAGCGCGTTAGATGACCATTACAACGCGTATTATAAGCCGCGGGCCTATACGCTCAAAAATGTAGAGAAGTCCCTTCGCTACGCCACGGATAAAGGGGTGATCACCTCGATTAACTATCTCGTTTTCCCAGGAGTAACCGATCGGGAAGAAGAGATCGAGGCGATGATCGAATTCGTGCGAAGAACGGGATTGAAATTGATTCAATTGCGCAACCTGAATATTGACCCCGAAAGCTATCTTGGGATTATTCCCAAGGCACGAGGCGAGCTGCTGGGAATGAAGCAAATGATCGAAATTTTCCAAGAGGAATTGCCAGATGTCATCTTGGGCTCTTACTCCCATACACCGAAGTTTTATACGAGTGACCGGACGGCCTCAATGGTGCTATAAGGAAGGGATTTTCTTTCGTTTTCTCATTGCATTAATGCCTCTGATTATGCTAAAATGCAAAGGTACGTCCATTAACTCTGTTTCAGCAAATGATTCAGGGCGGAAAGAGGTGACCCAACATGAAAGCAGGTATTCATCCTACTTATCATGCAACCACAGTGACTTGCGCTTGTGGTAATGTGTTCGAAACGGGATCAATCAAGCCAAATCTGCGTGTTGAGATTTGCTCCAATTGCCATCCTTTCTACACTGGTAAACAAAAGTTTATCGATGTAGGCGGCCGTGTCGACAAGTTCAAAAAGAAATACGGAATCTAATTGGCATCAATTGCTTTGCTGCCAATCAGCATAAGACAACCTCCCTTGGTCATCCTAAGCTTAGGCTTAGAATCCAATGGGAGGTGTTTTTATGTTTAGGGATATGCTTAGGTTTGCGGGAGCGATCCTGCTCATGATGAGCTTAGCTGGCTGCGGGATTAGCTCGGGCAACAAGAATCCCCCGCAGACGGACGATGCACAGTATAAAGCGCAGCATTACAAGCAGGACGGCATGCTGGGGATAACGAGCGTCAATCCCAATGATCCGCTGAATCCGACCTATCATCACTATGAGGATGATGCCAATTTAATGAAAGCGGTGCTTGCTCAACTGCAAGGCATTGAGAAGTCCAATATTTCGATTAATGGACCCAAAGCCAAGGTGAAAATTACGCCAAAAGCTTCTTTGACGCCTGCCCAAGTGGATGAACTTCGTTCACAGGCCCAAATGGCGCTAAATACGAACATGCCGCGCTACAAAGTTACAGTGAAAATGACTCGATAAAAGACAGATTTTACCCTCTGTTGCTATTTGCATTTGAATCAGCTATACTATTTTTACCGTGCTAGATGGGGAGGTAGCGGTGCCCTGTAACTCGCAATCCGCTGTAGCGAGGTTGAATTCCTGTTAGCGGTACTGTGATGTGAGGTCTGGCTTTTACACGTGGTGTTGAGAGTCGGGTCCTTCGCAATGGATGCTCATGAACCCGGTCAGGTCTGGAAGGAAGCAGCCGTAAGTGAGATGTTTCATGTGCCGAAGGGTTGCCTAATTTGAGCTAACGATAAGAGTACGCTTGTATCCCTTTATCAATAACAGGTGCACGGTTTTATACCTAACTTCATGAATGAACCATCAAACGCCCTTGAACAGGGCGTTTTTCTTTTGGTCTTAGAAGGAAAAAAATTGCTTTGCAGAGAATTTATATACCATCGGATTGTTCATGTAAACGGGATACCTTGCTGCCATTTGAATAGAGAAAGTGAAGGAGCTGCTGATATGTCCATTCATGATCCTCAAGATTACTCGGTTTCCATCGAAGAAATGCGCAAGATTTTCAACCTGAATGTGCATGTAGGTATGCTCATTGTTGATGAGGATGAGAACATTACGTTAGCAACCGATCAAATTTTGAAAAACTCCGGCTATTCAGCAGAAGAGATAACCCAAACCACGTTCCCTCAACTTTTCAAAGTGAGGGCTACTTTGCGTGAGTTATATGAATTTTATTTTAGCAGCGAGATGAGCTTGATGGAATGGCCCCACGGTATTCTTCTCAGCAAATGCGGAGAGACTTACTTTTATCAATTTTCAATAGCGAAGCTTAAATATGGCCCGAAGGTGATGTATCTGCTGACGATGCGCGATCGTGAGGAGGGGCCCCAGTTAAATTTGCTGCAGCGTTTTTCGGACGCGTTTTTGAAGGATATCAATTTAGGCGTTTTGTTGATTAGTATGGATTTTACTCTGGCAGATGTCAGTGATCGGGCAACACAGATTCTAGGTATGGATCGTGAGCATATCTTGAATAAATCGCTGGATGAGATTTTTGCAACCGTGCCGAGCCAGCACAAGCTTGTGCAAAGAACGGTTCTCCACGGCGCTGTGGTGCGCAACCATGCGGTCTCCTGGACGAATAATATGGAGCGTTTTGAACTATTGCTGGATTCCAACGTATTGAAAGACAGTCAAGGCAACATTGTCGGTGCTTATGTTATTTTCAAAGATGTCACCAATATGCGGTCATTGGAAGAAATGGTGCAAAGAAGCGACAGATTGGCTATGATCGGACAAATTGCTGCCGGCACGGCACACGAGATTCGCAATCCACTGACGTCCATCAAGGGATTCCTGCAAGTGCTGCGCCGCACATTCGAACTGCAAGGGATGAATAAAGAGCAGAGCTATACCGAAGTTATGTTGGAAGAAATCAATCGAATCAATGAGCTTGTTAACGAATTCCTGCTGCTCAGCAAGCCGAAACATGTCTCTTATGAGCGCATAGATGTGACGGAAGTACTCCGAGGGATTTTGCCGATCATCAATAATGAAGCTATTCTCTACAGCGTTCATCTCCAATATGAAGCATCCTCCCACCTGCCTGAAGTGATTGCTGATCGAGAGCTTCTTAAGCAAGTATTCTTGAACATTTGTAAAAATGGGATAGAAGCCATGTCGGATGGAGGGATGTTAACGATTTCGGAGAAGGTAGACATAGTGGACCGGAACGTCTGTATTGATATCCATGACACAGGCTCAGGCATCCCGATGTTCGTTATTGATAAAATCTTCGATCCGTTCTTCACGACCAAGGATACCGGTACAGGGTTAGGCCTTTCGGTCTGCCAACGAATTATTCACGATATGGGCGGGACGATCCGGGTATCCTCCAAAGGTTTCGGGACGACGTTCACGATATCCATCCCCTATGCTTGATCCTCTATTTCATCCCTAGGTGGGTTATAGTATAATGGATTCAGTCATTCCATACAGGGATATTGGAGAGGAACACTATGGCACATATTGCTCTGTATCGAACGTGGAGGTCTCAGACGTTTCGTGATGTTGTCGGTCAGAAGCATATCACGCAGACGCTGCAGAATTCTTTGCGAGAGAATCGTCTTACCCACGCTTATTTGTTTAATGGTCCCCGGGGAACAGGGAAAACCAGTACAGCCAAAATTTTGGCCAAAGCAGTGAACTGCTTGCATGGACCTGCCGAAGAACCGTGCAATGCCTGCTCGGCCTGTGAAAGAATCACCGAAGGCGCCGTGATGGACGTTGTCGAAATCGATGCGGCCTCGAATCGCGGTGTGGAAGAAATCAGGGATATTCGGGATAAAGTGAAGTATGCCCCTACAGAAGTTAGACAAAAGGTCTATATCATAGATGAAGTACACATGCTCACGACCGAAGCGTTTAATGCCCTGCTCAAGACGTTGGAAGAGCCTCCGGCTCATGTTATGTTCATCTTGGCGACTACGGAACCGCATAAGATTCCCGCTACAATCATTTCGCGGTGTCAGCGTTTTGACTTTCGCCGTGTTTCGATGGATGATCAAGTGATGCGGCTCAAGTATATTTGTGAGCAAGAGCAGATAGCCATTAACGAAGAAGCTCTCCACTATATCGCGAGATTATCCGATGGTGGGATGCGGGATGCCCTCAGCCTATTGGACCAAGCGACCTCATTTGCCACAGGCGAAGTGCAGCTCGCGGATATTCTGTCCATTACTGGCGGTGTTGCTTCGGATCAATTCAAGAAACTCGTGCTTTTCATCAAAGAGAAGAACCTTGGCGCCGCGCTGGAGCTTATCGATACTTTCATGCAAGAAGGCAAAAGTGCTGACAAATGTATTGAAAATTTGATTAATTACTTCCGCGATTTGCTGATGGTTCGCATGGTGCCGAATTCGCCCGTAATTACGGAACGCGTGTTTGATATGGGCGAGCTGCGTGAAATTGCCAGTCACTTCTCAGCCGGCGAAATGATGGCCATGATCGAGACGCTTAATCACTATCAAAGCGAAATGAAGTACTCGGTACAGCCGCAGACCCTGCTTGAAATTTCAATTATGAAAATGTGCGGCGGTCATAGCGGAGCCGAAAGCGGCTCATCAGCAGGTCTATCGGAAGTTGGAAGTCGCGCGCCGCAAGGTGATCTTTTGGTGCAAATGACCAAAAAGCTGCAACAACTTGAAGATCAGGTAGCTGGACTGGTAAAATCGGGAGTAGCGGGTGCCTCTGCGGATGCACAAGCGAAACCGGCGGCCTCGGCCAAAGTGCCAGTGGCCTCAGCGCCATCGAAGAAATCCGGCATCAAGCTGGATGGCTACTTGAAAGCTGCGGAGGGCACGGAGACTAAGTCTGCTTTGATGAAGTGGAGCCAAGTGTTAGGTGATGTCAAAGAAAAGAAAATTACGGTTCATGCTTGGTTCGTAAATGGGGATCTCGTATCCATGCTGGATGATGTCGTTTTGGTTGCTTTCAAAAATGACATGCACCGCAACACGACCGAGAAACCCGAAAACAAAGTCATCATTGAGCAGGTCCTCGCTGCCGTATTCGGCAAGCCGATGCGCTTGCTCACCATCATGCGCAAAGAGTGGGACGATGCGCGAAATGAAGCCATCAGCTCAGCTCCGGAAGTGATGGAGTTGGAATCGCAAGATGTGAATGGCGCACCAGTGAAGGAAGAATGGATTTCCGAAGCAATCCAGTTGTTCGGCGAGAATCTAGTGACGATTAAAGAAGACTAAATATAAGGGAGCTACCTGCGATGAATAACATGAACCAAATGATGAAGCAAGTGAAGAAAATGCAAGAACAAATGATGAAAGCACAAGAAGAGCTAGGCACAAAAATGATCGAAGGTACAGCTGGCGGCGGTGTCGTCACGGTGATGATCAACGGTCACAAGAAAGTTCAAAGTATTATCATCAAGCCAGAGGCAGTAGACCCGGAAGATGTTGAAATGCTGCAAGATCTAGTTCTTACAGCTGTAAACGACGCAATGACCAAAGCCGAAGAGATCGCAAACAAAGATATGGGCAAATTTACAGGCGGCATGAACATCCCTGGCTTGTTCTAAGACATCAAGAGCAACGATTCTGATCAATGAAGGAGAACTCCTTTGTATTACCCCGAACCGATATCCAAGTTAATTGATGCTTTCTCCCGCCTGCCGGGAGTTGGCCCTAAGACTGCGGGGCGCCTTGCGTTTCATGTTCTTCGTATGAAAGAAGAAGACGTGATTGATTTCGCGAAGGCCCTCGTCAATGTCAAAAGGAACCTTCACTATTGTTCAGTCTGCTGCAACATCACTGACGTTGATCCATGCCGCATCTGTCAAGACAAAAGCAGGGATGGATCGGTCATTTGTGTGGTGCAGGAGCCTAAGGACTTGGTCGCATTGGAACGGACCAAAGAATTCGAAGGATACTATCACGTGCTTCATGGGGCAATCTCGCCAATGGAGGGAATCGGACCGGATCAGATTCATATCGCCGAATTGCTCAAGCGATTGGGTGATGAAACGGTGCAAGAATTGATTTTGGCTACGAATCCTAATATTGAAGGCGAAGCGACGGCCATGTATTTGTCCAGGTTGATCAAGCCTTTCGGACTTAAAGTGACGCGTATTGCGCATGGATTACCTGTAGGCGGAGATTTGGAATATGCGGATGAAGTGACGCTGACCAAAGCCATGGAAGGCCGCCGAGAAATATAAGCAAGTCAACTGTACGAGAAGAGGGAGCTGCCGAGCTCTCTTTTTTTTATGCCATAAACGAACATTGCATGGTTCTAAAGGCTCCATTCCCTCCATATGGATAAGGATAGATCACCCCGCTTATGGGAGGAATGGAGGTAATGCAGATGAGACCAGCCTTATTAGGGAAGTATGGTTTAAAAAGTCCTCAGGCGAAGCAGGCAAGAGAAGAACAAATAAAGGACAAGCAGATGCTGATTCAAGAAATCCGGGATGCTCATCAGACATGGGTTGCCGCACAAGCTCACTTTGAATTTGCCTTGGACAAGGATCAGATCGACTATGCCATCTATGCGATGGAAGCTGCTGAGAAAAGATTTGAAATGCTTATTAGGCAAGCCAAAAAGCTAGGCGTCAGTCTGATCGACAGTGATCGCTTAATGGAGGTGTAGAACGTGTATCTCAAATATGTGGTGTGGGGGTTGCTTCTTTTCTCATCATTGATGCTGGTGTTGGTTGTATTTCGCAATCGCAGCGTAGGCAGGGCTCTGTCAGCTCTTGGTTTGAACATTGTAGTGGCTGCGTTCCTCTTATATGCGCTTAATTTACTTAGTGCTTATACACAGTTTGAAATTCCCATTAATACAGCAACCTTAGGAACGGTTACGGTTCTTGGCATACCAGGGGTATTGCTGCTTGCTGGACTAAAATTGACTTTGCTCTAGTGGAATTAAAAACGTGTGAATTCGTTGTTGACTCTCTTAACCTATCTGTGGTATCTTATAAAAGTTGCCGCTGAGACATGCGGGGATAAAGAAGCAGCTTAAGAAAAACAAGTTGCATTCGAATAATTAGTGTGGTATATTGATCTTCCGGCTTTCGAAAGAGAGCGGGTTGAACAAGAGACATTGATCTTTGAAAACTGAACAACGAGTGAGTAAGCACGAACGAGCAATCGTTCAAAAAAAGAGATTGTAAAATCTCGCTAGCAAGTCAATTGAGCATTTCAGCTTTCAGATATACGGACGAGCAATCGTCCGCTACTATGGAGAGTTTGATCCTGGCTCAGGACGAACGCTGGCGGCGTGCCTAATACATGCAAGTCGAGCGGAGTATTTCCTTCGGGGAATGCTTAGCGGCGGACGGGTGAGTAACACGTAGGTAACCTGCCTATCAGATCGGGATAACTATCGGAAACGATAGCTAAGACCGGATAACTGGTTTTCTCGCATGAGAGAATTATGAAACACGGAGCAATCTGTGGCTGNTAGATGGGCCTGCGGCGCATTAGCTAGTTGGTGGGGTAACGGCTCACCAAGGCGACGATGCGTAGCCGACCTGAGAGGGTGAACGGCCACACTGGGACTGAGACACGGCCCAGACTCCTACGGGAGGCAGCAGTAGGGAATCTTCCGCAATGGACGCAAGTCTGACGGAGCAACGCCGCGTGAGTGATGAAGGTTTTCGGATCGTAAAGCTCTGTTGCCCTAGACGAACAGCATGAGGAGTAACTGCCTTGTGTGTGACGGTATAGGAGAAGAAAGCCCCGGCTAACTACGTGCCAGCAGCCGCGGTAATACGTAGGGGGCAAGCGTTGTCCGGAATTATTGGGCGTAAAGCGCGCGCAGGCGGTTAATTAAGTTGGGTGTTTAAGCCCGGGGCTCAACCCCGGTTCGCATCCAAAACTGGTTGACTTGAGTGTAGGAGAGGAAAGTGGAATTCCACGTGTAGCGGTGAAATGCGTAGAGATGTGGAGGAACACCAGTGGCGAAGGCGACTTTCTGGCCTATAACTGACGCTGAGGCGCGAAAGCGTGGGGAGCAAACAGGATTAGATACCCTGGTAGTCCACGCCGTAAACGATGCATACTAGGTGTCGGGGATTCGATTTCTCGGTGCCGAAGTTAACACAGTAAGTATGCCGCCTGGGGAGTACGCTCGCAAGAGTGAAACTCAAAGGAATTGACGGGGACCCGCACAAGCAGTGGAGTATGTGGTTTAATTCGAAGCAACGCGAAGAACCTTACCAGGTCTTGACATCCCAATGTAACGCCTAGAGATAGGCGCCCTCTTCGGAGCATTGGAGACAGGTGGTGCATGGTTGTCGTCAGCTCGTGTCGTGAGATGTTGGGTTAAGTCCCGCAACGAGCGCAACCCTTGATCTTAGTTGCCAGCACTTCGGGTGGGCACTCTAAGATGACTGCCGGTGACAAACCGGAGGAAGGTGGGGATGACGTCAAATCATCATGCCCCTTATGACCTGGGCTACACACGTACTACAATGGTCGGTACAACGGGAAGCGAAGCCGCGAGG
>NZ_MBTG01000041.1 GCF_002027705.1 Paenibacillus ferrarius | reverse complement strand
TAAGGCTGGGCTGTGATGGGGAGGGAAACTTTAAGTACCGTAGGTCATGATTTCACACTGCCAAGAAAAGCTTCTAGCCAGGCGAAGGTGCCCGTACCGCAAACCGACACAGGTGGGTGAGAAGAGAATTCTAAGGCGCGCGGAAGAACTCTCGTTAAGGAACTCGGCAAAATGACCCCGTAACTTCGGGAGAAGGGGTGCCTCGGTAGGGTGAATAGCCCGAGGGGGCCGCAGTGAAAAGGCCCAAGCGACTGTTTAGCAAAAACACAGGTCTGTGCGAAGCCGCAAGGCGAAGTATACGGGCTGACGCCTGCCCGGTGCTGGAAGGTTAAGAGGAGTGGTTAGGGGCAACCCGAAGCTATGAATTGAAGCCCCAGTAAACGGCGGCCGTAACTATAACGGTCCTAAGGTAGCGAAATTCCTTGTCAGGTAAATTCTGACCCGCACGAATGGCGTAACGACTTGGGCGCTGTCTCAACGAGAGATCCGGTGAAATTTTAATACCTGTGAAGATGCAGGTTACCCGCGACAAGACGGAAAGACCCCATGGAGCTTTACTGCAGCTTGATATTGGACTTTGGTACGATCTGTACAGGATAGGTGGGAGCCTTTGAAGCCTGAGCGCCAGCTTGGGTGGAGGCGACGTTGGGATACCACCCTGATCGTATCGGAGTTCTAACCTGGTACCGTGATCCGGTATGGGGACAGTGTCAGGTGGGCAGTTTGACTGGGGCGGTCGCCTCCTAAAATGTAACGGAGGCGTTTAAAGGTTCCCTCAGAATGGTTGGAAATCATTCGCAGAGTGCAAAGGCATAAGGGAGCTTGACTGCGAGACCTACAAGTCGAGCAGGGACGAAAGTCGGACTTAGTGATCCGGTGGTACCGAATGGAAGGGCCATCGCTCAACGGATAAAAGCTACCCTGGGGATAACAGGCTTATCTCCCCCAAGAGTCCACATCGACGGGGAGGTTTGGCACCTCGATGTCGGCTCATCGCATCCTGGGGCTGAAGTAGGTCCCAAGGGTTGGGCTGTTCGCCCATTAAAGCGGTACGCGAGCTGGGTTCAGAACGTCGTGAGACAGTTCGGTCCCTATCTGTCGCGGGCGTAGGAAATTTGAGAGGAGCTGTCCTTAGTACGAGAGGACCGGGATGGACGTACCGCTGGTGTACCAGTTGTCTCGCCAGAGGCATAGCTGGGTAGCTATGTACGGAGGGGATAAGCGCTGAAAGCATCTAAGCGCGAAGCCCCCCTCAAGATGAGATTTCCCAGTATGTAAGACCCCTTGTAGACGACGAGGTTGATAGGTTCGAGGTGGAAGTGCGGCAACGTATGCAGCTGACGAATACTAATCGGTCGAGGGCTTAACCTATATAGCTGACTAAGCAGCTAGCAACTACGTTACTGTAGTTAGCAAAATCGTACTTTACGCAAGTTTCGTATCTAGTCTTCAGGGAATAAATCCCTACTGTGGCGATCGTGGCGAAGGGGTTAACGCACTGGTTTGTGGATCCAGCATTCGTGGGTTCAAGTCCCATCGGTCGCCCTTTTCCCTTAACTAATGGGGATTAGCCAAGCGGTAAGGCAACGGACTTTGACTCCGTCATGCCTAGGTTCAAATCCTAGATCCCCAGTATACCTTTTAAGCGGTCGTGGTGGAACGGCAGACACACCATCTTGAGGGGGTGGCGCTCACAAGGCGTGAGGGTTCAAATCCCTCCGACCGCATCCTCGAAAAAAACCTTGATAATCAAGGTTTTTTTTCATTTTTACATACTTTTCCTTTCCATTCATTTTGATAAACCTTTCATTAATTATCGTTAGATGGAAGTTCAGTGAAAATAGATATTATAAAGCGGAGCACCCGGATGGACTAGCAATCGTATTACCTAAGATAGTGCTGCCCAAATTTGATATTGGTAACAGTGGGAAAAGCACAATACGTAATTTAATTATTGATCGAATAGGGATTAGCAAAATATTGATCTGGATGCTTTGGCGCGGCCTATCAATCCATTGCATCCCGAAACTGCTCGGGTTTCTGCTGGGAAAGAGGCGATCCGCCTTGCTCAAGACTGTATACACGGAATCAATGCTAAGGTAAAGCACCAACATGCTAAATTACCAGATTGGCTTTTGCTTATCAGAAGCCAATTGTTTTTTCCATAACCCGATTCATCCTACACTAAAGTAGGCATGGTTCGGGTTATTTCTTTTTAATTAAGATAGGACGGTTCACTCGGTACGGTATAAAAATCTACTTCATCAATAACATCCAATTGAGTTAATTGGCTTTTCATCAATACCGCGGAAAAGTTGAACATTGTTTCTTTTTTTACTTTTGTTCCGATGATGCTAATCATTTTCTTTTCGAATTCTTCTTCAACTACCTCTGGTTTGATCCTTATTATTACTTTTATTAGTTCACTTTCTTTTACATCTTTGTAGAACAGTTTAAGCTCGGAAATATCTTTTTTCTTCTTCAGTAACGTGTCTTGTAAGTGTAGTTCTTCTTTTTCCTTTATTTCTTGAATTGCAATTTCTCCTTCATTAGGTTCCATAGGGGCAATACCATTTATGAAAATATCATGTTGTTTAGACGAAGCTGTCTGAAAGGTAGATAAGTTTTCTGTAAAGAGCAACGGTAAACTAATAAAACATAATAAAATAATTTTCTTCATGCAGCGCCTCTTTCCATTATTTTATCTACTGATTAGACGATAAAAGGAATCTGGATGTTGCTCTTTGGGGTATTCACGGGGCTGATGGATTCCATAGTTAATAGATCGATTTTAGTAATTTTCAACAACCTGAAAAACAGCACCCATAGCTGAAATTTGAAGCCTACCATCGCTCGGAGGAAACACATACAATAAGTAAAGTGAAAGTGCTTACACTTAGATGGGTATGGAGGTACGGCCAAGATGGATACAGATGCGGATATTCCTATTCCGGCGCATAAGTCAGCAACTGCTAAAAACACCGCATTCAGGCTGCTTCGCAAAATGTATGGACAACGCTACTTGCAAGCGATGGCGCTGCTGGGAATTGCATGGATGATCATTTTCAACTATGTGCCGATGTACGGGATTATTATTGCGTTTAAAGATTTTAATATCATTAAGTCGATTTCTGCAGCGCCTTGGGCCGGGTTGGAGCATTTCAAAGCTTTTATGGATGACGACAATTTAGGGTATGTCATTAAGAATACGCTGGGTATGAGTGTGCTGAAGTTAGTGATTGGCTTTCCGCTGCCTATTGTTTTTGCTCTTTTTTTGAATGAGGTGCGTTCGATCGGATTTAAAAAGCTGGTACAGACGATTTCATATCTGCCGCACTTTCTCTCGTGGGTTATTCTTGGTGGAATTCTTGCGACTTGGCTGGCGGACGTAGGCATCATTAATAAAATTCTCTTGGCGTTAAATGTGATTCAGGAGCCTGTCAGTTATTTGGCCGAGCCCAGTTATTTCTGGAGCATCATTATTACTTCTGATATTTGGAAGGAACTAGGGTGGTCGGCGATTATTTATTTGGCCGCGATGTCCGGGGTATCTCCGGAGATGTATGAGGCTGCGACGATTGATGGCGCTGGACGTTTTCAGAAGATGTTCTACATTACGCTTCCATCGATTATGGGAACGATTACGATTTTGTTTATTCTGGCTGTCAGCGGCATCCTGAACTCGAATTTTGATCAAATTCTGGTGCTCAAAAATCAGCTAAATGAGAGCGCTAGCAACGTGATTGACGTTTATGTGTATCAAACGGGGCTTCAGCAAAGCCGGTTTTCTTATGCAACAGCAGTCGGGTTGATTAAATCGCTGATTTCACTTGGATTGCTTCTGTCGGCGAACTTCATTACGAAGCGGTTGAATAATACATCGTTATTTTAAGGAGGTGCTAAGTCTTTGCTTTCATTAAAACGCAGAACCTTCAAAGAGGCGGCATTCGACCAAGCGAATAATCTGCTGATGCTCGCGATATGCTTCGCAACGCTGTATCCCATCTGGTATGTGCTGGTTAATTCCTTCAACGACGGGAATGACGCTATGCGCGGAGGCATTTATTGGTGGCCGCGGATGTTCAGCTTGGACAGCTACAAGGCTGTGTTCGCCAACGACGGTATCATGCTCGCCATGGGCATCACAGTTGCCAAAACGTTGGTCGGTACTGTTGTCCATGTATTTTTTACGGCAATGGTAGCCTACGCATTCTCGCGCAGGGAGCTGATTGGACGACCGATTTATATGGTAATTGGTACGATTACTTTATTTTTTAGTGGAGGATTAATTCCGTACTACTTGCTCATTCGTGATTTGGGCTTGCTCGACAGCTTCTGGGTGTATATTATTCCGGCGATGTTTAGCTTTTTTGATCTTATCATCTTTCTTTCCTTCTTTCGGGAAATTCCGGATGCGCTGGAAGAAGCGGCGAAGATTGATGGTGCGAATGATTTTAAAATCTTTTATCAAATCATCCTTCCGGTATCCATGCCTGTGGTTGCTACGATTGCGCTGTTCCATGGCGTGTATCAGTGGAATGATTACTTCACGGGGATGATCTATATTAACAAAAGCGAGCTTCAGCCGATACAAACCTACTTGTACCGTGTAGTAGCGCAATCGAGCTCCAACCAAATGGTTGCCGCCACAACGGGAAGCATTGCCAAGACGGTATCCTCTCAGTCCATTAAACTGGCTACTATGGTGGTAACTACGCTGCCGATTGTCATCGCTTATCCATTTTTGCAAAAATATTTTGTTAAGGGTTTCATGATTGGTTCGATTAAAGGATAATGGGGGAAACGCAAATGATCATTAGGAAATCACGCAAAACGATGACTACGCTGCTTGCTTTGTTTACAGCTGTTTCAATTACTGCTTGTTCCACGGATAAAGGCGCGACCAACACGGCGAGTCCAGAGCCTGCGAAGTCAACTGAGGCTGCACAGCAAACAGCCGTACCGGCCGGTGCGAAAGCGGAGGAAGGTTGGAAATCAGATACGAAGCCGATTACGTTTGATTGGTATCTGAACTTCTCCTGGTTCCCGAACAAATGGGGCGTGGACCCAACTTCCCAATACATAACGAAGAAAACAGGGGTAAGTGTTAATTTTATCGTGCCTGCTGGCAATGAAAACGAAAAGCTGAATACGATGATCGCATCCGGCAAGCTGCCTGATTTTATTACACTGGGCTGGTATGAGGATGCTGTGAAAAAAATGATCGAAGGCAATATGGTACTGCCATTGAATGAACTCGCGAAGCAGTATGATCCTTATTTCTTCAAAGTAGCAGACCCGGCCAAAACATCTTGGTACACACAAAAAGACGGCAATTTCTATGGTTATCCGAATGCATCCTCTTCTACACAGGATTATAAAAAGTATGGAGAGAACTTTGTTTCCAATCAAACGTTTTTAGTGCGAAAAGATATGTATGAAGCGATCGGCAAGCCAGATATGAGAACGCCGGAAGGGTTCCTTAATGCGCTGAAGGCAGCAAAAGAGAAGTTCCCGGAAGTTAATGGACAGCCTCTCATCCCGCTTGGATTAAATGAATTCGGGGACACAGGCAACTATTCCTTGCTGGATGCGAATCAAAACTCATCTATGTTGGCGAACTTTCTGGCGATTCCTTATGAGAAAGATGGCAAGCTGTATGACCGGTCAACAGATGCGGAATTCGTGAGCTGGCTCAAAACGTTCCGCAAAGCGAATGAGACGGGTTTGTTGTCCAAAGATATTTTTATCGACAAACGGCCGCAAATCGAGGAGAAAGTTGCCCAAGGCAGGTACTTTGCGATGCTGTACCAACGTTCAGATTTGGCTAAGCAAAACATTTCCTTGTATCAAAAAGATCCAAATACAGCTTACATTGCTGTAGATGGCCCTGCTAATTCGAAGAAAGATGCTCCTGTTCTTGCAGGACCTGGCATCTCTGGTTGGACGGTTACGCTTATCTCCAAGGATGTGAAGGATAAGGCGAGAGCGATTAAATTCTTAAGTTATTTGATTAGTGAAGAAGGAAATAAGGATCTGTTTTTAGGGGAAAAAGGGGTAAGCTACGATACGATCAACGGCAAGGAGCAATTTAAGCCGGAAGTGCTTGATTTGCTGAACAAGGATCGTGCTTCTTTTGACAAAAAATATGGCTCTTCCTATACGTTCTGGATGCTGATGGATACCAATATGAACCTGAAGTGGTCTCCGCCAAGTGTAGAGCCGATTAAACAGCCGGAAGAGTGGACGAAAGGCAAAACGAAGAGTTTATCGCAATATGACAATATTATCCCGACAGGTACGTCTGTCGAAGGGATTGCCAACAGCAAAATTGCCCAGAATTGGGGCAAAACTTTGCCAAAGCTGCTGCTAACCAAATCGGATGCGGAATTTGATCAGCTTTTTGACAAATTCCAAAAGGATCGGATTGCAGCTGGATTGGATAAGGTTCAAGCCTATGAGCAAAAGGAATTTGAATTGAATACTAAAAAGATTGCCGAATTCTCGAAGTAAAGCCAAAAGCAGGCCCGAAAACCCCATTTACCCGGGTTTTCGGGTTTTTCGCCGCAAAGGTATCCCTCTCAGGTAAATTTTGTATTAAGATAAGAGGGCTAGAGCCTATAGAAATTGGACGTGATGTCATGCGAGACGCGCTACGCAGAGGAAAGGGCAGAATTACCCAGCTGACAAACCGTATTTCCATCCAAGCCAAATTAATTGTGGCGTATATTGTAATTATTTTAATTCCGATCATTTTGTTTTCCTGGTATTTGTTTAACGGCTTTTATCAAAACACGCTTCAGGATACGTTGAAGAAAAATCAGTATATGCTGGAAAGCGAAAAAGCCAACATTCACAATAACATCGAAATTGTAGGGAGAACGGCGCAGCTTTCGATAGCTGATCGGGAAGTAATTGATTACTTGCAAAATGCCCGCGAGCTGGAAGTCCATGAATTGGTCGATTTTAATATGAATACGTTTTCTAATTTGCAAAGGCTGATGTTCAATAACCCGATTATTGCCAATGTTCGCTTATTCACAGATAATCCGAAAACGATGGAAATTTGGCCGGTCATTTTCAAAGAAAGCCGGGTTGCCGGAAGAACGTGGTACCCGCGTGTAGTCGCTAAGAAAGGCGCTGTTTGGTGGGAAATCTTGCAGAATGAGAAGGATGTCATGAAGCGTGATACGCTGGATGGCGAGGCTGCTTCAACCTATGTATCCTTGTTTAGGGAAATTTATTATCCGAGTGATACGCATGTCGGTATTCTTGAAGTGGATATGCTGATTGATAAATTTTTTCAGACGACGTTTAGTCCGATTCAAGACGGTGAATCTCACATGCTTGTTGTGGATCGCACGGGGCGAATTTTCACGGATACGGCAAATGACTTCTTTCAAGGCATGGATCTGGAGCAGCTTCATCGGGAATGGGAGGCACGCCCTCACGAGGAGGCCTTTCATTTTAATTTTACGGTAGGAGATACGCCATATCTCATCTTATCCACACCGATTGAGCAGCTGGAAGCTCATTTACTGAATGTTGTTTCTCTGAAAAAGCCGGTTACGCAGATCCAAAAGGCCCGCAATTTATTTATTACGGCAGCCGTAGTGCTGATTGCTCTTTTGTCTATTATCACCTATTTCTTGCAGTCCCTTATTTTGAAAAAGCTGCACATTCTGCGCGATTCGATGAAAAAGGTTCGCCGAGGAGATTTGAATGTGCACATTGATATGGATGCGGGAGGGGAAGTTGGCGAGCTTGCCCATCATTTTAGACAAATGTTGAAGAAGATGAATGAACTGATTGTGGAAGCGGTGAACAAGCAAGCGTCAAAGAAGGAAGCGGAGCTAAACTCGCTCAAAAATCAAATTGATGCCCATTTCCTCTATAATACGTTGGAAAATTTGAAAATGATGGCGGAAGTCGAGGCGCAGTATACGATCTCCGATGCTTTAACCTCCCTGGGCTCCATGATGCGTTATAGCTTGAAATGGTCGAAGGATCATGTACGCCTGCGTGATGAGATCCAGCATATCCAAAATTACATGGCGATCATGAATATACGGTATGACGGTATGCTGGAGCTTAAGCTTGATATTCCAGAGGACTATATGGAGCAGGAAGTGCTCAAGATGTCGCTGCAGCCGCTTATTGAAAATGCCGTCAAACATGGGATGTATATAGATCGAGCAAGACGCGAGGGAATCACAATTAGCATTCGAGCTTGCAAGAAGGATGATACGATGATGATCGAGATTACGGATGATGGAGCAGGCATGTCGAGCGATAAGCTTGGCGAGCTTCATGAGAAGATGGTGATGGAGGATGGCCCTTTTCATCTGAAGTACAGTCGTTATGTACCGAAGGAAAATGAGGGGAATGGGATTGGTCTGCGCAACGTGAGTCAACGAATTAAGATGTATTATGGGAGAGAATACGGGATCACAATTGACAGTGCAGAGGGCGAATTCACACAAGTCATGATGAAGCTGCCCTATCTGATTTTATCTGGAGGAATGTCTGCTGATGAGAAAATTGCTTATCGTTGATGATGAGAAAAATATTCGTCTTGGCCTAAAAGCGATGATTGCACGGGAATTCCCGGATCACTATGCGTTTGAGTTCGCAAGCGATGGCAAAGAAGCCCTCCAGGTGATTGAGAATTCTCAGATTGATATTGTTATTACGGATATACGCATGCCTGAGATGGATGGGATAGCGCTGATTAACCGAATTCAGGAGTTAAACTTGAAACCAGTCGTTGTTATCCTTAGCGGACACGATGATTTTCAATATGCGAAGGAAGCTATTCGCTGCGATGTGAAGGAGTATCTCTTGAAGCCGATCATCCGCGATGAGTTGTCCCGTACGATACTACGTCTAGAGAGAGAGCTTACGCTGAGGGAGGAGCAGTTGACGAGTTCGAGCCATCAGTTGGAAGCTTTTCAAGAAAGCCAGTTGAGCTATGTGCTTAGTCATCCGCATCTGGAGGAAGAGGACTTGCAAGGAAAGCTGCAGCGTATCGAGATGGGCTGGCTGGATGAAGGCTTCCAATTCGGTATTCTGCAATATACAGGTACCGTTGATGAGATGGGACACACCGAGTTTCTCGCGCGTATTCAAGCGGAAATCAGCAATGCGCCTGAACGATGCCGCGAGCAGCGTGCCCATGTGTATGAGAAGAAGAACCAGCTCGTTCTCATTGCCAAGCACAGGGAGCTGTTTCACTATTTATCTGATCGTATTATGGGATCGAGCTACTTTTCCTATCGGATGGGACTCAGTGAGTACACGAGCGGTACAGCCAATCTGCATAAAGCCCATGAGGAAGCGCAGCAAGCGCTGATCTATACCTTTCTGCTATCTGTTCCAGGTGTAGTCCGTTATGAAAGTATTCGTCATAAAAGCAGGGAGTTTCAGGTGCCTGTGGAAACGATCCGCAAAATCGGGAACATGCTGGGCAGTGATCGCGACAAGGAAATGACCGGCCTGCTGCACGAGGTTCTTGATATGCAGACGGTGGTACGGTTTGATATCTCCTATCTGGAGGCGGTTAGCAAGACGTTTAATGAGTTGGTTTTTGATAAAATATTTCAAATCTATGGCGGCGAGTCGGTGGAAATTCTTCGGCTGTTCAAAAAAGTCGGTGATATCGCCAACTTTACTTACTTCCACGATTATTTCCATAGTGTAGAAGGGCTGCTGCATCGGCTCAATGACTATGTGAAGAGCATGAAGTCGTTTCACATCGACCATAAGGAAATGAAGAAGGCCGTTCAATATATGCAGGACAATTACCAGAAGGATTTGAACATGACAATCGTTTCCAATCATGTGTCCTTGAACTATTCCTATTTCAGTCAGGCGTTTAAGGAATTCACCGGCGAGAGCTTCGTTAACTATTTAAAAAAGCTGCGCATTGATAAAGCGCGGGAATTGCTCTCCTCTACAGCGTACAAGGTGTATGAGATTAGTGATCTTGTTGGCTTCGAGAATACGAAGCATTTTAGCCGTGTGTTTAAGGAGTTAGAAGGCGTAAGTCCGCAGGAGTTTCGGGATCAAGGCCACGTGATGAAGCACGGATAGAGCTGGGGGGACAGAAGTGTGAAAAGCGGAGACATCTGCAATTGTGCAGGCCACAGAAGAAGGCTGTCTCCCCGCAAATGCAAGCTGAGACTACTGGAGGTTCCCAAAAGTAACTGGCACCGAGGCTGCTTATGTAGAGTCACCCTGTAAGGGCATCACGTGATTGCATGCAAATCTCTGAATTGTTTAGGCGTAATGCCCTCGTTTTTTTTGAACAATTTAATAAAATAACTGGGACTTTCAAAACCGACTTTGCAGGAGATTGCTTTAATTTCTAAGGCAGGAGATTGCTGAAGAAACTCCTTGGCTTTGCGGATTCGAAACCGGTTGATATACTCGAAGGGTCTTGTACCTAAGGTTTTTTGAAATAGTACACATAGATAGTGTGGAGTCACGGCTAGTTGATCGGCCAAATTTTGCAGTGTGAGCTGCTGATCGTAGTGATTTTCAATATAGTCAATGACAGGCTTCAAGTGCTCGTATTGTTCATGGTTGGAACGGGTATCGGAGGTGGACGTGTAACGAAACAAATCCAACAGCAGTCCATATAGAAGATGCGAGCCATCGTAACTGGACATGGATGTTCGAAGGCTGTAAAGGCTGTTCATTTCATTAAATTTTGCCAATAAAATGTCCGGCTTCGTTATATAAAGCACCAGGGATTTGGGAAAGTTCAAAGATTGCAGAAGCGGGTCGGCAAAATTCCCATTGAATTCTACCCATTGAACGGTCCAAGGCTCAACCAGCGGATAATAGCGATGAGGCACCCCCGGATACAGAAGCATGCCTTGACCCTTGGATATAGGTATGGTAATTCCCTCGATTTCCAACATTCCCTGACCATCAAAGCACTGAATCCATTGAAAGCCTTTGTATCCCTCTCTACGTACAACTTGTGGCTGATGAATCCAATAACCGGTGGAGACAAGGTAAAGTGGCAAATGAAAGTCGATATCGGTCAGCACATTCCAGAAAAAACGCCGCATGTAAACCACCATCCCATGACAAATATTAATTTTATTATATTAACATAAATATCCTCTGATTGTTGCTCATTAGTTGCAATTATATAATTATCAATATAGTTATATAAATTAAAACTAAATCGATACACAGGAAAGAGGGAGTCTATATGGCAGCTCAACAAGCAAGAAGCAGGGAAAGTTTTGATAACGATTGGTTTTTTCACAAAGGCGACATTCCGATTAAGTATGCTGTAAAGGCTGGCATGACGGGAGGGATTACGGATAATGGGAAGCGGGAAGAAGGGGAATGGCTCGACATCGCTTACGTTGATCAAGCGTCAGCGGAGTCCACGATCCCGAAGGAATGGAGTCGGGTGAAAATCCCGCATGATTGGGTTGTGGAAGGCAATTTCATGAATGACCCGAATCTGGGGAGTCGTCCAGCAAGCCATGGCTATTTACCGACGGGAATTGGCGTTTATCGTAAGCTGTTTGCCCTGCCTTCTCATGATCTAGGGAAAAAGATAAGTCTTCATTTTGATGGCGTAATGGGGATCAGCACGGTTTGGATCAACGGCCATGTCATTGGAACCCACAATAGCGGCTACAGCAGTGTTCAGTATGATATTTCGGATATTGTACGGTATGGGGATGAAGGAAATAACGTCATTGTTGTTAAAGTAGATGCAAACAGATATGAAGGTTGGTGGTATGAAGGAGGCGGCATTTACCGCCATACTTGGCTGCAAAAAACGGATCGGCTTCACGTCGCGCAATGGGGAACCTATGTGACAACACCTCTCGTAACCGATGAGGCTGCTGATATTCATCTGCAAACACGTTTGCATAATGAATACGAACTAGATCAGTCATGTGAACTCAAGTCCACTATCAAGGATGCTGAGGGTGTTACTGTCGGCCTTGTCAGTGAGAAAGTGACGGTTGCACAGTTCGATCAGAAGCAAATTGACCAACTCGTATCCGTTGCAAAGCCTAGACTGTGGTCACCGGAGCATCCTTATTTGTATGAGCTGGTAACGGAAGTCATCGTAGAGGGCATAATTGTGGATACGTACAGAACGAGTTTTGGCATTCGGACAATTGCTTTTACGAGAGAAGGCTTTATCCTAAATGGCAAACATACGCTCATTAAAGGGACTTGCAACCATCAAGATTTCGCAGGTGTCGGCGTGGCCTTGCCAGATCGCGTAATGGCGTATAAACTTCAATTGTTAAAAGAAATGGGCTGCAATGCCTACCGCAGCGCGCATCACCCGCCATCGCCTGAGCTGCTCGCTATTTGCGACCGAATAGGGTTAATGGTTATGGATGAAAATCGCAAGCTGGATAGTTCAGCGGAGGGAATTGCGGAGCTGCAGAGCTTAATTATGCGGGATCGCAATCATCCTTCGGTTATTGCCTGGTGTTTGGAGAATGAAGAAATTCTGGAAGGGAAAATGACTGGCGCCCGGATTCTCCGTTCGCTCGTTCAAATTGCACGCAAGCTAGATCCGACACGGCCTACCCTCGCAGCCATGAACCATGGCTGGAATGGAGAGGGATATAGTGACCAAGTCGATATTGTCGGATACAATTATGGTCAGCGCAAAGCGCAGGACGTAACGGACCATTATGCATATCCCTCGCGAATTATATTAGGAAGTGAAAGTGCCAGCAGTACGACAACACGCGGGATCTACGAAGTGGATGAAGCGAGAGGCTATTGTCCTGCCTATGAGGGTGTCCTCATGCCGTCATGGTCCTGTACGGTCGAAAAGGCGTGGAGCGATCTACTGGAGCATCCTTTTTTGAGCGGCGTCTTTCTATGGACAGGATTCGATTACAGGGGCGAGCCGACCCCCTATAGTTGGCCTTGTGTGCTTTCTCATTTTGGCATTATGGACATATGCGGATTTCCGAAGGATGTGTATTACTATCTCAAATCGGTTTGGACGGAAGAGCCCATGGTTCATATTCTCCCTCATTGGAATTGGGCAGGAAGAGAAGGGGAACTGATGGATGTCTGGGTCTATTCGAATGGAGATCAGGTGGAACTCAGCTTGAATGGAAAAAGTTTAGGAACAATGCCGATGACTCCTGCAGGCCATTTGGAATGGAAGGTTCCTTATGAACCTGGCGAAATGAGGGCAGTTGCTTACAGGGATAAGAAGCCAGTTGCCGAGAAAAAGCTACAAACGACAGGTGCGCCTGCCAGTATTCAGTTGGAGCCTGACCGTCAAGACATTCAAGCCGATGGGATGGACGTCTCTTTGGTTAAAGTAGCCATTCTGGACGCGCAGGGGCGCGTGGTTCCGATTGCAGATAATGAAGTGCTATTTGAAGTGGAGGGACCAGGACTTCTCTTGGGGGTAGGAAACGGCAATCCGAGCAGCCATGAGCCGGATAAAGCGGATCGACGCCGAGCCTTTAACGGATATTGTCTGGCGCTGATTCAAGCTCATGCACAGGCAGGCGAGATCGTGCTCAGAGCTACTTCACCTGGGCTGAAGTCGGCCCAAATAAAAATAGCCGTTCGTTAGATGAACAGGGTCACAAGAAAGGATGTAGACAATGGGAACAAAAGATGTCAACTTGCCCAACCAATCTGTGCCATGGGATCTTGAGGCCCTTTATCAGGCAGGACCTGTGTATTCCGCGCCTGAATTCGATGAGGACGAAATTAAAGCAATTTATTATGAAGGATTGCCTTACCAAGGAAATTCAACGCGTGTTTTTGCTTATTATGGGATCCCAGAGTCAAGCTCTGAGGTTAAGGTTCCTGGTATTGTCCTTGTTCATGGAGGCGGGGGAACAGCTTTCAAAGAGTGGGTTCGCATCTGGATGGATAAGGGGTATGCAGCTATTGCCATGGATCTGGAGGGCCATATCGGTACCGTTAAAAACAGTGAGGGTATGCGGCCAGGACACGCATGGAGCGGTCCGGCCCGCCAAGGGGAGTTCAAAGACTATGAGCTTCCAGTGGAAGATCAATGGATGTATCATGCCGCTGCGGATGTCATTCAGGCGCATTCTCTTTTGCGCGCTTTGGATCAGGTGGACGCGGAGCGGATAGGGGTTCACGGCATTTCGTGGGGCGGGATCGTCACGAGCCTTGTTGCTGGCGTGGATGATCGTTTCGCGTTCGCAATTCCTGTATATGGCTGCGGATATTTGTACGAAGCAGGGAATCAATATGGGAAGAGCTTCGCAGATATGCCGCCTGAGGATCGACAAAGGACGAAGCATCTGTGGGACCCCTCATCCTATTTCCAGCGGATTTCGATGCCGATGCTGTGGGTGAATGGGAGTCATGATCCGCACTTTCCGCTGCAGCTATTCAGTAAATCTTATTTGGCAGCGCAGCAGGGAGTCAGTCCTACGAATCTCAGCATACAGTTTGGACTCAGACATTCACATTCTGCTGCATGGCAGCCGCAAGAAATTTACCAGTTCGCGGATCACATCACCAAGGCAGGGCCATCGCTGCCCCAGCTTTCGCTCCCAGAGAGGAGTGGATTGAACGTGAAAGTTGTTTTTTCCTCTGATGCTCCGATTGTGAAAGCGGTATGCTGTTATGCTGCCGATATAGCTGACTGGTTTAAAGTCGAGTGGTCTTTCAAGGATGCACAGCTGGAGCTGGCAGCTAATGAAATTCATGCGACGCTAGCAGATACAGCAGCAGCCTATTTCATTCAAGTGACGGATGAGCGAGGCAATGTAGTGAGTACGCCAATTCAAATACTCACGCATATGTAGCCTTGAACGGTGGAGATGTTCACCCCATTTTGAAAGTAAACACAAGCAAAGTGTAAGAAAATACATATCACTTAACTTGTGTGGCGTTTAAGATGGGGTAACAAGCTTTGCTTGTCAAATTTTGAATAAGAGGTGGGCTCGATGAATCCGTTATGGGGTAAGGTAGGAATCGGTGTCTTGGCGGTCAGTATCATCGCGGGATGCAGTTCAGGGGTTGCGGATCAGAAGAAAGGCGAAACGGCGAAGGCTAAAGAAAAGCTGAAGTTTTCCATGTCGGTTACGACATCAGGCAATAAATATGCGGAGAAATCTGCGGACGTAAATAAAGAGAAATGGGTTATGAAGCTGGAGGAACTGTCCAATACAGATCTGGATTTCAAAATGATACCGCTCAAGGATTTCGACGCCAAAATGTCGCTGATGTTTGCTTCCAATGAAATTCCCGATGTTGTGCAAAATGTTGGAGGCGCTACCACGAAGGGAATGTCAGGTTCCGTTGAAGCGGGCGTGTTCATGCCGCTGGATGATCTGCTCAAGGAGTACGCACCGAATATTATGAAAGCGGTACCGAAAGAGGCTTGGCAAGAAACAAGCTACAATGGCAAAGTATATGGCATTCCATCGTGGTTATCCAATCCATCTCGACGCGCCACATTTATTCGTTCTGATCTGCTGGCCCAAACCGGTCTGGCAGCGCCCAAAACGGTAGATGAATTCTTGAATGTGATGCGTGCCTTCAAAAAACTGGGCGTTGAGAATCCCTATCAGCTGCGGGAAAACTTTAAATATGCCGATACCATTCTGGGGTCATTTGATGTTCTGCCGTCTCAATTTGAGGTTCAAGGCGAACAGGTTGTACCGAAATTTTTTGATGTCGAGAATATGACCAAGGCTCTTCAAAGCTATAAAACGATGTTCGATGAAGGCTTGATTCCGAAGGATTTCGCTTCAATTTCATCGACGGACTATGGTAAAAATATCGAATCCGGCAAAGCCGGGATGTGGTCAGCCAACGCACAAGGTCTGTCTAATTACCGCAATAAAGTTAAAACGGCGGTTCCTGCTGCCAAAATTGACATTATTCCTTCTCCTCGCGGGCCAGAGAATCGAGGTGGCCACTTGCTGTATTCGAGCATTAATACGTCCTACTACATCAACAGCAAAGTATCCAAGGAGAAAGCGATCCAAATCATTCGTTTCTTCGAATGGATGACGACACCGGAAGCAGAGAGATATTTCTCCTTTGGTATCGAAGGGGACACGTACACGATGGAGAACAATCAGGTGAAATTTACGCCTCCTACGAAGCCTGAGGATATTGACGAAGATGGATTCAGAGGGATGTTCTGGTTTGTTCATGATGCGAAATACAACAAAGCCAAAGAAGAGCTGACACCGGAAGGCCGTGATATGATGCAAGCTTTGGACACGATTGTTTCCAAAGAAGGCTTGGGTTCGGTCCGTTTCGTCCCGGCACTTGAAACATTCTCCAGGTATCCGGATATCGCCCCTCAAGGTGATGATGTAGGTCCTAAACTTATTATCGATCATATGATCAAAATGATTTATGGCAAGGAACAGATCGCAGACTGGCCGAAGGTCATTGAAGAATATAAGAATAAAGGCGGAAACGAGATGATTAAAGAAGCGACGGAGCGCTATAAAAAAGGAAATGGCGTTATTGTTTCGGAGAATCGCTCGTAAGATCGCAAGGAGGTAATCCATTCCATGAACACGAAACATCTCATCTCCATGAATTACCCTGCTTCTTGGTGGCGTTCTTTATGGAGGGAGGCTTTGCCTTCCGGCAACGGGAGAATCGGAGCTGCCGTCTACGGAGGTGTGCATGAGGAGACGATCCTGCTCAACCATGAGGAGCTATGGTGGGGGGGCGTAACCTCCCCGCTGCCGGATGTCAGTGCTTCTCTGCCGGAAGTGCGCCGTCTCCTGAACAAGGGTCTTGCTCCAGAAGCCGATAAGCTGCTGTCAGCGTCATTGCAGGAACAGGGATACAGCGCCAAGCTCGCTTCTCCGCTGCCTCTAGGCGATCTCAAGATTCGGATGCCTTTGCGCCAAGCTTTCCGCGATTACAAGCGGACACTTCAGATGGAGACGGGAGAAGTTTCCGTCGTTTGGAGAGACGGGGAGACGAGGTATGGAAGAAGGCTGTTCGTTTCCCGTCCAGCGGATGCCGTAGTCCTCGAGATTCGCAAGCAGGGGCCTCAAGCCATAGAGGCGGAGCTTCGTCTGCAGCTTCATGATAAACGGGACTTTCGCAAGCCCGGCATCGTGTTTCCGGAGAATGAAGAAATGCTGTGCACGGGAGATACCATCTATTATGCGGCGCAACAAACAGATGGCAGCGATTTCGGTGCTGTCGCCCGCATCATTACAACAGGCGGTCAAACCGATAGTCAGGACGGCTTGACGATCAAAGAAGCGGACGCTGTGCTGGTTAGGATCAAGCTGTTTGCTCGCGGGGATCGCGTGCAGGAATGGCGCAGGCTGGATGAAGAAATAGCGTCTATGGCTGACAGCTATGAGGCATTGCTTGCTGAGCATGCAGCCGAGCACGGGCTTTTGTTCCGGGCGATGGAATTTGATTTGGCTGCTGAGGGGCGAGAGCTGTCCAATGAGGAGCTGCTCCTTAAGGCCTATCAAGGGGATGCGCCGGATGCGCTCATGGAGAAGATGTGGGCATATGGCCGGTATTTGCTCATCTCCAGTTCGCGGGCAGATGGTCAGCCATGCCATTTGTACGGCTTATGGTGCGGCGATTATGATGCTGTCTGGGCCTTCCACATGGTCAATGAGAATCTTCAAATGATGTATTGGCAGGCGCTCTCTGGCAATATGCCTGAGCTGCTGCTAGCCGTCTTTAACTATATGGAAAGCAAAATGCCGGATTTTCGCCTGAATGCCAAGCAGTTGTACGGGTGCAGAGGGATCTTCATACCTGCGCCCAGTACGCCTGACTCGGGACTGCTTAAGCATACTTCTCCGCATATTATTCATTGGACCGGGGGAGCAGGGTGGGTTAGTCAGCATTACTATGATTATTATTTGCATACCGGCGATATGGATTTCCTGCGAAATCGGGCGCTGCCGTTCATGCGTGAGGCCGCTTTGTTCTATAAGGACTTTTTCACCTTGGATGAAGAAGGCATGTGGGTTAGTTCGCCATCCAATTCGCCGGAAAATACACCGGGCAATTATTGGCAAGGTCCCACAACGTCGATGGGCACTACGATGAATGCGACCATGGATTTTGCTATTGCGAAGGAGCTTCTGACCAATCTCATCCAAGGTGCGAGCTTGGCCGAAGTGTACACAGACGAGATTCCGGCATGGAGAGAAATGCTGAGCCGCATTCCGCCTTATCAGATCAGCGCAGATGGGGCTGTGAAGGAATGGATGCATCCCTTCTTTGAAGACAATGATCATCATCGTCATGAATCACATGTGTATCCCGTGTTTCCCGGAACGGAGGTAACGCGTTCAAGTGATCCAGTTCTGTTCGATGCGTTCATCAGATCGATCGAGAAACGTTTGGTCATTGGCCTTAAGCAGCAGTCCGGCTGGTCGCTTGCGCACATGGCAAACAACTATGCGCGTATGGGCAGGGGAGATGCGGCGCTCGAATGCTTGGAGATCTTGAGCCGCTCGTGTGTGATGAACAATCTGATCACTCTGCATAATGATTGGCGAGGCATGGGCATCGGCGTGGACATGGACTGGGCACCTGTTCAGTTGGATGCGAACATGGGATGGACAGCAGCGGTACAGGAAATGCTGCTCTTTGCAGTGCCGGGCGAGCTTCATATTTGGCCGGCGCGGCCAACTCGCTGGACGAAAGGGAAAGCGGGCCCTCTCTTGGCACGGGGAGGCATCACGTGTACGATGGACTGGGATCTGCCCGAAGGCAGGCTGGAACTTACACTTCGTTCGATTCAGGGCAATAAGCAAATAGTGCTTATTTTGCCAGAAAACGTGATCTCCACTGCTGAAAATCCCGCCGATTTCCATAGTCTTTCACTTACAGAAGCTCCGCTCCATCTGACGCTTAAGCTGAGGACCGAAAGCTTATGACAGCTATAGTAAACGGACGATATCCTGTTCATTCCGATTCGCTGATAACGCTTCCTTTTTTTAGGATGAAGGAAGTTGACGGTTCGGTGTAGAACAGTTGAACATATCTCCGTAAGGTTTGAAAGGTGGTGCTTGGCTCCATGCGGTTGCTCATTGTCGATGACGAGCCGATGATTCGAAGCGGATTGATGAAAATGGCACAGCAGTATACACAATCTTTCCAAGCGATCGAATTGGCTGTCAATGGGGTTGAAGCGCTGGATCGCATCCAACAGATGGAGCCAGATCTGCTTATTACTGATATCCGTATGCCGAAAATGGATGGTTTGGAGCTTTGCCGGATTCTTCATGAGAGTCATCCCTATTTGATGAAAGTTGTGATCTCCGGTTACAACGATTTTGACTATGCACAAAAATGTCTGTCTTACGGGGTTAAGCATTATTTGTTAAAACCGGTTACCCCGCCGGATATTCACGAAATGCTGGACCAGATTCTAAGGACGCAGTCACAAGGACTTATTCCGGTTTCTCGTTTGGTCGCGTGGGTAGAGCGGCTGGAAGAGAGCTTGTGGAATCTTCAGACGGACGAGATTGCTGATCTCATGACGGAGTGGAAGGCGAATTGCGGCCACTTGCCCGTTCAACAGCTGAAATACCTCTTGAATGAAGTGCTGCTTATGGTCAGTAAAAGCTTTCAGGAGAAACAGCGTGCGCTGATTCCTGAGCTGCTGGACCCTCTGCATGCGCCTACGCAAGCAGATTTATTTCAGTCGTTTGAATGTCGGATGAAGGCGGTCATCGATAATATTTTATTTGTAAGACGAGGCAATTATAAGGACCCCATGGAAGAAGCACGGGTCTATATTGATACCCGCTTATCTGTCGAAGTTACTTTGTCGGAGGTTGCGGACAGGGTCGGGATTACACCGACTTATTTCAGTACGTTGTTCAGAAAAATGACAGGCGAGACGTTCATCAGCTACCGGATCAACAAAAGGATGGAAAAGGCGAAGGACCTGCTATCGATTCCCCATAAGAAAACAGTGGATATTGCGTCTGAGGTTGGGTATGAGGATTATCCTCATTTTGCCAAAACCTTTAAGAAAATCTTCGGGATGTCTCCCTCGGAATATCGTGCTTCGATGGGCATCAAATGAAAAATCGCAACGTTTCGCAGAAATTGTTTCTTTCTTATTTGGTCGTTATTCTGATTTCGTTGACAAGCGTAGGCTACTTTTCCTACAAGGCGTCCTCAAGGCAATTGGACCAATTGGTTGACAAGCAGTTGACGCAAGTTGTGGGCAATGCAGTCCATCATACGGATCTATACCTGAAAGCTTACGAACGCTTGATGGTCTCACTGCTCAACAGCAACGATATTAAACGGTTCATTGATCTGCCGGAAGGCGAAAATGGATATCCCTATTATGAGCTGCGCAAATTGATCAAAGAAGTGAGTATCGACCCGCTGTTCATCCGAAGTCCGGAAATATCCGATATCTTCCTGTTAAGTTTCAATGGGAATGCGATGTATATGTATAACGGAATTACCGCGGAGTCGTTTACGAAGGAGCAGATTGGACAGCAGTTGGCCTTCTATCAAGCCAATACGACAACGACCGGCAGCTTGAATGTGCTGAATTATAGCATTATACCAGGGCAAGAGCATGCGATGCTGACGCTTGTCAGGCGCATTCGGGGACTTTCTTCCACAGAGCCCAAAGGAATTCTTTCTATAGAGCTGCGTGCTGCCGAGCTGTCCGAGCTTTGGAAGGGCATCGATTTGGAAAGCGATGGCTACTTCTTCATTGCCGACGGGCAAGGCAACTATGTCTATCATCCAGATGCCAATCGCCTGGGCGAGGCTATGCCGGAATCCATTCAACGTCAAGTGCTTGAAGCGGGAAACGATGCTTTTACAGCTAAAATGGACGGGAAATCGCGTGTCTTTATGAGCCGGAAATCCAATTATGGCAACTGGCGGCTTGTTGTGTCCTTGTCTGTGGATGACTTGCGCAAGCCTGCGGATACGATTCGGACGACAACCATGATTGTTGGAGGCTTTACGCTTGTTCTTGCTTTGTGGCTGGCCATCCGTTTCGGGAAAACGATTACTGATCCGATTCGCAGGCTGAAAAGCGCTATGCGCGAAACGGAAAAGGGCAATTGGGCAATCCTGCCTGTGCCGAATCATAGGGATGAAATTGTGGAGCTGATTAGCCGCTATAATCTCATGGTTAGTCGACTAGCGGAGCTTGTGGATGAAGTGTATCAAGCGGAATTAAGAGATCAAGCGAGCAGAATAGAGAGACAGAAGGCTGAGCTTCAGTCGCTGCAGCTTCAGATTAATCCCCACTTTTTGTATAACACGCTGGAGACGATCGTTTGTTATGCGGTCATTAAAGATAGTAAGGAAATAACGGAAATCGTCAAGGCTTTGGCCTATATGCTTCGTTATTCTGTTCAGACGCATCTGGAAGAAATTACAGTTGCCAATGAGCTTAAGCATGTCTTGCATTATCTGGTTGTGATGAAGCATCGGATCGGAAGGGAATTCGATATTGATGTCGCGATAGATCCCTCCTATTTGCTTCATAACATGGTCAGATTGACGCTGCAGCCCTTGGTGGAGAATACGTTTCAGCATGCTTTCCCGGATGGGCTGGAGGACTACCATTATATCCGCATTCATGCAGGCGAGGAGGATGCGATGTTCTGGATCAGTATTGAAGACAACGGTGCGGGCATTCAGGAAGATAGGCTGCAAGAGCTGCGCGAGAGGCTTCGGCAGAACCGGCTTGCCGAGCATGAGAACGAGTCTGACAGAGAGATAGGCGGCATTGGCATCATCAATGTGCATCGCAGAATCCAAATGGTATTTGGGGAGCAGTATGGCTTGAAGATCCAGAGCCAGATTAATCAAGGGACCAAATTAATTATGATGATGCCCAAAAAATGAAGGAGGAAAAAATAGATGGCATCGAAAACGATTTCTGCCGGACAACGACAGTATCGATTGGCGAATATACGCTCGCAGCGGGCAATTATCCAGAAATACTGGCCATTGTATGTAGTATCCATTCCTGGGCTGCTTTACTTTGCCATTTTTAAGTATATACCTTTGTTCGGCTCTGCCATTGCTTTTCAGAATTACAATATTTTTAAAGGTGTAACCGGGAGTCCTTGGGTAGGCTTGGTTCATTTCAAGCGTTTATTTGCTTACCCGGAGTTTCTGAATATTTTAAAAAATACGATGCTCATTGGCTTATATGATCTCATCTTCGCCTTTCCAATCCCTATTGTGCTTGCTCTGCTTTTGAATGAGATTCGGATAAATCGCTATAAACGAGTCCTGCAGACCGTCATTTATATGCCTCATTTCCTTTCGTGGGTCATCGTTGGCGGCATTATCATGGGGCTTCTATCCCCATCTACGGGTCTGATCAATCAAGTTCTTGAGCGGTTCCATTTAGAATCCATTTATTTCTTAGGCGAGAACAGCTACATCCGTTCCATTCTGATTGGAACCGGGATATGGAAGGATAGCGGATGGGGCACGATTATTTATCTTGCTGCGATTGCAGGCATTAATCCGGATTTGTATGAAGCAGCCGAAATGGACGGGGCAGGACGCTTCCGTCAAGTTCTCTCCATTACGATCCCCTCGATTCTTCCGACGATCACCATTTTACTTTTGCTGCATATCGGGCATTTTCTGGATTTCGGCTTCGAGCGAGTATTTCTGTTCTTAAACCCGCTGAACAGTGAAAATGGCGAAATTCTGGACACCTATGTGTATAGAGCAGGCTTAATGGATCATCAATATAGCTTTACGACAGCGATTGGACTTTTCAAATCACTTGTTGGTTTGGTTTTACTTATGTCAGGCAACATGCTGAGCCGGAAAACGACCGGAGAAGGATTATACTAAGTTGTTCCACAGGAGGTGAGTTACGTGATTACAACAAAGAGCCAGCAAGCGTTTCAGTACTTTAATCTGCTGTTATTGTTTCTGATTGGACTTACCATGGTGCTGCCGCTGTTGCATGTCATCGCGTTATCCTTCAGTGATGCGGTAGCTATCAATCGTCGAACTGTCGGCCTGTGGCCGGTCGGATTCACGTTGGAGAATTATCACATGATCGTGAAAGATGCGACGATGTGGATGGCTTTCCGCAATAGTTTGACGATTACCGTGTTTGGCACGCTGATGAACCTAGCGGTGACGGCCAGCTTAGCCTATCCGCTTTCTCGCCAAGAGTATTTGTTTCGGAAACCCGCGCTGATTTACATCCTGATCACCATGATCTTTCACGCACCGCTCATTCCGAATTATTTGCTGCTGAAAAATCTGCATATGCTGAACACATTATGGGTGCTGATGATCCCAACTGTCATTAGCGCATTTAATCTATTCGTCATGCGTTCCTTCTTTCTTAATCTCCCGCAGGAATTGCTGGACTCCGCCCGTATCGATGGATGTGGAGAGTTCCGGATCATCTGGAACGTTGTGCTTCCTTTATCGAGGCCGGTCATGGCGACAATGGGCATTATGTACGCTGTAGCGAATTGGAATATGTATGCTCAAGCCATTTATTATATTGACAAAAGATCGCTAATCACGCTGCAAGTCAGGCTCCGCGAAATTGTCATCACGGATAATATGGGCTCCTCGGATGTCACTTCAGATCTCCAACTGCTTGTCTCCCCAGAGGGGTTGAAAATGGCGGTGATTGTGGTGGCGACGATCCCGATCCTGCTCGTATATCCGTTTCTTCAGAAGCACTTTATGAAAGGCATGATGGTGGGCTCCATCAAATCATAGATTTGCACCAAAAACAGTAAAAAAACAAATAGCATCTTAAATAAACATAATCATATCAAGTCGTTTGAGGTTATACTTTAAAATAAGATTACCTCTAGCCGATTGCCAAACAGCGCGTGCGGGAGAGACGATAGTCAAAAGGAGTGCATACGGAATGAAACATATCCTCATTGTTGATGACGAACCGATGGTTCGAATGGGTCTGGCTAAGCTGGTTAGACAGTGCAATCCATTGTTTCGCCCAGTCGTCGTGGCCAATGGGGTTGAAGCGCTCGAGCATCTCAGCAAGCAGCGCCCAGATATGATTCTGACCGATATTCGGATGCCGAAGATGGACGGCTTAGCCCTGTGCAGACAAATCCAGGAGCTGAATATTAACGTTCCTATCGTGGTTATTTCCGGCTATGATGAATTCACCTATGCACAGAAGTGTTTGACCTACGGTGTGAAGGAATACCTTTTGAAACCGCTTACCGAACATGAGCTGTACCCTGTGCTGAACAAACTTCTATTGGAGCAGGACCAAGCTCAGCCGATCTCATTTTTCCAGGTGGAGGAGTGGCTCGAGCGCGTTGAGTCGACGATCTGGTCCGCTGATTTGGAGGCGCTGCATGGCCTTATGGACGTTTGGAAGAAAGGGGATTTGACCAAGGGTATTCAGGTTGAACAATTGGAACGCATTATTGCCGATGGTCTGAAAATTGTAGTGAAGAAGCTGAACGCACACGGTATGGTTACTTTTACGACGAGTGCTCCCTTAACGCAGCTGAACAGCATTGAAAGTGCCATTGAATACTTGGAGCAGGAATTAGTGAGCCTGTATCATCAGCTGTTCCTGTGGCGTGGCGGCAATCAAAAAAGTCTGTTTGAGGAAGCCAAGGCGTATATTGATTTGCATATATCCGAGGAGCTGAGTCTTGAGGAAGTAGCCGAGAAGATGGGGCTTGCGCCTACTTATTTCAGCTATATGTTTAAGAAAATGACGAACGAAACCTTTGTGCAATATCGGATGAAAAAACGGATCGAGATGGCCAAACGGCTGCTCGAAATGCCGCATTACAAGGTCGTTGATGTCGGAGTGACCATTGGGTATCAAAACTACCCGTATTTCACGAAGATTTTCAAAAAAATGACAGGCTGCTCGCCAAGCGAATACCGCTGCATGCTGGGGATCAAATAATGAGATCCAGCTTGGCGGCTAGAATGTTCGCTTATTTCGTAATTGTGATTGTGATATCTTCTTCCATCGTCGGCTTCGTCCTTTACGTCCAGTCGTCCAAAGAAGTAGATAAACAAACCAATGAGCTCCTGACGCAAATCGTGGATAACGCCATGAATCATACGGATATGTATTTGAAAAAGTATGATCGCGCCACGTTGTCCATGCTCACGTCGACGAATGTCAAGGAATTTCTAAATACGGACAAAAACAACTTTGTCTCGTATTTTTTGGCGATTCGCCCGATCAAGGAAAAGGTGATTCAGCCTCTTTTTATTAACAATCCAGAAATCAGTATGGTCTATTTAATTGGCTATAACGGTTTAAGCATCTATGACCATAATACGGATGTGATCGACTTTAACCAGTCGGTCTTTCAAGACAAGCTGGATGTTCTTAAGAAGATGACGAATAACGACGGCAAATTGACGATTATGGACTGGAGCTTTCTGGACGGCAAGCTGGCGGTTACCCGCAAAATTTCGGATCGTCAAACGTCGAAGGTGTTCAAAGGCATTGTTGGCATTGAGTTGAATATCGAAGAGCTTACAACCTTGTGGAAGGGAATACGGCTGGGAGAGACCGGTTATTTCTATATCGTGAATGACAACGGCAAAATCGTGTACCATCCGAAAGCCGAAATGATTGGAAAGCAGCTGAATGAAGGGCTGTTGACGAAGCTGAAGGAAAATCAGAATCGCATTTTTACCTATACGGATGGTATCGAACGGGTACATTTCAATCAAAGGTCCAACTACTCCGGCTGGACGCTTGTTGCTTCTATGCCGCTTAACGAGCTTAAAGCTCCGGTTAAGAACATTAGAAAGACAACGCTCATCACCTGTGCGTTTGCATTGGTCCTTGCTTTAATTCTCGCTTACCGATTCGGGAGGTCGATCGTTCAGCCCATCAAAAAGCTGGAAAGCGGCATGCGCCGAACAGAGAAAGGCGACTGGACACATGTTGCGATTAGCGGGCGGACAGACGAGATGGATCGTCTCATTGTCAGCTATAATATGATGGTGTCGAGGCTGCAGGAGCTGATGGAACAGGTATATGCGGAAGAGCTGAAGAATAAGGAGTATCAGCTGAAAAGGCAAGCCGCTGAATTCCAGGCGCTGCAGCTGCAGATCAATCCGCATTTTCTCTACAATACCTTGGAAACGATTGTTTGCTATGCGGTTGTACAGGATTCTCAGGAGATTAAAGAGATTGTCCGATCGCTTTCTTACATGCTGCGCTATTCGATTCGGGCTGATCTAGAGGAAATTACCGTCGCGAATGAACTGAAGCATGTTCTGCAATTTATGACGATTATGGATTATCGCTTGGGCCATCCTTTTGAGTTGGAGGTACTGATTCCTCCAGAACTGCTATTAAAGAAAATGGTCAGGCTGACCTTGCAGCCATTAGTGGAGAATATATTCAAGCATGCCTTCCCGGAGGGGATCGAAAGTTATCATCGGATTCGCATCGATGCCTATACGGAGAACGAGGACTTCGTTGTGACCGTCACGGACAATGGCTGCGGCATAACGCCGGACACGCTCAAGGAGCTTCGGACCAAGCTGATGAAGCAGCATCTTCATTCGCCATTTCCTGAGCGCAAGGAGCGAGAGGGAGGGATTGGCCTCGTGAACGTGCACAGCCGTATTCAAATCGTATTCGGTGAGAACTATGGCTTATCCATTACGAATAATGAGGGCGAACCAGGTACGAAAATTACCTTACGAATGCCGGATAAGACCGGAGACATCGGCTTCTCTCCTTAATATAGAAGACCTATTAGAGAATTCAGGGAACGCTGCATTTCTGCACGTAATCCTTGTATTCTCTTTTTTTTATGTTGGATAGGTGAGCCTGAATGAACCCCGGTGAATGCAGCCGAATCGAAAGGGTTCGAGCCGCGAATGAACCCCGAATGAACCCCAAAGGGAACTGGGTTCCCTTATTCATCATGAAATTAGCCATTTGGTTAGTCAGACGGAACTACGGTACGCTATTTCAGCTAATTTACTTGAATTTTACCCTAGGGAGGTGGAATAAGGGCAATAGTTCCCTTTCAGCGGTAAATAGTCGATTCTGAGTCAAATAGAGGATCATAGTTCCATTTGGTCAGGGGAGTATCATAAATTAGTTGAATAGGTGCTTAAAAAACTAGTATGCTCGCCGTCCCTCAAAAAACTATGATGAAACTAACAAATGAGAGGAGGAGGCTTCGCTTGGAAATTGTCAGTAAAACGGTCAGCCAAGCTCGAAACGAGCGCAAACATAAAACAAGTGTCATGGTTCAGCTGTTTCGCAATATGAGAAAAGTTCCACAGCTGTACTTATTATGCTTGCTGCCTATTCTTTACATTATAATATTCAAATACATACCCATGTATGGGGCGGTTATTGCCTTTCAGGATTATGTGCCTCATAAAGGGTTTTTCGGCAGTGATTGGGTGGGACTAAAGCATTTCAGAAACTTTTTTAACTCCTATGAATTCTGGAAGGTTATTAAGAACACGCTTGGCCTTAGCTTCTATGGCTTGTTAGCAGGGTTCCCATTCCCCATCCTACTGGCGCTTTGTTTGAATTATGTGAACCGCCCGTTCATGAAAAAGTCTGTGCAGATGATTACGTATGCACCGCACTTTATTTCCATGGTCGTCATGATCGGTATTATTATGCAGCTGTTGGATCCTAAAACAGGGATCGTAAATATGCTTTTGGCGCAAATTGGATTTGACAAAATTGACTTTTTCGGCAATCCGGACCACTTTAAATCCTTGTATGTCTGGTCCGGCATTTGGCAGAACGTGGGATTCGGTTGTATCATTTATTTAGCCGCCTTGGCTGGCATAGATCCCTCGCTGCATGAAGCAGCGGTCATGGATGGGGCGACGAAAGTTCAAAGAATGTGGCATGTGGACATTCCCGGCATTATTCCGGTTGCAACGATATTATTGATTATGAATGTAGGCAATATGATGGATGTTGGCTTTGAGAAGGTATTGTTGATGCAAAATCCATTAAATGTAAGTACTTCCGAAGTCATCGACACTTACGTGTATAAGGTTGGCCTTCTCTCGACAGGAATTAAGTATTCATATGCTTCGGCGATCGGGTTGTTCACCTCGGTAATCAATTTAATCTTGCTGTTCACGGTGAATAAAGTCGCCAAAAAATTAGGGCAAACAAGCCTGTGGTAAAGAGGTGCAAACAGCAAGATGATGAAGTCGACCCGAATTCATGAATCCAAAGGCGATCAATTGTTTAACATTGCCAATTACACGATGCTTTGCCTGTTTACGCTCACCGTCTTATATCCGCTTATTTATGTTATAAGCGCTTCCTTCAGTTCATCTGCCGCTGTCATTTCGGGTAAAGTATGGCTGTGGCCGGTCGATATCTCCTTTCAGGGCTATGAAGCTGTGTTTAAGCACAAACAGATCTGGGTTGGTTTTGCGAATTCCATGTATTATGCGATTGTGGGAACGATTTTTAATGTCATTATGACGCTTATTGCAGCCTATCCGTTATCACGCAAAGACTTTTATATCCGAAATGCGGTTATGGCGTTATTCGTATTCACGATGATGTTTGGCGGAGGATTAATTCCGAACTACCTGCTAATTAAGTCGCTTGGGATGATTGATTCGCGCTGGGCACTCATTGTTCCGGGAATTATGAGCGTCATGAGTGTTATTATTGCAAGGACGTATTTCCAAACGACGATTCCGGATGAACTTCTCGAAGCAGCGCATTTGGATGGGTGCAGTGATTACAAATTTTTGGTCAAAATCGTTGCTCCGTTATCTGGTCCTATCATCGCTGTGCTTTCTTTATTTTACGCGGTAGGGCATTGGAACACTTACTTCGCAGCTCTGCTTTATTTGAAATCGCCGGACTTGTATCCGCTGCAAATTATTTTGCGTGATGTGCTGGTGAAGAACACCTTTGATGAAGAAGTCATTACAGATGTCGTAGGCGCCGCCCAGCGAGAAGGAATGAGAGAGCTTCTGAAATACTCGCTAATTGTGGTTTCAACCATTCCGGTGCTCGTGGTGTATCCGTTTATCCAAAGGCACTTTGTTAAAGGGATGATGATTGGTTCCTTAAAGGGCTAACCATAGATGTGTGAAATAAAAAGGGAGGAAATACGCATGCAGAGAAAGAAGTTTCTGGGTTCAGCATTATGTTTGTTTCTAAGTGCAACCGTTTTCTTAAGTGGCTGCAATAAGACGGAGACGGCAACTGAAGCAACCACGCAGCCTGAGGCTGCTCAAAATGAGCTTGTAAATCCGCCAGGGGTACTTCCGATTACCAAAGAGAAAACGACGATTAAAGTGATGTCCCGGACAAATCCAAGTGTTGAAAACTTCGCCACCAATGAGTTTACCAAATGGCTGGAGGAGAAAACGAATATCCATATTGAATGGGACGTAGCAAGTGATCCGCAGCAGAAGCTGAATATTTCTTTGGCAAGCGGAGATTACCCTGACGTGTATCTGGGCTTTAACATTACACCGGTACAGTTGTCGCTTTACGGCAAGGACGGCGTATTCATTCCGCTTAACAAGCTTATTGATAAGTATGGGGTTGAAACGAAGAAGATGTTTGCATCCCTCCCGTACACGAAGGAGCTTTCTTCGAACTTTGATGGCAATATCTACGGACTTCCCTCTGTGAACGAATGTTTCCACTGTACGCACAGCAGCAAAATGTGGATGAACCAAAAGTGGCTGGATGCTGTGGGAATGAAGCTACCAACGACGACAGAGGAATTCTATCAAGTCCTAAAAGCTTTCAAAGAGAAAGATCCAAATGGCAATAAAAAAGCGGACGAATTGCCGCTCGTTGGAGCCAACATCGCAAATTCATATGTGGATACCTACCTGATGCAGGCATTCATTGACAGTGATCGAAGCATGCAATTTCTGAAAGATGGCAAGATCAAGGTTGCCTTTAACCAACCTGAGTATAAAGAAGGACTCAAGTATCTCAACAAGCTGTTTAAAGAAGGGTTAATCGACCCGCAATCGTTCACGCAAGATCGCAATCAGTTGAGAAAATTAGGCGAAAATCCGGATGCTGAGATTCTGGGCGCCATTCCGGCGCAAAATCCAACCGTCTTTAATTTGCTGGAAGGCCCGCGCTGGAAGGATTATGTGGCTGTTCCTCCACTCAAAGGACCTGGGGGCGTTCAAGCGTCTAAATATATCCCGCAAGGGATTACAACAGGCTCGTTCGTCATTACGAATAAAATGAAAAATCCAGAGATCGCCATGCGGTTAGCCGACTTCTTGTATTCGGAAGAAGCGACGATGCGCGCTGTACTGGGCCGCCCGGATATGGAGTGGAAGGCTGCCGGACCTAACGATATTGGCATTAACGGCAAACCAGCCAAGTATACGGTGCTTGGAAACTCTTCGCCTGGCGCGAAGAACGCAACTTGGGGACAAGTGGGACCCTCCCTGCGCTCGAACGATTGGCGTTTGGGTCAAACGGCTGACCCGAAAAATCCGCTGGAAGATATTCTGTACAAAGAGACACTGAATAAATACGAACCATATAAGCCAGATCCAAAGAACGCAATTCCAACGCTGTTCTTTACGAATGATCAGTCCGATGAGATCGCCAATATCAGTAAAACCATCGATGATTACCGGAAAGAAACGACAGCCAGAATGATTATCGGAGATTTGGACATCGATAAAAAATGGGATGAGTATGTGAAAAATCTGGATAATATGAAGCTTCCGCGTTATTTGCAGATTCATCAGGAAGCCTATGATGCGATGAAGAAGAAATAGGAAGTAAAGATGCTCCACCTGCTAACAGACAGGTGGGGCTTTTCCTTAATTATGCTCGCAAGGCGCACAAGCATGAAGGAGAAAGGAAGCGAAGGCCATGCAAATCACGAATAATCTGTTGAGTTACAAACTATCTGATTTAAGGGTGAAGTTGATTTCTGCGAAGTATTCCGTTTGTTCTACCGAATGGAGAAAGGAGAATTTCGTTCCCGAGTACAATAAATTTTATTATATTTGTGATGGAAACGGTTGGATTCAGGTGGACGGGAAATTGTATTGCCCGCAGGCCGGTCAACTTTTTTTTGCTCCCTCCGGTGTTGTGCAATCCTACGCGTTCTCCCATGGCCGCCCCTTTACCATGTTCTGGTGTCATTTTACGGCCAACATGGGGTTAAGCCAGCTTTTTCGAACCATTGGCATTCCTCCCATTATGACTGTACAGGATGATGCCACGCTGCTGCGTTATTTTCAACAACTGATTGATAACCGCAGCAATACGCAGCCAACAGCGCTGCTGAAAATTCAGTCTGCACTGCTTGAGATGATCGCCTACTATATTGACCATGCCATGATAGAGGTGCAGGATACTGGGAAATTCTCCTCCATGAATCGCTTAGTGGCTACCATCCAATATATTGACGAGAACTTGGACAAAGAATTAACGATCTACGAGCTTTCGCAAACGGCTAATTTCCATCCGAATTATTTTATTCGCTTTTTCAAGACCCATCTGGGCGTTTCGCCGATGCGCTATATTTATGACCGCAGATTGGAAAAGGCCAAAGAGCTGCTGATTGGCTATGCGTTGTCGATTAACGAAATCGCGAATCTTACCGGTTTTTATGATGCTTCGCACTTTTCAACTTCTTTTAAAAAACATGTGGGCTTGTCTCCTTCCGAATATCGTAATTTAGAGATGGCTAGTGAAACGCTAAGACCTCGAGTTCCTTTTTAACAAAAGTTAGTTTGATAAATGAAGTGGTTAGTATGAGCCATTCCTTTTCAATTGAAAGCGCTTTAAGATTTAAGAAAGGAGGTGTTATGCTCCCAAACCAAGGAAGTTTGATCCCAATAAGCGCAGCATGGCAGCCAATACCTCAGCCGATGAGGAATGTGAAAGAGGGTTTTATCATGCCGATCACCACTGCAAAGAGCTTATTTACCTATCCCAAAAAGCATCTCATGGTATTTTTGCTTGTGTTCACCTGTGCAGGCCTGCTTCCCGGCTTCAAGGCTCACGCTGCTGGGCCCATGGTTGCTGACAGCTTCACGGGTCCAGTCACCCAGAATGAAATCAATTCTTTTAAATCCTACATTCAAGGCGTAGAACCAGTCGTTTGGCCGAATACAGGCTCCATGCAGGGCGAATATGCGCAAGGTACAAGCGGTGAAAATATTAAAGCCATGGGTCTCATGTATGAAATCACGGGGGATACCGCCATTCTTGACCGAATGATCTATTTCTGCGATGTGCTGCTGTCCCAGCGAAACGATATTCTTCCAGCTCCTTATGGCCATCGAACCGTGTGGACGAATACGATTGCTCCTGTATGGCCCGGCAATAATACGGGGACAGCCTCGGCAGATTCTGCCAACGGCGATCCGGTTGGGCATCTTGCCTATTGTGCCAATCTGATCCTGCAGCATCCGGCCATTTGGAATACCTCCGTGGCCATTGGCGACGATTACAGTCATGGGGCTACTTATAAGCAGCGCGCTATGACTTTCATGAACGAGGCTGACTATGTGGTCAACCAATTCATCTTCCCTTCCTTGCTGGATCTGTCGAATGGCAATAAATATTATTTTTCTACGCAATCCCCTTACATGAGCGGCGGTGTTTTTCCTTGGAATCAACAGATGATGATCTCCTATGGTCTGCAAAATTTGGCCGCAGCACATGCCGTTCTTGGCGATAATCCAACGCTCGTTTCGCAATATGACGGCATTGTTCAAACGAATCTCAATTGGTTTTTCAGCAATAATACAGCCAAACAAACCTATACGGACAGCAAAGGCAACACAGCCTACAATTGGGGCTATAATCCAACGCTGCTGGGTGGAGAAGATTCCAATCATGCCAGTCTGGATGTAGCGGGCTTCTACCGTGCCTTCCTGAGCGGCCGATATGGGATTACCTCATCTATGATGATGCCTTTTGCCAACATGTATGCCGACGTTATGATGAGAGGGCCTAACGATTTTGCTGGCCGTGTGGATGGTACAGACGGAACCGGACACGGGGCGCCAACCACGTATGCCCGGACTGGCAACATCTTCTTGGCGGCACTTCGTCCAGATATGTTTGGCGATCTGGCTAACGCGAATATGCCTAACAAAACAACGACAAGCCTTGCCACGTTCGCTCGATTCATGTGGGCCAAAAATCAATTAAATACGGCAGGCGGCGATACACAAGCACCTACCACGCCAACCAATTTAACGGCTGCGGCTGTATCCGGCAATCAAATCAATTTGAGCTGGACTGCGTCGACTGACAATGTTGGCGTAACTGGGTACAATGTGTACCGCGGGGGTGTGTTTGTTGGATCATCGACGACGACCTCTTACAGCGACACAGGACTGACAGCTTCGACCACATACAGCTATACGGTAAAAGCAAAAGATGGAGCGGGGAATCAATCTGCAGCAAGCAGCACGGCGACTGCAACAACCACATCCCCCACATCGCCTGGGAATCTCGCTTTAGGCAAAACCTACAATGCCTCCACAACATGGAATACGTCCTATTCGGCGGATAAGGCATTTGACGGAAGTACAACGACGCGTTGGTCTGCAGCAAACGGTTCCCTGAACAACCAGTGGATCAGTGTTGATTTGGGAACAGCTGCTGCTGTGGATCAAGTGATCGTGAAGGAAACCACGTATCAAAGGGTGACGGGCTACAAGCTGCAAGCATCGTCCGACGGCATAACGTATTCGGATATTGCGGGTACAGCCGGAACAACGCTAGGTGCAAGCAAGACGATTAACTTTACCGAAATGACGACAAGATTCTTACGTTTATATGTAAGTACAGCAAGTGCTGTACCGACAATAAATGAGATTGAAGTATATAACCAATAGTTTCAAATAGATGGCCGCACTGCTTTATGCTGTGCGGTTGTTTGTTTAGCTGAGGCAAAACGCAGCTTTAAGGCTGAAAAGGTGCTCAAGAATCGTAAAAAAAGACATACGAGTGTAAGAACGGATATTGATGGATGATAGAGGTGAGCGTAACATCAAAGCATAAACCAGATGGCGGAGAATATTTTTCCGCCTCTTCAAATCTTTTAAATCTTGGAGGCATGGAGGTTAAGTCATGTTTTATAGACGGTTAGGCAGCAGCGGTTTAAAAGTAAGCGAGCTAAGCTTGGGGAGTTGGCTGACCTATGGCGGGGCTATCGATGCCAAGCACTCGGAAACCATTATTGATAAAGCCTATGCGTTAGGCATCAATCTGTTCGATACGGCCAATGTCTACCACAAGGGAGAAGCGGAGCAGGTTGTCGGTCGCGCGCTTGCCAAATATCCGAGGGAATCTTACGTTCTGGCAACGAAAGTATGTGTGCCTATGGGGGAGGGACCTAACGACCGTGGTCTTTCTCGAAAGCACATCAAGGAGCAGTGTGACGCAAGCCTCAAAAGGCTGGGTGTAGATTACATAGATTTGTATCAATGCCATCGTTACGACCCGGAGACCCCGCTTGAGGAGACGCTTCGGGCGTTGAACGATCTGATCACGCAGGGCAAGGTACTGTATACAGGCGTTAGTATGTGGAAAAGCGAGCAGCTGCTCGACAGCGTGCATTTGGCTAAAGCAATGAACCTGAATCGGATCATTGCCAACCAGCCTCAATATCATATGTTCAGAAGGGGCATTGAGAAAGATATTGTCCCTCTTTGTCAAAAGGAAGGCATCGGGCAAGTGGTGTATTCCCCATTGGCACAAGGCATTTTAACCGGAAAATATAAGTCTGGAGCTCCTTTCCCAGATCAGTCAAGAGCGGCAGATCCTCAGCAGAATGGGGCTATAGTGCACATGATGAAGGAAGAGCAGCTGGCGAAGGTGGAGAAGCTGAGCGCAATTGCCGAGCGCAACGATCTAAGCATGGCCCAGTTGGCTTTGGCATGGATTCTGCGTCTGGACAATGTGTCGAGCTGTATTATTGGAGCTTCTCGGCCTGAGCAGATCGAAGAAAATGTCAAAGCTTCAGGTGTGAAGCTATCGGACTGGGATTTGCGGGAGATTGAAGATATTTTAAATGAAGAGGTCTAACAACAAGGGAGATGGGCAGCATGTCGACAAAAGATGATTTGATGGACAATGCGGAAGCGGATAGCCGGAAATTCATTCATGTGCAAGATGAACATCTGGATACCGAGCATGAACAGCGGATTGCGTGGTGGCGCGAGGCGAAAGTCGGCGTATTCATTCACTGGGGACTGTATTCACTCCCTGGAGGTATTTGGAAGGGCGAGACGGTGAATGCCGCTTATGCCGAGCATCTGCAATTGCGCGCGCAAATTCCAATTCAAGAATATGAACAAATTGCCGGGCAGTTTCATGCGGTCCAATTCGATGCGCAGCAGTGGGTTCATACGGTGAAAGCAGCGGGTTTCCATTACATGATCTTCACAGCGAAGCACCATGACGGTTTTGCCATGTACGATTCGGCAGTAAGCGATTATAACATTGTGAAAGCAACACCATTTGGCCGGGATCCGGTTGCTGAGCTGGCAGACGCGTGCCGCAAGGAAGAGTTGGCGCTCTGCCTCTACTATTCACATGCGATGGATTGGCATCATCCGGATTCACAAGGAAATACTTTGGATTTCCCTGATAACATAGGCGCTTATGATCCTCTAGAATCATGGGTGAAGGATTCGGATAAAAGTGCCCGGTATGAGCGGTATTTGGAGGAGAAGGCTTACCCTCAAGTTACTGAGCTGCTCACGCAATATGGCCCGGTCGGAACCATCTGGTTCGATTGCGGGCATAAGGTCACAGATGAGCAAGGGACGCATTTCGTCGATTTGGTGCATGGGCTGCAAGCGGGATGCCTCGTCAATCGCCGAGTCCGCAGGGAAGGGTTCGGGGACTATGAGAACACTGGGGACAATCAGCTGCATATCCGGGCTCCACGAAGAGACTGGGAGTCGATAGCGACTTTGAATCACTCATGGGGCTACAACCAAACAGATCATCAATGGAGAAGTCCCCAAGACATTCTGCGCGACATGACTAACGTTGTTAGTATGGGTGGGAATTATGTCATTAATATTGGCCCAACAGGCGAAGGGGCATTCGATCCGAAATCACTTGAATTGCTTGCAGAAATCGGCAGTTGGCTGAAGCAGAACGGTGAAAGCATCTATGGTACTGTAAAGAGTCCGATTGGCAAAATGCCCTGGGGGCGGTGCACACGCAAAGGAAACACGTTATTTTTGCATGTTTGGGAGTGGCCTGCCCAAGGGGAATTGCTAGTGCCGGGGATTCGGAATCCTATTCAACATGCTTATTTATTGGCAGATGAGCACAAAGATCCCCTTCCGCTGAGGCAAATCAATGCATTCGGGGATATGGCCATTCAATTGCCGCAAAATCCGATAGATCCCTATTGTTCGGTAATTGCTTTGGAGTTCAAGGGCAAGCTCGATGTCAAAACATGCCAAGTGGTGTTTGGCGGAGTTTCTAATCGATTAAGTGTTTTTGATGGGGAGCTTCAGGGGACAACACTGCGATTCGATACGGGGAAAAAAGGCAGAGACAATGTGCGAGATTGGCATAAGATCGAGGATTATGTGCAGTGGACTTTCAGAGTGGCAAGCCGCGGAACCTATAAGGTGCTGGTTGTTTATGGCGCAAACGAGATATCCGCAGGAGGTTCATTTGTTATTTCTGCCGGACAGGAACGGATAACCGCAGCGGTCGAGTTAACGGGCGGGGAATATGAGTTTAAAGAGCATGCCGCCGGACAGCTGCTGTTCGCTGATGAAGCCGAGCTGGTCTTAACGATCAGACCGGAGAAGATTAACGGAGACGTGTTAATGAATCTCAAGGAAATCATTTTGATAAGTCTATAATTGGATGGCTCACGTGGCCATTACATAAAGGAGCTGAGAGCTATGTTTCAAACGTTATTGCCTGCACCTCTTGAGGGTGGTTTCCGAATGGAAGGTTATTGGGTATGGTGTGGATCGTGTGTTAAAGGTGAGGATGGACGGTTCCATCTATTCGCCTCCCGTTGGCCGAAAGCTCTTCCTATGCACCCGGGCTGGCTGGTTCAGTCTGAAATCGTTCGTGCCGTTTCAGATCATCCGGAGGGCCCCTACACGTTTCAGGAAGTTGTGCTGCCCGCGCGAGGCGCTGAATATTGGGATGGCCGAAGCACGCATAACCCTCAAATCGTTAAGCATGGAGGGAAATACTTGCTGTTTTATATGGGATCAACGCATCCGCTGAAAGAGCCTGTCGCAGGAGACGGTTATGGTCTCGACGACCCGCGTTGTATCGTTGCCCGTGCAAACAAGCGGATTGGGCTTGCTGTTTCCGATAGCGTCACAGGTCCATGGGAACGACGGGATGCGCCTATTTTAGCAACAAGACCCGGTAAATTTGATAGTTTCCTGACTTCCAATCCAGCACCCTGCATCCGGGAAGATGGGTCTGTGCTGTTAATTTATAAAGCCAGAAAATATGAAGGCCATGTTCATGGCAAAATGACGTTTGGTGCGGCCCATGCTGACCATTACGAGGGACCGTATCGGGTGCTCAGTGAAAATCCGCTTTTTCCTCCGGACGTACATTTGGAAGACCCGTTTATTTGGCAAACAGCCGAAGGCTACGAACTGCTTGCCAAGGACATGGAAGGAAATTTATGCGGAGAAAAATATGGCGGCATACACGCGTATTCGGCAGACGGCTTGAACTGGGAAATTGGCAAGGAGCAGCTCGCTTATTCTAGGAGTGTTCTATGGGACGACGGTATTGTTCGTCAAATGGGCAATTTGGAAAGGCCGTTTCTCCTGTTTCAGGACGGGAAGCCCACGCATTTATTTGCGGCTACATCGGATGGCACGAATGGCTTTCATGATGCCACCGAAACCTGGAACATGGTCATACCGATCGCCCAAGGTACTAGCAGCAAGCTAGGAGGGTTGACTTAACACAATGGCAATGAATTTAGCTTTACATAAATCGGTCATAGGAAGCTCTGAAACAAGGGAAGCAGTTAGCAGTTATGCTGTCGATGGAGAGAAACATACGTACTGGCAGCCGACAGGCAAGGATCGACAAGAAGATAAACGTGTGTGGCTGACGGTCGATTTGGGCGAAAGCGTTTCTTTTAATCAGATCATATTGCAATTAAAATCGGGCTTTATCAGCATGTACCGTATTCAATATTCCGATGATCGAAGCTCGTGGCTTGATGCTGCTCAGCGGGATGTGTCAGAAGGCGGAATCAGCACCACGGAGAGGCTTGTGTTTCCCCGCGTGACGGGGAGATATGTCACCCTTGAGGTGGAATTGTTTGATCCAGATCGTGATTTTCAATTGATCGAAATAGGTGTCTATGACCAGCCTTCCATTCCTTCCGGAGCTTTGTTGAAGCAAGTCATGTTCACGGAAACAGCTCGGGGTTCTTTCGCCCGAGAGGATACGCTCTCTTTGCAAGTATCGAGCAAGGCGAGCTTTGCTTTGCAAGGGGTGCTGACAGATGGCCGGCCGGCGGATCTAACGACGGCACAAATCTTGCTCACAAGCAGCAGCTCAGAAGTAGCTTCCATTGATCCGAGTGGAGAGCTGACCGTTCATAGATCAGGAATTGCGCAAATCCATGGCAGCGTCACTTTATGTGGGGTCACCCAAGAGACCAGCCTCTTTATTGATAGCTACGATCCAGCCGAATGCATAGCAGACATTCGGCTGGAGCATCCGGCCATGCAGATGGAAATTGGTCAACCGGCTATGCTCGAAGAGGGCAGCAGCTATCCTCAGTTATTCATAAACCCTGCATTCGCTGCGACGGCGAGGGTTTCTTTGGTCACCGCTTCGGGAGGTTCAATTGTCTTCAGCCTTCCGGATCAGGAGCTGGAAGCCAATCAAGAACGGGGCTTTGTTCTGCCCGGAAACGCACAGGCGGGAAGCTATGAAATTCATGTTGAATGCTGCATAAAGGGAGAAGCAGCGGGGGCCAAAATCTATTATGACATGTTTTGCTTTACCGTTTACGACCCGCAGGTCTCTAGGGAACAGGCAAGCCAGATTGTCTATTTGGCGAAAGATGGCAAGTTGACGTACGTCCCTGACTACAAAGGGAATCGCATCCTGGATTTCTCGAGCAGCGGTTATGCCGGAGGGGGCGTCAAACTGCCGGAGGCAAAGCCAAAGATCTATCTGGAGCCTGTGATCGGGGATAACACGCAGCATATTCAGCAAGCGATAGATCGGCTATCAGCGCTGCCGCAGCTCGAGGATGGGTTCCGAGGAGCGATTGTGTTGAAAAAAGGGACGTATCCGATAAGCGGAGCGCTACATCTGCGATCAAGCGGTATTGTTCTGCGAGGCGAGGGCGAGGGGACAGACGGCACGCTGCTCTATGCCACAGGTACGCTTCAGCGAGATCTGATTCAGATCTCAGGAGCTCCAGATTCAACACTGCTGGCACACACTTTAACAGCTGTGACGGATCTTTATGTCCCTTCGGGAGCTTGCTCGTTCCATGTCGAGGATGCTTCGGCATTTGCCGTGGGCGATACTGTGAAGGTGTTTCGTTATGGGAATGCCCGCTGGATTCATGCCATTGGCATGGATGCTATTCGCCTGCGTCCCGTGGCTGGGGGAACCATCCAATGGCCGCCTTTTCAGCTTGAATTTGATCGAGTGATTACGCAAATTGCTGGAAATTGCCTCACGGTGGATGCTCCCCTGGCGAATGCCATCGAGACACGATGGGGCGGCGGGGCGATCATGAAATATGAGGATTCCCAGCGGATTGAACAAGTGGGTGTAGAAAATTTGCGAATAGATGTTGAGTATGATCCGAGCATCACGGATACGAGAATCGACGGCAATGAGGGGACTGCCTCTTATTTGGCTGATGAGCAGCATGCCATTAACGGTATTTACATGGATCATGTCCAAAATGCCTGGATACGAAATATCACCAGCTATCATCTCCAGCATGCGCTCGTGCAAGTAGGGACAAATACCAAATGGATTACCATTCAGGATTGCGCTGCCTATGATTTCATTAGCGTTATTACCGGAGGCCGACGTTACTCGGTTCATCTGATGGGTGAATTAACGCTGGTTCAACGCACGTATACGGAAACAGCGAGACATGCTTTTGCCGTGGATGCCAGGGTTGCGGGACCGAATGTGTTCCTGGACTGTGAATCCCGCAAGGACTATAACACGAGCGAGCCGCATCATCGTTGGTCTGTGGGCTGTTTGTACGACAATGTGAATGGACGTATCCATATTCAAGACCGTGGCTGGCTCGGGAGCGGGCATGGATGGTCAGGAGCTAACTATGTCGCTTGGAATACGAAAAATGAACTCGTATGTCAATGTCCGCCAACCGCGCAGAATTATGCCATCGGGCATGTAGGAACGAAAGGCAACGCCATGCTGCCTAACGCTTACGACAGGCGTGTGCGTAAAGAAGCTTTTTGGGACAGCTTTGGAACGCATGTAAATCCCCGAAGCTTATACCTTCAGCAGCTGCAGGATCGTCTGGGGGCGCAGGCGGTGGCGAATATTTCGGGAAAGGAGTGAGTGGATTTATGGCTAAATCGCGAGCGATACATGCGTATGAAGATATCATTGCGAAGCTCATTCGACAAATGAAAGAGCTTAAACCGATGTTCCAAGAGAAGGTCGCCATTGGCATTGTATCTATGGAGAATTGGGAATGGCCGCAAGGTGTCGGGCTATTTGCCTTATATTCGTATTATAAAGAAACGGGCAAGCGAGAGATCAGAGATGAATTGATACAGTGGTTTGATCGACGAATTGCCGAAGGCTTGCCTGAAAAAAATGTCAATACGATGTGTCCCATGCTGACGCTGAGCTATTTGGCTGAAGAAACGGGAAATCCCCAGTATTTGGAGCTGTGTCAAGAATGGGTTACATATGTGATGGAAGAGATGCCAAGAACGGTTGAAGGCGGCCTTCAACACGTTGTAACAAGGAATCTGAATCAAGGTCAGCTGTGGGATGACACGCTGTATATGACGGTATTGTTTGTGGCTCGAATGGGTGAACTTTTGGACAATGATATTTATACACAGGAGAGCATTCGCCAGTTCATGATCCACCTGAAATATTTAACCGATGTGAAAACAGGCTTGTTTTTCCATGGCTGGACCTTCATCGGTCACCATCACTTTGCGCAGGCTCTATGGGCACGAGGGAACTCCTGGTATACAGCTGGGCTAGTTGATTATTTGGAAATCGCCTCGCTGCCGGCGGGAGTCAGCCAATTCCTGATTTCCTCCTTGGAACGGCAGGTTCACACCTTGTCTTTGCTGCAGCATGAGAGCGGTCTATGGCATACGCTGCTCGACAAACCGGATTCGTATTTGGAAACTTCGGCGTCGTCAGCGTTTGCCTACGGCATTTTGAAGGCTGTGCGGCAGGGTTTTCTGGATCCGAAGTATAAAGCTGTTGGTCTAAAGGCACTTGAAGGCGTGAAGCAGAAAATTGATGCTGATGGCATTGTCCATGGGGTTTCTTATGGTACAGGCTTGAAGGGTGATCTCGACTATTACCGCAATATTAAGCAATGCCCGATGCCTTACGGTCAATCGATGGCGCTTCTGCTGATGGTAGAGGCCTGTAAAATAGAAGCATAATAATCGAGCTGAGACATTGGAAAAAAAGCGGAGCACCTTAAGTTTGTTTAATATCAACTTAAATAACTAGTATGTTGTCCTCTCTCCGATAATCTATGATTTGGAAAAGAGAGAGGAAGGAGGTTCTCGAAATAGAAAGCGCTTGCAAATAAACGAAAGCTAAGGGGCATCAAAGGAATTGTTTAGTTTTGTAAGTATGGAGGGAGGAAAATATGAAACGACTCGTTATGAAGAAAAAGTTATCGATCGTACTCATCATGGCTATGATGTTTACGATGATGGCATCCTTCCAATACGTGGATGCAGATGCAGCGCCAACGGTGACATCAACCCCATCGCCTAGCGCAACCCCAGCGGCAAGCCCGAGTCCTTCTCCGGCCGCGAGTCCGGCTCCATCGCCAGCGGTGAGTCCAGCTCCAAGTCCGGCAGCAACACCTGCGGCTTCACCATCGCCTAGTCCAACAGCTAAGCCGACAGCGCCAGCTCCCAGCCCAAGCGCAGCACCCTTGGATGCGCAAGCCAAATTTGCTGCCTTGAAAGCCAAAGGCATTTTGGACGGGATTGATGAAACAGGAGCAGCAGGACTTGATAAAGAGCTGACACGCGCGCAATTGGCGAAAATTATCGTCGTATTGAGCGGACTTGCGGAAGATAAAGCAGCCAGTGCCGTTTACACCGATTTGGAAGGCGCAAGCTGGGCAACCGGCTATATTGGTGCCGTAGCCAAAGCCGGCTTCATGGATGGCATATCAGCGGATCAGTTTAATCCAGCCGGTGTCGTAAGCATTGAACAAGTGGCTGCGGTCTTTGCGCGTGTATTTAAACTTCAGCCTGATGTCAATGCCGCGGTGACGGGTACCGTCTCGGATTGGGCCAAAGGCAGCATTGCTGCCGCTATCAAAGCAGGGTTCATTGCTAGTGTGAAGGATTTCACGATAGCCGCGAATCGCGAGCTGCTGGTGAATGCCGCGTATACCGGGTATCAGCTTATTTTAACGAACGGACCGGTGATTACGATAACCAAAGTATCCGTTGCCGAGTTCAAAGCAGCAGGCGCCAAAACGCTGCTCGTGAAATTAAACGGTTCGATTGCAGACACAACGAAATTAACCGTTTCGGTTTTGCGCGGCGGACTCGCTGGCTCTGTGGCAGCAGGTGCACAGAAATGGAATACCAACAAGAACGAAGTCACGATTACCCTTGATGCCAAAATGACGGAAAACACGTATACCGTTAAGCTCGAAGCTGTCAAAGATGGTGGCTTGACCGTCGATAAAGGGACTGCTGATGTGGCTGTTACCGATGAGAAAATCAGCAAAATTGCGTTTACAACCGCATCGGATACGGTTGCTCAAGGTAAAATCAAAATTGGCTTTAAAGCGACGAATCAATACAACGAAGTATCCGACATCAATGCGACGCGTTTTAGCATCTATACGAGCCCAGAGCTTGATGTGATTGCTGCCGGTGATAGTCAATCCTTAACGATTGATGTTACACATGCTGTGTATGCAAATAAGCTAGCCAGAAATCAAACCTTCTACGTTGGCATCAATGCGCCGGAGTATACGCCACAGATTACGAAAACGTTCACAGTGGGCGATCCGCAGTCGGTTGCCAAGGTGGAATTAGGGGATATCGCGTATGCCAATGGCAAGACGAGCCTGGAAGCGGGCGATACCGCAACGATTCCTTTCAAAGCTTTTGACCAGTATGGCTTTCAAGTAACGGATCTGAATGTATTGAAGACTTATGCAATGGCCTATACGAATGGTTCAGGCGTTATTGATACTACGGCGATGTCACCTCCGCAAGGCTTTGGCTTCGTAGCGGATGAAACCGGAGACGGTATTCCTGAACTGAAGCTTAAAGCCGCTTCGAATCTTACCTTATTCAGCGATCAGGAAGTGACGGTTTCACTTTCGGCCGCTTTATCGGGCTCCCCGGCTTCTAAGACGCTGAAGGTAGCGATGGCAAAAGTGCCTTATGAGGTTATTTTAGGGGCTTTCCCGAATACAATTGCAATTGGTGACGATGATGTGTATCTTCCAATCACAGTCAAGGATAAGGCTGGCAACCTGCTTAATACCGATGAAATCGTGAATAACGCGGACAAAATCCTGATCTACAGCTATGGTGTCAGCGCTGTAACGGTAGGTGCGAAGGATGCTGCTGGTAAAGTGGTGGGCGGGATTGAAAAGAGTGGCGCCAATCGCGGAAAGATCCGCATCTCTGATCTCAAACTAGTTCCGGAGAGAGGAAGCGGTCAACTGACAGTGTCAGCGAAGGTAACGCCAAGCGGGAAAAGCACGACCGCTCGTACCAGCATTGTAGCTAAGCGTTATCCGAATACCGTATTCCTTTCGGTCGTTCCCAAAGTGAAGATGCTGCCTTCGATTGATTTAACCGATAGCAAGACTGAAAACATATTCCGATTGAAATACAGAGACCAATACGGTGAAGAATTCGATAGAGATTACACAGGATACACTGTGCAGTTGACGTTTAATCAAACTTCGGGTTCTGTAACGGATGCCGTTTACTTCTCCAAAGGCGGCTTTACATGGAAAGCAGACGGCACGCCAAATAACACAGCCATATTAAATACGACAACCAATAAAACGTTGATTCTTGACGGCGTAGATGCAACACGTGATGCTTACAACCCAGGAGCGACTGAAATTGGCAGCTATCGCGACAAGGATTTGTTGTTCACCGCTAATATGGGCGATAACAACGAAGGCAGCTACCAGCTCACAGCCCAATTGTTCAAAGGCGACAGAGCGGCGGTTGCTGCTGGGAATGCTTCCTTGTTGTCAACAGCGATCAGTTCGACACAGTTGATTAAAGCGAAGGAATCCGACAATCTTACCTATGCGGTCACACCTTTTGCCAATGGCATTTATGCCGTAGATAAAATTAGCGGGATTCTGCAGGGGGGAGCGTCGACAGTTGTCAAAGGTGTCTATTCGACCGAAGGCTATGCCTTGGAAAATCTTTTTGCTGGGAAAATTGTAATTACAGCGAAGGATTCGGGTGGCAATGTTGTACAAATCCCTAACAATCATGTGAAAGCTGTTACTTCTTCCAATATGCAAGCGACAGCCGTTGTGAATAAAACGAAAGCGGATGGCGCTGTAGCCAAAGATTTTGACGGATACGCCATTCGCGGTAAAGATGTGGGTACAACAAGCATTGCGGTACTTTTCAAGCCTTCCAATTACACGGGAGTCAAGTATTCTTTAATGGATAACATTGCGATTAAGGAAGAAGCCTTGTTTGCGAGTTCCCTGGCGGCTACCTTCAATGGCAAACCAAGAATCATTTGGTTATCGCAATTGAAAGCCGGCGTCAATATTTTTACAGGGAACGACACAGGAAGACTCAATCAGAAACAGACGTTTAGCAATATCACGTTGACGGATCAATATGGGAATAACGCTTTTAAAAATAGCTCAGTCATCCGAGTTGCGCCTGTATTCGGCATCCAAACTTTCATTAGCAATATAAGATGGGCTTCTGATAATATCGTTCCAGGCTCAGGTTATCTGGCTATTGAATCTAATATTTCAGGGGTCAACAATATGAATAATCAAACGAACGCAGTGACCCCAGTCCCAGCAGGAACAGATCCAACCGATTGGGTATTCGCCACTGTTCCCAATGCTAATCCGGCATTGAATCCAATTCAATTGAACCGCGGCGATGCCAAGTACATCTATGTACCGGCCAAATCTGCGGTAGATGGATCGAATGTGGAAGTCGTTTCCTTTACGGCCACGATGATTACGGCAAATGGGAAAATGATATCCGTTGATGTTTATCCGGATGCAGCGAAGTAATGAAAACAAAGAAGCCTCCAACTCCACAGAAGTGGTTTTGGAGGCTTCTTTTTCGATACGAGCTACTTGCTTGCAGCAACTGTTTCTATTTCTTTAACGCTTTGATAAATAAGGTTGAACAGCTCTTCAAGGTTGCCTTCTTCGATACAAGAGAAAGCTACGCGCAGATCAGTCGCACCTAGTGCGATTGTACCTACACCATGCTGATTCAGCAAATGTACGCGCAAGGCTTCGGCATCAACGGTTTTGAGCTTCAAGCACATGAAATAACCGGAGTTGAAAGGATAGTAACCCCATGCCTCATCGAACTTGCCGCTGTCCAGAATGGACTTGGTACGGTTGGCGCGGCCTTTCATGATTTCGTATTTCTCTTGCTTCTGCTGAGCGAACTCCGGTGAGTTCAACGCATGAAGGACGAAGGTTTGGGATGGGTGAGGACCGCTGGAAATGGTCGCCCGAATGATCCCCATCGTTTTTTGCTCGAGAGCCGACAGCAGAGCTTCGCTTTGGCCTGCATATGTGATGAAGCCAACGCGGAAGCCCCATACGTACTCTTCTTTGGTAGCTCCGTCGATTTTGACAGCAAGCACACGCGGGTGAAGATCGGCCAATTGTCCGAACAAGGACTCGTGCAGGGAACCTTCAAAGAAAAGACCAAAGTACGCATCGTCAGTAAGGACGACAACATTAATACCAGCTTCAGCCGCATCTTGGATCGCAGCTGTAATTTCTCTGCCTTCCTGCGCATCAGGCGTATAGCCGGTTGGGTTGTTCGGGAAGTTCAGGACTACGATCGCTTTGCCTTTGGATTTCTGAGCTAGCAGAGCTTCGCGCAAGCCTTGTGCATTGAATCGCATGTTGTCGTTATAAAGCGGATAGTTCACGATTTGCGCGCCGCGGCGGATTTCGAAAGTCAGCTCATAATTTTCCCAGTTTTTATCAGGGATAATAACAGCGTCACCAACATCAGCGAACAAGTCAGCCGCAATACTCAGACCATGCGTCAACGCATTCGTGACAATCGGGTTGCCGATAAGCTTGCTGCCGATGTCAGGGTTTTCTTCGAGCATTTTTTTGCGCCATGCCGTACGTAATTCTGGTTTACCTGCAGGCGGAGCGTATTCATATATATCTTTTGGAGCATAGGTGGATAGTGTGTCTTGAATGACCTTCAGATGCATGGGCTGACCATTTTCGATCGCAATACCGATAGTAGCATTGAATTTCTTGGCCTTCGCTTTTGCTTCAGCCGATTGGCTGAGAATGCCTTCTTTCGGGAAGTAAATCGATTTACCTAATGCAGAAAGCATGTCATGCACGTGAGAATTTTCACGTTCCAGGGTCTCGTTTAACTGTCGTGCCAGAGGATTCATAAGAGTGGGTCATTCCTTCCAGTGAGCTATTCATTTTTTGCAGTTATTATACCACTTTCATTGGAGTACGTCACTGCGCGAAACAATTTTTTTCTGGATGGTTGGCCACTTGCACTTACACCCTGACTTGATTCAAAAATCCTTCCAGACGCTGCTTCACATCCGGCCATTCTTTATCGAGGATACTGAACATAACGGTGTCGCGGATATAGCCGTCATGGAGCACGCGATGCTGCCGGAGAATCCCCTCTTTTTGCGCTCCCAGCCGGGCAATGGCGGTTTGAGAGCGTTCGTTCCGCAGGTCCGTTTTAATTTGCACACGCAGCTGGTTCATCGTTTCAAAGCAGTGGCGGAGCAGCAAATATTTGCATTCCGTATTGACGCGTGTCCGCCAAACAAGGGGGTTATACCAGGTATGTCCAATCTCCAAATTCCGATGCGGGATGGAAATATCGAACAAGCGCGTGCTGCCAACAAAAGTGTCCGTATCCTTATCGTAGACGCTGTAAGGAATGCCAAGGCCCTCTTTCTGTTCCTCCAACGCTTGCTGGACAAAGCGCTCAACATCCTCAGACCGAAGCAGCGGCGTCATATGGGCCCAGATTCTGGGATCAGCGGCAGCTTCGGTCAAGCTGATGATATGCGATTCCTGCATCGGAAGCAGGGCGACACGTGTTCCTTCTAGAATAGAGGACTGTAGATTCATTGTGTTTGTTCTCCTTGTCAACGTGCAATATAGATGAGATTTTAGTTAGCATAATGGAAAATTGGAATATTAAAAAGATCCAATTCAGTTATAATTATATATACCAATTTGAAAGGCTTGGTTCGTGACTGTGGCGGGTGGTCGAGAGCCGAAAAGGAACGGAGGCCCGAGCAAGCTGAGCCGAATGCGGATATACCAGAGGGAGTGGTGGATGACATGACTAAGCTGAGCGGATTGCGAAACGGTGACTAGTACGGGGAAAAGGAACTGTGGTCCGAGCAGGCTGAGCCGAATGCGGAAATGCCAGAGTGAGTGGTGGATGACATGACCAAACTGAGCAGATTGCGCGAAACGGTGACTAGTATGATGAAAAGGAACTATGATCCGCTAATTGGTGGAGAACGGGGGAAAAGTAGCATGAAAGGGAACTGAGGTCCGCTATTGGAGCGGAAATCGCTGATTTTGAGTGGGAATTGGTGAAATAGCGGACCGTAGTTCCCATTGGAGTGAGATTGGGCGGTTTTCGGCAATATAGCGGATCATAGTTCCCTCCCTCTGTTCTTAGCGTTTTTCTTGCATATACTCGCTCATTCGTAGGATTACATCATTCTTGAAGCAGGGTTCTCTAGAAGATGAGGGAGCTGTTTCTCTAAAATCATCAAGAGGGCATGCGGGAATAGAGGAAGTGTTATTAATTCCTCATTTTCCCATATGTGCACGTTTGACTCCACGGTCTCTTGGTGGTTTACCCTCCCATGACTCAACGGGTCGCAGCCCTTACATTCCTTCGTTATACCTGTCCAAGAAGTGGAGGCCGAGATGCTCTAGTAACGGGTCTGTGCCCTTTGGGAACTACTACTCGGTACTTCC
>NZ_MBTG01000040.1 GCF_002027705.1 Paenibacillus ferrarius | reverse complement strand
GACTGCCTTTTTGGCAGGCTCGGAGGGGCTTTGGCTACTTTGGGCGGCTGAGACGGCTTTTTTTGGCGGGCTCAGCTTGCTTTTGCGGGAGTTGGGGGCTTTTTCTCTTCCGAGACTGCCTATTTGGCAGGCTCGGAGGGGCTTTTGGCTACTTTTGGCGGCCGAGACGGCTTTTTGGGCAGGCTCGGAGGGGCTTTGGTTACTTTGGGCGGCTGAGACGGCTTTTTCGGCAGGCTAAGATTGCTTTTGCGGGGTTGGGGGCTTTTTTTTCTTCCGAGACTGCCTTTTTGGCAGGCTCGGAGGGCTTTTGGCTACTTTGGACGGCTGAGACGGCTTTTTGGGCGGGCTCAGCTTGCTTTTGCGGGGGTTTCAGTCAAACTCGATAGATGCTGGCTGATACCCTCCGTTAACCAAAGAAGAACCTTCACCACGAATCAGTGGTTGAAGGTTCTTCTTGGTCAATCGTTGAAGGTTCCACTCTAGTCAATCGTTGAAGGCTCCACTCTAATCAGTCGTCGAAGGTTCCTCTCTAATCAATCGTTGAAAGCTCCACTCTAGTCAGTCGTCGAAGATTCCACTCTAGTCAGTGGCTAAAGGTTCCACTTTAGTCAGTAGTAGAAGGCTCCTCCTTCGCCTACCCTATTAGATCCCTTTAAACGTAAAAGCATAAGCATACGTACGGTTCGCAAACAGCGTGAATTCAGGGTGCGTTCTAGCCCCCCAGCTGTCATCTCCGCCAACGCCCATCTGCTTATAGTTCACGCGCAGCACGACTTTATCGCTGGCTGGCAGCTTGTAGGGATGATCATGAGCTTCGAGCTCCGCTGGTGTATAAGGCAGAGCATTTACTTCAACTGTCGGCAAGCCAGTAATCAGGAGACCACGTCCCTGTTCATTCGTTAATGTCGCTGAACGCACATCCGTCTTGTTCCCGCATTCTTGTGGGCGCAGATAAGGAACCATTTGCTCCTCCACCGTTCCGTGATGAAGTGCCAGCTTAGCCCCTACCGCGCGGTCCCAATAGTTCTCATGAGGGCCACGGCCATACCAGCTCAAGTTCTGGAATGATCGATCCAGTTGGAATATAACGCCGATCTCTGGAATTTCCGGCAGTTGTGCGCCAGGTACGAGTTCCATGCGAACTTCCACTTCGCCGCTTGGCGATACTGTGTAGACCAGTTGAACGCTCGATACAGGCTGCGTGGCCAAATGATAACGTACCCGGACTTCAGCTTGACCATCGGAAGTTGACTTCACTTGAAGAGCTTGCAGTGTTCGACTGCTGCCAGCTTCTTGCCAAGGCGCGCAACGAGCAGGATGTTGATTGCCGCGATCATTATCCGTGTAGGCACGCCAGAAATTAGGGGTTGGCCCGCTTAGGAACAACTCTGTCCCCTCGACGTTATAGGAAGTAATGTCACCGGTAGCTTTATCGATTTGCAGTGAGAAGTTAGCGCCCTTAAGGTTAATCGCGTCAGCGGTTGTCTCTATGCGGACAGCATCCTCAACAGATAGAGTCGCGGCTGTTTGTGCGTTTGCCGCCAGATCGGTATAAGCCGATACCGTTTGAACAGCAGGCAGCACATACTGCTCCCAAGCAATTTCATGGCCTTGGCTTGCCCATAACGTTGTTTCTTTCAACTGCAAGCTGATCGTAAGAACGAACTCATCGTTCGGTGAGATGACTTCCAGCCGATCCAAAGCCAGCTCAATAATTGCTGTCTCACCAGGCTTCACAGCATATTGTCCACGCTTCTCCTCACCCACGACGACACCGTTGCGAGCGATCGTCCACGTCCAATCAAACTCACCTAAATCCGTGAACAAGAATTGATTCGTTACCTTCACTTGACCTTTGGACAGATCGAGCGCTTCGAACTTAGCGTTCTGATAGCATTTCTTCACTTCGTAGATTTTCGGCGAAGGTGTTCGATCTGCGAAGATCAGGCCGTTGCCGCAGAAGTTGCCATCATTTGGCGTATCGCCAAAATCGCCGCCGTAGGCTTGATAGGTCATGCCTTCCGGTGTTGTCGTACGAATAGATTGATCGATCCAATCCCAGATAAATCCGCCTTGGAGAATCGGATACTTATCAAACAGCTCCCAGTATTTGAACAAATTACCGCAGGAATTGCCCATCGCATGGCTGTATTCACACAAAATGAAAGGCTTCTTGGGATTCGTTCTAGCGTACTCTTCAATCTTCTCAATCTTGGAGTACATCTGACTTTCGATGTCGGAAGACGCCTCCGAAGCGCGGAAGTGAAACACTCCTTCGTAATGAACCACTCTGGAAGGATCTTGTTCGCGCAGAAAGTCATGCATTTTAATAAAATTATCACCGCCAAAGGACTCGTTGCCCAGCGACCAAATCACGATAGACGGATGGTTTTTGTCCCGCTGCAGCATGGAATTCGCCCGATCGAGCACGGCTTCCGTCCATTCCGGCTTACTTCCCGGTACTGCCTCGCCTTCTTCCTCCTGCAAGTAGCTCCATGATCCGTGTGTTTCGAGATTGGTTTCATCAATCACATATAAGCCATATTGATCACAAAGCTCATACCAGTATGGATTGTTCGGATAGTGCGAGGTTCTGACGGCGTTGATATTATACTGTTTCATCAGCAGAATATCAGCAATCATGCTGTCTTTATCAACAGAGCGACCACGATCTGTATCAAACTCATGACGATTCACGCCTTTGAATACGACAACCTCGCCATTTATTTTCATCAAGCCGTCGTGAATTTCAAATTTCCGGAAGCCCACTTTGCAGCTTTCTGTTTCCAACAAAACGCCCTGCTCATCTTTCAGGCTCAAAACTAGCGTATACAGATTAGGCTTCTCCGCACTCCATTTGGCTGGGCTCTCTACCTTAGTCTGCAGTTCAACTTCCTGCAATTCAACGCCGTTTACAAGCACTTCAACAGATAAAGGCTTATTCCAAACAGGCTTCAGCTCACTATCGTACAAAACGGCTTCAATGCGGCGCGTCCCTGTACCTTGACCATCATAATTGCTGATTTTCGCTTGAATGCGCAGCTCAGCATGCTCAAAAGCCTCATCCAAATCCGTGTTGACCATGAAGTCGGCAATATGTGTAACCGGCGTTGCATACAGGTAAACATCACGGAAAATTCCGCTCAGCCGCCAGAAATCCTGATCCTCCAGCCAGCTTGCATCACTCCAACGGTAGACCTCGACGGCAAGCTTATTTTCACCTTCTACTAAGTAAGGCGTAATATCAAAATCCGCAGGTGTAAAAGAATCTTGGCTGAAACCGACCAAATCGCCGTTTACCCAAACATAGAAGGCTGATTCAACCCCTTGGAAGCTTAGATAAACCGGTTGCTCGGCCCAAGCCGCAGATACTGTAAAGGAACGTGTATATGAACCAACAGGATTGTACTTAACCGGTGCAAAAGGAGGCTTTAAATCCTCATGGCCTACCCATGGGTAGATGACATTCGTATATTGCGGGAAATCAAAGCCTTGCAGCTGCCAATGGGAAGGAACGGCCATATCCGCCCAGCCACTCGTATCATAATCTGTCCGATAAAACGCTTGCGGACGGCCCTGCGCATTCTCGGCAAAATGGAATTTCCATGTTCCATTCAACGACTGATAGGCATCCGAAGCCTCGCGATCACCTACAAGCGCTTCTTGTTCGGACTTATACGGCATCAATGTAGCGTGAGCCGCCATGCGGTTTAATTGAAAAATTTCAGGATTATTGTTCCATTCCGGATAACCGTTAGCAGGTGGAGTATTGACGTATTTATTAGCCATTGGATGAGTTCCTCGCTTCTATAAGTTGTATAAATATCTTCAACTACCCCTATATTGTACAAGACAATAATTTCTTTTAAAATATAAGATAATACGCTTCGTATATTAAAAAATGAAAGAGATGACTACTCATCATGGCCATAGATTACAGGAAATTTTTCGTCATTACCGAAACAGACCGCAAGCTCCCCCTCATCCTAGAAACGGTCGGCTACGAGATGGATCAGCTCTATTACAAGCGGGAAGAAGGCTATCCCTGCTTCCACTGGCTCCAATCGATTGAAGGAAGCGGAGAAATTATTCTTGAAAGCGGAGCTGTTCGGCTGGGAGAAAATCAAGGGATGCTTCTGCCTGCTGGCATACCGCATGAATACAAGCTGCTTGCTTCCCGGTGGTCGACATGGTATTTGACTTTCGACGGTGCCTTGGCGGCATCCATTGTGTATGCATTGGAGATTCCGTTATCCACTGCTATCAGCTGGGGAAGCGAAACGCCTCTGTCCAGCATTCACGAGTACTACTACGAAAAATACCGCTACAGCTATGATTTCACCGGCATGAACGGTTCTCTGGAGGTTTATCAATTCCTCACACTGCTCAAAAAACACGGCAACGTCAATAAAAGCGCCTCCTTTTCCCAAAGCCATGAGCGTTTGCTGCCGCTGTTGTTTCAGTTAGAAATCAATTTTGCCTCTTCAGACACCGGCCTGCCTTGGATGGCTCAGCTTCTTGGGGTCAGCCCCCAGCACGTCAACACCTTATTCCGCAAGGCTTTTGGCCTTTCGCCATATCAATATTTACTGCAGCTACGCTTGCAGAAGTCCAAGGAATTCCTGATCGCTCAGCCCGGACTTACCGTGAAACAAGTCGCTGAAGCTACCGGATTTCTCGATGCGTCTCATTTCATTTCCACTTTTCGCAAATCCATCGGTTTGACCCCTGAGGTTTTCCGGAATCAGTATAACCAAAAGAACCAACAGGAGGATCCCCGTTAGTTTGCGCAGCCTTCTCCCCCAATAGAAAAGGACAGAACGATTGAAATCGTCTGCCCGCTTAGATTAACTACTATTTCCTTACAACTCGATAATTAATGATTCGGAATAAAATCGTTGTGCGCTGCCAGCAGGTTTTGGACGAAAATCTCAAAATCTGTTTTGCTAGAAGAAAATTTGAAATCGGTTACACCAGTATTAAAATCAATAATCGTTAAAGCCACGCGGTTCAATGGGTACTCAGGAATCGGTTCAGAGGCAAGAGTAATATTTTTGAAAGGGTAAATGGATGTTTCACCGTACAAACGAAGTACAGTCAGATGATCATCTCTTAACTCCAAAGAAATATGTTGATCAGAATCAGTGAAACTTTTCAGTGTACTCATTCTTTATCAATCCTCCTCTTGTCCTCTATTTTACTCCAAGTCTGCTAGATAAAGAAGCCCAAATCGAAAAAATTCCTAATTCTTTCCTGTTTCACTAGGAACTTATGAGGGTACATAGAGTTAGGGCTGAACGCTGCTCTTACCAATGCTACGGAGGTGCCAGACAATGAGTACAACGATTTTACTATCCGAAAGAACCGGTCCAGTTAAGACGCTAAGAGCACAGGGGCAAATCCCTGCTGTGGTGTATAGCTCTCGTATGGAATCCGAACATGTTACCGTTCCGGAAAAAGAAATCCGCGCATCACTGAAACGCAATCCGCATGCCATTCTGACGGTTGCTTTGCCATCCAACACGGAGCAGCCTGTGATGATTCACCATGTTCAGAAGGATTCTTTGACTGGGCAGCTGCTGCATATTGATTTTTTGCAAATTGATTTGAAAGAAAAGCTCGATACCTCCATCGCGGTTCATTTCACAGGGGATGCGCAGGGAACCAAAGAGGGAGGCATCCTGCAAGTCGAGACCCATGAAGTTATGATTCGCTGTATGCCGAGTAAGCTGCCTGATTACCTGTCCCTTGATGTGAGCAAGCTCTTGATTGGCGAGCATCTGACTGTAGCTGATCTCGAGGTGCCTAAAGATGTTGAAGTGCTTTCAGATCCAGAGATCATCCTTGTCACGATTCTAGGCATTCAGAAGCTGGATGAAACCCTTGAGCCTAACGCTGAAACCGTGGATGAATCGGTGCAATCGGGCGTTTCCTGAAACGCTCTTACAATAACTTATATGTAAATAAAACCGACTCTACGCATTTAATTGCACGGAGTCGGTTTTTTTATGCATCAAAAGGCATGAATCCTTGGGCTTTTAATTTTCCAAATGATAGCTTTATGCCGCTCGTCTCTGGCAATGATTGCTCTCAAGCTTTGAAGCACCTCTGCGGCCTGCTCCAAGTATTCCTTATCGCCAAACATGGCATAGAGTCTCATGTAATCATTGTAGGTATCGAGCCATTCATTGAAGTAAGAAGATGCCATCTCTATCACTCCCTTGCTTCAATGATAGAGTAAAAACATTAAACCACGATGAGTAGAAGATTAAACTTTTGTAAGATTCGTATTTTTATGAATACTTAAGCTGAGCTAGTCAATAAGCGCATACAATTCATGCATGGGTCTGATAAAATTATGCTTCATCTCAGCCGCTGCCAAATTCGCATCACGATCAGCTAACGCAGCAATAATCGCTGCATGCTCCTCAACAGAAGTGAGCGTCCCCGCGATGGGCTGCTTAAGGAAAACGTATTTAAATCTTCGAATATGTATTTGCAGTGAGGCGCTAAATGAAGTGATATAGGCATTATCGGCGACCTCAATAATCAAGTTATGGAACTGCTCATCCAGCTCCATGGCTTGGTAAGGCTGCCCGCCTGTGATAGCCTCGCTGAACTCAGCGTTCAGCTCTTTCAATATTTCAATTTGCTCCGGCTTAATAAGCTGTGCGGCATATTCTGCGGCCAGTGCATGAAGCGCGGCGAGCGTCGGATACATTTTCAGAATATCGTCTTTCTCGATACTCGTCACTCGGGTTTCTTTGCCCGGGTGCATAGAAACCAAGCCCTGCACTTCCAAGAGCTGAAAAGCTTCCCTAATCGGGGTGCGGCTGACCGCCAAAGATTCAGCTAATTCAGCGTCTATTAGTTTCTCTCCTGGATGAAGCGTTCCTTCAATGATCCATCTCTGGATTTGCGAGAGTACGCGTTCTTTGGCTGACATGCGTATCGGTGTGGTAAAATTCGTGGGTACAGGCATCTATCCAATCCTCCATCGCATAACATTATATGCAATATATCGGATATCGATAACTGATGCAAGCAATTTCAGTTTCAAGCTTCTTTACTCATCAAAAATGAGGTCATTGTACTTCACTTTCTCTTTGCTTGCTACAATCAAAAGCTGCTGCCGCGCATCATATTGAAAGTGATACACGTCAACGAACTCCTGCCCCGCTCCGAAGCCGCCAGTCAGAACTAGCTCCTCACTCTGAATTTGCAAAGAGCGATGCGGAATTTGACTGATTTGAGGCACAATCTGCCCGTCATTCAACATCAGCTTGAGCGGAAAGGCTTTTCCTTCTTTTACGCCAAAAAAATAAGTCTCTAGGCCATGACAATCCGTATACCTTGGAACATAGGCGAGAATGTCGATGCCTCCCAATTGGAAATGCTGCATAGGAGTCGGCGCCTCACTCTGCTGCACGATTTCAAAATCATCAGGAAATTCCGAAACCTTGCTCGAGCCCCCCTCTGACGTGGATTCCCACCACGCTTCATAGTGACCTGACCATCGCAAGTCCGTCTCTTGACCATAACAACTAGGTGCTCCTAATGGAGCGGCCACAGCTTGGCTCATAGGCTTGACAATCAGCTTGCCTTCAGGAAGCGTACCGACAGCTCTTATCGCAATATCTTCTTTGTTCCACCGAGCTTGCTCAGCAGCGGGCGAAGCAGCAGGATGAATGAGAGGTGCCCGATCTTTGTCTGCGCAAGCGGACAGCGCAAGAATGAAATTCAACACAACCAACGACATATAGTTTGATTTGTTAAGCACTGCGACTGTAGCCTCCTTCATAGAAAAATGAGATTCTCTTTCGAGGGAAGTTGCTTATATTAGACTATTTCACATCAAAAAAAGTTCCAATTTCTACCTATCGTTTCATAAAAAAAATGAACAGAATAAAACCTTGCAGCGCTTAATTCCTATCACAGGAACAAGCGGCTGCAAGGCCGATAAGACTAATCCGAATAGCTCACATCGTCAAGAAGCATATTGCCTGCATTCCAACTGCGGAAGCCAATTTGTCCAGCGATTGTGGGGATACTGGCTAACGCACCTGTGTAGATCTGTGTTCCATCAACCCAGACGGTTACCGTCGCACCTGTAAACTGAACCTTCATCGTGTAGGTAATTCCACTTGCGAGCGCAGGACCTGTAAAATTGCCATATTGGCCTACTCCGTTCGACCAAGCCCAGGAAGTGCCAAGATCGTAGCCGATAGCAGCCCACGAGCTCGTTCCCGTATAACGGAACACCGCTTGCAGGCGCCCATTTGCATTTTGTGGTGTCACCTTAAAGGTGTAGACACCGTCAGCTTTTGCCGGAGAATTGCTGTCCACTACAACCGTATTGCTGCTGTTGGCATTTAAATTAAGCCCACCTGAGAAAGCGCTGGCCGTTCCTGTGCCCATGACAACATTCCAACCTGTAATTCCATTGTTAAAATCCTGTGTATACGCGGTGCTGCCTCCACTTGCTTTGTACACATTTAGCTCCGATGCGGAAGCCCAACCGCCAGTTCCTGCTGTTGCTTCCAGACGTATGTGCGTGGCAGGCGTGGCCGCAAACACAGCGCTTTTCTCTGCAGCATCATTCGCCCATGTTCCGGATGATACCTGCGTAAACGTCGTGCCATTGGTGCTTGTGTACACTTTATAGCCGGTAATATTGCCATTAGAGCCGCCGTCTTGTCTTGGCATATATTTCAACTGATTGATTGTATAGCTGACGCCTAAATTCAAGGTAATTGACTGTGGAAGCGGATTGGACAAGTCCCACTTCGTATGCCAAAATGTCGATAAATTGCCGTCCAGTACGTTCGCTGCGCTATTGCTGGCATTGACCGTCTCTTCGCTTGTTGCGGAAGCCGTCATCTGGGATTGAGGAATCAGATTAGGATCAACAGGTACGGTGCCGCCAGTGGTCACTTTCAAATCGTCCATAATGAAATCCGTCTGATTGCTGTTCGTTTTTTGAATGCCGATCCAACTGTTGCCTGAAGCTGAGGCCGTAAATACTTTGCTGAACGTCGTTGGCGATGTGGCAGTTCCCAAGCTGGTCGTAGACACGACAGCAGTACCGTCTCCGACGACAAATGCATAATCGCCAGCAGCTTGATTCTCATAGCTGAAATTAACTGTGTACGCAGCTCCTGGCGCAAATCTCAACGTTTGGGGAATCGTTTGATACAGCAAGCCAGAGGATTCCTTGTGAGCCATCAACGACCAGCTGCCATTCAACACATCATCAATCGTCTTGCCATTCCAGCCCTTTTGCGTGAAAGGAGCATGAAGCTTCATCAAATGCGTACGTGGATCATTCGTGCCGCCTGCCGGCCCTTTGACAAAAGGGAACCATCCATCGGGCACATTCTCGAAATCCTGTACGAAATAGTCGTTGTTCGGATTAGGCGTTTTGACTATCTTTTCAATACGCACATCATCAAACGTAACCGCCGTAGTACCCGCATCGCTTTTCAAATACAAGTTAGCCGTCGTAGAGCCGGCCGGTACATCAAACCACACATACATGCGCTGCATCATCGTATCTCGTTTGGAGTCTGCTTGGATGTAATTTTTCCACAGAGAGCTGTTCGCATATGTGTTGACGTCGGCGCCGCCGTAATTATTGACACCGAGGTAGGCTTTGCGTCCGCCGCCGGTCGATACATACACAGAAGCATAATAGCTGCCTGGCGTCAGTCCCGAGATCGTTTGACTGACCGTCGTCGAACTCGTGCTTGTGCCAATCTGAAGCTCTTGCTGGCCATTCGCGTTGCGCTGAACGGAAGCGCCGCTGCCTGCAACAGTCCAAGCGCTGAGATTGCCGTTATTAAACCCAGGATCGGCCATGCCTGATCCTTCCCCATAATTGACGGCCGTGTTCGCTGGAGCCGCGCCTTTGTAGAGCACGTATGCTTTGTTCGCGCTGGCCGTAATTGTAACTTGATTGTTCGTTACAGCAAGATCACTGACAAGCTGTCTTCCCTGATCGGACAATTGATAAAGCTTTACGTTGCTAAGTCCCGCCCAACTAGCGGGAAGCTGCCATGTGGTGCTGCCTGCACTCGAATTCCAATGATATAATTTGTCCTCTGTGGCTGGACTCCAAGGCAGCAAATAAGATCCGCCGTTCAGGACTGTGCGGTTGTCCTTCGTAATTACACGCGTACCACCGGTATTGCTGACCGAGACATTGTTTTCGAAGTTAATCGTCCCTGGCGTCCACTTCATAATCTTGAAGTGCTGCAAATATTTGCTCGGTAAATCTGTCCCAAAGGTCATCGCAATCATGACATCGAAATTGGTTTTCCCTTGCCAGCCTTCATAAGCGGAGAGCTCGGTTCCGCCTAATAGCGGATCGCGTGCGATCCATGTATCCTTCTGGTGGTTGCGGATAAAACGAGCAATCTGGCTGTTAAAGCCTTTGGTATCGCTGCCGCCATAATTATAATCAACAGCCCAGTGATTCCAGATGCTGTCGTATTCGTGATCGGATGGAAACTCCGTTGCGAGTGGCCAGCCCAGCGAATTCACTTCCTTCGCCGCTTTTCGACTATCCCAACCATTGGATTGCCATACATCAATATAAATGTAGCCAAGGTTTGGCACTTGATTTTTCAATTGCTGCAGTCTGGCTAATCGGCTTCCCGAAGTCGAATCATACCTTTTGTTTATATAGTACGAAGAATCCAGCCAATCCCAGCCTGGCGAAGTTTTGTTCACAAGCGTTTCGTTAAAAGCCTGCGCCTCGGGATACGATTCCGTCGCATTGATATGGACGCCGAACAAAGCATTATACGCGCTTCCCGCATTCACCAGCGTGTTCATATCGGCAGCACCGCCTTGCCTTTGACCAATATCGCCGTAATCAGGATGCCCCGAATCGTGGCCTTCGGAACCGTAGCCTTTGAGCAGCACCATCTGCCCGAGGCCGTCTGTCGCATTGTACACTCGCTTCGTTTCATCGAGTGTTTTGGTAAACGGATTCGTCGCCTGGCTGGCGAAGTTCATCGGTATTCGCTGTACAACGAGATCCGGCACCTTGTCCGCACCCACGGGATTGTTCATTATGCTGCGGTAAGCGATCGCACCATCCTGCCAATCCACACTGCCATCGCCGTTTGCGTCCGGCGTAATCACAACCTTCGCGCTGGGCAGCGAATCGGCATCGGTCATCCCTCTGGCACGGTAAATCCAAGCTCCGCTCCACAAGCCTGTTCTGGAGTAGCCGGATTTGGCCGTCGTTTGCTCCTTCACCCTGCCATTGTTATCAGCATTTTCGTATACCGAATTCGTCCACAATCCGCCAGCAAGCTGATTCGTATTCACGAATGCGTACATGTAGTCGACAGGTGAAGCATCTGCTGTTGGTGAACCTGCGACCGATTTGATCGTGTCGCCCGTGCCGCTTACAGCGGTGTACATTTTATTGCCGGCAAAAGAAGCCCCTGTTTGCGTACTTCTGACACTAAGCAGATTATGATTGCGAATTTCGAGCGTATTCACTTTGGTTGTGCCATTCTCTGCGATATTCGTGATGTCGAAAAGCAACGTATTGTTCACTACCTTCATTTGTACGGTAACAACCACATTAATCGCCGGTATTGTAAGCGTATACAAAGCTGTGTTTGAATTAGGGGTGGCAAAGGCAACCGTCGGCGTGTACGCCGTGCCGTTGATATAAATCTGATTAAGCGTGTCTTCTGAGCCATACAGGATAGCCCCATTTGCCAGCCAGGTGTACTGATTTACTTTGGGAAAGGCAGTATCCAGATCTACACTCAGAACAGATGAAGCAATAGACTGCGTGGCTGCACTTACCGAACCGTACATCACCGAGGCAAGAGGCGCATAATGCCCGGAACCAACCTGCAAAGCGAGGAAGGCAGATAGAGCAACGCTCACCTTCCACTGAAATCGCCTTCTTTTGATCATTAATTCTCCTCCTAACATGTATTTGACTTCCTCCTCAATATACCACTACATGCTTGAGCACAAATTTGATATATTTGGTTATTGCTTGATGTTTTTTGCTTTAAACCGGCAGCGATACAAATAATCTAAGGTAAATCCAAGCACCCGGCTGAAAAAGCCTGTGATAATGCAGAAATTTTCGGCGAATTCGGCTATAAAATGGAAAAACCTGCAATTGTACAGGAATTTTCAGCTTCTCCAGCCCCTAAGCCAGAAAAAGCCTCAAATACATGCACTATTGCAGGAATTCAATGATAGGAGCTATTAAAGGAGTAGAAAAGATGCACAATTGCAGGTTTATTAAAAATGGTACTAGAGCAGAACGACATCAAGGCAATGATGAAGTGTAAGTAAAAACAAGAGCTGCCCCAAGTAGGTTTATCTACTTATTGGACAGCTCTTTACTTATGTATAAGTCCCCAAACCCACCCTCACCCATTATCAACAAATCAGCACGTGGTCATTACAATAAGCGGTAAGTCATAAGTAGATGCAAGCATCTTGTTACAGTATTGGGCTAATTAGTAAGGTTATCAGGCATGGCCCTGCTCTGATTGTCAGTCCAACATTCCCGTTGGCGGTTGAGCTCGCTTTTGTTGACATGGGTTACCGACTTCATTATTCTTCGATGACTTCGACAGACCAATTCTTTTCTTGTATCTTGAAATCCAGCTCCCGATAGCTTTTGGCTAAATCATCCAACTGCTTTTGAAGCTCATTCACTTCAATGGTTCGATAGAATTTAACTTCAGAACGACTATAGCGATCCTGCTTAATGGTAGCTGCTTCTAGGAGATCATTTAACAAATTTCTTTTTTGCATTAAATTATCCCGTTCAGCAAGTGCATCAGCAATACTTAGATGACCATCGAATTTCGTATAGGCATTCGTTTTGTTGATCTTTTTAATCCAACTTACCAACTCTTCTACTGTTCGATCTAGTTCTGTCAACAGAACGGTTGGCTGTTCCGCCGGCTGTTCTCCTTCTTGCACTTTAATCACTCTCTCAAGTCGTTGCTTGATTTGCGCGACTTTTCTTTGAGCATCTGCGCGCAGCACAAGGGCTTCAGCAAGTTTCATCTTCGTTTCCCACCTACCCGTAATTCCTATATTTTGTTAATTCTCACTTTACCCTACTATACTATCTTTCTACCACTTTTGTAAAATTTTGCTCATCATCACTTCTTTTTCATAATAACTGTTACTTTAAATAGATCTCCATCCATATCAATTTTCAATTGCCCGCCTTGGAGCTGCATGATGCTCTTCGCAATAGCCAATCCTAGTCCTGAACCTTCGGTTTGTCTGGATTCATCCCCGCGCTTAAATCGTTCAAACAATTCTTCCGCGTCAAAATCAATTTCATATGCGGAGACATTTTTAATGATAAAAAACACTTGATCTTCATCCTCACTGAGAGTCAAATGAACTCTAGTATTCGGCATGGCGTACTTAATCGCGTTGCTAATCAAATTCTCAAACACTCGCCACGTTTTGCGGCCATCCAAAGCAGCTACGATGTGTGGATGCTCAACTTGCAACCGGAAGATTAATGGCGAACTCTCCATCATCTCGCTAAATTCAGCTAAGGCTTGTTCTAGCAATGCAGAGACATTCACCTTCTCTATTTGCAGCTCGACAGAGCCGCTCGACATTTTGGAAGCCTCAAACAAATCATCAATCAGCACCTTGAGCCGTTGCGATTTTCGGTCCAGCACCTCGATATAGGTTTCTACCTTGTCGGGGGCAAGATCTCTTTGCTTAAGAAGATCCACATAATTAATGATCGAGGTTAGCGGCGTTTTAAGATCATGGGAAACGTTTGTAATAAGCTCAGCTTTCATCCGCTCGCTTTTCATTTCATTTTCCATCGAAGCTTTGAAGCCATCTTTCATCTGGTTTACGTGGTGCGCCAATCTGGACAAGTTGCCAGAACCTTTTTCCGGAATCACATCGGCCAAATTGCCTGCCGCCATTTGTTCAACGCCATACAGAATTTGTTCAAATAAACGAATTTGTTGAACACATTTGGGCAGGATTGTGAATAGGAATGCCAGCAAATATCCACCCGCAAACAAGATTATCCCATTATTCCAGTCCAAAACAAACATCCAATATATCGTTATTAAAAAGGATATACCAAATAACGAAGTAAGGATGAATACGAATACGACTTTAAAGCGAAGAGATTTTCTAATCAACTTGAGCGTACACAATTGAATCATCGTATTCAATAAACAATTATTCCATTGATTGCGCAATGCAGCCTTGTCCCTGTAAAGCCTCCTTCCATCCATCATAAGAATGACGAGGAGAATCATGGTCAAGGAAAGCTGAATCCCGTCTACTGCTTGTTGAAATCGCAAGGGCTTTTGAAAAAAGGAATTATCGTTAATTTGGTTAAACAACAAAAGCAAGATGAGGAATGCTGCAATGACTCTTAGATCTAATGGGACATATTCCAGCCACTTCAGCGGCATTTCTTCAGCCAACACCTGGAATGAATGTTTTCTCCGCATGATCCACACTAGTACACCTGCAATCATACAAAGCACTGCGAATAGACCGATTTCCAACCAAATCCGTTTGCTAATTGCCTGATAATACGTATAATCCTCGTGCATTTGACTCGACCACATTGCTTCCTTCGGAATAAGAATATACCCATGAAGCTGATTCTGCTGAAAGAATTTATTTATCCCTTTAAGAAAAGAATTGCTCACTTGTTTCTGCGGCAGTTCTGCATAAAATAATGCCTGCTCGAATTCAGCAGCACCCGGCTCTTTTATCATATTGGAATATAGATGATCCGTCTTCGGGTCTCGAACGTAATAGTGAAATGATTCGCCGCGTGCAATTAAACTGTCGGCAACATCACTAAATTCTTTGTTCTTGTATTCCAAATATTGAATCTTTCGGACATCCAGCAGCTTTGCGACTTCCGCTTGCACATCAAGGATTTGTTTGTCAAATTCCTGTTGAAAACGTGAAACGTCGCCTGATATATCCGACATTCGGGCTTCCTGTAATTTACTATTGTAGGTATAGCGAGCGTTTGCTTTACCACGCTTCTCTATAGCCGTGTAGGCTTGATTCCAAGATTCTCTCCGTTCTTTTCCAATTTTCTCTTCATCGCTTAAAAGCGGGTAGTTCGCATTTTCAATTGTGTATTTCAGAAGATTGATAGGAAGCTGCAGCTCATTCCCAAATATTGCACTTCGAAAATAACTGTCCTTGCTTAGGAACGAGCGATGTTTCCCCACATCAATTAACGTGCAAATCGCTAAAACTGCTGTACAAATAAGTGAGATGCCAAGTAGATACGGAATAGCTTTATTTCTCGATTTTATAACCAATGCCCCATACCACCTTCAAATATTTGGGTTCCTTCGGGTTGATCTCGATCTTCTCCCGAATTCTTCGAACATGCACGGCAACCGTATTCTCTGCATTGAAGTAGGGCTCTTTCCAAACCTTTTCATAGATCTCTTCGATGGAGAAAACTCTCCCTCTATGTTCCATTAGCAGCTCTAGTATTTTGTATTCCGTAGCTGTTAAACGTACTTCTCCGCCATCCACGGAAACACTTTTCGTGTCCTTGTTCAGAATCAAGTCTCTAACTTCAAGTCTATTTTCACTAGCCGTATAGTGCCCAAAACTTACATACCGCCTAAGCTGGGATTTCACACGGGCAATAAGCTCCAAAGGATTAAATGGCTTGCCCAAATAATCGTCAGCACCCACATTCAAGCCTATAATTTTGTCTGTATCCTCTGTCTTGGCTGACAGCATAAGAATTGGAATATTCCTGCTCTCCCTCACTTTAAAAGCCGTTTTGATCCCGTCCAGTCGAGGCATCATAATGTCTAGAATCATCAAGTGAATATCTTGCTGCTCGAGAATGTCCAAAGCCTGCAACCCATGATCAGCCTTGAAAATAGTCATATTTTCATTCGTCAAATAAATTTCTATCGCATCTTGAATCTCTTTCTCATCATCAACAACGAGAATATTGTAAGTATGCATGTCCATTTACCCCTTCTATATCATCCATGGATGCCGCCGGCTTTCCATCATCCCCCTTTATATTACAGGAAAACATTTACAAATAACCAACTATAATTATTACAAATTTCTTAAGAAAAAACCGACTCTCCCCTTCAGGGAAAAATCGGTTTTGTAAATTACATTTGTGCCAGCCCATGATTAACGCTTTTCCGATTTCCCTGGAAAGCTTCTTCTATCCTATTGATGTCCGTTTCCCTACATGCAAAAAAACTGCAACTCCACGGCTTTCCGCAGTGTTGCAGTTTGTCTTGCATGTCAAATGGAGGGCAGGATGGCCTGCCTGATCCGTTTCCAATCAACATCAAGAGCCTGAAATTACGCACTATCCCTGATATTTGCGAATAAAAGCAATCGCATTGGCGATATCCACCTCAGGCTGTTCGCCAACCTCACGCTCAATCGTTAAATATCCGGTGTAGTTAATCGCTTCCAGAGCTTCAAAATATTTTTTGAAATCGACATGGCCTTCGCCCAAAGCGAGCTCCCGATAATAAGGACCGGATGCAGCTGCTTCAGCAATATTCGCGTGACTCATCGGCTGATACCCAAGTGATCCGTATACTTCGCGTGGATCTGCTTGACGAAGACGAAGTCCGTCCTTCACATGGGTATGTACAATATAGTCTTTCAAGGTAAGTACCCCTTGTACCGGGTCGTCGCCTGTGACCATGACCATGTTCGCAGGGTCAAAATTAACTGAAACGCCATTGGTGGACAGCGTATCAAGGAAGCTCTTCAAGTGTGCAGCCGGCTCAGGTCCGGTTTCCACAGCAAAGTATGCACCCAAACTGTTCGCATACACACCCAATTCTTCACAAGCATTGAGCATGACTTCGTAAATCGGATCATTCGTTTGCTCAGGAACTACGCCAATATGGGTAGTGACTACCTTAGTGCCTAAATCAACCGCAAGATCCAGAATACGCTTGGATTTTTCAATCTTCGCTGCGTTAGCTGCCTGATCCTGAAAACCATGCCCGCCTAAGTCTCCGCATAGAGCAGAAATACTGAGTCCAAGGGATGCAATGTAATCTTTCAACTCTTTACGCGCTTGCGGCGATAAAAGAGCAGGATCCATCTCCCCGGATACGGCATAGATTTGTACTCCGTCGGCGCCAAGCTCCTTGGCTTTCTGTAAACCATTCCGTACGCCAAGACGCAAACTGTCGACCATAATACCGATTGGATTGTTCATTGTTGTCAAACACACCTTTCAGAAGGTTGAATGTATGCTGCTTGCCACTATTATCGCTTACTCGATCTCAGCCCAAATTCGTTTTACATTTTCAAGCCCAATCCGTGTGCCTGTTTTGCACTCTTCCATGCCTTCGAACTCGATTGAGATATAACCATCATAGCCTGAGCGTTTAATTACACGCAACACTTCTCGCATATCAATATCCCCTTGGCCGACAATAGCGCCGCGCAAGTGATTGCCTTGCGTCGTTTGGAAAAATCCTGAACCTGGATGCTCATAGGAAGGTCTCAGATAAAAATCTTTCACATGGACCATAGAAGCGAACGGCAGATTTTTTTTCACAGCTGAAACCGATTCTTCATCCACGCACATGAAATTGCCCACGTCAAGAGTTGTCCGGAAATTCGGACGGTCTACAGCCTGAATCAGCGTTTGAACCCGATCGCTATGTTGAACAAAATAGCCATGATTCTCAATGCTGGTTACGATATCAAATGAGCGCGCATAATCCGCTATTTGCCGGCAAGCCTCTGCCATACGTTCAAGCTGACGATTGAAGTTGCCAATGGACGTATCGTCTGTGCGTGCCACATCATGACGCATCTTTTTGACGCCTAATCTGGCTGCGATGTCGACTTCAGATTTGACTCGTTCAATTTCCTTCGCATAATCTTCATCCGAATCTGTGAGGAAATTAGCGCCGATCGCATAGTTAGAGATTTCAAGGCCGCGAGACTCTGCTTTCAAACGAATAGCGTCGGCTAACTCCAAATTCCCAGCCAGTTCAAAGCCTAACGGAACGATTTCTACATGCACGGCGCCTTGATCGGCCACCCAATCAATGACCGCATTAATGTCCATTTCGCCAGACTTCAGCGCTTGGTATAAACTATACGTACTCACTCCGAGTTTCATGTTTGCATCTCCTGTTCGCCTTGTTATAGGTTGATTTCCTGGCCTTTGGCTGCTGATTCATATATCGCGCAAAGCATTTTCATCATAGTAACTCCATCTTCAACTGGACTTATCGGTGTTTGGCCGGTTCGACAGCAGTCTAAGAAATGAGCGATTTCATTGCTAAATGCCCCAACGATGTTGATTGATTTATCATCTGTCTGTGGAGAAACATTCAAGATGGTATCTTGCATTTCTGTCACGAAAACAAGCTCAGGCTCAACCTCGACGCCACCCTTGTCCCCATAAAGCTTGACTGCGATTTCGTCCTTTTTGGCATGCAGCGTAAAGCTGACATCCACCAGCAGCGACGCCCCATTTTCAAATCTAATCAGGGCATTGGCCATATCTTCGACGTTATTCAAAGCAACATCATAGTCAGCGGCTTTATAAAAGCTTAAATTGCGAACGTTGGAACGGTTGCCTAGTTTATTATAGGTGTTTCCGCTTACAGAAACAGGCTTCGGTCTGCCCATCAAATACCAGCATAAATCAATCACATGGACGCCAATATCGATTAAAGGTCCGCCACCGGAGCGCTCTTTATCTGCAAACCAGCCTCCTGGATTGCCCAAACGACGAAGACAGGACGCTTTGGCATAATATAATTCGCCAAACTGGCCGCTTTCAATAAATTGCTTAACAAGCTGAGCATTCGTATCATATCTGCGTACAAAACCAACCTGTAGAATTTTCCCGGATTCGCGAACAGCCTCCTGGATTTGAAGCGCCTCTTCCACTGTCTTACACAGCGGTTTCTCAACCAGCACATGCTTGCCAGCTCGCAAGGCTGCGATACTGATCTCCGCATGTGAATTGTTCCACGTACATATGCTTACAGCGTCCACTTCAGGATTGGCTAACAATTCATGGTAATCCGTATAAATATGTTCAATGTTATAAGCAGCCGCTTTATCTTCGGCTCTTTGGCGATTAAGATCGCACACGGCAATCAAACGAGCATCCGCTTGCTTGCTGTAGGACTGAAGGTGCATGTCAGATATTGAACCTGCTCCGATAACACCAATATTCAACTTGTTTATGCTCATTGCAAATTTTAGCTCCCTTCATTGTCTTATACAATCAGGATACCATGCTTTTACTGCTCGTAGAATGCATAAAATGAGCATTAATATGGATTATATGATCAAAATGGCATCCAGTGAAGCCTACGCTCCACCGGATGCCATTCATAGTAGAAATGAAGAATCTATGTACGGATGGTACCTTTTTGCCCAAATCCCCTTGAAAGGGAACTATGTTCCGCTATTTGGCTCAATATCGAACATTAGCAGCTCAAAGGGAACTCTGATCCTCTATTCCCCCTCAAAATGGTGAAATCCAGCAAATAAAGGCTAATTAGCGGATCATAGTTCCGTCTCACTAGCTAAAAGGCTGTTTTACCGAAGAATAAGGGAACACAGTTCCCTTTCGCTGGTTCTGTCAACTAGAAGCAACTAGACTTAGAGACTTAGAGACTTATATCAATGGCTGCGAGCCCTTTGTTCTTTCAGCATGAAGCCGATATTCACCAAACCGATAAACAAGAAGCAGCTCCAAGGTAGAAGCCGCCATCCAAGCAGATTGCCTAAATCATACAAATAGCCACCGCCTACATTACCGATCATCGCACCTATCGACAATGCAAAGCTGTTGAAGCCAAAGTAGCTGGCAATACTTCCGCTCCCTGCGTAGTCGGACACCATTGTATTCATCATTGGCTGCAGAAACACTTGTCCAATCATGAAAGCAATAACTCCGACATAGATACCTGCAAGAGATCCTGTCATGCCAATTGCAAATAATCCTCCTGCAAGCAGCAATGTGCCTAGGGACATCACTCCAAATGGCTGCAAATTGTTGTTGCCTAATTTGGCTAACGGCACCTGCAGCAGAACCATCACGATAGCCCCGCAGCTGTAAATGAGCCCGATATTGGCACCATTCGCAATTTGACTAACACGAAGAGGCACCGCTATGTATAACTGTGCGACTAAGGACCATGAGATCATGGTGAAAATCATAAACCTTCTGAAGGAACGGTTATGCAGCACCTTTTTCATCTGTGGCCAGATGCCCGGCAGCTCCGATTGAGGCCGAGCTTCCTTCAGATTCGGCAAAAAGAAAAGACTTAAGAAAAAAGAAAAGACAAAAATAAGCGTCGCTGTCATGCTCACATAGGTAAAGTGAAAACCCATTAACAGAGCCCCCAGCACCGGACCAACTACGAAACCCATGTTGCTTAACATTTCCCGGATCGCATAGATCGTAATGCGGTTGGCAGAAGTAGAAAGCGCTGTGTAATAAGCATAGCTGGCCGGCTGAAAAAGCGCCGCGCCTAGGCCAGAGAAGAAGCAAGCCACGATTAATCCAGGAATGTGATCGACGAAGCCGAACATCCCGAAACCAAAAGTTCGGATCAAGAGGCCGACAAGTATCGTGCGTTTGTACCCCAGTCTGTCTGCCAAAGTGCCGCATAATACTGAAAGTCCTTGCTGACTAAAGCTGCGTATTGCCGAGATGACGCCGACCATCATGACCGTCAGTAATAAATCATGCAATAAATACGAAGCTAACAGCGGAATCATCATATAAAATCCAACCGCCATGCTGAAGGTATTCATAAACATGATCCAAAAAGGCAGTTTAATGGCGGTGAGTTTATTCCAGATTGCTCCCATACGGCATTTCCTCGTTTCCATCTGCGATGTGGTAATTTCAACAAGATACCTGATTCGCAGCGGAATGCATAGGGACATTCTTTGTATTCACTTGGGTATATTATTGCTGTCGCTTTTTCGTTATGGAATAAGCAAAATTTTGCCTGTGCTCAATCTGCTTTCCATGAGGCGATGCGCGTCAGCACCTTCGCTTAGTGGCATGCACATGAGATCTTCCATGTGTATGGTCCCTTGACGCAACGCCTGAAACAGCTCTTGCGATCGCTCAATCCGGTTGGCTCGTGTTGTTACATGGTTCCACAAATCGCCGCCGGTCAGCGTTTTGGATGTGTCCATGAGCATTCTAGGGTCAACGTGCGGCGGATCGCCGCCTGCCATGCCATAGAAAACGACAGTCCCTTTCGTTTTGACAGCAGCGAAGCTGTCCATTAATGTGGACCCCACGGAATCGTAAACGATGTCAACGCCCTGGCGATTCTCCGTGCAAGCTGCGACTGCATGAACCCAGTCACTGTCGTAGCTGAACACTTCGTTTGCGCCTGCTTTGCGGGCAACTTCTTTTTTGGCTTCGGAAGACGTCAGACCGATGACCTTAGCTCCTTTGCTTCTACCCAGCTGTGTCAACAGCTGTCCCACTCCACCGGCTGCCGCATGGACGAGAATAACGTCGCCTGACTGAACTTTGCAGCTGTCTTTAACTAAGTAATGCGCTGTCATTCCCTGAAGCAGGATGCCTGCCGCCTGCTCGAATGTTATATCGACCGGCAGGGGAATTGCCCGTTCCACTGGCATAGCCACCAGTTCTGCATTGGCAAAAGGAACATCAACGAAGGCAATTCGATCTCCAACACTGATATCGACGACATCAGGAGCAACATGTTCAACAATCCCCGCACCTTCGTAACCTAGTATGAAAGGCGGTTTCCCTGCCAAATGATAGTTCCCTTTTCGCCGATACACATCGGCAAAGTTCATGCCAATCGCTTTGGTTCTTACCACGATATGTCCTAACGCAAGGGTAGGATCAGGGATCTCGGCATAGCGTAGAACTTCTGGACTTCCAAATTGTTCAAAAATCAATGCTTTCATAAGTTACCTCCACAAGCTCATCTTGCAAAGATTGTATCATATCTCCAGTGGCAAAAAAAAAAGCGGCTCTCAGCGCTCAAAGACGCATCGTGCCGCAAAAAACTTTCCCACTCTTTGAGAGCGGAATTTGTCTGGGTTCCTACTGCTTCGTTTATTCTGCTCCCACTGCTTGCAGCCAAGCTTTGGCAACCAAAGCATGGCCCGCCGGAGAAGGATGTACGCCATCTGGAGCCCAGAAAGAGCTCTCGGCGCGAGTTGAGGCTTGAGCGAACAAGCCATCCAGACAGACTAGGCGTGCTCCGAATTCTCTTGCCAGCTCGCGAACAACCGTAATCTTCGGATCGAGGTCTTCTCTCCACAGCTTACGATCTTCTGGAACTGGAAGAACAAACGGTTCGATCAACACGAGTTTTGCTCCTGTTTCTGCTGTTTGCGTCAGAATGTTGCGGTAACCCTTTTCATAAGCTTCGGTAGAAGTTGGATCATTCCGATCGTATCTTCTCCACGTATCATTAATACCAATATAAATAGACACCAAGTTAGGCTTTAGATCCAAGCAATCTTCCTGCCATCGCTGCTCTAGATCTACTACTCGGTTGCCCGAAATTCCTCTGTTCAGGAATTGCACCTGTTTCTCTGGGCAGCTCGCTGAGAATTGGGCCGCAGCCATCAGCGCATATCCTCTGCCTAAATCCTGTCCGTTGTCGCGAATACGCCCTGCGTCTGTGATACTATCCCCTTGAAATAAGACAACATCATTCTGCTGAATCCATGAAGACATTTGATTATTTCCCCCTTCAATACACTCCCATTGCTTAAAATCGATCGAATAGAAATCCAACGGACCTAGCTTCGTGTTGCTTGTCTGCGGCTTAGAACCGAGTTTAGTCAGCAGCTTAATAAGCTGAGGCTGACCTGAAGGCGACCAGAATTAAATCGTTTCAATATCCAGGTTAACGGTTGTTGGATAAAAGCGATTTCAATCTGACATACTTCTCTATTCTCATACTGTTTATCGCCGTTACCATATACATAGCCCATAGCACCAACGGTTTCATATTCGTCTTCGTTCACACAAAGGATTACTTTCCCAAACTCCATCGGACTACTAATGACGCTTAACTTTGTATGAAAGTCATAGGGTAGATTAAGCTGATAAACCTCCTTTTTCCATAAGTTGCCTAGAGTATAGCACAGCTTATTAGGTCTATCAACTAAGATTTTCCTTAGAAGTTAGGAACCAAATCTAACAAGAAATTGCTTAAGTTGATTGATTTCGACTTCATAATAAGTCCTCCCCCTGATTCATCTTCAAAAGTCAAAACTTGCTTCGCAAACTTGCCATACAATGTTTCCAGATAGACATTAGCTGACAGCGCAACAAGCTACTGGTATAAATATACATAAAAAAATCTTCCTCATCGGAATGATGGGAAGATTCTCTGAACAGCGGATTAAGCTGATTTATAGTAAGTGTTCAATAGCTCGTCCAATTCGACTGAAAGTTTTAGTACAAAATCGGAAAGCAGGTCATGATGACGACTGGCAAGATTAAGCTCAAATCTTTTGGCTTCTATCTTTTTTTCCAATTCTACTAACTGACCCACGGTTCATCCCTCCCATTTGAGATTTTCCAATTTGTACAAGTACTTGGCTTCTTATTCCTTATCTTACACCTATTATATTAAAAAACTATTAGCTAATTATTTAGACTTTTCAATACTCGAATGAAATCCATCTATCATTATATAATAAAAAGGAGCCGCTTGGGCTCCATTTTTTATTTTATTTATGAGAATTTTTTAAACCCGCGTATTTGCTGCACTTTTTCAACTACAAATCTTGTGCTAATCGAATCATATCTCGGCAAGTTATGCCATTTTCAACGATGTCCTCGGCATAATGTCTGATGAAAAAGTCGCGATCTACACTCACAATCCGGAATCCGCATTTCTGGTAAAGTGCGAGCTGTCCGATACTTGAATTCCCAGTCCCGACTTCCATCGTCGAGAATCCGAGCGCTTTGGCTTGTTCGATCGCGTGCAGGATCAGCTGTTTCCCGATCCCCTTGCCCTGCTGATCCTCGGCGACTGCGATATTCACTAATTCGATTGTCTCCGGTCTGGTCGGTAAAATAACATAAGCGGCAGCTAGATGACCGTTCATTTCTGCCAAATAGCACTCCCCGCGCTGCAAATATCCAAGTACGATAGAAGCAGAAGGGTCCGCTAACAAAAGCAATTCCATGGGCGGTTCTTCACCCAGCTTCAACTTTCGAATTTCCATTTGCGACTCCATTCTAACCAATTGTAATCTTCCCCTCCGGGTATCGGAAGTTTGCTTTTTCTGGCACAGGCGTTAAGGTGTAGGCCAAGGATACGGGGCCAAGGCGCCCTACAAACATCAAGATGATAATAAATACTTTGCCGAATTGCGTCAGCTGCGAAGTTAAACCAAGCGACATGCCTGCCGTTGCGTAAGCCGATGTCACTTCAAATAAAATCCCTAAGAAAGAAAAACTTTCTGTGGTAGAGAGAATCATCGTTGATAGAACAATCAGGATAAAAGAGAGCAAAGCGAAGGTGATCGCCTTATAGATCCGATCCTTCGAAATGCGACGGCGAAACAGGACAATTTCTTCCTTGCCTCGCACCATGGCGAGCAGCGCCCCGAGAAGAATCACGAAGGTCGTCACTTTAATTCCACCGCCTGAGGAACCTGGTGCTGCCCCGATGAACATCATGATCACGATAAAAAACTGCGTTGCCTGCCGCATGGAAGAAATATCCAAGGTGTTCACACCTGCGGATCGGGATGAGACAGACTGCAGCATTGCGCTAAGCACCTTGCCTATTGGTGATAGCGGCTGCAAGGTCTGTGTATTCGTGAACTCAAATACCAAGATAACGATCGTTCCGATCACAACCAGCGCCGCCGATGCCGTCAGCACAACCTTACTATGCAGTGTAAGCTTTTTATTTTGGGGATACGTGAGCAAGTCCGAGATGACGATAAACCCAATGCCGCCGAGAATGATAAGCAGCATGGAAACGATGTTAACGTATGGATCCTCGACGTAATGAATAAGGCTGCTCGGTCGGTTCGGCAGTGCCCCAAAAAGATCGAAGCCCGCATTATTGAAGATAGAAATGCTATGAAAAACGCCGAAGTATAAGGCTTGACCTATCGGCATTTCGAAAGACCAGCGCAATGCTAGCAGTAATGCCCCTGCAAGTTCAATATACAGCGCGTAAACTAGCACTTTGCGAACCAGACGAACAACGCCTTCCGTTGAATCATGATTCATAGCTTCCTGCAGAATAAGCCGTTCCTGAAAGGAAATACGACGACGCAGCACAAGTGCAATCAAAGTAGACATCGTCATGAATCCCAACCCACCGATTTGTACGAGCAATATCAGGACAATCTCCCCAAAAGTGGACAAATGGGCACCTGTATTTATCATCGACAACCCCGTCACACAAGTGGCTGAAGTCGCCATAAACAGCGCATCAATAAAGGGCAATCGGCCTTCTCCCGCAGACGAAATCGGCAGCCACAGCAGTTCCGCCCCCACGAAGATCATAAATAAGAATCCTAAGGTCATTACCTGAGGGGGACTTAAGCGAAATTTTTTCTTTTTATAAATAGACATATTGATACTCCGAGCTCTTATGATATTTGCGACTATTGTATAATCTAGCAAACATAATGTAAAGACTTAGAGAGTTCGAGAGCACCCTTTGGGCGATTCATTAGCGGTTTCTATTGATTAACAATTCGGTTGAAGGAATTGACACAAAGCACGTAATAACTGAGATAAATGACCGCATAGGCAATAATTGAACTCGCAATTGGCACAATGAAATTGCCTCCTATCATTTGTATTGCGACAAGCGCTTTTAAAATCATAAGATAATGAGCGACTCCCAGAATCAAAGGCAATATGAACACAAATAATGTTTGTTTGGCAATCGACGATCGAATTTCTTTCCTGCTCACGCCGATTTTACGCAGAATCTGATATCGCTCTTTGTCCGCATGGGCATCCGTCAATTGTTTGAAATAAATGATGCAGCCAGTCGCAGCAAGAAATACAAGTCCGAGAAAACCAAGAATAAAAATATTCAAGCCCGCTGATTCAATCCCTTGGCGGTATTGATAATAGTAGGAGGACATCCCATTCTGATCTGTTTTCAATTTCATTAGCGTATCGGAGGTTCGCTTTGTTGTTTGTTGATCCTTTACTTTATAGGCATTGTACGTCAACAATTCATTGCTGGAACCCTTCAGCAGCCTCCCATATAGGTCATCACTAACTATGAAGCATAAATCTGGAAACCCCCATGGCAGCACCCTTCCCTCAACCAACTTTCCGATAGTTAATGATTGCTGCTCATTCCCCGAATTCAAAGAAATCATATCGTCTAGCACTTCAGATTCTGAGAAAGTTGCATGCATAGGTCTGATTAGCATTAACTTTTGGTCTGGCGGTGGACTTAACTCTTCTCGTTGCAACGCCTTCGCTAATTGATTGTAGGCGTTTATGGAGAGCAGCTTAATAGGTACTGCATTTGCTCGAAAACCGGAAGGATGATAGTAAAAGGATGTCAAATCTGCTGTAACTCGAAGGGCTGTCACCTTAAGTTGGGCTTGGACAGGGTGATCTCCATCTGTTGAAATGATCGTGTTCACTTGGTTATCAAAGGCTTCACCTTGCGAAATTTGCATGTAGCTGAAAGGCGCTTCTTGATCAGCCACTTTAGAAATCGTATAGTATGCGCTGGCCCCCACAGTCACTAGGCACAAGGTCAATGCACTCAATAAGGCAATCATCGTAAACATCCGAGTATTCCCTTGAATACGAAAGATCAATTGCGACGTGCTAATGATATTCATCCCATGGTAGTAGCGAGATTTGAGTTTTTGCGCCAGCTTTAACAAATAAATAATCCCAAAACGAAACAGCATGTACGTTCCAACTATCATACTTGCAAAGATGAGTAAAAAGTTTCTTCCCGTCTGGGCACCTGTTGTCATAGGCTGAAGGATAAGCCAGTAAGCGAATGCCAACAATATCACTGCGATCGCAGCAGTTATCCAAGATGGTTTGGGCAGGTTCTCACCTTCTTGCTCCGCTTGAAACAATTGCACTAACTGAAAACGGTAGATCAACCGATAACTGTGCAAAGAAGTCAGGAGAATAATACATGCAAACACAATTATCGTCTGGAGGATAGCATCCATGGAGATGTGAAAACTCACCTTTACAGCGGAATCCAGCAGTTTCAAGAACATCATTGCGAATAGCTTGGATAACAATGTACCCAGTACGATGCCCACGGCGACTGCCCCAACGCCCATTAACATATTTTCGTAAAAAAGCATGTTCCCGATCGTTCTTTTTCGTACGCCGAGCAAAGCATATAAGCCTACTTCTTTCTTGCGCTTCTTAGTAAAAAAAGAGTTCGAATACCAGATAAAGACGCCTGAGAACAGAATAAGAAATATCGACGCCTGTGAAAATACTTCGAGCAAACCCTCCCATTTCTGCATATTAGCTGCGATCTCTTCACTAAACTGCAAGGAAACAAACGTGTAATATATGACAACACTGAATATCATAGATGCGAAATAGATCAAATAATTTTTCAGATTTCCGAGGACATTCCTTTTCGCCAGGCTAAATACGGTCACTTGCCCCACCCCCAAGCACAGACAACACGTCCATGACCTTATTGAAAAAATCCTTGCGAGATGCATTCCCCTTCACAAGCTCCGTAAACATTTGACCATCCTTAATAAAAATAATACGCGTACAATAGCTGGCCGCAAAGGCGTCGTGAGTGACCATCAAAATCGTTGTTTTGTCTTGCACGTTCAATTGCTGTAAGCTTTCCAGCAGCTCTGTCGCGGATTTCGAATCGAGCGCACCCGTTGGTTCATCCGCCAATACTAAGCTGGGAGATGATACGATAGCTCGGCATACGGCTGTCCGCTGCTTTTGCCCGCCAGAAATTTGATAAGGATACTTATTCATAATGGTCTGTATCCCGAACTTTTGGCTGATGACATCTACTCTGCGTTCCAGTTCCGCAACCTTCATTTTTGCTAACGCAAGCGGAAGAACCATATTCTCTTTCACGGTTAAAGTATCCAGCAGATTATAGTCTTGGAAAATGAAACCCAGCCTATCACGGCGAAAAGCAGATAGCTGTGCCTCATTCATCTTCAGGAGATTCGTTCCATCAATCACAATATCGCCGGATGTCGGCTGGTCAATGGTTGCCAGCAGGTTGAGCAGCGTCGTTTTACCCGAGCCGGAAGGGCCCATAATACCAACAAATTCACCCTCAGCAACCGTGAGGTCAATGTCTTGCAAGGCAGTAAAAACATTCCCTTTGGCCCCATAAACCTTCTTAACTCGCTTGGCTTCAACAATCGTTTTCATTCGAGCAGCCTCCTGTACAAACCTTCAAATTCTTTCTACCTTCATCTTACAAGGTTAGCCTCCGTCCAAACATCGAAGCAGCTCACATCTGACAGCCGTTATCTTACATTTTTGTCATGATTGTGCTAACATTTCTGGTGAACGTTCAATTCGTCTAGATTTGGAGGCTTTTACGTGAAAATTATGATCGTTGAAGACGACCAAACGATACGGGATATGATTGTTGAAGCGCTGAGACGCTGGGGATTTGAGACGCTCATCACCGTAGAGTTCGATGCCGTACTCTCTCTTTTTATCCAAGAAAATCCTCATCTCGTGCTGATGGACATTAATTTACCCGCCTACGATGGCTTCTACTGGTGCCGCCAAATCAGGGAGTTGTCCAACGTGCCGATTCTCTTCCTATCCTCTCGCAATACGCCTATGGATATGGTGATGTCCATGAACATGGGAGGTGATGATTTCATTCAAAAGCCATTTTATACGGATGTTTTGGTTGCCAAAATCAATGCTGTGCTGCGCAGAACTTACTCCTACATGGAAACCAACTCCAATGTAATGGAGCATAATGGCATCGTCCTCAATCTGAAGGATGGTGACATCACCTGCGGTACTCAGAAAATAGAGCTGACCCGGAATGAATTCAAAATCATGACTATTCTTATGAAAAAACCGGGAACCATCATCAATCGGGATCAAATCATGCGTGGTCTATGGGAAGACGAAAGCTTCGTCGATGATAATACATTAACGGTCAACATCACCCGATTGCGCAAAAAGCTCAGCGAGCTTGGCAAAGATGACTTCATTACGACCAAGAAAGGGCAAGGATATTTAATCCCATGAGCTTTGTCCACTATTTGAAAGATAAACGGTACTTTTTCTTGATCTATGGGGTGATCATGCTCTTTGTCTCCCTAATTATGTTCGTAAGTGTCAAATGGCAGGATGCCATCAACAATATAGCTTATGCCAACGCAGGCTGCTTATTTTTTGCCGCTGTCTATATCACTGTTGGCTACTACTACCGAAAATCCTTCTTTAATGAGCTGCAGGATTTAGTCGGCAACACGCAGGTGGAATCGGCTATCACGTCAGTTCCTGAACCACAGAGCGCCGAGCAAGCGCTTTATCTGAAGCTGCTTAAGCAGCTTTATTTGGAGCAAACGAATGGAACTCGGAAGCTGCAAAATGAGATGAAAGACCATCAAAATTTTGTTCTATCTTGGATTCATGAAGTCAAAGTGCCCATAGCGGCAAGCCGTCTAATCATGGAAAACTATTCTGGCAAATCGGCAGAGCATCTCGTGGATAAGCTGGAGGATGAATTGAGCAAAATTGATAGCTACGTAGAGCAAGCACTCTATTATTCGCGAATTGATTCGTTCTCAAGAGATTATTTCATCATCGAAGTCCCGCTTCAAACGATCGCGAAGGAAAGTGTTAAGAGAGCTGCAAAACTTTTTATTAATAAAAGGATTCGGCCAAACCTGGAGGAATTACATCACACCGTGAACAGTGACAGCAAATGGCTCTCCTATATGGTTAACCAAATCGTCATGAATTCATTGACTTATACACCAAGTGGCGGCAGCATCGCCTTCATCTCTGAAGAAACCGAACATGACAAACGACTGATTATCCAAGATTCCGGCCTGGGCATAAGCCCCGCTGATCTCGGGCGCGTATTTGACAAAGGGTTTACGGGGTCGATTGGCAGAACCCATTACAAATCCACGGGAATGGGGCTTTATTTGGCTAAACAGATGGCCCTTAAACTAGGACATGATCTAACGATTGCATCCGTAGAGGGCAAGGGAACCGCGGTGACTATACATTTCCCGAAAATACGAAATTATGATGATCTGCGCGGCGCCTAGCATGGCGTTCATCCGATTTCAGTCATTTGCGCGATATTTTCTGCGATTCGGTCTCTTACAATTGGCGAACAAATTTCTTGCGTGCCGCCAAGGCTATCTTGACAAATGCCTCCGCGGCTCCCGCTTTTTCAGACAAAGCTGTCTTCAGATCTTCTCGAACTTTTCGGCAGAATGAGTTGAATGGAAGGGCTTACATTCGAATGAATCTCTACTGAACTATCTGGTTTGACGAACAAGGAAGTGCGTGTTTTTGAGGTAAAAGTTATATTGAACCGAAAGGGAACTAGGATACGCTATTTCATTAAAATCGGAGCAAATTGACCGGCAAGCGGAACTACAGTACGCTATTTCATCGGTTTTCTCTCCAAATCGCGCTATTTTGTTCGAATAGCGTACCCTAGTTCTCTTTCATGCTTATTCAGCTCATTTTCGCTTAAATAGCGTACTCCAGTTCCTTTTCAAACTAGTTAACTCCTATTTCCAGGTACCCGAGTTCCGTATGAATGTATCAGTTAACTCCCTCGCTATTCTTGCATTTATTTCCCCGACAATAGATCACCGATTATTTGCATAACATGATACACAAGAAATGCAGCAAAAATAAGTACGGACAAAGCGGCGGAATTTCTTCGATGATTCTGATACCACTTCGGCCATTGTTCCAGCCTCTTCGGGGCTTGAACACCTTGAACGATATCGTTGTGCTCGATAACATCGTTAAACGAAGCTCTCTCGTTCAGAGGGCTTGGTTGGGTTTGATCCGTCGTCATGTGAATGGTTTTATCTTCAAATGGATTGTTGGAAGGGTTTGTCATGAGGAACCTCCTTCAATAGAATATACATATTATAACATTTATTCTAATCGACGGTGGCCTGATCTCCCATTTCCGGTTCATGACTAGGTTCCTCTGTTTTCATGATTTGGCGCTTCTTTGGATCAAAATATTCTGCAATTTCTTATCCTTAGTTTGAAATGGTATGATGGACAAACGAGGTGATCCGTAGGATGAACAACATAGAAACATTAACCCTTGGAATGGGATGCTTCTGGAGTCCTGACGCTTTGTTCGGGCAATGGCCAGGCGTTATTAGAACACGAGTTGGTTATGCAGGCGGCACCCACGCACAGCCAACGTATCGCACAATGGGAGATCATTCCGAGACGATCGAGATCGATTATAATCCGCAGATGATGACGATTGAGCAGCTTCTTGATATATTTTGGAGTCATCATCAACCAGATAATATCAATGATTATAAAGGCAGACAGTACCAATCTCTGGTGTTGTATCGCGATGAAAGACAGCATGGTTTGATTAGAGAAGTCATGAAAACCAAAGAAGCCGATGGAAAAAAGAAGCTGAATACCGAGATTGCTCCCTTGGCTGGCTTTTATTTGGCCGAAGAGCGGCATCAGAAGTATTATTTGAAAAGATATCCGGACGCGATCAGCAAGCTGAGCACCCTTTATCCCACCCAAGATGAGCTAGTGGATTCAACCTTGGCCGCGCGCTTAAATGGATTAGCCAAAGGCTACACCAATTTGGAAAGGATCATTAGCGAAATCCAAACTTGGCCATTGCCAATAAGCGAGCGTGAGTCGCAAATTGCGTTGGTGAAACGCATAAAATGGTAGCAAATAGCTGCGATCGCGCTGTATTAGGCTGGTTCCGCCGCGTTGCCATTTCCTTTCACCTCCCCTTCCAATTCCATAAAAAAACACCGCAATAGCTGCGATGTTTTTCAGGTAACTATAGGCTTATCTACTTCCAGAGAGCTGTGCCTTATTGCGCGGCGGGGAACATCCCTGTAGAAATAGCGATCCGATTCCAGGCATTGATGATATTGATCGCCATGATCAAAACGACATATTCCTTCTCATCAAAATGCTTCCTCACCTTTTCATAAACGGCTTGTGGAACTCCGTTCTCCGAGATACGAGTGACTGTCTCCGTCAATTCCAGCAATGCTCTTTCTTTATCGGAATAAAAGGGAGCTTCCCGCCAAGCTGTGAGCAAGTTAATTCTTTGCTCTGTTTCGCCCATGTTCCGCAGGTCTCGGGTGTGCATGTCGATGCAGAAGGCGCAGCCATTGATTTGAGACGCTCTAATTTTGATAAATTCATACAGCTTGGCATCCAAACCGCTTGTTTTAATAAAACCTTCCAGCTTCAGCATCGCTTGCAGAGCTTCCGGGTTTACCTGACTATAATTGAATCTAACTTCCATGTGAATCTCCTCCATACACGTTTAATTTAGGTTTGCCTTAATAAGACAAATTAGTCAGGAGATTTGTGACAACACGGAAGAAATATGTTGAAGTTTATCTGGATTCACTACTTTATAAACATGATTAGCCCGCTGATGATGATGCTCCATCTCAAAACAGATGACCATATCAGCCTTTTCATCTTTGACGAGCACTAGCCCTGCTTGACCATTGATGAGAAAAGGACGCCACTGCCCTTGCAGCGAACCTTTGCCTGCAATCCCTTCAAAAAATGCCTGAATGCGCTGTTTCCCGAATATCGATTTGATAGCTGCACGTCTTTTGCCGCCACCGTCTGAAACCAGCACTGCGTCTTCCGTCAGCAAAGCAACAAAATCCTGAAAATTTCCGGTCTGAACAGCACGCAGAAATTTCTGCACAAGCGGCTGCGAGTCACCTAGCTCACCCAAATTTTGCACATGATCCTGATTAATTTTCACCTTAGCTCGGCTATAAATTTTGCGGCAGTTGGTTTCGGTCTTATGCAGCATGTCGGCAACCTCATTGTATTCATAACCCAGTACTTCTCTTAGTACGAATACCGCCCGCTCCACAGCTGATAATTCCTGCAGCAGCACTAAAAAGGCATAGGAAATCGTTTCGTCTTGAACGACCTGTCCCATGGGATCCGCATTATTGGCCATAATGAGCGGTTCAGGCAGCCAAGCTCCGACGTAAACTTCCCTTTGCTTTCGTGCAGATTTCAAGACATTCAAGCAGCGGTTCGTGATGATTTTGACTAAATATGCTTTCAGATTGCTAATGTTCTCTGTATCCATCGTAGGCAAGGAAGCGAATAAGTCCTGCACCATATCTTCCGCTTCCGACACAGATCCGAGCATCCGATAAGCCACAGTAAAAAGCAGCTGCTTATAAGTGCGATACACCATTTCGATGTCAATCATACAATGTTCTCCAATCTTGCTAGTATGCTTGTATTCTAATACTATATATCAAAAAAGCCAAAAAGCGTCTATATGCTAAGTGCATACAGACGCTTTGATTTATTTCAGATAATTAATGGAACTGCTTAATCAAGCGTTTCGCCGTACCGTTAGGCGTCTCAATGACTTCATACATGTTGACTTTCACGCCGGAATCCACTTGTTCATTTTTTAATCCTGTGACAACAATTTTTTGATTGCCGCTTACCAGTTTGCCAGTTCCTAGCAATGAGGCCGTTTGCGTGCCGACTATGCGACCAAGCGAATCGATCATGTCGAATTCGACTTTGGAGAAATTGCTATCCACGATGACCTGATCCTCATGCGTTACATCAAGATCCAAATTGAGCTGGTAGGAATAAGTGCCATTGTTATAAAGCCAGCTAATGGAATCGCTATTCACTTTGATCGTGAATGGATACAAAGCAAGCGTATCGCTTACTTCCTCAGCTTGCAGCGCAACTTGGTAAGTGCCAATGTTCACTTTGCCTTGAGATACCGATTTATCATCGAAAATGTTCAAAGCAAAGGATTCGTCGTCCGTATCCTTTTTATTCGGCAGCAGGTAGGAATAACTCACCACGTAGGAGCTTCCCGGCGTAATTTGAGTCGTTACAGAAGTTTGACGAGTGCCCGTGTACGAATTTCCGCTGCTGTCGATCAGTTCGTTTTGCAGCTCGGGAAGAGCGATCGTACTTGAGCCGTTATTCGTAATTTTGTACTTGGCTATTGCTGTTTTATAGCCTAAATCATCATTCTGGTGGGCGTGCAGCTCAACGAGTGAGACATCTAAATTTTTGTTCACAACGGAGCTGTTGGTAAAAGTCAATTTGCTGCCCAGCTTATAAGCAGCTGCAGTCGTGAATCCATTTTGTGCTTCGCTTGCTCCTTTCAGGAGGAAGACAGCCACAGGCATTTGCCCTGTTGTTCCACTATTTGACCCAGTCGTTGAGCCCGTATTGGAGCCCGAAGTAGTGCCTGTCGTGGAAGCAGCAGATGAGCTTCCAGCTGTGCCCGTCGTCCCTGTCGCCGTTCCGCTCGAAGTCGAACTTACTGAGCTGGTAGAACTTCCCGTGTTCTCCCAAAGAACAAGCTGCGCGGCATTCGGATCAACGCCTGTTGGCAGAATCGCATTGAAATAATACGTCGTTGTTTCCTTTGGGGCTAGATATTCATTGCGGGCGGTATTATCCGAAGCTTTCACAGAAGTCCCTGCATCGCCGAATTGATACGAGGCGAAGAACGATGGTACCGCAGCGGCTGCATCTCCATCATTGCTGAGCGTTACGATCGTTTGGACATGCACGCCATCAGCCTGGTTGCTGTACTTGGAAGAATTCGCTTGAACCGTCATCTTCTCGCCATCCTGCTGTCCGCTGTACGTTTGTTTTGTATTCAAGTCCGTCGTTTGCAGCGACGTATTCAGGTTCATTGTACCCAGCGTAACATCCTCAGTTTGATTCAAATAGTAGTATTCCAGCGATAATCCGGATACCGGCATTTGCTTGGAAATCGGCGTTTTCAGCGTTACCGTATCTGATTCGCCAGGCAGGAACGTCGTTCCGGATCCATTAACAACCGTTGATGCATATTTCAAACCATTCGCGTCCACCAGTCTGACTTGCAGGCCCGTTGGCAGCTTCACGCTGCTTGCGCCAAGGTTTCTAGCTGACAATTGTGTATACATGACCCATTTGCCATTCTCCGACACACGAACACTTTGCCCTAATTGAAAAGCAATGGATGAATCAGTGGGCAGGGTGCTGTCGAGCGTTCGGAGATTAATAATCTCCTCTGGCACCTGCGCTTGCCCTTCTTGAATTGCGGAAGCGACCGGAAGATTGCCAAGATGGCTCATGAAGTCAGCCTTGCTTTCATCCCAGCGAAACACATCGATTTGCAATTGATCCGCAGTTTCCCCCTCATCCAAACTAGCGTAGAAGCGGAAGCTTGTATCTTGACCGGGAAGAACGCTGGCACTCTTTTTCTCACTTAGTTTAGCCGTGTAGCTGTGTCCTGAAGAATCTGTCACCCTAACGCCATATTGGTTGAAATCGATCGTCTTATTTCCCCCATTATGTAGAGAAACTGAGAACTGAAGCGACGACGATGAAAGAGCAGCTTGATTCAAGGTAAAATAAGAAGAATCCGAAATATACACGCCCGCCGATGCCGCATGAGCGGAAGGAGCTGCCCACGAAGCGGCTGTCAAGCTGCCGGTAAGCAGCAGGGCTAAACTTGTATGTTTGAAAGAAAGTGAAGTTAATTTGCGTATCACAATAATGACCTCCTAAAACGGATTGGTAGAAATAAGTTCAACTGACATTAGTCATATCGAAGCGCGTCGATAGGTTTTAACTTGGAAGCCTTGTTCGCTGGATAGAGTCCGAAAATGACACCGACTAAAGCAGAGAATAAAAAGGCATATAATCCTACGCTGAGGGAAAGACTTGTTTCCTGACTTGGATTGATATAAGGCCATGCCAGCGATAAGCCGACACCGACAATAAGTCCGATTAAACCACCCATCCCGCTGATTAATGTGGCTTCAACGAGGAATTGAAGTAAAATGTTCCGGCGTTTCGCGCCAATGGACTTGCGAATACCTATCTCCCGCGTTCGTTCACTGACGGTCACGAGCATGATGTTCATGATCCCGATCCCCCCAACGAGCAGGGAAATTGCAGCAACAGCAACCAGTTGATTCGTTAGCGTGCTGGAAGCGGCTTGTCTGGCGGTAATCAATTCGGAAGAGTTGAAGATATTGTAGCCTGACGTGCTTTTAAATTTGCTGTATAAATATCTCTCCAATACCGCCTGCACCTTGCTTACCTGGTCTCCACTCTCAGCTTCTACATACGTAGAGCGAATGTTGCCAAGTTTAAAATCTCTGCTCATCGTTGGCAAAGGTACAATGACTGAACTGTCCAATGAGGTACCGCTCGTATTCGAGCCTTTGCTTTCCAAAACACCAATAATGGTGTACATGTACCCATTCACATTGATTTCTTCATTAATGGGATCATCTTTGCCAAAAAACTTCGTTGCGACTTCGGTACCAATCACCGCTACGTGATTTCGAAAATCCAGATCAGCTGCCGCGAGGAAGCGGCCACTGGCGATTTTTCCTTTTTGCATATCCAAATAGCGGTCATTGGTGCCGATCACGTTATACGTTTGCGTAGTCCGATCATATTTAATGCTTGTGCTGCCTCTCGTCATCGTTGGTGCGATGGCACTAATGCCGGATGTGCCTTCCAGCTCCATAAGCTCATCGTATTTCAACTGCGTGGCGCGCCCATTGCCGAGCAAATTAACCGTCAGCAGGTTCGTCCCCAGTCCTTCGTATTGCTTCTCAATCGACTTGGATGTTCCTTGCCCGATAGATACCAGCGTGATGACGGAGCTAACCCCAATAATAACGCCCAGCATGGTCAAAACAGTCCGCAGCGGATTAGAACGCACCGTGGCCATAGCCATTTGGAAGAGCTCCCAAATTCTCATGAGGAAACCACCTCCTGATTGATCAAAGATGACATCGGCTCATTTCTTACATCGTTGATAATCTCTCCGTCTCTTAACGTGACGACGCGCTTCGCGTTATCGGCGATGTGATTATCATGCGTGATCAAAACAATCGTGTTGCCTTGCTCATTCAATTCCTTAATCAATTCAAGCACTTCAATGCCCGTTTTGGAATCCAGTGCGCCTGTAGGTTCATCCGCCAGAATGAGCGATGGTGAAATAGCTAAGGCTCTAGCAATGGCAACCCTCTGCTGTTGACCGCCGGAAAGCTCACTGGGCTTATGATGCCCGCGCTGCCCCATCCCGAGCTTCTCCAGCATGGCATTCGCTTGTTCTCTGCGCTGCTTGGTAGGAATGCCTGCATAGATCATCGGCAGCTCCACATTCTCAATCGCACTAAGCCTAGGCAGCAAATTAAATTGTTGAAATATGAAGCCGATCTTCCGATTTCTCAGCTCGGCAAGGCCGTTGTCGGACATCTGAACCGTCGAGACGCCGTCGAGCGTATACGTGCCTGAGCTAGGGATGTCCAGCAGGCCGATTGTATTCATAAGCGTGGATTTGCCAGATCCACTGGGACCGATAATGGCTACAAAGTCGCCTTTGGCAATGTGCAGCGTGATGCCTCTCAAGATTTGCAGCTGTTCATCGCCCCGGGCATAGCTCTTGGTGACCTGATTCAATTCAATGATGTTCATATCGTTGGCTCCTTTCCGGAAGCTGGTTCCTTACTGACGTGATCCGCCGCCGTTTTGGCCGCCACCAAACCCGCCGCCTCCATTGCCGCCTTGGAAGCCACTTGGCGGACCTCCTTCACCACCTGGGAAGCCTCCCGGCACTTGCTGCTGGGTCGTCGTTGTTGCTTTCCGAGTTGGCATGACAACTTCATTGCCCTCTTCCAAGCCGCTTACAATCTCTACCTGCGTTTTGCTGCGAATGCCGATTTTGATTTCATGCTGCTCTTCCACCGTTCCGTCCGCTTTCTTCAAAGAAACGGTTGATTTGCCTCTGGTCGTTGTCACGACTTGAATCGGCAGAACGAGAATATCTTTTTTATCCTGAATATAAATTTCAGCAGTTGCTGTCATCGCATATTTCAAATCATTCTGTGCCGTATTCGGAATGGCCACAACGGCATCATACGTCGTAACACCATTGGAAGTTGTTCCCACATTGGACACTGAGGTTACTTCACCCTGGAATGTTTTGCCCGATATTGCATCCACCTTCACGGTTACCTTTTGCCCTACTTTCACACTTGTCAAATCAAGCTCATCGACTGCAATAGCCAGCTGCATCGTGCTTAAACTTGCTACCGCGCCTAATGTCGTATTGGCATTAATTTGGGCTCCCACCGGGTAGTTGCGCAAAACATTGCTTTTACTATTCGCAAAGTCAGCTGAGAACACGCCGTCGAATGGCGCTTTGATCGTCAACTGATCAATCTTTTGCTGCGCATCATCCACTTTAATCTTCTGGCTGTCAATCGCCGCTTGTTTACTAATGACGTTATTCTGCAAATCATCATTGAACAACGTGGCAATCAGATCGCCTTGTTTCACCGTTTCTCCGTCTTTGAACTTCATGCTTTTGACCGTACCGCTCGCATCAGAGAATATCGGCGACGTCCGAACGTAGTCCAAAGCCGCTTGATCGGAGGATTCTACTTTACTGTCTCCCGTGCCCACACTGCCTTTTACTTTCAAGCCCGCTGACAGCGTTCCGTCATTGGCCACCAGCACCTCGACATCAACCATTTTATTTCCGTTGGCATCCGCCTTCACATCGTGACCAATTGTGTTGACACTTCCCACCTTTGACAGCAAATAACCATCCACCGTCAATTCCACATTATCGCCATTCTTCAATTGCACAGCCTCTTGCAAAGGAAAAGGCAGTTTCACTTTAAACTGCGTCGTATCGGAAATCGTTCCGATCTTCGTTGTTTTATTCACTTGACTGCCTACATCCAAGTTGGAAGCCAAGGTCAATTTTCCACTCATCGCAGCCGAAATACTCATATGATTTTGCTCATCCTGCAATTCGGCCAGTTCTTTCTCCAGCTGTTGCAAGCTCACTTGGGCTTCCTTCAGATTCGTTTCTGTGGAAGGAACCGAAAGTTCGACCAGCACATCGCCTTTCTTCACCGCTTGATTCTGTGTCAAATTCATCGTTTTAATGATGCCATCTACCGGAATGACAATGTTTTGCTTGTCTTTGGCATCCAATTGCGAAGTCCCCGATACCGTGGAGGAAATCGCTCCTTTACTTACCTTCATCACCTGTTGTTGTGCAGCTGCAGCGGCGGGTTGCGACTTTTTATTTATGTATACATAAGTTCCCGCTCCACATAATATCGCAGCCAAAACCACAATCAACCATTTTTTCTTCCGGCCGAATTTCATCGATAAATCCCCTCTCCCATGTTCCATAACTCCGAATGACATTTCCCTAAGTCTTCTTCACAAGACCCAGTGTAATGGCGGCGGCTGAAACCCTTCTGAACATCGGCTGAAAGTCAGTTGAATGCAAGCTGAACATTTGCTGAAAGCACTTTCCCCGCTTCGGTAATACGAAGACAAACAGAGCCCTCCGGAATTTCCGGGGGGGCCAAAGGCAGATTGATTAGCTATAGGTCGAACAAGCTGTGGTGCCTTCCTATAGTGCGATGCGGATGTGATTTTTTTGGGGGTGGCTTAGGTGCGGGATGCTGGTGTGGATTGGGATGTGCGCGGGATTGTGGGGATGCGTGTGGATTTGGATGTGGTGCGGGATTGTGGGGATGCGAGTAATTTGGTTGTGGGGCGGGATTGTGGGGATGCGAGTAAATTGGTCCGCTTTGAGTCAAACAGACATTGAACCAGTGAAAGGGAACTATGTTCCCTTATTCATCCTCAAAACAATCTTTTAACCAGTGAGACGGAACTATGATCCGCTAATTGGCCTAGATTGGCTGGATTTCATCATTTCAAGCCGGAATAGAGGATCATAGTTCCCTTTCAGCTGCAAATGTTGGATTACGAGTCAAATAGCGGATCTCAGTTCCCTTTCAAAACAGTGATCCACCTTACTGGCGATCAACTTGTCACCATTGTGGCGCGGGATAGTGATCATGCGAGTAGATTTGAATGTGGTGCGGGATTGTGGAGATGCGTGTGGATTTGGTTGTGGTGCGGGATTGTGATGATGCGTGTGGATTTGGATGTGGCGCGGGATTGTGATGATGCGAGTAATTTGGATGTGGTGCGGGAGTGTGGTCATGCAAGTAAATTTGATTGTAGCGCGGGATTGGGGGATGCGAGTAGATTTGATTGTGGCGCGGGACTGTGATGATGCGAGTAGATTTGATTGTGGCGCGGGACTGTGATGCTGCGAGCAGATTTGATTGTAGCGCGGGATTGGGTGATGCGAGTAGATTTGGAAGTGGCGCGGGATTGTAGTGATGCGAATAATTGGGTCCACTTTGAGTCAAACAGACATTGAACCAGCGAAAGGGAACTATGTTCCCTTATTCATCCTCAAAACAGTCTTTTAGCCAATGAGACGGAACTATGATCCGCTAATTGGCCTAGATTGGCTGGATTTCATCATTTCAAGCTGGAATAGAGGATCTCAGTTCCCTTTCAGCTGCAAATGTTCGATTTTGAGTCAAATAGCGGATCTCAGTTCCCTTTCGCAACAGGGATACACGATACTGCGATCATCTCGTCACCATTCGCTGAATCTGCGCAAAGCAATTTCCAGCGGCAAAGCGTTGGCTTTCGTGGGGTTCGTATGGCCCACATGCTCCTTCCAGGCGTCATGCAGCACTTGGTGGCGCTTGACAATCAATTGAAAAAATGGCGATGCTTCTAAACGCAGAATAAAATCAGTATTCTCTGCCAAGGTTAGATGAAATACACCGCTTAATAAGGCTTTCGCTATGATCCAGTGGCCAGCTGAGTTGGGATGGATACCATCACCCGAACGATAGTGGCCATTCTTCTTCCGTTCCTGCTGTATATGGCGAAGCAGCGGATCATACACATTCACGACTGCATCCGCCTTGCGATCGAGCGTGAGAATCCAGTTTGCATAGGACCGAAGCACATCATTGTAATGTTCAAAAGGGGTTTTGTAGCTATAGTTGTTCTCCCCTTCAGGGATAAGCGCACTTGCCTCAATCGACAGGTGATCAAATGGTGGCGGGGTCATGACAACTGCTTTGGCTCCGTAAGCGTGGATTCTGCCTATCGCATCCAGCATTCCTTGTTGGTAGGCGGCGAACCGCTCCGCAGAAAAAGGCGCATAAATACCATCGTTCATGCCATATCCCAATACCACCCAATCCGGCTTGCTTTCTTGCAGGGCTCTTGCAAGACGATCATGAATGCAAGGACGCGGAAACGGATGATCAGGTTCTGATAACCCGGAAGCCGTTTCGCTGCTAACGCCTAGGTTGATTAACGTGTAGCGATTCTCTGGCCGCTGCTGTTGCAGATACGCATCCAAATAGGCGATAAATGTCCCGTCCTCCGTTATGCTGTCACCTAGAAAAACAATTCTGATTGGCTCATTCATCTGTTATTCCCTTTCTGATGGTCGTTGTATCACGCTTCATTCAATAACCCAAAGAAGCCCCGCCATCTACAGTTAACGCGAGTCCAGTAATAAACGCGGAGCTATCGCTAGCTAAATATAGGGCTGCTTGCGCGATTTCTTCTGCGCTTGCGCAGCGGCCTAACGGGTGCATGTCGGTCAACGCTTGGACTGTAGCCATCGGGTCCGCTTGCTGTCCAATCCATTGCTCTAATAATGGCGTCATAACGCCGGCCGGGCAAAGGCAATTTACACGTACGCCATCCTTGGCGTAATCAAGCGCCAAAGATTTCGTCATGGCGATAATCGCCCCTTTGGTAGCGGCATAAACCGGATTGTTCCGCTGCCCGATTAGTCCGTTCAAGGAGGACATATTGACGATATTACCTTTGTTTTTGCGGATTTCGGGGATGCAATGCTTAATCATTAAATACACACTTTTCAAGTTGATATCCAGCGTCCGCGTCCATTCTGTCTCAGTAATTTCTTCCAATTCCTTGGGTAAAACAACAGCTGCGTTGTTGAAAAGAATATCAATGGAACCAAACGCAGACAAAGTTTCCCTCACTACATGTTCGACCTGCGCTTCCGCAGAAACATCCGCTTTTACCGCAAAAGCTCGCTTTGAGCCTGCAACTTTCGCATTAATTTCATCAACAACTCGTCCTGCTTGGACCTCATTCCAGTCCGCAACGATGACATTTGCCCCATGGTTAACAAATAATTTGGCCGCAGCTTCTCCGATCCCAGAGCCTGCCCCGGTAATAATGGCAACCTTCCCCTTTAACTGCATAAAGACCTTAACCTCCAATCCAGCTGAACGATTCATATGTTCCTGTTGTTACTATTCACCCAAAGCCTATACACCTGTCCTCACAAAAAACTCGTTTGTCCGTTTTTGTGAATTTCTTAAATGGACGGTCATCGCTGCAGCAGCGCCTTGGGGATCACGGTCACGCAGCTTCTGTAAAATCGCCTGATGCTCCGACCACTCGACATTCGTGGTGTCTACATCAAGCGTTATTTGAATAAAGGTTAGATATCGCTGGATTTGCTCCATATACCCTCTGACCAAGTTTTGCAGATTCGTATTGTCACAGTAGGATAGAATCGTTCCATGAATCGAATTATTCATTTCATCAATAATGTCTAAACCGTTCGCTGATGGCGTAGAAGGATTGTTGTGGAGCGAATCCATCGTAGCTTGCAGGTGTTCCAGCACTTCAGCAGGCAGATGATTCGTCGCTTTTTCTACCGCCAGCGGTTCGAGCTGCATTCTGATTTCATATAGCTCGTTCAAATCCTTGAGGCTCATCATATTCACAAACATCCCCTTGAACGGAATTACATGGATGAATCCTTCGGATTGCAATCGGGAAAGCGCTTCCCTAATCGGAATATTGCTGACTTCTAAATTGCGTGCTAATTGATCGATGTTAATTTTCTCGCCTGATTTTAGTTTATGTGACAGGATATCTTCTTTGACAATACGGTAGATTTCTTCCGTTATATTAACACGACTGATTTTACTTCCCATTTGATCCTCACCCAACATTTTTCTTTTAATATATCATGTATGATTGATGGTTATCAAACGATAAAACTTGAAGCCCTTCTTCATAGGCAAGAAGAGCTCCAAGCTTTTCACTTACGGGGTTACGATCAGCGCATCCGAAAGCATGTAGGTCCCTGTTTTTTTCACAGCTTTGAACGTATGCGTGCCACTGGATAGCCCGGAAATGCTGTACAACGATTGCTGCGCTAAGCGTGCAGCGTTGTAGGTATTCACGGTTTGTTTGAACACATTGTCGATATAAATATCAACATTGCCTTGGCCTGGATCTTTCTCCGTGATCCATTCGATACCGGTTCCCGTAAAGGAGAATTGCAAGTAGTCATTGTTGGTTTGTGTGAAATGAACATCATTGTTGTAATCACCAAACCCTCTGTTGCTGTTTAGCGACCAAGCGCCTGAATACGCAACAGCAGGATCTGTATCATTGAATTGAATCCTCGTATCCTGTACGTTAAATTTATCCAGCAGCATGTATGTTCCCGATTTCTTCACGGCTTTGATCGTATGAGTCCCGCTGGAAAGCCCGGAAATGCTGTATAAGGTTTGCTGAACAATACGGCTGGGATTATAGGCACTCACCGTTTGTTTGAACACATTGTCGATGTAGATATCAACATTGCCTTGAGAGGAATCCTTTTCAGCAATCAAATCAATGCCTGTGCCTGTAAAGCTGATTTGCACATAATCGTTATTGGTTTGTGTAAAATGTACATCATCCTGGTAATCCCCAAAGCCTCTTGCGCTGCTGAGCGACCAAGTCCCTGAATAGGTGATGGCCGGATTGGTGTCATTTATCTGTACAGGAGACGGCACGTTAAAGATCAGCTTATCCAACAGCATATACGTTCCCGATTTTTTAACGGCTTTGATCGTATGCACACCATTGGGAAGACCGGTAATGCTGTACACTTTTTGCCCGGCTAATCGTGTGGTGTTGTACGTATTCACGGTTTGCTTGAACACATTATCCACGTAGATGTCCATGTTCCCTTGAGAGGAATCCTTTTCCGTAATGAGATCAACACCTGTGCCTGCAAAAGAATACTGAAAGGAATCGTTGTTCGTCTCGGTAAAATGCACATCATCCTGGTAATCCCCAAATCCGCGGCTGTAGCTCCGCGCCCAAGCCCCATTGTAAACAATACCCGTATCATCATCATTAACGGTAACAGAACCGCCAAGAGCAGTTACTTTCAACAACCGAGATGCATGAGAAGCCAAATTAACAGAGCTATAGCCCATGTTATAGGTACCGAGATCGGAATGGCTCCACAAATCGCGTACGCTGGCTGGACCGTTCAGCCCGATATCATTCCAATTCACCGTCACTGCCGAGCTTGAGCTTCCGAGATTAAACAAACCTACCGTATAGCTGCCATCGCCGTTATTGGCATACCAGACTTGCTGATTCGATGCCATGGAGACAGGATGCGCTGGATGACCCGCTTGATTGACGGCGATCACTTCATCATTGGTCAATAATTGAATGCCATAGCTGTCCAAATTAGTTAAATCATTGCCTGTATACAGCTGAGCCGATGACATCGCCCAAAGGGACATAGCTGTTTGGCGTTCATCCTGCGTCATGCCATCCATGGCGCCGTTGCCGATGTCCAGAGAATCAAAATCGTTCCAGCCCCCCGCCCCTGCTTCCCGCCACCACTGATTGGCATCAGGGAAGAGTCTGGCAATATTGGGCCAAGCCGTCAATGCCGTCGTTCCGCAATAACACTCAACGTCCCAGTCTACACGCCAGCCATTCGCGTACTGCTTCCACGTGCTGGCATAATTATGATCCAATGCCCACGAAAGTTCGAACCAGATTTGATGCGGCGCCAAAGCCTGAGACCATGCCTTGACATCATCGCGAGCATCAATTGTCGTATCGTTATGTCCAGAGCCTGGCGTTACGCTATCGAACTTCACGAAATCAACGCCCCACGAAGCAATTTGATCGGCAATTGAGGTAATATAGCTCTGTGCGCATGGATTCGCAAAATTAATTTTATACCCGATATTCCAATAATCCGCTGTTGTCAGGGGGAGAACTACAATGTCCTGCGCGTGGCAGGAAGTTCCCAAGATCGGCAAATTTGCATTGTACACAGCAGGCGACATCCCTGGGATAAAATACAATCCAAACTTTTGCCCATTATTATGCACGTAATTAATAACATCACTTAATCCATTCGGATACAAAGTCGCACTAGGTTGAGGTCGGCCATACGCGTCTGCACCTGAACTCCACCCGGCATCCACATTAATATACGTATAGCCATGCGGCTGAAGTGTTGTATGCATCGCATCGGACTGTGCTTTAATCTGAGCTGCGGTAATCCAGTTTGCACTATTGGTGTAGCTTTGCATGCTGTAGCTGCTCCAGCCCATTAACGGTTTTTGTGCCAAACCATTATTAGCGGCGTGAGCAACTTGCGTATTGGCTGGCAAATAGGCGGCCAACAACAAACTAACGAATATCGTAAAAGTTACGAATATTCGCATGTTTTTCCTCTTTTTCCCCACATCATACATCCCCTTTAACGCTAGATTGGCAAAAAAAAGCCAGGTGCTCAATATCGTGATCAAACACCTGACCTGACTTCTCTTTCACTTATTTTTTAATTGCTGCAGCATCATACGCCTTCTGTAAAATTTCGAGATAACGGCCGACCTTCAAATTATCCAGACCTTTGACATACGCATCCCAATCCTTCGTCAAATCTTTATTGCCTGTGATGAATTGAAGCGCGCTTTGCTCAATATAGCTTTTAATGTTGGTTTGTAAAATTGTAGCTTCATCCGTCAGAGCCGGATCAATCCAAACGGCCCACATCGGGAACAGTTCCTTTGGCTCGTGTCCTTGATACAGAAGCGTTGCATCATATAATCTGCGCTCGTAGTTAGCCGAATCATAAATATCCGTTCCTTGCACGAAGCTATCGCGATAGGCGGCTGGTTGATAGAAATGTCCCATCCCGCTCCATCCAGCATTGCGTGGAGGTTGACCATCAACAGCAGGAATCGTTGCGATTTGCGGTGTAACCCCTTTGCCTAACGCAACTTCACCTTCTTTGGGCTTTCTCCAGTCAATCCCTTCCATCCCGGATGCCGCATTCGTTTGACCTTCCATGGTGAACATGTAATCGACCATTTTGATCAACGTAATTTGGGCTTCTTTGCTCGCTTTATTCGTAATGACGAATTTCGCGCCTGGCGTTAATCCGCCCCCGTCGTGTGTAGCGAACGAACCATGCGGTCCTGTCAGTGGAGGTACCGGATTGTAATCAGCTGAGTTTTTGTTGCCTTTATCGATGTTCACGAAAATGGCAGGGTGCATGCCAGCTCCCGCTCCAAGGATTTGACCGCTTGCGTTCTCACCGATTTTTTTGTAGGCTTCGGCATTTTGTGTAAATGCGCCCGGATCAATGAGTCCCTCTTCATACAGCGATTTGATGTAGGCAAGTCCTTCTTTCCATTCCGGCTTATTCGCCGCTGTATCTACTTTGCCGTTCTTGAGGTTCAAATAATTGCGATCATCATTATAGATGAAGCCATTCATTAAGAACGGAATGACACGTACCCCGAAGTCTTCGATGGACCCGCTTAGCGGTACTTCATCGGCTTTGCCGTTTCCGTTTGGATCATTTTTCTTGAAGGCTTCCAGTACTTTCTTGAAATCCTCTGTCGTTTTGGGCATTTCCAGATTCAATTTTTTCAACCAGCTAGTATTGATCCACATCTTGTTGGGATAAGAGCAGTGGAAGCATTCCGTATAGGAACCTAGACCATAAATCTTACCGTCCGGTGCTGTGATGAAGCTTTTGAACGTAGGCTCTTTGGCCATTGCTGCTTTAATATTCGGTGCGTACTGATCAATCAAATCATTCAAAGGCAATATAACACCTTGCTTGCCGAATTTCAGCAAATCAGCTTGCGAGAACTGATCAATATACGAAGTTAGGATATAGGACTCCGGATAATCCCCGCTGGCCAGCGAGATTTGACGTTTTTCTTTGGCGCCATCGTAGGGAATAACATCGAACTTGAATTTAGCATTAAACTTGCTTTCCAAATGCTTCGTGAACAAGTTTGTATTCAAATCTATCGTATTGTCCTGTTGAGCAAACACGCTAATTTGTACAGGTTTACCTGCTTGTGCTGCACCTGCAGTTGCTGTCTCTGTTGTAGGCTTTGACGTTCCCGCACTCTGGTCGTTTTGCGAACATGCCGCAACAAACAGACTGACCATCAATACGCAAGACAAAGCGATGACCGATTTTCTTTTCATGTAATCCGCTCCCTTTTTATTGAACTGACGAAATGAATATGAGATTAATTATTAGGTATTATCCATTTGTTATCGTATAGCTATCACCCCTTTCAATTCTTCAAAGGGACTTCCATCCCTGCTTCCTCTTGATTATCAGCAAGATTAGCTTTAACCTTTAACCGACCCCACCAGCATCCCCTGAACGAAAAAACGCTGCACAAACGGATAAATAATGAGGACTGGCAACGTGGCCACGACGATAAGTGAATACTTCAAAAGCTCAGCTAGCTGCTGCCGTTCCACCAATTTTAAAGCATCGGTCGCATTGGAACTGTTGTTCAGAATGATAATGCTTCGCAGGATGAGCTGGAGTGGAAACAAACTCGCCGTTTTCAAATAAATAAGCGCATCGAAATAGGCATTCCATTGTCCTACCGCATACATTAAAACGAGCACAGCAATGATTGGTTTGGACAGCGGCACGACGACACTTCGCAGAAAGCGAATATCGCTGCAGCCATCAATTTCACTAGCATCAATCAGCTCGCCGGGGATAGAAGCTTGAAAAAATGTACGTGTAATGATGACCTGCCATACCCAAATCGCATTGGGAATCAAGATGGCCCACCTTGTATCAATAAGCCCCATTTGCTTCACGACGAGATACATCGGAATCAAACCTCCACTGAACAGCATAGTGAACGTAATCAGCATCATGAGCACATTCCGCCCAAAAAAAGTATGACGCGACAACGGATACGCAATCATAATGGTAAGGCTTACACTTATCACCGTGCCGACCGCTGTATAGAACAGCGAATTGGCATAGCCAGTAACGATCTTCGGATTATCCATCAGACTCGCATAACCTTTAAGCGAAAATTCCACCGGATACAACCACACACGGCCTGAAGTTACCGCCGACGGACTGCTGAAGGAGCTGCTCAAAATATAAATAAGCGGATACAACACAACAATCAAAACGAGGCCTAAGACCACGTAGATGCCCATTAAAAAAAGTTTATCCCCGACCGAATCCTTGATCGATGATGTCGTCCTATTCATGTGTTCGCACCCCTTCCTCTACCAAATACTTGTGTTTGATAATCGCTTAGCCAGCATATTAACCACGACCAGCAGCAGCAAATTAATAGCTGAATTAAACAAACCCACCGCAGTTGCGAAGCTGTAGTTCGCATTCAACAAACCAATTTGATACACGTAGGTAGCAATGATTTCCGAATTAATTTTGTTCAGCGGGTTCTGCAGCAGATATATCTTCTCAAATCCGATAGACATCACACTGCCCACATTTAAAATAAAAACAATCGTGATCGTCGGCATAATGCCTGGCAAATCAATATGACGAATTTTCTGAAAGCGCGACGCACCATCCACCTTAGCCGCTTCATACAGGGCTGGATCGACACCAGCCAGAGCAGCCAAGAAAATAACCGCTGAATATCCAGCTGTCTGCCAAATGTCGGACCATACATAGATGGAACGAAACATCCCTGGCTCCCCGAGGAAATTAATCGAATTCATCCCGAGGTGGTTCATCATAACATTAAAGAAACCCAGCCTTGGCGCTAAAAACAGCATAATAATCGATACCATCACAACCGTCGATATAAAATAAGGAGCAAACGATACGAGTTGCACAAGTCGTTTGAACCTGCCATTACGAATCTCATTAAGGGCCAACGCCAATATGATGGGAATCGGAAAGCCGACAATTAAAAGATAGCCGCTAATCAGGATCGTATTTTTAATTAATGTCCAGAACAACGGATTTTCGAAAAACAGCTTAAAATGCTTAAAGCCTACCCACGGGCTGCCCCAAATCCCTTTGGTGACGTTATAATCCTTAAAGGCCAAAACGGCATTTAACATCGGATAATATTTGAAAATAATAAAAAACAACGCTGGCGGTATCACAATGAGATACAATTGCCAATGTTTCTTGAAGCTCTTTAATGCTGCTTCGCGAATTCCTCCGCGTGTTTTGGCTGCCGCATGACTGCGTTTCATCACAATTCCCTTTTCCAAATGACTCCCCCCAATTACCTCTGTTCAGATATGATAGCGCTTTCTATATGGCTGATTATAGGCCGTTTTTCCACTTACCGTATAGGTACATCTGCGTCATTTTACGAACATATCGCCCGATTGCAGCGAACATTTGCCTGTTAGAACGGGCAATTTTCCTACGCTGCATGCGTTCAAGTCAGAACGCGAAAAGGCGTATGGCTTAACTTGCGGGAATCGGAAGAAATGTGATTTGGTCTCTTGTTTTATTGATGGAAGATGAAAATTAAAAGATAAAAACCTAAAAGATAAAAAAATTAAAAGATAAAAAACCAAATAAAAAAGAGCTGTTCCTTAAAGTAGTAAACCTACTTGAGGGCAGCTCATTTTTTGTTCCAGTTCCAGTTCCAGTTCCAGTTCCAGTTCCAGTTCCAGTTCCAGTTCCAGTTCCAGTT
>NZ_MBTG01000039.1 GCF_002027705.1 Paenibacillus ferrarius | reverse complement strand
TTATTTAAAATTTTTGGTAAAATAGAGGTATGGACCCGAACGTAATGAAGCGAATATTTTTTGATGAACATCGGCATTGGGATGCCTTTGTAGAAAAGCATAAAGAACATATGAGGCCAAATGTCATCAAAGAGGTACAAAAGTTCCGTGGCTGTGGTGATCCTAGAAATGGATTCAAAATTTTAGTCTGTGAAGGATGCCATGACATAAGGAGAGTGCCGTACCGCTGTAAAGGCCGTTTTTGCACAACATGCTCCTGTGGCGAAACGGAAGAATGGAGCCGCGTGTTGATGGAAGATGTCTTCCAAGTCAATCATCGACATGTGGTATTTACCATTGATGAAGGGTTATGGCGCGTCTTTTTGCAGCATCGGAAAATGTTGAAAGAATTCATGGACGAGGCCGTGCGAATCATAAAAGAACATTTTGAAAAGAAACATAAGATTACACCTGGCATCATTGCGGGAATACATACCTTTGGCTCACGTCTGAACTTTAATCCACATGTCCATATGCTGGTGACGATGGGTGGAATGAAATCAAATGGAGAATGGAAAACGTATGATTACGTGCCGTTCGAAATGCTTAGAAAACAGTGGCAAACTGTGGTGTTAAAGCTCATTCGAAGAAGCTTGAACGAAGAAGAGAAGAAACAAGTACAGTCCAGACTGCAGCAAGCCTACTCGGCCAATGGGGAAGGTTTTTATGTGCATGCGCCGAAACAAAAAGGGAACGTAAAGAACCAGCTAGGCTACATAGGACGCTACATAAAGCGACCAGCTATTGCGTTAAAGCGAATCCAGTCCTATGACGGGGAATACGTCGTGTTCAGCTACCACGATAAAAAAAGTGGGGAAGAGAAGACGGAAAAAGTAACGGTCGAAGAATTTATTGCAAGGGTCATACGGCATATTCCGGATGAAAACTTTAAAACAATCCGGTATTATGGGGTCTATTCGCGCAGGCTGAAAAAGGTAAGTAAAATGCTGGTGACAAGTTGGCAAAAAGAAGCAAGGAAGTGGATCGTACGCGCTCAAAGACGTCTGAAGCGCAGAAATTGGAGAGAACGAATACAAAGAATAACGGGTAAAGACCCGCTGGTGTGTCCAAAGTGCGAATGTTACTATGAATACAAGGGGGAAGTCTGTCTAGAAGAAGGCAAACTAACGATTAAATATGCAGTCTGCGAGAGAGCGCGAGGCTGTTTAGAAAGGATGATTCGAGATCTCACCGGGAAGCAAAAAAACAAAAAGCAAAAAGAAGAAACCCCAGTTGTCCCTAAGCAACTACGTGCTGTCGAAACAGACAGTGAAGTATATATGTTTGACTTGTTCGGAAGTGGAAAGCATACCGCTTAATGTCGTGCAAGATTTTGATCGAATGGATCGAGGGGACCGGGCAGTACCGCCACAATTTACATGTGAAAGCTGTGGAGGAGCTATGTATCCAGAGTATTACAAAGGGATATATGGATACGAATACCGGGTCTCAGACCGGTTAGAGAACAAAGAAGTGGAAGGCAGCTCAAAGTAGAATAGAAGAGGGATGGGTGTGAGGGTGGAAAGTTTACGTGCCGCCTTTGAAATCGTGTTTATACCGCGTAATAAATTCAAAAAACACGATTTCAACAGCGGTTGGAACCCCACATCCATCCCTCCCCATGAACAAAAGTATGGGTTTACACGTAAAAGGACCGTCAGGATGTTTTCCCTGACGGTTTTTCTTATGATGGAGAAGATTCTTTAATGCGATTAAATAGCGCACTTCTGACTCATGTCTCACACTTGTTCACTTTAAAGCCCACTTCCGGATATTTGGCTGCCAAAGCATTAATGGCGGAATCGTCCTTCCCCTTCAAGTACCGGTCGAAGAAGGCAACGCTGAACTCGTTCACGATCCGGTGGTCACGCCGCGAGTCCGCGCCGCCCTTCCAAAGCATTGGAGAGAATAACGGAAGATCGGAATAAGTGGCATGCTTTGAACCAGGTATCAGAAGGGATAACCCGCCGCCCGCTAGAGCTTTAGCCGATTTAAGCTTATATTCTTTCCTAGGCGCCTCGAATTCTTCCCGAATAGCTTAAACTATATTTTAGATACCATCTCACGGTTAGTAAAATGATTGCTGATTCATATTGCTTCCATTTTAAAAAAATCCAATTTCGTTTCTAAAGTACTTTGCTCCATCCCATGACTTCATTATCAATTACGTTATCATGAATTAAAGCTTTGCACCACAACCAGATTAGGTACATAACTCATAACTGCCCGCTGAATACTTCTCGCATTTTCAAGCCTCATATTCACGCAAATTACGCCGTGGCAGCCGATTTTGCTTCCGTGGAACAAAGACAAAACAAAGGCTCTGATCGCATCGAAAGCGAAAGAGCCGTTCTCCAGTTTTCTCCGGATTTCTTGAAATATCTAGGAAGTTCGGTTTTATCATTAATCGCCTATTGCTGACTGCGCATCAGTAGAAAAGGAATATCCCAGCCAATCCACAATCCATATACTGGGTCATCGAATAGATTCATGTCTACTTAAAAAGTGAGCATATTGTAGTGGACGCTTATAGACATTTTTTTGTTCTCGGATTTTATCATATAGATCTTTTTGCGGCTTGCCATTTACTTCAATTATCCAAATATGACCAACGTTGTCCAACGCAAAGTCAACGCTAAGCTCACCAAGATGGTAACCAGCATGTAATTCCATAATTTCTGCGCTTCTTAAACTGAGGTCATAAATTGATTGAAAAATAGCATTAACCATACCGGGAGGATAGAAAAAGTTGAGTACTTCTTCTGATAAACAAACTTTTTCACAGATGCTTGTATTAAAGTAACCCCTATGAGCTATACGACTGACGACATTCGTTACAGACCATAAGCCCTTCATATTTTTTTGCACAAGCACTCGGATATCGAAGTTTTTATCATTTATTTTCGGGGTATTGATTCCCTTTTGAATAATGTAGGGAGTGGATCCAAGAAGTTCCTGAATTCTCACTTGAAATTGCAGAATGTCTCCTACAAGATACTCTGGTAAAAAATGGTTGTGGCCAAATTGAATTTCCCCTGAATTCTTCAACTCCACACGATATACGCCTATCCCGCTATGTCCGTAAAAAGGTTTTAAGTATAAAACTTTATGAATTTTTAGTAGACGGGCAGCGTTCTCCTTATCAAAGGGGACAGTTTCCGGCAAATGATGTACAAACCATTCGTTTAATTTTTGATAAGTTTCATATTTGTTAAATTGGTTTATGTGATTGAAGCACTTATTAATGCCAATTACTTTCTCTAACCGTTCAATAAAACTGGGATTCAAAGTGTAACAACGGTTGTAAACAACTTGGGGAAAGGGAAATCTACTCATTATCCATCTTCGATTAACACGGTGATATCCGATAATGCTCTTCCGTTCCCAATCGACATCAGAGGGGGTAAAACAGAACATCTTAATACTCTTCATATTGCAATCAAGATACTTTTTAAGAACATACTTCCTTTCATTACCTTTATTAACCATAATTCCGATAGAACTAAATTTCGTTTTCACTATTTTCCTCCTTACTTATTACTAAGGGACATGTAAGTATGTTATGTCACGAGAAGGAAAATGCATGGACAACAATGTAATTCAATAATAAAAATTTGTTGTGTTTCCATAGAGTACATTTGTCATTAGAGTACAATTGTAACAATTGAAGGCGGTTATGAATAATTTAAATTTAGAACGTAACCTTAAAGGAGTGTGAGCGCATATGGGTAGATTACCAGGCCCTCCAGGCCCTCCAGGAGCCCAAGGACCAGCGGGACCAGCAGGAGCCACAGGAGCCCAAGGACCAGCGGGACCAGCAGGTGCCACAGGAGCTCAAGGACCAGCGGGTCCAGCAGGAGCCACAGGAGCCCAAGGACCAGCGGGACCAGCAGGAGCCACAGGAGCCCAAGGACCAGCGGGACCAGCAGGAGCCACAGGAGCCCAAGGACCAGCGGGTCCAGCAGGAGCCACAGGAGCCCAGGGACCAGCGGGTGCCCCAGGGCTTTTAACTGGATTTAATTGTGAAAAGTTTTCTGGCACCCCAACCATTACTTTGACCGCAACCACACCAACCGCCACCGTGTTAACTGTAGCAGCAACTGTGGCTGCAACTACTAACGTAGTTTGGTTGACCGCCTACGCAACATGGACACCGAGTTCTGCAAATCCAACATTTACATTAAGAATCGTTCGTGATGATGCTACTGTAATCGGAACTGCGAATGATACTCCAGTATCAGCAAACAGCCCTATAACGACTGCTCTTACCACTTGTGATGAAGCACCACTGACTGGAACTCATACCTACACTCTACAAGCTACAGGCAATGCTTTATCCGGGGGGCAAACAATCACTATAAACTTTGCCGGACTTACCGCTGCTGTTTTAAGCACTTAGTTATAACGGGATGAAGTGATCGTAGCCAGCGGCCGGCAATTAAACGGCTACCGCTTGACAATAATACTTCTGATGAACAAGTCCGTCCATACAAGTACAAGTGAGGGGCAGACAGGTACACAAAACACCAGCTTTTGTGATTGTAACCACAAAGAAATCCTCGTCAGAAACATAAAGGAGCACCCGATCAGGGTGCTTTTATCATTTCCACTTTCAAGTAATAACAGTGGCAATTTGTTTCTTAGGTAATGGATACTACAAAATAATGGGTTGTGGTGCAAAGCTCTAATTCATGATTGTGGAGCAAGATCACCGGTTCATAAAAAAAATCACAAAACCAAATCTCGGTTTCAAATCGTTTCTTACAGCGGATCAAACGTTAAAGGGAATTGAGGCTTGCACCACAACCCTTTAAGCTCCTATCCCTTTAGCGATCCGGATGTGATGCCGTTAATGATATATTTTTGCATGAAAATGTAGAACAGAATGAGTGGTGCAACCGCCATGAGCATCATCGGGAAAAAATTCGTCCAGTCGGTCGAGAATTGTCCAATATTGCGGAATACTTCTAAGAGCAACACACCCTTTGAACGGGATTGCAAGAACAACAATGGCGTCATGAAATCATTCCACACACCTAGTGTATTCAAAATCGCTACAGTGGCAATTACCGGCGTAAGCAGCGGAAACACAATCTGCCAGAATGTTCTCCAAATCCCACAGCCATCTACTTTTGCCGCTTCTTCCAATTCAAATGGAACGGTAGAGCTGATAAAGCTTTTAATTAAAAAGATAGAGAACGGAAGGCTGTAACAAATTTCTATTAAAACAATGCCCGTGAAGGTATTCATAAGCCCCAACTGGGCTACCTGTTTATAAAGTGCTAAGATCCCCATTTGGTACGGTACCATCATCCCAACCATGAATAAAAGGAACACGATCCGATTGAAGTGATTCGTGCGTCGTACCAAACTGTAAGCAGCCATCGCAGAAAACATAACAATACCCGCAACGGAGGAAATCGTAATGATAAGGTTGTTTCCCAACACATGAATGTAGTTCATTGCCTTAAAGGCGCGAATGTAATTGACGAACGTGATGTTAACTGGAAGGCCCAGCGGATGAGAGACCGCATCAGCTGGGGTCTTAAAAGTCGTGATGATCAAATAGTAAATAGGGATCATAAAAATCGCAGCTAAGACGAGCATGAGAATTTCCGTCACGGCAGTTTCTTTTGTATATCGATTCATGATTACCGCCGCTCCCACATCTTGATTAGTGAAATGTGAATAAAGGTGATGATGCCAACGAGGATAACGAAGACGATACCGAATGCGGCTCCGTAGCTATAGAAACCTTCACTGAGCCCTTTCTTGAGCATGAGTGATACGATCGTTTCCGTAGCATACCCCGGGCCACCGCCAGTCAAGGCATAGACAATATCAAATACTTTCATGCCGTTTATCATCCCCATAACCGTATTGAAAGTGATCGCCGGAAGCAGGAGAGGAAGTGTGATATAGCGGAACATTTGCAGCCCACTCGCTCTGTCAATCTTCGCCGCTTCGTAATAATCTGTTGGGATGCTCTGCAAGTTGGCCAAATATATAACCATTGTGTAACCAACCCACTGCCATACGGAGGCGATGATGACCGAGTAGAGTGCAAGATGAGGATCTCCAAGAAAATTGATGCGTTCAAAGCCAAGAGCGACTACAAGTTGATTAATCAAGCCAAAGTCGGAGGGTGAGTACATAAAATTCCAGAGAAAACCGATAACCAATACGCTGAATACCGCTGGAAGGAAAAACGCAGCCCGCAGCAGATTTTTTGTTTTTAATTTTTTATTGAGAAACACCGCTAATGGAATAGCTAGTACATTCTGTCCAAACATCGCGAGTACCGCATAGATTAAAGTGTTTCTAATACCTGTCAAATAGAGTGAATCTTTGAATAGAGCTATATAATTGTCTAGACCAACAAATTTGACAACAACCGGATTCACGTCCGACCAGTTTGTAAAGCTATATAAAGCGGTCTTTAACGTCGGAATTATGAAAAAGGTACAATAAATAAGTAAGGCAGGAAGCAGAAGCAGAACATAATTGATCTCTCGTTTGAAAATGTTTAGTTTGTTCATGTGCAACAACCTTTACCTTATAGGATATACAAGAGGCAAAGCGATTTGCCCCTTGTAATTTATACGGCCTATTTAGATTTCTCCAGCAATTCAGTTGCTTTCTTGTCTACCGCTTCTAGCACTTGATGAGGTGTTTTGGTACCGGCTACTATTTCTTGAATACCTTTTCCTAAATCTGCGAAAGCAGCACCAGCAACGCCCCAATTATTAACAGGGTACATGACATTGCCCGCTTTGAAAGCTTCTTGAGCGCCGTTGTACTCTACTGGCATTTCAAATGTAACGCCTTTCAAGAAAGATGAACCACCTTTATTATCGGCCCAGTAAGCATTCTGACCTTCTGGAGTGGATAACAGGTCAAGCACTTTGTACGCCGCATCTTTGACTTTGGACTTTGCATTCAAACCAAACGATACCCCTGGCCCGCCGACCATCCAACCCAGACCGCCTTTTGTACCTAGGTTCGGAAACATATCAATCTTCATGTTAGGCGCTTTTTGCTTAAAGGTTTCCATGTACCAAGGTCCTGCCTGAAACATAGCTGCCTTGCCGCTTGTAAATTCGTCAATGGCTTGTTCTTCTTCAAGTCCAAGCATATCTTTGGTAAAGACACCGTGTTTCAAGTATTCGGTCCATGTCGTCAAAGCAGGCTCCAGTGCATCGACCATTTTCGCCGTTCCCTTGCCGAAATTTTCATTCCATTTTTTTCCTTCTGTTGTGCCGATATAATCATTTAATGCCAAACCGAGGAAGGACTGGCCCGCTACGTTAGCATTCTTTAGACCGATCGCTTGAGGTTTGATGCCATTCTTCTTCAGCACGTCCGCGACTTGGAAGTACTCATCAAGCGTCTTTGGTATTTTCAGGTTATATTTGGCGAATAAATCAACGTTATAGTAAACCCCGTTAAACCAACTAGCTTGCGGCAACCCGTACAGTTTATTATCAAATGTTACGGTGGATGTGCCGGTTTCATAATATTTGCTAGCGTAGCGTTCTGTTAAATTTTCGAAATAACCTGCCTTTACGGTATTAGCGTCTATGATTCCACCGATAATGTCAGGACCTTCGCCTGCTGCAAGTTGTGTTTTGATAACATCTGCGTAAGTCTTGTTATCGATGAATTGATACTCCACATTGACATCGGGAAGTTTATCTTTAAATAATTGCAGAAGTGTCTTTACACTGTCTTCTTTGTTCCAATACGATAATCTGACTTTTACTTTCTTTACCGGTTCTGGATTCTTGGTTTCTTTCGTTTGCGTTGTATCTTTTGGTGTTACATTTTCCTTTGTGCTGTTGTTTGTACTGCAGCCTGTAAATAGGATTGATAAAGCGAGTATAGCAGTGGTGGAGACTAACCATGTTTTCTTCATACAAAGACCTCCCAAGTGTCGCTAGTCTGTTTCATAGTATAGTGTAGTATAAATATCATTTCTATCGAAATAACAGATTTTTTCGAAACCTAACAGAATTCATCTGGAAATTGGCAAGAGATCATGTGATTCATGCAAAGTGGTATGAATTGGAATACCTAGTGTGCTATGCTTTGGATTATAGTGGTATCTTCTTGAAGTGAATAAATAGCCATCGTATGAACGGATAGGAGGAGAATTATGTATCATATACTAGTAGTCGATGATCAACAAGCAGAAATCGATGCCATTGAATGGCTTATTCATAAGCATGATCTACCATTTTCTGTTGCTCAAGCCAATGATGGGGAAGTAGCGTTGGCCTATATAAGGGGTCATCATGTAGATCTGTTATTTACGGATATTCGCATGCCATTCATGGACGGTTTAGAGTTAATTAAGCAGGCAAAAGGAGTACTTCCGGATCTTAAGGTACTTATTTACAGTGCTTATGGGGAATTTGAATATGCGCAAAAAGCGATTCAGCTTGGAACGGTTAATTATATGTTAAAGCCGATCGATGTGAAGGAATTCCTCAAAGTGTTCCATACCATAATCGCTCAACTAGAGGACGAACACCTTCAAAGGGAGAAAGATGAGTTGTTAATCAAAGGCTTTCATAAAGGAGTGGCGTATGAGAAAGAAAAGCTCCTGTTTGATCTCCTTCAAGGCCGCGAGAGTGACGTCCATTACGAGGAACGGGTAGCTTTTGCTGGTCTAAGTCATCTGTCAAATAAGCGGTTATATATGATTATGATCGGAATGCTACATCATTTTTTTGACCTGCATCATACAGAAGTATTCGAATTCCTTCAGTCGACTTGTCAACATGAAATGATTTATTTAAATATGAATGAGTATCAAAGCATTATGCTAGTTGCTGTTGATCCAGCTTCAACGATCAGCGATAACCAGCAAGAGCTTATGGCTTATGGGGATTGGATTAAAGAATGGCTGGAGACTCGCTTCGATCGGCGAAGTTTCATTATTGTTGGTTGTCCGATCGATAAGCTAGAAGGGCTTCATGACGAATTCAACCAAATGGAAGAGTTAATGAATTTTCGGTTTTTTATGGATAGCAGTGTCGTTTGCTCCAAAGATGATCAAAGCCTTCAGGTCCATGTAGATGATGAATCGTTAGAGCTTATGCTGAAGGATATTTATACTTCCATTGCACAAAATGATTATCGCACACTTGAGTATCGAATAGAATTCCTCATTGCGAGTATGCGCAGTAGTAAGCGATTTAGTTCTATGTATGCCAAACTCATATTTACAGAAATATTGAAAAAAATAGTAGAGTTTCAAGGCAAAAAATACGTCAATTTACTAAAGGATGGCTTGGAGCGAATCGCACTTTGCAATTCGGTTGCTGAGTTGAGGCAAGTCATATTATCCGTTTTTCAGGAGCATTTGCTGCGAATCGAAAAAACGGCGACAGATGATCAATGCCGCAAAGTGATTGAAGATGTACAGACGCTTATCCAGATCGAATACGGAAGTGATATTGGGGTCGACTATTTAGCAAAGCGCGTCTTTTTATCGCCAAGTTATTTAAGTTTTCTGTTTAAAAAAAGTACTGGCCAAAGCCTAGTCAAATATATTACAGCCGTTCGAATGGAGCGAGCGAAAGAACTGCTGCGTGATTCAACGATTAAAGTTGTTGATATTGCCAGTACAGTTGGATTCGCGAACACGTCCTATTTTAATTTAATGTTTAAGCAATATAACGGCTTGACTCCTGTTCAATATCGGGAGGGTGGTGGTGGAAGGAGGTGACTGCGTTCAGATTTATCCGTAATCTCCGCCTACGCCAGAAATTATTGCTTTCTTATGTGACAGTCATCTTCCTGCCAACCATTGTACTGGGCTTGTATGCCTACCAAAATTCCAAGTCTTCATTGGAAAGCCAGTTTTTACAAAGCGCAGATAACGAGGCGAAGAAAGTCACACAAGAGATCAGTTACCGACTTCAGAGGCAGGAAGTATCAATGAAATCGATTGTTTTCCATCCAGCGGTCATTGAGTTGATGAGTAACCCGAATCAGGATTTGTACATCCAATTTAAGGCGCTGAATGATAAAATCGAACCTATTTTTTTCAACTTGATGTATATGGTTGGAGATATGAATGAGATTATGTTGTATTCTGAGAGTCTGCAATCTGAATTAGGAAACTTCGTTACTCCTTCTTCAGCAGTTAAGAATAAGGATTGGTTTCTAGAAACAAAAGGTAGTGATACAACCAAGTGGTGGTTCGAAGATGGAGAATTGTTTGCCACACGAGTAATTTACAATATCGAGTTTCGGACCGTGAGCGGTGAACTGTATGTCAGGTTTGATTACAATAAAATTTTCGGTGATTTCATTGGCAAGGTGAATGAAGGGAAGGGCATCATCATTACCGATAGAGAGAATCGGCCCATTTTAACAGAGCATGTTGGGCAGATGGAAGATGTTCAACTTCAATCACTTTCAAGGAAGGGTACGTCAAAAGCAGTAATAAGTGGCGAATCCTATATAGTTGTAAACAAAGATATACCTCAAACCGATTGGATACTGCATTATTTGGTCCCCGATAATCAGTACAAAACGAGTATTGGCAATATTTTAAGCGCAACGGGCATCATTGTACTGATCTGCATGGTTTTCCTCAGTATCATTATCTACTTGTTCTCAGAAACGATGTTAAAAGGAATCGAGAAATTAAACACCAAAATGAAGATGGTGGAAGACGGGGATCTTACTGTTGTTGTATCAACGAATTCCAAAGATGAAATCGGGCAGCTTACCGATCGATTCGGTTCTATGCTTAAACAAATTAATCAACTTATTTCGGAGGTATATCAAACAAAAATCACGCAAAAGGCGGCCGAGCTCAAAGCGCTGCAAGCTCAGATTAATCCCCATTTTCTATACAATTCTTTATCTTTAATTAATTCAAAAGCGCTGCGTATAGATGCCCAAGAAATCAGTGATTTGGTGAATCAACTTTCCAGATATTACAGAACGACTTTGAATAAAGGAAAGCAGATTATTTCGATTGAAGATGAATGGACAAACGTCCAAGCGTACATACTTATTCAATTAGCTATGCACAATACAAGCTTTGACATCGAATTCGATGCAGATGACAAGGTATTTCAATTTGAAATGATCCATTTGATCTTGCAGCCGATTGTTGAGAATGCGATTATGCATGGTATCGATCAGAAGCGCGGGGAGCGAGGTAAACTAATCCTACGGGCAAGTCTTGACGGTGAAGATATTATTTTTGTCGTGGAGGATAATGGGGTCGGTATGGAACCGTATATGATTGATCGTATGCTTGAATATGAAAGCGCTGGTTATGGCATTAAAAATGTGCAAGAGAGATTGCAACTCTTATTTGGATCCAAATACGGGATCTTTATTCAGAGTCAACCTGGGATTGGCACTTCAGTTATCGTACGCATACCGCAGTATCGTCACATTAGAGAAGAAGACTCATGATCACATAAGGGCCAATGCTCATAAGAGCATGGCCCTTTTCTGTGAAAATTGGATTTCTAGATAATAACTATATTGCTGTCATGTCCGGGTTGCGGCGGTAAAGCCATGTTCGTTTTTTGTTTCCAATCGAAATCTGTTAGATTTCAAAAAATACTATTATTTTGCAGGGGTTCAAATGATAATACAATGTAAATATGAACAGATGGCATCGCCAACCACCATTGAAAGCGCTTTAAAGGATTGTGTCTGACATTAAATAAAGAACGAGAGGATTGTTGATCTATGTTCAAACGAACAATGTGTAAAATGATCTGTTTTATGATTCTAGCAAGCTTCTTTCTTCAGAACAATGCTCCTCGTATCTATGCTGATAGCGGCCAGCTGGACGTGTGGGTGGTAAATGCAATGAAAGCCGTATATAGGACCAGCACGATCCCCGCAAATCCTGGAATCAGCATTGATCTTGTTTCAGCCAAAAACGAATATGAAAGCAAGCAAATTGCGGTAAGAAGCAATAGTGATTTTGAGATTACTGGAATTGAATTTTCCGATCTTGCATCTTCTGGAAAAACGATCTCAAACAGCAACTTAAGCTATCATTTTGAAGAATACGTGCTTGAGGATACCGTGCAGCCCAATCAATATCGACCGGATTTGGTAGGCACGCAAATCTACCCCTTATCGGAAATACCTGATCCGCTTTCCAACGATCCATCTATACATGTGGCGGCAAATTCAACTCAGCCCATCTTAATAACGAATTATGTCCCTGCTGATGCTGCTCCTGGGCTCTATCACGGTATGGTTACAGTGAAATCGACTTCGGGCAATTATCAAGTACCTATTAACGTTGAAGTAGCTAACGTTGAAATCCCTCAAACCTCCAAAGCAAATTTCGTTAATTATCAGTGGGCAATGACGAATGGTTTTATGATTGGAGGTTCTCCACCTGAGATTGCTGATGATCCTTTAACTCAGTCTAGTTATGACGTTGGTCAGAACTATTACGGAGTGGAGACGTATAGCGACAAATGGTTTGAGCTTATGGATAATTTCGCCAAAACCATGAGCGACTATCGCCAGAACATGATTTGGGTTCGTACAGACTTATTATTAAACGCAAAGGGTACCAAGATGGTGTCTTTTAAGGACGGGATCCCGGAACATATCGACTGGTCTTTGTTCGATCGATATGTTCAAACCTTTATGAATAGAGGGATTACTCATTTTGCGAACATTCACTTGATCCATGCATTAGAACAAATGCCACAAAGTGAAAGGCCAAACAAAGATAATCCCGCAGATCCGTGGAATACGGCAATACCCGCCCCCGATTCGCTACCTGTAACGGACGCCTATCTCACCAACTACTTGACAGCATTGCACGATCATCTAAAGGATAAAGGTTGGCTTAACGATAATGGCATCACTTGGTATCAGCATACGAAGGACGAACCTAACGGTGCTAGCATGACAAGCTATATGACGTATATCGCTAGACAATTAAAAAACATCGTTCCGGATTTCAAAACATTGGACGCTGATGCGGCCGGTACGCTAATGAACGAAGCCATCAAACCCTATGTGGATGTTTGGGTCCCGTTAACGCCGGTTTTTCAGGACAAGAAGAATTTATATAAAGCAGAGCAAGCGGCAGGCAAAGACTTGTGGGTGTATACTTGCGATGCCAATCCGGCTCCGTGGTTGAACAGATTCTGGACGCAGCCCATATTGACCGGCAGACTGTTATTCTGGAATCTGAGTCAAGACGGTGTTCAAGGGCACTTGCATTGGGGATGGAACGTATGGTACGTCCCTCATTATGGCGATTCCACGATCGTATATCCGGATAAGGATCATATGACGGTTAAGAGCTCGCTGCGCTACGAGGCCCAAAGGGACGGACTTGAGGATTACGAACTGATGTACCAACTGAAGCTAACTAATCCCGAGCTTGCCAAACGTATAGCTGACAGCGCTGTTAGCCCGTCTGATCCGAGGAAATATACCCTTGACCCTGAATATATCAGAATGCTTCATAATTATCTGGTTAAAGCGGCTGCCAGAGAACCTGTGGGTGCAATTCCCATGCCGAGTAGTCCCTACGATGGGCAGGATGTACCCATGACATACATGACGGATAACGCGAGCAGCGAGATCACCTACAACGGTGGATGGTTTGCAAAAAGTCGGAAATACGCTTATATGGGCGGTGTTCAAGCCACATTGAACGCGGAAGACAATTTGACTTATACATTTAAAGGGTCCGGAATCGATCTTATTGCGGAGAAAAATGAAGGCTCCGGTAAAGTTGCCGTATACGTCGACAATTCCGATCCGGTGATTATAGATCTATATGAGAAGGTTCAACTCGATTCGATATCGGTATACAGCAATCATAATCTGTCAGCAGGCAAGCATACGATCAAGGTAGTGAACCTTGAGAACAAAAACCTGTACGTTGACGGCTTTCGAGTAAGCATGTATGAAGGACAGAAGATCTATGACGGAACGCTGCAAAGTTTGGAGCTGACTAACGCGCCTTCGTTTCATTTTAACAAAAGCATTATTAATTACCAAGTTATCATTCCCAAAGATGTTAACGTGATCTCCATTACGCCAACGCTTTCGGATGCAAATGGAACCCTGGACGTCAACGGACAGAGTATCGGCAGCGGTAAGAGGCTTACATTCAACATCCCTATAGGTAAAAGTAAGATTCATATTCGATCTACCGCAAGCGATGGGGAAACCACGAGTCTTTATACGTTAAACATTCTGAAAGGCAATGTGAATGAGCCAGGCACCAATATTGCCAGAGGCTATTCAGATATTACAGCAACAGCTGCAAGGGAAGGCGAGGCGGGCATTTACTATGGTGCTTCGAAAATGGTTGACGGTAGTTATGGTACCATGTTTGCCAGTAAAAGCGGCTATACTGCCACCCATCCGTTCCCACATGAGATCAATCTTACTTGGGAACAAAAGCAAACTTTTAATACGATTGTCATGGCCACGCCATCTGGGTTATTACAGGGTATTTCGGATATTGATGTTCAGGCTACTTCAGATGGAACGAGTTGGAAAACAATTGCGAAGAGGGTACCGATTCAATGGAACAGCAGCACAGACGACAACATAATGGAATACACGTATGCCAATATCCCTACAGTTAACGATGCGCAGAAGCTGAGGATACTGGTCAATGACGCTAACTATACTTATTGGGGCATTTACGCTTTATATGAGCTTGAGCTTTATAACCTTCCAGACAACGGAGAGATTAACCCTATAGCAGACGGAACGCTGAGAAATTTAACAATTCCTAATGTTCCTTCTTTTACGTTTAATAACATCACGACGACCTATCCAGTTATGATTCCTAATGAATTAAACACCATAGCTATTACGCCAACGCTTTCGGACGAAGCGGGTACCTTGCAGATCAACGGAAAGACTGTCGCCAATAACACAGCACAGACGATTGACATTCCAATCGGTAAAAGTGAGGTTCATATCAAGTCCACCGCAAGCGACGGGAAGACTACAATGCTCTATACGTTGAACATTCTGAAAGGCAATGTGAATGAGCCAGGCATCAATATTGCCAGAAGCTATTCAGATATTACAGCAACAGCAGCACGCGAAGGCGAAGACTACAGTGCCAGGAAAATGGTTGACGGCAGTTATGGTTCTATGTTCGCGAGTTTACGAGGCTACAACACCAGTCATCCGTTTCCACATCAAATTAATCTTACTTGGGAACAAAAGCAAACCTTTAACACAATCGTCATGGCCACAACATCTGGATTAATCCAGGGTATTTCCAATATTGATGTCCAGGCTTCTACAGACGGAGTAAACTTTGAAACTATAGCGAAGGGGGTACCGCTCCAATGGAAAAGCAGCATAGATGACAATGTAATGGAGTACACCTTTGCCAATATTCCTACGATAAAGGATGCTTTGAAACTGAGAATACAGATCAATGATGCGAACTATTCGACGTGGGACATGTACGCTTTGTATGAGCTTGAGCTCTATAACCTTCCGGAAAACGGAGAGATTGGCGCTATTCATACACATACGATCACAACGAGCGCAGGGGAAAACGGAACGATCAGCCCGAACGGCGCTGTTGTAGTCAATGATGGTGCTGATCAAACCTTTACATTCAATCCGAACAATGGATATGAAATCGACAAGGTGAGGTTAGACGGTACCGCCGTGACGGTGACTGCCAACGTTTATACTGTTGCCAACATAACTGCGGACCATACGATCAATGTTACGTTTAAGCAAAAGGTCACAGGTCATACACATACGATCACAACGGGCGCAGGGGAAAACGGAACGATCAGCCCGAACGGCGCCGTTGTAGTCAATGATGGTGCTGATCNTCAATGATGGTGCTGATCAAACCTTTACATTCAATCCGAACAATGGATACGAAATCGACAAGGTGAGGTTAGACGGTACCGCCGTGACGGTGACTGCCAACGTTTATACTGTTGCCAACATAACTGCGGACCATACGATCAATGTTACGTTTAAGCAAAAGGTCACAGGTCATACACATACGATCACAACGGGCGCAGGGGAAAACGGAACGATCAGCCCGAACGGTGTCGTTGTAGTCAATGATGGTGCTGATCAAACCTTTACATTCAATCCGAACAATGGATACGAAATCGACAAGGTGAGGTTAGACGGTACCGCCGTGACGGTGACCGCCAACGTTTATACAGTTGCCAACATAACTGCGGACCATATGATCAATGTTACGTTTAAGCAAAAGGTCACAGGTGGCGGGGGCAGTAACCCTTCTACTGGTAGTGGCAGTGATACAGCCAATGGAAATACCGATGCTCATACACTTGTAGTGAAAACGGAAGACCTTACCATACCAGCTTCCAACGGAGTTGTGACGATCATAGCCAAAGATAAAGAGAAAATTGTACTTCCTGCTAATACAGCCGAACTGCTCGGACATAATCAATTAGTAATTCAAACGGGTCCGTTCACGTTGGAAGTACCCGCTGAATTGCTTAAACAGTTGACAGATAAATTGTCCGCAGAAGATAAACAAAACAGTACGATAGAGTTGAACATGACTCCCTTATCCGAATCAGATGCCAACAACCTTCAAGCGATAAGGCAATCTTCCACACATGCACAAATTAAGTTTTCCGGCAATGTGATCAATTTTAGCTTATCGATTGTCGGGAAAGATGGTAAAGTGACAAGCTTGAGCAGCTTCGATAAACCGATGACGATTCGATTCAAAGTGGATCCTTCCTTAAATCCGAAACTGACTGGCATTTACTATTTGGCAGACAATGGTACGCTGGAATATGTACGAGGCACGTTTGTCAACGGAGAATGGGTCGCTAAGATTAACCATTTTAGCAAATATGCGGTGCTCGAATTCAAGAAATTATTTACCGATGTTAAGTCCACTCACTGGGCGGCCGATGCGATCGAACAGTTAGCGGCGAAGAACTTTATTGTCGGCACTAGTGCGTCAATGTTCGAGCCAGAGCGTTCCATAACACGGGCCGAATTTACAGCAATGCTTGTCAAAGCGTTGAACCTGAAATCAGCGGGCGAATCGAAATTTTCGGATGTGTCGAAGGGTGCTTGGTACGAGGAAGCTGTTTCCATAGCGGTAAAAGCAGGCATTATTAATGGAACAAGCACAACGACTTTCGATCCCGAAGCGAGAATCAAACGTGAAGAAATGGTCACCATGATGATGCGGGCGTATGTTATCTTGAAAGACGTCAAGTTAAACGAAAATACGGCTTCTTCCTTTACTGACGAACCAGCTGTGGCAGCCTGGGCGCTTGATTCAGTAAGAGCGGCGGCGGCACTTCATCTGATTAATGGACGCGATGCAAACAAATTCGTTCCGAGCGGTATCACTTCCCGTGCAGAAGCAGCAGCCTTGCTCAATAGAGTTTTACAGTAATCGTGTTAACCCCCAATTCAACAACGGAAGAGGTTGCAAGAGCAGTCTTGTACCTGGCGAGCTATTCGTCCATTTTTATTACGGGAGTCGCACTTCCGGTTGATGGCGGGGCGTCATTAGGATATTGAAAACAGTTCAATTTTTATAGTTGACAGTAGATAGGGTTAAAGATATATGGGGCAAATTCACCAACATCTTGTTGGTGTGACGCAAAATGCGATTATGTTAGAATACATTCCTTGGATTCGCGATATAGTCGTTGAACCCGCAACGGTGAATAATGGATTCTATGTCCTCCCAGAAATGCTGGGTGCTTCAACAGAGGTGATTCCGCAGTATTTTGATAAGTATCGTATCCGATAATTGATAGTATAGAAAAGAAGATGGGCAAACCAACTGGTAGCAATTTCAACTATGTAAGTTGAAATAGAAAAATAAGTTTGTCGCTTTTTTAATTTGCGTCAAGAGGGATGACAATGAAAAGATACGGATGGAGCATTAAGGTGAAAATGGATAGGTTAGCCGAATACAAAGCTTTACACGCGGCAGTATGGCCTGAAGTATTAAATCGGTTAAAAGAATGTAACATCCAAAATTACTCTATATACTACCGAGATGGGTATCTTTTTAGTTACTTGGAGTACACGGGACAAGACTTCGAGAAAGATATGGCTAACATGGCTGCTGACCCCAACACGCAAGCGTGGTGGAAACTAACAGATCCGTGTCAGGAACCAGTTGATTCCGCTTCGGAAGGAGAATGGTGGGCGACCATGGAGGAAGTATTTCATATGGATTAGGGCGTTTCTTCAAACTTAACTAACTCAACTTTCGCACCTAAAAAACCGGCATAAGTCCACACGTAGCTTGGCTGTGAGATGGATTGGAAAAGCGAGAAGCAGCTCCGTGTGGAAGGCAAGAACCGCAATATACTCAGATTGATTCGAACGGAACTCGCGCTCGGCATCCCGGTGGGAGTCGTATTTCTCTCCACGGATGACGTTGATGGGCTTGCCGGTCATGGATGAGGAGACATAGGCCTCATGAAGGATTTCGTCTGGTTTGAGAGGGCAGCTCAGCCAAAGGACTTACGACAGCTTGGACTTCAGTTCAAAGTCACTTGATGGCATTTGCTGCAGAGAAATCGCGAGAGGAACATAGAGTGATTGAGTTAAAAGAATTTGAGGAAAGTCTGCGACGATCGTAATAATTTCACTTCGATGTGACGCGGAGAACCGAAGGAGGCAACCCGATGAATGATATGGAAATCAAGGAACTTCAGCAAGCCGAAGCACAGGAAGTGAAAGAAGGCGTCCACGGTTACAGCAACGAGACGAATTGGGTGAAGCCGGAAAATCCTATTACGCTGAAAAGATTGGAATGGTTCAAGGATCAGAAATTGGCCCTAATGATGCATTGGGGACCTTATTCGCAGATCGAGGTCGAGTCCTGGATTCTCAGCGACGAAGACGGTGATTGGGCGCGTAAAGATGTCGACTGGACGAACGACTACGAAGAGATGAAGCGTGAATATTTCGGCCTGAACCGCACGTTCAATCCATTCCGCTTCCAGCCGGAGCTATGGGCGGAAATCGCTGCCGAAGGCGGGTTTAAATATTTGATTTTTACGACAAAGCATCACGACGGATTTTGCATGTGGGACACGCATACGACGAATTACCGGATTACCGGCTCCGAAACGCCGTTTCATGCACACCGCTATGCCGACGTTTGCAAGCATGTGTTTGACGCTTTCCGCAGCAAGGGGCTTGCGATCGCCGCTTATTTCTCGAAGGCGGATTGGAAATCGCCGTATTACTGGGCGCCAGGAATGGAGCGGGGCCGCGATACGTGGAGAGGGCCTTCGTACTCCCCTGAGGAATATCCGTGGCTGTGGGAGCAATTCGTCGACTTCACCCATGAGCAAATCATGGAGCTGATGACCCGTTATGGTCGGATCGATATTTTGTGGCTGGATGCGGGCTGGGTAAAAGATAGTGACCAGGTTAAGCAGGACATTCGGTTGGGCGAGGTCGTCGAGCGCGCCCGTCAAAGGCAGCCGTGGCTGCTGTCCGCGGACCGTACAGTCGGAGGGCCTTACGAAAATTATGTGACGCCGGAGCAAACGATTCCGCAGCGTCCGCTGAACGTGCCGTGGGAAAGCTGCATTACGATCGGCACACAGTGGGCCTTCAAATACGATGACCAGTATAAATCGGGGAGGGAGCTCGTTCGCATTCTGTTGGAAGTCGTATCAAAAGGCGGCAATTTGGCGCTGAACGTAGGTCCTCAGCCCGACGGACGATTGCCGGCCGGGGCGGTCAAGAGCATCAATGAATTGGGCGCATGGATGAAGGTTTACGGTGAAGCGGTATACGGCACACGCGTGTGCGGGCCGTATTTTGTCGGTTCCTGCGCATTCACCTCGAAAGGAGATACCGTGTACTGTACGTACTTGTATGAAAGCGCAGATGAAGCCGTCCCCAAGGTCGTTCTTATTCCTTATCAGGAGCCCGTTTCCGGCATCGAGCTTGTCGGAAGCGACGCGTTGCTGCAGGTTGAGCGTACGCCGGAAGGAATCTCAATCACGCTTCCGGATTGCGAATTGAACGGGCAGGCTCCGATCGCCCATGTTTTCCGCATGCAGAAGGGCGAGGAGGCAAAGTGAGCGATAAAATTCCTTTGCTTTAAGCTGAAAAACGGGACGATCAAATAGGGAAAGATTCGCGAGGAGCCAATACGCTAACGAGGAACGATAGTTGAATAAACATTAATAAACGAAGCTGCCGGCACAATTGGCAGCTTCATTACGTTAACTGGCAGTTTAGTGATAGTGCTTGAGTGCAATAAGTATGCACTTTTAGTACAGGTACTTACAAAAAGGTAAGTGCCAATGTGAAGGTGATGATAGGAAGAATAGGGGTAAATCAAATCCATCTATAGTATAATGATTACTTCAATATGGGATGGAATACAGCGAAAAGAGGGAATAGATGCCTACGATACTAGTTGCTGACGACGATGCGAACATTCGCGAACTCGTCTGTTTATTTCTACGCAATGACGGATTCGCAACAGCCGAAGCCGCGGACGGCAAAGAAGCGCTGGCCGTCTACGCCTCAACGCATGTCGATCTTGTCGTGCTCGATATTATGATGCCGATCATGGATGGTTGGACGTTATGTAAGGAACTCCGGAGAGCGAATCCTGATCTTCCGTTACTTATGCTGACTGCGAGAGGCGAGACATGGGAGAAAGTGAAAGGGTTCGATCTTGGGACGGATGATTACTTGACGAAGCCATTCGACCCGTTGGAGCTTACGGTTCGTGTTCGGGCATTGCTGAAACGATACAAGATTGGCTCCACGCAGATGATTCAGTTCGGCAACGTCACGCTTGATCGACAGAAGTATAAGGTGATGAGAGGGACGGAGTCGATCACGCTGCCGCTCAAGGAGTTCGAGTTACTGTATAAGCTGGCTGGTACACCCGGACAAGTCTATACGCGCGAGCAGTTGATCGATCAAATTTGGGGTATTGACTACGCGGGGGATGATCGAACCGTGGATGTACATATTAAACGCCTGCGTGAACGGTTCGCAACTACAGCCGATTTTCGGATTGAAACGGTGCGTGGGCTTGGGTACCGGCTTGAGGTTTACGAATGATTAAATCCTTATATATTCGAGTTGTCCTGACATTTCTAGTCTCCGTCATCGCGGGCACGGTCATTGCTTTTTATGTGTCAACTTGGATATTCGAAGAAAAATTGAACGTGAACGCGCAAATTAACTCACGTAACTTTGGTCAAGACGTCGTCCGGATTTACAAGACGCTTCCGTTACGCGAAGCGGACGCGTTCGTAAGTGAAATGAAGCAGCTCGATTCCTATTATATTCGCATTTACGAGGCAACGGGTCAGTTCCAATCTTACGGTAAACTTAACGGACACAAACCTGTTATGGTGACGATGGAGCAGCTAAAGAAAGTCATTGATGGAGGCGTTGTTCAAGAAACGCCGAACGGTATTGCTACAGTCCTCTTAGGGTTGCCGTTGAAAACGGAAATGGGAACGAAAGCGATGTTCTTGGAAACGCTCGCCCCTCCTTCTGCCTCTTTTGTCGCCAAGTGGGGATTGATCTTTGCAATCTGTTCGTTGATTGCAGGAAGCTTATTGATTCTCGTTGCCTCTGTATTCCTGGTCAGACCAATCAAAAAGCTGACAAAAGCGACCAAGCGTATTGCAGCTGGAGATTTCAACGTCAAGCTGAATATCAAGCAAACGAGTGAGCTGGGTACGTTGGCTCGCAGCTTCGAAGAAATGATGCACGATCTGCAGCAACTTGAGCAGATGCGCAGGGACTTCGTATCGAACGTGTCGCACGAAGTACAATCACCGCTCACCTCGATATCCGGTTATGCTCAAGCACTTAAGCAAGTAAACCTCGCAGATCACGAACGAAGCCGTTATCTGGATATTATCATTGCGGAAGCGAAGCGGATGTCCAAAATGAGTGATAGCCTGCTCAAGCTGAGTTTGCTTGAATCGCAGTCACAGCAACTCCGTCTAGCCACACTCAGCCTTGATGAACAGATCCGACGGGTCATCGTGGCGCTCCAGCCGCAATGGTCTGCCCGCAACATTCATTTTGAGCTTGATTTACAGACCGTTAAAGTAACGGCTGATCATGACCAGTTAAATCAGGTATGGACGAACATCCTCGCCAATAGCATCAAATTTTCCAAGGATGGCGGCGTGATTAACGTCAGTATCCTCCAAGATATCAAAAACGTGACCGTCCGAATTTCCGACTCGGGCATCGGGATTCCCATCGAAGATCAGAAACGTATATTCGAGCGTTTTTTCAAGGCCGATCGTTCCCACAGTCGCAAATATGAGGGGAGCGGTATGGGCCTTGCCATTGTTAAACAAATCGTATCGCTGCATCAAGGTGACATCCGAGTGGAAAGTGAACCTGGTCAAGGAACGACCTTCATTGTCACCTTGCCAATCACTACGCCAACAGATTAAATTGATTGCTACGGCTTCATGCGCAAGCTTCCTTACGTGTGAAGCCTATTTTTTTTGCCAGTTCATATTCCGTTCATATTATCGTCATAGGGAGTACATCTTCATCGTATAAGCTTCTCTTAACGGCTCCTTTATTCAAGGCAGCCCAATAAAGAGATGAGGGACAGGAGAAGATGAACATGAAACCAAAAGAAGAGGTAATGAAAAATAGAATGCGTAAGCCGCTGCGCATTTTACTCAAAACCTTAGGAGCTATAGCCATAGCCATCGTGCTGTTTCTAGCTATTGTATTTATCGTGAATGTGTTCGCCACGAAATCGGAGCAAGGAAAAATAGAGCCCTACGGTCAGCACGTATCTGTAGACGGGAAAAATATGAATGTGTTAATTCAAGGCGAAGGCGAGGAAACGATCGTGCTCCTGCCTGGTTTTGGAACGGCTACGCCAGCGCTTGATTTTAAGCTGCTTATCGATCAATTATCTCCAATCTACAAAGTTGTAGCAGTTGAGCCTTTCGGTTATGGATTAAGTGATGGAACTGAAAAAGAACGAACTACGGAAAATATCGTAGGTGAAGTTCATGAAGCGCTGCAGCAACTTAATATTAACCGATACATGCTCATGGGCCACTCCATTGCAGGCATTTACGGAATTGATTATGTGAGCAAATATCCAAACGAGGTGACTGCATTTGTCGGAATCGACAGCAGTGTTCCAACACAACCAGGTATGGATGTCAAATTACCAATCAAAAAGTTAGAATTTCTCAAAAAATCGGGTCTCTTAAGAATGATGATGAAACTAGGTGCTGACCCTTATGCTTCATTAGCATTTGACGATAAAACCGTAGAGCAAATGAAAATGATTTCGTATAAAAACATGAATAATGACACTGCCTTGAATGAGATGGGCCATATTTCTTCTAATTTTAAAGGGGCTCACGATTTAACATTCCCTAAAGACCTTCTACTTCTTCTCTTTGTACAAGCGAATAATGAAGGGGTAGCAGGATGGATACCTTTGCATGAAGGGCAGATCAAAGACTCGGTACATGGAAAAGTAATCACCCTGGATGGATCACATTATTTACACCATACCAAATTCAAAGAAATCGCTGAAAACGTTAGATTATTTATGAGCGAAGCAAAGTAAGTGTACGGCCTAATAACCACCAGAACGAGGCTGCCGGCAAAGTCGGCAGCCTTTTACTCACTTAACGGGCAGGATAGTGCGAATCAGAGACCGAAATAGTATGTAGACTCGATATTGAAGGAACTTTATTCACAATAGGAGGGATACGATGAGCGAGCGCCTGCCTTGTAAGACCCCCGGCTGCGCGGCAACCATTCTTCCAACAACTGCTTTAAAGACGGGTGGGATCTGTATGCCATGCCATCAGAAGAAACTCGCGTTGGAGAAGAAGGCATATATTTTACAAAATCGGAAAGATGTTGATCGGTATGCAGGTATAATGGATCCGGTCGAGATTCTTAAAATCATGCATGCACCGAGGAAATACAACCCGCTTGAGAATGATCTACCATATCATAAAAGCGCACAGGAGCTGTATCATCAACTGACTGAAGCTGAACTTGAGCGAATGGAGATCTACGCGATCACGTTGATTGATCGAGAAGATCTAGACCAGGCCGAAACCATTCTACTGTCACTTGTATGTTTTACAAATGCCCGATTCGGGCAGGGATTAGAAGCCTTCCTCCAGAATGGAAAGTATTATCCCGGCATCCTCTACAAGGATGCGGGGCCGGCTATCCGTGATGAGCTGATTCATCGGGTAGATAACGATTCGGCTAACCGCAATCATCTTTTGCTTGCATTGGCCTGGATTGGCGATGAAGAGGTCATTCGGCTGTTTGCGAAATGGAGGCAAAATCCGCCTCGATGGGCATCTGAGTTAAATGTGCCACCGGAGAACTATACTCTTGAAGCAGGTTGGGAATTGGATCGCGACGGTCGGAAGCGGCTGCTTTTCCACCCCGAGAGCTATCAATTTATTATATGCGGGGAAGGAATAGGGAGAGCGGAGCCGGCTCAGTCGGCGGTAATGGCCCTTAAGACGCATGACCAAGTGTGTCCTTGGTGTGGTGGTAAACTGATGGTTTTGTTTGATTATAATTTGCAGGATCCTTTAGTTGAGTTTATGAAGCTTTCCGGCCAGCAGTTAAGGATTGCGGCCTGCATGCACTGTAACTGTTATGGCACCGTGTTTATGAAAGTGGAGCTGGATGGTGGTTATTCGTGGAGTGAATATAATACCGTTCCTGATTTCTTGCCAGACAAGGAGTCGGATGAAGAATTCACATTGCGTGCGCTGCAACTATCGGAAAGACTGATGGGAACCTACGAAGGGGCCGAATGGACGCTTGAGGCACCCATCTCACAGATCGGCGGTCACCCGGCCTGGATTCAGGATGCGGAATATCCTACATGCCCCTGCTGCTCAGATACAATGATGTTTATCGGACAATTGGACATGGAACAACTGGCTGCCAGTGAGGGGATATACTACGCATTTCTATGTGAGGCTTGTTTGATTGCTGCCGTAAATTATCAGCAGTCGTGAAGTTATTTAATAGAGGTATATCACCAGATCATTAGTCAAGAAAGCTTAAGCTAACGGCGAAGTATAGTTGAATACAACATTAAGAGCAGGTAGCCGCGGCACCTGCTTTAAATCTGTTAACACTCCTGCATCCTAGTTATCATCTTTATGTTCCAACTTGTACTCAAAAACTAGATTACTTATATATTTCTCCATGTATTTACTGGTTTTGGATGGGGAAAGATTCTTTAATAAATCCATAACAATCGGAAGAAAAAATAAGTTTTTTATATTTTGGGCTAATGGGCTCACGTTCTCGGGTAAATCCTTCGAAGTTAGAGCATGGTAAAGGTCAACAAGTTTATTTTTAACAGCTTTATCCCGTTTGGACAAATCAATCACTACTTGAAACAATTCCTGGCTTGTAAGCGAAAAAAATAATGCGGATGTGTAGATCCTTTCGTGATCCATCTTAACAAGTTGATCCAGAGGCTTATCCTTAGGGGTTAAAAAGTCTTTCCACCGAATTGCATACAATTGAAAGTCACTGTAGTTAATAATTTCCCCCTCCATTTTTTATCAGCTTGCCCAGCAAAATTGAACTATATTCTGCCTATATTAACAGGCTTCCAGTGATAAACTCGTTGGCCTGTTATGCTAACTGGCATATTACAGGATTGAATGTCCGAAACAGAACGATAGTGAAGGAGCTTATCTCCTCGCGCAGATTAGTATGGCACAATTTTCTTGCGAAGAACGGTAAGAAAGGGTAGGTTACGGGGCCGATACTAGTAAAGATTATAGACGGATTCAACATTGACAAAAATTGACCGCGTGGTCTAAAATTAAATCAGGAGGTTTAATTATTTATGCAAAAGTCGATTACACGCACTCAACGAGCCCGACGTGAAGATATTGTCAGTGCCGCGATCGTCGTCATCAATCGCGAGGGCTACGCTGCTGCATCCGTCGAAAGGATCGCCAAGGAAGCAGAGACTAGCAAGAGCACCATTCTATATCACTTCAAGACGAAGGAAGCGATCTATGAGGAGCTGGTCATCACGCTCTATCAGAATGGTGCCTCATACATGACCGAACGAATCATGGCGGTCGAGACCTGTCGTGACAAACTCCGTGCGTACCTGTCCTCGAATCTGCACTTCATCGCTGAACATGCCGCTCATGTCAACGCCGTTCATTGGATTCAAGAAAATGGCGGGCTCAAGAGCGACGGTTCCGACGCAGTTACGCCGCTCACGACGCTGCTGTCATCCGGCCAGAAAGCCGGTGAGTTCGGTTCCTTCGATCCCGTGGTGATGGCGCTTGTCATCCGTGCCGTGGTTGATGGAGCATCCTTCCACTTCACAACGCACCCAAACCTGGACTTCGAACACTACATCAATCAAGCCATTCAGCTTTTCGAGAAAGCCACGGCTCTCTCATAGCGCAGAAAGGAAATTTAATGATGGACAAAAATTTGGCTGCCAACCATGCGAATCAACAAAAGGCAAAACCAGCTCTCCATCTCGTCAGATGGCTTGTCTCTTTCTATCTCTTGATAAGCTGGCTGACCGTCGCGGCGATCATTATTTTATCGTACACTGCACCAAACCTCGTAAACCCGGAGGCTTGGGTACGCGGCATCATCATCGCGGCTACATCGGTCTTGACTTTAGTCTTTGCAAATCGGGCCGCCACAGGTAAACCGCGTGCATTGATGCGGTTGCGTATCGTCGTGACCTTATTGCTCGTCGCATTCACCGCCGTACTTTTCTTCCTGTCTTTACCGATATGGATGAAAGTCGAGCAGGCCGTTTGCAGCGCACTGCTTCTAGTGATTGCCATTCTCATCTTCAGGCGCTAGACCCATTCATCAAATGTCTAATTCATGATAATGAAGTCATGGGATTGGAGCAACTTAGTATGGAAACAAAATTGGATTTATTTAAATGGAAGCAGTATGAATCGTCAATCATCTTACTAACAGTTCGATGGTATTTAAAATATAGTTCAAGTTATCGAGACATCGTAGAAATAATGAGCGAGCGGGGATTGGATCTTTCCCATACGACAATCATGAGATGGGTCCATGAGTTTGGGCCCGAAATAGACAAACGAATCCGCCCCTATTTAAGACCTACAAATGATTCGTCCAGAACGGACGAAACTTACATCAAAGTCAAAGGTCAATGGAAGTATTTATATAGAGCGGTTGATTCTATGGGGAAAACGATTGATTTTATGTTATCTGAAAATCGAGATATGCCAGCAGCTAAGCGTTTCTTTACAAAAGCATTCACCATAAATGAAAAAGCTATGCCAAAAGAAACTTTGGTTAGACAGACAAAGTATTTAAACAACATTGTGGAACAAGATCATCGATTCATAAAGAAAATTACGAAACCAAATCTCGGTTTCAAAACGTTTCACACTGCAGAACAGACGTTGAAGGGAATCGAGGCCATGCATATGATTAGGAAAGGACAGGCGGAAAATAATTCGTCTGTCCTATCTGCTGTTGAATGGCTCAATATAATATTTGGTATAGTGGCATAGTTAAATCAAAATTTCTGGGTAATTGCTATCCATTTTAGATTCTTGCACCACAACCAGAGCTGGCATATCGCTATTTTTTTGCTTGGAATAATTTGCGATTCCTTAAAATAGTATTATTGAATTAGAAAACAGAAATATTGACTTAGCAAACAATGTGGAAATGCCCTATAATCAACATAAGTTGATAGCGCTTACCGAATATAGATATTTCTCTGAATGGGAGCTATGACCATGAAACAGCTTCGCTTCAAGATTAGAACGATACGTAGTTATATTGTCTTGTATACTTGTCTCATTTTTACAATTGTGATCTCTTTATTTGGTGGTCTAACTTACTATTATATCTCAAATACCATGTTTAATGAGATATTGAAATATACCCGGCAGGTTGTGGAAGAGAAGAAAAGCAATATCGATTCGCTTTTTTCTCAAGTTGTTACGTTGATGCAGCAAACAGCAAGCAGCTCCATACTCAATGAATCCGTTCAACCGATAAACCCAGGCGATTATCCAGCCTTATTAAATAATCAACGTCGGCTTGAAGATTATATGCAAAATTTGCAAAAGTTCAATCCAATCATCAAAGATTTTATTGTGCTTGATGTGAATGGCACTGCTATAGACCAAACCGGCTCTGCGGTTATTAAAGAGTATAACTTTCATAAGCAGCCGTGGTTTGCCAAGCAAAACTTTTCCTATTTTCGGGTAAACTTTATCGGGGTACACCCACAAGACTATTATTCAAGCGCAAGTTCGGACGAAATGATTGTTTCGGCTCTAGCGCCGGTTTATAACTTTTCCCGTCCACTGGGAACATCATATCCGATGCTGTTATGCAACCTCAACGTAAGTGAGATTCAGTCACTGGCCAAAGAGACAAGGTTCGAAAAGACAGGATTTTTAATGGTCATCGACGAAAAGGGACAGCCCTTGTATAAGCCAGCTGCTAATCTTCATATCGACGGTATTGCTTCAACTGTCAGAAAATATATGGATGCTGATTCCGGGGATTTTTTTCTTAATGATGGCGATAAGCGATTCGCAGTGGTATATGATACATCCAAGATAACCAGGTGGAAAATCGTGACCTTAATTCCCGCGAATGAGATCAGCGAGCATACCCATCGGATTGGTATCTACTTTGGGTTGGCGATAGGCATATGTATCCTATTGGTTATTGCTGCTTCTTTCTTCATTTCATCCAAGCTAACTCGACCCATCGTTCGTTTAATCCAGAAAATGCAGCAAATTGAAAGAGGAGATACTTCGATTAAGTTGTACGATACGAGTACGGAGGAAATAGAGAAGCTGACTTATCGAATTGATTCCCTGATCGAGAATGTCACCTCTTTGACACGGGATGTGTATACGTATCAAATTCATGGCAAAGTCATGGAACTGCGGGCATTACAGAGCCAGATCAATCCTCATTTTCTGTATAATACGCTCCAGTCGATTAAAGCATTATCCGTCACCGGCCGAAATAAGGACATTAGCACGATGGTTACTTTGATTGGCAGTATGCTGCGGTATGCAATCAACAATGTTCAGGATGTAGTGACAGTCGCTAATGAGCTTCAGCATATCGAAGTTTATATGCAAATCCAGAACTTTAGATATCCGGATCGTTTTCATTATCAGATTGTATGCGATGATGTTTTGAAAACAAATTTGATGCCAAAGCTTACCTTGCAACCTATTGTGGAAAATGCAATTTTGCATGCCTTTCACAATCGAAATCAGGGAAATATTCGAATTATAGTTCAAAGAATGAACCACTTGATTATATCTGTTCACGATGATGGAGTCGGCATGACTCCTGAAGACACTGACAGATTATGCAGCAAGCTTGAGGGGAAGCCGGGCGAGGAGACGACCCAAGGAGGGGTTGGCCTGATTAACGTCCATCATCGAATTCAGATGAAGTACGGCGAAGCGTATGGACTTACGATAGAGTCAGTCTTGGAGCAAGGTACCAGTGTTCAAATAGTAATCCCATTTAAGGAGGAATCATCATGAAAATGCTGCTTGCGGACGATGAAATTTTAACCTTACAGCTTATGGAGCATATTATCGATTGGGAAGCTTTAGGCATAGAAATTGTCGGAACGGCAATGGATGGATCAATGGCTTTGGAGCTTATGAAGCAAACGTCTCCCGACTTGCTGATTACCGACATTCGGATGCCAAACGTTGACGGTATGCAATTGATCAAGCAGGCCCTCGAGTTCAAACCGGATTTGTATATCGTGATCATTAGCGCTTATGCGGAATTCGAATACGCCCGTGAAGCGATAAAGAATGGTGCAAAAGGGTATTTGCTTAAACCGCTCGATGAACATGAGCTTGTGGGTGTATTGCAAGAAATTCAGAAAGAATGGCGATCGACCGCGGAGCAGCATGAGCGGGAAAGAGAAATGAAGCTGATGCAGGCTGAGCAATACTGGCGAAAGCTTCTTTACACACCATCACTGTTACAAGAAGCCTTTGGAGAATATAACTTCGGTACACCTTATCACCTTGCCGTTATGAAAACAGAGAGCATGACATATAGCGAACAGCTGCGCCTGGAAGAAAACATGGCTAGATTTACTGAGGCTGTACCAAGCGAGATAAGAACAACGCTTGAAAGATGCCTTTTTCAGATTCACCATGAAAGAAGCACCAAGCAAGGTACAATTGAGTTCCATGACATTGTATTCGAAAATGTTCCGGGCGAATGGATATTTGCTCTTAATAAAGATTTTAATCTGGCTAAAGTGAAGGAGTTGTTGCAGTCCGTAGCGGAATTACTTGGTGTACAAGTTATCATAGGCATTAGCCATGTGAAAACAGCAATTAGCGGCTTGCATGAAGCTTATAGAGAATCACTTGATGCGCTCAAGATCAGGTTCTTCTATGAAGACGGGCAATCCTTAGTATATGTTCTATCTGTGCAAGAACGAAAGCTCTCTAACAAAGACAATAACGAAGCTTTCATCCAGTCGCTATTCGGCATAGTGGACCAATGGCTGGACTTTCCTGCTGCCAATCGTTTGTCCGATCAACTCGAAAGCGTACTGGACATTAAACTGAATATGAAAATTGACGATGTGTACCGCAGGTGTCATGATTTGATATTTGTGTTGAAAATGAAACTATGGAATCGTAATGAACATGCGGCTTTCCAAATGTTGGACGGAGTTCGTCTTTCTGAGGGCAAAGAGCATCGCTCGCTCAAAGAGCTGCAGGAGTTCATGTTCCAGATATTACAGGAGCTAAGCGGTATACTTAGAAATGAAGGAACCGAACATAACCCGCTCATTTCCAAAGCTAAGCAATATATCAAGGAGCGGTATCATACCAATCTCTCTTTGGAACAAATCTGCGAGGCTGTCGCCGTCAGCAAAAGCTACTTCAGTTACTTGTTTAAGAAAGAAACGGGCCTCAGCATATGGGATTATCTAACGGAATATCGAATTGAGAGAGCGAAAGCGCTACTATTGGAAACGAAACTCAAAAATTACGAGATCGCACTTGAAATCGGCTATGAGAATCCAAGTTATTTTACGAAGATGTTTAAAAAGCTAAACGGCATTGGGCCGCAAGAATACAGGACTCAAAGAGGAAATATGTAGATCAAGAGATCGGCTGTGCATCTATGTGCAGCTTTTTCTGTATTCATTGTAAGCGTTTCAAAGTCAGTAATATTGAGTTAGGAATTCCAATATAACGGATCATTACGTGATGATCAGACAGGTTACAATAAACATGTAAACGCTATCGAAGACTAGATAGGCAAGATTGCGTTACATAAATACAAGAGAGGGGTTTATAGCATGAAGAAAACGGTATCATGGATGGCTTTATCGGTTTTATTAGTATCCGTCACCCTGACGGGATGCAGTACAGGCAGCTCGAATCAAGCATCGCCTACGTCCTCATCAACAGCAGCAAGTACAGAAAGCGGGGCAAAAAAATCGCAAAAGGTTACGATTAAGATCGCAGGGTTTAATAAAGAAGAAGGCCGGAAAACATACTTGGAAATGCTCAAAGAGAAATTTCCTAATTATGACATTCAGTACCAGTTTATTGACAACAAACAATATAGTAATGTGGTGACTACGTATCTAGCCAGCGGTGAGGGACCGGATATCCTTGAAGGCGGAGATGCGAAATGGGCTGCAGCGGGATATCTGGAGGACCTGACCTCTCAGCCATTTGTCTCTAAATATTACGAAACCGGATTGAAGCCTTTCACGGTAGGTGGCAAGGTTTACTCGATACCGCTGCAGTCATGGTTCGAGGGCATTTGGTATAACAAAGATCTCTTTGTCAAAGCAGGGATTCAGCCACCGAAAACATTTGACGATTGGATGAAAGCTCATGATGCTTTGCGTGCTGCCGGTATTAAACCACAAGCCATGGGCGCTAAATCATGGGAACCGATGATGAAACAATCGATCGGCGTTGCACTGAACGATTTTTACTCCAAACCAGAAAACAAAAACTTTGATGAGGAATTCGGTAAAGGCAGTAAAAAGCTTTTTGATAACTGGAAAGACGCATTTACGAAATGGGATCAGACGGTTCAAAAGAAAAACCTTACACCGGATATGCTGGGCATAGATTACGATCAAGCGCAGGATGAATTCGCTACAGGCAAAGCGGCGATGTGGGAGTCAGGTCCATGGGCATATGATGGTTTAATGAAAAAGAATCCGAATTTGAATTTGGGCATGTTCCCGATTCCGGGCTCTGCACAAGGATCCGGCTGGCTGATCGGCGGTCCGGGCAGCGCTTGGTCTGTCAACAAGAACAGCAAGCATAAAGCGGAAGTCATGAAGATTTTGGACTTAACTTCAACGAATGAAGCGCAGACGGCTCTTATTAAAGATAATTTCGGAACCTCATTCTTGAAAGGTGCAGATAATAGCGGCTTGCCGAAACAATACGCCGACTCGGCAGATGCATTCAAAGAAGGGCATGTCTATGTACCGTGGGGGAACTGGGGAGTCCTGTCTGGAGATGGCGTGATCACGGAAATCGGGAAGCTATTACAAGATCACTTGTCAGGCGCTAAATCTATCGATGACGTTTTAAAGAATGTTGATAAGAAGGCGGACGAGCTCCGAAATGCGATAAAATAATAACAATAAGGGCGGATGTGGTAATCATGATTTCCACATCCCTCTTTTAGAGGTGATTTCTCAATGAGAGTGTTTAGGCTTCACTGGAAGAAGGAGTTCATTTTTATATCCTTTTTACTGCCTGCGCTAATCGGTTACTCCATTTTCTATATGTACCCGATTATCAATACGTTTATATACAGCTTTACGGATTTATCGTTGTACAAGCCGAGCATGCATTTTATTGGTTTGCAAAATTATATTCGCTTGTTTCAAGATGAAACTGTTTCAACGGGGATCAAAAACTCGATCATCTATGCTTTGGCCATGACCGTTTTGCAAAACGGCCTAGCTATTCCGCTTGCCGTTGTATTAAATCGTCATTTAAAGACAAAAAATCTATTAAGACTTGTATTTTTTGCACCCGCAGTCTTAAGTCCGTTAGTCGTCGGTTTTCTATGGTCGTATATTATGTCTACAACAGATTACGGATTGCTCAATCAACTTCTTCAAGGTGTGGGATTAAGCAAAATCAATTGGCTGGGAAATCCGAAACTTGCGCTGTATTCGGTCATCATTACGCAAGTATGGCAGTGGACCGGCTATGCGATGGTCATCTATTTGGCCAATTTGCAGGGCATATCGAAAGACTATTACGAGGCTGCAGAACTTGACGGAGCCGGCGGGTGGGTGACTTTTTGGAAAATTACGCTGCCGCTTCTGGCGCCGTCCATTACTTTTAATACAGTAATGAGCATGATCGGTGGGCTAAAAGTATTTGATGTTGTATTTGCAATGACTGGCGGAGGACCGGGGCATTCGACAGAGACCATTGTCATTACATTAATGAACAAAGGTATTTCCGAATCTCAGTTTGGTTACGGCTCCGCATTTGCCGTCGTATTCTCAATCATCGTCATTATTGTGGCGGCCTTACAAATCAAAGTTCTCAAAAGATGGGAGGACGGAGTATCATGAACACCCTATCTGCAAGGCGAATTAACATAGCTCTGGAAGTCATCATGCTCCTTCTGGCAGCCGTCATGGTAGTTCCTATTTATTACTTGCTTGTAACCACATTAAAGACGTCGGCAGAGGCCGCGCTCCATCCTTTAGCGCTGCCTAACCATTTTATGATCTCTGGTTATATCAAAGCCTGGCAGACGATGAATTACCCGCGCGTTTTTATGAACAATGTCTTGATCACCGTTACTTCCGTAGTTGGCGTTATTCTTTTAGCTTCACTCGCCGCATATACGTTTGCTCGTCGCCCAAACCGCATCAATCAAATTTTGTTTTACTTTATTCTGATCGGTGTTACCATTCCCTTTCAGGTCGCCACGATCCCTTTGTTTAAACTAATGAAATCATTCGGCCTTGTTGATACGTTCAGCGCTGTCATCCTGGTCAATATCTTCACCATGATCTCATTCAACGTTTTTCTAATTAAAAACTTCATCGCAACCGTACCAATTGAGCTGGAGGAGTCTGCATCTATAGACGGCTGCGGCGTGTTCGGAACGTTCCGGAGAATCACGTTTCCACTTTTATTGCCCGTCATTGCTACCGTAGGTATTCTGGATTCGTTGACGGCCTGGAACGATTTCTACACTCCCTTGCTATTCCTGCAATCCAGGGAAAAGGGAGTCATTCTTCTTGAGGTTTTTCGGAATATCGGCCAATTCTCTACGGATTGGACGTCGTTTTTCCCCATGTTGGTGCTCGGAATTGCTCCATTATTGCTTTTCTATTTATTTATGCAGCGCTACATTATCAGCGGTATTGTGACTGGTGCAGTAAAGGGCTAAAGAGAGATTAATAGAGAAAGTCGGAAGGATGTGCAGGAATGGCATCAGTTTCAACCGTACATGTGATTTTTAAAACACATTTGGACATCGGGTTTACAGACTTGGCTGCAAATGTCATCCAGCGATACACGGAAGAATTTATACCGAAAGCGATCCGTTTGGCAGAACAGTTGGAGAGCAGGAATGGCCAAGCAAGATTTATTTGGACAACGGGCTCATGGTTGATCCATCATTACTTGCGGCAAGCAAACAAAAGCCAGAGAGCTATGATGGAGGAAGCCATATCGAAAGGCTATATCGCATGGCATGGGCTTCCTTTTACCACGCATACGGAATTATTGGACGAATCCTTATTTGAATACGGATTGTCGATTGCGACTCAACTGGATCAAACATATGGAAAAAAGACCATCGCTGCTAAAATGACAGACGTGCCGGGGCATACGATTGCAATGGTGCCTCATATGCAGAAGGCAGGGATTCATTATTTGCATCTGGGTGTCAATCCGGCATCCAAGAAGCCGTCTGTTCCGGATGTTTTTCGCTGGCAAGCGCAGGACGGATCGGAAGTGATCGTGAATTATGCGGGAAATTATGGCGAGGCGCTTGCTATTGATGGGTTACAGGATGTACTGGTATTTGCCCATACGGGTGATAATTGCGGCCCGCCAAGCGCAGATGATATCCAGCAGCAATTTGAAGAACTTGCCCGCAGGTATCCTGGGGCGGACATTAAAGCTTCTACCATGGATGCATTTGCCGCTAAGTTAATAGGCGTGCGTGATCAGCTTCCCGTCATTCAAGATGAAATCGGCGATACCTGGATCCATGGTGCAGCGACGGATCCACTCAAACTTGCAAAATTCCGCGAATTGGTGCGGTTAAGGCATAAATGGCTGGATGAAGGGAAGCTGACGGAAGGAAGCGAAGATTTCGAGAGCATGAGCGAAGCGCTCCTTCTTGTAGCGGAGCATACTTGGGGTATGGATGTGAAAAAGTTTTTGCCAGATTTCCGTCATTATGCCAAGGCGGAGTTTCATTCCGCTCGTATGAAAGATGTTATTAATTTGGATGACATTCCCGATAAGTTTAAGTATATCAGTTCCTTTGCCATGAATGAATCCGATCAGCTATCCAAGGGGTTGTTTGCGGCTGAGAAGAAGGAGAAGAAGTATTCTGTACTTGAACAGTCCTGGCAGGAACAACGCGAATATATCGATCAAGCCATTCAGGGCTTACGAACAGATATGCAACAGGAGGCGCGTGCGGCTTTAGAGCAGCTGCAGCTTCGCTCAAAGGATGAGGAACTCTGCGAAGCTGTAGAATGGAAGAGTGCGATGCGCTATTCAGTGAGCAGATTTGAAGTTGCATTTGGTGATGATGGTTCCATCGCCCATTTGGCGGACACAAAAGGGAAAGTTTGGGCTGATGAGGCTCATCGAATCGGAGTTTTTGGCTATGAAACCTTTGGGCAAGAAAACTACCTTCACTGGTTTACGCATTATATGGAGAATCTGAAAGAGACACATCCGTGGGCGGACGCCGATTTTGGCAAACCAGGCTTCGAGTATGCCAGTCCAATGCCGAAGCATAGACTTTATCAACCAACCTTGGTTGGTCTTCGATGGTACGAAACGCAAGAAGCGGATCTCGTTGTGGCGGCATTGAAGCTGCCGCAGCAGGCCGAGGAAATTTACGGAGCTCCCGCTAATCTGGAAATCCTCTATAAGTTTTTTAAGGATAGCCATACAATCGGGATCGATTTATTTTGGTCAGGCAAAGAAGCTTGCAGATTGCCTGAGGCAAGCTGGTTTTCCATCACACCGGTGGTAGATGATCCAACGCGTTGGGTCATGGATAAAATGGGGCAGCGAATTTCCCCGCTTCATATTGTTAAGGACGGAAACCGCAACCTTCACGGCATTGAAAAAGGTGTTTCCTATCAGGGATTGGATGGTTCCATTGCAATCGAATCGCTGGATACCGCGATCGTTTCCCCTGGTGAAAGACGGCTATTACAATTTAACAACACGTTTGCTCCGCTGAGTCAAGGTATGCATTTTAACCTTCACAATAATATTTGGGGAACCAACTTTCCGATGTGGTATGAAGGCGACGCCAAGTTCAGGTTTAAACTTGAGTTCAATTCGTATCTCACTAGTTAACGATAATGATGAATCCGGTAAAGCTCCGAACGGTGACAGTCGGAGCTTTACCGACTTGGTTGAACCTCAGTAATGTTGGACTAGAAATACGATAATAATGGATCATTACAAGCGCTATTATTGATTTATAATTCGTAATGTAAGCGCTACCTAAGATTTGAAGGGATGCGATGCGATGCGATGAATTAATCAACTATTAGCTATTCGAATAACAAGAACAACAATAATTAGGAGGGAATTTCATGAGGAAGATCAGACATTATCATTTTAAACCATTACTAGTTTGGGTATTAGTGGCCATATTCTTTTCGATTTCTCTAGTGGCTCCGTCTAAAGCTCGTGCTGCAGCTGTCATTTCTCAGCTAACAACATCAGCAGATGGTAAAGAATACATTCAAGTAGACGGTAAGCCTTTCAATCCGCTAGCGGTTCAACTGCGCGTAGACCGTATGCTTTGGCTGAACGGAAAGACGTTAGCCGATACGGCAAGTTATTATACAGACGCCAAGTCGCAAGGTTTTAACACGATCAGTGTGCCACTTCCATGGAGCATGATGGAGCCTACACAAGCTAATTATGATTGGACATGGCTGGATTCGTTCATCAATAACAGCTATAACAATGGTTTGAAGCTGGAAGTTCTCTGGTTTGGAACTAATGTAGCGGGCGGGGGATGTACAAAATTCATGCCTTCTTATATCAAAGATAATCCTACCGTTTCTTCCAAACATATCAACTCGAATGGTTCAACCTATACCGATAACCACGTTTACGATGGCGGATGTACCGCTTACAGCATGGCTGATCCCGATACACTGAATAGAGAAAAGGCTGCAATACAAGCTATCGTTGACCATCTTGCAGCCTATGACACTCATCATACAACCATTGGCATGCAAGTGAACAATGAAGCTCAAGTTAATACCGTCGCGTGCAGACCGATAACAGGCGGCGAATGGGATCGTTCTTATGATGCAGATACCACGGCAGCATACAATGCATCTGGCTTTACCAGCGGAAGTGCATTTGCTGACTATCAGTTTGCCAAGCGACAAGACCAGTTGGCTCAAGTGATCAAGCAAAGTAATTATTCGATCTACACACGTATGAATTTTTGGTGTGTAACCGATAGTATCACGAATTATTTACTAGCCAATGCGCCAAATATTGATTTCTGGGGCATGGATCCTTATACGAACAATATTAGCGATATATATTGGAAAATTAACAGGCATCTTAAGTATCTATCAATTTCCGAGAACACCCCTTATTCCAATGCTCCAACCTTAACCATGAACGCCTATCAAGCCGGCGCCATTCATTATGATACTTATCAACTTGTTTGGGAGGCTAATGACAGTGATGCCGCCAATAGAGACACAATGGTTAATTTGGACCACAGTTGGAACGCCAGCGCTGCTTCTATATCGAATATGAATAAGCAATTAGCTAAAGAACCCTATCTGACAACTTATCAGAACAGAGTGAACATTGCCTATTTCCATACGGCCGATACTAATCAAAGCAGCAATGAAAGCAAATCAATTGGCACTCTAAACATTAATTTTAATACTTCTAATTCTGGTATGGGATTTGCAATCAAAAACACAAATGATCTTATGCTCATGGGCTTAAATGGGGGAGGCACATTTAAAATATCCTATCTCTTACCTGACAGTGCCGACATTGGTTACTATGATGCCGATCATAATTGGATTTCGACCGGTTCTGCAAGCTTTACAAATAATGGTGATGGTACCTTCAGTATTCCTGTTAGCGATATGCAGTACATCAAGCTTCATTACAATTCCGCAATTCAAAGTGTGTCTGCTTATTCAACGAATGTTGATCAAGAAGAAGAGCTGCTGCCACATAATGCTATCGATGGTAACATGGACACTGCATTTGCAAGCGTTGACAATCCGGTTTTCCCACAGTACTTCACGATGAACTATGCAATTCCGCAAAAATTCTATGGTGTTACAATCTATTGTAAATATTGCAAAGGTCAAGGGATCACGAATTTTGACGTACAAGTATCAGCAGATGGAAACACGAACTGGACGACAGTTGCTTCATCTGGAAACATGACTTATACTGCAAACAATTCGACACTTGAATCAAAGTCGGTATCTTTTAGTTCAGGTACAGGGATGAAGGGGATTCGACTGAAAATCAATAACGCTAATTTGCAATGGGGTCATTACGTGGTCAATGAAATGGTTCCGCTTATGGATTACAAGATTAAAAACAGATTAACTGGCAATTATTTAAATATCCAAAATAATACCGGTAAAGTTGAAATAGGCCCTCTAGGACAACCGGGTTGGACAAGCGCGCTATGGGCACTTGAAAATTCGGATAATGGCTATGTGAGAATAAAGAATAGAAGTACCGGCGCTTATTTGCATATTCAGGATTTAAAAGGTTGGTTACAATATGGTTCTTTAGGACAACCGGATTGGTGGAGCGCACAGTGGAAGCTCGTCGATACGGACAGCGGATATAAAAAGATTAATAATCGCTGGCAAACAAATCAATATATCAATGTTCAGCATCAGTTAGGCTATGCAGAGGTAAGTACAATTGGACAAACGGATTGGAGTGCCCAATGGGTACTTGAACCGGCGAATTAATGTGGTAATTTAATTAAAAATTATTGTAACCGGCAGACCCTTGAGTTTGTCGGAAAAATTCGACAACACAGGGGAAGATTTGGAGGATTTGATCTCCATCGGAACGATCGGATTGATCAAAGCGATCGAATCGTTCTCGCCGAACAAAGGAACGAAGCTCGCCACTTTCGCGGCTCGGTGTAACGAGAACGAGATCCTGATGCATCTGTGTTCGCTGAAGAAAACGCGGAAAGATGTGTCTCTGCATGATCCCATTGGAACGGACAAAGAGGGGAATGAAATTACGTTGATCGACATCCTCGGCAGTGAGGCGGATGATGTGGTGGATGCTGTACAGGGCAAATCTGTCGCTATTTATCGCAGAATGTCACGAAAGCAGCGAGAGCCGTTCGTATTCCAGGCGATGAGCCGACGGGAGCGTGGGATATCGAAGACCGGTGTGGAGATTATGGATATTTTCGGGCGGTTGAATCAGCAACGCTGGACGATTATTGTGATTACGCTTGATCGGCAGGTTGCGGAGCAGGCGAAGCAGGTTGTCAGGTTCCGGGATGGGCGGCTGGTTGCCCTAAGAAAAGTCTTAGGGTGTTCGCCAACGGTACAGTGGCCGCGGTAACCGAAGAACCAGCCTGTTGATTCAACAAAACAGGCGGGTTCTTCGTTTTTTTAAGTTGTACAGGTTAATATTCATCAACCATTTCACTTTGTTTAATTTCTTGAAAACCAGTGTCGACCCATGTAGAGGCAGGTGCATGTTTAGAAGCTGCGAGTAATTGATTAATTATTTCCTCTCCCCATAGATGTTCATTTTCAGAAATCACGGAGTTTATTTGACCATTTAATAAGGCTTCTTTGACATCAGGAGTCATACCGAATGTTATGGCATAACGCTTTAATCCTTGGGATTTCCAAACGAGAATTGCATTCGAACTGGAAACAATATCCAAAGGGACAAGTGCGTCAAAATGAGGATGCTCATTGATCATTGATTCTAGGTCCGCAATTGCTTTTTCGTTATCCCCATCATGATATCTCATTTCGAGAACTTGTATTTCCGTATTTTTTTTTAGATATTGCAGTAATCCCTCAAGTCGGTGGATGATTTGAGGTGATTTGGATAAGCTCCCCTCAATCATGATCATTCCTCTACCTTTCAGATTTCTTTCAATAATTTGTCCCATGAGAGTACCTTCTTTCAGCGGATCACTTCCTATGAAGGTATATCGTTTACTGTCAGGAACATCGGAATCGAAACAAATAACGGGAATACCAGATTGTACGGCTTTATTAATTAAAGGTACCAAAGCAACCGGATCGATTGGATCAATGGCAATTCCATTTACCTTCTGTGTAATCAGGGTTTCCATCATTCTCATTTGCTGTTCCAGATTAATTTCATCAGGGGCTTTGACAATTAATTGAATGGAATAAGGTTTGCTTGCTTTTTCTATGGAATCGGTAATCATCTCATAGAAAGGGTGTGTCATCGGATAAATGATACCAAAAATGAGTTGATCGGAATGTTTTGTGTTGGACATCGTTGATTTTGGCGTGCTTGACGCAGAAAAAGATAATTCCGGTGTGGACGGCGTTGATCCCTTACATCCAGATAAAATGAGCAACATCATACAGCCGATCGTCAGCCATTTAATCATTCTCATGAAGAGAATCCCCCTTCAGGATATCGAGGGCTTCATCGGCAGTCCCATTTTTTCTAAATTCTTTTGGTGTCATTCCTGTTAATCGTTTAAATAAATTTGAAAAATAATGGGGGTCATTATAGCCCACCAAAAAAGCGATTTCATAAGATTTTGCTGATGTACTCTTAAGCAGATCCATCGCTTTTCGAATACGGACTTGTGTTAAATATTCAATAAAGGTTTGGCTTGTTTCCTGACTGAATACTCGGCTCAAGTAGTTTGGACTCAAATTTACATACTCGGCTGAATCTTGCAAAGAGAAGTTATCTTTTTCAAAATTCAATTGGATGTATTCTTTAACTTTTGCAATCATATCGCTATATTTATCGTAAATACGAGAACGCCATGTCCAAAACTGTTCAATTAAATGGGTTAAATAAGAACAGGTTTCCTCCCAAGTACGGATATTACCTATCATTTGCTGGAATTGTTGAAGCGCCTTTTCAGGCTCTGTAAGGTGGCGATACATATCTTTATTCGAACGAAAAGCTTCGATGGTCACATCATTTAAAATGTAGAAACCGATTGAAGAGGTATGCCAATTGATATCGACTAACGCAGCGGCATAATCTGCGACAAATGAACTTAATTTGTTGTGTGACCCAATTTTCAAGAAATCCATAAAAGCACCACGATCTAAAAAAAGAGTGGGATCTAAGGTTGCTGTCTTCATCTCACTTAGCACATTCCGATTTTGACGGGATAACCTTCTCCAATGAACATCTTCCATGGCATCAAGAAAGGATATATGTACTTTTTGAAGACGATCTTGTACACTACCAATGCCAATAGAGATAGGGAGTGAATGGGCTTCTTCTGAGATTGCTTTTTGCAAATCCTGAAATAGTTGTAATTCGAGCTTTAAATTCTCTAAGGTATCGCCTTTAATAATCCAAACACTTTCAGAGCGGCTGCGCTGAAACATCAACTGTTTATAGTTCTCCTTTAGTATTTTGCATTTGTCCAAAAGTAAGCGCTCATTGTCATGCATAACATTCATCTCTTCATGCTTGTCTGCTTCTGCTTCACGTAAATCTAGCACGGTAACTATGTAATAATGAGCTATAATGTTCAATTGAATGGAGGCACTATGATGCATCACTTCTGAAGTGGTCATGAAACCACTGCATAGATCATTCAATAGCTTGTCTTGTGAAATTGTACTACTTTCATGTTCTTTCGCTTTAAGCAGTTGGAGTTGCATTTTTATTTCTCGTTCTTTGTCAATTTCAGCGCTGACTTTATGGAGCACCTTCAGGAGCTCAGCAGGACTAATTGGTTTTAAGCAGTATTCTTGCACACCAATTTGCATAGCTGATCTTGCATACTCAAACTCGGCATGGCCGCTAATAATAATAATCTTCATATCCGGAAACTGCTTGCTCATAATGCTGCTCAGCTCAAGACCGTTCATGAAAGGCATTAAAATATCCGTAATTAAGATGTCCGGCTGGACTCTTTCAATAATAGGAAGTGCGACCTCTCCATCTGAAGCATCGCCACTGTAAATAAACCCTTCCTTTTCCCAATCAATACTATCACGAATGATTTCCCTAATTAATATTTCATCATCGACAAGCAGTATTTTTTTCACGCAACATCATCCCCAATCACACGGTATTCGAATGCTAACAATGGTTCCTTCACTTTCAATGCTGTCTATCTGTACGCCGTAAGATTCCCCATAATATAAGCGAATCCGTCGATGAACATTATGCAATCCGAACCCTCCGGATACTTCATTCCCAGTTTCCTTGGGCGTATGTGGTTCCATTAAATCTTTGCGCAGCTGCCCAAGCCGATCTTCAGAAATGCCCTTACCATTATCCTCTATCACAATAAGAAAATTATCTTCATCCTCAATCCTTGCGGTAATTCGAATTAATCCTTTGCCACGCTTGTTCTTAAGCCCATGATAAAGGGCATTTTCAACAATCGGCTGTAATGTCATTTTGAGGATAAGTAAGGAATATAGGCTTGAATCAATGGCAATTTCATAATCTAAAATATCGCGATATCGCATCTGTTGAATGGTTAAATAGCTCTGAAGATGCTCAATTTCTTTCTCAAATGTGATCGAATCCTTTCCTTTGCTTAAGCTAATACGAAACAGTTTGGATAAAGCCATGACCATCTGGACGACTTGATCTTTTTTTTCAGATTGCGCCAGCCATAGAATGGAATCCAATGTATTGTATAAAAAATGCGGGTTAATTTGTGCCTGTAAAGCTCTGAGCTCCGATTTTTTGATTTCTTGCTGTTCATTAATACTTTTGTCAAGCAACATCCGAATTTTCCCGAGCATAATATTGAAGCTGTTTCCCAAATCTGAAATTTCATCCGTACCAGCCAGAACGACTTTAGCTTCAAGAAAGCCAGATGCAGCGAGTTGCATTTTATTTTTGAGTATTCGAACCGGTCGAGTCAAGCGATTAGAGACAAAGAAATGCAAGGTTATAGCAAAAATGATGCTGAGCATAACGCTAATGATGATGAGCTGACGAATGGAATTGGCTTCCTCAACGATTTCTTGCAGGGGTACCACACCAACGATATTCCAACCCGTAGACATGGAAGGGGATGTCACAATAAATTCAGGTTTACCTTCAGAAGAATCAACATATTCTTTGTTTTTGTTTTCGATAATAGACGAAATCGTTTTATTCTGAGTCCATTTCGTATTGTGAGCGGCTTTAGATGGTAAGAAAATGGCATTTCCTTTGTTGTCTGCGACATAGAAAAAGCCGCTTGTTCCTATAATGACGTTGTCACAAAACTGTTTCACGATACTGTCATCAACATCGATAATAATGAATCCGATGACTTCGTGGGTAACCCGCTGTTTGACTGTGGAAACAATCGAGATAATATTATGATTTTTGTATAGGAATCCGTCCAATGGATCTAATGAAGCAGAATCATCTGGCGGTATATTCAAAACAGCCTCAGGATTCTGAATCAGATATTCAAAATGCGGATTACGCAATGCGTTTTTATTAAGTTGAAACACACCCTTCCTCTCACTAATCCCCCGGCCATACAGATTAATCATCGTTATGTTCAGCACACTATCATATTGATATGTCTGTCTATAAGAGGACATGGTTTGTAAAATTTCTCGCGCATCTAAATTCGAATCTGTTTGTGAAAATAAAAAGTGCAAAACATTTGGGTTTTTCTCGAGTTCGAGGAGTTTCTTTGTATCTGTGAATACATTATCCATGTCTGTCGCGAGTTGTGTAGCAAGCATCATCGTCGCGGCTTTGCTGTTATTAAATACGGTATTGTAAGATTTATTATATGAAATGAGACCAACAACAATTAATGGAAGACATGTGAATATAACAAACATCGTTAAAAGTTTGGCTCGAAGGCTAGAAGTTATTTTCCGATATAAGCCCATAGTAAAATAACCTTTCATTGGTTCCGATTTGTCAAATTCTTATTATAAATTATGAATCAATCGTTTTGAAAACGCAATCATGAAACAAAAAACTACACTTTTGGCATAGAAAATTTAAGTTTTAAATCGGGTTGATCAAAAAATGAATAATAATTTATAAGAAGTGTCAATGAAACTCCGTATACCCTCCCACAATTCGTATCCTATAATTTAGCTACACCGAAACAAACAGGTGAAATAAGGGAGGAAAAATAAATGAAAAAGTCTCTAGGGGTAGTTTTAGTAACTTCAGCAATGATGATGTTCACAGCAGCGTGTGGTAATTCAGGAGATAGTAAGACAGCGAGCAGCACTAGTGCGGCAGCGACTGTAAGCCCAAGCGCAGCAGCAGCAGCTACAGCTAAAGCTGACAAGAAAATCACAATGGGCTTTGCTCAAGTAGGTGCTGAGAGTGGATGGCGTTCAGCGAATACGAAATCCGTTCAAGATTCTGCTAAAGAAGCTGGAATTGAATTGAAATTCTCCGATGCACAACAAAAACAAGAAAATCAAATTAAATCTATTCGAACATATATTCAACAAAAAGTTGATGTGATCGCGTTCTCACCGGTTGTTGAATCCGGTTGGGACACAGTATTGAAAGAAGCGAAAGATGCTGGCATTCCTGTTATCTTAACAGATAGAGCTGTAGATTCGAAGGATACTTCCCTTTACAAAACATTCATTGGTTCGGATTTCGTGGAAGAAGGCCGCAGCGCAGGAAAATGGCTGGTTGACAAATATAAAGATGCGAAAGAAACAGTTAATATCGTAGAGCTTCAAGGAACTACAGGATCTGCTCCTGCAAATGATCGTAAAGCTGGATTTGGTGAAATTATTAAATCAAATCCAAACCTTAAAATCATTGCTTCACAAACGGGTGATTTTACACGTGCCAAAGGTAAAGAGGTTATGCAGGCATTCTTGAAAGCCAATAAGAACATTAATGTTCTCTACGCACATAACGATGATATGGCACTTGGCGCAATTCAAGCGATTGAAGAAGCAGGTCTTAAACCAGGTAAAGATATCATCATTATCTCAGTTGATGGTGTGAAAGACGGCTTCGTAGCGGCAAGCGAAGGGAAAATTAACTTCATCGTAGAATGTAACCCACTCCTTGGTGGGCAATTGATGCAAGCAGCTAAAGATGTACTGAGCGGTAAAGAACTGCCGAAACGAATCGTTACAAAAGAAGGCGTATTTACTTCCGAAGATGCGAAACGTGAATTGCCGAACCGTCAGTACTAAGAGATTGTCTACAACCTATTTAGCATAAATAAAAGGGCAGAGCTGCTCCATCTTGTTTGCATGGAGCAGCTCTCGTTCATATAGGAGAGGAGTGGCTCTATGAAACAGGATGGTCCAGTATTGCAGATGACTGGAATTCATAAGCAGTTTCCGGGTGTTAAGGCGTTAACGAATGTTAATTTCAGATTGTTCCCTGGCGAAGTTCATGCATTAATGGGTGAAAATGGGGCGGGGAAATCTACACTAATTAAAGTACTTACAGGTGTTCACTCCATCGATCAAGGTGTCGTTGAGATGGATAAACAGCCAGTTCGAATTCTTAGCCCGCTTGATGCGCAAAATGCAGGTATTAGTACGGTTTACCAAGAGGTTAACCTCTGTTCAAACTTGTCCGTAGCTGAAAATATTTATATTGGACGTGAACCACGTCGTTTCGGTCGCATTTTATGGAAAAAAATGAATGAAGATGCTGGGCAATTACTGAAGAAGAGAATGAATCTTGAAATCGACGTTACGCAACCCTTGCATGTGTATTCTGTAGCTGTTCAACAGCTTGTAGCGATTGCCAGAGCTTTAAGTATTTCGGCCAAAGTGTTAATTCTAGACGAACCAACCTCCAGTTTAGATAGGGGCGAGGTTGTACAACTATTTGCTGTCATGACCAGATTGAAAAATGAAGGGCTTGCGATCCTTTTTGTCACTCATTTCTTGGATCAGGTTTACGACATTTCAGATCGAATAACCATACTCCGAAATGGAGAATTTATTGGGGAATATTTAGCTGCAGAGCTTCCTCGTATAGAGCTGGTTTCCAAGATGATTGGGAAAGACCTTGAGCTGCTAGAAGAATTGCCTAAAGGTGATGCAGCTGCTCAAGTGCATAATGAAGTTTTAATTCAAGCAACTGATTTTGGGAAGAAAGGTTCCATTGAGCCTGTAGATCTCACGATTCATAAAGGAGAAATTGTGGGTTTAGCGGGTTTATTAGGTTCTGGAAGAACCGAATTAGCTAGATTATTTTTTGCTGCAGATAAGGCCGATTCTGGTGAAATGACAATTGCTGGTTCAAGTGATGCGATTCATTCACCAAGACAAGCGATTGATCAAGGCATCGCATTTTGTTCCGAAAATCGTAAATTGGAAGGTATTATCGATGATTTAACTGTTCGGGAAAATATCATTTTAGCCCTTCAGGCGTCGCAAGGGTGGTTTAAAACCATCTCAAGAAAACGTCAAGACGAAATGGCAGATGAATATATTCGCGCATTAAACATTAATCCACCTAACCCAGAACATCTAATTAAGAACTTAAGCGGCGGGAATCAACAAAAGGTTTTGCTAGCTCGCTGGTTGCTCACGGATCCTAGTTTATTGATTTTAGATGAACCGACTCGAGGAATTGATATTGGCGCCAAAGCTGAAATTCAGAAATTAGTGTTGTCTCTAGCGCAAAAAGGGATGTCAGTTCTATTTATTTCTTCTGAACTAGAGGAAGTTTTACGTGTCAGTCATAAAATCGTCGTGCTGCGCGATCGTCACAAGGTGAAAGAGATGGTTGGCGACGAGATTAGCCAGAAAAATGTCATGAAGGCAATTGCGGGAGGTTGATAGACATGGTGAAGCATCATTTGTTTTGGCCACTAATTTTTTTAGGCGCATTATTAGTATTTAACTTTATCTACTCTCCTGACTTCTTTGCGATAAAAATGAGGGACGGTCATCTTTACGGCAGTCTAATTGATATCTTAAACTTTGGATCTCCGCTAATGATTGTATCCATTGGTATGACCTTAGTAATCGCTGCTACGAAAGGGGTGGATCTTTCCGTAGGTTCAGTCGTTGCTATTTCGGGAGCGATAGCGTGCCTTATGATTAGCAACGGGGATGGCAGCTTAGTGAATGTCATTATTTCAGTAGGGACAGCGTTGTTAATTTCCCTTGTTCTAGGTGTGTGGAATGGTTTCCTTGTTGCCAATATTGGCATGCAGCCGATTATCGCGACGCTAATCTTAATGGTTTCTGGGCGTGGTGTTTCTCAATTAATTACGAGTGGACAAATAATTACCATTTCTAACCCGCACTATAAGTTCATTGGCGCAGGTTCCTTGCTGACTCTTCCTTTCTCCATATTCATCGTGGCTATCGTATTCCTCATTGCATATCTCTTAACTAGAAAAACTGCACTCGGTTTATTCATTGAATCCGTTGGGTGTAAACCAACGGCAAGTAAGCTTGCTGGCGTGAAATCGAAAACAGTTATGTTCTTCGTATACATGTTCTGCAGCATATGCGCCGCAATCGCGGGTCTGATTCTAAGCTCGAATGTATCAAGCGCGGATGGGAATAATGCTGGATTATGGTACGAATTAGATGCGATCCTAGCTGTAGTTATTGGCGGAACAGCACTAACAGGCGGACGCTTTTACTTAGCAGGAACATTGGTTGGGGCGTTGATCATTCAAACGCTGACTACGACGATTTATATGATTGGTGTACCGCCAGAAATAACACTGGTTGTGAAAGCTTTCGTAGTTCTAATTGTTTGTTTAATTCAATCGGAGTCTTTCCGGAAATCAATAGCCTTCCGTTGGAAAACGCGCCATTATCCTGCGGAGAGGGAGGTCAAACAGCATGCTTAAGAAACAGCATATTCCCATTCTAGTGACCATTGGATTATTCATTCTCATGTTCGCTATCGGTTCTTTTCGTTATACAGGATTCTTTTCCTTACAAGTGCTGATGAACCTACTGATTGATAATGCTTTTTTATTAATAACTGCCGTTGGAATGACATTTGTTATCGTATCTGGAGGCATTGATTTATCGGTCGGCTCAGTCATTGCTTTAACCACGATGATCTCAGCTAGTTTAGTCCAAGCCGGTTGGCCGCCTGGCCTTGTCATACCAATGGTATTGTTAATTGGAGCTTTATTTGGTTGGGGAATGGGGGCCATCATTCATTATTTCAAGATTGAACCCTTCATCGTGACATTATCAGGAATGTTCCTTGCTAGGGGATTGTGTTACATCATTAGCATTAATACAATTACGATCGATAATGCCTTCTATACAAGTGTGGCTCAAACGAAGATAAGATTACCTGGTGGTAACTTTGCTTCCATTAGTGTCATTATCGCCTTATTGGTTGTGTTTTTAGGCTTTTATATTGCACATTATACGCGTTTTGGCAGAAATACGTATGCATTAGGTGGAAGTGAGCAATCTTCCTTATTGATGGGATTACCCGTCGGACGTACCAAAATGTTAATCTATGCTTTCAGTGGTTTCTGCTCAGCACTAGCGGGTGTGGTCTTTACCTTTTATATGCTTTCCGGCTATGGCTTGCACGCAATGGGGATGGAATTGGATGCGATCGCAGCGGTTGTCATTGGTGGCACACTTCTCACAGGAGGCGTTGGATACATTGTAGGAACTTTCTTCGGTGTTATGATTCAAGGTGTCATTCAAACGATTATTAGCTTTGAAGGAACTTTAAGTTCCTGGTGGACGAAGATTGTGATTGGCGTTTTATTGTTTATGTTTATTATCTTACAACGTTTACTTAGTCAACGAAGCTGGGCGCAACGTAGATAAAAGTTGAGGGAAGGGCATTAATTGACAAGTTATGTCGAGTAATGCCCTTTTTTTGTTCAAAAATAAGAATTTATATGTTCTGGAGTGAACGCTGCCGTTGCCCGGGCTGCTCGCGCGGAGATAAGGGAACTACAGTCCGCTATTCTAGCCAAAAGTGCCCATATCGCGGGGGTGAGCATTCCTGTAGATGCTAATATTTTGGTTTTGCAAAAAACAAGCACCCTCTGTACATTAAGATCATATCACCGGCCAGTGACTAACATGATCTAATAACAGGAGAGTGCTCACTATGAAGTTTAAACAAAGACATTCGGAAAATCAACGGATCGAACGAATTACCACGAATCATCTTATCGTTGGTGTAGATATTGCCAAAGAAAAACACGTTGCTCGGGCTGTCAATTTCCGTGGGATCGAAATCGGACGACCTATTTCGTTTGAAAACGGAAGGGAGGGTTTCGAAAAATTATTTCGCTGGATTCAAAACTTACTAGTCCAAAAAAATCTCACTTCGTTCCTCATTGGACTCGAACCAACGGGGCACTACTGGTTTAATCTTACTGACTGGCTAACGCAAAACAACTATGAAGTCGTTCTGGTCAATCCCTTAACCACATATAGAAACAAAGAGAATCGAGACAACAGTCAGTCCAAAAACGATTTCAAAGATGCTTTGGTTATCGCAGATGCGGTCAGCCGGGGATTTTACTTTCCTTATCATCAGCATGGGGACGTTTACCAGCGTATACGTATGGTCATGAATGACCGCGAATACTGGGTGAAACAGCAAACAAGTCTAAAAAACCGCATCTTCCGCTTACTTGACATCCACTTTCCCGAGTACTGCCGTGTTTTTGAGGATTGGACAACCGTCCGTTCCCTGGCCTCACTCAAGATCTTTCCGTTACCTGCAGATGTAGGACTATTAACGCCGCTGGAGATGGTATCTTTATGGAGGGAAAAAGGCGGAATGAAGCGAGCTGGGGGCAGAACAGGCATGGAGATCGCTGCCAGACTCATCGCAGCAGCCCGCAATTCCGTCGGCAGTAAAGTAGGGTACGTGGAAGCGCGGAATGATCTGAAAAGGCTTCTTGAGGACTATGAGCGCTTGGCTGAACGACTGCGAGAGTTCGAACAAGAGCTGGAAAGGCTGCTTGAACCACTACCGGAGGTCCCCTTACTACGGAGCTTGAAGGGTTTGAGCACGTTGATGATCTCGGCATTGTTGGCAGGGTGCGGGGACCTAAGCAAGTATGCGCACGGTCAACAAATCCTCTCGCAAGCCGGAATGAACCTCGTGAATCAGAGTTCAGGCAAGCATCAAGGTAAAGTGACCCTTTCAAAGCGTGGAAGGCCCCAATTGCGAAAATATTTGTATTTAGCGGTACTCACACTTGTCAACAATCATCCGAGTTTTCAGCAGTGGCATATCCACAATGTACAGGTCATGAAGATGAAAAAGCACCGCTCTATTTTTAAATTAATCGGTAAATTAGCACGTATAATCATCGGTATGGTAAAACGGCAAGAAGAATTCAAATCGGACATGGAGCAGCAACAAGCTGCTTAGTTTATCCTAGTCATTGTTTATTGTGCTCCGCTGGAGTGTCAGAAAGTTGAAGGAAGCAACGCTTTTTAACTAGGGGCGTATGTTGGCCCATTCGTAGGATCACGCATGACGAAAAGCACGGAAGTACCGAGTAGTAGTTCCCAAAGGGCACAGACCCGTTACTAGAGCATCTCGGCCTCCAC
>NZ_MBTG01000038.1:14919-52263 GCF_002027705.1 Paenibacillus ferrarius | reverse complement strand
CAATGTCATTAAGTTAAGGCGCAGGGTTAAAATCAAAAAAAGAGCAGGTTATCTGAAAAGATAGCCCGCTCTTTTTTTGCATGAAAAAGAAAAAAAGAACTTGACAAGCAGTTGAAAGTGTGTGGCGAAGCCCCTTGAAAAACGAGGAGGTTACGCCAATGAATGAGTACGCGAATTCGCTAAAAGAAACGCTGACATCTCTCATACGAGAAATGTCAGCGCTACCCGCACCATATGTCAAAAACCCCGAAAGAGATTTTACCCGAAAGAAAAAGCTGCCCTTTGAAACGGTTATGCAACTCCTGATCTCGATGGGCGGTAACAGCATCTATAAGGAACTCTTGGAGTCGCAGGGCTATGATGTAAACACCGCAACCACTTCTGCTTTTGTTCAGCAGAGGAATAAAATCCTGCCGTCTGCTGTGGAATTCCTGTTTCACGAATTTACTCAATCGCATACGGATATCAAAGACTACCACGGGTATCGATTACTTGCGATTGACGGTTCGGATTTACATATCGCAACGGACCCTGCCAACACGGACACCTATTTTCAAAGTCAACCGAACACGAAAGGCTACAACCTTTTGCATTTGAACGCAGCCTATGACCTCTGCAACAGACTTTACGTGGATGCCATTGTTCAGCCGCGAAGATTGAGTAGCGAGGGAAGAGCACTTGCAGCTATGGTTGATCGTTCCCCCATCAAAGGTAAAATCATTGTTATTTCCGATCGAGGCTATGAAAGTTACAACAATTTCGCGCATATTGAGCGCAAAGGATGGAACTACGTCATACGGGTAAAGGATTTGGATTCCAATGGTATTCTTTCGGGCTTGCGTTTGCCCTCTAGCGGTTCGTTTGATATTGAAGTTCATCTGACACTCACAAAAAAACAAACCAAAGAGGTCAAGGCTCATCCCGAGATTTACAAGTTCATCCCTTCCAAGTCAACATTTGATTTTTTGGATTTGCATGAAAACTTGTATTACCCGATTTCCTTTCGGGTTGTTCGTTTCGTCCTGCCAAGTGGCGCCTATGAAACTGTCATCACGAATCTTTCTGCCGCAGATTTCCCACCCGATGAACTGGAGTCCATTTATAACATGCGATGGGGCATTGAAACCTCTTTCAGAGCGTTGAAATACACCGTCGGATTGACGAGTTTTCACGCAAAGAAACAAGAGTCCATCATCCAAGAGATTTTCGCAAGAATGATCATGTACAATTTCGCTGAAATGATGACCTCACACGTCGTCATTTCCCAAATGGATAAACGGCACCACTACCAAGTCAACTTCACGGTTGCCGTTCACGTTTGTAGATATTTCCTGCGTTCAAAAGATGATGAACCCCCGCCCGATGTTGAAGCGTTGATTCACAAAAACATTTTGCCGATTCGACCCATCCGCCCAGGACAGCAGAATACGCGCAAAATCCGCTATAAATCAGCTGTTAGCTTCGTCTACAGAGTAGCATAAATCGTTTAACAAGACCATTTTTTTAGCGGATATTCCATCCGTTTGTTTGCTGTGCGCTTTTTTCCTTGTTTGCATAAAAAACAAACGGCACAGGGATTTTTCCCATGCCGTTTTCGGATTCATCTTTATTCCGTATTTTGTCTTTGAACTTATCTTAATGACATTGCCCTCACAGGGGCAGTCTTTCCTTACACATAAGGATTGTTCTCGCGCTCGAAACCAATCGTTGTTTTGGCGCCATGTCCGGGGTACACTATGACATCGTCATCGAGTGCGAACAGCTTATCTTGAATGGAATCAAGAAGCGTGTTGTTATCCCCGCCAGGCAGGTCCGTCCGGCCTACCGACAGTTTGAACAACACATCACCGCCGAACAAATGCTTGTCGTACAAGAAGCTCACACTTCCCGGCGAATGGCCGGGCGTATGGAACACCTTAAGCTGAATGCCTAGAAATTCAAGCGTTTGACCTTCGTCCAGCGCGAATTCTGCTGGATCTGTTTCAATCAGCGCTCCAAGATCAGGCCAGCGGGCGGAGCCGTTTTTCTTCGGATTCGTCAGCCAATCAGCTTCCAGATCATGAATATAAACGGGACAGCGTTTCAGCTTACGAATCTCATCCACGCCGCCAATGTGGTCAAAATGAGCATGCGTAAGCAGTATAGCGACAATATCCAAATCAGCGATTTTTTTGATCAGTGACTTCGGATTCATACCGGGATCAATGATGATGCCCTTTTTCGTTTCTGGATCGGATAATAAATACGCATTCGTACCTACAGGCCCCAGAACAAAAGATTCAATGTTAATCATATATTCACCTTAGAACGACTCGATTAATGTACGAAGTTCTTTCACGATAACCGCATGGTAGCCGTTACCTTCGCCATATTGACGGCCCATTTCGGCTCTGGCGACTTGAATTTTTTCGTTATAATCAGCAGCTTCACGATCTGGATTTTCTTTCTTGAATTGGTTCATTACCGCTTGTACGTTGGCTGGACGTGGTCCCCAGTGACCAAGAACGAAACCGCCTGTATCTGTGAACACGACGATCGGAATCGCACGGCCGCCGCCTGTCAGGAATTGGTCAATGACGTCATAGTTTTGCTCGATAATCAATACTTCTGTAGGTACGCCGCTGTTCTCCAGCGCTTTGAATACGACAGGCACGTTGCGAACAACGTCGCCGCACCATTCCGCAGCAATAATCAGGCAGCGCAGATCATCGCGATTATTCAAGGAATCGAAATATTCCTTATCTTCCTCGTTGTCCCACTCAAATCCATTATAATAAGCCAAGAATTGCTCTTTATTTTTTTCCATGCCATCAATGAACTGCTGTGCCTTTAAGCCAGTGCGCAATTTGCTTGCCAGATTCGTACTCATCGCTACCCATCCTCCTATAATCGTGTTTCTTCCCTTTTATTGTAACAAATAGAACTGAATGCGCCAAATAGAAGAAGTCTATGCTTTCCCTTTTCTTTTTATGTAAAATTGATAACCTACATATAAGAGGGTTAAAATAATAGCCGCAATAATTAAGGGCTTGATATAAGGCCCTGCGATTTGATCAATCGTTTCCCAATTATCCTTGAGCTTCATTCCTAAAAAGACGTAAAGAAACGAATAAGGAATTAACGCAAGCCCTGTATAAAGGGTAAATTTACCAAGCGGCATTTTGGCCATTCCACCAGGAAGCGAAATCGCATGACGAACAATCGGAATGAATCTGGCTGTAAAAATCATACCGGTTCCATAGCGATTGAACCAATTCTCGGCCACATCAATATGATGCTTGCTGATTAGCAAATATTTGCCGTACTTCTCCAAGAATGGTCTGCCGCCATAACGTCCAATCCAATAGAGCACAATCTGGGCCAACGTTCCACCGACAACCGCGCAAACAATAGCGCCAAAAAAGTTGATATCTCCCTTGGATACCAGATAACCTGCATAAGCTAACAGCAGTTCGTTGGGTATGACCTCCAGCATGAGCCCGAGGAAAATTCCCCAGTACCCGAGGCCCTCCAAATAAAGCAAAACATTATGAATCAATTCTCCCATCCACGAACCCTCTTTCCCACAGTAATGTTCCGTCTCTAAATCTACCATCATTCTATCACAGACAAGCTCTCATCAACCACTTACACGCTCATTAAGTCCGAAAAAGAAGGAAACAAGGTGCTCTTTGCAAGCTTGCGCCGGTGGACTTAATTCTTTGCCTGACCGATAAATGAGGCCGTGCTCCAAGGGAATTCCTTGCTCCCGCGTTACTCGCATAAGCTTGCCTGCTTGCAGTTCCTCGGCAACAGCCGTTAACGGCATTAGCGAAAGTCCCATTCCTACCATCAAAGTTTGTTTAATCATCGCGGAGCTTTCAAATTCCAACCCCGAAAACAGCCTTTGCCCTTTGTCTGCCATGAATTGCGAGGCCATCGTCTGATAAATGCAGCGGCCCCCGAATCCGATGACTTGCGTATTTGCTACCGACTCCCAGCCTTCCAGCTCGATGCGCTGTACTAATGCCGGCGCTCCCACCCAGATCAATTCATCCCGGATTAACGGGATAAACGTGATATGGCGTATTTCCGGGTCACGTGGAACAATGCCGAGGTCAATACGGTAAGCTGACACATCCTGCGTAATATCCCGTTGAAAGCCATTTTCGAGCTGCAGCTGAATTTGCGGGTATTGTTCAAAAAAGGAGGGCAGCAACCGCGGCAAAAGCGGCACACAGAACGACTCGAGCGCTCGAAGGCGAACCACGCCTTTAGGCTCGTGCAGCCCGCTTAACTTATCTTGAAGCGACTCGCCAAGCTGTAGATACCGATACGCATATGGCGCTACTTCTCTACCTGCTGCCGTTAATTCAACTCCGCGAGGCAATCGTCGAAACAAAGGCTGGCCCATCGTTTGCTCTAGTTGATGGATATGCATCGTTACCGTTGATTGCACATAGCCAAGCTTGAGAGCTGCCTTGCTAAAGCTCTTCTCCTCCATCACGGTGATGAAAGTTTTCATGCTGCGTCCGTCCAACTGATCCAGCACCCTAATCCCTCCTTCCTTAACCCATCGCAATTGCAAATGGCACATATCGTAATCATTCGTTACTCAAATACTAATTCACATGATACCATCTGAGTTAACATTCGAAAAGAGGAGTGCAACCTGTATGAATATCCCTGATTCCTTCCGCAAACCATTCGCTGTGCTCATCCCCGGCATCGGCGGCTTCCTTGCCATCCTGCTCTGCAGCCTCATCGGCGATGCCGCCCATGCTGCGCTGCTCATGGCGCCGCTGGGCGCCTCCTGCGTCATCGCCTTCGCGCTCCCGCAGAGCCCGCTTGCGCAGCCGCGCAGCCTCATCGGCGGCCACGTGCTGAGCACGCTCGTCGGGCTCAGCGCCCTCGCCGCCTTCGGCGTCCACGCGTGGAGCCTCGCGCTGGCCGTCGGCGCCGCCATCACGCTCATGCAGCTGACTCGCACGCTGCATCCGCCCGCCGGCGCCGACCCGCTGCTCGTGATGCTCACCGGCGCGGGCTGGGGCTTCCTGCTCACGCCGGTGCTGCTCGGCGCTGCGCTGCTCGTGCTGGTTGCCCTGGCCTACCACAGGGCAACCCAAACCCGTTATCCCACCAGCTGGTGGTAACGGATTACGCATGCGCTGACAAGCTTCCGCATAAGATGTACAAGTAGGTAGATACAGGAGGCGGAGCCCTATGTCACGAGTTTGGATTATTAAGCGCAAGCATTTCTATCTGGCGGCCGCAGCGCTGCTCGTAATCTTCGGCGGATGGCTGTATATCAGCCGCGATAGCATCATGCCGACACTCGCAGATTCCGCATCGGAAAGAACCATCCAACTCGTTGTGGGTGAATTCAAATCAACGACCAAAGAAGGCAAAACAATCGAAGCCTATCGTTGGGATCCGGGCACTGTCATCGTCCGCAAAGGCGAGAAAATCAAGCTCAGCATCTACGGCGTTAACGGAGAAAGCCACCCTTTTCTCATCGAAGGCTTGAACATTAGCGGAGAAGTCCAGAAAGGGAAAGAGACGGTTGTCCATTTCACGGCCAATCAGGAAGGAACGTACCGGCTCATTTGTATGACCCATGCGGATGTCGCCCACGGCGGTCCGATGATCGGCTATATCGTGGTGGACTAACGTTTTCCCGTGACCTTATTGGCCGCCTGACACCCAAACCTGGAGACCTTCTCCTGCGTTTTGGAATCAGAAGTGGCAATAAGGTTTTTTTTCGTTTACACTGTTGCCAAGTTCACTGATTTTTGAAAATGAGGTGCATAGCGCTTGAAAACACATATTCTGGTCGTCGATGACGATGCGCATATTCGCGAATTACTCCGTTTCTTATTTTCCAAGGAAGGCTATACCGTATACGAAGCCGGCGATGGGGAACAAGCCTCCCAAATTTTGAACGCTGAACAGATTCATCTGGCCGTTGTCGATGTGATGATGCCGCTGAAGAATGGCTTGGATCTTTGTTCCGAAATCCGTGAGCATTATGATATTCCCGTCATTCTTTTAACCGCCAAAGGGGAGCTTGAAGATAAGGAAAAAGGCTTTCAGTCAGGCACAGACGACTACATGGTGAAACCCTTTGAGCCCAAAGAATTATTGTTCAGGGCGAGGGCTTTATTGCGCCGATATCAGCTTGTATCCTCCGAAGTAATCACACTGAATCATACGATCATTAATCGCAAAAGCTATGAGGTGACCGTCGGTGATGAATCCCTCCTATTGCCGCTCAAAGAGTTTCAGCTGCTCGCTCAATTGGCCAGTCATCCAGGGCGCATCTTCACCCGCGAGCAGTTGATCCAAATGCTTTGGGGCACAGACTACGAAGGCGACAATCGGACAATTGATGTTCATATCAAGCGTTTGCGGGAACGATTCTACGAGATTTCGCAGGATTTCGTCATCACAACGGTGAGAGGAATCGGCTACAAGCTTGAGGTGAATGAAGGGTGAAGACACTCTATACTCGCATCGTAGTTACGTTTATTATCATCGCAATGGTCAGCAGCCTGCTCGCTCTCCTGCTTTCCAATGGCTATTATGCAGCCAAATTAAGAGATCAAAACGAAGAACAAATCTGGACGATTACTAGTGAAATCCGTACTTTATACGAGCAAGTGCCTGATCTTGAGCCCGCTGCTTACTTCACGCATATTGCCAATATGGGGTTTCAGTTGTATACCGTCAACGATCAGATGGAAGGCGTCTTCTACGGAACTCCGTTCAAGCATACCCAGATGGATCCTGAACAAATTCGACAGGTCATCGCTGGACAAACGTACCGCGGCATGCTGCAGGAACGCCATTTCCTGATGGTGACCGGGTTCTTTGAAAATAGTCTTCGCAACAGTATCGGTGTTCCGATTCAAGTGAAGGGCAAGCCCTATGCGCTTTTCGTACGTCCGAATTTGGAGCAGCAGATTGGGGGCGTTCGCATCCTCATGGCCTTTCTTTTAGGTCTAACCTTCTTATTCAGTATCCTATTCATTATTATTTTCTCGCAGTATATTGTTAACCCCGTTAAGAAATTAACCGAAGCTACCAAACGGATCGTCAAGGGCCATTACGAGATTAAAATGGACGTTACACGGCAGGATGAAATTGGGGAACTAGCCCGAGATTTCACCTTCATGGCACAATCGCTGAAACAGCTCGATAACATGCGGCAGGAATTTGTGGGCAATGTTTCCCATGAAATTCAGTCCCCTTTAACGTCCATCCAAGGCTTTACGCAGTCGATACTGGATAAAAGCACTTCCGAGGAAGAAAAGGAACGCTATCTTCAAATTATTTTAGAAGAAAGCAAACGCATGTCCTCCTTAAGCAAACAATTATTAACATTAGCCTCGCTGGATAAAGAAAATCATGTCATCAAGCGGAGCGCTTATCGGTTGGACGAGCAGATTCGCCAGATTCTCATCCTCACCGAGTGGCAATGGACGGAGAAGGACATCGCGATTGAACTAGAGCTTCCGGAAGTGATGATTACAGCTGACGCCCAGCTGCTGCACCAAGTGTGGCTGAACTTCCTTACGAATGGCATCAAATTTTCGCGGCACGGAGATACGCTGCGAATCGAACTCAGAGAGCAGCTCTCCGAAATTGTCGTTCGCATCAGCGACACGGGAATTGGCATTCCGGAAGCGGAATTGCCGCATATTTTTGATCGTTTCTACAAAGCCGACAAGGCAAGAAATCGGGCTAGCTCTGGCAGCGGCCTAGGCCTATCCATCGCGCAGAAAATCATCCAGCTTCACCAAGGAAGCGTCGAGGCGCAGAGCGAATTCGGCAAAGGCACAACGTTCGTGATCCATCTGCCGCGATTGTAATCCTACATTCATCATCCGTTCATATTCCTTTCCTACAATCCTAACGAGGATAAGGAAAGGGGACTGAACACTATGAATCGTTTCTTACACCAATGGGCTCGTCTAGTCAGCAGCTCCAAAGGCGTCACAATCGTCCTGATCAGCTGGCTCACGGTCATTATTCTATTAAGCGCTTTTGCGCCATCGTCCAAAGAAGTTGCCAAATCCGGCGGTGAAGGCAGTATCCATGAAGATACGTTATCCACAGCCGCCAAACAAATCATGCAAGCGGAATATCCTTCTCAGGATGGATTAACAGCTTTGCTTGTCTTTCATGGAGAGAAGGCCCTAACCGACTCGGAGATCGGAAACATCCGCCAAATCAGTGAGTGGCTGAGCTCCGATCAGAAGCCTCCTTTTATCACAAGCGCATTGCCTTTCCATCGGTTGCCTTTGTCACAGCAAGAACAGCTGTATTCCAAGGATCATACGACCCTCCTGTTGACGGCTTCCCTGCAAAAGGATTTGGAGTCTGGTCAAATTTATGACACGCTCGAGCAAATTCGCCATATGGCGGATACGATTGGGCTAGGCTCGCTCAAGCTCGAAATCACGGGTCCGGCCGGGATATCATCGGATACGATTATGCTTTTCAAAAAAGCTGACTTCGTCTTGATGCTTGCAACGGTGGTCTTAATTCTCATCATTTTGATCATTATCTATCGATCGCCATTGTTGGCTTTATTGCCATTACTCATTGCCGGCATCGTTTATCAGGTTGTGGACCGCTTGCTGGGATTGGCCGGAAAGTTAGGCTGGTTCTTCGTTGAGAAGCAGTCTCTATCCATCATGATGATTTTGCTGTTCGCCGTATTAACAGATTACTGTTTGTTTATCGTGGCCCGCTTCCGTACGGAATTACAACAAACGGACTCCAAGTACACCGCCATGTCGAGTGCGCTCGCCAAGGTCGCAGAGCCGATTCTGTTCAGCGGCGGCACGGTCCTTATTGCGATGCTGACTTTATTCACAGCTGTCTTCAAGCCATACCACAATTTTGCCCCCGTGTTCTCCGTTGCAATGGTCGTCATTCTTCTCGGCGGCTTGACCTTGATTCCGGCCGTTTTTGCCCTCGTGGGACGCAGAGCTTTCTGGCCGCTGATCCCCAAAAAAGAGCCGAGAGCAGCCGCAGAACAGCCGAAAGGCCTCTGGGCCGCAATCAGCACTTTTGTCACAAAGAAACCTGCCTTCACTGCGACAATTTTATTTATCCTATTAATTGTGTCTTCTCTCTCAGGTCTGTCCATGCGCTATTCCTTTAATCTCATGAAGTCCTTCCCTAGCGATATTTCATCGCGGCAAGGCTTCGAAATATTACAGGAGCGTTTCCCGCAAGGCCAGCTGGCTCCGGTTACGATCCTGCTGCAGTCGGATAAAGATATCGTCCTTGACGCTTCTTTTGCCGAGAAAGCCGGTTCGTTGGTTTATGCGCTGCAAGCAAAAGACGGAATCAGCACGATTGCGCCGGCAATTAGTCAAGAGTGGCTAACGGCTAATGGTCCAGCCGCCGCCGCACTGCTCGGCCAAGATAAGCGCACGATCACGCTTCAAATGACGTTGAGTCTTAATCCTTATGATCAAGAAGCGCTGAATTTGATTGCGGATTTACGCCAAGACAGCGGGGATATGCTGCAAAAAAGCGGATTCGAACCCGCACAGTTCACGCTTCATTATGCAGGGCAAACCGCAGAGCAGCTGGACGTCCGCTCCATGAATAAGCGTGATACCCTCATGCTCTTCTCGCTGATTACACTGCTCATTACACTGATGCTCATTTGGCAAGCTCGCTCAATTCGCCTAGCGCTCACCATGATGGGCACCATGCTGCTGTCCTATGCGGCAACGATGGGACTGGTCTGGAGTGTCTTCCACTTTGGATTTGGCTATGAAGCTATTAGTTACCGACTGCCTGTTTATACCTTTGTTTTTCTTATCGCCCTTGGCGTCGATTACAACATCATCTTGGTCTCTCGGATCAAAGAGGAAGCTCAGCGCTTCACGTGGCAAGAAGCCGTCCGCCGCGGCGTTGCTCTGACAGGCGGGGTCATCTCATCGGCGGGTATCGTCCTTGCCGCCACATTCTGTGTGCTGATTACACAGCCGCTCCAAGAATTGATCTTGTTCGGCTTCGCTATGGCTGCCGGGGTTCTCATTGATACTTTCCTTGTTCGCGGCATGCTGCTTCCGGCGCTAATGACTTACTTGGGACCAAAAGCATCGGTCCAACCATCCAACTCTGTTCATCATTAGACTAGGCGTCTGTGAACTTGGGCGCCATTGCTACTTGTCTCGAGTAGCCCACTGACCCCTTTATGCATACAAATAGCATAGAGGGAGTGTGGATACAGTCATGGTCAACAACAAGCCGAGTGAAAAACATAAACAGCAATTCCCCAGCGCACGCGGTATTCGCAGAGCTTGCAGCAAGGAATTGTATCGTACCGTCAAACGCTTGAAAGTTTGGATATCGCCGGAACAAATCAAGGCTGCCGAAGAACTTTATGTGAAAAAGGTCATGTTGAACCTTCCCTTCATCGTCGAGCATGGCAGCAATCGCAAGGCACTCTCCGACTGGTTCGATGAACAGGTCGGCCCTGACATTGCTCCCCTTTGGAACGTGGAGCTCGAAACATTAAATCATGCGTTTCGCGACGCATTCGGTGGGTAGATAAAGAAGCCATGCGTATGTTTCTTATACGTCATGGCTTTTTTTGATTCTGCCGTTTCAGCCTTATCACTCAGACCAAAAAAAAAGACTATGACTTTTCATCATAGTCCTCAGCCAAACAAACCTAGTGATATTCCGGCAGCCATTTGCCGTGTGCTTCGATTAAGTCATCACACATAGCGACGATGTCGTCCATCGACAGCTCGGCTGCTGTGTGTGGATCAAGCATAGCCGCGTGGTAGATATGCTCGCGTTTTCCTGTAATGGCAGCCTCGATCGTTAGCAGCTGCGTATTGATGTTCGTCCGGTTGAGCGCTGCAAGCTGCGGCGGCAGATCGCCGACATAGGTAGGCGTAACTCCGTTGCGGTCTACCAAGCAAGGCACTTCGACGCAAGCTTCGCGCGGCAAGTTGGTGATTAGACCGGTATTCATGACGTTGCCGCCGATTTTGTACGGAATGTCCGTCTCAATCGCTTCGAAAATGTAAGATGCATATTCATGGGAACGCTCGTGCTTCAAATTCGTATCGTTCACGAGATCCTCGCGCATTTGCTTCCATCTGCTGATTTGTTCAATACAGCGGCGCGGGTATTCATCTAACGGAATGTTGAAGCGGTCAACCAGCTCCGGGTAATTGCGTTTGATGAAGTACGGATGATACTCGGCATTATGCTCGGAAGATTCCGTAATATAATGGCCGAATTTCAGCATCATTTCAAAGCGAACCATATCAGGGTGCTTCTCTTTCTGCTTCTCCGCCGCCCGCTTCTTAATTTCCGGGTACAGATCGACGCCATCCTTCGTCACTTCCAAAAGCCAAGCCATATGATTAATGCCGGCAATTTTCGCTTTGACGCCTTCTTTTTCCATGCCTAAGCTTTTGAACAGCTCTGGAATGCATACCTGTACACTGTGACATAAGCCGACAGTACGAACACCGCCGTAAGTATTCATAACATTCGTCAAGACAGCCATCGGATTCGTGTAATTGAGGAACAAGGCATCAGGGCATACTTCACGAATATCCGCTGCAAAATCCAGCATGACTGGAATAGTACGAAGGTTACGGAAGATACCGCCAATACCGACAGTATCCGCAATCGTTTGACGCAAACCATACTTCTTAGGAATCTCAAAATCTGTAATCGTACATGGATCATAGCCACCTACTTGAATCGCATTGACCACATATTTGGCTCCGCGCAGCGCTTCCTTGCGATCTGTATACGCCTTCACGGTAGATGTGCTTCCGCCCGTTTTTTTGATGTTATTCAGCATGTTGGCGGAATCCTGCAGACGCTCGTGGTCAATATCAAAGAGAGCGATTTCAAAGCCTTGCAGCGCGGGTGTAAGCAAGCAATCACCCAGCACGTTTTTTGCAAAAACTGTACTTCCGGCACCTAGAAAAGTAATCTTGGACATGTGTGATCCTCCTCCGATATAGGGTCTTTTTTCATATCTTCACTATATCGCAGCTTATCCTGCAAACATATGGATCGAATGAACTCTAATATGGACATTTGTAGTTTATTGATGTACGCTAAAAGCAAAAAATAGAAAGAGGTCTCTATGAATTCGGATCATACCTATTTCACAATAAGTATTAACCCGCAGCATAGCAACAGTGAATTATCCGTCCTTTTTGGCGGGGAAGGCAAACCTGTGCCGCTTCACAAAAATGGTCCCGCCGTTTACGACTATTACCTGATTCATACTGTACTTTCCGGCGAAGGTACTTTCGAGATGCAGAATCGCACCTACCGCTGCGCGGCTGGAGACAGCTTCATCATTTACCCTGGAGAGCTGTTCAGTTACGTTGCTGACGCAGATCAGCCATGGCACTATACGTGGGTAGCCTTCACTGGACGAGCGGCCGGCATGCTGCTTTCCCACATTGGCGTTTCTCTGCAGCATGCTGTGATCTATGGCAGTAATTCCCGTGTCATACGCCATCATTACCGCCGCATTCGTTCCTGCTTCCGACAGTCGGATCACCCGGCACTTGAAGACCTGGAATCCGCAGGGTGGCTTCGCTTGCTGCTCCGCGAGCTTGGGCAAACCAATTCGCATCGGCTAAGTGTCAAGCCTGTCACTGAAACGGAAATCGACCGTCAGATCGGCCAAGCCATTCGCTACCTTGAGCTGCAATACACACAGTCAGTCTCCATCGAGGAGCTTGCTCGGAACCTAGGCTATCATCGAACCTACTTATGCAAAATGTTCAAACAGTCCACTGGCCTTGCGCCCATGCAGTATTTGTTCAAAATTCGTATGGAGCGCGCCAAGCAGTTATTGGAAACCTCCATGACGATTGATCAGGTAGCCTCCTCAGTCGGCTTCAACGATGCTTTGTATTTCTCCAAGCAATTTCGCAAATGGACGGGTGCCGCACCCTCGGTCTACCGCAAGGAGCTGAAAGCTTGAAGCCGCTCTTTTGCACCAACAAAAAGCCTCTTATCCTTCCTGACAACAGCATCAGAAGGACAAGAGGCTTTTCTCATTAAATTTTTTATTAAATCGCGTTAATAACTGAAGCACTCATGGTAATCGGACCAATAACCGTTGCTGTTACACCTGGTGTTAAAGATTCAATAGACAACGTGTAACCGTGAGAGCCTTGCGGCGGGTTGACGTCGATCGCTTGCAAGGTTGGGACATAGTATTTCTCGAAGCCAGCTTCTATCCCTAATCGTGCATAGTAGATTACCTGCGCGTCGCGGAAGATACGAAACAATAAACTACCTGTCCCTGTATCTCCTCTTACACCTACTGTCGCTTTCAATTCAACGACATTGGGAAATGTGCCGGGAACAATTACGCTAACTGCCGCAATCCCTACTCCAGCTGGAGTCAATGGAACAGGAATCTGGACCCCGTCCGTCACCGGTGTAACAGTAACCGCTTGGTAACTTTCAATTTGATTAGCCATCTTATAATCCTCTCCTTTCTTTTGGAAGATAAGATATAGTATGCCTTTGCTAGATTAATAGATTGGACGAATCTCTTATTCCGCACGAATTCCGCTAGTATACTCATAAGAATAAAAAAACGGCCAATAAGGAAGAATCCCCATCAGCCGTTCGAACCATACTTAAATTTCGATATCAACAATCAAACTATCCACTCTGCCTACTTCTCTAATATACGCAGCAACTGCCTGATGCTCCGGGTTAGGACCGTAAGCTTCCAGAGCTGCTTTATCTTCAAAACGTACAGACAATACGACTTGATAGCCCTTATTTTTCTCAGAAAAGTTGATTCCTGCCTGAATGTCTACGATACCTGTCAAATGAGTTTTCAGCGCTTTGAAGCGATCTGCTACCTCTTGCATTTGTGCATCTGTCGTTGTTTCTCCGAACTTAACCAGTACAATGTGATCAATCATGTTAGTACCCACTCTCTCTCCAGAACGTTATCATTAACGTTTCTAATCATAGCAGGAAGAGGCTCTTGCGTCGATATGGAACGATTTAAGCTTGATCATAGATTTGCGGATTCTGACGACGGCATTCTTCCATAACCCACATCTGCTGCCGCACCTGCTCTGGCGTGATTTCTAGCGGGGCCCCGTCAGTTAACGTATGGTAAAGCATGAGATATAATTTCTCTGTCATATGTTCAAAAGGTGTCTTGCCCCCTGGAATCGCCAGTTCCCAGCTCTCGGAGTGCCAGTCCAACGTCTCCTTGCAATACGCGGGCATTCCATGACTATCGAATAGCGGTTCTTTCGTTAACTGCTGATCCGGCGCTTCTTCCGGCTTGAAATATTTCCATGTTAATTTCTCCGCAGTCCCATGGAGCCCACCGTTTGTGCCTTGAATATGAAACTGCTCCTGAGGGAAAACATCGCACGATGAGATTTCAAGATCGATCGTCGGAAATCCCTGTTTTCTAAGAATCAGCTTTACATAATCTTCGGCGTCCCCAAATGTATTGGCTCGGTCCATGATACACATGACTTGAGGCAGTCCATCCGTTCCGAGGAATTGCAGCGTTTGATCCAGCGGATGGGGTCCTGTATTCATTAGGCTGCCGCCGTTGTTGCTTTGCAGCGTTTGCCAATCCCAACGACGAGCAAAGTTATTCATGGAGAAATCAATCTGAACGATGCGGCCAAGCACACCGGAATCGATGATTTGCTGAATTTGAACATAAGCTGGCTGATATCGGGATTGCTGGAATACCGCTAATTGTTTCCCGGATCTTTGTGAAGCTTCGATCAGCTGATCGACTTCTTCAACAGATCTAGCGAGCGGCTTTTCACAAAGCACATGAACTCCTCGATTTAGCAGCGTTAGGGTGATAGGGAAATGCAGATGGCTTGGAGAAGCGTTAATAACTAAATCCAGCTCCTCATTGGCAACCATGTCCTCCCAGCTCGCATAGGCTTTGCAGCCATATTCCTGCTCCGCGCGTGCCTGACGCTCTGGAATCGAATCGGCTACAGCAACAATTGTATAATAGTCTTTAATTTGTGCGAGCAGATTGCCATGAATGTCGCGACCACTGCGTCCTTGTCCGATAATCCCAACCTTTACGATCTTTTGACTCATAAGGATGCACCTCTTCCTTTGTCTATTTTACGGACGATTGCCGAATGTTTTCTTGTACTCCGTAGGCGTGATTCCGCAGCGTTTCTTGAAGGTTCGGATAAAATGACTCAAATGATGAAACCCAACCTGAAAGCCGATCTGTGTAATCGTATGCGTATCGCGCCGAATCAGCTCCATAGCCCTCTCGATGCGCACTTCCGTAACGAAATCAACAAACGTTTGTCCCGTTTCTTTTTTGAATAAATAACTGAAATACGCCGGTGCCATATTCGCGATGAATGCTCCGTGTTCCAGCGGGATATCCTGACTGAAGTTGTCATAGATGTACCGTTTCACTTCATCCATGGGTTGTTGGTCCGCCAGCGCCGGCTGTTTGGCAGGCTTCCGCTTCGCCTTGCGGTACTCACGGTCAACTAAGATCAACAATTTGGCTAAGTTAAGCAGGATGGAGTGCTCGAACCCCACTTCCTTATGCTCGAATTCATCCTGAATATCCTGCAAAAGCTGTTCGACGAAAACCTGCTTGTTTTTCCCGAAATGAAGCCAAGAATGGTGGATGAAAGGAATCAGGGGATCCTCATCGGAATGCTGCAAGAGCGGATACAGCGTATCGGAAAAAGGCTTTAATTGCTCCTGAATCAGCAACGGAATGAAATCGACGATCACCACTTCGAACGCTTTATCCTCAATCGCACTCAAACTATGCTCAATATGGGGAGCAATGATGAAAATATCGCCTCTGCTGGCTGTAAGCGACTTCCCGCGCAATTGATGGTTGCACACTCCGTGAAGGACATAAACGATTTGAATATAATCATGAATATGCATGGGTTGTTTCATCTCGGTGCTAGAGTACCGCATGATTTTAAAAGGAAAGGCTTTATTCAACTGATCCTTGCTTTGATAATAGGGTTTATCTGGCCCCATCTCACTACCACCTACTATCATTCATTAGGATGAAAAATTTGATAATAAGTCCTTCCGTACAAAGACTTCCTTGCCCGATTTAAACGTACGTTCCAAACGAATTTGGTTTCCTGCTCTGCGGAACAGAACCAAATCAGCCGGAGCTCCCGGCGCCAGACCTGAAGATGAAGGCAGCTTCATGCAGCTGGATGGTCTTACAGAAGCCATGTCCCAAGCTTCCGCTAAATCGGCCAGCGCCCGATTCGTTACATGCTCAATGCCCCTAAGCAGCATTTGCGCCGATCCGGCGAGGAGGTTGTCATCCTCAGCGAGATGCAGCTTGCCCTCCGGCGTTAAGACGACAGAACCACCAATGTGTGTTGTGTACGCACCCGCTGGCAGTCCGCTCAGTGAAACCGCATCACTCACGAGCATCGCTTGAGCACCTTTCACTTTGAACACAACCTTCAACACCTGATCTGGCAAATGAAAGCCATCCGCAATTACACTGCTCCACAACCGATCCTGAGCTAATTGCTCCCAGATATAATTCGGATGGCGCGGCATCATCAGATGAGCCCCATTGCCAAGATGCGTTGACATCCGCGCGCCCGCTTCCACCGCTTCACAGATTTGTTCCGGTGTTGCTGATGTATGTCCGATTGAAACCGTTACGCCGCTTTCTGTACACTTCGCAATAAATTTAGCACTATCGGGCCATTCTGGCGACAGAGTAACAATTCGGATTCGCCCGCCGGATGCTTCCTGCCAACGGGTAAACAGCTCCCAATCCGGCGGTTTTACATACTTAAGGGCGTGTGCTCCGCGAGCGCCGTCATGAGCAGAAATAAACGGGCCTTCCAGGTGGATGCCAGCAATGCCCTGATCGGCAGCTGCATCCTCTCGGCATGCGAACGCTATGGATTCCAAGGCTTCTTGAATCGCCTGATCACTGTTAGTAATGACCGTCGGAAAGCAGGAAGTTACCCCCTCCTGCCAAAGCTTGCGAATCACTTCACCAACCAGCTTATCAGCATATGGCATATGATTAAAGTCATGCCCTGCATACCCATTTATCTGAAGGTCAACTAAACCTGGGGCGACAATCGCCAGCTCTGACGTTCCGCGGGTCTCCAATGTGATCGGCTCTATGCTGCGGATCATCCCCTGCTCCAAACAGATCGAGACAGGCTCACCCGTTGCATAATGAATGGCGTGCAGGTTTATCTCTTTACTTTCCATATGAATCCCTGTCTACATAAAGCGTACAATCTGGATGTTTACGCAGTATCGTAGATGGACATTCCGTTGAAATAGGTCCGTTAAGCGTTCGCTCGACCGCCTTCTGTTTCGTTGGCCCTGGGACAACACAGAACAAATGTGAGCCTGAGAGCAGAGCCGGAATCGTTAATGTCAGCGCATGAGTGGGGACGTCCTTGATAGCAGCGAAACAGCCGTCATTCACCTGCTGCTGCCGGCAAGCGTTATCCAATTCGACCATTTTGATCACCTGCGGATCGTTAAAATCGGCAACAGGCGGGTCATTAAAGGCGATATGCCCATTCTCACCGATTCCAAGACATACCATATCGATGGGAGCCTGACGCAGCAGTTCCCCGTAACGGCGGCATTCTTCTTCACTCTCATTGGAGCTGTCAATCAGATGCACCGTGCCCGGTTTTACTTGATTAAACAGACGCTCGCACAGAAAGCGGCTGAACTTCTGCGGCGCATCCACAGGCAAACCGTTATATTCATCCATATGAAAGGCTGTAATTCGATTCCAATCAATCGCTTGATCCTCCAGCAAATAGGCCAAAAGCTCATTTTGTGAGGGTGCCGCTGCAAAAATCATCCGAATGTTAGGTTTTTCGGACAACAATTGCTTGATCCTTGCGGCAACATCCACACCCGCAGCAGTGCCCAGAGCAAGACGGTTGTCATAGACGTTAACCTTCAAGGAATCAATCGTTTGGCTAAAGAGAACGTTAGGCAATTCATTCATACGTCTATCCTCCTCTCGATAATCCATATGGCTGCACGAAAGATGCTGTTAGTCCATGTTAATCTGAACACCCTTCGCCGAGCTTTCATAGATAGCTTCAACCAACTGCACAGCTCTCAATCCGTCCTCGCCAGTAACGAGGGGATCTATACCCGTTTCAATGGACGCAATCACGTCTATAAACTGGCTTTGATGAAAATCGGAAACAATGCTGCGGGGATCGCTGACCCCTCCGTACGCTCTCGCTTGCGTCCAGTTCGGCTCACTTCTGCCGGGAACCGTCCAGTGAACGATGGAGGAACCCTCCAACTTAATCGTCCCCTTTTCCCCGTAGAGGTTAAGGGTTGCCGGGAACCCGGGTTGGATGCTGGTTGAAGCCATAATCGTGCCGAATGCGCCGTTTTTGAATTGCAGAAGCGCCAGCCCCAAATCCTCCGCTTCAATGTCATGCGTTTGCGTCGCAATTTTGCCGAAGACCGTTCGAACCTCTCCGCCAAACCAAAGCAAAAGATCCAACGTATGGATACCTTGATTCATAAGAACACCGCCATCCTCCGCAATCGTCCCCCGCCAATCCGCCGTGTCGTAATAGTCTTGCGTCCGCGAAAAGGACAGCGAGGTCTCCACAAGCAGAAGCTTGCCAAGCGCCCCTTCATCTAATACGCGTTTGACGGCTTGATGCTGGGTTTCAAAACGCCTTTGCGAGATGACCGATAGCGTAACTCCACGTTCTTTGGCTGTACGTACAAGCTCGGCCGCATCATGCGTAGACATTGCGATCGGTTTTTCCAGCACGAGATGCTTTCCAGCCTTTAGAACATCCAGCCCAATACGCGCATGACTCCCGCTTGAAGTCGTCACACAGACGATATCGACATCCGCACTCTGGATCAACTCGTGGTAGTTAGTCGTCCACAAACAATCCTCTTGTTCCGCAACCGCTTTCACCTTTGCTTCATTACGACTGGAAACATAGGTTAAGCTTGCGTCCTCAATCTCACGAATAGCCTCGATATGAAAGTCGGCGACAGATCCGCACCCAATAATGCCAAATTTCCATGTCGTCATTGCTCCTATACCTCGCTTAGAAGGGCACGCAGCGCATCGAGCGTCATACGAGTGCCGGTCATCTGACTGCCCCCTTCAGGAATATAATGCGTCTCGATCGTAAAAAGCCCCTCGTACCCGTCAGCCAACAAAGCCTTAAGATGTGCAATCACAGGCACATTGCCTGAGCCAAGAGGCACACAACGGGCTGTACCGTCTGCGCATATATACGCATCCTTAAGATGAATATGAGCCAGAGCATCCTTCATGAATCTGTAACCTGCCGGAAATGCCTCACGACCGCCATATGCCTCATTGCCTGGGTCCCAAAGTCCCCTTAGAGCAGGCGAGTCAACACCTCGCACAATTTCAGCCACTTCCTCCGCAAAGCCGCCATTGCAGGATGGTTCATTCTCAAGCAAAAGCTGCACGCCTCCCTGTTGGGCTGCTTCTGCAGCTCGCCTTAGGCAACTGACGATATCTTCCTTATATTTCAGTGGTTCGGCCTCACGCCAGAATGAAAAAACACGAATCCGATTCGTGCCCAGCAGCTTAGCTAGCTGAATGGCACGGTCCAGCTTGGCGAAGTGAGCATCCACATCCTCTTCTTTCTGACCAAAAGTGTCTCCCGAGGCCGTTGGCCTGCTCAAATCCAGCGCACATTTAAACAAAGGAGAAGCCATCGCAGAAATGAATAAACCGCGAGCCTCGACCTGACGCCTAACTTCCGTCGCTTGCTCGTCATTTAGCGTGATCACATTCTTCCCGTTAATGACTCGGACTTCCACATGCTTCAATCCCTGTTCGACTGCCCAATCCAACGCTTCTTCAAAATGAGCAGAAACTTCATCCGTCAGAACGCCTAATCGTTCAAGTATCATTTTACACATCCCACCATTCCTCTAGTTCCCCTTAATTATAGCAATTGAACTATGCGAAAAGTTGACGTTTTTTTCGGACTATAGTTACATATTTTACGCTTTTCTCGGCCGAATCCTCTCAGACACTAACTACAAACACGCCTCTTGAATAAAATCATCCAACGGTTGTCCATTTGTCGCGGTTTGCGGTCTGGGATTGTGGTTGGGATTGCGGTTTGCATTTCCTATTTGCCGTTTCCGGGTCGTGTGCGAATTGAGATTACCGGTTTGTGGTTACAAATTGTGATTTATAGCCGCTCCTTATCAAATTCCTGCAATTGTGCATCTTTTTTCCTCTTTCGATCACCTAAATAAAGAAATTCCTGCGATTCTGCAGGCTTTTTAGGCCATTTCCCGATTTCAGGTTAAAAAAAACAAAAATACCTGCACTTTTGCAGGCATTCCCACTTTTCATCCGATTTTATCAAAAAAACCTGCATTTTCGCAGGCTTTCTCGATGAGGTGAACCAAAGACCGATCCCGTTTCCCACTCAACGTGGAAATACACAATAATTCCATCCAAGGCCGCTTAGCCACTAAGCTTAGCCGAATGACAGAACGCCCTTATTCTTCCGCAATATTATAAGTTCAACAACATTTTATAATGCTTGATCGTGCTAATATGCATGCCTTCATGATACAGCGTAAAGTTAAGGAACTCTCCGATGGTTTCAAGTCTAAACCCGCTGGAGGTTGTGTACGGCGAAAGTGCTTTGTCCGCAAACTTATCTGCTAACGCCGTTTGGATACGCTGCTGCTGCTGACCTAACCTGTCTATCACTTCCGACATACTTGGTGGAGTCTCCGTCCAAGTTAGCGGTGTTGTCCCAGCGGCGAATAGGGTCATGAAGGATTCTGGAAGCTGTGCATCAAACCCATGGAGCATAAACGCAAACCGCTCTTGAACCAAATAAATATGTCCAGCGTGCCATAGGATATGATTTCTAAAATTTTCCGGTATGCGAGTTGCATCGCTCTCCGTAAGTCCTTCGAGTATCCGAAGTGTATTTTTTCGGGCAAATGCCAATTGATCGAATATCAAAGAAGATTCCATATGATCTGCTCCTTTTTATCGCTACTAACTGCTCTTTCATCAAATCAAATCAAATCAAGCCAACCCTAAACCTCAATACCATCCACCACTTACTCTCATAAGACTCCAGCACAACCTCTGCCAACTCAAGATATGCATCTTTGATTCACTCTCTGGCCTAGCTGGTGTATGAGCTACGAATTTCCTTATTTAAATTGGCCGCAACCTAATCTCCCGCCTTGCCCAGAGGAGTAGGCATTCAACGCTCCTCCACACTTAGCGCACCCATCAGCTCACCAAATTACTTCCCAGCAGCCAACTCAGCAATTTGTCCGGAAAGCACAATATGAACCCCCGTTTTGCCGGATTTAGCAGATTGGATCAATCCAGTCGCAATCGTCTTCGCATGAATAGGCCGATAAGTCCGCAGTCCGCCTATCATGAGCGGGGCTATCGCCCGTGCTGCAAGGCTGCCCAGCCTCTCGCCAACTCGCACCTCATTACGGTCTCCAAGAATGAGAGAAGGACGCAGCAGATAAAGCACTGGGAAATTCAGCTCCCTAAGGCTATCCTCCACTTCACCCTTCACCCGATTATAAAAAATCGAGGACTTGCTGCTTGCCCCCATGGCCGTCACAATGGCAAAAACATCGGCTCCGCCTGATTTCGCCATTTGAGCGAGGTGCAAAGGATACGTCAGATCGACCTTCCGAAACTGCTCTTGCGACCCCGCCTTCTTAATCGTCGTGCCGAGAGTGCAATACACATGCGCATGTTCCATATCCGAAGCTGAGAAATCAGCTTCCAAATGACTGAAATCCGTCTTAACCTGAACCAATTTCTGCTTGCCCACGAGATGGTCGGTTGGAATGTTCCGCCGAACAAGAGCAATAACTTTCTCATAAGCTTCATCTTGCAGAAGCAGCTGAATGAGCTCGCTTCCCACTAACCCGGTGCCTCCGGCAACAACAGCAGTAATTCCCATAGCGCCCCTCCCTTCCTTCAAGCTGCTTTTACACTTCCCAGTCGTTTCTCAGAATGCCATATAGATTTACCAACAAAGCGGCAGGTTCTTTCGCAACCATCTGGTCCAGTTCCAATACTCGGACAAAATGCTGTGCTATCGGCTCAGCCAACTCCGTTAATCTAGCAGCAGGCATCGTCGGAATCCGCTCGACCCACGCCAGCAAGAGCTGCCAATCCTGCGCAGTAATTTGTTCTTTCTCAGCCTCCAGATTCAGTCCTAGATTCGGATAGTTTTTCTTGACGATTGCTGTATCCAGCTGCTTTCGCCGCTTCACGCGTTCAAAACGGGCCTCAATCACCACGATCGTGCCAGCAACCATATCTCCGATACGCTTGTCCTTAGCGCTAAACATGATACAGACTGCACCCAAGAAGTAAAAGCTCGGCATCATATCCAGCAATCGAAACAGATTGCGAATCAGGATCGAAAGCATCGTAGCAGATTGCCCATTATTCTGAAGCACACGCAGACCGAGCAGCCTCTTGCCAACGGTTTGCCCGCCCATGAAAGCCTCTGTACAAACAAAATACCCTAAATTCAAGAGGATTAATAAAATAATGGAGAATGCCATTAAATAATCAGCAGCGGCTGGCAGCCAGTCCCCTGCGTACAATCGACGTACCAAAAGCACGAAAAAAAACAAAAGGCCATTCACGACCATTAAAATCAACGTATCTAGCAAATGCGCTATCGCTCTAGAGCCAATTCCTGCAGTCTGAAATTGCAGCTGCACCTGCTCTGGGGTAATGATTGTCACTTTTTTATCCAGAGACTCGTTCATCCTATCTCCTTCTGATTTCATAATTATGGTAACAATTGTCTTAGATATGATAAAATGAACACGTTCGCTCAAGCATAGGAGGATCACCATGACGTTAGATATTACGCGTTTTATTCGTGAACATAAATCGCAATGGACTGAGCTCGAAGATCTTATAAGACAGCTGAATAAGCGGAAGAGCAGTTTGCAAGCCAGTCAAATCAATCGCTTTACGGAACTTTACAAAACAGTATCGGCCCATCTCGCCACTCTGCAAACACATCGGCCAGCAGACGAAACTACCGTGTATCTCAATCATCTCATCTCCCAAGCACACAATGCGATGTACAAAGAAAGCAATAAAAGCAGCTCGCAAATGAAGCAATTTTTCCTTCATTATTTTCCGTCGCTGATTCAAGCCAGAAGCCTGTTTGTTGGCTTTGCGCTGATCCTGTTCCTGCTGGGAGGACTTCTCGGTTTCCTGTCCGTTTGGAAAGATCCGTTAAACCTGTCGATGATTATGCCCGGCACGATGGCCGAAAATATTGATCCGTCCCGAACAGCCGATCCGCGCGGGGACATCCATTCCCCCCTTGTTTCAACGGCGATCATGACGAATAACATTCGAGTCGCGGTTCTCGCTTTTATTAGCGGTGTGACACTGGGCATTGGCACCGTGTATTTAATGATCAGCAATGGACTTCTCGTTGGCGCACTGGCTGCTGTCTTCATGAAATCCGGAAAAAGCTATGTATTTTGGGCGTATATCTTGCCGCATGGCATTATTGAGCTAACCGCTATTTTTATTGCGGGCGGGGCTGGTTTGTATATGGGGTATCGTTTTTTTGTGCCGGGCCCCTATCCACGCAAGCTGCGCTTTCTGGAGTCAGCGAAAGAATCCGCACAGCTGCTGATCGGCACGATCCCTTTATTTATCGTCGCAGGCATCATCGAGGGGTACATTACGCCATCTACGTTGTCCCTGGAAGTGAAATATCTCATTGCCGGCGTTACTTTGCTCATTCTAATTCTGTACTACGGCTATGGTATTAGTAAACGAGCTAAACAAAAACCATTAACCCTATAAATGATCGCGTGATTTTAAGTCCAAATACGCATTCACGGCGCTAAGCGTAAGCTGGTCGGCAGGAACATCCATTACTGGGATGCCATTGCCGGCCATTTTGGCTACGTAAGCATAACGATCCGTCGTAAACTTGTGAGCCATGCTTTGCCGATAAGCCTGCTTGCTGTCTTCTGCGCGAATGCGTACCCAACCGTGAATCAGAGGGTCTTGCAAAGATAAGAGCAGCACATGATGACTGCGCCGCAATCGCTGCACATAGGGCAGCATCTCTTGATCGTACAGATAGCTTTCCATATCCGAAAACAGCACAACCAATGAACGCTTTTTCAGAAAACGCAGCACATGTGTAAAAGCAACCTGGGTACTGGACTCAACAAAGTCCGTACGCAAATCATACACAGCCCTTGTTAGGGCCTGAAGATGCGGCAGCCCTTTCCCAGGTGGCACATAGACTTTCACTTGATTCGAATAAGCAACCAGCGAGACTTGATCTCCTTGCTTCAGAGCCACGGCTGCCAGCGTCAAAGCCGCTTCCAACGTCCGATCCAGCTTCACCTGACCTTCAAGCTCAATCGCCATTTGGCGGCCGCAGTCCAGCACCAACGTCACAATCTTTCCTTTTTCCGGTTGAAAAAGGTTCGTCATCAGCTTGGTCGTGCGGGCAGAAGCCTTCCAATTGATATGCCTGATATCATCGCCTTGCACATAATCACGGATGTAGGAAAATTCGGAGCCGCTGCGCTGCTTTTTGAACAGCCGATGACCTTCGAGGATCAACGCATCCTGAACAGCCCCGAGCACGCCTCGTACCTGAGATAGATCCGGGTAAACCTCAATCTCCGCTTGATGCTGAATCCTCACTTGCTTTTTCCAAAGACCCATCCCGCCCCAGTAGCGTAGATAGACGTATTTGAAGTCATATTTGCCTCTTTCCAACGCTTTAACCGTGTAGAAAATGGACGCAGCTGTTCCACGGAATGCACCGCTGAGCTGACCGCTTTCAAGCTGGAAGGTTGGCGGCAAGTCATCCATCACCTCTACCTGAACATGAGCGGTTCCTTGCGCGCTAAGCTCAATGGATATTTGGGCGCTGCTTCTGACATCCATCTGCTCCGGCAGTTTGCGCTGGACTGTCCAGCTGCTGCGTTTGGGGAGCAGCAACAGATCAATGCCGCTTAACAGAATAAGCAAAGCATTGTAACTCCAAAATACAGGCTGGACTGAATCTCTATCCCAAACAAAAGCTATCATATTCACAATCGCTCCGACAGCTGCAAGGAGGATGAAGCGGTTCGTCGGCAGGATAAAATCCTGGATCAGCCGTCTATCGAGGAACCGGAATAGCGCCGAGCGTTTCTTGGATGATGTGGTCACTGGTTCCGCCCTCCAATTCCGCTTGCGGTGTAAGCAGCAGCCTGTGCCGCAGCGCTGGCCGCGCTACAAGCTTGATATCGTCGGGCGTCACATACGTCCGTCCATCCAGCAGAGCCCAGGCCTTGCTCGCCATCAACACCGCAATACCTGCTCGCGGACTTGCTCCCAGCTGAACTCGCTTGGATTCGCGTGTCTTACGAATAATCGTTGCGATGTACGCATACAAGGATTCCTCCACGACGACATCTGCCAGCTTCCGCTGCAGTTCTTCAATGCGTCCCGGTGTCAAAATAGCCGAGAGGGTTTCCTCTTGGTGCTGAGGGAAAGGGATATGTCCACGAAGAATCGCGATTTCTGCTTCTTCGCCGGGATAATCAAGCACCAGCTTGAACAAGAACCGATCAAGCTGAGCTTCAGGCAGCGGATAGGTGCCTTCGTATTCAACAGGATTTTGAGTTGCTACAACAAAGAACGGGTTTGGCAGCTTATATGTATTTCCCTGAATCGTCACCTGACGCTCTTCCATCGCTTCCAGCAGCGCCGCTTGGGTCTTCGGTCCTGACCGATTAATTTCATCAGCGAGCAGCACATTCGTGAAAATCGGACCTTGAATGGTCGTAAACGAATGCTCCTGCATGTTGTAAATAACACTGCCCGTAATATCACCGGGCATCAGATCCGGCGTGAACTGAATGCGGCGGTAATCGCCTCCGATGAATTCCGCAAGCGTGCGCGCCATCTTCGTTTTGCCTAGACCGGGCACGCCTTCCAGCAGCACATGCCCGCCTGCCAGCAGTGCGGTGACGAGCAGCCGGATATTCAGCTTTTGGCCGAATAAGCGCTGCTCCATCGCTTGTATGATTTCGTTCATTACGCTCACTCCTTCTCCAAGTAGGCGATGATCTCGCCCATCTCACGCGTTCGCTGCACGAACGCTCGTGTACTCACACCCCGCCGCTTCGCAGCGCGGGGCTTCTCTGAGCCGCCGCCATCAGCCGGCGACTCTGCCAGCAGGCGCGCGAGCTGCGCCGCCTGCGCCTCAGGCAACCGGCCGCGCGCAGCTTCCGCGGCCTGCGAAGCACTGGCGCTGGGGCTGAGCCCCCAGCGCTGATGCAGCAGCTGCCGCAGGAACAGCTGCTGGTGGGCAAGCGCCTCGCGCTGGTAGCCGAGGCGCTCATACCAAGCGGCGACGGCGTGCACGCCTTCGTCGCCGCGGCGAACCGTCCACGCCCGCGGCGTATGGACGGAGCCAAAGCGCTTGCCGCGCAGCCAGAGCCACAACACCAGCGCCAGACCAAGCTGCACGCTGGCAAGCACCAGCCACGCGGGATATACGGCCAGCAGTCCGGGCTTCGTCCCGAAGCCGTGATGGGTCTCATCGACCCACACGGCAGCCCAGGACTTCGCGAACAGCGGCCAGATCAATTCGAAATGGGAGGCTTCATCAATTGTCCCATTCTGCATCCAAGTCGGGGTCAGCACCATCGTGATGCTGCCTGAGCCCTCCTGTACGCGGCTGGCGAGCACGCCGCGCTCATCCTCGAACAGCGCCTGCCCAGCTCCGCCCACCTGAATCCGGTACGGCGTTTCCACCGTGCCTGTGAACTTGCCCTCCGCTTGCAGATAGTCGGGCGAAGCCTTCATAGCAGAGGGCGTCTTTTTCTCATTCGCAGCCTTATTTCCAAGTGCTTCTCCGTCACCCGCAAGCTCCGTCTTCCACATCTCCCAGCCTTCCGGCTCACGATCAAACAACACCGCGTCGTTCCCCTTGCGAACCCACTCCAGCAGTTGTTCCCGATCCGCCTTCGTCACACCCGATGGCTGAATCGCAACAAGCAGCATGGACGTCCCGCTAGGAAGATGTTTCCAATTCAGCCGCCATTCTTTCACAACTGCTTGCTTCGTGCTAAGCAGTTCCTTCCATGCTTGGGTCCCATCGGTATCAGCGGAAAAGGATAGATAGGGAGGCTGATCGGGCAGCTTCGGCTTCACCAGCCAATAACCTAATGCAAGAAACAGCAGGATACTGAGCGCTAGTCCCACGTGCAGCTTATTCAGCCCTTTCATGGATCAAGCCCTCCTTCCTGTCAATCACCCGAGCAATTTGTTCATACATCCATATGAATTGTTGTTCTGTCACCAATTCTTTCCCATACCAGATACGGTCAAAAAGCAGTGAACTTTCTTCAAATAACGGAATGAGCAGCGAAGCTGATCCTTTCAGCTCCTCTGCATATTCCCAGTTCGTCTTCCATGTCTCCACCCGAATCATACGCTCAGCTTCCAGGACAAACAGCAGGGAAAGAAAGACAGAACGCACGCCTTCTCTCCAATCACCCATTTGTCGCAGCTCAGCAGCTTGCTGCCAATAATAAAGATAAGAACGACTGATTTCCCCTTCAGGCAAATACGTTTCCGTCTTTGCCCTTTGTTGCCAAATCAGCTGTTTCACGAACCAATAAATCGCAAAAGCAGCAATGCCCAGAAGCACAATCATCACACCGATGGTCAACCAGTCTGTGACCTTGTCAGAAACTTCAAAATCGGGCAGCAAACCGCGCAGCTTCCGGAAAAAAGGCTTTAGCCAAGACCAGAAGGATTCATGGTCCTTGAGCTCATAAGCTTTATATTCCTTTTGCTCCAGAATTTTTTTTAATTGCTCTTTATCTTCTTGCAAAGATGCGGCAAAGCTTGCTTGAATCATTCTTTTTTATCCAAATTAATAGGTTGTGGGTCATCAAAAGGGTCAAACGGCTCCAATTCCTCCGACTTATCGTAAGGTGAGGAAGATATTGTGTGCTCAATCATAGCTTCAAGACCGAAGCCTTCATTCCGTACCTTCAAATCAAAGAAACTCACCGCGTAGGGCAAATACCACAAGGGCATAACGATAATCGATATTAAGCTTTGCAGCAGCTGCGCCCATAAACCTAAGCCAAATACAGCCGCAATAATCAATTGAATAACAGCCAGGAACAAATACAGAATGAGCGTTAGCACAACATACATGCCCAATAAGCGCCAAAAGCTGCTTCGTGTTAATTTCCAGCTGCGTCCGAGCCCAATGGATTCTTCCTCCAAGGCAACAAAAGGCAAATAATAGCTCCATCGAATACAAAAGTAAGCAAAAGCAAACAGCGAGCCTAGCCCCAGCAGGATAAAGAATAGAATGGTTAAGACCATCCCTCCCCCGCCTGAACCTCCTACTGCGCTCGAGAAGCTTCCTCCCAGTGCGAATACAATGGCAAAAATAACGATAACAATCGCAAGACCTATGTATAATCCAAACATGATCAGCCCACCGAGAAAGGTACTGCCTGCTAACGGCCAGAATCGACGAAACGATTTCTTCAAAAGCTGTCCGACCTTCGGCGTCTCTTCCCCCAGCAAGTTAGCTTTAACCAAGTGAACCACAGAAGCCATAGAGGCTGGAAAAAGGCCAAGAAGCATAATAGGAACTAACACGATCATCAGGATAAGTGCTCTCCAGATGAACTCTGGATCTTGCGCAGCTGGATTACTTTGTAAGTAAGAATCCGCTCCGAACATATCCTCAAGCGATTTGCCACTTCGAATTTGATCAAGAATGGAAGAGGATGTACTTGCCGTCTCTTGATACATCAGCAAATGCTGGAGCAAATAGAAAGGACCGAATAAGATCAGCATGATTAATGTTAAAGCCACAAAATGTTTACGGTACAGCTGGAAACTGCGATCCAAAATTCTCCCAATTCCCATTGGTCTTAATGGCGTGCTTTGCATGGATAACCCCCCAAATGTTGGTAATTTACTAACTACTTGACTATTATACACCCGAATCCGTGATCCTTGCTATCGCCTGAAATCATTTCGTCTATGAATTGATTTTAATATCTTATTAAAACCACAGGAATTATATGGTATTATTAATTGGAATGAATACGCCAAAGGAGTGAGTAAGATAGCTATTACAACATTTAAAGCGACAGCCCAATTGCAAGAAGGTGTGGTTGTCAAAGTTAGTTCCAGAAACTTTGAGTTTACGATTGATGAACCAAAAAGTTTGGGTGGAACAGATACTGGAATGAATCCTGTTGAGGCGTTGCTTGGTTCTTTGGGAGCATGTCAATCGATTGTAGCCAGAGTATATGCTAAAAAGTTCAATATTCATCTTGAAGATTTTCGAGTTGAAATTGAAGGAGATCTGGATTTGGACGGATTCTTTAAAAAGTCCGATGTCCGTCCTGGATATTCGGATATTCGTTATACTTTTCATATCAAAACAGACGCACCTCAAGAGAAGGTTGAAGAATTTGTTAAGTTTCTAGAAGAAACTTGCCCTGTTGGGGATACAATTGCTAACTTGGTCAATCTCAAATTAAGCGGCATTATCATCGAAAATTAATCTTCCAGAAAAATCTCCAACAATCAACGACAACTCAAAAAGCCTCTTTCCTACTAATAGGATAGAGGCTTTTTGAGATTTCCAAGAGATTCGGAATTCTGAACCACCTTCAGCGATCTAATTCCACTCTGTTTCTGCCCCCCGATTTGGCACGATAAAGCGCGTGATCCGCTCTCGAAACCATATCTTCCAAAATCATCGTTCCGTATTCCAACGTTTGCGAATATTCGGCTACACCGATGCTCGCTGTCAGCTTCACAGTCAATTCCCCATTCACATACGGTTCGTCCATCAAACGTCTCCTGAGATCCTCTGCCAAGGAAACACTCTCCTGCGCATTTCTGCGAAGGACCAATAGAATAAATTCTTCACCGCCATAACGAGCAACGATCGTGTCCCCACCGACATTATTCTTCAGAAGGGAAGCCACATGCTGCAGAACACGATCCCCCACCAAATGACCATACGTATCATTAATTGTCTTGAAATGGTCGATATCCAGCATCATGACTGAACATGTCTGATTCGCAGCGATATTGGCCAACAGTTGTTCATTGCCTTCCAGCATCATATATCTCCGATTATGTATCTCTGTCAATTGATCCACCAGGGCAGAATGTTCCAGCAGCGTGATATTCGTCTTTAGCTTTTCGGACATCAGGTTAAACGTATCGCACAGTTCTCTCAATTCGATCGGCGCCATTTTAATTTTTTCCGGACTAATTTGGTAATCATAATTGCCATTTTGAATGATTTTCGTAGCGCGAAGCAAATACCGAATCGGCTTCTCAATCCGAGAGGCGATCGTTATCGCAGCGAATATGCTTACTATGAGGGCAATTAGCGAAATAATAATAATCGTAATACTCAATTGATTAAGACTCTCGAAGACTTCTTTCTGGGTAATTTCGCCAACAATAATCCAGCTTTTTCCCGATGCCCACTTATATTGACCATAGACGATATCTCCGTGGAAACCAACGTACGCACTATCATCGTTACTCTTCGTCTTCGCTCTTTGAATAATTTCGGATGTCATCTGTGTCTGGGCAAATGTTGGATCATTGCTTGCATCGACTGAAGCCGTTACTACATTACCGTCCCGATCGAGCACATACACTTCCCCGGTTTCACCAAAACTGAGCTGTTTCATTAATTTATTCAGCATTTCCAGTCTGATCATTCCGACAACAGCGCCTCGAAATTCATTCTGGTCTCCCAGAACCGGCACGGAGAAGGTAATGATGGGCATTCCGGTATCCTTGGAGTAGACAACACCGGAGATGAAGTTTTTCTTATCCATCGCATACTTAAAATAATCCCGATCTCCCACATATACCTTCAGCGTCGGATCTGTTTCTGAGCGGATATATCCGTCTTCTTCCACAAAGCTAATCAATGCGAATTCTGAACCCACGCGCTCATAATCTTGAAATTCTCTCCTTAATTCGCCAATCCGGTGAAACTTTGCATTATCCGATACCGCGAATCGCTTGATCACATCAAGCTTCTCCTTATTCCACCGCTCGATATAAAGACTTTGCAGGGTGACTACTTGCTTTAACTGATTTTCCGCTTCATGTAAGCGGTCTTTTTTCTCTATGAGGTAAAAGGTGACAATAATTGAAAAGGCAAAGAGAACCACTACGAGGCCAATCCATAATTGAAACCTCATTTTGATGGTTTGATTTGAAAAAAAAGCATACCTGCGTCCCATTCTGATTTTGACCCCTTTTTATCCTACATATCCTTATTATACCTTTATATAGAGACAAGAACAGACAAAATTCACACTTTTTTGACATTTCACACAAAAATATTTATCAGAATTGCTAAATTAGTACTATTTACAGGAGCAATGGACTGCCCTCGCAACTGTTTATGATTTGAAAATATACCCTGTTTCCATTATGCTGATTTTGTAGAAAGAAATGAGGTCGTGTTCCCAATGAAAATACTCGTACTCACAGAAAAACCGAGCGTGGCCAAAGAAATTGCCCGTGTTCTCGGCTGTAATCAGAAACAAAAGCACCATTATGAAGGTGCCAAATATGTTGTCACTTGGGCGCTTGGCCATCTGGTGACCTTGGCTGAGCCTGAGGATTATGATGCCAAGTACAAAACTTGGAACCTGGAGGATCTTCCGATTCTGCCAGAACGCATGAAGCTCAAAGTTATGAAAGAAACATCGCAGCAATATCGTGCGATTGAACAATTAAGCAAACGTGGCGATCTAGCAGAGCTGGTCATCGCCACCGATGCGGGGCGCGAAGGCGAACTCGTCGCGCGTTGGATCATGGAGCTGATCCGCTGGAGAAAGCCGTTCAAACGGCTTTGGATCTCGTCGCAGACGGATCAGGCGATTCGCGAAGGCTTCGCGCAGCTGAAGCCTGGCACGGACTACAACCGGCTGTATCAGGCAGCCGTCTGCAGATCTGAGGCCGATTGGCTGATCGGCCTTAATGTCACGCGCGCGCTGACCAGCAAATTCGGCGCGTCTTTGTCCGCTGGGCGCGTGCAGACGCCCACGCTGGCGATGATGACGGGCCGCGAGGTTGAAATCCGCGATTTCCGGTCCGTCGACTATTGGTTGATCGAAGCGGAGCTGGGGGCCTTCCGCGCGATATGGCGTGACCCCAAAACAGGCGATTCGCGCATATTCGACCGTGAGCGCGCCGATGCCCTGAAAGCCAAGCTGCAGGGCCAAAGCGGCAGAATCCTGCAAGTGAGTCAAACCGAGAAGCAAATCCCGCATCCGCTGGCTTATGATCTCACTGAGCTGCAGCGCGATGCGAACCGCAAATTCGGCTTCTCGGCCAAGACGACATCCAATGTGCTGCAAAGGCTGTATGAGCAATATAAGCTCGTCACTTATCCGCGTACCGACTCCCGTTATTTGACATCGGACATGGTACCGACTCTGCTTGGCAGACTCAAAGGCTCTGCAATTGGCCCCTATGCGGCACTTGCCGCACCTTTTATACGCAAACCTTTAACCATAACGAAACGCATCGTGGATGATTCCAAAGTGAGCGATCACCATGCCATCATCCCAACTGGAGAAGCTATTTCATTAGCAACCTTAAGTGCTGACGAACGCCGGCTGTACGACCTTATTTTACGTAGATTTCTTGCCTTATTCAGTGGCCCATGCCGTTATGACGAAACGAAGCTGACGATCGAAGTTGCCGGCGAAAAACTTTACGCTTCCGGTAAAGTCGTGAAACAAGCCGGCTGGAAAGATGTCTATGGCACCGTTGATTTCACCGACCCGGATCGCGAAGAAGCCGAGACGGATGAAGATCCGTCGCAACTGCTGCCTCAAGCCAAAGAGAAAGATGCCGTTACCGTCAAGAACACTCGCCAATTAAGCCGTCAGACGAAACCGCCGGCTAGGTACAACGAAGCCTCCCTGCTGTCCCAAATGGAGAAATGGGGACTTGGTACGCCGGCCACTCGCGCAGATATTATTGAGAAGCTCGTATCTTCTGACACCATTGAGCGCCAAGGTTCTTCACTCATTCCAACAGGGAAAGGCACTCAGCTCATCGAGCTGGCTTCCGAAGAGCTTCGTTCTCCAGAGCTGACCGCACGCTGGGAGCTCGAGCTTGAACGAATTTCCAAGGGCAAAGGAAGCATGGACCAGTTCCTTAGCGGGATTCGCAAGAAAACAGTCGAGCTCGTTGAAGAAGTCAAAAGAAGCTCAGCTGCCTACAAACCGCATAACCTAACGGGAAGCGTATGTCCGGATTGCGGTGAATTCCTGCAAGAAGTGAAAGGAAAACGTGGTCGTTACTTCGTCTGTTCCAGTCGCGAGTGCTCCTACAAACGCGAAGCCGACGGGCAGCTGACCAACCATCGTTGTCCGCAGTGTCACAAGAAAATGGAGATCCACAACGGCAAAGCCGGCAAATACTTTCAATGCCGTCCTTGCAATTTCGTGGAGAAAGTCGATAGTGAATCCACAGGCGGCGGCCGGCGTGCCTCTGCCAAGATGAACCGCCAGCTGATCGAGAAGTTCTCAGATCAGACTCAGCTCGGCAACTCCCTTGCCGACAAGCTGCTAGCTGCCATGCAGCAGAAGAAAGACGAATAATTCACATGAAAAAGAGGTTGTCTCAAAAGTCGAAAATGACTGTGAGGCAGCCCCTTCTGTTTTAGAGGCTCTACGGGTACCGCCTAATCCTAACTACAACCGCATCTGCAATTGCAACTGCCTATTCAACTGCGACTACAACCCCAACTCTGTTGCCAAATTCCACTGGAATAACTACAGTGTTATCGGGTTTGGGAGGTGGAAATGCTGCTTTGACTGGAGTTTATCCAGTGAAATGCAAAAAACCGCCTTCCTTGAGGCCACAAACCCAAATTCCACTGGACTTACTACAGTGTTATCGGATTTCGGAAGGAGGAAATGCTGCTTTGACTGGAGTTTATCCAGTGAAATGCAAAAAAACGCCTTCCTAGAGGCCACAAGAGGCTGTATTAAAAAGAAATCTCTCTTTGGCAATGGAGGTACCACCCAACCATTTGAACAAAAGGAGAGATTTCTTAGTTTTTTACTTTGAGACAGCCCTTTTCCTCTGATCGGCTGCGCTCTATCTTTTAGGGAAAGTCCCTTTATCCTTCTTGGGCTAATGCCGTAATTTTCCCTTTGACCGCCATCTGCAGCTCTTCCAGGCTCGTAATTCCAAGACTAATCAACGCTTCCCCAGCTTCCATATGAACATTCGCTAAGATATGCATACTTGTATTGGGTACCAAAGATTTGCGGAATTCGTGAAATAAAACAGCATTGTATGTTCGAAGGACTGTCATGAACTCTACCGTGGGAGGGACGAAAGCGCGAATCTCGGAAGATCCCCAGAAAAATTCCCTCACATTCATGATATCGGAACCTGTCCGATTTAATTTGCGAACCATAGCAAAAAATTCATCAATCAGTGCCTGCCTGTCCGGCCTCATATCATCATCCCCCAGTTCAACATCAACTCGGTTATAAACCGTCTAACTGAAGGATATCACAAATAGTACTTTTGATCTACATCTATAGTTTAAAAGACCCATATCATTCCAAAATTTTGTTTTTGCGGCCAAGGGACTGTCTATAGCTCCAAAACATGTCCAGTACAAATAACACAACGCCTAAATTAATGGCTAAATCCGCTAAATTCATCACCCCATTGCCTGAGCGAAAGACGATAAAATCCGTCACTTTCCCAAAGAGCAATCGTTCAATCCCATTTCCAATGGCTCCTCCTACCAGCAAAGCCGCACCTGATTGCTTGAGGATGCCTTGAATGCGTCCTTTTTTCCAATAATAAATAATGACTGCCACAATCAAGACGGCCAGTATTCCCAAATAACGCGCCCAACCTTGCAAGGTGCTGCCAGCTGCGCCCGTATTTTGATAATACGTAAACGATATAATGTCTTTATAAAATGGCATAGATTCGCCAACACTCAAAATAGACCGGATCTTATATTTGGTAATTTGATCAATCGCCGTGACGATGAAAATAATAAGATAAAACAACATAACCTGACACCCCTCCTGACGGCAGCGTTCACCCGTTCTTTCTATTTTACACGATGATTGTACCCAACTGCGAATGCTGCGGTTTCCAATAAGCCTGCAACGCAAATAAACTACCTCAGACCTCGTCTGCGGCAGCCGATTGCAATGCCTCATGAACCTTTACTCTCAGGTTAATGCCAGCAGAGTCTTCACCAGGTCACTCGGCGAGTTCACCAAGTAATCGGGCTTCCCACTAAGTAATAGGCGCGGTGAGTCATATCCCCAAGTCACAGCAATAATCGGCACGCCCAATTTCTGGCAGGCCTCAATATCCCTTAGCTCGTCACCGACATAGATCATCCTTGAGGGTGGTGTCCCCCACTGTTTCATCACTTTCCGAATCGAATGGTGTTTGCCAAAAAGGTGCTTTGCCGAAATGATCTCCTTGAACGCGCCATCCATCCTGTTGTTCTTGAGAAACGTCCGAATATTGCCTTCGGAATTCGAAGAAAGAATCGAACTGCGTATCCCCAGCGCTGAAATGTGGGCTATGACCTCTTTCATGCCAGGTACAATGTGCAGCGTACGGATGTTGTCTTGATACATCTGCCTGCCAGCAACGACTAGCTTTGGAATTTGGAGGACAGGAACGCCCAACCGATTTACCCGCTCAGAGATCGTAAGCGAACGTAGAAGCGCCAGATCCTGATCGCGAATCATACGGAATTGATACTGCGCAGCCATTTCATTATACAACTTTACGAGCAATGCTCTAGAATCCACCAAGGTCCCGTCAAAATCAAAAAGGATGTGTTTGACCATTACCATTCAGTCGTATATAAAAATAAGGCCGGACCCTCGGGCGGCACTTCGCGGATTTGATTATGCGTAAATTCCTCAATCGGGTCTACAGCCACATGCGGATTGCTAACCACACGGACATCTTCCCATACGCAGGTGACCCCGCGTGCATAACCTTCTGCCTCACCAGCATACATTTTACAACCTTGGCAGAACTGCTCTTTCTGCTGAACATCCAACTTCACTATTTTATTGCGAAGACAGCAGTAAATTTCGTTGTCGGCATTACATACATTAACGTGAGTGATGAGAGCCATTGGTCAGTCAACTCCTTGCGGCACATTTTGTGTGTAATAGTAAGTTTATCGCTCTACTATTAAGTGTATGACAGTTTTTTGTAAACGGAATAACATTTCTCATGACAAGCTGCCTAAATTTGCTACAATAAGGAAAGAAAATTCCGATTGGAGGTTATTTCGTGCAAGATTGGTTGCATTATGCCATTCCCTTCGTCATTATCGGCTTCTTTATCTATCGCCGAACGAAGCGCACCATTGGCTTTCAAAAGCTTTCTCGCGGCAGACTTAAGTTCCGCCTCATTCTTTTCAGCGTCTTGGGACTCTTCATTTTCCTGCTGGGCTTTATTCACCCCATCCATTTCATCGGCTATATCATTGGGCTAGCCGCTGGTGCGGGTCTAGGCCTCACGGCCATTCGCCACACCCGTTTCGAGCATCGCTTGGATGGTTGGTACTATCGCACCCACTTATGGGTAGAAATTACCGTTCTTGTGCTGTTTCTCGGCCGCGTAGTCTATCGCGTCGCTTTCATCAGCCTTGCTACGAACGCAACTGCCAACCCATCGAGCATGAACCCTGCCGACCTGACACAATTTTCAAAAGACCCGCTGACTGCCGGCGTTTTCTTCATTATCGTGTCGTATTATGTTTTGTTCATTAGCTACCTCCTTCGTGAAGAGGCCCATTTGGACCCTGCAGCTTTGGCGGCAGACGACAAAACCGATGGCACAGTATCGCAGACGAATGTGGATATTGCGAAGTAATTAGCTTTGGAGCCGGCTTTTTCGGGCCAGCTTTTTGTGGCTGAGACGCCCCTTTTGGGGGCGGGCTCAGCTTATTTTTTTTGGGGGGCTTGTATTCCGAGACTGCCTTTTGGGCTGGCTCGGAGGGGTCTTGGCTACTTCTTGCCGCTGAGACGGCTTTTTTGGCGGGCTCAGCTTGCTTTTGTGGGGGTTGGGGGCTTTTTTATTCTGAGACTGCCTTTTTGACGGGCTCGGAGGGCACTTGGCTACTTTTTGCAGCTGAGGCGGCTTTTTTGGCGGGCTCAGCTTGCTTTTGCGGGGGTTGGGGG
>NZ_MBTG01000038.1:0-14871 GCF_002027705.1 Paenibacillus ferrarius | reverse complement strand
TTTTATTCTGAGACTGCCTTTTTGGCGGGCTCGGAGGGCACTTGGCTACTTTTTGCCACTGAGACGGCTTTTTTGGCGGGCTCAGCTTGCTTTTGTGGGGGTTGGGGGCTTTTTCTCTTCCGAGACTGCCTTTTGGGCGGGCTCGGAGGGCACTTGACTACTTCTTGCCGCTGAGACGGCTTTTTTGGCGGGCTCAGCTTGCTTTTGCGGGGGTTGGGGGCTTTTTCTCTTCCGAGACTGCCTTTTGGGCGGGCTCGGAGGGCACTTGGCTACTTCTTGCCGCTGATACGGCTTTTTGGGCGGGCTCAGCTTGCTTTTGCGGGGGTTGGGGGCTTTTTTATTCTGAGACTGCCTTTTTGGCGGGCTCGGAGGGCACTTGGCTACTTTTTGCCACTGAGACTGCTTTTTTGGCGGGCTCAGCTTGCTTTTGCGGGGGTTGGGGGCTTTTTTCTTCCGAGACAGCCTTTTTGGCAGGCTCGGAGGGCACTTGGCTACTTTTTGCGGCTGAGACTGCTTTTTGGGGCGGGCTCAGCCCATCCCTCAAGTTAGTGCGGCGCACACGCACAACAGCAAACAGGCTCCCCCATAAGGGGAGTCTGTCAGTCTCTCTTTCCCTGCCTAAGCCTCGGCGGCTTTGGCGAACTGCGTGCTGTACAGCCTTGCGTACAGCCCATCCAAAGCGAGCAGCTCGCTGTGCGTGCCCCGCTCCACGACGCTGCCCGCTTCGATCACCAGAATGTGATCGGCGGCCAGCACCGTGGAGAGCCGGTGCGCGATAACGAGCGTCGTGCGCCCTTGCATCAGCTCCTCGAGCGCCGCCTGCACATAGGACTCGGATTCCGAGTCCAAGTGCGACGTCGCCTCATCGAGGATGAGGATGCGCGGGCGCTTCAGGATCGCGCGAGCAATCGCGATTCGCTGGCGCTCGCCGCCGGACAGGCGGTGTCCGCGCTCTCCAACCATGGTGTCATACCCTTCGGGTAGCGACATGATGAAGTCGTGGATGTAGGCTTGGCGGGCCGCAGCCTCCATCTCCTCACGCGTAGCGTCCTCCCGCGCGAAGCGCAGGTTGTCGCCAATCGTCGCGTGGAACAGAAACGACTCCTGCGTCACGTAGGCGATCTGCGAACGCAGCGTAGCCAGCTGGACGTCACGAACGTCCACGCCATCCACCTCGACGATGCCCTCCGTCGGGTCATACAGCCGCGCGATCATGCCGATCAGCGTTGATTTCCCAGCGCCGCTTGGTCCGACAAGCGCGATCATCTCTCCTGGCTGCGCTTCGAAGGTAACGTTCCGCAGCGCATACTGCCCAGGTTGATAAGCAAAAGAAACCTGCTTATACGCCACACGCCCCGCCGCCAGCCCGAGCGGCCGCGCATCCTTGCGGTCCAGCACATCCGGCACCATGTCCTGATATTCAAAAATCCGCTGGAACACCCCTAGCGCGGTAGCTACTTCGACCTGCAGGTTAAGCAGCGTGGCTACCGGCATATACAACCGTCCAAGATACGCTGCGAACGCGACAATCGCGCCCAGCGTCATACTGCCGGATATGACCGAGTAACCGCCATACATATAAATAATCGCTGTACCCAGCGGTCCCAGCGTATTCGTTGCCATCCCAAACCAGCGGCCAACGAGATTAAGACGCAGCTCCAAATCCATGACCTTTTGATTCATCGCTGTGAATTCCTTCTCCTGCTGCTGCTCTCTGCCAAAAATGCGTGTCAGCAAAGCACCGGAGATGCCGAAATTTTCGCTAAGCTGCGAAGAGATATCCGAACGCACCTTTTGCGTTTCGGTGCGAAGTGTTTTTCGCAACTTGGATACTTTTTTCACCGGAAGCATAAAGAGAGGAAGAATCAGCACGGAGATAATCGCTAATTTCCAATCCAACGCAAACAAAATGCCAATGGTCGAAACAACAACGACAATCTGCGTGATCGAGGAAACAACGAGCGAGGTGACGACACTTTGCACAGCCTGCACATCTCCCGTTATGCGCTGAACGATTTCGCCCGACCGGGCATCCGTGAAGAACGCCATGGATTGGCGCTGCAAATTATGGAAGAGCGACTGCCCTAAATCCCGAATAACCCCTTGGGTGACCTTGGTATTCAAATGATTTTGCCACACGCCCAGCATACCGCTTAAGACCGGCAGAACAACCATCAGCAGCGCCATTTCGGCTAGAATCTTCATATTTCCTTGCGGAATCGCCTTATCGATGATTTCTTTCATAACAAGCGGCGGGATCAAGCCAACTATCGCAGCAAGCAGCGCCAATCCAATAATGACGGCCAACTGTCCTTTATACCCCCGAAATAACCCCAAAATCCTTTTGATCGAAACATCCTTTAACTTCGCCTTAGGCCGATTCCTGTCAGATAACCGCCCCATACCTCCTGGTCCCATCATTCATCTCTCCGTTCCATCCTAAGCTGTTTATCTGATAGGGAAAGCATACTGAATCGCCCGTGTCACTTCATCCGCCATCCTGAGCACATGGTAGAGGGAAGTGGTTTGTAAAATATTATACTGCCTGGGGCCATCCGTATTCACAATAGCTGCAATCGTATAATCGCCAACCTGCGGCAGCACCTTGCCTACTGACTTTCCAGGTGCCAACGGCTGATTGGATACTTGAAACATACCTACGGACAGCTTCAGTCCCAAACAAGCGTCTATGGCGACGACCACACAACCCTCCGGAACCTCCTGCAGCCGGGTTTCAATATTACTGGCATCACAAGGTGCCTCTAATGTCCCGATTACATACCGATAGCCAAGCTCCACCAGCTTGCTGCCCACCAAAGGTCCAAGTGAATCTCCGGTAGATCGATCTGTTCCTATGCATACAAAAGCCAACAGATCCGGCTCCATTCCTGCTTCAATCCTTAACGTTCCCAGAAATAGGGCGAGCTGCTCGCCATTAAGCTTTTTCCAATAGTTCTCGCTGGGCTGCGACCGTTTCTCCGCCATCCTTGCCTCCTTCACACGCATCTTGCCAAATTTCCCCTCATCCCAGATGAATGATATAATGCGGTCAACTTCTATTCTTTCATAAGGAGGTAGGCCATGTCCACCCTCGGCATCATCGCAATCCTGACCCTCCTCTACTGGCTTTATATCACGTATGATGCGCACAATGGCATGCATCTTCTGTATACACTGCCTAGATCCCTCAAGCTTCCGGACAAGCCTCCGCTTGTTTCAGTCATTATTGCTGCCAAGGAAGAGGAAAGCACCATTCTCGAAACGGTCCGTCACCTGCTTTCGCAAAATTATCCGCGATTGGAGATCATTGCAGTTAATGACCGCTCTCAGGATGCCACCGGCGTCCGACTTGATGAACTACGAAGATGGTCGCAGAACAAATCGGAGATTTCTACACCGCTCAAAATCATCCACATCACGCACTTGCCCGATGGCTGGCTTGGCAAAAACCATGCCCTGTATCAAGGCTACCAGCAGACTAGAGGGCAATATTTGCTTTTTACAGATGCCGATATTCTCTTCTCGCCAAATGCCATTACGGATGCTGTCACTTACATGAAAGAGCAAGACGTGCAGCATCTTACCTTGACGCCCAATATGATTGCGCGAGGAGCTCTGCTCAAAGGCTTCGTTCATTTCTTTCTCTTTTCATTCTCGCTGTTCGTTCGTCCATGGCGTGCCAATCTGGATAATGCCCGTGAGCCTGGCATCGGAATCGGCGCTTTCAATATGGTAAGCCGCAGCGCCTATGAAGCCATCGGTACTCACAAAGCCATTGCGCTAAGACCTGATGATGATCTTCAATTAGGCATTTCTCTCAAAAAAGCAGGCTTTCGTCAGAAGGTTCTATCCGGCAAGCATATCCTGCAAGTGGAATGGTACCCTACTCTGAAGGCTGCTGTCATTGGGCTGGAGAAGAACCTGTTTTCTGGCTTCCGCTACAGCTATTCGATCGCTTTACTTGCTTGTCTTGGGCAGCTGATCTTTTTTATCCTGCCTTGGCTAGGTCTGATTAGTCTTTGGGATTGGCGGGGAGCGATATATGGGCTCGATGTCATCCTGCAGATTTGGCTGTATCGCAAGCTTATGTCACGCCTGATGGACAAACGCGCTGAGGAAGCCTACCTGCTTCCTGTCAGTGCCTCTCTGCTCCTCTATACCATCATCAGATCCGTCTGGCTTACCTGGAAACAAGGTGGCATCTATTGGAGAGGAACGTTTTATTCCCTGCGCGAATTAAAGAAGAAATGACCTCAGAAAGGAAGTTAACCGCAATGCCGCATAAGCGCTACCGCTTCTTGTCACACACATTTATCATGAGCTGTTTGCTTTCAGCCGCCATTATTCTGCCTGCTTCTGTTTCCGCTCAAGGCACTGTCCAAACTCATAGTCAGACTATTTCCTATAATGGAAAATCCTTTACTGCGCAGTGGGTCACCGTCGATCTTACCGATCCCTACTTGCGTGTTAAGCCAGTTACCGCTGAGGAAGGTATTGGGCATGATGAAGCTTTCTCTTCCATGCTAAGCAGAAATCATGCGATCGCGGGAATTAATGGGACTTTTTTTGACTCTTATGAAAAAGATGAAACCAAGCGCTACCCAAACGGATTGCTTGTTAGCTCCGGCGAAATCATTCATTCCGGTGTAAATCCGGCCTTCCTCGTGAACGCAAACAAAACCGCTGGCTTGCAGCGCGTGCAAACCGAGCAGCAGATAAACGTTACGCATCAAAACAAAGCCTACAAGTTCACTGCATGGGGCGTAAATAAGTATTGGGGCGAGGATGTCGACGATCAAGTCGTCTGGTACACCCGTGACTTCGGCTCCTCTATTCAATTTCCCAACTCAACGAAAATTGTCATAAGAGAAGGTCTAGTTACCGTTATTACGACGGATAGCGTCAACATGCCGGAAGATGGGTATGTTCTCTTAGTAGGCAATAGCGCAAATAATCGCACCCATGTGCTGCCGAGTATCCATGTCGGGGATACAGCGAAGTTAATTTCTTCTCTTCATAATGAAGATACGGGCGCTGCGGTTCAACTGCCGGCGATCGATGCCGCTATTGGAGCAGGACCTCATCTCCTCACGGACGGTGTTGTTGATTTAGATGCTGAGCGGGATGGTTTTACGGACCCTAAAATTACGACAGGCGCTAATGTTCGCAGCTTCATTGGAGTCGACGCTTCCCGTCAACTTGTGATGGGGACGCTTTCTACGGCTACGATGGCTGATATGGCGCAGGTGCTTTTGAAACTAGGACTGACGGATGCTATGAATTTGGACGGGGGAGCAAGCTCAGCGTTGTATGCGAACGGCTCCATGCTGCGAAGTCCGGGACGTGCGCTCAGCAATGCGTTCGTGGTAGAGCGGTTGGATCATCCACAGATTCAACTTGAGGTGAATGGACAATTCGTCCATGAATTTCGAGGATATTTATTGCAAGAAACCAGTATGGTCCCTTTTCGCGGGATACTGGAAAGAATCGGTGCCAAGTTTGAATGGCAAGGCGATACCCGTACATTAAGCGTACAATATGGGACAACGCGACTTGAGCTTCATCCGGATCAATCCGTCATGCAAGTAAACGGCAAATCCGTTGCGCTTCCTGAGGCGCCTACTATCGTAGACGGTCATATTTATATGCCGCTTAGGGCGATCATGGAATCCTTGGGCGGAAGTGTCAAGTGGGATCAAGCCCTCTATCGGGCAGCCCTTACATTTTAATGGTTTAGTGTACGCGATTCATTCGGACAACACGGTAGTACAACTGGCTGCTCACCTCTTGCTCGACTTCCAAATAACCCTCTACATGCACATAGTCGCCTATCATGAAGGACGTGGCATCCGAGGAGCTTGCGTGTGTCAGAAAAAGTAGAGCAGCCTTTTCATTCCCTACCACGAAGCCAACTTGTTCTTTCACTTGGAATTTATCCAGAACGGTTCCATGATGCGACCTTGCAATATGGTGAAACCGCCAAGAAGCATCCTCTTTTATTATAAAATAGAGCACACGATTTCTCTGATTATTACTGAATTCCCTTGTAACGCCGATCATGCGAATATGTTCGCTCAAGCTTAGATACTCATCAATCACATAGGATTTCAATCGCAGGCGCTGTTTGTTTTTGTGTTGAATATAGGCTTCCATCTCTTCGATCGATCTCTGATCTTTGGGATCTTGCTTCGTCGCATAAAACACTTCTCTTATAAACGTATCCGTTTGTAAGCTTCTTGCCCCTTTGAAATGGTTGTACGTACGAAAAAATTGATCTATCACGTCACGAAGCTCTTCCGGAATAGCAGGCCCTTGTTCCACGGTATACACGCTATCGGCTTGATCCGAATGTTTTCTTTTGTGAAACCAGCTTTTCCAGACACTTAATTGCATCGCGATCGTGTCACCTGCTCTTTCTTCCAAACATTTCTTCATTATAGGCTAAAATCCATAAAAATTCGATAAAAATCGCAAGATTCCGCACAAAAAAAGAACATCTGCTTTCTATGCTTCCGGTTGAAAGATTCATAGAGAACACATGTTCGATGAAGTTGTTAATTACAAGACTCTTTTCGCTCCGACGTACCTTGCACTCCAATACGAGCTGGAAAGACTCTCCACGGTAACGCCTCTGGAAGTAGTAGCTGAAATGAATTGATCATTGCCCAAATAAATGCCTACATGATTCACCGTTTTGGCGGCGAAGAAAACCAAATCCCCAACCTTCAAATCTGTCACCGAATTGCTTAACGAACTATGCATCTCGGCCGATGTTCGAGGCAGATCAATGCCTTTGGTCTCAAACACATAACGCACAAATCCGGAACAATCAAACCCTCTTGGCGTCGTGCCTCCCCAAGCATAAGGAACCCCCATGTACGCATTGGCAGTCTGCACAATCTGATCCGTCAAAGATGGAGCAGGCGGAGCAGCCACAGCGGCGGCTTTCACGACGGGTGGCGGTGCAATCCAAGCTGGCTTGTGTGACTTGTTGTCCACATCCACAATCGCAATCTGATTAGCATCATTCCATTCTATCGGGGAACCGAACGTTTCTGTAATGAAACGCAGCGGAACATATGTATTGCCTTGATAGACGGTTGGGCTGCTCTCTAAGCTGATCTTCTTGCTGTTGACAATGGCTTGCTGCTGATCTGTGATCAATAGAATGGACTGCTGCTTGTTCAGCAGTGTGACCACAATCGCGTCTGCTTGCTTAGCCCAGCTAACCTGATAGCCAAGCTTCTCAGATAGAACTCTGAGTGGAACCTGCATGACACCTTGTTCATCAATGTAAGGCTGTACTTCCGGAAACTGCAGCAATTCGTCGTTGACCTGAACTTTCACGGGACGGTCAGCTGGCGAAGCCTCTGCAACCGGTGCTGCAAAGAAGGGTACTGCGGCGCAAACTACTGCGCAGGAACCAATAAACCGTTTTGCCAAAACTTTCAAACCCTTGCCTCCTTGAAGCCTCCGAGGTTAGTTGACGGGTTCGGGAAGAGGTTCCCTAGCGCACTTGGCAAGCCAAGTGATCATTCACCCCAAGTAAAGAAGTCCCCCGTACCATGAGCTTTTGCTGCTCTTGGATTCGGCATTTTTTGTCTATGATAGACTAGCACAGTTCGACTCATAGTTACAACTTTTGCGAAATGGAAACTATTACCGAAACGGATTGCTAGCCTATTTAATAGCCAATAACGGCTAAGGCGCGATCACTAATCGTGTTCAAGGCTGCGATCTCAGCTGCGGATAAGGACAGGGCTGCCGCTTGTAAATTGTTTGCCAGATGATGCTCGTCCTGTGTGCCGATAATCGCGGATGTCAGCGCTTCTTGATGCAGCAGCCATGCAATAGCAATTTGGGTGACGTTCGTGCCTTTGGCAACAGCCATCTCTTGCATGGCCTCCAGCAGCTCTTTCTCCGCGAGCAAATGCTCAGGCAGGAACAGCCTTCTTTCAGCTCGGAAATCCCCCTCCTTAAGCGCCTTCCCTTGTAAATGAAAAGCACCTGTCAGGATGCCCTTGGCTATGGAGCTGTAACTCATAATGCCAATGTGGTGCTCTTGGCAAAAAGGAACCATTTCATTCTCAATAGCTCTATGCAATAGGCTGTATTCAGGTTGAATTACATCAATTTGCCCATACTTCACTGCTTCCTTGAGCTGATCTATGGAGAAATTGGATACGCCAATGGCTCGAATCAGCCCTTCTTCCTTCAACTTCACAAATTCAGACAATGTCTCTTCAACCGGCACGTCAAAACTAGGCCAGTGAATATAATAAATATCGATATAGTCTGTTTTTAAACGCTTCAAACTATTTTCAGCAGACCTGCGGACGTCCTGAGCTTTTAAATTACTGCGGCTGACTTTGGTCGTAAGGATGCACTCTTTGCGTACGTCACCCAAAGCCTCTCCGACAACTTCTTCGGAATGTCCATTGCCATACCCTTCCGCTGTATCAAAGGTGGTAATGCCCAGCTCATATGCTTTCCGAAGGAGCTGAATGTTGTTCTGGTCGTTCGTGAACTCCCAAGGACCTCCTCCCAGCTCCCAGCAGCCAAAAGTTATCGTCGAGATATCAAAACCAGTTCGTCCTAATTTCTTTACGTTCATATTCGCCGACCTCTTTCCTAATGTTATTTTGCCTAAACAATGCACACGTTAACAATAATAAGTATACGCTTCCATATCTTCTTTGCCAAGATAGGATGACATTCGATTCACATTAGTGTTAGGATAGTAGATGCTCGGCAGTGAAAGCAGTGGTTTTCACAAATCTTAAGTTAACTATGAACTTGTGACTGAATCGAACGTCATATTCATATCCTAATTATAATCTCTTATACAGCCAGGTGAATCTCATGAAAAGAACACGAACAATGTGGGCAATAACTGCCCTGATACCACTTGCTCTAGCAGGGTGCGAGCAATCCTCCACAGCTGTGCAAACCTTAAATTCACAAAAAACGGCGCCTGCTGCCCTAGTCTCTCCAACGCCAGCGGCTTCTCCGGCACCTTCTGCCAAACCAGGTGCTGCGAGCAGCCCTGACACCAAAGAACAAGACTCCATCGGTCAAGAAGTCGGCTCACCCAAAGAAGAACCCGTTATCGTGAAGTCGAGCCAATCTGCCCGGGTCTCCGCACTGAAACCTGTGTTCAGCGTGGGGAAGGGAACGGTCGCGATCACCATCGACGACGGACCCACCAAAGATACCTCCAAGCTGTTAAAAATCCTGAAAGAGCTGGACACACATGTCACCTTCTTTTTCCTTGGACAAAATGCCGAAAAATATCACGAATCTGTCTCGCAGGCCGTGTACGATGGGCATGTTGTAGGGTATCATTCCGATACCCACCCTCAAATGACCAAAATGAGCTACGACGATCAGCTCAAAGAGTTCAAGTCTGGCCTCGACAAGCTCACCAAATGGGACAAAAATCCGATAACGTTATTCCGTCCACCTTACGGTGCTTACAATAACGATACGAAACTCATTACGGAAGACAACCATATGAGCATGGTGCTGTGGAACGAAGACACCAAGGACTGGTCATCCACCAACGCCGCAGCCATTGCCAAAAGCGTTCTCGCCCAAGTCCAATCCGGCAGCATTATCGTCATGCATGATCACCCTTCAACGATCGCCGCACTCCCTGATATTATTAAAGGCATTAAAAGTAAAGGCTATAAATTAGTTACCATTCCGAGCAAATAATTCGTAAGACGCGGCACCTGCTGCGTCATCCTTTCCGGGCTGTTCTACAAGTAGAAAACACTACTTGAGGGCAGCCTGTTTGTTTGCGTGCTTCCTCGCGCCTCCGAGCCAGTGACTGCTGGCTTCTTAGGCCCCCGGATTCCGGCTGTGTATTTCATAAACCTGCAAAAGTGCATCTTTTTTCTCGATGGAATCGTATAAAACGGGAAATTCCTGCGATTCTGCAGGCTTTTGAGGCCTTTTTCTGATTTCAGGCTAGAAAAGCTTGAAAAGCCTGCACTATTGCAGGCTTTTCTCCTTTTCTAGTGATTTCGTTGAAAAAGCCTGCACTTTCGCAGGCTTTCAGGCTCTGTGAACCATCAGCCCTGCTCAATGGTAGCCACGGGCACAAAACATATGGAGTTGAAAGATACTCCACTCTTTAAGGCAACCTCCACAGTAAAAATAGCTCAAGAGTCGGCCGCTTCTCCAAGCTCAGTAGGCTACCCACGGCCAGAGTAATCCAAATTTCTGACTATGTAGCTTCCTATGTATGCCATCAGCGAAATTGTGGGACGCGCGACCAACTTAGATAGTTCTCCTATGCAAGCACGAAAAATCGCCTGCCCCAACGGCTGCAACTACTCTTCTACTCTTCTACTCTTCTCTACTTCTTTTCTTCTTTTCTTCTTTTCTTCCCTTCTACACTTCTCTACTTCTCTACTTCTCTACTTCTCTCTTTACTTTCTCTCCCTTCCTTCTCACATTCCCCATCTATCCATCAATCCAGCCCCCCACTTCCTACTCTAGATTCCCTCCCCATACTCGCTCTTTTTCCCTGTTCTACTTCCCCTTGTCCTCCTTCTCCTCCCTCCATCCCACTTCACTCGCTTCCTTCCACATTCCCCATCTATCCACTTCCTACTCTAGATTCCCTCCCCATACTAGCTCTTCTTCCCTTTTCTACTTCTCCATATCCTCCTTCTCCTCCCTCCATCCCACTTCTCTCCCTTTCTTCTCACATTCCCCACCTATCCATCAATCCATCAATCCAGCCCCCCACTTCCTACTCTAGATTCCCTCCTCATACTCGCTCTTCTTCCCTTTTCTACTTCCCCTTGTCCTCCTTCTCTTCCCTCCCCTTCCCAAAAAAGACAAAAAAAAGACCACCCGAAGGTGGTCTTTTCTAAAAACTCTAAAGCGGGCGGCGGGAATCGAACCCGCGCGATCAGCTTGGAAGGCTGAAGTTCTACCATTAAACTACGCCCGCGCGTTATAAAATTGATGGTCGGGACGACACGATTTGAACATGCGACCCCCTGCTCCCAAAGCAGGTGCTCTACCAAGCTGAGCTACGTCCCGAAGTCGTCTTACATGGTGAAAATGGCGCGCCCTGAGAGATTCGAACTCCCGACCTTTTGATTCGTAGTCAAATACTCTATCCAGCTGAGCTAAGGGCGCATATAAAATTGGAGCGGAAGACGGGGATCGAACCCGCGACCCTCGCCTTGGCAAGGCGATGCTCTACCGCTGAGCCACTTCCGCATGGGTCAATTACTTGCCGCTTTCGTTGATGTTTCTCAGAGGCGACAAGGAATAATATATCAGGATTCCAAGACAATTGCAAATGTTTTTTATTATCTTTTTTTTATTTGATGAAAACACCGCCAAAAGGGATGACTTCTTTCGCAATACGGCGAAGCAAACTATCGCTCTGCATATGCTCATCCAGCTTGCGATCCGGCTTGCAGGGCTGCATCAATACATGCCCCTTCCCCGTTATCTCCCAATGATAATTCATATGCTGGCTCGCCAGCGTATTCCCATACACACATAAACGCAGCTGAGCATTCCGCGGGTAAGCGACAAGGCAGCTAATATCGACGTACAGGGGCTCCTTCGCATCCAACGCCATTTGATAGATCGGTCCAGTAGTTAGAAGCCCTAATGTGCCGGGACCTTTAAACAGCATCTTCACGAGATCCTGCGTGATCAATGTATTTTTAACATTTTGCAAATGGGAAGTAAAACTAACCCCCTCTGTATAGAACAGGACATGCCGAAATTCATACAAGAGGTCATCATCAGGTCCAATAGGCACAACCGCCATGCTGTACCCTTCGGGCAGTCCTAACATTACATTGGCCGGGCCGCGCACACGCGACTGGATAAAACGTTTTTTCCTGTACATGCTGGGCAGCTTCATCAAAGAATCTTCTCGCTGAGCTGACTTCCCCTGGAACGCTACGATCTGATTGGGATGCAGCACGTGAACGGACTCATCCTTATCTAGGCGCAAAGTGGCCATCCTTGCCTGTGAGCTTGATTTCTCGAAGGATACTTCCATCTCTGCCGACCTCCCCATTAGCTAAAACTTATTATCTCATATGACGCTTCTGCCTCCGCCAGACGATAAATCGAAACACGCGGCCAAGCACAAAATAAAGCACCACTAATAAAACAGCCGTGACAGCCATATAAAGGATTTTCTTATTCCGCTTATCTTTATCTAGTGCAACCTGCTCCATTGCTTTCAAACGCTCTTGCAGCTGCTCATTTTCCTTCTTAAGCGCATCATTCTGCCCTAAAAGCTTCTCTTCTGTGTCTTTTGAACGCTGTATCGTTTCCGATAGCTTGTCCTTTTGATCCTCTAACTGCTGTTTAGTCGCCTCATAGTCCTTTTGAATTTGCTGCACATTCTCTGGAAGCTCATAAATATCTTTGATCCGATCCAACCAAGAAGCCTGGGCGGCAGATACAGGATACATAAACCCGATCAATATGACCAGTAGGCCTATACCTTTTACAATTCCAGCAATATAGCTTCTTTGTGCCTGCATCTGCTGCCCCTCCCCTGTGCTCAATTCGACATCTTCTTCTATCTTACCGCAAAAATCACCCCTCCACCACTTCTATCTCTTGAATAGGATACCGCAAAATTGTCTTCATTCTCGAAGGCTCTACTTTTCTCGGATCTGATAAATAAATCTCATGATGAAGCCCAGCAATGCGATATTTATGTTCAGCTAAATACTGATCGATTTGTTCCAAGGTCTCCGGTTCTGTCGCATAAGGCCCTACATGGAGCATTTGTACACATACGCCCTCCTGCAGGGATTCATACGCGATGCTCGAAATAACGCCCCGTTCTTTTTTCTTCGCCATCGCTTGGGTGCGAGCCTCTTCGAAACTCTCCGCCCTGACGAAATCAGGCATGCGAATCAACAGCTTCCAGCGCCATTCTTCCCTTGGAACGAGCAGGGCTTTGCTAACGTCTCCGTCCACCCACCACAAGCCCTCCAGCTTGGCCACAGTGAAGTCTTGCTCTTCTTTCTTATAAATCCCCTTGATCGTGTAAGAAAGCGTATAAAGTGCCTCCGCAGCCTGAGAGAAGGCATGGTCATCGGGGTCCCCCTGACCTTGAATTGTTACGTACCGTATAGGTTCGAATTCCACGATCTGTGGTTCTGTTGGTGCTGAGTAATAACTTTTATACGTTTTGGCTAAATCTAACTTATCCATGCTGTACCTCCTTTTTGGCTCTAGTATATAAAAGGATTCCTGACAGCTGTAAGTCAGTAGACATCAAAAAAAACTTACCCTTCGCCAAATATCGCGAAACAGGTAAGTCTCTTTTCATAAAATCATATGTAATTATTCCGCTGCCGGTGGCGTGAACGAGCGTTGTGCAAATTCAGCATCCAACATATAGAACGCGTTGCTGTCTTTGTCGATACGCTTAAGCTTATTGATAATGCTATCAAACATCGCTTCTTCTTCAACCTGCTCATCAATGAACCATTTGAGGAATTGCATCGTCGCATGCTCTCTATCATTCAGTGCCAGGTCAGACAGATGGTAAATTCGTCTTGTTACTTCTTGTTCATGCAGGTAAGCATGCTCGAAAGCGTCAAGAATCGACTTGTATTCATTGACAGGTGTTTCCATCCCGGCGAAAGATACCTTTTTACCGCGATCATTGATATATTTGAAAATCTTCATGGCATGGAACTTCTCTTCTTCCGCTTGTACCTTGAAAAAATTGGAGAAGCCATCCAAGCTCTCCGCCGCGCAATAGCCTGCAATCGCTAAATAGACGTGCGCGGAGTAAAACTCATAGTTCATTTGCTCATTGAGAGCACCAGTTAGTGTATCGTTTAACATTGATGCACACATCCCTTCTGTATGGTTATCTCTTGTTAATTCCCCATACATACAAGATTACCAGAACTCCGCATACAAATACAAACGGAAGTAATAATTTTAAAAGATCTATATTCATGCCATCACGCTTTCAGCTCTGGATTCAGCGATAATTTGTTTAATCTGAGCATAAAGTAAATCAGGTGAAGCCGCGCACAGCAATTCTTTTTTACCGATCATCGCGATACATTCTTTCTTGCAATGTTTGCAGTTGCCTAAGCAATCTTTCTTTTTCTGCTTGAGATCAGGATATTCATTTTTCAAGGATTTAAAAATTTGTTTGGACCCGAACTTCTCGTTTCTACAGCAGTATTTAATCGTCTTCATCTCGATCACTCCCCGCCAGTTGCATCAACCGCTATATTCGATATTAGTGATAATAATAATCAATGTCAACAGTGAATTCAATGAATGCAAAAAAAAGAGCCTTCCCTAGTCCTCGTAAAAGGAATAAAGAAAACTCTTTTGGCGATGCGGTCAAGAGGACTCGAACCTCCACGGGGGGTTAGCCCACACGGACCTGAACCGTGCGCGTCTGCCAATTCCGCCATGACCGCAAATAAAATAGACTTTGATCCAGGATCAAAGAATGGTGAGTCATGTAGGATTCGAACCTACGACACCCTGATTAAAAGTCAGGTGCTCTACCAACTGAGCTAATGACTCATGGCCAAGATTAAAAAAATGGCGGAGCTGACGGGATTCGAACCCGCGGTCTCCTGCGTGACAGGCAGGCATGTTAGGCCACTACACCACAGCTCCACACTATGTACATAATCTTCTGTAAGAAGATTGGTTGCGGGGGCAGGATTTGAACCTGCGGCCTTCGGGTTATGAGCCCGACGAGCTACCGGGCTGCTCCACCCCGCGTCATTAAGCATATAAGTTTCATGAATCCCAATTAAGGGATAATGGTGGAGGCTGACGGGATCGAACCGCCGACCCTCTGCTTGTAAGGCAGATGCTCTCCCA